>NC_009142.1:5475203-6844004 GCF_000062885.1 Saccharopolyspora erythraea NRRL 2338 | reverse complement strand
GACGTCATCCACCGGCTGTTCGAGCCGCTGTTGACCGAGGCCCCGCAGCGGGGCGCCGGACTGGACTGGAAGACCAGCCTGCAGGAGCTGACCGCGGCCGCCGCGCTCGGCGTCCCGGAGTACCGGGTCGAGGAGCAGGGCCCGGACCACCGCAAGGAGTTCAGCGCGTACGTCTCGGTCGCCGGCGACACCCTCGGGCAGGGTGGTGGCCGCACCAAGAAGGAAGCCGAGCAGAAGGCCGCCGAGGCGGCCTGGCGGACGCTGTCCGAGCAGGTCAAGCATGCCGCGGAGAGCGGCGACGAGGAATCGGCCTCGTAGCCGGCCGTGCCCGAGCTTCCCGAGGTCGAGGTCGTCCGGCGCGGCGTCGCCGCGCACGTGGTCGGCCGCACCGTTTCCGAGGTCGAGGTTCTGCACCCGCGATCCGTGCGCAGGCACGTGCCCGGCCCCGATGACTTCGCCACCAGGCTCGCCGGCCGTTGCCTGACCGCCGCTCGCCGCCGCGGCAAGTACATGTGGCTTGAGCTGGGCGGCGGCCCCGAAGAGGTCGACGCGGGCGAGGCCGTGCTGGCGCACTTGGGCATGAGCGGCCAGCTGCTGGTGCAGCCCGACGAAGCCCCGGACGAGACGCACCTGCGCGTGCGCTTCCGGTTCGACGACGGTGGACCGCAACTGCGCTTCGTCGACCAGCGGACCTTCGGCGGCCTGAGCCTGACCGAACTGGTGTCGGTCGACGGTGTCGCGGTGCCAGAGCCGGTCGCGCACATCGCGCCCGACCCGCTGGAACCGGTGTTCGACCTCGAAGCGGCGGTCGCGCGGATGCGCAAGCGGCGCACCGGTGTCAAGCGCGCACTGCTCGACCAGACCCTGGTGTCGGGCATCGGGAACATCTACGCCGACGAAGCCCTCTGGCGGGCGAAGCTGCACTGGGCCCGTCCCACGGCGAACCTGACCCGTCCCCAGGCCCGAACCCTCCTCGTCGCGGCGGTCGAGGTCATGCAGGCCGCGCTGACCGCGGGCGGCACGTCCTTCGACGACCTCTACGTCAACGTCAACGGCGAGTCGGGCTACTTCGACCGCTCCCTGGCCGTGTACGGGCAGGCGGGCCTGCCCTGCCCCCGCTGCGGCACACCGGTCCGCCGCGACGCGTTCATGAACCGCTCGTCGTACAGCTGCCCCCGCTGCCAGCCCACCCCGCGCAACCCGCACTACTGAGCCGGGGCGCGCCCGCGGACTCGCGGGAGCGATGTCTTCTTCCGGGGGCTTCGATGTCCAACCGTGAGGGTGCACGGCCGCCCCTGCCGCCGATCTTGCGCGAGCTGTCGAACTCCTTCTTCGGCGACCCCGACTACATCGACGAGATCGGGGATGCGGGGTTCTACGAACAGATCTCGATCGCGGTTTCCTGCTTCTACGGTCCCGCTTCCGGTGAGCTTCCCGCGGCGCTGTCGCGGCGGATCCTGGAGAAGGTCGAGACACGTCTTCGGCAAGGCTGGTTCGCCGAGCCTCGGCTTGCGTCACCGCAGTCCCGGTACGCCTCCGGGTCGGAGCTGCCGCCGGTGGAACTGGAGTCGGACGAAGCCGACCCGGCGGTTGCGTCCAAGCCGCGAAGGGCCGTGTGGACGAGCTCCTTCCTGCCTGACGGCACCAGCGTCCTGGACCTCGGCCGACCGGTGGTCCCGAAGTCCGGACGACGGTTGTACTCGGTGCGGTTCGACCCGTCCGGCGTGGACGCCTACACCATCGACGAGCTTCAGGGCTGGTGCCGCCTCGTGGAGAGCTACCCGGTCGAGTGCACTGACGGCATGATCGGAGTTTCCTGGACCGCCGTGGCGCGGGACTTCGACGTCGTCCACCTGACGGCGCGCGGTCTCGTCCACGCTCAGGGCGTGGTGGTGGAAACGGCGGCGGGACCGTCCGTGCTCCGCCATTGGGACGCGGAGTCCTCCGCGTGGTTCCGGTTTCCGGCGAACACCGAGATCCGGTGAACTGGGCGACCTGACACGGTTTCCTGGGAACTTCGTGTGAGGTCGCTGGGGCTGTCCCGCCTCGGGTGCGTTGCGCGGCGCCTGACCTGGGGGTTCGCTCGGAAGCTCCCAGGGTTCTCCCACCTGACTTGAACGTTCCTCGTACTCCGGTGCGGCTTGATGGGGGTCGAGCCGACAACGGCCGAGCCGGAGACGAGGTGGTCAGCAATGGAAGTCGTGCCGAGGGGCACCGCGCGACCGGGAGCAGGTCCGACCGCGACCGCAACGGCAGCCGCGACCGCGGGTACGACAGCGACCGCGGCCACGACCGCAACAGCAACCGCGACCGCGGGTGCCGCGGCGAGCATGAGAGCGAGCGCGACGGCGACCGTCGACGTCGTGATCCCCGTGCACAACGAGGAGCGGTCGCTGCCCGGGTGCCTGCGCGTGTTGCGCGAGCACCTGCGCGCGCACTTCCCGTTCGAGTGGTCGATCACCGTCGTCGACAACGCCAGCACGGACGGCACGTTGCGCGTCGCCCACGAGCTGGCGCGGTCGCTCGACCACGTCCGCGTGCTGCACCTGGACCGCAAGGGCCGGGGCCTGGCGCTGCGCACGGCGTGGGCCTACAGCGACGCCGACGTGGTGGTCTACATGGACGTCGACCTGTCGACCGGGCTGGACGCGTTGCTGCCGCTGGTGGCGCCGCTGGTGAACGGCCACTCCGACATCGCCGTCGGGTCGCGGCTGGCGCCCGGGGCGCGGACCGTCCGCGGCGGCAGGCGCGAGCTGATCTCCCGCTGCTACAACAAGCTGGTCCGGTGGTCGCACGGTGCGCGCTTCTCCGACGCGCAGTGCGGGTTCAAGGCCGTCCGGACGGCCGTGGTGCGGCCGCTGCTGCCGCACATCCGCGACGACGGGTGGTTCTTCGACACCGAACTGCTGCTGCTCGCCGAGTACAACGGCCTGCGGGTGCACGAGGTCCCGGTCGACTGGGTCGAGGACGTCGACACCCGCGTGAACGTCGTCCGCACCGCCCGCGACGACATCGCGGGACTGGTCCGCGTCGCCCGCGCCAAGCTCACCGGCGCGGCGAACGTACCAGGCCTGCCCGAACGGCCGGCGCCGCGCGCCGAGCACCCGCAGGCCGTGCTGGCCGAGCCCCGCGACGGCCTGCTGTGGCAGCTCGTCTCGTTCGGGCTGATCGGCGCGGCCTCCACCGCGGTCACCACCGTCCTCTACGCGGTGCTGCGCACGTGGTGGCCCCCGCTGCCGGCGAACCTGGTCGCGCTCGTGGCGACGACGATGTGGAACACCGAGGCGAACCGCCGGCTGACTTTCCTCGGGCGCACCGGCTCGCACCGGCGGATCCAGTTGCAGGGTCTCCTCGTCTTCGCCGTCTACTACCTGATCACCTCAGGTGCGTTGCTCGCCCTGCACGCAGGGTGGCCGGATCCGCCGGGATGGGTGGAGATCGCGGTGCTGGTCGCCTCGTCCGCGGTCGGGACCGCACTGCGCTTCGCGCTGCTGCGCTCCTGGGTTTTCCGCCCAGGCAACGAAAAGGGAAGGTCATGACAAGCATCGACACGGCCATCGCGCCAGGGCGGCCGACCGAAGCTCCCGAGCCGGTGCGGACCAGGGCCGCTCGATGGCAGCGGCCGGCGCTCGCAGGGATCTGCGGGCTCGCCGCGGTGCTCTACTGCTGGGCCATCGGCGGCACGTGGGGCAACTCCTACTACACGGCCGCGGTCAAGGCGATGTCGCGGAGTTTTGAGAACTTCCTGTTCGGCGCCTTCGACCCGGCCGGCGTGGTCACTGTGGACAAGCCGCCGATGGCGCTGTGGGCGCAGGTGATCTCGGTGAAGCTGCTCGGCTACAACCAGGTCGCCGTGCTGCTGCCGCAGGCCGTCGCGGGCGTGGCCGCGGTTTTCGTGCTGCACCGGGCGGTTCGCAGGTGGGCCGGGGAGAACGCCGCGCTGCTCGCCGCGCTCGTGCTCGCGACCACCCCGATCACCGTGGTGATCAACCGGGACAACAACCCGGACACCCTGCTGGTGCTGGTCGTGGTCGCCGCGGCGTGGGCGCTGGGCAGGGCCGTTGAGGCGGAGCGCGCGACTCGCTGGCTGGTGCTGGCCGCGGCCCTCATCGGGTGCGGGTTCCTGACGAAGATGCTGCAGGCGTGGATGGTGCTGCCGGCGTTCGCGGCGGCCTACCTCGTCGGGCGGCGGGAGTCCTGGGGGCGCAGGCTCGCCGGACTTGCCGTCGCCGCGGTGACGCTGGTCGTGAGCTCGTTCTGGTGGGTGGTCGTGACCGCCCTCTGGCCGTCGCCGAAGCCCTACATCGGTGGCAGCACCGACGGGTCGGCGTGGGACCTGGTCTTCGGCTACAACGGCTTCGGCCGCATTCTCGGCGGCGAGGGCAACGGCGGTCCCGGCGGAGGCGGTGGGCCTGGCGGAGGCGGCGGGTTCTCCGGCGAGGCGGGTCCGCTGCGGCTGTTCAACGACCAGCTCGGCGGTCAGATCAGCTGGCTGCTGCCGCTGTGCCTGCTCGTGCTCGGGGCGGTCGCGGTGCGGGCGTGGCGCGGTCGACGGCCGGTCGACCGGGTCCGCGCCGCGGGCTGGGTCCTGTGGGGCGGCTGGCTGCTGGTCGTGGGCGTCATGTTCAGCTTCGCCCAGGGCACGATGCACCCGTACTACACGACGATGCTCGCGCCGGCGGTCGGCGCGGTCGCCGGTGCCGGGCTGGTGCGCATGTGGTGCTGGTACCGCGAGCCCCGCGGCCTCGGCTGGCTGGTACTCCCGGTGGCGGTGGCCGTGACGGTCACGTGGGCGGTGCTGCTGGTGGTCCGCGACCCGAGCTGGCACCCGTGGGTCGGCTGGGTTGCCGCCGTCCTGGGCGCGGTGGCGGTGCTGGCTCTGCTGCTCGGACGCCGGCGGGTCGCAGCGCTGGTGCGTCCCGGACTGGCGTTGGCGCTGGCCGCGATCCTGGCCGCGCCGAGCGCGTGGGCGGTCATCGGTGCCGTGTCCGGGCAGAGCGGCATGGGCGGGGCGAACCCGACCGCCGGACCGACGTCGATGGGCGGCCCGCCGGGTGGCTCGGGCCGCGGCGGCGGGCCGGGCAACCCCATGGGCGGGCAGCCGCCCGGAGACGCCGGACAACCAGCCGATGACGGAGGACAGTGGAGGCGCGGTTTCCCGGGCGGTGGCCCAGGCGGCGGCGACTCGCTGAGCGAGGACCAGCGCAAGCTGCTCGACCACGTCGTGGCCAACGCGGGTGGGCTGCCCGTCCCCCTGGCGGTGGAGGGCGGTGCGCACGGCGCGGCGTCGTACCTGATCAACTCCGACGTGACGGTGGTCGGCATGGGCGGCTTCATGGGCAGCGACGACGCGCCCTCGACCGCGCTGCTGAGCCAGTGGAAGCAGGCCGGGCAGCTCGGCTTCGTGCAGCTCGGCGGTGGGCCGGGCGACCCCGGCACTGGAGGGGGCACGCCACCGGCAGCCGGAAACCAGGACGCATCGCAGGGCGGCGGGGACCAGAACACGCCGCAAGGCGACAGCGGCCAGGACGGGCCGCAAGGCGGCGGGGACCGCGACGGTGCGCGTGCCCAGCGGCAGGAGTGGGTCACCCGCAACTGCACGCCGGTCGACCCCGCCGCCTACGGCGGCACGGCCGACAGCGGCTCCCAGCTCTACGACTGCCGCTGACAGACGGCCTCCCGGCCGACCCGCCGAGAACGAACGCCCAGGCGGTGCCGCTCGGAGACGCCGAGCGGCACCGCCCGGGCCGGCGCAGTCCCCGACCCCGATGGGAGATCCTGGTCAAGTGGCCGACTCCGACACCTCCGCCGCCCGCGTGCTCGTCGTCGACGACGAGCCGAACATCCTCGAGCTGCTCACCGCCGCGCTGCGGCTGAGCGGCTTCGAGGTGCGCGGGGCCGCCACCGGCGCCGACGCGCTGCGCGCCGCGTCCGAGTTCGGCCCCGACATCGTGGTGCTGGACGTGATGCTGCCGGACCAGGACGGGTTCTCGGTGGCCAGGCGGCTGCGGGAGGGCGGTGACCTGGTGCCGGTGCTGTTCCTGACCGCCCGCGACGCCGTCGAGGACCGCATCGCCGGTCTCACCGCCGGCGGCGACGACTACGTCACCAAGCCGTTCAGCCTGGACGAGGTCGTGCTGCGGTTGCGGGCGATCCTGCGCCGGGTGCGTCCCGCGCACCTCGACGAGCCCGACTCGCGGTTGCGCTACCACGATCTGGAGCTGGACGAGGAGGCCTACGAGGTGCGGCGCGGCGGCAGGCCGGTCGCGCTGTCGCCGACGGAGTTCAAGCTGCTGCGCTACCTGATGGTCAACGCCGAGAAGGTGGTCAGCAGGAGCCAGATCCTGGACCGGGTCTGGAACTACGAGTTCGGCGGGGACAGCCGCGTCGTCGAGTCCTACATCAGCTACCTGCGCCGCAAGATCGACTCGACCGCGCCGCCGCTGATCCACACCATCCGGGGCGTCGGCTACGTCCTGCGGCTTCCGCCGGACGAGCAGGGCCGCCGATGAGGCCCCCGGTGCTGCCGCGGACGCTGCGCGGGCGGTTGCTGGCGGTGCTGCTCGTGGCGGCGGCGGCCGGGCTGGTCGTCATGGGCTCCAGCAGCGTCGCGCTGCTCGAACGTTCGCTGATCAACCGCACCGACGACCGCCTCGCCGAACTGTCGCGGCCGTGGGTGGAAGGCCGCGAGCCCCCGCCGGAGCCTTCCTGGCCGCCGGACCACGGGCCGCCGCGCGGGCGCGGGGAGCTGCCGACGGACTTCCGGGTGCTGTTCTTCGACTCCACGGGCCGGCCGACGGGCGACATGCTCGGCCGGGCGGAGGGCGACACCGGCGGGCCGTTGCTGCTCAACCCCGCGGAGGGGCCGGCCATCGGCACCGTGCCGGACCGCGCGGGCGGTGCGGACTGGCGCGTCCGCACCCTGCACCTGCCCGACGGGCGGACCATCGCGCTCGCGCTCTCGCTCGGCGGCGTCGATGCCACCGTGGGCCAGCTGGTCTTCATCGAGCTGGTCGCCGGGGCGGTGGTGCTGCTGGCGCTGGTGGCCACCGCGGCGGTCACGGTGCGGCTGGGCCTGCGCCCGCTCACCAGGATCGAGCACACCGCCGATGCCATCGCGGCCGGTGAGCTCGACCGCCGGGTGCCCGACCAGGACGTGCGGACCGAGACCGGCAGGCTCGGAGCCGCGCTGAACACGATGCTGGGCAGGCTGGCCGCGGCGATGCGCGAGCGGGAGCGCTCCGAGGAGCGGATGCGCCGCTTCGTGGCCGACGCCTCGCACGAGCTGCGCACCCCGCTGACCTCCATCAGGGGCTTCGCCGAGCTGTACCGGCGCAGCGACACCCACCGCGAGGAGGACGTCCGGCGGATCATGTCGCGCATCGAGGGCGAGGCGGTGCGCATGGGCGCGATGGTCGAGGACCTGCTGCTGCTCGCGCGGCTGGACCGCGAGCGGTCGATGGACCTGACCGACTGCGACCTGCTGCCGCTGGCCGCCGACGTGGTGCACGACGCCGCGGCCCGCGACCCGGACCGCGAGATCGCGTTGCGCGCGCCGGATGCGCCGGTGCGCGTGCTGGCCGACGCGGCCCGACTGCGGCAGGTGCTCACGAACCTTGTCGGCAACGCCCTCGTGCACACGCCGGCCGGCACGCCCGTGCAGGTCGTGGTGGACCACGGCACCGCAGGCGAGGACGTCCTGGCGGCGACGGGCGCGGACGTGCCGTCCGGTGCGCTGATGGGTGTCGTGGAGGTGTCCGACCGCGGTCCGGGCATCGCGCCCGAGCACGCCCAGCGGATCTTCGACCGCTTCTACCGCGTGGACGACGGCCGGAACCGCTCCGGCGGCGGCACCGGACTCGGCCTGGCCATCACCGCGGCCCTCGCCGAGGCGCACGGCGGCAGGGTCGAACTGGCGCGCAACAGCGCCGGAGGCTGTACCTTCCGCGTGCTGGTTCCCCTGGCGTGACGGCCGTCGGCCGGTTTGCGCCCTCGCTCGTCGGGTAACTCCTGCGACGGGTTCTCGCGTGCTTGCACGGGAATCCACGCTGATCGGGGGGTTTTCCGCGTGAACGACGAGGAGTTCATGGCCGAGGCGGTGCGGTTGGCGACGGAGTCGGTGGTGAACGGGTGGGGAGGTCCGTTCGGCGCGGTGATCACCGACGGGGAGCGGATCGTCGCCCGCGGCCAGAACCGCGTGCTGCTGACCGGTGATCCGACGGCGCACGGCGAGGTTGAGGCGATCCGCAAGGCGGTGCAGGTTCTCAACCCGGACGCGCCGTCGATCGCAGAGGAAAGGCAGAACGGGTCCACCCTCGCCTTGGTCCCGCGGCCGGAGGGTTCGTCCGACCCGATGCCCGCCCGAGCCAGGATGCTCAAGGGCCACTCGATTTACACCAGCGGTGCGCCGTGCCCGATGTGCATGAGCGCGATCTACTGGTCGCGGTTGGACGCCGTCCATTACAGCAGCGACCTGGAGTCGACGCGGGCGATCGGGTTCGACGACGCTTTCCAGTACGAGGACCGCCGGAAACCCCTGGAGCAGCGCAGCATTCCGATGCGCCGGACCCACCCCGAGCTGGGCGCCGCGGCGTACCGGGCGTGGGTCGACAAGCCGGACAAGCACCCGTACTGACTCGGCGAATGTCCATACGCCGCTTGGGAAAGCAGACCCTAGCCGTGTCCCAGGAAGGTGTGGAACACGCCACCGGGGTCCACACGCGCACGCAGCTCCTCGATCCGCCGCCAGCACGGTTCGCTGAACGACCGCGCCGCGCGGGAGGGCGCGGCGGGCAGGTCGGCCTCGGCGACGTAGTGGCCGGTGGTGGCCGGTTCCAGCTCGGCCATGGCGGCCCGCAGCCAGGCGTTGTTGGACTTGTCCCCGACCGCGCCCTGCCAGATCGCGTAGCAGCTGACGAGGACGCGGTCACGCATGGAGAAGGCCATGTCCGGCGCCGTCGCGGCGTCGTCGGGTAGCGGGTCCGGCGTCACCAGCACCAGGGATCCGCTCGACGGAGCGGTGGAAACGGCCTTGTGGCACCGGGAGAGCACCTCGCGCAGGTCGGCACCGCTCCACGCCGTGTCGGCCGCGTAGCGGTGGCCTTCCGGCCACAGGCCGGAACCGCCGTGGAGGACGGCGAACGAGGTGGGTATGCCGCTGCGTCGCAGCAGCGCCCGGCCGGCGGCCGGGCAGCTCTCCAGGGGTGCGAGGTCGGCTGCCGCATCCCCTGCGGTGTCGGTGAAAGCCGTTGCGGAGAGGATGACGACGCGGCCTTCCGGTTGCGGCGCCACGCCTTCCGGCGACGGCGCGAGCAGCACGCTGGGCTCGACCCGCGCGGGCAGGCGGGGGCAGAGCTCGGCGGCGAAGTCCGCGACCACGTCCAGGTCCGCGAGGGCGTAGACGTGCGTGGTCGCGGTCATCGCGGCGGGCAGCGGGTGCAGCTCGATCTCGAACCTGGTCATCGCACCGGGAAAACCCGGTCCCGCGCCGCGAGCCGCCCAGAACAGTCCCGGGTTCTCCCGCGAGTTCGCGCGCACGACCTCGCCATCGGCCGTCACGACCTCCACCTCCCGCACGCTGCGGCAGGCCGGACCGAGCACCCTCGAGTTCCAGCCGATCCCGCCCGCCAGCAGGTACCCGCTCGCGGGCACGTCGCCGCCGTGGCCGACCGGGAAGGACAGGCCGTGCGCGGTCAGGGTCGCGGCCAGCTCCCGGTTGCTGGTGGCAGGTCGTATCGAGGCGGTGCGGGCGGAGGCGTCGACCGCGATCCCTCCGAGACCGGAGAGATCCAGCAGCATGCCGTCGCGCACCGGTGAGCCGCACCAGCTGTGACCGCCGCCGCGCACGGCCACCCGCAGCCCGCCGCGGGCGGCGAAGCGCACGGCGTGCACGACGTCCTCGGTCGAGGTCGCGCGGGCGATCAGTTCCGGGTACCGGTCGGGTTTCCAGCCGTTCCACAGCATGGCCCGCCGGGTGCGCTCGTAGGTGTCCTCGCCTCGCCACACCACGGTTCCGCGGAACCCCGCGAGGTCCCTCACGCCCATCTGCGGCCCCCTCCGGCGCGGGCACCCGTCAGGGCGGCGGAGTGCCCGTCCGCCAGGAGCGTCACACGCGGCGGTTGCCCGCGCACGGCGGAGGCCTCACCCGGGCCAGGACGGCGGCGGCACCGCCCGGGCCCGGGAATGTTTCAGAAGTGGCTTGCGTGGCGGTGCGAGCCGCGTCCCGCTTGCAAGCGGTTCCTAGACCTTGACCGTCGGCTGGTGCAGGTCGAACCAGACCGACAGGTCGAGCACCCGTTCGAGGAAGAACCGCGTCGGGGTGTCGACCGCGTCCGGCCCTGCGGCCATGATCTGGCGCACGGCCTGCTCGTCGACGATCGACAGCGCCGGGTCCTGCCTGCGGACCACGTCGGACACCTGACCGAACAGCTCCACGCCGTACTCCGGGTCCTGCGTGGACGGATACGGGCTCTTGGTCCGCTCGACCACCGAACGCGGCAGCGCGTCGGCGGTCGCCTGGCGCAGCAGGCTCTTCTCCCTGCCGTCGAAGGTCTTCAGCGACCACGGCGCGTTGAAGACGTACTCGACGAGCCGGTGGTCGCAGAACGGCACCCGCACCTCCAGGCCGACCGCCATGCTCATCCGGTCCTTGCGGTCGAGCAGTATGCGCACGAACCGCGTCAGGTGCAGGTAGCACATCAGCCGCATCCGGCGCTCGAACTCGCTCTCCCCTTGCAGCACTGGGGCTTCGGCGACCGCGGACCGGTAGCTGTCGGCGACGAAGGCGTCCAGGTCCAACTTGTTGCGCAGCTCCGGTGCGAGCATCCCGCCCGTGCTGCCGGGCGCGCCCGCGAGCCACGGGAAGGTGTCGGCCTGCTGCACCTGCGGGTCGTGGAACCACCGGTAGCCGCCGAACACCTCGTCGGCCGACTCCCCCGACAGCGCCACCGTCGAGTGCCCGCGGATCGCCTTGAACAGCAGGTACAGCGACTGGTCGAGGTCGCCCAGGCCCATCGGCATGTCGCGGGCGGCCACCGCGGCGCGGCGCACGGCGGGGTCGGCAAGCGTCGCCGGGTCGAGCACGATGTCCTGGTGGAGCGAGTCGACGTGCTCGGCGACGTCGTGCACGAACGGCCCGTCGGGGGTGTCGCGCATCGGGTCGGGCACGAAGTTCTCGGTCTGGCCGAGGAAGTCCACCGCGAAGCTGCGGACCTGCTCGCCCCGCCCGCTGAGCTGCCGGGCGGCCAGCGCGGTGATGGCGCTGGAGTCCAGGCCGCCGGAGAGCAGCACGCAGCGCGGCACGTCGGAGATGAGCTGGCGGGCCACGATGTCGTCGAGCAGCTCGCGCACGCGTGCGACGCTGGCGTCGCGGTCGTCGGTGTGCTCGACCGCGGTGAGCCGCCAGTAGGTGTGCTCGCGCAGGCCGGTCCGGTCGACGGTCACCACGGTGCCGGGCTGGACCTCGCGCATGCCCGCCCAGACCGCCTGGCCCGGCGTCTTGGTCATGCTGAACAGCTCGCGCATGCCGTCGGCGTCGACGACCTTCTCGGCCAGCGGGTTGGCCAGGATCGCCTTGGGCTCGGAGCCGAAGAGCACGCCGTGCTCGGTGGGGTAGTAGTAGAGCGGCTTCACGCCCATCCGGTCCCGGATGAGCAGCAGCTTCTCGGTGCGCGAGTCCCAGATGGCGAAGGCGTACATGCCGTTGAGGTGCTCGGCGACCTCCGCGCCCCACTCCAGGTAGCCGCGCAACACGACCTCGGTGTCGCTGTCGGTCGTGAAGCGGTGGCCCCTGCGGCGCAGCTCGTCGCGCAGCTCGGTGAAGTTGTAGGCCTCGCCGCTGTAAACCATGGCGACCGGCCCGTCGGGGGTGTCGGCCTCCATCGGCTGCGCGCCGCCGGGGAGGTCGATGATCGCCAGCCTGCGGTGGCCGAGGGAGGCGTGCGGACGAACCCAGGTCCCCGCGGCGTCCGGGCCACGGCAGGCCATGGTCCGGCACATCGCGTCGATGACGGGTCGTTCGCGGGTCAGATCGCGTTGGTAGTCGATCCAGCCGGAGATACCGCACATTTCGGTTCCCTCCAGGTTCGGGCTTCTCGCAGGCGGAGGCCGGTCGTGGCGATCAGTGTTGCGCACCCGCGCCGGTCCGGCCCGGCCTGTCCATTCCTTTAGCAACGTTAACTAGATCGTTGCATCGACGAAACCGAGTAGCGGAGTGAAGTCACCCACCCACAAAAAGTGCGCATGAGGCGAAGGGGGATATTTCCGGCTCGGCTGTGACTTGAGTCCCCCGCCCGTAAGGAAATCGTCAAGTCGCAGGAAGGCCGCATCAAGGAGCCGTCATGCGCCTTGGTGGCCGCCGCGGGCGGACCAACACTCGACTCCGGTCACCGAGAACGGTGACGTGAACGGTTCGGATTCGGGGGTGCACCTCGGTGGCTGATCTGGCCTACGTCGTTCTGCTGATCGGCGTCTTCCTGAGTCTCGCGCTCGTGTTGCGCGGTTTGGAGCGGTTGTGAGCACTGTGCTGGCCAACGCCGCCGGTGGCGTGTTGGCACTGCTGTTGATCGGTTACCTGTTCGTCGCACTGATCCGGCCGGAGAAGTTCTGATGAGTTCCCCGCTGGTCGGCCTGGTGCAGGCCGGCCTCCTCGTGCTGGCCGTCGTCGCGGTGTACCGGCCGTTCGGCGACTACATGGCCCGCGTCTACACCGGTGCCGAGCACTGGCGCGTCGAACGCGCGTTGTACCGGGCGGTGCGCATCGACGGGGACGCCCCGCAGCGCTGGACCACCTACGCGGCGGGCGTCCTCGGATTCTCGTTCGTCTCGATCGTGCTGCTGTACCTCCTGCAACGCCTGCAACACCTGTTGCCGCTGAGCTTCGGCCGGGGACCGGTCGAGCCCGCGACGGCGTTCAACACGGCGGTCAGCTTCGTCACCAACACCAACTGGCAGTCCTACGTCCCCGAGACGACGCTCGGGCACACCGTCCAGATGGCCGGCCTGACCGTGCAGAACTTCCTCTCGGCGGCGGTCGGCATGGCGGTGGCGGTCGCGCTGGTGCGCGGCTTCACCGGGACCGCGACCAACCGCGTCGGCAACGTCTGGGTGGACATCACCCGCGGCGTCACTCGCATCCTGCTGCCCATCTCGCTGGCCGCCGCGGTCGTGCTGGTCGCGCTGGGCGGCGCGATGTCGCTGGCCTCGGGCATCGAGGTGACCGGTGTGGACGGGCACACCTACACCATCGCCACCGCGCCCATCGCCAGTCAGGAGGCGATCAAGGAGCTGGGCACCAACGGGGGCGGAATCCTCAACGCCAACTCGGCGCACCCGTTCGAGAACCCGAGCGGGTGGTCGAACTTCCTGGAGCTGTTCCTGATCCTGGTCATCCCGCTCTGCCTCACCCGCACCTTCGGCACCATGGTCGGCGACCGCAGGCAGGGCCACGTCCTGCTGTCGGTGATGGTGTCGATCCTGCTGCTGATGACCGGGGCGGCGTGGTGGGCCGAGACCCACCCGAACGGACCGGCGACCCTCGCAGCCGGCGGGGCGATGGAGGGCAAGGAGGCCCGCTTCGGCCTCTTCCTCTCCACGCTGTGGGCGGTCGTCACCACGGGCACGTCCACCGGCGCGGTCAACTCGATGCACGACAGCTTCACCGGTCTGGGCGGCGGGGTGCCGCTGCTGAACATGCTGCTCGGCGAGGTCGCGCCGGGCGGCGTCGGCTCCGGCCTCTACGGGATGCTGGTGCTCGCGGTGATCGCGGTGTTCCTGGCCGGGCTGATGGTCGGCCGGACCCCGGAGTACCTCGGCAAGAAGCTGGGCCGCCGGGAGATCACCGCGGCGGCGGTGTCGATCCTGGCGATGCCCACCGTCGTCCTGCTCGGCGCGGGCGCCGCGCTCGCGCTGCCGGGCACGCTGGAAGCGCTGAACAACAGCGGCGCGCACGGACTTTCCGAAGTGCTCTACGCCTACGCCTCCGCGGGCAACAACAACGGCAGCGCTTTCGCCGGTCTGACGGCGACCGGCGACTTCTTCCAGAGCACGCTCGGCGTGGCGATGCTCGTCGGCCGCTTCGTGCCCGTCCTGGCGGTGCTCGCGCTGGCCGGTGCCCTGGCGCAGCAGCAGCGGGTGCCCGCCACCGCGGGCACCCTGCCCACGACCGGTCCGCTGTTCGCCGGACTGCTCGGCGGCACCGTCGTCCTCGTCGCCGCGCTGACGTTCCTGCCGGCGCTCGCCCTCGGTCCGATCGCGGAGGCCCTCGCATGACCACCACGTTGGAGAAACCCGCCCGGCGGCAGGAAGTTCCGGCCGCGCGCAAGCTGACGGCGGGCGCGTTCAGCCCGCGGCAGTTGCTGACCTCGCTGCCCGACGCGCTTCGCAAGCTCAACCCCAGGCACCAGCTCGCCAACCCGGTCATGTTCGTGGTGTGGGTCGGCTCGGTGCTGGTGACCGTGCTGACGCTGCTGGAACCGAACGGGTTCAGCATCGCCGTCGCGCTGTGGCTGTGGTTCACGGTGCTGTTCGCCAACCTCGCCGAGGCCGTCGCCGAGGGCAGGGGCCGGGCGCAGGCGGAGTCGTTGCGGCGCACCAAGACTGAGGCGGTCGCGCGGCGGCTGGCCGACGACGGCACCGAGGAAGATGTTCCAGGCAACGCGCTGCGGGTCGGGGACCGGGTCGTGGTCGAGGCGGGACAGGTGATCCCGGGCGACGGCGACGTCATCGAGGGCATCGCGACCGTGGACGAGTCGGCGATCACCGGCGAGTCCGCCCCGGTGATCCGGGAGTCCGGCGGCGACCGGTCGGCGGTGACCGCCGGGACCACCGTGCTGTCGGACCGGATCGTCGTGCGGATCACCACCAAACCCGGCGAGACCTTCGTGGACCGCATGATCGCGCTCGTCGAGGGCGCGCAGCGGCAGAAGACGCCCAACGAGATCGCGCTGACGATCCTGCTGTCGACGCTGACGATCATCTTCGTGCTCGCCGTGCTGGCGTTGCAGCCGATGGCCGGCTACTCCGGAGGGCTGCTGTCGGTGGTGGTGCTGACCGCGCTGCTGGTCTGCCTCATCCCGACCACGATCGGCGCGCTGCTCTCGGCCATCGGCATCGCCGGCATGGACCGGCTGGTGCAGCGCAACGTGCTGGCCAAGTCCGGACGCGCCGTCGAGGCCGCGGGCGACGTCAACACCCTGCTGTTGGACAAGACCGGCACCATCACCTACGGCAACCGACAAGCCACCGAGCTGATCCCCGTCGGCGAGGTGACGAAAGGCGAGCTCGCCGCGGTCGCACGGCTCTCCAGCCTGGCCGACGAGACACCGGAAGGCGTCAGCATCGTCACCTACTGCGCGGAGAACTTCGGGCTGCCCGGCGAGGCGCAGGCCGAAGAACTGGCCGCCGACGCGGTGGCCTTCACCGCGCAGACGCGGATGAGCGGCATCGACATCGGCGGTCGCCAGATCCGCAAGGGCGCGGCGAGCGCGGTGCGCCAGTGGACGAGCGGCCCGGTTCCCTCCGAAGTGGACACCGTCGTCGACGAGATCTCCGCGCAGGGCGGCACTCCGCTGGTTGTCGCCGAGTGCAGCGGTGGCACGACCAGGGTGCTCGGTGTCGTCCGGTTGTCCGATGTGGTCAAGCCGGGCATGAAGGAGCGGTTCGCCGAGCTGCGCGCGATGGGCATCCGCACGGTCATGGTCACCGGCGACAACCCGCTGACCGCGAAGGCCATCGCCGCCGAAGCCGGCGTCGACGACTTCCTGGCCGAGGCCAAGCCGGAGGACAAGATGGAGCTGATCCGCCGCGAGCAGGAAGGCGGCAGGCTGGTCGCGATGACCGGTGACGGCACCAACGACGCCCCGGCGCTCGCGCAGGCCGACGTCGGTGTCGCGATGAACACCGGCACCGCCGCGGCCAAGGAAGCCGGCAACATGGTCGACCTCGACTCCGACCCGACCAAGCTGATCGAGATCGTCGAGATCGGCAAGCAGATGCTGATCACCCGCGGCGCCCTGACCACCTTCAGCATCGCCAACGACCTGGCCAAGTACTTCGCGATCCTGCCCGCGATGTTCGTGGCGATCCACCCGCAGCTCGACGCCCTCAACATCATGCGCCTGGCCACCCCCACCTCGGCGATCCTGTCCGCGGTCGTGTTCAACGCGCTGATCATCGTCGCGCTGATCCCGCTGGCACTGCGCGGCGTGCGCTACCGGCCGATGAGCGCGGCGTCGCTGCTGCGGCGCAACCTGCTCGTCTACGGGCTCGGCGGCATCGCCACGCCGTTCGCCGGCATCTGGCTGATCGACCTGCTGGTCCGTTTCGTTCCCGGAATCGGGTGAGGAGCTGATGAAGAGCACACTGGTGCGCCAGTCACTCGCGGGGCTGCGGCTGCTGCTGGTGATGACCGCGATCCTGGGCGTCCTGTACCCGCTGGCGGTGTGGGGCGTGTCCCGGCTGCCCGGTCTGCGGGCCGGCGCCGAGGGCTCGCAGGTCGTGGTGGACGGCCGGGTCGTCGGGTCCTCGCTGATCGGCGTCGACCCCGTGCCCGCCGACCCGGCCCGCGATCCCTACTTCCACCTGCGGCCCGCCGCGTCGGCGCAGACCGCGACCGGCCCCGGCGACCCCTCGGCCACCGGCGGGTCCAACCTCGCGGGTGACAACCCGGAGCTGCTCGCCGCGGTCGGCGAGCGGCGGGCGGTGATCGCCGCGCGGGAGGGCGTGGCGCCCGAGCGCGTCCCGGTCGACGCGGTGACGGCGTCGGCCAGCGGCGCGGACCCGCACATCAGCCCCGCCTACGCCGAGCTCCAGGTCGCGCGGGTCGCCCGCGTCACGGGCCTGCCGGAGGCGGAGGTGCGGCGGCTGGTCGCCGAGCACACCTCGGGCGGGGTTCTCCAGGAGCGGGTGGTCAACGCGACCGAGCTGAACCTGGCGGTCGCGGCCGCCTCATGAGCCCTGCGGGGTGCCGCGTACCCCGGACGGCACCCCGCGGGCCCGCGCTCGGCGGCTCCGCCCGCTCGTAGGGGGAAAATGGCCGGTGAGGCGGCCGGTCGAACGATCATCGGAGGGCAACGAGCACTACTGTCGACTGTTATCAGGCAGTGATGGGACCGACTTCGGAGTAGGAGACTGGAGAGCGTGGCAGGCAAGAGCGCCAGGCGTGGCGAGCTGCGGATCTACCTCGGCGCCGCGCCGGGCGTCGGCAAGACCTACGCGATGCTGGGCGAGGCGCACCGCCGGGCCGCCCGCGGAACCGACGTCGTGGTCGGCCTGGTGGAGACCCACGCCCGGGAGAAGACCGCCGCGCTGCTCGACGGCCTGGAGGTCGTGCCGCGCCGCCGCATCGCGCATCGCGGCGTCGAGGTCACCGAGATGGACCTCGACGCGGTGCTGGCGCGGCGTCCCGAGGTCGCGGTCGTCGACGAGCTCGCCCACACCAACGCGCCCGGCTCCCGCAACGAGAAGCGCTGGCAGGACATCGACGAGCTGCTGGACGCGGGCATCAACGTGCTCTCCACGGTCAACGTCCAGCACCTGGAGAGCCTCAACGACGTCGTCGAGGCCATCACCGGCGTCCGCCAGCAGGAGACGGTGCCCGACGAGGTGGTGCGGCGCGCCGGGCAGATCGAGCTGGCCGACATCACCCCGGAGGCCCTGCGCAGGCGGATGGCCCACGGCAACGTCTACTCGGCCGACCGGGTCGACGCCGCGCTCGGCAACTACTTCCGCACCGGCAACCTCACCGCGCTGCGCGAGCTGGCGCTGCTCTGGCTGGCCGACCAGGTCGACGTGGCGCTGCGCCGCTACCGGGCCGAGCGCAAGATCACCGACACCTGGGAGGCGCGGGAACGCGTCGTGGTGTCGATCACCGGCGGCCCGGAGAGCGAGACCCTCATCCGGCGCGCCCGCCGCATCGCCGCCCGCGCGGGCGCCGAGCTGCAGGTCGTGCACGTGCTGCGCGGCGACGGCCTGGCCGGGGCGTCGCCGGGCAACCTCGCCCGGGCCCGCCGCCTGGCCGACGGGGTCGGCGCCAGCTTCCACACCGTCGTCGGCGACGACGTGCCCGAGGCGCTGCTGGAGTTCGCCCGCGGCGCCGACGCCACCCAGCTCGTGGTCGGCACGTCCCGCCGGTCCCGGTGGGCGCGGCTGCTCGACGAGGGGATCGGCGCCGCGGTCGTGCAGAAGTCCGGCTCGATCGACGTGCACATGGTCACCCACCCCGAGGCGGGCGGGCGGAGGCTGTTCAAGAACATCGCGCGCAACCCGCTGTCGTCGGCCCGTCAGCTCTGGGGCTGGGTGCTGGCGCTGGCGTTGCCCAGCGCCGTCACGGCGCTCGCCTACTTCTCCGGGGCGATGGCGCTGTCGGCCGACGTGGTCGGCTACTTCCTGGCCACCGTCGTCGTCGCCCTGGTCGGCGGGATGGCCCCGGCGATCACCGCGGCGCTGCTTTCGGGCGGACTGCTCAACTTCTTCCTGACCCCGCCGCTGTACTCGCTGACGATCGCCGAGCCGCAGAACGTGGTGACACTGCTGGCGATGCTGTTCGTCGGGCTGCTGGTGGCGATACTGGTCGACCGCGCCGCCCGGCTCGCCGAACGCGCCGCGCACGCCCGCACCGAGGCCGCCCTGCTGGCGTCCTACGCCCGCACGGTGCTCACCCACCCCGATCCGCTGCCGCGCCTGCTGGAGAAGGTGGTGGAGAACTTCGGGCTGACCTCGGCAGCGCTGCTGGAACGCCAGGAAGGCGACTGGCACGTGGCGGCGTCGACCGGCCCGCGGCCGTGCACCAGGCCGGGTGAGTCCGATGTGGACATCGAGGTGAACCCGGACGTGCACCTGGTGCTCAAGGGCCCCGGCGACCGGGCGCTGCCCGCCGCCGACCGCACGGTGCTGGAAGGCGCGGCCGGGCAGGCGCTGGTGGCGCTGCGCCAGCAGCGGATGGCCGCCGAGGCGCGGGAAGCGCAGCGCCGCGCCGACGCGACGGAGCTGCGCACCGCCCTGCTCTCGGCGGTCGGCCACGACCTGCGGACCCCGCTGGCCTCGATCAAGGCGTCGGTGAGCAGCCTGCGCGCGCCGGACCTGCGGCTTTCGGAGGAGGACACCACCGAGCTGCTGACCGGGGTGGAGGAGTCGGCGGACCGGCTGACCGCGCTGGTGGACAACCTGCTGGACTCCTCGCGGCTGGCCACCGGGGCGATCGTGCCCCGGCTCGACCCGGTCGGCTACGACGAGATCGTCTTCCGCGCGCTGGCCGGGCTGGACGGCAGGCAGCACGTCGACATCGACACCGACGAGTCGCTGCCGGACGTGCTCGCCGACGCGGGCCTGCTGGAGCGCGTGGTCGCCAACGTCGTGCAGAACGCGTTGAAGTACGGGCGCCCGGAAGGCGGCCGCATCGGCGTGCGCGCGAGCGCACACGCGTCGTGGGTGGAGCTGCGTGTCGTCGACCACGGGCCGGGACTGCCCGAAGGCGCCGCCGAGACCGTGTTCGCGCCTTTCGAGCGCCTCGGCGACCGCGGCGGTCGCGGGGACCAGGGCGAAACGGGCGTGGGCCTCGGCCTCAGCGTCGCGAAGGGGTTCATGGAGGCCATGCAGGGCTCGATCCGGGCCGAGGACACCCCCGGCGGCGGCCTGACGATCGTGCTGTCGCTGCCCGCCGCCAGCCCGGCGGTGGGCGATGGCGTCGGTTCGGCCGGCGACGGCGCGGTTGTTCACGGCGGCGGTGCGGCGCCGGGCGCGGTGGTACCGGCCGACGTGGACGAACAGGGGAGACGATGACGAGGGTGCTGGTGGTCGACGACGAGCCGCAGCTCCTGCGCGCACTGCGCATCAACCTCACCGCGCGCGGGTACGAGGTGCTGACCGCCGTCGACGGCAAGGCCGCGCTCCGTGCCGCCGGGGACGGCAAACCGGACGCGGTGGTGCTCGACCTGGGACTTCCGGACATGGACGGCAGTGAGGTCATCGCCGGGCTGCGCGGCTGGACGACGGTGCCGATCATCGTGCTGTCGGCGCGCACCGACTCGACCGACAAGGTGCACGCGCTGGACGCGGGCGCCGACGACTACGTCACCAAACCCTTCGGCATGGACGAACTGCTCGCCCGGCTGCGCGCGGCGGTTCGCCGCGCGAACACGGCGGACCGGGAGGACCAGCCGGTGGTGGAGACCGCGACCTTCAGCGTGGACCTGGCGGCGAAGAAGGTGCGGCGCGAGGGCGCGGAGGTCCACCTCACGCCGACGGAGTGGGGCATGCTGGAGGTCCTGGTCCGCAACAAGGGACGGCTGGTCGGCCAGAAGCAGCTGCTCAAGGACGTCTGGGGGCCCGCGTACGCCAACGAGACCCACTACCTGCGGGTCTACCTCGCGCAGCTGCGCCGCAAGCTCGAAGCCGACCCGAGCCGCCCCCGCCACCTGATCACCGAGGCCGGCATGGGCTACCGCTTCGAGGTGTGAGACGCACCGCGCTTCTCAGCTCGGTGGGGTTCGCGTGAAGTTTCCCCGACTTGCTGCCCAGCCGGAACCGGCGCTGCTAGGGTCTGCGTCGCACTGGGTGATCAGACGCCGTGAACTGGGGGTTCCCCGCGATGACAACACCGCCGCCACCGCCCGGTCCCAACGGCCCCGGCCAGACCATCACGGTGAACAAGGACAACGTCCTGGAAGTCCGCCGGGTCGTCCTCTCGGCCACGGACGAGGCGCGGCACAAGCTCCAGAGGCTCCAGCGCGAATTCGGCATCACCGCACCCGCCAAGGACCGGATCAGCGTCGCGGCCACGCACACGTGGAACGGGAACCTGTTCGCGAACGCGGACTCCCACTACCAGCGGCTGATGCAGTACATCGTCAACGTCGAGGACCTGGGCAAGCAGCTCGAGGAAGCGGCCAAGCAGTACGGCTACACCGAGGACGACATCATGGCGTCCTTCAGCACACAGGCGAAGCAGCATTGAGGAGAGTGGCGGTGTCCGTGCGTACTGGGTACGGCCTGGTGGGAATGGCCCTCGTCGGCCTTCTGGCGAGCGGCTGCACGGTCAACGGCCCCGATGCACAGCCAACTCCGGCCACCACGTCGGAGGACGCCGGTCCGCAGCGTCCGCGTGACCTCGCGTTCGCCGGCAAGCAGGGCGCGGATCTCTGCACTCTGCTGACGCCGGAGCAGCAGACGCAGCTCAACGTCTCACGTCCCAAGCCCGCTGCCCCGGACGAGTACAGCAGCTACCCGTCCTGCATGTGGTTCGGCCCGCCAGGTGAGGAAACCGGCATGGACGTTTCGGTCTACGCGGTTCCCATGGCGCTGAAGGACTTCAAGGACCAGAAGCTGGGGGAGGGGACTCCCGAAACCACGTCTTCGTATGTAGTCGCAGGCGGATTTCCTGCCGAGCAGGCGCAGAGCGCGGGCAGGGAGGCGTACGGGTGCAGCGTGGCCGTCGACGTGGCCGAGGGGCAGACGCTGTGGGCCGGCGCGGCCACTCTCGTTCCCGGCACGGTGTCGAACCAGCAGATGTGCGGTCAGGCGAAGCAGGTCGCCGAGTTCGCCGTGGCCACGTTGCAGAGCCAGGGCTAGGGGGAGTTCATGAACGACATCGCGCCGATCCGAGACATCCGGTTCGAGGGGATGGACATCCCGGAACTGCTCGACTGGATCAACAAGATCAAGCAGGGCAGCGGCGCGGAGTCGATGCACCGCTCGGTTCAAGCTCTCGACCAGGCCGTGCAGGTGGTCGTGGACCTCGACAACACCCTGCGCACCGAGCTCGGCAAATTGCAGATCGCATGGGAGGGCAGCGCCGGAACGCTCGCGCAGACGGTCACGCAGCAGCGCTCTGTCGTCCTGCAGGAGTCGCAGGATCCGTTGCGGATGTCCGCCCAGAGCGTGCAGGCGCAGGGTGAGGGCTACGCCACCGCGAAGAACAACCTGCCCAACCCCGACGAGTTGCAGGCGAAGCAGTCGGAGAACTTTCTCGAGTGGTCGGGTGGCGCCTTCGGTTACGAGAGCGACTACGACGCCGAGGCCAAGCAGATCGCCGGCAGCAAGCAGGCGGCCGCGGACGCCCTGGGCTCCTACCGCAACACGACGATCACCCAAGCTGAGGCGTTCCAGCCGCTGCCGGAGATGGCGCCGGCGGCGGTGAGCGCGCAGTCGGCGACGGTCAGTGGCTCCGGCGTCGGTGGCGGCGGGTTCGCCTTCTCCGGTGTCGGTGGTGGGGGCGCCGGCGGCGGTGGAACCGGTGGTGGTGGCTTCGGTGGCCACTCCGGTGTCCTGCCCGGCGGTGGCGGGGACTACGGCGGTGGTGACGGCAGCCGTGAGGGTGGTGGTCGCAGCGGAGCCGGTGGCCTGCGGGAGAGCGGCGGCACCGGGGGTTTCGCGGACCGGAACACGGCGGGGCCGACCAACCGCCCGGGGCTCGGTCTCGGACCCGCGCTCGGGCTCGGTGCCGGTGCTGCCACCGTCGTGGGGCTCGGCGCCACCGCGGCGGGCAAGATGCTCGGCGGCGGCAAGGGTGGCGCGGGCTCGGTGCGCGGCGGTGACGTCAAGGGCGGTATCGCCCGGGGCGGTTCGTCGGGCGTCGGCGGTGGCCCGGGCGACACGACCGCGGGCCGCACGGCCGGTTCGTCGGCGACCAGCAGGCCCGCTCCCGGCGCGATGATGGGTCCCGCCGCGACGCGCGGCGAGAAGAAGGACGACGACGCCGAGCACGACAACAAGTACGTGGTCGAGGAAACGCCGTTCGACGACAATCGCCTGGTCGCACCCGCCGTGCTCGGCGAGGACCGCGAGCGGGACGAGGCCGGCGAGGCCGGTGAGGCCGACCAGCCGAAGAAGCAGGACTGACGTGCGCCCTGGAGCCGAAGCCGACCCCATCGTGCTGTCCGCGCTCGAGTTCGACGTGGTGTGCGAGGCCGAGAAGCTGACCGAGCACCGCCACGTCGCGCTCACCGTGCCCAGCCCGGGCGCGACCTACACCGAGCGCGCCGAGCTCGTCGCGGGGGCGTGGGCCGGGCTGCGGCAGCGCGGGCTCGCCGAGGGCCACCGCGACCGGGTCGACGTGGACCTCGGCGACCTGCTCGTGCTGCTCGACCGCCCGCAGCGCAGCATCGACGTGCGGATCTGGGCCGACCGGCCGGTCCGGGCGCTGGCATCGGCCAACGGGCCCAACGGCCTGCTGACGATCGTGGACGGCGACATCGTCGAGCTGACGCCGGTCCGGGCCGGTTCGCTGGCCGAGGCCGCGGTGTCGGTCGCCGGGGACGCGGAGCCGGGTGCCGGGCGCCCGGTGAGCCTGCCCAACGACGTGCTGCGCGAGGCCAGCGACTACGCGGGCCCGGACAACCCGCAGGTGTTCGTCGACGAGCTGCGTTCGCTGGGCGTCGGCACCGACGACGCCGCCGAGGTGGCGCGGATGGCCGACGGCATGGGCATGCGCGGCCAGTTCGGCGCCGAGAGCTCCCCGCAGCGCGGCGCGAAACCCGAGCGTGCGGACCGCGTCGTCGCCTTCCACGACACGCCGCAGGGCCGGTACCTGCACGTCGTGCGCGCCAGCGGGGACGGCCGCAGGTGGAGCACCATCGCACCGGCCAACAACCAGCGCATCGCCGAGTACGTCCGCGAACTGCTCAGCGAGGTTTTCGAGGACTGAGCGGCGTCCGCGCTTTTCAGGAATCGGGTGCGTCGGCGCGGCTCAGCAGGTGGCCGCGATACCACTTGCCCCATTCGTCGAGGTCGCTGATCAATGCGCGGAGGCTGTCGCCGATCTCGGTCAGCCGGTATTCGGTGCGCGGCGGCACTTCGGCGTGGACGGTGCGCGAGACGATTCCGTCGTTCTCCAGTTCCCGCAGTTGCCGGGTGAGCATCCGCTGGGTGATCCCGGGCAGTGCGCGGCGGAGTTCGCCGAACCGCTGCGGGCCGTCGACCAGGTACTTCAGGATGAGCAGCTTCCACTTGCCGCCGACGACGACCAGCGCGACCTCGACGTCGCAGTAGTCGGACATCTCCTCGATGCGTTCGCGGATCCGCACCTTCTTCACCCGCCCAGTGTAGTCCCGGAAAATGCGGCATCCCCCGGCTCCGCGAACTGCGACGGTATACCGAATGTGCCTAACGCACGGGAAACTGCCTACTTGTGGCGGGCCTTCACCTGGTCTGGGCTGAGGTGCGTGACGACGAGGTGCCCGGAAGCCGAAGAGCAGAACCCAGCAATCGCGCCGACCGAACCGCCGGCGCCGCCCGGAATCGACGAGCCGACGCCGCCCGAACCGAACGCGAGGCCCCGGACGGCACCGCGGTGGCTGGTGCTCGCGGTGCTCTGCACCAGCCTGCTGCTGACCGGCCTCGACCTCACGGTCCTGCACGTGGCCGTGCCGAGCCTCGCGCGTGACCTGAGCCCGAGCGCCCCGGCGCTGCTCTGGATCGTCGACGTGTACTCGCTGACGGTCGCCGCGCTGCTGGTGACCTGCGGGACGCTGGCCGACCGCGTCGGGCGCAGGCGGGTCGTGATCGCCGGGTTCGCGGTGTTCGGGCTCGCCTCCCTCGCGGCGGCCTTCGCGGACAACGCACCGCAGCTGATCGCCGCGCGGGCGGCCCTCGGCGCAGGGACCGCGCTCATCATGGCGGCGACCGTGGCCATCATCCGCAACGTGTTCGACGACGCCCGGGAACGCACGATCGCGATCGGGCTCTGGACCGCCGCGCACAGCGTCGGGACCACGCTCGGCCCGCTGGTCGGCGGGGCTCTCGTCGAGAACTTCCACTGGGGCGCGGTGTTCCTGGTCAACGTGCCGATCGTGGCCGTGGTGCTGGTCGTCGGCGTCCGCGTCATCCCGGAGTCCCGCGACCCGGTTCCACGTCGCTGGGACCTGCCGAGCGCTCTGCTGTCGATGTGCGGCCTCGGCGGGTTCGTCTACGGGCTGAAGCAGATCGCCGACCCGTCCGGGCTCACACCCGCGTCGGCCGTTGTCGGGCTCGCGGGGTCGGCCCTCCTGGTGTGGTTCGGGGTGCGGCAGCGGAGACTGCGGCATCCGCTGCTGGACCTCGGCCTGTTCCGGGATCGCCGGTTCAGCGCGGGAGCGCTGGCGATCTTCGGCTGCTTCGGCACCTACGTCGCGACGTTGTTCCTGCTGACGCAGTGGCTCCAGCAGGCGGGAGGGCACAGCCCGTTGCAGGCCGGTGCGGCCGTGGTGCCGCTGGCCGCGGCGAACGCGCTCGGCGCCGCCCTGGCGCCGTGGGGCTCCAACCGCTGGGGGCACCGGCGGGCCATGGCCGCCGCGCTGGTCGCCTTCGCCTCGGCCCTGGTCGTGTTCGTCGTCGCCGGGAACTCCGCCGGATATCCGCTGATCGCGGGAATGCTGGTCGTCGCGGGATTCGGCGCGGGAGTCGTCATGACCGCCGGATCGGACCTGACCACCGGCACGGTCAGCCCGCACCGGGCCGGAGAGGCCGCCGCCGTCCAGGAGACGTCGTTCGAGCTTTCCGCGGGCGTCACCGTGGCGGTTCTCGGATCCGTGCTGGCGATCTCGTACCGCTTCGCCGTGCCGCCACCGCCCTACCTCGGGCCGGTGGACGCGGCGTCGGTCGGTGAATCCGTCGGTGCCGTAGCGGACGTGCGGCGGCATCTGTCGCCCGAACACGCCGCCGATCTCCAGGTGCTCACCGCGAACGCGTTCGACCACGGCGTCCGCGTGGCTTCCGCCGCCGGTGCCGCGGTCCTGCTGGTGACCGCGATCGCGACCGCGGTGCTGCTCAGGACTTCCCGAACCAGCGGGTGATCAGCCGTTGCAGCCGCAGGAATCGCGGTGCACGAACCGGGACCGCAACCGATGCGTCTCGGGTGCGGCGTCGGGGTCGGCGATGCGGCGCAGCAGCAGGCGCGTCGCCTCGGTGCCGATGTCGTTGCAGGGCTGTGCGATGACGGTCAGCCGCGGCGAGAACCACTCCGCCCACGGGAAGTCGTCGAAGCCGACCAGGGCGATGTCGCGGGGCACCGAAAGCCCCGCCTCGCCGAGCGCCTGCATCGCCCCGATGGTCATGCCGTTGTTCGCGGTGATCAGCGCTGTCGGACGGTGCGCGAGCAGCCGCCGGGTCGCCGCCACGGCGGTGTCGGTGACCGAGCGGCCTTCGACCAGCAGCTCCGGATCGGGCTCGATGCCGTTGCGGCGCAGGCCCTCGCGGTAGCCGCGGACGCGTTCCTCCGTGGTGGACAGCCCGCGCCGCCCAGCGACGAAACCGATGCGGCGGTGGCCCGCCGCGGCGAGGTGGTCGACCAGCTCGGCCATCGGCGCGGTGTTCTCCGGGCCGACCTGGTCGTAGCGGTCGTCGATGACCCGGTCGGCCAGCACGACCGGAAGCCGCTGCGCGGCGACGTAGTCCAGGGTCTGGCGGGGCAGCGCCGAGGGCGCCAGGATCACGCCGTCGACGCGGCGCTCGTGCATCCCCCGCACCACGTGCAGCTCGTGGTCGGGGTCGTCGCGCGACTCGGCGAGCAGCAGCGTGTACCCGCGGCGGACCGCCTCGGTCTCGATGCCCTGCAGCACCTGGCCGAAGTAGGGGTTGGTGATCGCCGACATGACCACCGCGATCGAGCGGCTGCTGGCCGTGGCCAGCGACCGGGCCAGGGTGTTGGGGCTGTAGCCGGTGCTCTCGATCGCGTCCTGCACGACCCTGCGGGTCTCCTCGCGCACGGTCCGGGTGCCGTTGATGACGTGCGAAACCGTCGCGGTGGACACGCCCGCCATGCGGGCGACATCGGCCATCGTCGCCATCGCCTGCTCCCCTTCGAGTCCCGGCTGTGCCGCGAACAGTATCAGGCAAGCGCTTGCGCAAGCGCTTAACTTCGGTTTACGGTTCCGCTCACTCGCAGACCAAGGCGCTTTACGCCCCGCCAACGGCGACGGCGCCGACCGACAACGGGCGATGACGCCCGGGCCAGGAAGGCACCCCAGATGAGCACCGCACAGCTCAGCCCCTCCAGACCTGAACAGCGCGGTCGCGCCACGGTCGTCGGCGCCTCCGCCATCGCCGCTCTCGGCGGCCTGCTCTTCGGCTACGACACCGGCGTCATCTCCGCCGCGCTGCTCTACATCGCCCCGGCCTTCCAGCTCAGCGAGGGCATGCAGCAGATCGTGGTCGCGTCCCTGCTGCTCGGCGCCATCGCCGGCTCCGTCGGCGGCGGCCCGGTGGTCGACCGCGCCGGCCGCAAGCGCACCCTGCTGCTGGTGTCGGCGGTGTTCACCGTCGGCGCGCTGCTCTCCGCGCTGGCCACCGGCACCGCGGTCCTGATCGTGGCCCGGGTGCTGCTCGGTCTGGCCATCGGCACCAGTTCGCTGGTGGTGCCGACCTACATCGCCGAGATCGCGCCGCCCGCGACCCGCGGCAGGCTGGTGTCGCTGAACCAGCTCATGATCACCATCGGCATCTTCGTTTCGTACCTGGTCGGCTACGCCTTCGCCGAGAGCGGCGGCTGGCGCTGGATGCTGGGGCTGGCCGTGGTGCCGTCGGTGGCGATGCTGGTCGGGCTGTCGATGCTCAGCGAGAGCCCGCGCTGGCTGCTCGCCAAGGGCCGCACCGAGGAGGCGAAGCAGGTGCTGCTGCGCACCCGCGGCCCCGAGGAGGCCGAAGCCGAGCTGGCCGAGATGTCGGCGACGATGCGCGAGGAGAGCCGCTTCTCCTACCGCGACCTGTTCCGGCCCCGGCTGCGCCCGGCCGTGCTGCTCGGCGTCGCCGTCGCGGCCACCAACCAGCTCGTCGGCGTCAACGCCGTCATCTACTACGCGCCGACCATCCTCAAGCAGGCCGGGCTCGGCGACTCGGCGGCGATCCTGTCCTCGGTCGGCATCGGCGCGACCAACATGGTCTTCACCGCGATCGCGCTGCTGCTCATCGACAAGGTCGGCCGCCGGCCGCTGCTCATCGGCGGCACCGGCGTGGTCATCGCGGTGCTGTTCGGGCTCGGCGCGCTCTACCTGCTGCCCAGCGTCCAGGGGCTCGGCACCCTGCTGACGATCGGTCTGATGGTCTACGAGGCGGCCTTCGCCGCCAGCCTGGGCCTGGCGATCTGGCTGATCAACAGCGAGGTCTTCCCGACCGCCGTTCGCGGCAAGGCCGCGGGCGTGGGCACCGTGACCCACTGGGGCCTGGACTTCCTGATCTCGATCTCGGTGCTGACCCTCATCCAGGCGTTCACCGCTACCGGCCTGTTCTGGCTCTACGGCGTGCTCGGCCTGGCGGGCATGATCTACCTCTACCGCAAGCTGCCCGAGACCAAGGGCCGTAGCCTGGAGGACATCGAGAAGTCGCTTCGCGGCGGGCAGAAGGGCGAGTAGATGGTCCGGCTCGACGATCTGGTCAAGCGGGCGCGAGCCCTGGCCGAATCCGGACAGCGGCGCGTGCTCGGCATCACCGGACCGCCGGGCTCGGGCAAGGGGACGGTCGCCGAGGCGGTGCTGCGCGAGCTCGGCCCGGCGGCCGTGCTGGTGCCGATGGACGGCCTCCACCTGGCGGAGGCCGAACTGCGGCGCCTCGGCCGCCGCGACCGCAAGGGAGCGCCCGACACCTTCGACGCGGCGGGCTACGTCGCGCTGCTGCGACGGCTGCGCGAACCCGGCGGCGACGTCGTGTACGCGCCGGAGTTCCACCGCGAGGTGGAGGAGTCCTACGCCGGGGCGATCGCCGTCGGGCCGGAGGTTCCGCTGGTGATCACCGAGGGCAACTACCTGCTGCTGGACCGCGGGCCGTGGGCGGCGGTGCGGGACCTGCTCGACGAGGCGTGGTTCCTCGCCCCCGACGACCAGGTCCGCGTCGACCGGCTGATCGCCCGCCACGTCCGCTACGGCAAGTCGCCCGCGCAGGCGCGGGAATGGGTGCACCGCAGCGATGAGCGCAACGCCGAGCTGGTCTCGCCGACCCGCGTCCGCGCCGACGTGGTCGTCGACGGGGATCCGGAGTAGGCGAAGTCCTCACTCGGCCGCTCTCCGGGAGCGGAAACCGCCTGCGGTGGTTTCCCGCCCTGCGATGGCCTCCGGCCCCGCGCCCGGAGGCTTCGTCCTCCGGTACGTCGAGTGCGCGGGGTGTTTTCGTTGCGGAACAAGCGTTTTCTCCGTCCCGGCCACCTCGTGCCGCTGGACGGCCTGCTGTGGGTGCTCGACGAGTTCCAGCCGGTCGCGGCTCTGGTGGACCCGGACACCGCGCTGCCGCGCGCCGTCGTGGACTGGCGCGAGCTGCCGCCGCCCGCTCCGGATTCCGCCACCTGGGTCGTGACCGACCACTACCGCTTGTGGGTCCAGCAGGGCACGGGCGGTCCGATCGGCCGCGTCGACGAGGGCGGTCTGCGCCAGGTAGCCGATCCGGGCGGGGCCGACCTGGTCGCGGTCGGCCGCGGCGCGGCCTGGTGCGTCGACTCGCGCTCCCCGGACCCGGGCACGCCCGGAGGGCCGGGCGTGGCGCCGGTACCGCCGCCGAGGCCCGGAAGCCGGCTCGTCGTCGTGGCGGAGGACGGCGGTGCTCGCACGATCGCGGTCGACCGCCCCACCGAGTCCGTGACACCGCGGCCCGACGGGATCTACCTGCGCGTGCACGGGAAGCCGCCCACGGCCGTACCGATGGGCGACCCGCGAACGGTCACCGGGTGGGGCTACGCCTACCACGCCGAACACCTGCGTCTCACCGAACCGCTACCGGACCGCATCGAGTACGAGCAGTACGAGAAGCGCGAACCGGACATGGAACCACCACTGTGGAACCTGGGTGGTGCGGGCCCGTGGACGCCCTGGCACGACCCCGAGGAAGTGACCCGCTACGGGCTCCGCGCGGGAGGCCTGCGGTGGGCCCTGGGTGCGCTCGCGCATCAGCCGCTCGGCGACCGCTACCCGCTCGTGGCCACCGGGCACGACCCGGAGTCCGGCCGCGAGCGCGTCCGCGTCGACCTGGGGACCGGATGGCCGCGCGCCGCCGCCGAGTGCGGTGGCTTCCTGTGGGCGTTGGCCGGCACGAGGACGCGGCAACTGCTCCGCATCGATCCGCTCAGCGCGCGGGCGGAAGCGTTGCCGCAGGTCGGAAGCATCGACATCGCGGACCGCTGCTGGCCGCTCGTCGGCTTCGACGCCGACGAGGTCGAGGAGCACGCCGAGCGCGAACGTGCCCGGTTCGAAGACGCCGGGAGGTACCTGCGCCTGTCCGATGCCCGCAGCGAAATCGAAGGCGAGTGGCCCGACCTGCGGGTCCGGCTGGCCTTCCGGCACCCGCACCTGCCCGGCGGCTGGTTGCGCCGCCGCTGGCGGGTCTTCGACGAGGTCGGCCGTCCGACCTCGGAGACGCACGCCGACGTGCACCTCATGGAGGACCTGGAAACCGGGCAGCTACCGCCGCCGGAAGAGGCGGTGGACGGCGTCCTGGACATCTGAGGCGCTACCGCTTCGCGGCCTCTTCGCGGACCTCGTCGGGAATCCGCCCGGTGTGGTCGATCGGCGTCCACGGCTCGCTTCGCACCCACTGGGAGCCGCATCCCCGGCACGCCAGCAACGGCAGCCCGTCCAGCGTCGCGGGCGTGCGGTGCCAGGAGCACAGCGACCGGCAGGCGTGGATCGCGAGTCCCATCAGCCGGTGGAGCTGGCCGGCCCGCTGTTCGTGGTGTTCGGGCCGGTGTGCGAGCTGGTCGTCGGGTCGTTGGAACTGGTGGGGGTTTCCGACGGCGTGGTGGGCGTCGTCGACGGCGGCGGGTCTTCCGTGGGCGTGGTCGTGGTGTCGGTGCCCGTCGGGCGCGGCGGAGGCGGGGGCACCGTGTCGCCGGGACTGCTCGGCACGCCGGGCGCGTCCGGGGAGGTCGACGACGTCGTCAACGAGGTCGGGTCCTCGCTGCCGGAGGTGCTCGACACGGCCTCCGAACTGCTCAGCGGCGGCGGGAGCATCGGCGGCGGCGTGGTCCAGGTGAGCGAGGGAGCGCGCGACGAGGTCGGGTCGAGCACGACGTCGGGCGTCGCCTCGGTGTGGCGCTGGCTGCCGAGGACCATCGCCGCGATCGTGGCGAAGCCGGTGGCGATCACCATCCCGGAGGTCGCCAGCACGACCAGGCGTTTCGGGCGGGCGTCCGGGTCTTCCAGCGGTATCGGGTCCATCGCCTGTCCTGCTCTCCTCGGATCTGCGCAAAACCCCGCGTTGGCAACGGATACCGTACTGATCGCCGCAACCCGTTCCCCGCCCGACCGCCGGGTGCGGGCGTTTCCGCAGGTCCGTACCACCCTGCTAGGCAGAACCACTGGCCGGTGCGGCATCATGGTCGGCCGTGACGGACGCACAGCAGGCACGGCTGACGGCATGGGTGCACGGCAGGGTGCAGGGCGTCGGGTTCCGCTGGTGGACCCGGGCCAGGGCGCTGGAGCTGGGACTCGCCGGCAGCGCGACGAACCTGCCCGGCAACCGGGTGGAAGTGGTCGCCGAAGGACCGCGCGAGTCGTGCGAACGGCTGCTGGAGGCGCTGCGCTCGCCGGACACCCCCGGCGACGTCGACCACGTCGCGGAGCAGTGGTCGGAGCCGAAAGGTGGCTTGACCGGATTCGTGGAGCGCTGACGACCCGAGCGGTTCTGCGGGGGCGGGACCGCGTTCGCGGGTAGGCTCCTCCGGACGTGGTAGCGCCGAGCGGGCGCCTGACATGCGGGAAGGTCGATCGAAGCCGTGCACCTGAAGAGCCTGACCCTCAAGGGTTTCAAGTCCTTCGCATCGGCCACCACGCTGCGCTTCGAACCCGGCATCACCTGCGTCGTCGGCCCGAACGGCTCCGGCAAGTCCAACGTGCTCGACGCGCTGCGCTGGGTCATGGGCGAGCAGGGGGCCAAGGACCTGCGCGGCGGCAAGATGGAGGACGTCATCTTCGCCGGCACCGCGGGCCGCGCCCCGCTCGGCCGCGCCGAGGTCACGCTGACCATCGACAACTCCGACGGCGCGCTGCCGATCGAGTACACCGAGGTCTCCATCACCCGCCGGATGTTCCGCGACGGCGCCAGCGAGTACGAGATCAACGGCAACTCGTGCCGGCTGATGGACGTGCAGGAACTGCTGTCGGACTCCGGCATCGGCCGCGAGATGCACGTCATCGTCGGCCAGGGCCAGCTCGCGAACATCCTGCAGGCCAAGCCCGACGAGCACCGCAGGCTGATCGAGGAGGCCGCAGGCGTCCTCAAGCACCGCAAGCGCAAGGAAAAGGCGCTGCGCAAGCTCGACGCGATGCAGGCCAACCTCACCCGCCTGACCGACCTGACCAGCGAGCTGCGCAGGCAGCTCAAACCGCTGGGCAAGCAGGCCGAGATCGCCCGCAAGGCGCAGACGGTGCAGGCCGACCTGCGCGACGCGCGGCTGCGCCTCATCGCCGACGACCTGGTCACCGCGCGCGCCGAGCTGGCGCGCGACGAAGCCGACCAGGAGACCGCGAAGGTCAAGCGCGCCGAGGTCGAGCGCGCGTTGCAGTTCGCGCAGTCGGAGGAGAAGACGCTCGAGGAGAACCTCGCCGCCGACGCGCCGAGGCTCAACCGCGCCCAGGAGACCTGGTACCGGCTGTCGGCGCTGGAGGAGCGGCTGCACGGCACGCTGCGGCTGGCCGCCGAACGCCACCGGCACCTGACCGCGCAGACCGCCGAGCAGCGCGCAGGCCGCGACCCGGAGCAGCTGGAGGCCGAGGCGGAGGAGGCCGCCGAGCAGGAGATCGAGCTGCGCGAGGAGATGGAGCAGGCCCGCGAGGTGCTGTCGGAGGTCGTGCGGCGGCGCTCGGAGCTGGAGTCCTCGCTCAAGGCCGCCGAGCAGGCGCACATGGCGGCGGTCCGGGCCATCGCCGACCGCCGGGAGGGCGCCGCGCGGCTGGCCGGTCAGGTCGAGTCGATGCGCAGCAAGGCCGGTGACACCGCAGACGAGATAGAGCGGTTGTCCACCGCGCTGGCCGAGGCCGAGGAGCGCGCCGAGGTCGCCGAGCGCGCCGCCGCCGACGCCGAGGAGGAGAGCGACGGCTACGACTCCGACGACGCGGGTCTGGAGGACCGGCGCGCGACCAGCGCGGAGGCGCGCGACGCGGCGCGGGCGCGCGTCGAGGAGCTGGTGCGCGCCGAGCGCGCCACCGAGCGCGAGATCGCGTCGTGGAAGGCGCGCGTGGAGGCGCTGTCGATGGGGCTGCGCCGCAAGGACGGCGCGGGCGCGCTGCTGGCCGCCGGGGACCGGGTGCCGGGACTGCTCGGCTCCGTCGCGGCGCTGCTGACCGTGGAGCCGGGTGCCGAGGCCGCGCTGGCGGCGGCGCTGGGCGCGGTGGCCGACGCGGTCGCGGTGAGCGGCGTCGGCGACGCGGTGGCCGCCCTGGAGCTGCTGCGCTCCGACGACGCGGGCCAGGCGGGCATCCTGGTCGGAGGATCCACTGTGGAGGGTGACCGGTCGGCGTGGCCGGCGCTGGACGGCTCCGCGCGCTGGGCGGTCGACCTGGTGCGGGCCCCCGACGGCCTGCGGCCCGCCGTCACCGCAGTGCTCGACCGGATGGCCGTGGTCGACGACCTGGCCACCGCGCGCGAGCTGGTCGGCAGGCATCCCGAGGTCCGCGCGGTCACCAGCACCGGCGACGTGCTCGGCGGGCACTGGGCGACCGGCGGCTCCGCCGACAGCCAGAGCGTCATCGAGGTGCAGGCCGCGGTCGACGAGGCCGAGCGCGAGCTGGCCGCCGCCGAGCGCAGGCTCGAACAGCACGCCGCCGCCCTGGAAGGCGCGCGGGCCGAGGAGGAGGCCCGGCGCGACGAGGTCCGCGCCATCAAGGACCAGATAAACGAGGCCAAGGTGCGCCGCGCCCGCAGCACCGAACGCCTCTCCAGTCTGCAGAAGGCCGCCCGTTCGGCCACCGCCGAGGTCGAGCGCGTGCGCGTCCAGCGCACCAACGTCGAGCGCTCCCGCGAAGACGCCCTGGCCAAGCTCGCCGACCTGGAGGAGCGGCTGGCCGCGGTCAAGTCCGAGCAGGAGGAGCAGGCCGAGCCCGACACCGGCGAGCGCGACCGGCTCAACGCCGAGCTGACCGCCGTCCGCCAGGAGGAGATGGACGCCCGGCTCGGGCAGCGCACCGCCGAGGAGCGGGCCCGTGCGGTGCAGGGCCGCGCCGACCAGCTCCGCCGCGCGGCCCGGCACGAGCGCGAGGCGCGGGCGCGCGCCGAAGCCGCGCGCCGGGCGCGGGAGCGCGGCGCGCGGGTCGCCAAGGCCGTCGTCGAGGGCAGCGAGAAGGCGCTGGAGCGCATCGCCGCGTCGCTGCGGACCGCGACGCAGGAGCGGGACACCGCGCAGGCGCAGCAGAGCGAGCACGAGCAGGCGCTCGGCGCGGTGCGGGCGCGGGTGCGGGAGCTCTCCGGCGAGCTGGAGAAGCTCACCGACGCGGTGCACCGCGACGAGGTGGTGCGCGCCGAGCAGCGGCTGCGCATCGAGCAGCTCGAGGTCAAGATCATCGAGGACTTCGGCATCGGCCTCGACGACCTGGTCGACGAGTACGGGCCGACCGTGCCGGTGCCGCCGAGCCCGGCCGAGATCGCCGAGTACGAGGCGGCCAAGGAGCGCGGCGAGCAGGTCAGCGAGCCGCCGCCGGTGCCCTTCGACCGCTCCACCCAGGAGCGGCGGGCCAAGCGCGCCGAGAAGGACCTGTCGCTGCTGGGCAAGGTGAACCCGCTGGCGCTGGAGGAGTTCGCGGCGCTGGAGGAGCGCTACAAGTTCCTGTCCACCCAGCTGGAGGACTTGAAGGCGACCCGGCGCGACCTGCTCGACGTGGTGAAGGAGGTCGACGAGAAGATCCTGGAGGTCTTCAGCTCGGCGTTCCACGACGTGGCCGCGGAGTTCGAGAAGGTCTTCACCGTGCTGTTCCCCGGCGGTGCCGGGAAGCTGGTGCTCACCGACCCCGACGACCTGCTCACCACCGGCGTCGAGGTCGAGGCCCGTCCGCCGGGCAAGAAGGTCAAGCGGCTGTCGCTGCTCTCCGGTGGCGAGAAGTCGCTGACGGCGGTGGCCATGCTGGTCTCGATCTTCCGCGCCCGGCCCTCGCCGTTCTACGTGCTCGACGAGGTCGAGGCGGCGCTGGACGACACCAACCTGCGCAGGCTGATCACGCTGCTGGACCTGCTGCGCGAGACCTCGCAGCTGATCATCATCACCCACCAGAAGCCGACGATGGAGATCGCCGACGCCCTCTACGGCGTCACCATGCGCGGCGACGGCATCACCACCGTGATCTCGCAGCGGCTGCGCGGTGGCAAGGCGGGCAAGTCGTCCGCGCCCGCGCCCGCGGGCGGCGAAGGCGGCGAAGCCGCCGAAGCGGCATCCGCGACGGCGGAGTCGTCGCCGGCCGATGCCCAGGAATCCGACGGCGCCGCCGCGGAGTCCGACGGAGCTGCCGAGGTGGCTACGGCAGAATCCGACGGGACGGCCGATGTAGCTGCGGCGGAACCCGGTGGGGCGGCCGACCGCGCTGCCGTGGAATCCAACGTAGCTGCGGCGGAATCCGACGGCGACGCTGCTCAATCCGGTGGGGCGGCCGAGGAATCGGGCGCTGATCCCGCGCAAGCGTCCGAGCAGGGCGAACTCGACGCGGCTCCGGCCGATCCGCTGCGATGACGGTCAGAAGGGCTGGGTCGAGCCGTAGGCGATGACCCCGGCGACCAGCGCGGCCATGAACAGCAGTGCCCAGTGCGGCAGGTTGCGAAGCGCGGTCGCCGCGCCCCTCTCCGGGCGCCCCGCCACGTGCACGACGCCGGCGGGCAGGATGCGCTGCGGCGACGCGCGGTTCCAGACCACCGGGCGGGCGAGCTCGGACCGGCACAGCTCGCACTCGGCGACGTGGGTCCGCACGGTCAGCCACTCGACGCCGTCGAGCATCCCCGCGGAGTAGGCGGCCAGCCGCCCGCGAACGTCCTCGTGCTCTCCCGGGTCGCTGACCTCGGCCGGTTCGCCGGGTTGCCAGACCGAGCCGATCGCGCCGCGCTCCTCGAGTCCACCGCGCTGGTTGCTGTTCACTGCGACCCCGTCCCGACGACGCCAACCGACCTGGCGATCATTGTTCACCGACGTCGGGAAGAATCCGCCGAAGTGCGGGCCCCTCAGCCGAGTGACTCACACTGAGCAACCAGCTCCCGTCGATCGAGCGTCCCACTGAGGCATTAGTGTGTGCGCCGCGTTCGTGTTCATGCAGGAGGCCCCACCATGACCAACCCGTACGGCCCGCCGCCGGGCAACCAGCCTTATCCGCCGCCAGGACAGCCCTACCCGCAGCCCGGCCAGCCGGCGCCGCAGCCGGGCGGCTACGCGCCGCAGTCCGGTCCGCAGCCGATGCCGCCCGCGGCGCCGCAGCAGGGCGGCTACCCGCAGCAGCCCGGCATGCCGATGGGGCAGCAGCCGATGGGCAACCCGCCGATGGGGCAGCAGATGGCCCCGCCGCCGCCCGGCATGGGCCGGGTCGTGCTCGACTCGTCCTACTTCGTGCTGGCGTTCATCCTGGCGCTGTTCAAGCCGGGCATCACCATCAACGGCCAGCCCGGGCCGGTCGCGACCTGGGGCAAGACCGTCATCGACCTGCCGCCCGGCCAGTACCAGATCCAGGTGCACGTCAACTACCTGTGGAAGTTCGGCCACGCCGTCGCGGTCGTGCCGGTCAACGCGGGCCAGCAGGTCGACGTCTACTACAAGGCGCCCGCGATCGCCTTCGGCGAGGGCAACATCGGCCCGGTCCCGCAGGAGGTCCCCAACCTCGCGCTGACGCTGGCGATCGCCATCGGCGTCCCGGTGCTCATCCTGCTGCTGGGCTTCCTGCCGCTGCTGATGATGTGAGCCGCCGGGGCGCACCGGATCACGTGCGCCCCGGCCCGGTTCACGACCGCGCCGCCGGTCAGGCGGGCTCTTGCTCCACGACGGGTTCCGGCGGCGCGACCGGACGGCGGTGCCGCAGCGACAGCAGACCTCCGACGAGCAGCGTCACGACGACGCCGACCGGCGTGTACCAGGGGAAGGCCAGCGACGCCTGGCCGCCTTCCCCGTCGGGGAAGGTCACGCCCAGGATCACCACGCCCATCACCGCCACCGTGACCACGAACGCGATCACGCCGTCGGACTGGCGGGCCCGCTTCACCAGCAGCCCGAGGAAGAAGGCGCCCAGCAGCGCGCCGTAGGTGTAGCCGGTGACGCTCAGGCCGAGCTCGATCACCGGGTTCTCGGTGTCGGTGAACATCGAGGCGAACGCGAACAGCGCCACGCCCCAGATCAGCACCCAGACCTTGGCCTGCCGGAGCACGGCGGCGTCGTCGAGAACACGGGTGCTGAGCCGCTGGTAGATGTCGGTGACGGTGGAGGTCGCCAGCGAGTTCAGCGACGAGCTCATGGCGGCGGCGAGGATGCCCGCGATGAGCAGCCCGGCGATGCCGGGCGGCATCTCGGTGACGATGAAGGTCGGGAACAGGTCGTCGTTGGTGGCCATGCCCATGTCCTTGGGCGCCACCCCGTTGTAGAACGACCACAGCATGGTGCCGATCAGCAGGAACAGGCCGAACTGGAAGAACACCAGCACGCCGCTGCCGATCAGCGCGGTGCGGCTGGCGCGAAGCGTCCTGGTCGCCAGCAGCCGCTGCACGATGAGCTGGTCGGCGCCGTGCGAGGCCATCGACAGCATCGCGCCGCCGACCACCGCGGTGATGAAGGCGTAGGGCTCGGTCAGCACCGACCCGGAGAAGTCGAACAGCTGGAACTTGCCCTCGTCGAGCGCGGTCTCGAACCAGTCGCCGGGCAGCCGTCCGGCCAGCAGGTAGACCGCGACCAGCCCGCCCACGACGTAGAGGACCATCTGGAACGCGTCGACCCACACCACGGCCCGGGTGCCGCCCAGGTAGGTGTAGAGCACCGTGATGATCGTGATCACCAGGATGATCTGCCAGAACGCGACGTCGAAGCCCGCCGCCGAGAGCATCACCTTCACCGGGATCGCGGTGGCGAACAGCCGCACGCCGTCGGCCAGCAGCCGGGTCACCAGGAACGTCGCCGACGCGGTGCCCTGCACACCGGGACCGAACCGCTTGCCCAGGTAGGCGTAGGCGGTGACCAGCTCGCCCTCGTAGTAGCGGGGCAGCAGGACGAACGCCACCACGATCCGGCCCAGCAGGTAGCCGATCGCGATCTGCAGGAACGTGAAGGATCCGAGGTAGGCCACGGTGGGCGTGCTGATCACCGTCAGCGTGGAGGTCTCGGTCGCCACGATCGCGAAGCACACCGCCCACGAGGGCATGTTGCGGTCGCTGACGAAGAAGTCCTTGGAGGTTCGCTGCTTGCCCGCGAGCAGCACGCCGATGATCGGGACCAGGACCAGGTACCCGACGATGATGGTGACGTCAACGGGATGCACAGGGCCTCCACTCTTGCTGTGGGCGAAGGATTCGCAGGCGCCGTGGTCGAGTCGCGGCGGGTTCGGGGAGCGCGAGCGGGCCGCGGCCGGGCGTGATGCCGCCGAGCAGACGCGGGCCGTGTGCGCCGGTGGTGCCCGGCACGTTGCCCGGCAATCCGTGCATGGTGAGGAAACCGAGCAGCGCGGTCAAGTAGGCCTCCTTGCCGCCGGCGGGGAGCCCGAGCCGGTCGCTCGTGCACAGTGTGACGTCCCGCTCGGCGAGGTGGTTGCGCAACGCCGACATCAGAGCCGGGTTCGCGGTACCGCCGCCGGCCGCGACGACCCGCCGCGCGCCGTGGGCGTGGCAGGCGCGGGCGACGGTGACGGCGGTGAGCTCGGTCAGCGTCGCGAGCAGGTCGTCGTCGCCGACCCGCGCGAAGTCGTCGAGCACGCGGGCGAGGTAGGCGGCGTTGAAGTGCTCCTTGCCGGTGGACTTGGGTGCCGGCCGGGCGTAGTAGGGATCGTCCATCAGGGTCTTGAGCAGGTCGGGGCGCACCGACCCGGCGGCGGCCATCCGGCCGTCGGTGTCGTGGGCCTGGCGGCCGGCGGTGACCATGTCCGCGGCGGCGTCGATGAGCGCGTTGCCCGGCCCGGTGTCGTAGGACAGCGGCTCCGGACCTCCGACGACGGCGATGTTGGCGATGCCGCCGATGTTGAGCGCGATGCTCACGCCCGGCTCGTCGGCCAGCCACAGCGCGTCGAGCACCCCTGCCAGCGGGGCGCCGTGGCCGCCCGCGGCGACGTCGCGGGCGCGCAGGTCGGACACGACGGGCAGGCCGGTGCGTTCGGCGATCCAGGCGGGCTGGCCGAGCTGGAGCGTGCCGCGGGCCCGGCCGTCCTCGACCCAGTGGTAGAGGGTCTGGCCGAGGGAGGCGACCAGGTCGGCCTGGCCTTCGGCCAGGTCGGCGATACCGGCGTCGGCGGCCTCGGCGAAGCAGCGTCCGACCTCGGTGTCGAGGATGCAGACCTCCGCGGCGGTCGTGCTCGCGGGCGGCAGCGCGGCGAGCAGGCGGGCGCGCAGCTCGGCGGGGTAGGGCGACTCGGTGAAGCCGAGCGGGCGCAGCTCGACGGCGTCGCCGGAGAGCGCCAGCTCGCAGGCGGCCACGTCGATGCCGTCCATCGACGTGCCCGAGATGACCCCTACTACCCGCATCAGTGTGGTGTATGCCACCGGCGCGTGAGGCGCAAGCGCCACACGGAGATATTCCGTGAATTCCTCACCGCCGAGACGCGAATTCCGCTCGCGTACTGGTGGTCCGGCGGCGCTCTCGCAGTGGCCTCGGCGCTGCCCGGCTCACCGTTCAGGGCTCCGGCGGTGTCGCCCCCGATTCGCGTGCGGCCTCTCCGCCTGATCGCCTTGAACAGGTGCGAGGATGGTCGGGTGTCCACCTCGAACGTGATTCTGATCGTCGTCGCCGTACTGGTGGTGCTCGCGATCGCCGTGGTCGCCGGTGTCGTCCTCAGCCGCAGGCGTCGCATCAGCCTGAGCCAGAAGGAAGAGGCCGCCGAGGCCCCGGCGAAGGGCGGCGGGTACCGCACGGGTAGCGGTATCAGCCTGTCCAGCGGCGGTGGCGGCGGCACGGCCGCGCCGCCCGCGCACCCGGTGGAGGAGCGCACCGAGGTCGAAGGGCAGCCCGGCGTGGGCGACGACGCCGCGGTGCCCCGGGACACCGAGCGGCGCGGCATCGTCGACGTGCCGTTGCCCGACGGCCCGCCGGCCGCGGACTCCTCCACGGCGGTGGAAGTCCCGGAGCAGGGAACCGCACCCGCCGAGCCGGTCGCCCCGGCCGAGCCGCCGGCGGCCCCGCCCGAGCCGGCCGAGCCGGCGGAGCGCGCGGAGCCGTCCGCCCCGGCGGAGCCCGCCGCGCCCGCCGAACCTGCCGAGCCGGTCGCTCCCGCCGAGCCCGTCGTGCCGAAGCCCGCCGAGCCCACGGCCGAGGAGCTGGCCGAGGAGATCGAGCCGACCAGCGGGCGGCTGGAGCGCCTGCGCGGCAGGCTGTCGCGCTCCCGCTCGACGCTCGGCCAGGGCCTGCTCGGCCTGCTCGGCGCCGGTGACCTCGACGAGGAGTCCTGGGAGGAGATCGAGGACACCCTGCTGATGGCCGACCTGGGCGCGGCCACCACGACCGAGATCACCGACCGGCTGCGCTCGGAGCTCGCCTCCCGCGGTCTGCGCACGTCGGAGCAGGTCCGCGCGCTGCTGCGCGAGGTGCTCGTCGACGCGCTCGGCCCGGACATGCAGCGTTCGGTGCAGGCGCTGCCGCACGGCGACCCCGCCGACGGCGGCAAGCCCGCCGTGGTCCTGGTCGTCGGGGTGAACGGCACCGGGAAGACCACCACCACAGGCAAGCTCGCCCGCGTGCTGGTCGCAGACGGGCGCACCGTGCTGCTCGGTGCGGCCGACACCTTCCGCGCGGCGGCCGTGGAGCAGCTCGCGACGTGGGGCGAGCGCGTCGGTGCCGAGGTCGTGCGCGGCAACGAGGGCGCCGACCCGGCCAGCGTCGCCTTCGAGGCTGTCAGCCGGGGCTCGGACACCGCGGTCGACACCGTCCTGATCGACACCGCGGGCCGCCTGCACACCAAGACCGGCCTGATGGACGAGCTGGGCAAGGTCAAGCGCGTGGTGGAGAAGCGCGCGCAGGTCGACGAGGTGCTGCTGGTCCTCGACGCGACGACCGGCCAGAACGGCCTGACCCAGGCCCGGGTGTTCTCCGACGTCGTCGACGTCACCGGCATCGTGCTGACCAAGCTCGACGGCACCGCCAAGGGCGGCATCGTCTTCCAGGTCCAGCGCGAGCTCGGCGTCCCGGTCAAGCTCGTCGGCCTCGGCGAGGGCCCGGACGACCTGGCCCCCTTCGAGCCCGGAGCCTTCGTGGACGCCCTGCTGGGCTGACGCGACCTCGGCACACCGGCCCCCGCGCACCGACCGAGCGCGGGGGCCGGTTCCTTTTCGCCTGCCGCGAGCCGCCCGGTGCGAACATCCGGTGAGCATCACGCGACAAAGCTCCCCATTCCGGTGAATTTCGGACATGATCCCCGTGCCCTGATACCGATCAGGAAGGGGATGATCATGACCACAACGCCGGTGAGGCTGCTCGCCGTGCTGGCCATGGCGCTGCTGGTGTTCTCCGGTCTGTCGACTGCCACCGCCCCGGAGGCGGCCGCCTACGACTGGAGCCGCGAGCTGCGCGAGGGCCACAGCGGAGCCGACGTCAGGGAGCTCCAGATCAGGGTCGCCGGGTGGGCGGCCGACAGCGCGCAGAAGACCCACGTGGCGGTCGACGGCCAGTTCGGGCCGGGGACCAAGGCGGCGGTCGTGCGCTTCCAGAAGGCCTACGGCCTCGCGGGAAGCGGCGTGGTCGACAGCGCCACGCAGCAGAAGCTCAACGCGCTGGAGGACTCCGACGGCTCGACCGCGCACTTCGAGTTCGCCGAGTTCCACTCCAAGGACGGCGCCGGCTTCAACGGCGGCAACGTCGGCGCGGCCACCGTCAAGGAGAACGTGCGGCGGCTGATGTACAAGCTGGAGGCCATCCGCAAGAAGGCGGGCAACGCCCCGATCACCGTCAACTCGGGATTCCGCAGCAAGGCGCACAACCAGAGCGTCGGCGGCGCGCCAAACAGCCAGCACACCTACGGCATCGCCGCCGACATCGTGGTCAGCGGCAGGACGGTCAGCCAGACCATCGGCTACGCCCAGACCTCGGGTCTGTCGGGCATCATCCGCTACAGCAGCTTCACCCACGTCGACAGCCGCGTCGAGTACAGCTACGGCGCGAACTCCTGGTACTGGGCCGTGTGACCGCCCACCGGGTGACGTGATCGTGCGGGTCCAGGGCGCCGGTGCTCTGGACCCGACCGGAACCAACGCGACCAAGATTTGTCTGACGACTGATGTCTGACCTATGCTCCCGCCAGTCGTAGCGAGGTGAGGCAGATGCGGTCCGTGGGCAGGCGCTCGTCGGTGGACGAGGTGATCTCGCAGTTCAACGAGCAGCTGACCAGCGGCGAGTGGAAACCCGGTGAGCGCATCCCGACCGAGCAGGAGCTCGGCGCCGAGCTGGGCGTCAGCCGCGCCGTCGTGCGCGAGGCGGTCCGCGCGCTCGCGCACCTCGGGGTGCTGGAGAGCAGGCAGGGTGCCGGGACGTTCGTGGTGAGCGCCGCCGACCCGACGCCGATGCTGCGGCAGGTGCGGCTGGCCGAGGTACGCGACGTATTCGAGGTGCAGCTCGCCTACGACGTGCAGGCCGCGCGGCTGGCCGCGGTGCGCCGCGACGACGCCGACGTCCGGCGGCTGCGGGAGCTGCTGGAGCTCCGCGACCGCGCGGAGGAGCCGGACGAGTTCGGCGCCGCCGATGCCGACTTCCACTGCGCGGTCGTCGAGGCCGCGCGCAACCCGCTGTTGCTGGAGATGTACCGGTACCTGCTCGGGCGCCTCCAGGAAGGGCTGCAGACCCTGCGCTCGCACGGCGACCTGACCGAAGCGGGCCCGCACCCCCACCACGCACTGCTCGAAGCCATCGAGGCGCGTGACCCGGCTGCCGCCGCCGAAGCCGCGCGAGCGGTCATCCAGCCGAGCCTGACCTCGCTCGGCGGTGTGCTCGACGGCCCCCGGGTCACAAACCAGCAGAACAAGCACGTCCCGGAAGGAGACCGGTGAGCACCAAGTCCGCGACGCGCACGCCGAGGAGTGCGCGGAACGTGGCGACCCTGGCCCTGATCGTGCTGGTGGCGCTGGCGCTGCGGCCCCCGGTGACGGCGGTGGCGCCGCTGCTGGAGGCCATCCAGCGCGACCTGCACGTCTCCGCCGTCTTCGGTGGCGTGCTGACCACGCTGCCGGTGGTGTGCCTTGGCGTGTTCGCGTTCGTCGCGCCGAAGCTGCGGCAGCGCTTCTCCGACGAGCGCGTCGTGGTGGGCTGCCTCGTCGTGCTGGTGGTCGGAAACGCGATGCGCGCGGTCGGCTCGGCGGTGGCGCTGCTGGCGGGCACGGTGATCGCCGGCGCCGGGATCGCGGTCGCCAACGTCGCGCTGCCCGGGCTGATCAAGCGGGACTTCCCGCACAACCTCCCGGTCGTCACCGCCGCCTACACGGTGTGCCTGACGCTGGGCGGTGCGATGGCGGCAGGCACCGTGGTGCCGCTGGGGCAGGCGCTGGGTTCGCAGTGGCGGCTGCCGCTGGGTTCACTGGCCGTGCCGGTGGTGCTGGCGCTGGTGGTCAGCCTGTTCGCGCTGCGCCACACCTCCGGTGCCCGCGCGGCGGCGATCCGCCCGGCCGCGCTGCGGCGCAGCCCGCTGGCCTGGCAGGTCACCGCTTTCATGGGCCTGCAGTCGCTGATGGCCTACGTCGTCTTCGGCTGGTTGCCCACGGTCGTGCAGAGCCGCGGCCTGAGCCCGGAGACCGCCGGTCTGCTCCTGGGTGTGCAGGCCACCATCCAGGCCGTCGGGTCGATGGCGGTGCCGGTGCTGTGCCGCCGGCTGCGCGACCAGCGCCTGATCGCGGCCGGCGTCGCGGTGGTGACCGCCGTCGGCTTCACCGGGATCGTGCTGGCGCCCGCGCCCGGCGGGGTCTGGGCCTCCACGGTCGTGCTGGGGCTCTCGCAGGGCGCGGCCTTCGGCCTCGCGCTGACGCTGTTCGGATTCCGCTCGCCGGACAGCGACACCACCGCGGCGCTGTCGGGCATGGCCCAGGGTGCCGGATATCTCATCGCGGCGACCGGTCCGCTCGCCGTCGGGCTGCTGCACGAGTGGTCCGGGAACTGGATCGCGCCGCTGCTGTTCGTGCTCGCCGTCTGCGCAGCTCAGTTCGGTGCCGGATTGCTCGCCGGACGTCCGCTTCAGGTGGATTCGGTGATCCGCCGCGTAACACCCCGTTGACATGACCACGCGCCCGTAACAGCCGGACCCGGTCTTTTCACGCTCCGGAAACAGCGGGACGGTCCGCCGGAAACAGGCGTTCCCCATGCTCGCCGCCAACTCGGTCCGCACGGGGAGGCATTGTGAATTCAGGCGACACCGCATGGGTGCTCGTGAGCGCGGCGCTGGTGCTGCTCATGACACCGGGACTGGCGTTCTTCTACGGGGGCATGGTCCGCTCGCGCGGCGTGCTCAACATGCTGATGATGAGCCTCGGCAGCATCGGCGTCGTGGGCGTGCTCTGGGTGCTCTTCGGCTACTCGGCCGCATTCGGCACCGACATCGGCTCGCTCGGGCTGCTGGGCAACCCGGCGGAGTTCTTCGGGCTCGGACAGGTCCTCGGTGAGGACGCGATCTCGGGCACCATCCCGACGCTGGCGTTCGCCGGATTCCAGGCGATGTTCGCGATCCTGACGGTCGCGCTGATCTCCGGCGCCATCGCCGACCGCGCCCGCTTCGGCCCGTGGCTGCTGTTCGCCGGGCTGTGGGCGACGCTGGTGTACTTCCCGGTCGCGCACTGGGTCTTCGCGTTCGACACCAAGGACGAGGCGGGCAACGTGACCGCGGTCGGCGGCTGGATCGCCAACCGGCTCGCCGCCATCGACTTCGCCGGCGGCACCGCCGTGCACATCAACGCCGGTGCCGCGGCGCTGGCCCTGGTCCTGGTGCTCGGCAAGCGCAAGGGCTGGCCGAAGGAGCCCGGCAAGCCGCACAACCTGCCGTTCGTGGTGCTGGGCGCCGGGCTGCTGTGGTTCGGCTGGTTCGGCTTCAACTCCGGCTCCGCGCTGGCGGCCAACGGCACCGCCGCGGTGGTCCTGGTCAACACGCTGGTCGCGACCAGCGCCGCGATGCTCGGCTGGCTGCTGATCGAGCGGATCCGCGACGGCCACGCCACCACGCTGGGCGCCGCGTCGGGCATCGTCGCCGGTCTGGTGGCCATCACCCCGGCCTGCTCGTCGGTGACGCCGCTCGGTGCCATCGCGATCGGCGCGATCACCGGCGCGGTCTGCGCGCTGGCGGTCAGCCTGAAGTTCCGCTTCGGCTACGACGACTCGCTCGACGTCGTCGGCGTGCACCTGGTCGGCGGCCTGATGGGCACGCTGCTGGTCGGCCTGTTCGCCTCCGCCGCCGCTCCGGCGGGCGTTGCCGGGCTGTTCTACGGCGGCGGTTTCGACCAGTTGTGGCGCCAGGCGGTCGGAGCAGGCGCCGTGCTGGTTTACTCGTTCGTGCTCAGCCTGGTCATCGCGCTGGTGGTAAAGCTGGTGGTCGGATTCCGGCTGAGCGAGCAGGACGAGGTCGAGGGCATCGACGAGACCGAACACGCCGAGACCGCCTACCACTTCGGTGACGGGCGTCCGTCGTACCGCTCGCCGGTCCGGTCCGAAGAGGTGGAGCGCAGGCTGGAGGGCAGCAACGCATGAAGCTGGTGACCGCGATCGTCCAGCCTTCGAAGCTGGACGAGCTGAAGGAGGCCCTCGGGCGGCTCGGCGTGCTGGGCATGACCGTCAGCGAGGCCCAGGGCTACGGCAGGCAGAAGGGCCACAAGGAGGTCTACCGGGGTGCGGAGTACTCGGTGGACTTCATCGAGAAGCTGCGGGTGGAAGTCCTGGTCGAGGACTCCACCGTGGACAAGGTGGTCGACGGGATCGTGAGCGCCACCCGGACCGGCAAGGTCGGCGACGGCAAGGTCTGGGTGACGGCGGTGGAGTCGGTGGTGCGGGTGCGCACCGGGGAGACCGGCGTCGAGGCGCTCTGAGCGGAAGTCTTCGGACGTGCCTTGCGTGGCGGTTTCTCAGGCGCCCTCCGGCTCGGGGAGCTTTTCTGACGTATGCCCATACGCTGCGGAAAAGCCGTCCTCGCCACAGGACGCCTCAGAAACCGCAGCGGTGCCGGTGGCGAAGCTGGGCCAAGCGGCTTCGCCGCTTCGAAGATGAGCGGCAGGCTCTGAGCGGATGTCTTCGGTCTTCGCGAAACGTCGAGGACCGAAGAAGGGCACTGAGCCGCGAGCGGGTGCGGGCCCGGTGGTCCGCACCCGCTTTTTCGGCTCCTGTTGGCCGATTCCGGGCCTTCGGCCGGGTGTGAAGATCGGTTGATCTTCGCCGACCCGCGCCAAGGGAGTGCCATGCGGACGTTGCCCGCCTGCTCGCCGTCCCCGTCCTGCTGCTGGGCCTGAGCACCCCCGGTGCAGCCGCCCCGGCGGGCAACCCGCTGGACATGACCGACGGCTTCTACGCCGACCCTGCGTCCAACCCGGCGGAATGGGTGCGCGCCAACGCGGGAGATCCCCGCGCCACGGCCATCCGCACCGAGATCGCCGAGAAGCCCGGCGCCCGCTGGTTCGGCGACTGGAACCCCGACATCGCCGCCGACGTGAGCGGCTACGTCGGCGCCGCCGACGCGGCGGACGAGCTGCCGTCGCTGGTCGCCTACAACATCCCCGGACGTGACTGCGGCGGCCACTCCGGCGGCGGCGCGGGCAGCCAGGAGGCCTACCGCGCGTGGATCTCGGACTTCGCGGCCGCGATCGGTGACCGGCCTTCGGTGGTCGTCATCGAGCCCGACGCGCTCGCGCAGCTCGACTGCATGCCGGAGGACGAGCGTCCGGTCCGCCTGGACCTGCTCTCCCACGCCGCCGCGGAGTTCGCCGAGAAGGCGCCGAACACCTGGGCCTGCATGGACGGAGGCAACGCGACCTGGGTCGAGCCGCCGGTGCTGGCCGAGCGGCTCCGGGCGATCGGTGTCGAGCGGATCAGGGGCTTCGCGCTCAACGTGTCGAACTACTACACGACCGAGGAGTCGGTGGCCAAGGGCGACGCCATCCGGCAGGCGCTGGTCGGTTCGGCGCGGTTCCTGGTCGACTCCAGCCGCAACGGCAACGGCGCCGCGCCCGGCGGTGAATGGTGCAACCCGGCGGGGCGCGGGCTCGGCGTGCCGAGCCAGGTCGGCGGGGGAGCGGACCTGCTGGTGTGGGCCAAGGTCCCCGGCGACTCCGACGGCGACTGCGGCATCGGCCAGGGCGTTCCCGCGGGCACCTTCAGCCCGGATCCGGCCATGAGCCTGATCAACGGCTGAGCCCCGTCGCGGACAACCCCTAGGGGCATCTGGGTAGCACTACGCAGACGCACTCAGGGAGGTTCACGGTCCCTGGGGCACCGCTGGCGAAGGCAGACTTCTGGCCAGACGCGACGAGGGGGAAAGAGCCGGAGGGGGCCCCGCCCGCACTGGGGGTCGGGCGGGGAGCAGCCGGCGAAGTCCCGGGGGACGCGTCTAGGGGGAGGGGCGCCGAGGTGGCTCGTCGAGGGGGCGGGCCACCTCCGGCATTTCCGGCACCGGTACGTGGTGTGGAGCACTCGAGCCCCGAGCGAAGATCACCGAGCGCGTAACCTGATGGTGTCGTGGACAAAACGGACGAGCCCTCAGCCTCCAGGCCACCGCCGACGCTGCGCATCGATCGCCGCTCGCTCGTGGTCCTCGCCGGTCTGCCCGGCGCGGGCAAGAGCACTCTGCTGGCCCGGCTGGGCGGCGATCCGAGGTTCTCGACGCTGGACTCCGAGCAGGTCCGCGCGAAGCTGCGCCGCGTCCTGCCCGGCTGGCTCCCCTACCGCTGGTACCGGCCGCTGGTGCACCTCGCGCACCGCACCCGGATCGCGTGGTGGTGCCTGACCGACCCGAAGCCGGTCATCGCCCACGAGCCCTCCACCCGCACCACGACCCGCGCGATGCTGCTGCTGTTCGGCAGGCTCACCGGGCGGCGGTGCGTCCTGGTCTGGCTGCACGTCGACCCGGCCACCGCGCTGTCCGGCCAGTACGCGCGCGGCAGGCTGATCCGGCGCCGCTCATTCCGGCTGCACGTCAACCGGGCCGAGCGCTTCCACCGCAGGCTCCTGGACGAGGGGGCTCCCGCGGGCTGGGACGAGGCCGTGGTGTTCACCCGCGACGAGCTCACCGGGGGTGTGCGGGTCCGGGTCCGCGGGTGATGTTCGTCCCGTTGCCGCCACCGGGCTCGGCCCCGGTCACGCCGGGTCGCTACCCTGGACAGCCGGTGCACGGGGAAGATCCCCGGAGCACCAGGCTGAGATCATCGAGCTGCGAGTGACTGGCAACAGTGTGTGAGTGTCAGGTGTGCGCGGCTTGAATGCGCGAGCAGCGGTGCACCTGAGCCGCTGCAGGACCTGGCTGTTGCCGACGACGTGAGTGGGCGTTCGAGCGGGGGCCGCCATCGCACAGATCAGCCCCCTGACGATCCCCACCTAGGAGACCCGCGTCCAGCATGCCCAGCTTCGACGAGCTCGACCTCGACCCCCGCGTCCTGCAGGTGCTGTCCGAGATCGGCTACGAAACCCCCTCGCCGATCCAGGCGCAGACGATCCCGCCGCTGCTCGAAGGCCATGACGTGATGGGCCTCGCCCAGACCGGCACCGGCAAGACCGCCGCCTTCGCGCTCCCGATCCTCAGCAGGCTCGACCTCGACGCCAAGACACCGCAGGCGCTCGTGCTCGCCCCGACCCGCGAGCTGGCGATCCAGGTCGCCGAGGCGTTCCAGCGCTACGCCGCGCACCTGCCCGGCTTCCACGTGCTGCCGATCTACGGCGGCCAGAGCTACGGCCCGCAGCTGGCCGGGCTCAAGCGCGGCGCGCACGTCGTGGTCGGCACCCCCGGCCGCGTCATCGACCACCTCAACAAGGGCTCGCTCGACCTCACCGGGCTGAAGAACCTGGTGCTCGACGAGGCCGACGAGATGCTGCGGATGGGCTTCATCGAGGACGTCGAGACCATCCTGCAGTCGGTGCCCGAGCAGCGGCAGGTCGCGCTGTTCTCGGCGACCATGCCGCCGCAGATCCGCAAGATCAGCCAGTCCTACCTGAACGAGCCGGTGGAGATCTCGGTCAAGACCAAGACCACCACCGCCACCAACATCACCCAGCGCTACATCCCGGTGCGCGGCCCGGCCAAGCTCGACGCGCTGACCAGGATCCTCGAGGTCGAGACCTTCGACGCGATGATCGTGTTCGTGCGCACCAAGCAGCTCACCGAGGAGCTCGCCGAGAAGCTGCAGGCGCGCGGGTTCAGCGCCGCGGCGATCAACGGCGACATCCCGCAGGCCGCGCGCGAGCGCACCATCGGGCACCTGCGCGAGGGCCGCGTCGACATCCTGGTGGCCACCGACGTGGCCGCGCGCGGGCTCGACGTCGAGCGCATCTCGCACGTGCTCAACTACGACATCCCGCACGACAGCGAGTCCTACGTGCACCGCATCGGCCGCACCGGCCGGGCGGGCCGCAGCGGCGAGGCGATCCTGTTCGTCTCCCCGCGCGAGCGGCACATGCTGCGCTCCATCGAGAAGGCGACCCGCCAGTCCATCGGCCAGATGGAGCTGCCCAGCATCGAGGCGGTCAACGACCAGCGGCTGGCCAAGTTCGCCCAGGGCATCACCGACACCCTGGCCAAGGGCGACCTGGAGCTGTTCAAGGGCCTGGTCGAGGAGTACGAGCGCACCCACGACGTGCCCGCGGCCGAGATCGCCGCGGCGCTGGCAAGCATGGTGCAGGGCGACCAGCCGCTGCTGATGGAGCGCGAACCCGAGCCCGAGCCCAACCGGCGCGGGCGCGACGGCGGCGCCGCGAAGTTCCAGCCGACGAGCAGCGATACCGAGACCTACCGCGTCGAGGTCGGGCGCCGCAACCGCGTCACCCCCAGCGCGCTGGTCGGCGCCCTGGCCAACGAGGGCGGCCTGCCCAGCAAGCACATCGGCCACATCGACATCCGCGACGGGCACACCCTGATCGAGCTGCCCGCCGACCTGCCGGACGACATGCTGCGCAAGCTGCGCAAGACCCAGGTCGCCGGCCGCGGGCTGCGGATCAGCCTGGCCGACGGCGAGTTCGTCGCCCGCCGCCCGCACGGGCCGGGCCGCGACAAGCCGCGCCCGCACCGCAAGGGCCAGCGCTCGCCGGGCTCGTCCCGGGCCGTCGCGGGCAAGCGGCGCGGGGACTTCTCCCGCAGCTGAGCATCCGCCGGCGGTCCTGCGAAGGGCCGCCGGCGCCGTGCTGCTCCCAGCCGCCCGAGCCCCGTCCGGCCCGCGTGCGTGACGCCGCTTCGCGCGTCGAACGCCCGAGCACCGCCCGGAGGGTCTTGCCTGGCGGTTACCCTCGCATAGGAACATCCACGACTCTGGAGCCCGTGAACCCGTGTTCGACACTCTCTCCGACCGGCTCACATCGGTCCTGAAGAATCTGCGCGGCAAGGGGCGGCTGTCCGATGCCGACATCGACGCCACCGCGCGCGAGATCCGCATCGCCCTGCTCGAAGCCGACGTGGCGCTGCCGGTGGTCCGCAGCTTCATCGCGGGTGTCAAGGAGCGCGCGAAGAGCGCGGAGGTCTCGCAGGCCCTCAACCCGGCCCAGCAGGTCATCAAGATCGTCAACGAGGAGCTGGTCGGCATCCTCGGCGGCGAGACCCGCAGGCTGGAGTACGCCAAGACCCCGCCGACCGTGATCATGCTCGCCGGTCTCCAGGGCTCCGGCAAGACCACCCTCGCCGGGAAGCTGGCCCGCTGGCTGCAGGGCCAGGGCCACACCCCGATGCTGGTCGCCGCCGACCTCCAGCGCCCGAACGCGGTCAACCAGCTGCAGGTCGTCGGGGAGCGCGCCGGGGTCGCGGTGTTCGCTCCCGAGCCGGGCAACGGCGTCGGCGACCCGGTCGACGTCTCCCGGCGCAGCATCGACGAGGCGCGCCGCGCCCAGCACGACATCGTCATCGTCGACACCGCCGGCCGGCTGGGCATCGACCAGGAGATGATGCAGCAGGCCGCCGACATCCGGGACGCGGTCAAGCCCGACGAGACCCTGTTCGTCGTCGACGCGATGATCGGTCAGGACGCGGTGTCCACCGCCGAGGCGTTCCGCGACGGCGTCGGCTTCTCCGGCGTGGTGCTGACCAAGCTCGACGGCGACGCCCGCGGTGGTGCCGCGCTGTCGGTCCGCCAGGTCACCGGCCAGCCGATCATGTTCGCCTCCAACGGCGAGAAGCTGGAGGACTTCGACGTCTTCCACCCGGACCGGATGGCCAGCCGGATCCTGGGCATGGGCGACATGCTCACCCTCATCGAGCAGGCCGAGCAGGCGTTCGACGCCGAGCAGGCCGAGGCGGCCGCGCAGAAGCTCGGCGCGGGCCAGCTCACCCTCGAGGACTTCCTGGAGCAGATGCAGGCGGTGCGGCGGATGGGTCCGCTGCAGAACCTGCTGGGCATGCTGCCGGGCGCCGGGCAGATGAAGGACCAGCTCGCCAACTTCGACGAGAAGCACCTGGACCGGGTGCAGGCGATCATCCGCGGCATGACTCCGGCCGAGCGCGAGGACCCCAAGATCATCAACGCCTCGCGGCGGCAGCGCATCGCCCGTGGTTCGGGCGTGGCGATCAGCGAGATCAACGACCTGGTCAACCGGTTCTTCGAAGCCCGCAAGATGATGCAGCAGATGGCCGGGCAGTTCGGCGGCTTCGGCGGTGGCGGCAACCGCAAGGGCAAGAAGGGGAAGAAGGGCAAGAAGGGCAAGGGCCGCGGTCCGACCCCGCCCAAGGGGATGCGCGGGATGCCCGCCGGCTTCCCGGGCATGCCGCCCGGGGGCATGCCCGGTGCCGGCAGCGGCGGCAGCGGCGGCCCCGACCTGTCCCAGCTCGGTGGCGGCATGAACGACCTGCCGCCCGGGTTCGACCCCTCGAAGCTCAACTTCGGCAAGAAGAAGTGACGCTGCACCTGCGGGCCGTCGTGCTGCCCGACGGCGAGCACCGCGACGTCTGGATCACCGACGGGCTCATCAGCCTCGACCCGGTCCCGGACGCGACCACGGTGTTCGACGGCGGGTACGTGCTGCCCGGGCTGGTGGACGCGCACTGCCACGTCGGCATCGGCCCGAAGGGCCCGGTCGACCTCGCCGAGGCAGCCGTGCAGGCCGAGGCCGACCGCGACGCCGGAACCCTGCTCATCCGCGACTGCGGCGCGCCGATCGACACCCGGCCGCTGCAGGAGCGCGAGGACCTGCCGCGCATCATCCGCGCGGGCCGCCACATCGCCAGGCCCAAGCGCTACATCCCGTACCTGGCCGACCAGCTCGACCACGAGGAGCAGCTGCCCGCCGCGGTCGCCGAGCAGGCCGCCCGGGGCGACGGCTGGGTGAAGCTCGTCGGGGACTGGATCGACCGGTCGGTCGGCGACCTCGCGCCGCTGTGGAGCGCCGACGTGCTCGCCGAGGCGATCTCGGTCGCCCACCGACACGGCGCGCGGGTCACCGCGCACGTCTTCGGCGAGGACGCCCTGCCGGGGCTGCTGGCGGCGGGCATCGACTGCATCGAGCACGGCACCGGCCTCACCGACGAGACCATCGCGATGATGGCCGAGCGCGGCACCTCGCTGGTGCCGACGTTGGTCAACATCGAGAACTTCCCGTCGTTCGCCGCCGCGGCCACCAAGTACCCCGACTACACAGCCCACATGACCGAGCTGTACCGGCGCGGCGACCGCACGGTGGCCAAGGCGCTCGAGGCGGGCGTGCCGGTCTACGCGGGCACCGACGCGGGCGGCGGCATCGAGCACGGCGTGCTGGTCGACGAGATCATCGCGCTGAACCGCGTCGGCATGTCGCCCGAGCAGGCCATCGGCGCGGCGTCGTGGGCGGGGCGGGAGTGGCTCGGCTACTCCGGGCTGAGCCACGGCGCGGTGGCCGATCTGGTGTGTTACGACGAGGACCCCCGCAAGGACCTGAGCGCGCTACGCCACCCGAAGCGCATCGTCTTGCGCGGACGGGTGGTCGGCTGACCTCTCCCGGGCTTCCCGGCCCCGCCTCCACATGTGAATCTGCACAATGATCGGCTCGAATTCGCCCGGAACGGGTGAAACTCGGACATGATCACGGTGACGGGCGCGCGTTCGCCCGGCCCGGTCCAGGCGCATAGTGTGGCTTCCAGGGGAGAGGGGGAGATCGGCCTTGGAGCATCCGCGCCGCGATGAGCCGGGAGGGGAGCCTTCGGGCTTCCCCGTCGCCAGGCTGCCCGGCGACCCGCTGCCGGAAGGGCAGGGCACCACGCCGCAGCAGCCCCCCGCCGGCTCTTCGCACACCCTGCCGCAGCAGCCCCCCGCGGGCTCGTCGCACCCCCCGGCCGCACCCGACGCCGACGGTCCGTCCTGGGCCACCTACAGCGCTCCGATGCGCGGCGCCGACGACTCCGCTGATCCCGCCCTGCACCCGCGGTTCTGGGAAGCGCAGCTCGAAGCCGCCCGGCGCGGCAGCCTGGCCTGGGGGTTCGCCGCGTTCTTCGTCGGATACGGCGCCTTCTACCTGGCCGGGCAGGTCGTGTCGGCCGTCATGCCGTCGCGGGAGAGCGGGTTCGACCCGGCCGACCCGCCGGCCCTCGGACCGCTGCTCCTGCTGGTGTTCGTGCCGAACCTCCTGCTCGGGCTGGTGCCCGCGATCTTCTCCTGGGTCCGGGGCAACGGCGTGCGCGCGGACTTCGGCATCGTGCCCAGGCTGCGCGACGTCAAGGTGGGGCTTGCCTGCGGCGGCGTCGCGCTGCTGCTGTCGTTCGTCCTCGGGCTGATCATGGTCGCGATCAACGGCCAGCCTCCCGAGACGGGCATCAGCCGCCTGATGCAGGGCGAGAAGAGCGTCTGGCTGTTCCTGTTCGCGCTCTTCGCCTTCCTGGGAGCGCCGCTGACCGAGGAGCTGCTGATGCGCGGGGCACTGTGGGGCGCCCTGGAGCACTACCGGGTGCCCAGGTACGCGATCCTGCTCCTCACCACGCTGATATTCGCCTTCATCCACCAGGAGGTGTGGCGGACGCCCGTGCTGTTCGTGGGCGGACTGGCGATGGGAGCCGCGCGCATGATCACCGGCCGCACCGGCGCGAGCGTGATAGCGCACGCGACCAACAACTTCCTGCCCGCGCTGCTGCTGTTCGCCGCCGCGGGATGAGGCTCGGCAGGCCCCGCGTGCGCGGGGCGCAGGTAACCTGGCGGCTCCGTCGGTGTCGTCGCGGCGAGTGACGAGTTCGGCGACCCCGCCAGGACCGTCCCGGGCGCGCGGCGCCCGGCGGTGACCAGGCACCACGGAGGGGCAATTGGACGCATCGCAGGCACCCGAGCCGACCGGCGGCAGGACGCTCGCCGGACCGGCCCCCGAGGCCGAACGCCCGGTGCACCGCTGGGGCTTCGGCGCGTTCTTCCTGGCCCAGGCCGTCTTCGTGCTGGTCTCGGTGATGCTGGCGGCCTACTTCGGCAGCCTGCACGACGAGGGCTCGCGCTTCGGCGTCGCGCTGGTGCTGATGCTCATGGTGCCGACGCTGCTCGCGGGCGCGGTCGCCGTGGTGATCACGATGGTGCGCGGCAACGGCCCGCGCGTCGACTTCGGCCTGGAGTGGCGCTGGAAGGACGTCACGACCGGGCTCGGCATCGGCGCGATCGGGCTGGTCACCACCACCATCGCCTCCACGATCTGGCTCAGCTGGGTCGGCCCGGACGCCCAGTCCACCGTCAGCGGTCTTCTCGACGGGGTGCGGCTGCCGCCCGCGCTGGCGGTGGTGATCTTCCTGCACGTGTGGCTCATCGCGCCGATCTGCGAGGAGCTGCTCTACCGCGGCCTGCTGTGGGGAGCCATGGAGCGGCTGCGCTGGAGCCGGGTGACCGCGTTCGTGCTCAGCACGGCGGTGTTCGCCATCGGGCACCTGGAACCCGAGCGCACTCTGCTGCTGCTTGTGATCGCGATCCCGATCGGGGTGGCAAGGATGGTGACGGGACGGCTGACGGCCAGCGTCGTCGCCCACCAGGTGAACAACTTCCTGCCCGCGGTGGGCCTGCTGCTGATCTCGCTCGGCGTGATGCCGGAGTAGACCCCGACTCCCGCGGCAGCGCCGCCACGGGCATCTGGCAGAATAGATGACTGCCCGCTGCGGGCGGTCCCTCTCACCGCCTGCGGCCGTCGACGAAAGAGCGTTCCATTCCGTTGCCCCACGCGGTGTGGCATGTTCACCCGAGCACGAACGAGAGTCTGAGGAGCACCACCACCCGTGGCTGTGAAGATCAAGCTGGCGCGGATCGGTAAGATCCGCGAGCCGCACTACCGCATTGTCGTCGCCGACGCCCGCACCCGCCGCAACGGCCGGGCGATCGAGACGATCGGCCAGTACCACCCGATGGAGGAGCCGAGCCGCATCGAGGTCGACTCCGAGCGGGCGCAGTACTGGCTGGGTGTCGGCGCGCAGCCGACCGAGCCGGTGCAGAACATCCTCGAGATCACCGGTGACTGGCAGAAGTTCAAGGGCCTGCCGGGCGCCGAGGGCACCCTCAAGACCGCCGCGCCCAAGCCCTCCAAGCAGGAGCTGTTCGAGGCCGCGCTGGCCGCCGCGGGCGAGGAGCCGGTCGCCGAGGCGACCACTCCGAAGAAGAAGGGCGGCAAGAAGGCCGAGGCCGAGGACAAGGCCGAAGAGCAGAAGTCCGAGGAAGGCCAGGCGTGACGGTCCTCGCGGACGCGCTCGAACACCTGGTGCGCGGCATCGTCGACAACCCCGACGACGTCCGCGTCCAGCTGCTCACGACCCGCCGCGGACGCACCCTCGAGGTGCACGTCAACCCCGACGACCTGGGCAAGGTCATCGGGCGCGGCGGGCGCACCGCGACCGCGTTGCGCACCGTCATCTCGGGCATCGGCGGGCGCGGCATCCGCGTCGACGTGGTCGACACCGACCGCTGAGCAGGACATGGACGACAAGCAGCCCCTCACGCTCGCCGTCGGCAGGATCGTCCGGCCGCACGGCGTGCGGGGGGAGCTCGTCGTCGAGGTGCGCACCGACTCCCCGGAGCTGAGGTTCGCCCCGGGATCGGTGCTGGGCATGCGCCGCCGAGGCGCGCACGCCTCGGAGAACTTCACCGTGGCAGCCGCCCGGCCCCACGCCGGGCGGCTGCTCGTGCGCGCGGAGGGCGTCGAGGGCCGCGAGGCCGCCGAGGAGCTGCGCGGCGCGCTGCTCACCGTCACCGCCGACGAGCTCGAGTCCACCGACGACCCGGACGAGTTCCACGACCACCAGCTCGAGGGCCTGCGCGTGGTGTTCCCCGCGGGCGAGGAGGCCGGCGTCGTGGCCGAGGTCGTGCACACCCCCGCCGGCGAGCTGCTGGCCGTGCGCACTCCCGACGACCGCGAGGTGCTCGTGCCGTTCGTCTCGGAGATGGTTCCCGAGATCGACCTCGAAGCCGGCCGCATCGTCGTCGATCCGCCGGAAGGCCTGTTCGACGCCGAGGAGTGACCCGCGGGCGCGCCGCCCGGCGTTCCCGCTCCCATCCCGGCAATCCACCGCAAGGCTGCCATGCGAATCGACGTCATCACGATCTTCCCCGACTACCTGAACCCGCTGCGCGAGGCGTTGCTCGGCAAGGCCATCCAGCGGGAGCGGATCGCTGTCGGCGTGCACGACCTGCGGAACTGGACCCACGACGTGCACCGCGCCGTGGACGACAGCCCCTACGGCGGCGGTCCCGGCATGGTCATGAAGCCCGACGTGTGGGGCGAGGCGCTCGACGAGATCTGCGGTGACGGCACCGGCCAGGTGCCCCGCCTGGTCGTGCCGACCCCGGCGGGCCGTCCGTTCACCCAGCGCACGGCGGTGCGCTGGTCGCAGGAGCCGTGGCTGGTCTTCGCCTGCGGGCGCTACGAGGGCATCGACCAGCGGGTGATCACCGACGCCGCCCGCCGGATGCCGGTCGAGGAGGTCTCGATCGGCGACTACGTGCTGGTCGGCGGCGAGGTCGCGGCGCTGACCATGATCGAGGCCGTGGTCCGGCTGCTGCCCGGCGTGCTGGGCAACCCGGCCTCGGCCGAGCAGGACTCCTTCTCCGACGGCCTGCTCGAAGGCCCCTGCTACACCCGGCCGGAGGTGTGGCGGGACCAGCCGGTGCCGGAGGTCCTGCGCTCCGGAAACCACGCCGCGATCGCCCGCTGGCGGCGCGACCAGTCGCTGGAGCGCACCTGGCGGCGCCGGCCCGAACTGATCGAGGCGCTGCCGGAAGGGACCCTGGACGCCAGGGACCGCGAGGTCCTCGATAGGGTGCGGGAGTCGGATCACTCCGGCGATTCCCGGTCCCCCGGAAGCGGCTAGCGGAGCTACCGCCTCTCGGATGGGGCCGGTTTCAGCATGGAAGTGCCCGTCTGGCACACTGGACCGGTTGCTGCAGCCGGATTGAACAGTCGGCGCACTCAAAGCAAGCTCACCCCGTGCCCGGGGCCCACCGAGAGGTCGGGCCGCCGATGTGCCAGGGCGCGGGACGACACGGATGAGGACGGACCACCGATGAACACCCTGGACGCTCTGGACGCCCAGTCGCTGCGTTCCGACATCCCCGCCTTCCGGCCTGGCGACACGCTGAAGGTCCACGTCCGCGTCATCGAGGGTTCGCGCGAGCGGAACCAGGTTTTCCAGGGCGTCGTGATCCGCCGCCAGGGCGGCGGCGTCCGGGAGACCTTCACCGTCCGCAAGGTTTCCTTCGGTGTCGGCGTGGAGCGCACCTTCCCGGTGCACAGCCCGAACATCGCCAAGGTCGAGGTCGCCACCCGTGGTGACGTCCGGCGGGCCAAGCTCTACTACCTGCGCGAACTGCGCGGCAAGGCCGCCAAGATCAAGGAGAAGCGCGAGACCGCGCCTGCCTCCTGAGGCCTGCGCACCGCAGACGTCGAACGACCCGGGCACCCCGCCCGGGTCGTTCTGCATTTCCCGGATCGGGTGTGCCGTTCACTGGTCCGGCTGACGGTGTCGCGGTTTCGATCGGCGGTGGGTGGACGTCGACGGGCGCGGGGTAGCCCGATCGCGACCAGCCAGTCTCCAGTAGCCTGGCCGGGTGGCCGACGTGATGCGCTCCACCGGACCGGACGAAGATCCCCAGGGCGGGGAGGAGCCCCGTGCGACACCCGAAGAGCGCCCCGCGCGTCGGTGGAGGTCCTCGGGCAAGCAGCAGAAGAAGGGCTCGTTCTGGCGCGAGCTCCCCATCCTCATCGTCACCGCGCTGGCGCTGACGGTGCTGATCCAGGCCTTCCTGGCCCGGGTCTACGTCATCCCCTCGCAGTCGATGGAGCAGACCCTGCACGGCTGCACGGGCTGCAACAACGACCGGGTGCTGGTCGACAAGGTCAGCTACCGGTTCGGCGACCCCGAGCCCGGTGACGTCGTGGTCTTCCGCGGCCCGCAGGCGTGGGTGCAGAACGAGTTCCACGTCCCGGAGGACACCAACCCGGTGGTGCAGTTCTTCCAGGGCGCGGCGTCGCTGATCGGGTTCGGCTCGCCGGACGAGAAGGACTTCGTCAAGCGCGTGATCGCCACCGAGGGCCAGACCGTGGAGTGCTGCGACCCGCAGAACCGCGTCATGGTCGACGGCCGCCCGCTCAACGAGCCCTACATCTACTGGGAGCCGGGCCGGGGCAACGAGCAGCAGGAGTTCCAGTCGGTCACGGTGCCGCCGGGGCACCTGTGGGTGATGGGTGACAACCGCAACGACTCCTCCGACTCCCGGTTCCAGGGCGGCGGTGGCGTCAGCGGTGCGGTGCCGGTCGACAACGTCATCGGCAAGGCGCAGGTCATCGTGCTGCCGCCGACCCGCTGGCAGGCCATCCCGGAGCCCAACCCGCAGGCCGACGCCCTCGGCGCGCCCGCGTGGCAGGCGGGGCTGCCGGTCGGTGCCGGTTTCGCGGCGGCATTCCCCGTCGTCTGGGCGGGTCGTAGGCTCGTGCGTGTGGTGAACCTACGTTCGCGGGAGCGGCACTGACCGTGGCTGTCAGGCTGGCGGCGGGCTTGCGGCCGCCGAGGACGGTGATCCGGCGCAGCACGGGCAACTGGGCGTTGCAGAGCGCCCTGGACCGGCGGGGCCTGGGGCCCGTCGCGGGCGTGGACGAGGCCGGCCGAGGGGCCTGCGCGGGACCGCTGGTGGTGGCCGCGTGCGCGCTCAAGCCCGGTGACGGGCGCCGTTTCGAGGGGCTGACGGACTCGAAGGTGCTCAGCCCGGCGGAACGTGAACGCCTGTACGACGTGATTCAGGCCAAGGCGCTCAGCTTGTCGGTCATCGTCATCCCGGCCGACGAGGTCGACGCCCTCGGCATCCACGTCGCCAACCTGGAGGGCATGCGCCGAGCGGTGGCGCAGCTCTCGGTGGCGCCCGGTTACGTGCTCACCGACGGTTTCCGGGTGCCCGGCCTGGGGGCGCCGAGCGTGGCGGTGGTCAAAGGCGACCTGGTCGCCGCGTGCGTGGCGGCGGCCTCGGTGCTGGCGAAGGTGACCAGGGACCGGATCATGACGGGCCTGCACGAGCAGTTCCCGGTGTACGGCTTCGACGAGCACAAGGGGTACTGCACGTCCGACCACACCGCCCGGCTCACCGAGCACGGTCCGTGCGAGGAGCACCGGTGGTGCTACGCCAACGTGGTGGCCGCCGCGCAGCTGCACGGGATGCGTTCACCTCGAACGGTGAGCAGCAAGCCCGGTTTGTTCGATGCTTTCGAGGGGGATGTGGTGGACAATGAGCAGTTGTAGTCCGAACGGCAACGGGGAAGGGCTCGCACACCGATGAGCGCCGAGGATCTCGAGAAGTACGAGACCGAGATGGAGCTGCAGCTCTACAAGGAGTACCGCGACATCGTCGGCCAGTTCACCTACGTCGTGGAGACCGAGCGCCGGTTCTACCTGGCCAACGCGGTGGACGTGCAGGTGCGCAACTCCGACTCGGAGGTCTACTTCGAGGTGGCCATGTCGGATGCCTGGGTCTGGGACATGTACCGGCCTGCACGTTTCGTGAAGAACGTCCGGGTCATCACGTTCAAGGACGTCAACGTCGAGGAACTGGACAAACCGGATCTGCGGCTGCCGGAAAGCGGCCCGTTCGGCAGCTGAGCCGCTAGGGAAAGCGCGATGGGCCGTGGGGGACTGGCGGCCCGCACGCCCCGGGGCGACCGCGCACGTGAGCGTGTCCCGGGGCGTTCTCGCCGTTGCACTCTGCTGAGGCGGTGTGGAGACCGCTGACGGACATTCCCGTCGCTTTTCTCTGATCATTTCGGTGGCTTCAGCTCGGTCACCGCCCGTTTTCGCGCGGCCACCGCTCGCCGCTTTCGTATGGCCACCGCCGCGTGCTGCTTTCGCACGGCCACCGCCGCGCGCTGCTTTCGCGCGGCCACCACCACGCGGCGCTTTCGTTCGTGGAAACGCTGGCCGCCTTCGTGTCTGTGACCGCTGGTCGCTTTCGCTTCGTGCTTTCGCGTGATCGATCCACGCCGTCTCAGCCTGGTCGATCCCGCCGCTTCCGCTTCGTCGCCCTAGGCCCACCTGCTGGCGCCCCTAGGTCCCACCTGCTGTCGGCCCCCACTGCATGCTTCGTCGTTCTGCACGTCCACCTGCCGCACGGCTCCGCCCCCTTGCAACGTCTCCACCTACTGAACGTTTCCACCCCTGCATGGTTTTCTTGCCGGCGTTGGCGCAATTGATCAGCCGTTGGGGTTGAATCCGGGTTTTCCATTAACTCCTTCGTGTCGCGAGTTATCCACATCCGCCCCATTTATCCACAAGTTCTGAAACTGCACCTGTCGACGACCACCGCGCCCGGGCAACTTGGATCTCGAGCAACGCGACACCGCTGGAGGAACCATGAGCCGCACGGCGATTTTCGGAACCCTGTCCGACGACGACACCAAGGGCCGCAGGCATGCGCTGGGCGTGGAGGGAGAACGCCTCGCGGCCCGCTTCCTGGAGGAGCACGGAATCACCGTGCTGGAGCGCAACTGGCGATGCGACCGGGGCGAACTGGACATCGTTGCCACGGACGGCGAAACCGTCATCTTCTGCGAGGTCAAGGCGCGCTCCGGGGTCGACTACGGCGCCCCGCTGAACGCCGTCAGCCCGCACAAGGTCAGACATCTGCGCGCCCTGGCGAGAACCTGGCTGTCCGAAAGGAACCTGACCGGCTGCACAGCCCGCTTCGACGTCGTCTCCGTGCTGTGGCCACCAGGCCGTCCCGCCCGGATCGAGCACCTCGAGGGGGCGTTCTGAAATGGCGCTGCACAGGACGTGGGCGGTCGCGCTGTTCGGTGTGGACGGTGTGCTCGTCGAGATCGAGGCCGACGTGCGCAAAGGCGGTCTGCCCAGCCTCCAGCTCCTCGGGCTGCCGGATTCAGCATTGCAGGAGTCGAAGAACCGGGTCCGCTCGGCGATCGTGAACTGCCAGGAGAACTGGCCCGCGCGGTGCGTGACGCTGGCGCTGTCGCCCGCCGCGATCCCCAAGGCGGGCACCTCCTACGACCTCGCGCTGGCGTGCGCGGTGCTGGCCGGTGCGGAGCAGGTACCGCCGCACCGGCTGGATGGCACGGTGCTCTTCGGCGAACTCGCCCTGGACGGGCGGGTCCGTCCCGTGCGGGGTCTCCTACCGGCGGTGCTGGCGGCGAAGCGAGCCGGCATGCCCCGGGCGATCGTGCCCACGGCTGGGCTGGCCGAGGCCAAGCTCGTCGAGGGCATCGAGGTCATGGGGGCGAACCACCTGAGTGATGTCGTGGCATGGCTGCGGGAAACGGGCGAGCTCGACCGGGAACCGCCCTCGGTCGCACGTGCCGCCGAGCCCTCCGAAACACTCGATCTCGCCGACGTGATGGGACAACCCGAAGCGCGTTGGGCGCTTGAGGTCGCTGCGGCAGGCGGCCACCATCTGCTGCTCGTAGGCCCGCCGGGGACCGGAAAGACGATGCTGGCCAGGAGATTGGGCGGTCTGCTGCCGGACCTCACGCCACAGGAGGCGCTGGAGGTGACCGCGATTCATTCGGTCGCGGGGGAGTCGCCCTGCGACGACCTGATGACCACACCGCCGTTCGTCGCCCCGCACCACTCGTTGTCGATCACGGCGCTGGTCGGCGGTGGGGCAGGACTGGCCAGACCTGGTGCGGTCAGCCGTGCGCACCGCGGTGTTCTGCTGCTGGACGAGGCGTGCGAACTCGGTCCGAAACGGCTCGAGGCACTGCGCACGGCCTTGGAGGAAGGAGAGATACGTCTCGCCCGGCGAGACGGCACGGTCCGCTACCCGGCGAGGTTCCAGCTCGTGCTCGCCACAAACCCATGCCCATGCGCACCCGCGAGGGACGTGGACTGCCAGTGCCCTCCGCAGGCCCGCCGTCGCTACTTCGGCAAGCTCTCCGGTCCGCTGATGGACCGCGTGGATCTGCGTGCCCGGACAAGACCGATGCTCGCGATGGCATCACAACTCGGGTGTGAGCCGGAACCGACGGAGGTAGTCCGCAAGCGTGTCGGTGACGCGCGAGCGGCTGCGTTGGAACGCTGGTCCGCTCACGGTTGGCAGACCAACACCGAGGTGCCGGGTCCCGCGCTGCGCCGCGAGTTCGCCCTGCCACGCCAGGTAACCGCCCTGCTGGACCGCGGTCTGGAGACCGGTGCCATCACTGCTCGCGGTGCGGATCGCTGTCTGCGTGTCGCTTGGACGCTCGCCGATCTGGAAGGCCGTTCTCGGCCGGACGCGGACCACGTCGGGGCGGCGCTGGAATTCCGGGACCGGAGGTCGCCGTGATGTGGAGCATGGAGAAGGCGGGCCCGCCCGGCGCCGAAGTCGGTGACGAGATCCTTCTCGCTCGCGCGTACCTCTCGGCCGTGGCCGAGCCACCGGCGCCGGCATTGGCCGGGTTCATCGCGGCACACGGTGCCAGCCGCGCCGCGGAAGTGGTCCGCAGCGGCTCGGCACCGCCGTCGGTGGCGGACGAGGTCGATGCGCGCAGGGAGCACGTCTCGGGCGAAGCAGCTCTGGAAGCCGCCGCGATGGCGGGATTGCGACTGGTGACGCCGGAGCATTCCGGCTGGCCGCACAAAAGCTTCGACAGCTTGGCGGACGCGACTGCCATCGGCCTACCGGGCATGGCGGCGCCGATAGCGCTGTGGGTGCGCGGGCAGGTCGCCTTTGCGGAATCCCTGGGCACATCCGTAGCGATCGTCGGTGCTCGCGCTGCCTCCGGGTACGGCGAGCGCGTGGCGGCCGAGTTCGCGCACGGCCTCGCCATCGAGGGCTACACCGTCGTATCCGGTGCTGCATACGGGATTGACGGCGCCGCGCACCGCGGAGCACTGGCCGCCGGACGACCGACTATCGCCTTCCTGGCATGCGGTGCAGACATCGACTATCCGTCGGGACACAGCATGCTGCTCCGCGCGATCGGCGAGCAGGGCGCTGTCGTCAGCGAATACGCCCCAGGCACCGAACCGCGGAAGCACCGCTTCCTGGTGCGGAACAGGCTCATCGCAGCCTGTGGGCAGGGCACCGTCGTGGTGGAGGCAGGCGCGCGCAGCGGTGCGAGCAACACCGCCAACACCGCCGATGCGCTCGGCCGTCCCGTCATGGCGGTGCCTGGTCCGGTGACGTCGAAGAGTTCCGTCGGCTGCCACGAGATGGTCCGCAGCGGCAAGGCCCTGCTCGTGACGAACGTCGACCACGTCAGGGAAGTCCTGAGCCCACTCGGTGTCGGCCCGACAACCGACCTACCGGTTCCCGCCAAAGCCACCGACAGCCTCGACCGCGTCGCCAAGCAACTCCACGACGCCCTCAGCGATTCCGCCGCGACCAGCGCCGACGAACTAGCCCGCGACTCCGGCCTCCCCCTGCGAAAAGTGCGCGCCCTCCTCCCAGCCCTCGAACTAGCGGGCCTAGCGGTGCGAGAAGAACGGGGGTGGTCCCGCAACCCCACCTAACCCCACGAAATCCCCGCGGGGCGGCAATCCCACGCGGCCCGGCAATCACGGTGGCCCGCGAATCCCGGCGGGCCTGACCGGGCCGGCCGGTCCCAACTGCATCGGACCGTGCCCGACGGGTCTTGCCGGGCCGGACCATGCCTAAGCGAGCCCGGCCGGGTCCCACCACCCCACTGAGTCCCATCGAGCCCGACTGGGTCACACCGAGGCCTTGTGTCCCACCGAGTCCGACTGGGGCCGACTGGGGTTGACTGTCTCCCATCGAGCCCGACTAGGACCCAAGTCAGACCGGGTCCCATTTGAGGCTGGTAGGACGCACTTGAGCCCGAGCGGTCGCATTCGAGCCGAACGGTGCCGATCGGGGCTCCGAGTAGGCTGCAACGGAAGCACGGGCCGAAGACGAGCGGCCCGCGTCGGGCGCGCGTGCGGTTCGGCTGCGGTGACCAGCGTGCCCGCAACCAGAATCACGCCGGTCACCGTGGTCACCTTGGTCACCGTGGTCAGCGCGACCAGCAGCCGCCGCGTCATGGAGGTGAAGACCACAATCACCTCGGGGTCGCCCTCGTACCTACGAAAGCATTCACCCAACCGAGCACGTCATCTCTCGACCGATTGCGTGCCTTGCCGACATTCCCACCCTGACCTAGCGCGACACCGGCGGCGGATTCGACCTGCCAGATGCCGTCCGCATCGGCCAGCCGGGCGCCGCTTGCGAAGATGCGGGTTCCGCGTCCGACAGGGAATTCAAGAAGTTGTGCGCTACAGGGATATCCGCATTGCGCCACACTTGCGCTGAATTGCAACCTCGTCCGCGTGCGCGCTCCCGAGGCCGCGCTCATGCGCGCCGCGCTCGATGTCGCTTCGCCGTGCTGGCGTGCGCACGCCCGTGCCGTATTGCGGCACTGCATTCTCGAAGCCTGGTGTTCTGTTGTGGCTGCCGCACGCTGCTCGGTCGTGGCCGGTGCTTGCGGCCACCCGGTGCCCGCGTCCGACTGGTGCTCGCGGCGACCCGGGGCCGACCCCGGTGTCCGCGTCGGGCCGGGTGCTTGACCACGGGTAGTTGCCGCCACACGCATCCAAGAGTTCATGATCACTACCCGCTATGGCGTGGCGATGCTTGACCGCGGTGGCCACAAGGGCCAGCTTCGGGGTATGGCTCGCATCTCTTCCGACCCGACGAAGGGGCCGGACTCTCGGAAGGCCCGTGACGGGCTGCCGGGACCGGTGGGCGCGGCGGTCGACGGATTCGAGCGACACCTCAAGGCTGAGCGCGGGCTTTCCGCGCACACCGTGCGTGCGTACATCGGCGATGTGGTTTCGCTGCTGGACCACTTCTGCGCTGGTGACGAGGAACGCAAGGGGCTGAACGGGTTGGGGCTCACCGTGCTGCGGGAATGGCTGGCTGCCCAGCACGCCGATGGTGCGAGCCGCTCCACGCTGGCACGGCGTGCCGCTTCCGCGCGCACCTTCACGGCGTGGGCTCACCGCGCCGAGTTGCTCCCGCACGATCCGGGCCCGCGGCTGGCCGCGCCTGCCCCGAAGCGGAAGCTGCCGACCGTCCTTCGCGCCGAGCAGGCCAAGTCGGCGATGTCGGCGTCGCAGGCGGGTGCGGAGCAGGGCGACCCGATCGCGTTGCGGGACCACGCGGTCGTGGAGCTGCTTTACGCGACCGGTGTCCGGGTGTCCGAGCTGTGCGGGCTCGACCTCGACGACGTCGATCACGAACGGCGCGTCGTCCGGGTCATCGGCAAGGGTGACAAGGAACGCGCTGTGCCGTTCGGTGTACCGGCCGAAGACGCCGTCTCCCGCTGGATCAGCGCTGGTCGGCCGGAGCTGGCCACCGACGCGTCCGGTCCAGCGTTGTTCCTGGGCGCGCGAGGCGGCCGTCTTGATCCACGCGCGGTGCGTCGTGTCGTGCACGATGCGGTGGGGGCCGTTTCCGGTGCTACCGACGTGGGGCCGCACGGACTGCGTCACTCCGCGGCGACCCACTTACTCGAAGGAGGAGCGGACCTCCGTAGCGTTCAGGAGTTGCTTGGTCACGCTACGCTCGCAACGACGCAGCTTTACACACACGTGACCGTCGAACGGCTGAAGGCGATCCATGACCGAACTCACCCCCGTTCCTGACGACGCCGGGGGCGGTGCCCACACCGTGGCAGCGAGATCGACATCGACCACGTCGGCTTCTCGCCAGGACGCGGAACAGCGCACCTCGACCAACGGCCACCACGTCAACGGCCGGAGCCGCCCCACCGCTCGTGCCAGGCGTTCCCCCCTGCCGTCCGGCTCGGACCCCTACCAGGCCGAGAACGGTGACCAGCGCAGCGCCGACGAGGTCGAGGCCGGCATCGTGGCTCTGTGGAAGGCGTTCGGCCAACAGCGTGACCAGGAACTCCGCGATCGGTTGGTGCTGCACTACGCCCCGCTGGTGAAGTACGTCGCGGGACGTGTCGGAACCGGGCTGCCCTCGCACGTCGAGGTTTCGGACCTGATCCAGTCCGGGATCTTCGGCCTGGTCGACGCCATCGAGAAGTTCGAGCCGGAGCGCGGCCTCAAGTTCGAGACCTACGCGATGCAGCGCATCCGCGGCGCGATCCTCGACGACCTGCGGGCGCAGGACTGGGTGCCGCGTTCGGTGCGCAGCCGGGCGCGCGACGTCGAACGCGCCTTGGAACGTTTGGAAGCGAAACTGCAGCGCACGGCTTCGGACGCGGAACTCGCCGAGGAACTCGAACTCTCGGTGGACGAGCTGCGTGAGCTGTTCGCGCAGTTGCAGATGACCAGCGTGGTCGCCCTCGACGACCTGATCGGCGCGGGTCAGACAACGTCATCGCTGGCCGAGACCCTGCCGGACGACCGGGCCGAGGACCCGGTCGCCACGCTCGTCGACCGGGACAGCCGCCGGCAGCTCGCCGAGGCTGTAGAACGTCTCAGCGATCGCGACCGCATCGTGGTCACGCTGTACTACTTCGAGAACCTGACCCTCGCCGAGATCGGGAAGGTGCTCGGTGTGACTGAGTCCCGCGTGTGCCAGCTCCATACAAGAGCTGTGCTGCGATTGCGCACGAAGCTCACGGAGCAGAACTGATCGAGCAGAGGGCATGCTCGAACTGTTCGGGCGCCAGGGTGGGGTGCTGGCACACCGAAGCCGAGGTGAGAAGCGTTTTATCGCGTGCGCTGCGGCGATGTGCGGGATTGCGGATGTGGGCGAGTAGCGATGTGGCCTCGGCGATATGGGCTTGGCGATGTGTTTGACGGGTGCGGCAGTTCGCGAGGCGTCGACCTGTGCCGGTCCAACCGGACCGTGCCATCGGCATGGGGAGCGGGTCGTCCCGTCGGATGCATAGCGAGTCCTGAGCGGTAGGCGTTTTTCGTCGGGTGTAGCTGGGGGAGTTCTGCGCGGGAGGGTTTGCTCGGTCGCCTGATGCTGTTCGTACCCAGCAGGATTGCTGGTGGCTAGCGTTAGCGGCCCTGATTGCCTGCCATGTTGCGCGCAAGATTGTTCGCCGTCGTTTGTTTGGGGCGCAAGGATGGATGGCGTGTGCTCGGCGGTTCACCGAGCGACCCGCTGCTTTGCTCGGTTCGCGGCGGGGCGAGGCCGGTGTTTCTGCTGGTAGGAACATCGGGGGCGTTCGGGGGATGGGGCTGTGGTGGGTGCGATTCATTTTCGTGCGTGCCAATGGGGGGATGGGTGATATTCGGCCTGAGGGAATCCGGAGAGCTGGCTGAGGCTGTTCACGCAACGAGCATGGTTCCTTCGGAAGTGATCGATACACGGAGCCGGAAGCGATCAAGTGCTGGTGGGTCTCGGTGGAAATGGGACCGGGTTGGGGCGTCCGGAGCATCACTGCGTGCGCCATCCCAGCGCATCACGGCGGTGGGGCGTCCCGGGGGAATTACGGCGGTCCGGCTGTGAGGTAACCCGGGGAGTCACGGAGGTGAGGCGTCCCAGGTAGTCGCGGGGTAGGGCGTTCTGGGGAATCACTGCGGTGAGGCATCCCAGGGCAGTAGGCGGACGTGGCCCAGGCCGAGGAGGGTGAGGGGGTCCAGGTAGACCGTGCGTCTTCGTGCTCCCCAGTGCAGGCAGGTATTGGGTGGTGAGGCGGTGCACTCCGGATGGCCGGCATCGAGGGTGCCGATCTGCTGGCCTCGGACCACCTGCTGGCCAACGGCGACGGTGGGGGTGACGGGCTCGTACGTGGTGCGCAGGCCGCCGGGGTGTTCGATCGACACGAGATTGCGGTTGGCCAGCGGCCCTGCGTAGAGGACCAGGCCGGGCCCCGCCGCGAGGACGGCTTGACCGACGTCGCCGACGAGATCGACGCCTCGGTGACCTGGGCCGTATGCGTGGTCCGGGGCTTCGAACGGGCGCGTGACCTGCGGTGCGCCCGCCATCGGCCAGCCGAAACGCACCGGGGCTGGGGGTGGATCGGCTGGGGCGCTGGAGGTCAGGGACGGGGTGCCGAAGGCAGCGGTGCAGGTCAGCAGGGTTGCGGTGATGAGGAGCTTGATCGCGGGGCGCATGGCTCCAAGTTGGTGTGGTGGGGGTGGGAGCGCCAGGGTGGATTTCGGGATCTGTGGATAAACCTGGTGGGTGTGGATAACTCGTCCCTGGTGGCCTTGGTGGCCCTGGTGGCCCTGGTGGCCTTGGCGGGCGTAGCGGACCGTGGCCTTGGTTGCCTTGTTGGCTGTGGTGCCTCTGGCGGGCCTGGGGGTCTCGGTGGCTCCGACGGACTTGGCTGGCCTGGTGACAGGGGCAGGCGGCGGTCTTGACCAGGGGAGCCTTGAAATGCCCTGCGCGGCGGCCGCGGCCCGCGGTGCTTCCCCGCGGCGGTCTGGCACCAGCTCCCTGCGGCAGTCCGGTCCAAGGCGGTCCGACGGCGCGCAGGCTGGCGGTTGGTTCATTCGAGTTAACCGCCCTGCCGGGGGTCCTGCATCAATGGCACAAACGCCCGGTGGTCCGGACCAATCCGCCACTGTCGGCGGACATGCCTGCGCAAAGCGGGCTCGGCCTCGGCTGGGCGTGACGCGTCCAGTACACTCGTGGGCGCGGTTTCGTGTCCGCACGGAGCCGACTTCGCGTGTCCGCACCACATCCGCAGAGATCACGGTCGATTCGCCGGAATCAGCCGGCGACCGCCGTGGGCAGCTCTCGACGGGAGTGCGGTGCCCCCGAGGTCCCGGGGCTCGGTCCGAGCCGCGGGTGGGGGCTCCGCCGGACACCAGGGCGGAGGACCACCGGTCCCCCGCGTCAACCGAAACCGCGCGCCCGTTTCCGAACGGCGCGCCCGACACACGAGGTGCGAACCAGGCCATGGCCGTCGTCACCATGAAGCAGCTGCTCGACAGCGGCGTGCACTTCGGGCACCAGACCCGGCGCTGGAACCCGAAGATGAAGCGCTACATCCTGACCGAGCGCAACGGCATCTACATCATCGACCTGCAGCAGACCCTGTCCTACATCGACGGGGCCTACGACTTCGTCAAGCAGACGGTCGCCCACGGCGGGACGATCCTGTTCGTCGGCACCAAGAAGCAGGCGCAGGAGGCCATCGCCGAGCAGGCGCTGCGGGTCGGCATGCCCTTCGTCAACCAGCGCTGGCTGGGCGGCATGCTCACCAACTTCCAGACCGTGCACAAGCGTCTGCAGCGTCTCAAGGAACTCGAGACGATGGAGCAGACCGGGGGCTTCGAGGGTCGCACCAAGAAGGAGATCTTGATGCTGACCCGCGAGAAGGACAAGCTCGAGAAGACCCTCGGCGGTATCCGCGACATGTCCAAGGTGCCCAGCGCCGTCTGGATCGTGGACACCAAGAAGGAGCACATCGCCGTCGGCGAGGCCCGCAAGCTGGGCATCCCGGTCGTGGCGATCCTCGACACCAACTGCGACCCGGACGAGGTCGACTACCCGATCCCGGGCAACGACGACGCGATCCGCTCCGCCGCGCTGCTGACCCGCGTGGTCGCCGACGGTGTCGCCGACGGCCTGATGGCCCGCAGCGGCCGCACCAACGGTGCCGCCGAGGGCGAGGAGAAGCCGGCCGGCGGCGAGCCGCTCGCCGAGTGGGAGAAGGAACTGCTGGCCGGCTCCGGTGAGGCCGAGGCCGCCGCGCCGAGCGAGCAGCCCGCCCAGTCCTGATTCGATCGCTTCGCGCCCACCACGACCCGGTGGGCGCGAAGCGCGGTCCGCACCGGCCGGTGCCACACCGCCGGTGCGACGGCCGGGCGGCCACGGCGTGGCCGCGTGGCGCGGCCGTGGCGGCCGCGCCACCGCCGGAGCCGTCCGCCCGGCGGAAACGATCTTTCCCACTGCGCACACATTCCGAAGAAGGACGGACAACGCACGATGGCGAACTACAGTGCGGCCGACGTCAAGCGGCTCCGCGAGCTGACCGGCGCCGGCATGATGGACTGCAAGAAGGCCCTCGAGGCGACCGAGGGCGACTTCGACAAGGCCGTTGAGAACCTGCGCATCAAGGGCGCCAAGGACGTCGGCAAGCGCGCCGAGCGCGCCACCGCCGAGGGCCTGGTCGCCGCCGACAACGGCGTGCTGGTCGAGCTGAACAGCGAGACCGACTTCGTCGCCAAGAACGACGAGTTCATCGAGCTGGCCAACAAGGTCGTCGCCGCGGTCAAGGCCGCGGGCGCCAGGGACCTCGAGGGCGCCCTGGCCGCCTCGCTGGACGGCAAGACCGTCGGCGAGGTCGTCCAGGAGCTGTCGGCCAAGATCGGCGAGAAGCTGGAGCTGCGCCGGGTCGCCACCTTCGACGGCAAGGTCGCCACCTACCTGCACCGCCGCTCCGCCGACCTGCCGCCGGCCGTCGGCGTTCTGGTCGAGTACACCGGTGACAGCGAGGAGGCCGCCCGCGGTGCCGCGATGCAGGTCGCCGCGCTCAAGCCGAAGTACCTGAACCGCGACGAGGTCCCGGCCGACATCGTCGCCGACGAGCGCCGCATCGCCGAGGAGACCGCCCGCGCCGAGGGCAAGCCGGAGAAGGCCCTGGAGAAGATCGTCGAGGGTCGCCTGAACGGGTTCTACAAGGACAACGTGCTGCTCGACCAGCCGTCGGTCCAGGACAGCAAGAAGACCGTCAAGGCGCTGCTCGACGAGGCCGGCGTGACCGTGACCGGCTTCGCCCGGTTCGAGGTCGGCCAGGCCTGAGCAGGGCTCCGGCGTCGCGAGCACGCCGGGTGCCGGCTGGGTAGGGTGCCGACCGAGCGGTCGGCACCGCGCCCGGCGAGATTTGACATGTGCGCCCCGCCTTCGCCGCAGCGAGGGCGGGGCGCTTTCTCAAGAGGTGCGCGGACGCCGCCGGCGACCGCGCAGCGCAGGACCTGCCGCCGCTGGAGGAGGAACTAGTGACCGACGAGGGCCCGTCGAAGGGTGGCTACCGCCGGGTGCTGCTCAAGCTCGGTGGTGAGATGTTCGGTGGCGGCAGCGTCGGAATCGATCCCGACGTGGTCGGCACCGTCGCACGCCAGATCGCGGAGGTGGTGGCCGACGGTGTCGAGGTCGCCATCGTCATCGGCGGGGGCAACTTCTTCCGAGGCGCCGAGCTGCAGCAGCGCGGCATGGAGCGGGCCCGCGGCGACTACATGGCCATGCTCGGCACCGTGATGAACTGCCTGGCGCTGCAGGACTTCCTGGAGCGCGAGCACGGCATCGACACCCGGGTGATGACCGCGATCACCATGGGCCAGGTCGCCGAGCCCTACATCCCGCGCCGGGCGGCGCGGCACATGGAGAAGGGCCGCGTGGTGATCTTCGGCGCCGGTACCGGCATGCCGTACTTCTCCACCGACACCACCGCCGCGCAGCGCGCCCTGGAGATCGGGTGCGAGGTCGTGCTGATGGCCAAGGGCGTCGACGGCGTCTACACCGCCGACCCCAAGACCACGCCGAGCGCGACGCTATTCGAGACGATCACCCATCGCGAGGTGCTGGAACGCGGCCTGAAGGTCGCCGACGCGACCGCGTTCAGCCTCTGCATGGACAACCAGATGCCGATCCTGGTCTTCAACCTGCTTACCGAAGGCAACATCGCACGCGCGGTCGGCGGTGAGAAGATCGGGACGCTGGTCAGCACCCCGGCCTCGGGTGTGGCCTGATGGTGCTGGAATCCTGATCGGGGCCGCCGCGCATCCGGCGACGTCCGCAATGTCAAGCGATCGGCACACTAAAAGGGAGCAGCCGTGATCGACGAGACTCTTCTCGAGGGCGAGGAGAAGATGCAGAAGGCCGTGGAGGTGGCCAAGGACGAGCTGGCCACGGTCCGCACCGGCCGCGCGAACCCGGCGATGTTCTCCGGCATCGTCGTCGACTACTACGGCTCTCCGACGCCGCTGAACCAGCTTGCCAGCATCAGCGTGCCGGAGGCCCGGCTGGTCGTCATCAAGCCCTACGACGCCAGCCAGCTCGGTGCCATGGAGAAGGCCATCCGCGACTCCGACCTCGGGGTTAACCCGTCCAACGACGGGCAGCTCATCCGGGTCTCGATCCCGCAGATGACCGAGGAGCGCCGCAAGGAGATGGTCAAGCTCGCCAAGCACAAGGGCGAGGAGGGCCGGATCACCGTCCGCGGCATCCGCCGCAAGGTCAAGGAAGAGATCGACCGCATCGTCAAGGACGGCGAGGCCGGCGAGGACGAGGGCACCCGCGGTGAGAAGGAACTGGAGAACCTCACGCACCGCTACGTCGCCCAGATCGACGAACTGGTCAAGCACAAGGAAGCGGAACTCCTGGAAGTCTGAGTGGTGACGGCCGGCCAGTGCGAAGGTGAGTCCGGGATGCCCGCTGAAGCTCCGGACCCGCCTTCGCGTCCCTCCAGGGCCGGACGTGATCTTCGTGCGGCGATCGCGGTCGGGCTGGTGCTCGGCGCCGCGATCATCTTCTCGCTGCTGATGCTGCGGTTCCTGTTCATCGGGGTCGTCGCGGCCGCGGTCGCCGTCTCGACGGTGGAACTGGCGGGGGCGTTGCGGCGCGGCGCGGGCATCCGGGTCTCGCTGCCGCCGGTGCTGGTCGGCGGTCAGCTGATGGTGTGGTTGTCCTGGCCGTTCGGCCTGCGGGGGCTGCTGGTCGCGTTCGCCATCACCACGCTGGGCTGCCTGGCGTGGCGGTTCCGCGACGGCGTCGACGGCTTCGTGCGCGACGCGACGGCCTCGGTGTTCACCGCCGCCTACGTGCCGATGTTCGCCGCGTTCGCGGCGATGCTGGTGCGTCCGGAGGACGGGGCCTTCCGCGCGTTGTGCTTCATGATCGGCGTGGTCGCCTCCGACACCGGCGGCTACGCGTTCGGCGTCCTGCTCGGCAAGCACCCGATGGCTCCGAAGGTTAGCCCGAAGAAGTCCTGGGAGGGCTTCGGCGGCTCGATGCTGGCCGGCGTGGTCGCCGGGGCGCTGTCGGTGTGGCTGCTGCTCGACGGGCAGTGGTGGCAGGGTGCGCTGTTCGGCGCGGCGCTGGTGTGCAGCGCGACGCTGGGCGACCTGATGGAGTCGCTGATCAAGCGCGACCTCGGCATCAAGGACATGGGCAACCTGCTGCCCGGCCACGGCGGGCTGATGGACCGGATGGACTCGCTGCTGCCGTCGGCCGTGGTGGCGTGGCTGATGCTGTTCTGGCTGCTCCCGGTGTGATGCGGACCTGGCGCACGCGGCCTCGCGCGGAGGTCACGCCCAGCCCGAACATCTGGCACTGGCCGGAGGTCTACGAGGTCGAGAACCGCGCCCAGGACTCGACGGGTGCGCTGTGGAGCGCGCTGCGCGAGCGGTGCGACTGGACGGGCCGGGACGTGGTCGATATCGGCTGCGGAGACGGCTTCCACCTAGCGCTGTTCGCCGAGTCCGCGCGCAGCGCGATCGGTGTTGAGCCGCATCCACCGCTCGCGCGGCGGGCGCGGGAGCGGCTGGCGGGCGTGGCGGGCGCCGACGTGCGGATCGCGCCCGCGCAGCGGCTGCCGCTGGCCGACGCCAGCGCCGACCTGGTGCACGCGCGCACCGCGTACTTCTTCGGACCGGGTTGCGAGCCGGGGCTCGCCGAGGCCGAGCGCGTGCTGCGGCCCGGTGGGACGCTCGCGATCGTCGACCTGGACCTCGCCTGCTCGCCCTACGGCGACTGGATGCGCGCCGACACCCCTCACCTGGACGCCGGCGAGGTGGAGGCGTTCTTCGAGCGCCACGGCTTCGACAGCCGGCCGGTGGACACGGTGTGGCGCTTCGCCGAGCGCGCGCAGCTCGAAGCGGTGCTCGGCATCGAGTTCTCCGCGAAAGTGGCCCGGCGGGCGGTGCGGGAGACCCAGGGCACCACGCTCGAGGTCGGCTACCGGCTGCGGGTGCGGACCAAGCCCACCGGCCTGCTGCGGGTCTGAGCGCGGCTCGCGGTCCCGCTCACTCGCCGGTGCGCAGCGCGGTGTCGATGACGAAGAACGGCGCCCCCACGACGTCCTGCAACTGGGCGAGCCTGCCGTGCGGGGAGTCCGACGGTTCGCGCAGCACCTTGCCGCCGAGGACCACGGCCCGCTCGACCGCGCTGTCGGTGTCCTGGTCCGGGTTCACCTGGAAGTAGAGCTGCCAGTGCGGCGGCACGTCCGTGGGCAGGGCCGCCGAGGCGTCGAAGCGACCGGCGGTCGGCATGTCGTCGACGTACCAGACCGTGTAGTCGAACTCGCCGCCCGGTTCGCCGATCTGCTCCTGGCGGTAGCCCAGCAGGTCGGCGTAGAAGGGGTCCGCCGAGGAAGCGTCGCGGGTGTGCAGCTCGGCCCAGCACAGCATCCCCGCGTGGTCGCGCCCGAAGGTCGCGCCCGGCGGTGCCTGCCACAGCCCCACCACGGCGCCGGAGGGGTCCCGGGCGACGAGGAAGGTCTCGTCGGCCGGGGTCTCGGTCGGCGGGATGAGCACCTGCCCACCCAGCGCGTGGACGTGGTCGGCGGCGCGCTGCACGGACCCGCACTCCAGGTACAGCGTCCAGACCGTGGGCATCTCCGCGACGGGCTCAAGGATGCCCGCCACAGGTGTCTTCGCCGCGAAGGCGACGCTGTAGTCGGGCTGCTGGCGCCACGTCCAGCCGAACAGGCCGGTGTAGAAGTCCCGGGCGTTGCCGGGGTCGGTCGTGGCCAGGTCCACCCAGGCGGGTGAGCCAACTGCACTGGGCATTGCGCCTCCCGGTTCCGGACGGGATACGACGCACCAATGGTGCTGGCAACCGGCGCTCGGCACCCGTCGAAACCGCTCCGGGAACCGGTAGCGCTGAGTGATCGGTGACACGTACCGTGATCGTCGGCGGGCCGGCGCCGCGGCCACCGCCCGAACGAGAACCGGGTGGCGTATCAAGCCGACCCCAGGCGGCCCGCGAAGTTACTCTTCGGTGCTTTTTCCGCAACGTGAACGCCCCCGAATGACGCCTTGATACTCGGCGCGAGCCGTGATCGACTTATATCGGTCACTCAGGGTGTGCGCGTTACACCCGAGGACTTGCAAGGGCAACGCAGACGGGCAACAGGAGCAGCCATGGCCGACCGCGCCGCGAAGCCGGTGACCGCGGGCCTGAGCCAGGTTGCCCAGATGGACCGGCGCGAGCGCGCCCGCATCGTCCGCCAGCTCTGCCAGCAGTACCCGGCGTTCCGGTCGCTGCTCACCCAGGTGACGGTGGCCCGGGGAGTGGCGTTCGGCTCCGGGCTGGCGCTGGCGCTGGCGGTGATGTTCCTCGCGCAGGGCGTCTCGGTCTGGTGGATCGCGACGCTGGTCCTGGGCGGGCTGGTCGGGTTCGGCTACGTCGCCGTCGTCCTCACCGACAGCCGTTTCGACCTGCTGCTCGCCGTGCTCGGCGCGCACCGCACGGACGAGTTGCACGGGCGGCTGGTGACCGACCAGATCTACGGCGAGGAGAAGCAGGACTCGCAGCAGTCCGCGACGCCTGTGATCAACTCCCGGCCCGCGATGGGCACGGCCCGCCTGCTGCGCAGGCAGAACGCCTCCTGAAGCCGCGCGGGCCTCACCTGACGGCGATCGACAGCGCCGCGGCGATCTCGTCCCCGAGGAAGTGCGTCTGGGCTTCCGGCGGTTCGCCGACCCGCACCACCAGCGGCCCGCCGAACGGCTTGCGCTCGACGATCTCGATGCGGGTGCCCAGCGTGATGTGGTGGTCGGTGAGGTAGCGCAGCAGCTCCGAGTCGGTGTCCCAGACGCGGGCGACGGTGCCGACCGTGCCGGGCTCGACCTGGTCGAGCAGCTTGGTGGCCGGCTTCTCGACCACGCCGTCGGCGGTCGGGATCGGATCGCCGTGTGGGTCGTGGGTGGGGTGGCCGAGCTTGGCGGCGATGTGCTCGACGAGCTCGTCGGAGACCGCGTGCTCGAGCGCGTCGGCCTCGCGATGCACCTCGTCCCAGGTGTAGTCCAGCTCCTCCACCAGGAACAGCTCGATCAGGCGGTGCCTGCGCAGCACGTCGTAGGCCAGCCGCCTGCCCTGCGGGGTGAGTTCGACGCTGCGGTAGCGGACGTGGGTGACCAGGCCGAGCTGGGAGAGCTTGTTGATCATGCCGGAGACCGAGGACGGGCTGAGCCCGAGGCGCTGGGTCAGGGTCGCGTTCGTGACGGGCACGCCGCGCTCGCTGAGCCCGTAGATCGCCCGGACGTAGTCCTCGACGGAGGACGACGGACGCTCGGCCATGCTTGTCATGGTCTCAACGATAGAGCCGTGGACACCGCAACCGATGCGTGCCCGTTGATGAACCGGTCGTGTCGGGGCGCCGCACCACCGACCGGGCTGTTCGGGGCCGCCGTACCTGGCCGGTCCTCACACCGCGGCGGCCCGCGCGGCGCGCCGACGGCGTCGGCGCAGCGCCTCGGCGACGAGGCCCTGGCCGGGAGCGGCCAGGTAGACCACGCCGAACAGGCAGGCCTGGCAGAGCACGATCATCCCGCCGGTCGAGGTGTCGACGTGGAAGCTGAGGTAGGTGCCCAGCACACCGCTGAACACCGACAGCGCGGCGGCCACGGCGAGCATCCGGGAGAACCGGCGGGTCAGCAGGAACGCGGTCGCCCCGGGCGTGATGAGCATCGCGGTCACCAGGATGACCCCGACCGCCTGCAACGCCACGACCACCGTCAGCGCGAGCATCGTCAGCAGCAGCGCGGCGATGCGCCGCGGGTTGAGGCCGATGGCGTGGGCGTGGGTGGGGTCGAAGGCGTAGAGGGTGAGGTCGCGCCGCTTGAGCAGCGCGACGGTGAGCACCAGGCCCGCGATGACCAGCACCTGGATGATGTCGCTGTCGGAGACGCCCAAGACGTTGCCGAACAGGATGTGGTTGAGGTCGACCTGGCTCGGGATCCGCGAGACCAGCACCAGCCCGAGCGCGAACAGGCCGGTGAACACCACGCCGATCGCCGCGTCGCCCTTGAGCTTGGTCGTGGACCGCACGGCGGCGATCAGGCCCACCGCCAGGGTGCCGAACAGGAACGCGCCCGCGGAGAACGGCAGCGAGAGCACGTAGGCAAGCACGACCCCTGGCAGCACGGCGTGCGAGACGGCGTCGCCGAGCAGCGACCAGCCGATGAGCGTCACCCAGCACGACAGCACCGCGCACACCAGGCCGGCGACGACGCTGATCAGCAGGGCCCGTTGCATGAACCCGAACTGCAGGGGCTCGACGATCCACTGCACCACGTCGTTCACCGCGCTCCTCCCGGATCGTCCGTCGACCGCCGGCCGCGTGCCGGACCGTCCGCAGCCCGCCACGCCATGCTGTGCCCCGAGGCGCTCACCGCACACCTCCAGCCTCGTCGCCCGGCCTGGCGGCGGCCACCTCGGCGCCGAACGTGCGTGCGAGGGTCTCCGGCGCGAGCACCTCGTCGAGCGGGCCGTGCGCGATCACGCGCTGCTGGATCAGGACGGCCTCGTCGCACAACGCCGGCACGCTGGCCAGGTCGTGGGTGGAGATCATGATCGTGCGCCCCTCGCCGCGCAGCGCCCGCAGCAGCTCGGCGATGGTCGCCTCCGACCGCTTGTCGACCCCGGCGAACGGCTCGTCGAGGAACAGCAGCCGGGCGTCCTGGGCGATCCCCCTGGCCACGAAGGCCCGCTTGCGCTGCCCGCCCGACAGCGCGCCGATCGGATTGCCCGCCAGGTCGGTGAGACCGACCCGCTCCAGAGCCGCCGCGACCGCGGCCCGGTCGGCCGCGCGGGGCCTGCGGGTGAGGCCGAGGTGGCCGTAGCGGCCCATCATCACGACGTCGGCGACGGTCACGGGGAAGGTCCAGTCGACGGCCTCGGACTGCGGGACGTAGGCGATCAGGCCCTCCCGGCGGGCCTGCCTGGGCGAGCGCCCGAGCAGCCGGATCGTGCCGTGGTCCGGGCGCACCAGGCCCATCAGGGCCTTGAACAGCGTCGACTTTCCGGATCCGTTCATGCCGAGCAGTCCGCAGACCTGCCCGGCGGGCACGTCCACGGTGACGTCGTCCAGCGCCAGCGTCTCGCCGTAGTGGACGGTGACGCCGTGCGCGCTGATCCCGGCGCTCATCGCGCACCTCCGGTCAGCCCGGCCACGATGCTCTCGGCGTCGTGGCGCAGCAGGTCGAGGTAGGTGGGGACCGGGCCGCCGGGCTCGGACAGCGAGTCGACGTAGAGCTTCTCGCCCATCCGGGCACCGGTCTCGGCGGCCACCTGCCGCTGGGCCTTGTCGTTGACCGTCGACTCGCAGAACACCGCGGGCACCTGGTTGTCGCGGACGAAGCCGGTGGTGTCCTTGATCTGCTGCGGAGTGCCTTCCTCGTCGCTGTTGACCGGCCACAGGTACGCCTCGCGCAGACCCGCGTCGCGCGCCAGGTAGGAGAACGCGCCCTCGCAGGTGACCAGCGCCCGGTGGTGTCCGGGCAGCCGGGCCAGCTCCGCGCGCAGGTACTGGTCGATCTCGCCGATCCGCCGCAGGTAGGCGTCGGCGTTGGCGTGGAAGGTGGCGGCGTTCGCGGGGTCGAGGCGGGAGAGCGCGTCGCGGATGTTGGTGACGTAGACGGCGGCGTTGCGCGGCGACATCCACGCGTGCGGGTTGGCCTTGCCGTCGTACTGGCCGCTGCGGATCGGCATCGGCTGGACGCCGCTGGTGAGCGTGACGTGGCGGGCCTCGCTGCGCTGCACGAACCGGTCGAACCAGCGCTCCAGGCCGAGCCCGTTGTCCAGGACCAGGTCGGCCTTGGCGCCCTTGAGCAGGTCGCTCGGCGTGGGCTCGTACTCGTGGATCTCGGTGCCGGGCTTGGTGATCGACTCGACCGCGACCTTGTCCCCGGCGACGTTGCGGGTCATGTCGGCGATCACGGTGAAGGTCGTGACGACGTGCTTGCGCCCGTCGTCGGCGGGCGCGCCCGCGACGGTGCCGCAGGCCGTCGCCGCGAGCGCCAGCGCGCACGTCACGGCGATGAACGTGTTTCGGCGGGCTGATGCTCGAGATTTCGCCACGGCGAAAACTGTACTAGGTGCGTTGACCGCCACCAAGGGGTGTGATCGAAGCGGGACGTGGGACACTGGGGGACGCTATGTCTGCATCCCTGCCGCTTGTCTTCGACGCGCCCCGCCGCGGCATGCCGCCCCGGCACCTCGCCGACCTCTCGGCCGACGAGCGGCGCGCGGCCGTCACCGAGCTGGGCGAGAAGCCGTTCCGCGCCCGCCAGCTCGCGCACCACTACTTCGGCCGCCTCAACGCCGACGTGGAGTCGATGACCGACATCCCGGCGGGCAGCCGCGCCAAGCTCGGCGCCGACCTGCTGCCCACGCTGCTCACGCCGGTCCGCAACCTCGACACCGACGAGGGCACGACCCGCAAGACGCTGTGGCGCGCCCACGACGGCACGCTGCTGGAGAGCGTGCTGATGCGCTACCCGGACCGCGCCACGGTCTGCATCTCCAGCCAGGCGGGCTGCGGGATGGCGTGCCCGTTCTGCGCGACCGGCCAGGGCGGCCTGCAGCGCAACCTGTCCACCGCCGAGATCGTCGACCAGGTCCGCTCGGCGGCGGCGATGATGCGCGACGGCGAGGTGCCCGGCGGGCCGGGCAGGCTGTCCAACGTCGTGTTCATGGGGATGGGCGAGCCGCTGGCCAACTACAAGCGCGTGATCAACGCGGTGCACCGCATCTGCGATCCCGCGCCCGAGGGCCTGGGCCTGTCGCAGCGCTCGGTCACGGTCTCCACGGTCGGCCTCGTGCCCGCCATCAGGCGGATGACCGCCGAGGACCTGCACGTCACGCTCGCGGTGTCGCTGCACACCCCCGACGACGAGTTGCGGGACACCCTGGTGCCGGTCAACAACCGGTGGAAGGTCGAGGAGGTCCTGCAGGCGGCCAGGGGCTACGCCGACCACACAGGGCGGCGGGTGTCGATCGAGTACGCGCTGATCCGCGACATCAACGACCAGCCGTGGCGCGCCGACCTGCTCGGCAAGCTGCTGCACAAGCACCTCGGCCAGTTCGTGCACGTCAACCTGATCCCGCTGAACCCCACGCCGGGCAGCAAGTGGGACGCCAGCCCCAAGCCCGTCGAGCGCGAGTTCGTGCGCCGCGTGCGCGAGGCGGGCGTGCCGTGCACCGTGCGCGACACCCGGGGGCAGGAGATCGCCGCGGCCTGCGGCCAGCTCGCCGCCGAGGAGTAGGCCGGGCGTCTGGGAGACATTCGCGCAGGTTGGACGCAGCGCGAAGCGTTCGGGTCTCACGCGCTCGCAGTTCCATGCGCGTGCGGCACGGCACTACCTCAAGTACCTCGAACGGGAGTCTCTGACGGCGAGATCGACGCCGCCCTCGAACTCCTCGGAGAGAGTGACGGTTCCGCTGCGATGGCTGCCGATGCCGGTCGGCAGTTGCCGGCGCACGCGGAGGACGAGTGGTGATCGAACCGGGCAGCGCCCATTGGGAATGCGCGATGTGGATGCGGGACGACGTCTGGTGCTCGAACTCTGACGAGGACTCCGCAAGGTCGGAGATGTGCGTGCCGTGCACCGTGCGCGACACCGGGGGCAGGAGATCGCCGCGGCCAGCGCCAGCTCGCCGCCGAGGAGTGGGCCCCTGGGCGATGCGGCCGGGTCAGGTCCAGATGCCCGAGGTGCCGCGCCGGTGGCTGCCGACGAGGTGGGTGTCGACCATCCCGATCGCCTCCATCAGGGCGAACATCGTCGTGGGGCCGACGAAGGCGAAGCCCTTGCGGCGCAGCGCCTTGGCCAGCGCGGCCGACTCCGGGGAGCGTGTCGGCACCTCCGCCGTCGTGCGCGGCGCCGGCGTCGTCTCCGGCCGGAACGACCAGACGAGCGCGTCGAGGCCGCCCTCGGCCCGCAGCGCGAGGGTGGCTCGGGCGTTGGTGACGGTCGCGCGGACCTTCAGGCGGTTGCGCACGATCCCGGGGTCGGCCAGCAGCCGTTCGACGTCGGCCTCGGTGTAGGCGGCGACCGCCTCGGGGTCGAAGTCGTCGAACGCCTTGCGGAACGCGGGCCGCTTGCGCAGGATCGTCGCCCACGACAGGCCGGCCTGGAACGCTTCCAGGCTGATGCGTTCGTAGAGCGCCTGCTCGCCGCGCACCGGCATGCCCCACTCGGTGTCGTAGTAGTCGCGCAGCAGCGGGTCGCTCGCCGCCCACGGCGGCCGGGCGAGGCCGTCCGCGCAGATCACCGCGCCGGTGGAGTCCGCGGCGTGCTCGTCGGAGGCGGGCGTCGGGTCGGCGGGCATCAGAACAGCCTGCCCTCCTTCGCCTCCGACGGTTCCTCCAGCGCGAGCAGGAACCGCTTGCGTTCGAGGCCGCCGGCGTAACCGGTGAGCTTGCCGTCCGCGCCGACGACGCGGTGGCACGGCACGATCACCGACAGCGGGTTGCGGCCGTTGGCCGCGCCGACCGCCTGCGAGTAGCCGACGCCGCCCAGCTCGCGCGCCAGGTCGCCGTAGGTGCGCGTCTCGCCGTAGGGGATGCGGGTGAGCAGTTCCCAGACGCGCTGGTGGAACTCGTCGCCGCGCGGGGCCAGCGGCAGGTCGAAGGTGGTCCGCTCGCCGGCGAAGTACTCGCCGAGCTGGCGCTCGGTCTCCTCGAAACCGGTGTCCACGCGCGGTCCCATGCTCTCGTCGCCGGGCCTGCGCCGGTGGTCCTCGAAGTACAGGCCGACCAGCGCGCCGTCGGTGGCGACGGCGGTCAGTTCGCCGACCGGTGAGTCGATCGCCGCGTGCACCGTGCTCATGTCGTCTCCTCGGGTCCTCGTGTCCTCCGTCCGGTAGACGTTCGGGCGGGGCCGAGCGTGAGACGGCGACGCGCTGACGCTAGCCGAGCGCACCGACGGTTAGGCTCGGCCGGTCGAGGTGCCTAGGGAGGAGTGGCGGCGCATGGAGATCTGGGTCAACCCGGCGTGTTCGAAGTGCCGGTCGGCGGTGTCGCTGCTGGACGAGGCCGGTGCCGACTACACGGTGCGCAAGTACCTGGAGGACCCGCCGAACGAGCGGGAGCTCGCCGAGGTGCTGGACCGGCTCGGGCTGGAGCCGTGGGACATCGCCAGGACCGGTGAGGAGACGGCGAAGCGGCTGGAGATCTCCACCTGGGAGCGGACGCCCGCCGAGCGCCCGCGGTGGATCCAGGCCCTGGTGGCGAACCCGGAGCTGATCCAGCGCCCGATCATCACAGCCGACGACGGCACCGCGGTCGTCGGCCGCACTCCGGACGCGGTGGCTTCGATGCTGCGTTGAGCCGGGGCCGGCGGGGCGCCGGGACGCCGGACGCCCCTCGCTCCCGGGCGTGAGAGCGAGGGGCGCTTCCAGGTCCGGGCGGCCCCTGGTGAGGTGCTCGCACCAGGGACCGGCCCGGCGCGGGCCGCGAGGTCTCCCGGCGAGTCCCCCCGGGCCCGGTCTCGGGGCCTGCGCTCAGCGCGTGTGCTCCACGATGGCCTCTTCGAGGACGCGCAGCCCCTCGTCGAGCAGGTCGTGGCCGATCACCAGCGGTGGCAGCAGCCGGATGACGTTTCCGTAGGTGCCGCAGGTCAGCACGACGACGCCCTTCTCGTGGCAGGTCTTCGCGATCCGCGAGGTCAGCTCGGGGTCGGGCTCGTCGCCGCCTGCCTTGACGAACTCGACGCCGATCATCGCGCCCCGGCCGCGGACGTCGAGGATCCGGTCGGTGTACTCGGCCACGCTGCGCAGGCGGGGCATGACCGCGTCCTGGATCCCCCGGGCGGCGGCGGCGAGGTCCTGCTCGCGCATCGCCCGGATCGAGCCCAGCGCGGCGGCGCACGCCAGCGGGTTGCCGCCGTAGGTGCCGCCCAGGCTGCCCGGGGGCAGCGCGTCCATCAGCTCGGCGCGGCCGGTGACCGCGGCCAGCGGCAGCCCGCCCGCGATGCCCTTGGCGGTGGTGATCAGGTCCGGCACCACGTTCTCGTGGTCGCAGGCGAACCAGGCGCCGGTGCGGCAGAAGCCGGTCTGGATCTCGTCGGCGACGAACAGCACGCCGTTGTCGGTGCACCACTTCGAGATCGCGGGCAGGAACCCGGGCGCGGGCTCGATGAAGCCGCCCTCGCCCTGCAACGGCTCGATCATCACCGCGGCCACGGTGTCGGCGCCGAGCTGCTTCTCGATGCGGTCGACGGCCTCGCGGGCGCTCTCGGCGCCGCTGCGCTGGTCGCGCGCAGGGTAGGACATCGGCACCCGGTACACCTCGGGTGCGAACGGCCCGAAGCCGTGCTTGTACGGCTTGGACTTGGCGGTCAGCGCCATCGTGAGGTTGGTGCGGCCGTGGTAGGCGTGGTCGAACACCACGACCGCCTGCCTGCCGGTGGCTCGGCGGGCGATCTTGACCGCGTTCTCCACCGCCTCGGCACCGGAGTTGAACAGCGCGCTGCGCTTGTCGTGGTCGCCGGGCGTGAGCTGGGCCAGCTCCTCGCAGACCTGCAGGTAGTTCTCGTAGGGCGTGACCATGAAGCAGGTGTGGGTGAACTCGCCCGCCTGCCTGCGCACCGGCTCCACGACCTCCGGGGCGGCGTTGCCGACGTTGGTCACCGCGATGCCGGAACCGAGGTCGATCAGCGAGTTCCCGTCGACGTCCCGCAGCACGCCCCCGGCCGCCTCGGTGACGAACACCGGCAGCACGCTGGAGACGCCGGCGGCGACCGCGGCGGTGCGGCGCTGCTGCAGCTCGCGCGACAGCGGGCCCGGGATCTCCGTGCGCAGCTCGCGGACCTGGGGCAGGGACATCGTTGTGGTCACTGGCGACCTCCTTCACGTCTTGGCAGCGACCACTTTCCGGGGTGCGCGTCGCGACCGGCAGTGGACAATTTGGTTAAATGCCGGCCGCTGTTTCAACGTTCTGTCAGGTGGTTCGCGATGTCGTTGACCTTGCGGGAGCTCGCCGCCGACCGCGCGCTGGGTCTGGTCGCGCACGCCGGCGCCGAAGCGCTGGAGCGGCCGATCTCGTGGGTGCACGGCAGCGAGCTGGACGACCCGACCCCGTTCCTGGAGGGCGGGGAGCTGCTGCTCACGACCGGTCTCTCGCTCCGGCCGGAGAACTGCGCGGAGTTCGTCGACCGGCTGACTGGCGTGGGCGTGGCCGGGCTCGGGTTCGGCGTCGGCCTGAGCCACGAGCGGGTCCCGCCTGCGCTCGAGGAAGCCGCGGCGCGGGCGGGGCTGCCGCTGCTGGAGGTCCCGAGGCGGACGCCGTTCATCGCGATCAGCAAGGCGGTGTCGCGGGCGATCGCGGCCGAGGAGTACGCCGGGCTGCGCCGCACCAGCCGGGCGCAGCACGAGCTGGCGCGGGCCGCGGGCACCGCGCACGGGCTGGCCGCGGTCGTGCGCAAGCTGTCGTCGCTCCTGGACGCCTGGGTGCTCCTGCTCGACGCGGCGGGCGGACTGATGCACGTCGCTCCCGCCTCGGCCGCCTCCCGGCTGCCCGCGCTGGCCGCCGACGTCGACCGGCTGCGCGCCAAGAAGGGGCTCGCCGCGGCGGGGGTGTCGGTGGCAGGCCAGGAGGTCAGCATGCAGGCGCTGGGCGGCCGGGCCCGCGGGTTCCTGGTCGTCGGCCGCGACGAGCCGCTGGGCACCACCGACCACCACGTCATCAACTCCGCCGCCTCGCTGCTGACGCTGGCGCTGGAGCAGGTCGAGGCGCTGGGGTCGGCCCGGCGCAGGCTGCGCTCGGGATTCCTGCGGCTGATGCTGCGCGGCGAGCCGGTGCGCGACGTGCTCGGCGACCTGCACGCCGAGCTGCCGCCGGAACCGGTGCGGGTGCTCGTGCTGCGCGGTGGCCGCGACCCCGACGAGCTCCTGCAGTGGCTGGAGACCGAGAAGCCGAGCTCCCCGATGTTCCTCGCCGAGCACGACGGCGCGGTGGTCGCGCTCGCGGCCGAGTCGGGCGCGGACTGGCTGACGGGAGTGCCGGGGGTGCGGATCGGGGTGTCGGACCCCTGCGGGGAGGCCGGGCTCGCTGACGGGCTGCGCCAGGCGTGGCAGGCGGCCGACGCCGCCGGTCGCGGCGGGGCCGCGGCGGTGGTGCGCTTCGGCGAGCTGGCCGGAGGCGGCCTGCTGCGGCTGGTTCCCGACGGCGACGCCAGGGCTTTCGCCGAGGCCCTGTTGCAGCCGGTGCGCTCGAACGAGGTGCTCGTGGAGTCGCTGCGGGAGTGGCTGGCCCAGCACGGCCAGTGGGACCCCGCCGCGGGCCGGCTCGGGGTGCACCGGCATACCCTGCGCAATCGCATGCGCAAGGTCGAGGACCTGCTGGGTCGCAGCCTCGACCAGCCGGGAGTGCGCGCCGAGCTGTGGCTGGCGCTGCAGGTGCTCGACCGCCCCGGCAGATGACGGAAAGGACGCCGCGGTGCTGGTCGACGATCTCCTCGGAAAGCCGGAGCTGGCCCTCGAAACGCGGGTCCGCGGCAACACGCAGCGGCCGATCCGCTGGGTGCACACCATCGAGGTCCGCGCACCCGGGCGGTTCCTGCGCGGCGGTGAGGTCGTGCTCACCGCGGGCGTGTGGCGGGCCGCCGGGGTCACCGCGCGGGACTTCGTCGCAGACCTGGTGGAGGCCGACGTCGCGGCGGTCGGCTTCGGCCCGGTGCCGCCCGAGCTCCAGGTGCCCGACGAGTTCGTCGACGCCGCCCGCGAGCACGGCCTGACCTGCTTCGTGGTGCCGGTCGACGTGGCGTTCCTGCAGGTCGTCGAGGCTTTCGTGAGCACGAAACGGGCCGAGTGGGAGCGGCCGCTGCGGCGGCACCTCGGCCAGCACGACGCGATCGTGGCGGCGCTGCGGGTGCACCGTGGCGTCACCACCGTCCTGCGCACGCTGTCCGGTCAGCTCGGACTGCCGGTCGCGGTGCGCGTCGACGGCGGCCTGGTGGAGGGCGAGGCGCCGCGGCCGCAGTACCCGCTGCCGCTGGTCGGCGAGGGTCTGGCGGAGGCGGAGCTGCTGCTGCCGCGTCCGCTGGAGGAGCTCGACGTCGAGCAGCAGGCCGCGGTGGTGCAGGCGATGCCGTTCATCGCGCTGGAGATCGAACGCAACCGCGCGGTGCGGGCCACCGAGCTGCGCTACGCGTGGGAGCTCTTCGAGTGGGTGCACACCGGGGCCGTGGGGCCCGAGACGGTCCGCACCCGGCTGCACTCGCTGGGCCTGCCCTCGGACGGACCGCTCGCGGCCGTCGTCGTGCGCAGCGCGAACCCCGACGTCGACGCCGTCCGCCTCGGGGAGCTGCTGGGCAGCGACGGCGTGGCGGTGCAGCGCGGGGGAGAGGCCGTGGCGTTCGCGCGGGTCCGCGACACCACGGCGGACCTGGCCCGGCGGGTCCACGAGGCGCTGGGCGCGCACGTCGGCGCGGGCAAGCCGGGGACCGCGGGCGACCTGCGGGTGAGTCTGCTGCAGGCGTCGCACGCCGCCGAGGCGGTGTCGGGCCGCGCCGACGGCGGGTGGATGACCCACGAGCAGCTCAGCAGCCCCTCGCTGCTGCTCTCGGCGCAGGACCCGGAGCTGCTGGTGTCGACCTCGCGGGCCCTGCTCGGCCCGGTGCTGGACCACGACGAGCGGCGCGGCGGCGACCTGCTGCCGTCGCTGTGGGTCTTCCTCGACGCCGGTTGCCGCTGGCAGGAGTCCGCGCAGCGGCTGCACGTGCACATCAACACGCTGCGGCACCGCATGAGCCGCGTCGAGGAGCTCACCGGCCGCTCGCTGTCGAGCACCGCCGACCGGGTGGACCTCTTCCTGGCGCTGCGCGCCCTCCGCCAGTCGTAACGCCCGCTTCCCAGGCCAAGCGCGCCATATGGAGCGCCACGACGACACAAGAGACTCACGGGCGGCGCGCTGACCTGCGTCGGGACGTCATTGACACGAACGAGTGATGAACGATCCGTGGGTCCCGTTGTGGGATCGTCCAACGCCGCCCGAGGACTTCGGAGGATCGACCCCTACCCGTCCGGGGTGACCGCCCCCACTCTTGCTGGAGCCGCGCGGAGCGAACGCAAGCCCGACCTGGTGCACACGCACCGGCCAGCCCCCGAGGAGGTCACCGATGACCCCGGAGTCCCCAACGCCGACAGGCGTCGATTCCGCGCCGCGCGGATCCGGCATCGAGAAGCACGGCGTCGACACCATCCCGGACTCCGACCGGACCGGACGTCCACGCGACATCGTCGGCATCCTGCTGGGCTCCAACATGTGCCTGGGCGTGGTCATCTTCGGCTGGCTGCCCGCCTCGTTCGGCCTGGAGTTCTGGCCGAGCGTGACCTCGATGATCGCGGGCACGCTGCTGGGCACCCTGCTCGTCGCGCCGCTGTCGCTGGTCTCGTTCCGCACCGGGACCAACCTCTCGACCAGCAGCGGCGGCACCTTCGGGGTGCGCGGCAGGCTCATCGGCTCGGTCATCGGCCTGCTGCTCTCGCTCGGCTACGCCGCGCTGACGGTGTGGACCGGCGGCGCGGCCGTCGTCGGCCCGCTGCACCGGCTGTTCGGCCTGCCCGACGGCGGGGTCGGCTACACCGTCACCTACGGCGTCCTGTCGGTGCTGTCGGTGCTGATCGCGATCTACGGCTACCGGCTGCTGACCACCATGAGCAAGTGGGTCGCGGCGGGCACGCTGGTGCTGATGGCGGCCGGTGTGCTGGCCTACTCCGGGCAGTTCAGCACCGGCCCGGTCGTCGAGGGCGGATACCTGCTCGGCGACTTCTGGACGACGTGGGCGCTGTCCACGGTCGCCGCCGGCCTGAGCGGCCCGATGGCCTTCATCACCCTGCTCGGTGACTACAGCCGCTACGTCTCGCCGAAGCGCTACTCCTCCGGCAAAATCTTCGCCGCCACTGTCGCCGGCATGGTCATGGGTCTGCTGATCCCGCAGCTCTTCGGCACCTTCACCGCTTTCGCCTCGCGGGCCGCCGACGACTACGTCGGCCCGCTGGTGGCCGCCGCACCGGTGTGGTTCCTGCTCCCGCTGCTGCTCAACGGCGTGTTCGGCACCATCGGCAACGCCGGGATCCTGGTCTACAGCATGGGCCTGGACCTGGACGCGATCGTGCCGCCGCTGTCGCGGGTGAAGGCCACGGTGCTGACCTCGGCGCTGTCGACGGTCCTGGTCTACCTCGGCTACTTCGTCTGGGACGCCCAGGACGCGGTCACCGCGTTCGTGCTGCTGCTGACGGCCATCGGCACGCCGTGGGCGGTGATCACCCTCATCGGCTTCGTGCGCTGCCGCGGCCACTACGACCCCGACGCGCTGCAGGTCTACAACCGCCGTTCGCGGGGCGGCATCTACTGGTACACCGCCGGCTGGAACCTGCGGGCCGCCGTCGCGTGGATGCTCGGCTCCGCGGTCGGCCTGCTCTCGGTCGACACGGCCCTGTTCAAGGGCCCGCTGATCGAGTGGACCTACGGCATCGACCTGAGCTTCCTGCTCGCCGCGGCCACCACCGCCGTCGCCTACCTGCTGCTGTCGCTGGGCAGCCCGCAGCCGATGCCCACCCGGACCGGACCCGAAACCCAGGCCCAGGCCGTGCGCGCCTGAAGCCCCGACCAACCCCGGAACAAGGAAGTGCAGAGCAAGATGGATCGCTACGACGTCGTCGTCATCGGAGCGGGCTTCGCGGGCCTGACCGCGGCGCGCGACCTGCGGGAGGCCGGCAAGAGCGTGCTGGTGCTGGAGGCCAGGGACCGCATCGGCGGTTCCACCTGGTACCGCCCCGGTGCCCTCGGCGGCTTCGGCCTGGAGATGGGCGGCACCTGGATCGTCCCCGAGCAGACCCACGTCTGGGCCGAGGTGCAGCGCTACGGCGTGCCGGTCAAGGACAGCGAGCTGCCCGAGCGGATGACCTGGTCCGACCACGGCGAGGTGCTCGACACGCTGCTGCCGGTGCCCGCCGAGGAGTACGGCGCGCTGGAGCACGCCGTGCGGTCGCTGATCGAGGCGGGCGAGCGCCTGGACCCGATGCGCCCGCTGTCCGAGCAGGGGCTGGAGGACCTCGACGTCACGATCCGGCAGTGGGCCGACAACGTCGGTCTCACCGGCAACGCCCGCGAGCTGCTGATGTCGTGGTTCTGCGGCTGCGCCAACGCCAACGAGGACACCGGTTCGGCGCTGGACGTCATCCGCTGGCTGGCCTCGATGGACAACTCGCTGTGGGGCATGGTGCAGGCCAGCGTGCTGGGCTACACCTTCGTCAACGGCACCGTCTCGCTGGCCGAGGCGATCCGGCAGGACGGCGGTGCGGACCTGGAGCTGTCCAGCCCGGTGCGCGCGGTGGAGGCCGACGACGAGGGCGTCACCGTCACCTACGAGGGCGGGCAGGTGCGCGCCGACCGGGTGCTGATGACCACCGCGGTCGGGGTGTGGCAGGACATCCGGTTCACCCCGGAGCTGTCGGCGGCCAAGCAGGCCATGTCCAAGGAGAACCACGCCGGGCAGGGTCAGAAGGTCTGGGCGCTGGCCCGCAACGTGCCCGAGGACATCAGCGGGTTCGGCTGGGGCACCAGCTTCGACTACGTCGGCGCGATGGAGACCACCGACGAGGGCGTGGTGCTCGTCTGCTTCGCCCCCGAGCACGACCGGGTGGACGCCACCGACCTGGCCGACGTGCAGCGCGCGGTGCGCGAGTTCGCCCCGGAGGCCGAGGTCGTCGGCGCGGAGTCGCACGACTGGGTCAACGACGAGTACAACAAGGGCCTCTGGTCGACCTTCCGCGCGGGCCAGTTCGCCAAGTACGAGATCGCCGTGGGCGAGCCGGAGGGCCGCGTGCACTTCGCCGGTTCCCACACCGCCCGCCGCTGGCGGACCTTCATCGATGGTGCGATCGAGTCCGGCAAGCGCGGCGCGGCCGAGATCCTGGCCGCGCGGTAACGCGAAGTCCGTCGAGCACAACGTGGCCCGCGGCCGCACCCGGCGAGTCCCCTTGCGGGACACCGCGGTCGCAGCCACCTAGGAGGAGAAGCAGTGAACGACCCGATCGGCCCGGTGGACGCCACCCGCGTCCCCCGCTACGGCGGCGACACCACCTTCGCCCGCCTGCCCAGGCTGGCCGACGTGACCGACGCCGACGCGCTGGTGTGGGGCGTGCCGTTCGACACCGGCGTCAGCTACCGGCCGGGCGCGCGGTTCGGCCCCAACCACGTGCGGCAGAGCTCGCGCCTGCTGCGCCCGTACAACCCGGCGCTGGACGCCATGCCCTTCGGCCGCAGGCAGGTCGCCGACGCCGGTGACCTGGGCGTCAACCCGTTCGACATCGGCGAGGCCATCGCCACCGTGGAGAACGGGGCCCGCGAGCTGTCCGGGACCAGCCGGACGCTGATCACGGTGGGCGGCGACCACACCATCGCGCTGCCGCTGCTGCGCGTGCAGCACGAACGGCACGGGCCGGTCGCGGTGCTGCACTTCGACGCGCACCTGGATACCTGGGACACCTACTTCGGCGCTCCCCACACGCACGGCACGCCGTTCCGCCGCGCGGCCGAGGAAGGGCTCATCGACTTCGACCACTCGATGCACGTCGGCATCCGGGGTCCGCTGTACTCCAAGCTCGACCTCGACGAGAGCGAGAAGATGGGCTTCGCCGCGGTGCACTGCCGCGACTTCGCCCGCTCGCCGCTGGACGACATCATCAACCGGATCCGCACCCGGCTCGGTTCCCGGCCGGTGTACGTGTCGGTGGACATCGACGTCCTCGACCCCGGTTTCGCGCCGGGCACCGGCACGCCGGAGGCGGGCGGTCTGTCCAGCCGCGAGCTGCTGGAGGTCCTGCGCGGGCTCGACGGCCTCGACGTCGTCGGCGCCGACCTGGTCGAGGTCGCGCCCGCCTACGACCACGCCGAGATCACCGGTATCGCCGCGGCGCACGTCGTGTACGAAATGCTGAGCATCCTGCCTGGAGGCCGCTGATGCGCACCGTTGCCAACATCATCGACGGCAAGGCCGTGGGCGCCGCCGACGGCCGCACCACCGAACTGGTCGACCCGTGCACGGGCGAGGTCTTCGGCACCGCGCCGCTGTCCTCCGACGCCGACGTCGACGCGGCCTACCAGGCGGCGCAGCGGGCCTTCGAGTCGTGGCGGACCACGACGCCGGCCGAGCGGCAGCGGCTGCTGCTGCGGCTGGCCGACGAGCTGGAGCGCCGCGCCGACGACTTCGTAGCCGCCGAGGTGCAGAACACCGGCAAGCCGGTGGAGGCCACCCGGGTCGAGGAGGTCGGCATGTGCGTCGACCAGATCCGGTTCTTCGCCGGGGCCGCCCGGGTGCTGGAGGGCACGGCGGCCGGCGAGTACGCCGACGGCCACACCTCCTACGTGCGCCGCGAGCCGGTCGGCGTCGTCGGCCAGGTCGCGCCGTGGAACTACCCGCTGATGATGGGCGTCTGGAAGGTCGCCCCGGCCATCGCCGCGGGCTGCACCGTCGTGCTCAAGCCCGCCGACACCACGCCGGTCACGGCGTCGCTGCTCGGCGAGCTGGCCGCCGAGGTGCTGCCGCCCGGCGTGCTCAACGTCGTCTGCGGCGACCGCGACACCGGCCGCGCGGTGGTGGGGCACCCGGTGTCGGCGATGGTGTCGATCACCGGCTCCACCCGCGCCGGCCAGCAGGTCGCCGCCGCGGCGGCCGAGGACGTCAAGCGCGTGCACCTGGAGCTCGGCGGCAAGGCCCCGGCGCTGGTGTTCGCCGACGCCGACCTGGACGCCGCGGCCGAGGGCATCGCGGGCGCGGGCCTGTTCAACGGCGGGCAGGACTGCACCGCCGCGACGCGGGTCCTGGTCGCCGAGGATGTCGCCGAGGAGTTCGCCCGCAAGCTCGTCGCGCAGGCCGAGGCTCTGCGCTGCGGGCCGCCGTCGGACGGCGACGCCGCGTTCGGGCCGCTGAACAACGCCGACCAGTTCGCCCGCGTGCAGGGCGTCGTGGAACGGCTGCCCGAGCACGCGCGCGTGCTCACCGGCGGCAAGCGGGTCGGGGACCAGGGCTACTTCTTCGCCCCGACCGTCGTGGCCGGTCTGCGCCAGGAGGACGAGGCGATCCAGGAGGAGATCTTCGGTCCGGTCCTGACCGTGCAGACCTTCCGCGACGACCAGGAGGCGCTGCGGCTGGCCAACGGCGTCGCCTACGCGCTGGCCTCCAGCGTGTGGACCCGCGACCACGGCCGCGCCGGGCGGTTCGCCGCCGGGCTCGACTTCGGCTGCGTGTGGGTCAACACCCACATGGTCCTCGCCGCCGAGATGCCGCACGGGGGCTTCAAGCACTCCGGGTACGGCAAGGACCTGTCCAAGTACGGCTTCGAGGACTACACCCGCATCAAGCACGTGATGCACAAGTTGGACTGACGCGCCTCCCCGCGCGTCCCCACCGGGTGCCTTCCGCCCGAGCCCCCCACGGGTGGAAGGCACCCGGGCCCCGGCAACGGGGCGAACGACGGAGTGCGTAGGCACGTCCGGCTCCGTCGGCTCACTTCGACGACCACTCCCGACAGGGCAGTGATCGGGCTCGCACTGCCCTCGAGCGCAGCGGACCCGATCCACGATGTCCGAACAGGAGTGACCATGACCAGGCTCGGCAACATGCACGGCCCCGACTTCACCTACCTCGGGGTGCCGAAGGCCGACCTCGACGACGAATCCACCTACTCCGACGCCGACGTCGTCATCATCGGCGCGCCCTTCGACGGCGGCACCGGGCACCGCTCCGGCTGCCGGATGGGCCCGATGGCGATCCGCGGCTGCGACTACCTGCCGCACGACGGCTCCCGGCCGCACCTGTCGCTGCGGGTGGACCCGTTGCGGGAGCTGAAGATCGTCGACGTGGGCGACGTCCTGATGCCCGCGGGCGACACGGAGAAGTCCCTGGAGCGCATCGGCGAGGCGGTCCGCAAGGTGTGCGCGGCGGGTGCGGTCCCGGTGTGCATCGGCGGCGACCACACCATCGCGCTGGCCGACATCACCGGCGTCGCCCGCCACCACGGCTGGGGACGGGTGTCGGTGGTGCACTTCGACGCCCACGCCGACACCGGCGACATCATCCACGGCGAGCTGGTCGGCCACGGCACGCCGATGCGGCGGCTGCTGGAGTCCGGCGCGTGCCGGGGCGACCGGTTCCTCCAGCTCGGCCTGCGCGGCTACTGGCCCGAGCCGGAGACCCTGGAGTGGATGGCCCGGCAGGGCATGCGCTGCTTCGAGATGGCCGAGATCGTCGACCGCGGCCTCGACGACGTGCTGACCGAGGCGTCGCGCATCGCGCTCGACGACTGCGACGGCGTGTTCATCTCCGTCGACATCGACGTCGTCGACCCGGGCATGGCACCGGGCACCGGTACCCCCGAGCCCGGCGGCTTCACCTCGCGCCAGCTGCTCGACTCGGTGCGCAGGCTGTGCCTGGAGCTGCCGGTGGTCGGTGTCGAGGTGGTGGAGGTGTCCCCGCCGTACGACCACGCCGACATCACCGCCGCGCTCGGCAACCGGGTGGTGCTGGAGGCGCTGTCGGCCATCGCCGCCCGCCGCCGGGGCGAACCGGTGAACCCGGCGCGTCCGCTGCTCGAAGGCCGCTGACGGTCGGAGGCGCGCGGGCGGGCGGACCGCCCGCGCCCATGGCCAATGCGTACAACCGGCCCGCGCCGGGATGGACGGATTGGCACTGCTGGTGCGCGTGCCGCGCTCGTAGCGTCGCAGGCGCAGGAACGGACCGAGGAAGGAAACGCCCATGGTCACCGGGTACTGGATCGCCGGCGAGGCCGCGACGAGCGACGCGACGTTCGAGGTGCGCCACCCCTACGACGGCTCCGCCGTCGCCACGGCGTGCTACGCCACCGACGCCGACGTCGAGCGCGCCGTGGCCGCCGCGCACGCGTGCCGCGGCGAGTTCGCCGCGCTGCCCGCGCACGCCCGCGCCGCGGCGCTGGACCACGTCGTGCGACGGCTGGGCGAGCGCGCCGCCGAGATCGCAGACCTCATAACCGCCGAGAACGGCAAGCCGGTGTTCTGGGCCCGCGCCGAGGTCAACCGCGCGATCTCGACCTTCCGCTGGGCCGCCGAAGAGGCCCGCCGGTTCTCCGGCGAGCTCCAGCGCCTGGACACCGACCCCGGCGGCACCGGCCGGATGGCCCTGGTCCGCCGGGTGCCGCGCGGACCGGTGCTGGGCATCGCGCCGTTCAACTTCCCGCTGAACCTGGTCGTGCACAAGATCGCCCCGGCGCTGGCGGCGGGCGTGCCGATCGTGCTCAAGCCCGCGCCGAAGACCCCGCTGTCGGCGCTGGTGCTCGGCGAGATCCTGGCCGAGACCGACCTGCCCGCCGGTTCCTGGTCGATCGTCACCACCACCAACGAGAAGGCCGCCGAGCTGGTCGCCGATCCCCGGCTGCCGGTGGTGTCGTTCACCGGGTCGGGCCCGGTCGGCTACGGCATCCAGGCCGCGGCCCCGCACAAGCACGTGACCCTCGAGCTCGGCGGCAACGCCGCCGCGGTGGTCTGCCCGGACTGGACCGACCTGGACTTCGCCGCCGAGCGCATCGCCACCTTCGCGATGTACCAGGCGGGGCAGTCCTGCATCTCGGTGCAGCGCGTCTTCGCCCACCGCGACGTATACGACGAGCTGGTGGCCCGCGTCGTCAAGTCCGTCGAGGCGCAGGGCACCGGCGACCCGCGCGACGAGGCCACCAGGGTCGGACCGCTGATCGACACCGCCGCCGCGGAGCGGGTCGAGCAGTGGGTGGACGAGGCCGTCGAGGCGGGTGCCCGCGTGCTCACCGGCGGCGTGCGCGAGGGCAGCACCTACGCCCCGACGGTGCTGGCCGACGTGCCCGCGGACGCGAAGGTCTCCTGCGAGGAGGTCTTCGGGCCGGTGCTGACCATCGCGCCGGTCGACTCGGTGGACGAGGCGTTCGCCGAGGTCAACGCCTCCCGGTTCGGCCTGCAGACCGGCGTGTTCACCAAGGACCTCCAGACGGCGTTCCGCGCGTCGGCGGAGCTGGAGGTCGGCGGCGTGATCGTCGGCGACGTGCCCAGCTTCCGCGCCGACCAGATGCCCTACGGCGGGGTGAAGGAGTCCGGCGTGGGCCGGGAAGGTGTCCGCGCGGCGATGACCGACCTCACCGAGGAGCGCGTCACCGTGCTGACCGGCATCCGCCTTTGACGAAGCTCCCTGGCCGGCCCTGACAGGCCTGCGCCGCGCACCGGCCACAACGCGCGGCGCAGGCGTCACCGGCTCAAGGCTGCCTTTGGACTCGCTCTGCGAGGCGGTGCCGGTTGCGGGGGTGGGCCAGGCGGTAGGCGATTTGTTCACCTACTTGTGACCTGGGCCGATGTTGGCCTGCCATTCTGCCGTGCCGTCTGTGGAGTCTTCGACTCCAAGGGTGGGGCCTTCGTTCTCATCCCGTCGACCTGGCGCCAGCCCTACCGGCCGGATCAAGGGGGCACCCTCTCGCCAGCGGTGCGGCGACGGTGCCAGGTGCCCCCTTGATGCGGCTGGTAGCCCTCGGGGAGGTCGTCGGGATGAGAACGCGCCCCGCCCGGACCGCAGCCGCCGTTGCGCATCTCATCCCGGAGACCTGCCGGGGGGCTGGGGGCGGCGAGCGCCCCAGAGGCATAAGGGCACACCGTAGGTCGTTATGGTGCGGGGCGTGTCATTATGGGGCATATAATCGCCTTGTACTTGGCCGTGTATCACCGCTGTAGCTATGGCGTAGCACTGCGTTGTAGCACATTCCTGGTGAAACGGGTTGGGCCCGTCCCGCGTCGCTAGTTGACACCGAACGGGCCCAACGTGGGGTCACGACAGAACGTCCTGCAAGAGCTGTGCCAGGCTCAGGACGATCTGGATCGCGGCCATCAGGTGCCCGGGGTTCACGGGGACGCGTCTCCGCTGTTCCCCGGGCTTACCTTCTACTTGCTCTCCTTCGGACATGTATCCCCCTGTTAGACGCTGGTGCGTCTGTCAGGTGCCGACTGACAGGGATCGACCTGCGGGTGTCGGCAGCCCCGGCAGGCCGCGCGAACCTGCCGGAGTCAGGGAAATAGCCCCAGGAGAACCACCCGCGTAGGGCGAGTGGTGACGAGATCGTATCGAAGCTCTACGAGAGCATGGCTAGGCGCTTCCTTGCTAGGGGTCGGGTGTTCGCGGTCTGTGCGCGAAGAGGGCTGGGTGCGCTGCTCGTTACGTACCTTGCGCTCCCCGAGCCGGCCAGAGGGGATTCCGCGGTGAGAGTCGTCGCGACCCGGGCGTTTCGCACCGTTGTACGGCGTGGTGCTCATCCCCCTGGGGGTGTCCTGGCAAGCGGCTGTCCGGGGTGCGCGGGCGCGGTCGGCCGCCAGGCCGCAGGCGCAAGCCCGCGCGGGGCCCCGGACGGGCGCCGCCTTGGCGGCGCCCCTTGAACCTGTAAAGCCAAGTTCGGCAACTAGTGCTTCAACTCTAGTACCGCACTCCACAATAGACTTATTGACAGCGCAAATATGTAGCCGCGTCGATCTGCTTGGCGAACGTGAGTAAGCTCTGGCGCATGCTATCGCTCTTGACGCCGCCGGTACTGGCGCCATCGGCGCCATTGCCAACGGCAGAAATCAAGTGGACAGAAATTCTCAGTTCCTGTGCAGCACTTGCCTCTGCGATAGTGGCAATGGTCGCCGCCTTCTTTGCGTATAAAGCATATACGAAGCAATCGGGACAGCTAAAGTTGGCCCAGGATAATGCACTGCGCTGGCATGCGTCGATGTTTACCTCATGGATCGAATGGGCACCGGAAGCAATCGATGACGATACACCCCCAGAGCTTGCAATTTCTCGCCAGCTACATTTCCGCTACATCAATCCTTCGCCACTGCCGTTCTTCCAAGTCTATGCTGAAACAACACTGAGATCTCTAACGCACAATGTCGACATTGTCGTTAGTCAGTACTTTGGAGTACTTGATCCAGTGGGGCATGCAATACCTGCGCCGCCTGCTACAACAAACACCACGTTTTCTGGATTAAAGGATGACGCATGCACGGTTGAAATCGAAGACACATTTCCTCGCCATCTTGGAACGGAAGATCAAATCCGCTCGTGGCTTACCAGTCGCACAGAGGTCTACTTTACGGACTCTTCGAACGTGCGCTGGTGTCGTCAGGGATACGGAAGATTGGAGAGGATCGAGGAAAGTGAAGATCTTCGCATGCTTGCGGAACTAGCAGTACCTGGCAACAAAGGCGGCAATTTTAAAGTTGCCGATGGACGCGCTATCCGGGAAAGGATTAAGCGTCAGCGAAAGCAAGCGAATGCCTGGACACAGCAAGAGACAGAAGAGAAGATTCACTCAAGAAGGAATGTGCAAATATAAACCAATGTTGAAAGGCCTATTGGGGTCTCGGGTATTTCTGGCAATGCTGACGTAGAGGGTGGGCATGTCGGTTGACGACATTGCGCAAAGCTTAGACGTAGCTATAGGACACCTTCCGATTAAGAAGCTAGACGAGGCGGTAACCCTCATCGGCGAAGCTTTAGACGCTTTGAATTTGGTGGCGTCCGACAGCAACGATCCGGACATTGCGGAGGTCTTGTTGTCCTGGCAACAATCCGCAGTAGCTATCGGAAACTCTGCCACCCTCTGTGTCGAGTTCCGGAAGCGGGTCGAGAGATACAAGTCTGAAACGCTGGGCGTCACAGGCGCGGTCAATCCGGGCGAACCGCGAGCGCCCGAAACTGACTCCGCTAAGCCGCAAGGGCGTGCTCTTATAGACCGGGAGAAGTTCAAGTACTTCTTCGGAAAGGTTAAATCCGGTAGGCACAACACCGCTAGGTCGCGGCAGTTGATCACAGAGTTGAATGGCATTCGAATATTCGACACGCCAGCTGGTCGCGGCGCGTTGCGGCGTCACCTGGAGGACGTAGTAAGATCGGATGCGAACATCATTCGTACCTACACGGATGAGTTTGGAACCTACCAGATTCGAGATTCTCTCCTTGCTGGGCCTGGGGGGTTCTTGCAACTGGAAACCGCGTGGCAGGTTACCCCGCAAGGCTTGCGACTCACTACGATCATCCCAAGGAGGGGTAGAAAATGACCGACGTGCTAAGTGTTCCGGACGAGCAGGAATTTCTCAATGAGTTCGGCGAAGCGCCACAGGTGCAAGATGAGCCGTGGATTCGCTCGATTTCCATCAGTTCCGATAATGGAACCCTAGAGTTGAGCTTCGATAGCCACGAGAGATCCATTCGATTCGAATGGCGCGATGACGATGATGTACTGTGGGAGTTCTTTAGGGAAACAGCAACCTCGCTCGTGATTCGAAATGAGGGCGGTGAGACGTACTTCGTCGTCAGCTTCGAATCCGCGGAACTCTCCGGAAATCTTGATGTGCGGGTGTACCCGAAGATCGCGATCAAGGACGTATCGCTGCGCGACTAGGCGCACTTCGTTGTGACGTGGCTCAGCGGGGCAGGCACTGTCGCTTCGGTACGGCACAGCTACACGTCTTGATAGGGGGTCGTAGTCTTTCGTTCGTGACGACACCGGGAACGGCAGTGCTTGATCTCCGCAGGGACTCATACACACATGCGGTGGAGCGTGTTGAGCAGGCGTTGCGCGTGAAGCTGCAACAAGATTCGTTCGTGGTGAAGCGACGCACGGTCGGTGCACGGTCTGATCGCGGGACGTGGGTTCGGATCGAGGTTCAACCGGCGGACGTCTTCGGCACGCGTGGCTGGGGCGGTATCGCCTCGTCGGTGCAGTTGCTCGGGGTGTCGCGGCCTTCGTGGTTGTGCTCGTTCGACTGGTTCGAAGGTCGGTTCCGCTGGCGGGCGGACGAGACTGAACTGATCTCCGCACGTCCGGTTTCGGAGCGGGCGTGTGTAGACGCCGTGCCGGTGCTTCCAAAGGCGTGGTGGGAGACGTTCAACCGCTCGCTCGACGCACTCCGGTGGCACTTCCCGGATCACTCGGCTACCCGCCACACCGCACTGCTGACGCAGCGGCGCATTACACGGCTGATCACGTCCATGTTCGGCGAGGTAGACACGGTGGTGCCCGAGTGGTGCGCAGTGCATGGTGATCTGTCGTGGGCGAACCTCACCGCGCCAGAATGTGTGTTCCTGGATTGGGAAGATTGGGGGCGGGGCCCGGTCGGATTCGATGCGGCCTCATTGTGGGCGCTCTCCCTGCCGGTACCGGAGTTGGCCGACCGCATCACCATCGAACGCGCTTCGGACTTGGCGACGCGGTCGGGCCGTATCTCCTGGCTTTACCAGTGTGCCGGGCTACTCGATACGGAGACTGACCCGGTGTTCACCGAGCCAGCGCGCCGTCAAGCTGCGCGACTTCTTGCTGAGTGGTGATCTCGGGGACGAGACCGGCGTATCCGTCGGCCAGCTCGGGCGTGACTTCGGCGCAGATTTCTTCGGACAGCAGCACATCGACCAGTTCGGTCATGTCGTCGCCGAACACTTCGCGCATGACGTCAACAGAGACAGGGCGTCCGGACAACAGGATTTCCAGCGCGGGGCGCGCCGAGCCGTCGATAGTGATCCCCTTCCCGGCTGCGCGTACCACCACGTCGTTCCCGTCCTGGGTGATCCGGGGCTTGCGGCTGGTGATGCAGACGACCGAGAAGGGAGTCCCGAACAGCCCGTGCGTCCGGATGTGCCGTTCGGGCACAGAAGCCGTCAAGTGGTCTTCTGTGAACCTCACGGGTGCGTGGTCGCTGATGAACCTCGGCAACATGTCGACCAACGCGGCCATGTTGGCGGCGATGTCTCCGGCGTCAAGGTCCCTTCGGAAGGTGGCAGTCTTGCGCGCTTGATCGGCGACCCAGGTGAGCCAGTCAATGCCGGTACGTCTGGTGAAACCGAACGTTAGGTGCAGGCTGTAGCCGTCTCCATGGGTGGCGCGGGTCGCCTGGTGCCAGTGCCCGCGCGGGATAAGCATTACGTCGCCAGCATTGAGAGTGCCTGTCCACAGAGTCTTTTCAGGTGCGGCGAGGTTCGGATCCGAATCTCGAAACATCGGGTACGCACGGGAGGTGGGGCGGACCTCCCACGTCTTTGCCCCGGCGACTTGGACCACGATCACATCGTGGTCGTCCCAGTGCAGGCAGAACCCGCCGGACTCTCCGGTGGTGAGATAGGCGTTGACCTGCACTCGTTCGTTCAGTTCCCACTGCAAGGCCCGGCACGTGACTTCCATTGTCGGGTCGTAGGCTCCGAGGTCGTCCAGAACGAGCGTGCAGCCGTCGCGCAGGTACCGGCTGATTTGGTGCATGTCGGGCATGGGAACCGAGTAGCCACGCCGAATCCGTTGTGGGGTGATGTAATCCTGCTCGCGCAGGTCTGCGCCCCCAACTAGGCAGCGCAAGCGGGGATAGGTCAGGCTGCGGCGCATCACGAGATCCAACAACCGGTACGGGGTCAGCAAGCGGGAACGGAGTCCTGCGTCCCAGAGGTGCCCGCGTGTGAAAGTCGACTCGAAACCACCTGTGATCGCTGCAAGTTCAGAAACGAGCTTGTGTCGCATCGCGTGTCCCTTGCTAAGAGCAGTGCGGGACGCCTCCTTGTGGCGGAGGCGCCCCGCTAGCGGTCAGTGTCCTTGGCCGTCCGAGCCGTCACCGACAGCTCCGTCCGAGGCATGGACCTCGGTGCGATCCTGAATCGCTTGCTCAGTCTCGATCTTCTTAACCAGTGCCATTTGGTCACCTCCCCTCCACGTGTGAGAGTTCGAACCTCCCCCAGAGGTCCGGTGCCTCATGGTCGATGCGGGTGCCGCTCGGGGGCGTGGACGGCACCCGCATCGGCGTCTCGGCAATCGCAGCGGGCACGCTGCGGTTTCCCTCTGGGGCTCGGGTTGGATGCCTGGTCAGGGCTGGCAGGAATGGAGCCAACTACCAGTGCCTTACCCCTGACCAGGCGCGGCCCGGTATCGCGTGGGGGGGTATCGACGGGCGCGACACCGAACCGGGCTTGTGGGCCTAGGCGGCCTGCGCGGTAATAAAGCCCGTGTGCGTCTGTGGCTCGTCCAAGTCCTCTTGCGGCCATTGCGGCGCGTCGTCAACGATCACTGCCATGGCGGCCCGCAACGAAAGGTGCTGAAGCGTCGGCGGGTCGGTGTCGTAAACGCTGATATCAGTTGCTTGCTGGCAGACCTTGCAGGTCACACGCCCGGCGCCATCCGGCGGATGGCGTGTGAGCCTGCGGTGGATTGGCCCTCGTAGGCGGTGACCGCACCATGCGACGGGGCTGCCTCCGCCCGCGGTGCGGTCGACGGCGTGCCACCCAGATTCGTGCACGCTCGCCATCCACGCGAAGTCGAGTTGCATTGCGCTGCCGTCACCTCCTCACTCGCGGCTGTTACCCGCTGTGCTCGAACGATTACAAAGCTAGGAGAGGTGAAGAACGATGAGTGACAGTCGACTGACAGTCAGTGTTGGTGTGCTTGCGCGTTGTATCGCCGTAGGCGTTGCGGCACGTAGGCTGTCGAGTGGCCTTGTTGACCTTCGCCGGGGAGGCTTACATGTCGTCCACAGGTACGGGTGTGTCGATCGGTGAGCGTATCGCCGTGGCCCGTAAGGTCGCGGGCTTGAAACAGCACGTCCTCGCTGCTCGCGCGTCCTACAGCATCAGCATGGTCCGCGCGGTAGAGCAGGGACGCGAGCCGGCATCCCCCGCGTTCGTGGCGGCGGTGGCGAAGGCCCTCGGGGTAGAGACTGAGGAGCTGTACGGGCAGCCATACCGTGAGCTTCTGGATGATGACGGCGGCTTGCCAGGCTTGGCCGAACTTCGCACGGTGCTAGCGGAAGGCGACGACGTTGAAGCTCTTGAGCCGTCTTCGCTCGATGAGCTGGCTACCGAAGTTCAGGCCGTAAGGGAACGGCGCCGTGCGGACCGGTCGCGTGAAGCGATCGCGAGCATGCATGTGCTGCTTAGGCAGATCTACGGCGCCGCCGATCAGGCCACAGGTGATGAGCAGCGGGAACGGGCGTTTCAACTTCTGGCGCTCGGGTTCGGCAATGTTGCGCAGATTGTCTATCGCTACGGCTGGCTGACCTTGGCGAGCCAGGCGTTGGACAGGATGCAAGGTGCCGCCAAGCAGTCTGGAGACCCCAACTTGCTGGCGCATGCCGCCCATCATCGCGCGATGCTGTTGATGTCGCATGCCTCCTACGGCGTCGCGGAGCGGCTGGTGGAACGATCGCTCGACCAACTGTCCGGCCAACCGGACGAAGAGGGTGTAGTGGCCTTGCGCGGCGCTGGCCACCTTAAGGGCGCGATCATCTGCGCTCGGCAAGGCAACGCGGACCGGGCACGGGAGCACATTGCAGACGCTCGGCGATTCGGGGCCATGCTCGGACGCCAGTCGAACGCCTACGACACGAGTTTCGGGCCTGGCAATGTTGAGATTCACGATACGGCCGTGTCTCTGGAAGTTGGCGACCCCAGCCGGGCAGCTCGTGATGGTTCGGCGTTGACTATCCCTGCCGATGTGACGGCGACGCGCGCGGGACACCACTGGCAGGACGTGGCACGCGCTTGGGTGCTGTCTGGCGACCATGGGAACGCCTTGCAGGCATTGACAAGGCGCGGGCGGTCGCTCCGCAGCAGACGCGGTACCACCCGCAGGTGCATGAGACGGCGCGGGCCATCGTGCTGGCCGAGCGCCGGAAGACAGACGGTGTCGCACACTTCGCGGCATGGCTGGGACTCAAGCTCTGAGACACACAGACAGGAACGCGAACTAGGATTCCTAGTTCGCGTTTCTGCTTGTTGGCTTCGCGCAACTAATGAACGCGTAACGACGTAGCGACGCGTTTAGCGCGCGTCTAGTGGTGTTCACTCGTCCGGGTGACGGGCTGGGAATAAATTGCGCGGTGTCGCTCGGATGGAGCAGTTCGCTAGCGATGTTGATCGTCGGGTGCATTGTAGGCGTTTCTTTGTGTCCTTCCTGTGGATAAGTGTGTCCTATTCAAGGACACGCCCCTGATGCGCCTTGTGTGTCATAAACCACTCTCGTTTTGGCTGTTCAAGGGCTTGGCAGGCGGAAGATCGGGGTTAGCTTGGACGCAACCCCGGAAGATCTTCCGCACCGGGGGTGCGGGGTCGGGGGTCTTCCGGGGCCCTTCCATTCCATGTGAGTGCGTCTGCCAGGGGGAGTTTTTTATGGCATTGCCTCGGAATTACCGGTTTCCGGTGGAATTCGCGGATGCGTTTCCGGCAGGGGTGTTGGCCTTGTCGGAAGTGCAGGCGGCGCCGGAACGGCAGTCTCAGCAGGATCGGCAGCGGGGGCGGGTTCCCCGGCAGCGGGTGGATGAGGAGACCCGGCTGCCGGTGTGGCAGGTGACGGTGTCGGACCCGGCTCCGGCTCGGGCTCGTGAGGCTGCGGTGACGGTGGAGATCCTGTCGGCTGATGAGCCGGTGTTGCCGGAGCCGGTGGCGGGCATGGCGATGGCGGTGCGTGAGGTGGAGTTCGTGGGCCTCACGGCTGAGCCTCGGCTTGGGGGTCAGGGCGAGTTCCGGTTCATCACCTTCGTCTACCGGGCCGAAGGGGTGCGCGGTCGCCGCTCGGACTCGGGTTCCGGATCGAAGTCGTCGGGCCGGTCGGGCTCGTCGGGGTCGCAGGCGTCGGGCTCGTCGAGCGGGGGTGAGTGATGGCGCGGCGCTGGGAGGTCGACGCGGCGTTACGGCCCGGTCCGTCGATGCTGGGCGTGTTGCCTCGGGAATGGCTGGTCAGTGGCTCGGACGGTGGCGCGTTCTTCGTGCTGGGCGGTCCGCTGGCGGGTGATCCGGATGTGTTGATCAGCGTGGAACAGGCGTGCGGCGGCGGCCGGGACCTGGGCGAGTCGGTGGCGTGGCTGCTGGCGGAGCTGCTGGCGGCGATGACCTCCGGCAAGGCGCTGGGTGCTGATCTGTCGGAGGCCGAGCGTGCGGACCTGACGTGTCGTCTGCGGATGCTGATGCGGACGGGGCGTGGCGATGGGTGAGGTGTTCCCGCTGGAGATCGCCCTTCGGGGCTTGGCGCTGGTGTTGTGGGGTGCCGGTGAGCGTCCGGAGTGGCACAGCGAAGCGGCCTGCCGGGAGGCCAACCGCGACTGGTTCGGCGATAGCACCAATCCGGCGGAGCGGGCCCGCCGGATCGACCACGCACGGCGGGTGTGCGCCCTGTGCCCGGTGCGGGTGGAGTGCTTGCGGGACGCCGTCGGCTGGGAATCGCGCTCGACGGTCCGGGCGCGTGAGGCGGTCGGGGTGTTGGGCGGGATGTCGGCGGCGGAGCGTCGCGAGTTGTACCGGCGCCTGCCCGGCTTGGTCGGCGTGGGCCAGGAACGACGGCGCCGCCGCTGCTGACGATTCCCGTTGTACGCCAACGAATTTCAGTTCGGAAAGGGGGTGGTGGTGTGTCGTCGGCGTTTTCGGATCGACCGCGCTCGGGGGAAGGGCAGCCGATGTTGATTCCGGCGCCGGAGGTCGACGCGTTGGGGATGTGCACCTTGTGCGGCGTGGAAGAGGAGTTGCACGTCGGCGAGGACGGTCGGGTCAGTGTCCGGGCGTTTCACCGGTCGGCGCTGGGTGGCTATGCCCGGTTCGTGGATGAAGTCGAGTAGTGAGAGGGAGGGATGTGTTGTGGCGGATGCGCACATGGTGACGGTGGCGATCTCGGAGCTGTTGCGGCGGGGCAACGGGTGCGAGGCGGTGACGGCCACGCGTGGGGAGTTCTTCTTTCACATGGCCGCGATGCTGGACCTGGTCGCGGTGGTGTTGGGCGAGCTGCTCGGCGAGCACGCGGAGTTGACGGTGCGGGCGCGGGAGCATGCCGCGCGCTACCGCGAGCACGGTACGGCGATCTTGGGGCCGCTGGCATGAGCGACCCGGTCAACGATGCGGAAGTGGCGTTGTTGGTGGAGCGCATCGCAGCGGCGCTGCGGTGGCAGCAACCCGCCGAAACCTGTCAGGGCTTGGTGGTCGCCCTCGCCTCGCGTGCGGGGTGGGGGCAGGCGCGGCGGCTGCTGCTGGCGCGGGTGCATCGGGCGTGATCCGGCATGCGGCGGTTCTGGTGTGGGAACCGGAAACGCGGCGGTTGGCGGTGGTGTGCCCGCTGTGCGGGGCGCTGCTGGTGTCGGGCTCGGAGCGCGTGGCGGACGTGTTGTGGGAGTCGATGAAAGTGATCAATCAACGTCGGAAAGGGGGTGGTCCTGGTGGCGACGTTTGTGGAGGCGTGGCGAGTGATCACCGATAAGGCGGTGCTCGGCGACACGGCGATACAGGGCGCGCGGATCGTCAAGGCACTGGAGGATGCGGAAGCGGTGTGTCTGCGGGTGTTTCAGGACTGCGGCGAAGGCGTGCCGGAGGTGGAGGAGAGCTACGACCGGGTCCGATCGGTGCTGCAAGGCGTGGTTGGCGGGGTGTTCGTGGCTTCGATCCGGCTGCGGCACCTGGCCGGATAAGGGGGTGCGCGATGGAGTCGGGCGAGTGGGAGCGGCACGCGGCGGAGGTGACCGCCTCGGCCGATGAGGTCGAGACGGTGTCGCGGGAGCTGCGCGAGAGCGGCTGCGATCTCGGGCACGGGGTGGTCCGGGTCGTCTCGGCGTTGCGGGAGTTCGCCGAGGCCCTGAATTCCGCGGGACGGGGGTCGGAGCAGAACTAGCGGTAGGTGCGGCCCCAACTGCGTGCCCTTCGGGGTGGTGGTTGGGGCCGTGCTGTCTCTACACCAAGGGGAAGCGATGGGAGTGCACAGGCGTCGGGGGATGCAGCGGGGGCCGCAGAACAACCCGTGGGAAGCCGGAGGAGGCGCGCACAAACCGACCGATCTCGCGACGGAAGCGGCCGAGCTGATCGAGGCACTAGTCACGGGCGGGTTCGCCTTGGCGGGGTGGTTGGTGCGGCACCCGGTGGTCCTGCTGATCGGCGCGGGCGGGTGGGGGTGGTGGCTGGCCCTGGGCTGGCCATCCCTGACCGTGGCCGCCGGCGCCGTGGGCGCCTGCGGTCTGCTGTGGCGGTGGCGCTGGCCGGTGAGCTTTGAGCGGCTGGTGTGGCGGCGCATCCGCACTGGGTGGTTGCGGATGTGGGTGTATGAGCTGCGGTGGTCTCGGTGGGCTCGCGCCTCGCATCTGGTGCTGTATGACGAGGATTTCGCCGATCCGGTGATTCCGCGTTTGCGGTCGGTGTCGTCGGGGCTGGCGTGGGATGACGTGCGGGTGCGGATGCTGCCCGGCCAGAAAGCCCGGGACTACGAACTCGCGGCCGAAAGCCTGGCCGCCTCGCGCAAGGTGGCGCGGTGCTCGGTACGGGAGATCTCCCCCGGCGTGATCTCGCTGGGCTTCCTGCGCCGCGACCCGCTACAGCATCCGGTGGCGCTGCCGCCCATCACTCCGGTGGCGGGTGAGGTGATGAACCTGGAGCGGGTGCGGATCGGCGAGACCGAGCATGGTCAGCCGTGGCGTGTGCCGGTGCTGGGCTCTCACGTGTTCGGCGCGGGCATGATGGGCGCGGGCAAGGGCTCGCTGATGTGGGGCACGGTGCGCCAGGCGGCGCCTGCGATTGCCTGCGGGCGGGTGAAGCTGTCGATGATCGATCCCAAGGGCGGGATGGAGGCCGAACCGGCAACCGCGCTCTATGACCGCTACGCCCGGGAGGAACCGAAAGACATCGTCGAGGTGCTGACTGCCTGTGTGGACGGCATGAACGACCGCAAGCGCGCCCTACGGGGCGTCACGCGCAAGGTGGCGCCCAGCGTGGAACACCCGCTGCACCTGCTCATGGTCGACGAATTGGCGGCAGTCACCAAGTACCTGGGCGATAAGAAACTTCAGGTGGAGGCCGAACGGTTGCTCGGGCTGCTGCTGACCCAGGGCCGGGCACTGGCCTACGCGTGCTTTGCCTTCGCCCAGGAACCCACCAAGGACATCGTGCCGTTCCGGGGCCTGTTCCCGTATCGGGTGGCGCTGCGGCTGGACTCCCCGCAGCAGACGGACATGGTCCTCGGTGACGGGGCGTGGCAGCGCGGCGCCTGGGCCGACCGAATCGGCGTGTCCACCCCGGGTGTGGGCTACGTGGTCGAAGAGGGCGTGCGCGAACCGCTGCGGGTCCGCGCGGGCTACACCGACGACGCCGAGCTAGACCGCATCGCCGGTGTCTACGCCGCGCCTCGCTAGGGCGCTGGGGCCTGGCGGCCTCTCAAGAGCGGGGAGCGTGTGCCGCCGCACTGGAAACCGTGTGTCTGTCGAGTTGGTACCTCACTGCGGCACACGTTCCCCACCCTCTTCTCACTCATCGACTGTCGGGGGACGAGTGATGACCGAACAGACCACACCAGAGGTAGCCGGGGACGGTCCGGCGCTGCGCAAGATCAAAGGGCCGCGCGGCTGGGACGTCGCGCAAGCCGTCGCCGAGCACGAGGGCGTGTGTGTGCGGCCGTTGGCCATGCGCCAGAGCGACCCGACGACCGGCCGGTCTCGGGTGGTGCCGGTGGCCTGCGGAGCGACCCGGGAAGCGGTGTGTCCGTCCTGTGCGAGGCGGAATCGGCGGCTGCGGTCCGATCAGTGCATGCAGGGCTGGCACCTGGAAGCCGAACCGGTCATCGAACGGCGGGCCCCGGATCGGGAACAGACGGCGTTGATGGGTTACCGCGCCCAGCTCGTCACCCTCGGACGCGAAGCGCTGGCAGCAGGTAAGGCCGACGACGTCGACGACGTCCAGGAAGCCTTAGCCGATGTTGACGCGCAGTTGGCCGAGTCCGGGGTGACCGGCCGATTGCCCGGTGTGGAGCCGGTTCCGGCTCGGCGGGTGCGCTCGACACGGCGGCGAGCCGATGCCCCGGACCTGCCGCGTAGGCGGGTGGAGTCGCGCACGGTCGGGCAGGTGTATGCGGGCCGATACCGGCCGTCGATGTTCGTCACCCTCACCCTGGGTTCCTACGGTCCGGTGCACTCGGCCCGGCGGCGCGGCGGACGCATCGCCCGGTGCGGCTGCGGACGCACCCACACCCCCGATGCGGCGATCCTGGGCACCCCGGTAGACCCGGACGACTACGACTACCGGCGGGCCGCACGGGACGCGGTGCACTTCTCCAAGCTCGTCGATCGGTTCTGGCAGAACCTCCGGCGCGCGGTCGGCTTCGACGCGCAGTACTTCGCGGCGGTGGAGTCGCAACGGCGCCTGGTGCCGCACCTGCATGCCGCAATCCGCGGTGCGCTCCCCCGCGCTCTGCTGCGCCAGGTCGCGGCGGGCACCTACCAACACGTCTGGTGGCCCAAGCATGGAGACCCCGTGTACGGCGGCGACCGGATGCCGGTGTGGGTGCCGGAGGTGGCGGCGTGGTGCGACCCGGACACCCGCCAACCCCTCCCGACGTTCGAGGAGTCCCTTCCCGGGCCGGACGCGGACGGAGACCAGGCGGCGCATGTGGTGCGCTTCGGGGAGCAGATCGACGCACGCGGCATGCTCGGCGGCACCGACGAAACCCGCCACCACGCGCGCTACCTCACCAAGTACCTGACCAAGAGCATCGGGGAGACCTACGCCGACGCGAGCGAAGCACACCGACGGCATGCCGATCGGATGCTGGCAGAACTGGCGATCACGCCGTGTTCGCCGCGCTGTGCGGTGTGGCTGCTGCACGGCATCGCCCCACGCGGTGCCGGTTCGCGTACCCGGCCCGGCACGTGCAAGGGCAACGCGCATAAACGCCACGCGCTCGGGGTCGCGGGCCGCCGCGTGCTGGTCTCGCGGAAGTGGACCGGCAAGACCCTGGCCGACCACGCGGCAGATCGGCAATCCCACGTGCGCGGGATGCTGCACGCGGCTGGCCTCGTCCCACCCGAGTCGTCCGGCCAGAGTTCGGCAACGGGGCGGCTGGTGTGTGAACCGGTCCCTCCCGGCGACCCTGACGTGCCACCCCGTGCGGTGCTGCTCCTGGAAGCGGTGGCCACCCGGCGACGATGGCGCCAGCAGTACGAACAGGCACAAGCCGTGTTGGCGGGAGTCGGCGCGCCGGGCGGGCGGGCGGGGGACGGTGGAGGACCATGACCACGCTCCCGCCGGAGCAAGAGGGCGAGACCCCGGACCGGGCCGATCGGTGGGCGTACTGGCGTCGGGTCAGTGCTGGCATGCCTCCGTTGTCGGCGGACGAGATATCGACGGTGGGTCTGATCCTGCGGCGGATCGACCAGCACGACGAGCCGAACCCTGATCACGAGAAGTGACCAGGGCTCGGCCGGTCCGACTAGGCGGCGGCCTGGACGTGGTCGGCGATCCGTACCCGGGCGGGGTCCCACTTGCGTTTACGATCCTTGATCGCCGGGTCAATCACCATCGTGTGCTGGCCCAGCGCTTGGGTGAACAACGCGCGACGCTCGGCAGGCTCGGCGCTGTCCCACTGCTGGGCGATCACCTCGGCAGGCTGGGCGGCCGTGGGACCCTCCGGGCTCCCACCGGACAGCTTGTCCCGCTCGGCGTAGAGGGCGTGCAGCGACTCGGCCAACGGGGCGTTGGCGGTCTCGAACGCCTTCAGCGTCAGCTCGCGGCGTCCCAGCTTGGCCGCAAGCTCCTCTTGCAGCCGCTCGCACTCGGTGATCTCGGCGGTGACCTCGTCCAGGCGGTCCGAGACCTGGGCGCGAGCGGCAGAAACCGCCTCGGCGAACCGCGAGTCAGACAACCGCGCCACCACGAACGTACGCAATTCCTCGTCCACCCGGCGCATGTCAGCGGCCACCTTGCCGCACCCCCGGCGGTTGGCCGCGCAATAGTACTGGCGAGATTTCGTCCCGTCCGGATACGGCACCCGCGCATACGTCCGCGAGGTCAGTTTCGCACCGCACAAACCGCACCGCAGAATCCCTGTCCCCACATAGGACATGCTGGGCACTCGGCCACGTCGGCGGGCGGCGAACTTCGCACGAAGCCGCTCCCATGTCGACACGTCAATGATGGGGTCTTCAGTACTGGGGCCGACGATGTTTCCGTAATGTTCGATCAAACCCGCGTTACTGGCCCGAAGCATGACGTCTCGGACACCATTCCCGACCCACAACAGACCGGTCGCGGTGGTCAACCCGCGCGCGTTCCAGTCCTTGGCCACTTCCTCCAAAGACTGGACACCCGCCAGCAGCGTCTCGGCGGCGTCGGCGATCGCGCCGCGTTCGGCAGCGACCAACGTGGGCGCTACCTCCGGCCGCTGTGCCCGCTCGTCCAACGGCAGTTCGCTGTCCCCTTCCGGCGGCTGCCAGGTGCGATCCTTACCGGGGCGGCCGAACCGGCGGGGGCCACGATGGGGGATGCCCTTCTCGCGCAACGTGTGCTGGCGGCGCTTGATCCGGCGTTGCGTGTCGTCCGACGACCGGGCCGCGTGCGCGACTTCGATACGCAAGATGAACCGGTCATCGGGATCGGACAAGTCCCGGCGGCCACGCGCCGAATAGATCGCGAACCCCTTATCGGCGAGATCAATCAGCGTCTCCAGATCGCGCGGCTGACGAAACAACCGGTCCGTGTGCCAGATAACGACACCATCCGACAACCCCTGCCGCACCCGATCCAGCAACTCATCCCAACCCGGCCGCCGAACCCCCTTCTTCCACGCCGATATCCCATCGTCGAGTGGCTTACCTAACTCCGCACCCAACCTGTCCAACACCTTCAGGTTGTCCTCGTGCTGAGTCTCCACCTTCTCCCACTCGCCCGTATCCGGCACGCGCGACAAACGCGCGTAAGAATCCAGAACGAGCCGACGACCACCCTGTCCCGTGTTTTTCCTTGTCCCCATGCTTCAATAGTAGTGAAACAAATGGCTATCGGGCCAAGCGGCTGCGCCGCTTAGACGATCAGAGGACGGCTCTCAGCAGGGCGGTGGCGATGGTGACGTCGGACGGCGACAAAGCACGCTTGCCGTCCTCGACGTCCCACAGCGCGTTCTGCAGGACGCGACCCAGCGTCCAGCCCGCGGCGCGCCGCCGGTCGAGGCCCAGCACGTCGGTGAGCAGGTCGAACCGGCGCAGCACCGCGCGCTCCGGGGCGCCGGTCGCGACCACTGCGTCCCACCGGCCCTCCAGCGCAGGCCACAGGTCGAACCCCGGATCGCCTGCCAGCGGTTCGGGGTCGATGGCCAGCCACGGCTCGCGCTGACCGGCGAGGACGTTGTCGTGGTGCAGGTCCCAGTGCAGCAGCCGGTCGCCCGGCTCGTCGACCAGCTCGGCGACGGCGGACGCGCAGGTGCGCAGCAGCCGCCGCTCGGCGATGTCGTGCAGTGCGGGAACGGCGCTGGGCGCTTGGTCGAGCATCGCGGACGCGACGTCGGCCAGCCGGGGCACGCCGGGCGGCGCGGGCGCGGCGACCAGCCTCGCCAGCAGACCGGCGAGGACCCGCGTGGCTGCGGTGTCGTCGGCCACGGCCGACAGTGGCCGGGAGGCGTCCAGCCGCTCGAGTAGCAGGGCGCCGCTGCCGGGGTCGTGGTCCAGCAGGCGCACCGCGCCGCGGCCGTCCCACGCCCGCAGGCCGGCCACCGCGGCGGCGGTGTGCTCCGGCTGGAACTTGAGCACGGCGGGTTCACCTGCCCTGGTCACCGGTAGCACCAGCCCGGCCATCCCGTGCCCGGCCTGACCGTCCGGTCGAAGTTCCCAGCGGTCGGCCAGGTCCGCGAGCAGCCCGGGCAGCGCTGCCGCCCAGTCCGCGCCGTGCGTCGCGACCAGGGCGTCCGGGACGTCGATGCGCATGGGTTGAGCTCTCCTTCGTGAGTCGGCGTGTGCGATGTCACGAAGGGGAGAGGCGGCCCGCGCCCGGGGGACCTGCGCGCCGCGAGCGGTCCGGGCGCGACGAAGGGCCGCCCCGCGCGGGGACGGCCCTTCTCAGCTCTGCGCTCCTGCGCTCAGCGGCGGCGCCAGGAGGTGCGCTTGCGGCGCAGGTCCGCCAGCAGACCGACGACCAGCGCGGCGGCGATGAAGACCAGCCAGCCGTCCTCGGTCTTGAAGCTCGCGCCACCGCTGAGGATGCCCTGGTGGTTGCCGATGAGCATCACCAGCACCGCGAAGACGGAGAACCAGCCGGCGATCTGGGTGCCCTTCGGGAAACCTCCGTGCCAGCCCCAGTCGACCGACGGCTCCTCGGCCGGGTCGATGGCCTGGCTGGGCTTCTTCTCCAGCTCGGTGCTCGCCACGAATGCCCTCCTGTGCAACACCGGCCACCTGGGCCGGAATCCTTGCTCGCGCGACGACCGGTCCGCGCGAAACCCATCCTCGCACACAGCGGGTCGCGGCCCGCAGGCGATCTGGCCTGCGGGCGGTCGCGGACCGGGCCGCGCTCGTCCGAGCGGACCCGTGGTGCGCTGCGCCTGAGCCTTGCGGCAGCTTGGGCGGGCTGCCGCAGAGGCTCCCTCAGGGACCGGCGGTGGCGGCCGGTCGTCAGCCCTTGCCGACGGCCTTGCGGCCGACCACGGCCCGGTAGATGCCCAGCACGATCACCGACCCCAGGATCGCCAGCAGCCAGGTGCTGAGCGACCAGAACCGGTCGATGCCGACGCCGAAGATGAAGTTGCCGATCAGACCGCCCAAGAACGCGCCGACGACCCCCAGCAGCATCGTGACGAGGATCCCACCCGGGTCCTTGCCGGGCATGATGGCCTTCGCGATGGCGCCCACGATGAGTCCGAGCACGATCCACCCGATGATGCCCATGGCTCAACCCCTTCCTGCCTGCGGTCAGGCCGACACCGGCCTACCCCGATCGTGACCGCGGACGGTCGTTCGCGCACCAGGAGCGACGACCCCTTACACCCTTCGGGGACAATGGCCGCGATGCCTCCCGTGAACCCGCACCCAGACACCGCAGCCGCACCGGCCCCTCCGGCGCGCGGCGAGCCACGGACCGTGGTCGTGCTCGGCTCGACCGGGTCGATCGGAACCCAGGCGCTCGACGTGATCCGGCAGAACCCGGACTGGTTCCGCGTCGCCGGGATCGCGGCGGGAGGCAGCGACCCCGGCGCGCTGGCCGCGCAGGCCCTGGAGTTCGGCGTCGGCGCCGTCGCAGTGGCCAAGGGCACCGCGGTCGAGGACGTGCAGCTCGCGCTCTACGCCGAGGCCCAGCGCCTCGGCTACGCGGCGGGCGACTTCAAGCTGCCGCGCCTGCTGGCCGGCCCCGACGCCGCCACCGAGCTCGTCGAGACCACCCCGGCCGACGTGGTGCTCAACGGCGTCGACGGCTCGCGCGGCCTGCGGCCGACGCTGGCCGCGCTGGCCTCCGGCGCCCAGCTCGCGCTGGCCAACAAGGAGTCGCTGATCGCGGGCGGCTCGCTGGTCCTGCGGGCGGCCGAGCCGGGCCAGATCGTCCCGGTCGACTCCGAGCACTCCGCGCTGGCCCAGTGCCTGCTCGGCGGCCGCGCCCACGAGGTCGACCGGCTGGTGCTGACCGCGTCGGGCGGGCCGTTCCGCGGGCGCCGCGCCGAGGAGCTGCGCGAGGTGACCCTGGAGCAGGCCCTGGCCCACCCCACCTGGTCGATGGGCAACGTGGTGACCATCAACTCCGCGACCCTGGTCAACAAGGGCCTGGAGCTGATCGAGGCGCACCTGCTGTTCGGCATCCCCTACGAGCGCATCGACGTGGTGGTGCACCCGCAGTCGATCGTGCACTCGATGGTGACCTTCACCGACGGCTCGACGCTGGCCCAGGCCAGCCCGCCGAACATGCGGCTGCCGATCGCGCTCGGCCTGGACTGGCCGAACCGGGTGCCCGGCGCGGCGCCCGCGCTGTCGTTCACCGAGGCGATGTCGTGGACCTTCGAGCCGGTCGACAACGAGGCTTTCCCGGCGGTGGAGCTGGCCAGGCACGCGGGCAGCACGGGAGGCGGCCTGCCCGCGATCTACAACGCCGCCAACGAGGAGGCGCTGGCCGTCTTCGTCGCGGGCAACCTCGGTTTCACATCGATCGTGCACACTGTCGGTGAGGTGCTCTCCGAGGCGGACCAGTGGCGGGCCGAGCCGGCGAGCGTGGACGAGGTCTTCGCGGCCGAGGAGTGGGCGCGGGTGCGCGCCCGGGAGCTGGTCGCGGCAGGGAGGTCTAAGTAGATGCTGGTCGTCCTGGGCATCCTGATCTTCTTCGTCGGGCTGCTGCTGTCGATCGCCTGGCACGAACTCGGCCACCTGATGTGGGCCAAGCTCTTCGGCGTCAAGGTCACCCAGTACATGGTCGGCTTCGGCCGCACGATCTGGTCCCGCAAGAAGGGCGAGACGGAGTACGGGCTCAAGCTCATCCCGCTCGGCGGCTACATCCGCATGATCGGGATGTTCCCGCCGAAGAAGGACGAGGAGTACGGCCGCACGGCGTCGTCCTCGCCGTGGCGCACGATGATCGAGGACGCCCGGCAGGCGGTCGCCGAGGAGGTCCGCCCCGAGGACGCGCACCGGCAGTTCTACCAGCGCAAGCCGTGGAAGCGCGTCATCGTGATGTTCGGCGGCCCGTTCATGAACCTCATCCTGGCCGTGGTCATCTTCTCCGGCATCCTGATGGGCTACGGCACCCCGGAGCCGACCACCACGGTCGGCAAGGTCAGCGAGTGCGTGCTGCCCGCGACCGCCCAGAACACCGGGCAGTGCCCGGCAGGCGCGCCGCCGACCCCCGCCGCCGCCGCGGGCTTCCAGGCCGGCGACAGGATCGTCGAGTTCAACGGGCGCCCGTACGCCTCCTGGGACCAGCTCCAGCTCGCCATCAGGCAGTCCAGCGGCACGGTGCCGGTGGTCGTCGAACGCGGCGGACAGCGGCTGACCCTGCACCCGAGTCTGGTGCAGAACGAGATGCCGAACCTCAAGGACACCGACCAGATGGTCAGGGTCGGCTTCCTCGGCCTGGCGCCGACGTCGGCGCTGGTCAAGCAGGACATCCCGGGTGTGGTCAACACCATGGGCGAGATGATCGGCATGACCGTGCAGAAGGTCATCGAGCTCCCGCAGCGGGTGCCCGACCTGGTGTCGGCGATCTTCGGCGGTGAGCGCCAGGACGACTCGCCGGTGGGCGTCGTCGGCGCCAGCAGGCTCGGCGGCGAGGTGCTGTCCTACGACCAGTTCTCGGTCGGCGCGCGGATCGTGATGATGTTCAACCTGCTGGCCGGGGTGAACCTCTCGCTGTTCGTGCTGAACATGCTGCCGATCCTGCCGCTGGACGGCGGGCACATCGCCGGGGCGCTGTGGGAGTCGGTCCGGCGCAAGTTCGCCAGGCTGTTCCGCAGGCCCGACCCGGGGCCGTTCGACACCGCTCGGCTCATGCCGCTGGCCTACGGCGTCAGCCTGGTGTTCATCGCCTACTCGCTGCTGGTGCTGGTGGCCGACATCGTCAATCCGGTGACGATCTTCTAGTGCCCCGTCGCCCGGGCCGTCGGGGGCTGGGCAAGGGCGATTACACGCACGTGTGGCAACTGCGGCCATGCGGGCGGAGCACCGAACGCGAAAGGTGTCCGCGTAAGCGAAGTGGTCATCGCCCGCGTCACGCGCTCGTGTGGCGTCGAGGCTGCCGTGTGGTGTCCCGCCGGTGAATGATCACGGACCGTGATGCGGGTGAGGGGTTTCCGGCTCCAGGCGGGTGAGAGAGCGCCGGTATCGTGGATGCCGACGTCCGAAATCGTCGCGCAGAGGTGGAGAGGAATCGATGACCGTCGACCTGGGCATGCCCGCCGCGCCGCTCCCGGTGCTGGCCGAACGGCGCAAGACCCGCCAACTCAAGGTTGGGCCGGTCGGCGTGGGCAGTGAGCACCCCATCTCGGTGCAGAGCATGACCACGACCAACACGGCGGACATCAACGCCACCCTCCAGCAGATCGCCGAGCTGACCGCCTCCGGCTGCGACATCGTCCGGGTCGCCTGTCCGAGCGCCGACGACGCCGAGGCGCTGCCCGCGATCGCCAAGAAGTCGCAGATCCCGGTCATCGCCGACATCCACTTCCAGCCCAAGTACGTCTTCGCCGCGATCGAGGCGGGCTGCGCGGGCGTGCGGGTCAACCCCGGCAACATCCGCAAATTCGACGACCAGGTCAAGGAGATCGCGCAGGCCGCCAAGGACCACGGCACGCCGATCCGGATCGGCGTCAACGCCGGTTCGCTGGACCCGCGGCTGCTCAAGAAGCACGGCAAGGCCACCCCGGAGGCGCTGGCCGAGTCGGCGCTGTGGGAGGCGAGCCTGTTCGCCGAGCACGACTTCCACGACATCAAGATCTCGGTCAAGCACAACGACCCGGTCGTGATGGTGCGCGCCTACGAGATCCTGGCCGAGCAGTGCGACTACCCGCTGCACCTGGGCGTCACCGAGGCCGGGCCCGCGTTCCAGGGCACGATCAAGTCGGCGGTGGCCTTCGGCGCGCTGCTGCGCCAGGGCATCGGCGACACCATCCGGGTGTCGCTGTCGGCCCCGCCGGTCGAGGAGATCAAGGTCGGCGCGCAGATCCTGCAGTCGATGAACCTGCGCCCGCGCAAGCTGGAGATCGTCTCCTGCCCGTCCTGCGGCCGCGCCCAGGTCGACGTCTACAAGCTCGCCGACGAGGTCACCGCGGGCCTGGAGGGCATGGAGGTGCCGCTGCGCGTGGCGGTGATGGGCTGCGTGGTGAACGGTCCCGGTGAGGCCCGCGAGGCCGACCTCGGCGTGGCCTCCGGCAACGGCAAGGGCCAGATCTTCGTCAAGGGCGAGGTCATCAAGACCGTGCCCGAGCACCAGATCGTGGAGACCCTCATCGAGGAGGCCATGCGCATCGCCGAGGGCATGGAGTCCGCCGAGGAGGCCGAGGCCGGCGCCCCGGTCGTCACCGTCGGCTGACCGGCGGTCGCGAACCGGAGCGGCGTGCCTGGCCGAGCGGGGCTATGTGCCCGGCCGAGGGGGCGATGTGCCCGACAGACCGGAGCGGCGTGCCCGGACGACCCGGGCGGTGTCCCTCGATGATCTGAGCGGGCGGCGTGCCCGGCCGGCCGGACGGTCGTGCCCGCCAGGCGCGGTCACCGTCGGCTGACCGGTTCCCGTTCGGGCTTCGCCCGGTACTCGGCGCGCGTCGCGTCCGCGGGTCGCGAATTCCGGTCCGGCCGACGCGCCGCGCTACTCCTTTCGGGTGAGTGCGGCGGCGAGATGGGGATTGCTGTGCCGGGCGGTACAGCCTCGTGCGCACCATTTCTGGCAGTCTTGGCGCGTGCTCAAGCTCGCCGGTGCCCGGCTTCTGGAGGAACGGGACGCGGTCGGCGTCCGCTCGGTGCTGGACTCCGACCCCGTCGCGGCATGCATGGTCGCGTCGCGGGTCGAGGTGGCCGGTGTCCACCCGCTGCGGCTCGGCGGCGAGCTGTGGGGCTACGGCAGCAAGCTCGACGGGCTCTGCTTCTCCGGCGTGAACCTGATCCCGCTGCGGGGGCGGCCGGACGCCATGCGGGCCTTCGCCGACCGCGCCCTGCGCCGCCGCCGCGTGTGCTCGTCGCTGGTCGGCCCGGCCGAGCAGGTGCTCAACCTGTGGGCGGAGCTGGAGCCGCAGTGGGGCCCGGCCCGCGAGGTCCGCGCGGACCAGCCGCTGATGGTGCTCTCGGAGCCGCCGCGCGTGGCCCCCGACCCGCTGGTCCGGCCGGTCCGTCCCGACGAGCTCGACATCTACCTGCCCGCCGCGGTCGCGATGTTCACCGAGGAGGTCGGCATCGACCCGTCCAGCGACGGGGGAGCGGCCGGCTACCGGGCGCGGGTCGCCGAGCTGATCGCCCGTGGCCGGGCCTTCGCCCGCATCGAGGGCGGCCAGGTCGTCTTCAAGGCCGAGATCGGGGCGATGTCGCGGTCGGTGGGCCAGATCCAGGGCGTCTGGGTGCATCCGGACCGCCGCAGCACCGGGATCGGCACCGCGGGCACCGCGGCGGTGGCCGACCGGCTGGTGCGCGGGTTCCGGCGCACCGCGAGCCTGTACGTCAACGACTACAACATCGGCGCCCGGATCGCCTACCGCAAGGTGGGGTTCCAGGAGCTCGGCTCGTTCGCGACCGTCCTGTTCTGACCGGCTCGCCGGAGCGCTCTGACCGGCTCGCCGGCGCGTTGCGAGCGGTCCTTTTCGGATCGGCCCCGTCCCGGACGCCATGTTCCAAGTCACCCCGTGCGGCATCGTCCCTGTTCCGGGCGGTGCCGCTGGGCCCGGTGGCCAATCACGGGTGACCCGGGCGGGGGATCTTCGGCATACTCGCGGCGTGTGTTCCTTCCGGATCTTCGGGCTGATGGCCGGGCTGCTGCTGTTGCTGCCGACCGCGGGCTGCGGGGTCTTCGACTCCGGTCCTTCCGCGGGCGACGTGGCTTCGGCGTTCCTGCGGGCCTACACCGCGGGTGACGTGGCCGGGGCGGCCGCCCGCACCAACGCTCCCGACCAGGCGCGGCCGGTGCTGGAGGCCAACCGCAAGGGCCTGGCTCCGAAGGCGGCCACGGCGAAGCTGGGCAAGGTCGAAGAGGCCGACACCGCGACCGCGAACTACGACCTGACCTGGGACTTCGGTGACGGCCGCAGCTGGTCCTACCCGGCGTCGATGCAGCTGGTCGAGGACGACCAGGGCTGGAAGGTGCGCTGGGCCCCGTCGGTGATCCACCCCGACCTAGGCACCCAGCAGACGCTGGCCGTCCAGGAGCAGCGGCCCGACCCGGGTCCGGTGCTCGACCGCGACGGGGTGCAGCTCATGGGCCCCGAGCAGCTCGTGACGGTGAGTCTGAACCCGCAGGAGGCCGGGGACGTGCCCGGCGTCGCGGGCAGGCTGGCGGCCGCGCTGAGCAGCGTCGAGCCCGCGATCACCCAGCAGTCGATCATGGACGGTGTGGCGAAGACGCCTGCCGGTCAGCCCTACGCGGTGGTGACGCTGCGGCAGGCCGACTACGAGCGCGTCAGGTCCGCTGTCTACGACCTGCCGGGCGTCCGGTTCCCGGCGCAGGAGAAGCTGGTCACGGCCGAGCGCGGCTACGGTTCGCAGGTGCTGGGCGGGTTGGCCAGGACGGTGGACGACCAGATCCAGGCCGGTACCGGCTGGCGCGTGGTCACCCGCAACGACTTCAACGGCGCCGTGGTGCGGACGCTGCACGACGTCCCGGCGCGCCCGGTGCCCGCGGTGCACTCCACGCTCAGCGACCGGGTGCAACGGGCCGCGGAAGGAGCCGTGGACCCGGTGCCCCAGGCGGCGATGATGGTCGCGCTGCGCCCCTCCAGCGGTGAGGTGCTCGCGGTGGCGCAGAACGCCCCCGCCGACGCGCAGGGCGCGGTCGCGCTGACCGGCCAGTACCCGCCCGGCTCCACCTTCAAGATCGCCACCGCGTCGGCCGCGCTGGAGTCGGGCGGGGTCGGCATCGACACCCCGGTGCAGTGCCCGGCCAAGAAGCCGTTCGACGGCCGGGTCATCCCCAACGACAAGGAGTTCGACCTCGGCACCGTCCCGCTGCGGACGGCCTTCGCGAAGTCCTGCAACACGACGTTCGCGCAGCTCTCGGTCGACCAGCGCAAGGGAGCGCTGACCGACGCGGCCAAGCGCCTGGGCGTCGGGGTGGACTTCGAGATGACCGGTGCCACCACGATCACCGGTGCCGCCCCGGAGGCCGAGGCGACCGTGCAGCGCGCCGAGAACGGCATCGGGCAGGGCAAGGTGCTCGCGAGCCCGTTCGGCATGGCGCTGGCCGCGGCGACGGTGGCCAACGGCTCGATGCCGGTCCCGACGCTGGTGCAGGGCACCCAGACCAAGGTCGACGCGATGCCGCAGCCGCTCTCCCAGCGCACCCTCGACCAGCTCCGGCCGATGATGCGCGAGGTCGTCACGTCGGGTACCGCGACCGCCCTGGGAGGGTCCGGGGAAGTCCTGGGCAAGACCGGTACCGCGCAGTTCGGCGACGGCACGCACTCGCACGGCTGGTTCGTCGGCTACCGGGGCGACCTGGCGTTCGCGGTGCTGGTCACCGACGCCGGGGCCTCAGGGCCCGCGGTCGAGGCGGCCAAGCGGTTCCTGTCCGCCGCGCCGTGACGCCCACCACGCCGGAGTGTGGGATTCGTCATGCGGTGCAGCGGGCTGCGGACCGGTGCGCGACCGGGTCGGCAGGCGACGTTTTAGAGTGAGGACATGCCGGTAAGAGCCCCCCTTGAACCAGGTGTGCAGACGCCACACCGACAGGTCCCCACGACCATCGAGCGTCCCGAGTACGTCGGCAAGGCGGCTCCCAAGCGCAACACCGAGCCCTACGTCCAGCCGCCCGAGGTCGTCGAGGCGATGCGGGTGGCGGGCAAGCTGGCCGCGCAGGCCCTGGTGGCCGCGGGCGAGGCGGTGCGCCCCGGCGTCACCACCGACCACATCGACGCGGTCGTGCACGAGTTCTTCGTCGACCACGGCGTGTACCCGTCGACGCTGGGCTACCGGGGGTTCCCGAAGTCCTGCTGCACCTCGCTGAACGAGGTCATCTGCCACGGCATCCCGGACTCGACGGTGATCGAGGACGGCGACATCGTCAACGTCGACGTCACCGGCTACGTCGGCGGCGTGCACGGCGACACCAACGCGACCTTCCTCGCCGGTGACGTCTCGGAGGAGGTGCGGCTGCTGGTCGAGCGCACCCGCGAGGCGACGATGCGCGCGATCAAGGCCGCCAAGCCCGGGCGGCAGCTCAACGTGATCGGCCGGGTCATCGAGTCCTACGCCAAGCGCTTCGGCTACGGCGTGGTCCGCGACTTCACCGGGCACGGCATCGGCCGCGCGTTCCACAGCGGCCTGGTCGTCCTGCACTACGACGAGCCGTCGGTGCAGACCGTGCTCGAGCCCGGCATGACCTTCACCATCGAGCCGATGATCACCCTCGGCACCCACGAGTACGACATGTGGAGCGATGGCTGGACGGTGACCACCAAGGACAAGAGCTGGACGGCGCAGTTCGAGCACACCATCCTCATCACCGAGGACGGCAACGAGATCCTCACCCTGCCCTGACGCCCGTGTCGACGCACAGCGGCCTGGCACCCGGCAAGAACGCGACGGTCGTCCGGTACCGGTACGGCTGGGGCATGCTCGCCGGGGCGCTCGGCCTGCTGGCCTTCGCCGGGATCTTCGTGTTCTACCTGCTCACGCCGGGGCAGGCGGCACGCGAGTTCAACCCGTTCGTGCCGTGGGTGATGATCATCCTGGTCGGCCCGATCGCGCTGCTGTTCCTCGCCGGGTCGCTGTTCGTGCTCTCGCGCACGCACCGCGTGCACGTCGACGAGCGCGGCATGTGGTTCAGCAGCTGGAACGAGACCGACCTCATCGCGTGGACGGAGCTGCGCGCGGTCCGCGCCCGCGAGCCGCGGCCCAAGCCGAAGGACGACCCGAAGGCCGACAGCCTCCCCGCCGCGCTGGAGCTGCATCCGGGCGATGCGAACTTCGCGCAGTGCCACGCCAAGCTCGTCAAGACCACCGACAGCGGCCTCTGCACCGTCGACCTGCCCGGGCGAGCCACCGTTCGGCGGCTCGCCCAGGCGATCTCGAAGTACCGCCCGGACCTGCTGCGCTGAGGCCGTTCAGCCCCCGCGCTGCTGCCGGGCCTGCTTGCGCTGCTCCCGGTTGCGGCGCATCTGGTCCCAGAACTCCTGGTCCTTTTTCTTCTTCGCGGCCCGCTCCTCGGGCGAGCCGTGGATCTTCTCCCAGAACTTCCGCTGCTCGGCCTGGCTGAACGACCAGACGACGGACTTGGAGAACATCCACAGCGCGGGGATGCCGACCAGGCCGGTGGTGACGACGAGGACGAGCGTGACGGTCCCGTTCGAGTAGCCGTCCTCGGCCCGCGTGTAGGTCCGCTTCTCCTTGTTGGTGCTGGTCCGGCTGCCGCCGTAGCCCCACACAAGCCGCTTCTGCTTCCCGACCTCGGCAGGCGTGAAAAAGTTCATGTCCACCGTCGCGGTCCAGGTGTCACCGGTCTTGTCGTCCCGGATGTCGGCCACGCAGCTCCAGTTGTGCCCGAAGCCGCGCCGGGTGACCGGGCCGGTGTCCTCGCAGGACCGCACCAGCGCGGTGCCGTTGGGGTTGTCCTTCTTCTCCGGGAAGGAGTAGACGATGGTGGGCCAGAGCATGACCAGCACCGCCACGACCACGAACCCGCCGAGCATCTTGGCCAGCCGGATCGCGATGTTGTCCGAATTCCACACGGTTGCCGCCTACTTCTGCTCTTGTTGGTTCTCCGCGGCGAGGTCCTTGCCGTCGTCAAGCGCCGCGGCTCCCTTGGCCACCTCGTAGGTCGTCTTCGCCCGGCCGCCGTCCGGCCCCATGTCCAGCTGCGGGCCCCAGATGTCGCCCTTGGCGAACGGCTTGTACTCCGCGCCACCCGCCTTGAGGCCGTCCATGGCGTTGCGGAACCTGCTCGCGCCCTCGGTGGCCGCTCCGGTTCCGATCTCGTCGAGCTTCGCGCCGTTCAGCGCGGGCTGCTGACGTACATTGACCAGGTTGCCGCTGGGCGGGTTGGCCAGACCGCTGAAGAAGTCGTCCACCTTCGTCCGCAGCGACTTCCCGGCCGAGCCGAGCTTGTCCAGGTGCTTGGAAAGGTTCTTCAGGACGTCGGCGAGCTTGTTCATCCACTCCGAGATCTTGTCCGCCCACTTCAGCGCGATGCGGATCGCGTCGGCGATGAGACCGCCCGCGGCGATCCCGGCGGTGCACACCGCGGCGATGCCCCACTTGAGCACCGCCCCGATGATCTCGCCGATGGCTCCGGCGATGAGGTCGCGGACGATGCCGCGCACCGCGCCGACCACGACGCCCGCGCCGTCGACGGCCGCCTTCATGCCGTTGCAGGCCTCACCGAGCGCGTCGACCGTCTTGGCCGTGTCGGCGCCGAGCTTGCGGTAGGCGTCGCCGGACCTGCCTTCCCACTCCGTCGTGCCCTGCGCGGCCTGGCCGTACTCCTGGGAGACCGCCTTCAGCTCCTTGCCGATGTTCTCCCAGGTGCTGGCCATGCCGCCGATGGCGTCGGGGTTGCCCATCAGCGCGTCGAAGGGCTCGCGCAGGAACGAGACGTTCTCGATCAGCCAGCCCACGCCCCAGCTCGCCAGCGTGCCCAGCGGGTCGGCGACGAGACCGACCGCGTCGACGCCGACGCCCAGCGCGTTGAGACCCGCGGAGTCCCAGTCACCGTTCTGGATCGCCTGTGCCGTGCCGATGACGTTCTCCACGCCACCCGCGCCGCTGGCGGGATTCGCGGTGCCCTTCTGCTCCGACTCCTTCGACGTCTCGTCGGCGGTGACGACCAGGTCACTTTCCGAAGCCACGCTCAACCTCCTTGATGATGGCGCTGCTCTCCTGGTCGGTCGCCTCGTAGTCGGAGGCGGTCTGGTCCAACGCCTTCTTGATCGATTCCATCGCCTTGGCGCCCGTCTCGATGGCGGACTTGGTCATCTCGCCCTGGGCGATGCACTGCGTGGCCAGGAACTGGCCGAAGATGCCGAACGCGTTGCTGTCCATGGACGTCTGCGCCGCGCCGTGCGCCGTCTTGACGCGGTTGGCGAAGCCCTGCACCTTGCCCGCGTGTTCCTTGATCGTCGGTACGTCCGCCCGGAACCCGTCGTCGCTCACCGCAGGTACCTCCCGCCGGAGTTGTCGTCGAAGTCGTCGTCGATCTCGTTGCCGCCGCGGCCGCCGGGAGCGGCGTCCTCGTCGGTGCCGTCGCCGGCGTAGCCGTGCGGCAGGTTGCTCTTGACGAACTCCAGCGCGTCGCCTTCGCCGACGAACCGCTGCATCACGTCCATCATCTGGCCGGCCGCCTCGCGCTGGGCCCTGCGGACGCATTCCATGATCGAAGCGCGCAGCTTGTCCGGCTGGGGGTGCTGGAAGTCGCGGCCGAACTGGATGTCCTCCAGCACGCCGCTGCTGTTGACACGCACGGTGACCTGGCCGTCCTGCGACGTCGCCGATCCGCCGACCTCGCTGAGCTGGTCGCGGGCGCGGTCGGTGTCCTCCTTCACCTGCTGGAGCTTGGCGCTGTACTGGGACAGCCAGTCGTCGGGGTGCATGGGTCTCCTCGGTTCCGTACGGTGCGCGTTCGTCGGAGCAGGTTAGTTGATTTCGGACATTGGGACGCAGGAGTCCGCGACTTGGTTCCGCAGGGGTTCACCACCGACTGGCGGAGCGGGTGGCGCGGTGGGGTAGGAAGGTTGTTGTGAACGCGCTGCTGATCGCCGGGACGACGTCGGATGCCGGCAAGAGCGTGGTCGCGGCCGGTGTCTGCCGGTGGCTGGCCCGCACCGGAGCCCGCGTGGCGCCGTTCAAGGCGCAGAACATGTCGAACAACTCGGTGGTGACGCCGGACGGCGGTGAGATCGGACGGGCGCAGGCGGTGCAGGCCGCGGCGTGCGGTCTGGAGCCGTCGGTGCGCTTCAACCCGGTGCTGCTCAAGCCGGGCAGCGACCGCAGGTCGCAGGTGGTCGTGCTCGGGCACGTCAGCGGCGAGGTGACCGCGATGTCCTACCGCGAGCGCAAGGCCGCCCTGCTGGACACCGTGGTGTCCACTTTGGATGGTCTGCGCGCCGAGCACGACCACGTGATCTGCGAGGGCGCCGGTTCTCCCGCGGAGATCAACCTGCGCGCCACCGACATCGCCAACATGGGGCTGGCCAGGGCCGCGGGGCTGCCTGTGCTGGTGGTCGGCGACATCGACCGCGGCGGGGTGTTCGCCCAGCTCTTCGGCACGCTGGCGCTGCTCGACGCGGCCGACCAGGCGCTGGTCGGCGGTTTCGTGATCAACAAGTTCCGCGGCGACCCGGCCCTGCTGGACTCCGGTCTCGACCGGTTGCGCGCGCTCACCGGACGGCCGGTGCACGGCGTGCTGCCGTGGGCCGAGGACCTGTGGCTCGACGCCGAGGACTCGCTCTCCTACGTCGCCGACGGCGTGGTGGGCCGCCCGGCGCCGCCGCGCGGCTCGCAGTGGCTGCGGGTGGCGGTGCCGAGGCTGCCGCGGATCTCCAACGCCACCGACGTCGAGGCCCTGGCGGCCGAGCCTGGGGTGGCGGTCCGGTTCGTCACCGAGCCGTCGCGGCTGACCGACGCCGACCTCGTGGTGCTGCCGGGGTCGAAGTCGACCGTCGCCGACCTCGGTTGGCTGCACGACACCGGGCTCGCCGACGCGATCCGCGCGCACGCGGGGGCGGGGCTGCCGGTCGTCGGTATCTGCGGTGGCTTCCAGATGCTGACCCGCCGCATCACCGACCAGGTGGAGTCGGGGGTGGGGGCGGTCGACGGCCTCGGGATGCTCGACCTGGAGATCGAGTTCGAGGAGGCCAAGACGCTGCGCAGGCCTTCGGGCACGGCCTTCGGGGAACCGGTGGACGGGTACGAGATCCACCACGGTGTGCCGGTGCGCCGAGGCGACGACCTCGCGGGTCTGGTCCGGCTGCCCGGTGGCACCGCCGAGGGTGGGCTGAGCGGGTCGGTGGCGGGTACGCACTGGCACGGCTTGTTCGAGAACGATGCCTTCCGCAGGCGTTTCCTGACCTGGGCGGCCGGGTGCGCGGGCCGTGACGGCTTCGTCGCGGCCGGTGACACGTCGTTCGCCGAGGTGCGCGCCGGTCAGCTCGATCTGCTCGGCGACCTGGTGGAGAAGCACCTCGACACCGACGCGATCCGGCGGCTGCTCGAAGGTGGCGCCCCGGCCGGGCTCCCGTTGCTCCCGCCGGGTGCAGGCGGTCGCGCGGCGCTGCGCTCCGGCGGCGGTTCCGAGTAACGTCTGCCACATGGCCGCTGAGTTCACCATCGCCGAAGCCCAGGAACGGTTGGCGGAGCTGATCGACCGGGCGGAGTCGGGTGAGGACATCGTGATCACCCGGTTCGGCGCACCTTCCGTACGCCTGCAGGCAACCGGCGGTCGCGGTGCGACGACCGCGCTGGCGGGCGGCGTCGTCGGGGCTGCGTGGCTCGCCCCGGTCGCCGGCGACGCCGGCGGTGGCTCCGTCGACTCCGGCGGCGGCGCCTTCGACGTCGGCACGGACTACTCGCCGGGCTTCCCCACGTGACGTAGTCGCGCGGACGGCTCTCCGTGACTCGAGGTGCGGGCCACGTTCTCGGCACCCGCGACCGCGTTCGGGTCGGGCACGGGTGGGCGGCACCCCCCGCAGGGCACGGCTGATCGTCGCGCCGGACAGGCCCGCGTGGTGATCCGCTCGTCCGTCGACGTCCCCGGCTGGGCACGGGCCGCAGTTGCGGTTCGTCGGCCACCCGTGCGTCCATCTCGGCATCGTCGGCGGCGCGGGGCCGCATCGGGAGTCCGACGCACGTCCGCGCCGGTCATGCCGCCGCCGCGTTGGTGGCCGAGTGCGCCCGGTGGGCCCGTGTGGCCGTCGGGCGGGCGCTGCTGTCCGCCCGCCAGCTCGCCGCTCGGTTACTCAGCAGCCAGCGCGCGCCGCTGGCCCGGCCGTTCGCCGCTTCCCGCGTCCCCGCCGCCGCTCCACTGTCCGGCTGCCCGCCACAGCTCCGCGCCCGGCCGTCCGCCGCTTCGCCGGCCGGGACAGTCGGCGCTCCGCCGCCCGGATGGCCGCTCCACCGGCCCGTCCGCCGCCGCTCGCTGCGTCCCCGCCCGCCAGCTCGCCGCTTGCCCCGCCGCTCGGCTGCCCGCCAGCCGGCGCTTCACGGCCCGCGGGGCGCTCCGCCGCCGCTGCGTCGTCGCCCGCTAGTCGTCCGTGCTGGGCATCTGGGCCAGCAGTTCGTCCAGGAAGCCGCCTGCCTCGGCGGCGGCGCGGTCGGGGTCGCCGTCGCGGACGGCGGCCACCAGCTCCGTGTGGGAGACGTGCTCCTCGGGCGGGATCTCCGGGTCGAACGCCGATGCGACGCTGGAGCGCACCGCCTCGCTCAGGCCCTCGTAGAGGCCGATCAGCACCGGGTTGTGCGACGCCTGCACGAGCCGCAGGTGGAAGTCGGCGTCCTTGGTGATCACCGTCTCGCGGTCCATGCGCCGGACCGCCTCGTCCCGGTCGTGCAGGGCGACCTCGAGATCGCGGAGGTCCTGCTCGGTCCGGGCGCTCGCCGCCAGGCGGGCGCTTTCGACCTCCAGCGCGCGGCGCACTTCGAGGACGTGGCGCAGCTCCGACCCGCACAGCTTGCGCACCGCGCCGGAGATCTCGCTGGTCGCGCGGACGAACGTGCCGTCACCCTGGCGCACTTCGAGCAGGCCGGAGTGGGAGAGCGCCCGGATCGCCTCGCGCACGGTGTTGCGGCCGACCCCGAGGCCCGTGACCAGTTCGCTCTCGGGCGGGATTCGGCTGCCGAGCGACCACTCGCCGGAGGCCATGAGCTCCCGGAACTGCTCGATCACCTGATCGACCAGCCCGGTCCGCTTGGTGGTGACCAAAGGCACGTAGACGTCCTTTCGTCCAAACATCCTACGTTTGACATACTAGTACGCGATGTCCATAGAGTCGCGCAGCCAGCATGTCCCTGACCATGTGACCGACCAGGATGCCAGCTCTCCTCCGCACGCCCCGCACCCCGATGCGCTGCGGCTGGAGAACGACGGTGCGTCCGAGGCGGTGCTGCCCAACCGGCAAGCGGCGGTGGCCGGAGGAGGCCTGCTCCTCGCCGGGGTCGCGCTGGCGGCTGCCAACATGCGGCCGGCGGTCACCAGCCTCGCGTCGGTGCTGGGCGAGGTGCGCGACTCCCTCGGCAGCAGCAGCACCTGGGCCAGCATCGTCACCTCGGTGCCGACCCTGTGCTTCGGCGCGGCGGGAATCGCCGCCCCGCTGCTGGCGAGGCGCTGGGGCATGAGCCGCGTGATCGGCGTCTCGCTGGCGGTGCTGACCGCGGCGATGGTGCTGCGCGTGGTCGACGGGCCGTGGACGGTCCTGGCCGGAACGGTGCTGGTCTGCGCCTCGATCGCGATGTGCAACGTGCTCATCCCGGTGGTGGTCAAGGAGTCCTTCCCCAACCGGGTCGGCATGGCCACCGGCCTCTACACCACCGCGATGGCCGCGGGCGGTGCCGTGGGCTCGGCGCTGACGCCGATGCTGCAGCACTCGACGGGAAGCTGGAAACTTGCCCTGGCCACCTGGGCGGTCGTGGCGCTCGCCGCGTTCTGCGTGTGGGTCCCCGCCACCCGGCGCCAGGCCGCGAGCAGGCAGGTCACCGGCACGGCAGCGCAGGGCGGGCGCCGCTCGCTGATGCGCAGCCCGCTGGCGTGGGCGATCACCGCATACTTCGCGATGCAGTCGCTGGTCGCCTACGTGGTGATGGGCTGGATGCCCGAGGTGTTCAAGAGCGCGGGCATCGACGCCACCACGTCGGGCGCGCTGCTCGGTGTGCTGCTGCTGGTCGGCGTGCCGCTCAACATGATCCTGCCGCCGCTGGTCACCCGGACCCGCGGGCAGTCCGGCTGGGCCGTCGGGCTCGCGGCGCTGACCGCGAGCGGCGTCGTGGGACTGCTGGTCGCGCCGCAGAGCGCCCCGCTGCTGTGGGCGCTGCTGCTCGGCGTGGGACTGAGCGCGTTCCCGCTGGCGCTGGTGTTCATCTCGCTGCGGACCAGCAACGCCGCCGACACCGGCCAGCTCTCGGCGATGTCGCAGAGCTTCGGCTACCTGATCGCCTCGGTCGGCCCCTTCATGTTCGGCGTCATGCACGACCTGACCGGCGGCTGGACGGCTTCGCTGGTGATCGTGCTGGCGATCGTGCTGGTCCAGGGCTGCATCGGCATCATCGCGGGACGCCCCCGCACCATCTGAACGCGTAGGGCGCAGGCGGAATGCGCCGGGAGCGGTCGGGAAAGCGGCAGAGCGTCGGCCGTAAGCGCGGGCGGCTTGGCCGGAGGCGTTGGGCTCGGCCGAAAACGCGGGGGCTTGGCCGGAAGCGCGGGTCGGCCGGTAGCGCGGGGGCTTGGCCGGAAACGCGGGGCTCGGTCAGAAGCGTCGGGCTCGGCCGGATACGCCGGAGCGAACCGGCCGACCGCAGGGCGCCGTCCGGTCTCCGGCCGCTGGCCGCCGCCCGGTCTCCGACCGCTGGCCGCCGCCAGGTCCCCGACCGCGGCCGCCACCCGGCCCCCGGCCAACAGGCGGCCGCCCGATCCGGAGTTGGGCCGCCCGGCCCGTGGCGGTGGCCGGAGCCGGGCGGCGCCGTGCCGGCTCAGATCAAGCCGAGTCGTAGCGTCGTGTCGGCCACCGAGGTGAAGCCCGCGATGTTGGCGCCCGCGACGTAGTCGCCGGGCACGCCGTACTCCTCCGCCGTGGCGTAGCAGCGGTCGTGCAGGTCCTTCATGATCGCTTCGAGTCGCCGCTCGGTACGCTCGAAGCTCCACGTCTCGCGGGACGCGTTCTGCTGCATCTCCAGCGCCGAGGTCGCCACGCCGCCCGCGTTGGCGGCCTTGCCCGGCCCGAACGCGACGCCGGCTTCCCGGAACACTTGGATCGCCTCCGGCGTGGCGGGCATGTTCGCGCCCTCGCCGACGGCCATGCAGCCGTTGGCGATGAGCGTGGCGGCGTCTTCCGCGGTGAGCTCGTTCTGCGTCGCCGAAGGCATCGCGACCTGGCAGGGAACCTCCCAGACCGCACCGCGCTCCACGAACTTCGAGCCCGGCCGGCGGTCGGCGTAGGCGCTGATGCGCTCGCGCTCGACCTCCTTGATCTGCTTGACCAGCCCGACGTCGATGCCGTTCTCGTCGTAGACGTAGCCGGTGGAGTCCGAGCAGGCCACCACGGTTCCGCCCAGCTGGTGGACCTTCTCCATGCCGTAGGTCGCGACGTTGCCGGAGCCCGACACCACGACCTGCTTGCCCTCGAACGACTCGCCGCGTGCGGCCAGCATCTCCCGGACGAAGTAGGCGCAGCCGTAGCCGGTGGCCTCGGTTCGCACCTCCGCCCCGCCGAAGGAGAGGTGCTTCCCGGTGAGCACACCGGTTTCGTAGCGGTTGGTGATCCGCTTGTACTGGCCGAAGAGGTAGCCGATCTCCCGGCCGCCGACGCCGATGTCGCCGGCGGGCACGTCGGTGTGCTCGCCGATGTGCCGGTGCAGCTCGGTCATGAAGCTCTGGCAGAAGCGCATGATCTCGCGGTCCGAGCGCCCCTTCGGGTCGAAGTCGGCACCGCCCTTGCCGCCGCCGATCGGCAGGCCGGTCAGGGCGTTCTTGAAGATCTGCTCGAACCCCAGGAACTTCACGATGCCCTGGTAGACCGAGGGGTGGAAGCGCAGACCGCCCTTGTACGGGCCGAGGGCGCTGTTGAACTCCACGCGGAACCCGCGGTTGACGTGCACTTCGCCGCGGTCGTCCTCCCACGGCACCCGGAAGGTGACCATCCGCTCGGGTTCGCAGATCCGCTCGACGATCTTGTGCTCGGCGTACTCGGGGTGCTTGTCCAGCGCCGGTCCGATGCTCTCCAGGACTTCCTGGACGGCTTGGTGGAACTCGGTTTCCCCTCGGTTGCGCCGGACGATGTCGTTGTAGACCGCTTCGAGACGTGCGTGCAGCACCAGGTCGCCTTTCTCTCCGTTGGGAAGGGCCGGGGTCAGATGATGGCGGACGCCGCGCGAGGTGTTGTCCGCGCAGTGGCCGAGCGGGCTGCGCCGAACGGTTGCCACATACCGAAACCTGTTGCGAGTGCTCGCTTTCCGCGTTGCTGGAACGATAAGGGCGCGACGTCGGGCACCCGAGATCGTTTCACCGCAGGGGAAGGTTCAGCAACGCGTTCTCGATCAGCTCCGGCATGCCCGGGTGGATCCAGTACTGGCCGCGGGCCATAGTGCGGGCGTCCAGGCCGAACTGCATCGCCTGGATCAGCGGTTGCAGCAGCGTCGGAGCCTGCGGGCCGATGATGTGCGCGCCGAGCAGCTTGCCGGTTTCCGGGTCCGCGAGCAGCTTCGCGAAGCCGGTGCTGTCCTCCATCGCCCAGCCGTAGGCGATCCCGCCGTAGTCCTGCACGCTGGTGACGTATTCCACACCCAGCTGCTGAGCTTCCTGCTCGGTGAGTCCCACCGATGCGATCTGCGGCGAGGAGAACACCGCGGCCGGAACGTAGCGGTGGTCGGACTCGATGGGCGCGTCCGGGTGCAGCAGGTTGTGCTGCACGACCCGCATCTCGTGGTTGGCCACGTGCTTGAGCTCGTAGGGCGAGCTGATGTCGCCCAGCGCCCAGACCCCGTCGACGGAGGTGCGCTGCTCGGAGTCGACCTCGATCTTGCCGTTCCTGGACAGGGCGAGGCCTCCCTTCGCGGCGTCGAGGACGTCGGAGTTGGGCACCCGGCCGACGGCGATCAGCAGCGCCTCGGCCTCGACGACCTCCGAGCCGTCCGGGCCCTCGAGGTACAGGCGAGTCAGGTCCCCGTCCTGCTCGACGCCGATCTCCTTGCGGTTGAGCCGCAGGTCCCAGCGCCGGCCGGCCAGCTCGGTGAACCGCTCGGAGACATCCACGTCCTGGCTGCGCAGCGCCCGGCCGGACCGCCCGACCAGGGTCACCTCGACGCCCAGCGCGGAGAAGACGTGCGCGAACTCCGCACCGACGAAGCCGGTGCCCATGATGATCATGCGGCGGGGGAGTTCGTCGAGCCGCATCACCGAGTCGCTGGTGTGGTAGTCGACGTTCTCGATGCCGGGGATGTCCGGAATGGCCGGTCGGCCACCGGCGGCGACGACGAAGCGGTCGGCGGTGATGGTCTCGGTGCCGCCGGCGGTCTCGACCTCGAGCCGCTTGACGTCGGTGAACCGCCCCACGCCCTCGAACAGGGTGACGTTCGGGTTGTCCTCGGCCCGGTAGCGCCTGCCGCCGGCGGAGATCTCGTCGATGCGCCCGAAGATGCGGTCGCGGATGTCGTGCCAGCGCACGTCCCGCAGCTCGAGGTCGACCCCGAGCCGGGTGCCCGACGACGGCGCGCCGGCCACGTCGGCGGTGTGCACGAACATCTTGGTCGGGATGCATCCGACGTTCAGGCAGGTACCGCCGTAGTTGCCGGTGCTGCCGACGCCCTTCTCGACGATGGCCACGTTCCAGTCCGCGAACCGGTCGTCGAGGATCGAGTTGCCCGAGCCGGAACCGATGATGACGAGATCGAAGTGCCGCACGTGTCCATCCTGCATCAGGTGTCGGTGTGGGTGACGCGGAACTCCCGCTCGGGGCGCTCCGGGCGTCGCTCACGTACAACCCGGCGAGCCGCATGCTGATTCCCCGCTCGGCGGGGGTTCCGGTCACACCTCGTGCGTGGGCCGCGCACCAGGCCGCCGACAGCGGTCCCGCCAGCTCCGCCCAGTCGGCGAGCCCCCACGCGCCAATCAGCGCCGCGAGGGCCTGTACCGCCGCGAGAGCACCGATTCCCGCTGCCCACCTGCGCGCGGTCGCCGCCGCGCTCGGTGGGCTTCCGTCTCGCGCGAGCGTGCGCAGGAGCACGACGCGCTGGCCAGGACTGGTACCCCGACACGCGAGGGTGACGCCGAGCAAGACGAGCGCGGGTGCGCACCACAGCACTGCGGCTTCCAGCCAATTGCCGGTGACTGGCGACACCACGTGGTTGCTGAGGTCGTCGCCGATCACGACCACTCCGCGGAAGGCGGTTCCGAGCCACCACAGCAGCAGGAGGTCGCAGCACATGCCCAGCAGCCGCCGGTAGGCGGTGACCGGGCGCGGCGCACCGGCCGGCAGGTGGAGATGGGGCGGCGCATCCCTCTGCGCGGGCCCGGCCCGCCCTGCGCGTGGTGCAGCGGTGACCGGTTGTGGCGTGAAGCAAGCATTGGGGCCGCGATTGCGCTGGGATGGAGGAGTTGCCAGCCGCCCAGGCTGCAACGTCACAACGCGGTCAGCCACGGCTCCCGCGTACGCGACCCCGTTCAGTGCGAACAGTGCGTTCGACAACGGCCAAGACCGCCGTGCAGGAAGAGCGAGGCTGAGAAGTCCGATCTGCGTGGCCGCACGACGGCGCCCGCAGGTGAGCGCGACCCGTGCGAACAGGCAACCGACCAGGGATCCACCCGTGTTCGCGAGCAGGTCGTCGACGTCGAACAGGCGGTACGGGCAGGGGAGGAGGAACCACACCCCGGTGAGCTGCGTCAGCTCGATCGCCAAGGAGACGAATGCGCCGGTGAGCGCGGCCACCGCTACGCGCCGCTGGAGACGTACGCCCAGCGGTACGAACAGCGCGACGTTGAGGGCGAACTGCGCCGCGCCGTCCGCACCGCGCTCGGCGACTCCGGCCAGCGGTCGCAGTTGCGGGCCCATGGCCACGCACGTGCCGTCCGCAGGCAGCGGGAGCAGCACGTACGCGGCCAGCCCCAGCGCGTAGAGCAGCGTGCCGAACCGCAGTGCGAGAGTGCGGGGAGGCAGCTCGCCGCGCAGCCGGTGCTCGCGAGCCGCGAAGGGCACCAGCAGCAGGGCCGCCACGGCCGCGGCGAGCACCGCGGCGGTGGCGGCGGGCACCACCTGGACGTTCACCCGTACCTCCCGGAGCCGACGGTGTTCCTCGGACCGCGAACGCAGTTCCGGTCGGCACCGATGCGGCTGCCGGGAAGTGCGTCGCCTCCTGGAAAAGAGGCGCGAGCACCTTGGCTGGATTCGGTCAGCGCCCGGAAAGCCGCTTCCAGCAGCCGGATTCAGCTCTTCCGGGTGAAAAGCAGGGAGTCGTCAGTGGGCGTAGGTCGGCGTGATGATCGCCCGCGCGAGGGTGTGGAAGGCCAGGTTGAAGTTCACCACGGCCAGGCTCGCGGTGCCGTCCACGCCGAGCTTCTCGGTGTCCACCGCGTGCACCGCGAAGTAGTACCGGTGCGAGCGGTCACCGGGCGGCGGAGCGGCGCCGCCGTAGGCGTGCTCACCCATGTCGTTGGCCACGTGGAAGGCGCCTTCCGGCACGTTCCTGCCATCGCGGCTGCCCGCGTCGGCCGGCAGCTCGGTCACCGAGGCCGGGATGTCGACCAGGCCCCAGTGCCAGAAACCGCCGGGGATGGGCGCGTCGGGATCGAAGCAGGTGACCACGAAGCTCTTGGTGTTCTCCGGGAACCCCTCCCACCGCAGGTGCGGCGACCGGTTCTGCCCGCCGGCTCCCATGCCGTCGAAGACGTGGTCCAGGGCCATCGGGCTGCCGTCGGTCACGTCGTCGGACGTCACGGTGAACGACGGGACCTCGGGCAGCAGCGAGTAGGGGTCCGGGTCGATCGGGCGCTCCAGGCTCATCGAGCTTCCTCCTCAGCGTCGGAGTAGGGGCTTTGATCACTCGCCGACCAGCCTAGTTGGACGGCCGCGCGGATGTGTCCTGGCCGACGTTGTGCACATGTTGCAGCTCCAGTGTGTATTTCGCAGTGGCGGGTCGTTAGTCTGCGTCCCGAGGAGGGCTGACTTGACTGCGCGCGCTGGACTTGAAGTGCTGTGCCTGGGCGAGACGATGTCGCTGATCGCCCCGGCCGAGTCGGTGGGGCTGGAGACCGCCACGTCGTTCACGCTGACCACGGGTGGTGCGGAGTCCAATGTGGCGGTCCACTTAGCCGCGTTGGGGCACCGGGTGGCCTGGGCCGGCAGGGTCGGCGCGGATCCGCTGGGCCGCCGCCTGGTCGCGACCATCGGTGCGGCAGGGGTCGACACCTCGCTCGTCGAGACGCATCCCACCGCACCGACCGGCGTGTACTTCAAGGACCCGGCCCCCGGCGGCACGACGGTGTACTACTACCGGGCGGGTTCGGCCGCATCCACAATGGACGAGTGGTTCCTCGATGGGGCCGGTGACGCGGAACTTCTGCACATCAGCGGTATCACGCCCGCGCTGTCGCCGGGATGCGACCGCCTGATCACGCACCTGCTGGCCGGTCCACGCAGGTCGAGGATCTCCTTCGACGTCAACTACCGCCCGGCCCTGTGGTCGGCCGGAGCCGCCGGGCCCCGGCTGCGGGAGCTCGCCCAGCTCGCCGACATCGTCTTCGTCGGCCTGGACGAAGCGGGCACGCTGTGGGGTGCGAAGACGGCCGACGACGTGCGTGCTGTCCTCGACGGTCCGGCGACGCTGGTGGTCAAGGACGCCGCCAACGACGCCACGGCGTTCGGCGCGCAGCCCGCCGTCGTCACCGCGCCGGAGGTGCGCGTCGTGGAGCCGGTCGGGGCCGGTGACGCCTTCGCCGCCGGCTACCTGTCCGGTGTGCTGCGCGGGGAGAGCGCTGTGCGCTGCCTGCGCCTGGGCCACCTGCTCGCCGCGCACAGCCTGCTCAGCACGGAGGACCACACCCCGCTGCCGACGGCCGACGTGCTGGCCGGATGGCTCGACTGCGACGAGAGCACGTGGAACGCACTGCGGTTCGGTGGGAGCCGATGACCTTCTTCGACGACCTGTTCTCCTGCGGGGTCATGGCGATCCTGCGCGGCATGGACCCCGAGCGCACCGCGACGCTTGCCGAGCGCGCCTGGGACCTGGGTATCGACGCCGTCGAGGTGCCCATCGAGACTCCCGGCGCCGAGCCGTCGCTGCGCGCGGCGATCGAGGCGGGGGCGCGCCGCGGCAGACCGGTCGGCGCGGGCACCGTGGTCGGCGTCGAACAGCTGCGCACGGCGACCGAACTGGGCGCCGCGTTCACCGTGGCGCCGGGCCTGGACCCGGAGCTGGTGCGCGCGAGCGAGCTGCCGCACCTGCCGGGCGTCGCCACGCCCAGCGAGGTGCAGCACGCCCGCAAACTCGGCCTGACCTGGGTGAAGGCGTTTCCCGCCACCGTGCTCGGCACCGGCTGGTTCGCCGCCATACGCGGCCCGTTCCCCGGCATGCGCTTCACGGCGACGGGAGGGATGAACGCGCACACTTCCTCGCCGCCGGGGCGTCGGTGGGCGCCGTCGGGTCGGCGTTGGAGGATCCCGAGCAGTTGCCCGCGCTGTGGGGCGAGCTCATCAGAAGGTCGTGAATCCGCCTCGGAATAAGAGGCCCGTGACCCGTACGCGTTCGTAGCACTACGGCAGGAGTTCAGGTGAAGATCCACGTCGGACCGGTCGCGCAGCCGGAGCTGGAAGCGGCGGTTCGCGCCGGCGGAGCCGAGCTCAGCTCGGCCGAGGAGGCGTCGGCGCTGGTCTGGTACGGCGCCGGGCCCGAGCGGTTCCACGAGCTCTTCCACGAGGGCATGGAGTGGGTGCAGCTCCCCGCCGCGGGCGTGGAGACCTGGTTCGCCGGCGGCGTGCTGCGCGAAGGCGTGCGGTTCACCTCCGCCGCGGGCGTCTACGCCGAGACGGTGGCCGAGCACACCCTGGCGATGATGCTCGCCGCGTTCCGGCAGCTGCACACCATGGCGCGAGCGGACCGCTGGGCACCGCCGGAGGGCATCCGGTCGTTGTTCGGCGCGACGGTGGGCATCCTGGGCGCGGGCGGGATCGGCCGTGCGCTGATCGGGTTGCTGGAGCCGTTCGGGGTGCGGATCCTGGCGGTGAACCGGTCCGGGCGACCGGTCAACGGTGCGGCGCGGACCTGGCCGTCCGAAGACGCCGGCGGCGTGCGGGAGCTGCTGTCGGCGTCGGACTTCGTCGTGGTGGCCGCGCCCGCCACCGCGCAGACCGCCAAGCTCGTCGACGCCGAGGCGCTGGCCCTGATGAAGTCCGACGCCTGGCTGGTCAACGTGGCCCGCGGCTCGCTGGTCGACACCGACGCGCTCGTGGCGGCGTTGGCGGAGGGGCGCATCGGCGGGGCCGCCCTGGACGTCACGGACCCGGAGCCGCTGCCCGACGGCCACCCGCTCTTCGACGAGCCCCGCGCTCTCGTCTCTCCGCACACCGCCAATCCCAAGTCCTTGCTCGTTCCGGCTTTGGCGCGCAGGGTGGAGGAGAACGTGCGACGCCACCTCGCGGGTGAGCCGTTGCTGGGCGTCGTCGACGTCGCGGCGGGCTACTGAGGGTGTGGCGCGGTGCGGAGAGTTTCCTTGCGCTGTAATCGATCCCTTCGATCGCGGGAGCACGGGGAGCCGCCGCGCGGAACTCGAGCGTCCGACGCATGTCCTTAGTGGACCCGTCGCTCGCGCGGGTGATCTTGTTGCCTGACCTTCACCTGATCGGGTGCTAACTTCCGGTTGCGGTGAATCAGGATCAAGCTTCGTTCCTCTCTCTAATGGACACTTTGTCGAGCCGGAGACGGGCGGTCGTGCGGGCCGTGCCCAGCGCTCCGGAGGGAGGAGATCAGCGAGATGGCACGGATGTCGCGTCGAACGTGGCCTTTCCTGGGGGTGGCCGGTGCGGTGGCGCTCTCGTCGGCCCTGTTGAGCCCGGCGGCCGCCGGGCCGGCGACAGGTCCGCCCGTACTGCAGGCGCCGCCGATCGTGGGCGGGCAGCCCGCGAGCATCGCCGAGCACCCGTGGATGGTCTACCTGACCGACGCGCAGGGCAACCAGCTCTGCGGCGGTGCCCTCGCGGCACCGAACAAGGTCGTCACCGCGGGCCACTGCGTCCTGGGGGAGAAGCCGGAGGGGGTGCAGGTCGTGGCCGGCCGGGAACGGCTGGACGGCAAGGACGGCACCGTCGCCAAGGTCACCGGCATCTGGGTGCACCCGAAGTACCAGGACGCGAGCAGCGGTTCGGACGTGGCGGTGCTGACGCTGGACCAGCGGCTGCCGCAGCCACCGCTGCCGGTGGCCTCGCAGCAGGACACCGCGCTCTACCAACCGGGCACCCCGAGCACGGTGCTGGGCTGGGGTAAGACGGCTGAGAACGGGCAGAGCTCCAACGAGCTGCGCAGGGGCGAGCTGCAGGTCCTGGCCGACGAGGAGTGCACCAAGGCCTACAAGGAGCAGTACAAGGCCGACAGCATGACCTGCGCGGGCGTGCCAGGGGGTGGGGTCGACGCCTGCCAGGGCGACTCCGGCGGACCGCTGGTGGCCGGTGACCGGCTCATCGGGCTCGTCTCCTGGGGAGACGGGTGCGCACGCCCGGAAAGTCCCGGCGTCTACACGCGCATCGCGGCCCTCCACGACGACATCCAGGCGCAACTGGGTAGCTGAGGCCAGAGCGCGCCGGGTGGCCGAGGCCGCCCGGCGGTCATGACCGGGCCCGGGCCGGGTGGGAGCGGCTGGGGCCGGAGGCCGACCGGTTGGTCGGTGCGGTTGCTGGGCGCCGCACCGACTTGGGGGACGCGGTCGGCCGAGCCGGGGATTCGGCGTCCCGCCGGACTTCTCGTCGGGGTGGTGAGTTCCGGGTTGAGCCCGTGGCCCTGTGGCTGTGCGGGTTTGCCGGGAGCGGATGGCTGGGGACGTGTTTCGGTCTCAGGTTCCGGTTTCCGGACTCCGAGTCCTGCGTGGCTTGCGCACAGGGCAGGGAACGGGTTCGTCGGGCGGGGCGCGGTTCGCGCGAACCGCGCCCCGCCTGTTCAGGGCTGTGCGCTCTGGGGGAACCGCCTGAACCGCGGCTTGCGCGGAGCTGCGGGCGGGTCGGGTTGCTGGTCGAGTGGCCGGCGGAGTCAGGGCGCGTCCGTGGGGACAGCGCCGTGTTGTGTGGAGGCATCGGAGGGAGGTGAGAGCCGGAGACGTGGTCCGAGTTCGCGCGCGAGCTTCGTCGCGATGTTGCGCAGCAGGAGGACATCCGGACGGCGGTCATCCGCGCGAGTGGCGAGCACGCTGTGCTCCCACGGCGCGTCGGTCACCGGCACGAAGGTCGTGCCCGGCCACGAGTAGTAGCGCGTGAACGAGAGCAGGGCCGACCCGGCGCCACGGCCGAGCGCGGCGTTGATCAGCACGTCCTGCGGCGTCAGCGCGTGGTCTCTGCTCCGCCGCGGTTGCTCGCCGCCACGTGCGGACGCGAAGTAGAGGTAGTCGGTGAACGACCGGGGAGTGCGGTCGGGGAGGCTGAAGTAGGGCAGTTCCAGCACGTCGCGCAGGCGGACGCCGGGAGCGTCGGCGACCTGCCAGGCGCTCGGTACGACGACGATGCGTTGCTCGGTGGTCAGCACGTCGACGGCGATGCGCTCGTCGATCGGTGCGGGCCGCACGAAAGCCGCGTCGACCCGGCGCTCCAGCAGCGCCGAGACGCCCTCGGTGAAGTCCAGCGTCGTCATCGCCAGCCGGGACTCCGGCCGTGCCCGGCGGAACGCCTGCAACGAGGCGGGAGTCAGCTCGGCCGAACCGTGGCCCATGATCCCGACCCGCAGCGGCAGGTCGTCGCTGGGAGCGTCGGCGAGCTCGGCCGCCGCAGCGTTGGCGGTGTCGATCAGCACCCGCGCGTGCCTGAGCAGGCGCTCCCCCGCGGCGGTCGGTCGCACCGGCGTGCGATCGAGCAGGGTCACGCCGAGCTCGCGTTCGAGTTGCTTGACGTGCGCGGTGACGGCGGCCGGTGACAGGAACAACCGTGCGGCGGCCCGCCCGAAGTGGCCTTCCTCGGCCACCGCGACGAAGGAGGTCAGCCGACGCAGGTCCACCTCGCGGAGCGTAACGCGCAGAGCCCGCACGAGAACCCGGATGTGCGCGGCGGAACAGGGTGGGACGAAGCCGGCAGGCCAGGCGGGTGGGGCCGCCAGGCGTGGCAGCGTCCGGCCCGGCGCGGGATGAGGGGACGGCGGTGGCCGGGCCTTCGGCGTGTGCGGCGGTCGGGCGTTTGGCGGGTGTGCGGTGGGCCGGCTGTGGGTCCGTGGGGACGTAGGGGGCGTGTGGCCGGGAATGTCAGCGCGGCCGGACATTGGGTGGGGCGGGTCGGTCGCGGACTGGCGTTGGTTTGGCAGCCGGGTCCGTCGGTGTGGTTGTTGGCTCACCGGTGGGCGGTCGGGCTTTCCGCGGGGCGGCTGATGGCCTGTGCGGCGTTCGTTCGTGGGGGACCGGCGGGTGGTCGGTTGGTGATGGGCTGGGCGAGCGGCGGCGGTTGCGACCGGGACAGAGTTCGTGGTCCAGGGGAGTGCGTCGGTTCGGCCGGACGAAAGTGGTGGTTCCGGTGAGTGGCGGCGGTGCTGACCGGACGGAGTGGGACCATTCGGCTGGCGGGCGGTCGGGTTCGTCGCTCGCTCGGGGGTGGAGGAGGCAAAGCGATCGATTTTCGACGGTCGCTAGCGGTCGCTGGTTCGGCGGGTGCGCGGCGCTCGGTGGTGTGCTGGGGCCGGCCGGCCGGAGTAGTTCGGTCGTGCGGCGAGCGGCCTGCCTGGTCGCCGTTGATTTGGCGACTGGGCTGCCAGCCGTGATCCAGCGGTGCGGCTGGCTAGCACGTGAACAGCCGGTGGCGATACCGGCGTTTACGTTTGCTGAAGGGGCGGTGCGCGTTCCACTCCGCACCGCCTAGAAGTGGATACGTGAGAAGTGCTTGGGTTCGGGCGGCGTTGCTGCTGACGGCCGCCGGTTGGGGAGCGAACCAGTTCTCGTCGCTGCTGGGTGCTTACGGGACTCATCTCGGTCTCGCCAGCACGACGGTGACCAGCCTGTTCGCCGTCTACGTCGTCGGACTGCTGCCGGGGCTGCTGCTCGGTGGTCCGATCGCCGACCGGTTCGGTCGCAAGCCCGTCGTGCTGGGCGCGGTCGCCGTCGGGGTGGTCGGGACCGCCGCACTGATGGCGGGTGCGGTCGCCACTCCGTGGCTCGCGGTCGGCAGGCTGCTGACCGGTGTCGGCACCGGCGCCGCACTGGCCGCGGGCAGCGCCTGGGTGAAGGAACTCTCCTACGCGGGCGACGTCGTCGACGAGGGGACCGGCGCACGGCGAGCGGGTCTGTTCCTGTCCGCCGGGTTCAGCGTGAGCGGTTTGGTCGCAGCCCTGATCGCGCAGTGGGCACCGCACCCGATGGTCATCGCTTACGTGCCGCACCTGGTGCTGTGCGCCGGTGCGCTCACGGCCGCCGTGGCCGCTCCCGAAACCAGGCCGCATTCGCTACCGGTTGCCGCGTCCGGCAGTGGATTGCGGGATCCGCGCTTCTGGTGGCTGGTGGTGCCGGTCGCGCCTTGGGTCTTCCTCGCTCCGTCAGTCGGGTTCGGCGTGCTCCCCGGCCTGGTCGACGGCCGTCTCACCGGTTCGGAGACCGTTTACGCCGGGGTCGCGACCCTGCTCACGCCGGGCAGCGGAGTCCTCACCCAGCCGTTGGCCAGGCGGCTGGCCGTCGGCAACCGCATCGTTCCCGCGCTGGCGGGGCTGTGGGCGGTGGCGGCGGGACTCGCACTGGCGGTCCCGGCGATCGTCCTGGAGCAGCCGTGGACGGCCCTGTGCGCGGACGTCCTGCTGGGCGGCGGCTACGGGATGCTGGTGACGTACTGCCTCACCGAGGTCGGCCGCATCGCACCGCCGTCGCGGCTCGCGCGCCTGACGGCGGTGTTCTGGGCGCTGGCCTACCTCGGCTTCTGCGCGCCTTACGTGTTCGACCTGCTCACGGGTGTCGCCACCCCGCCGGTGATCTTCAGCGCGAGCGCGGTGCTCGCGCTGCTCACCTGCCTCCTTGTCGCGGCGCGCGGCCGGTCAGCCCGCGACGAGCCCGACCGAGATCGTCAGGAACGCCGCGGCGCTGACCATGTCGAGCGACTTGGCGACCCGCGGGTGCCGTAGCCGGTCGGCGATCCGGGCCGCCGCCAGCACGATGGTCAGCTCCCAGATGGCGGCCAGGACGAGGAAGATCACGCCGAGCGCGACGAGCTGCAGCGCCGGGTTGGCCGCGACGCCGACGAACTGCGGCAGGAACGCCAGGCTGAACAGCAGCATCTTCGGATTGGTGATGTTGCTGAGCAGCCCGCGCAGGTACGGGTTCGCGGGGTCCGGCGCGGGGGTGGCGTCGAGGGCTCCGCTGGCGGACTCCTTCCTGGTCAGCCACAGGCCGCGCAGGATCGTCGCGGCGAGGTAGATCAGGTAGGCCGCGCCGATCCACTTGAGCACGGCCAGCACCGCGGGCTGCCGCGTGATCAGCGCGCCGAGGCCGGAGATCACCGCCGCGACCTGCACGATGCTCGCGGTGTGGATGCCGGCGAGGGTGAGCAGCCCGGGCCGGACGCCCGAGCGCAGCGACGTGCGCAGCAGCAGGAAGGCGTCGACACCGGGAGTCAGGATGACCACCGCGCTCGCGAGCAGGAATGCGGGCACGGTGGTCAGGTCCAGCAGCATTCGGTCCCTCCTTCTGGGGCGTGCGGCACCGACCCGCACGACCGGGTGTCACTTGATCTGGTGGATCTGGCCCTGCATCGGCGCAGGCGGACGACCCCGGAACGCGCGGAGCGCCGGGATCGTGTTGGGGCGAGGCGGATGAGCAACGGGTCAGCAGGGCATTGACCCGCAAGATTTCCCGTCGTGATCCATCTTAACGAAATATTTTCTTGCCGCTGTGTGAGTTGTGCCTCGTGATGTCCGGGTAGTCGACTCGCTACGGTGTGCCGTCATCGCTCGGCGAGGGAGAGGTGGAGGCTCGACGTGCGGCACGGCACACGGCACAGCGTCGGATCGGCTGGAACGTCCACCGGGTCAGGGCAGGAGTGGTCGGCGCCCCGGCGGAGCGGCGGAGCGACTCGCAGTGGCGGGGCGGCTGCCTGTGGCGGGGAGGCTGGCCATGTCGGGGCGGCGCGGGGCGAGGCGGCAGTCCACGCCGATGTCGCGGCCTGCGGCGGAGTGCCTGAGGCCGCCGACCGGGGCGGAACGTTTGCAGGCGGCCTGGCGGCGGCAGGTAGCGCCGGAGCACACGGGGGTGGCGCAGCGGTTGCCGGGCGTGCCGGGGCGCTCGGGGGTGGCGTGGCGGCCGGGCATGCCGGAGCACACGGGGGTGGCGCGGCGGTTGCTGGGCGTGCCGGGGCGCTCGGAGGCGGCGCGGTGGCCAACGGGCATAGCCGGGCGCCCAGGTGTGGCGCGGCGACTGAGCGCGACGGAGTGCTCGGGGGCGAGGTCGCTCGCGATGAGGCGATGGAGCCCGCTGATGAGGCGACTGTCCGGCGCTCGGTGACGGCTGCCCGGGGTGCAGTGGTGCCCGGTGGTGAGGCGACTGTCCGGCGCTCGGTGACGGCTGCCCGGGGTGCGGCGGCGTCTGCCGGTGAGGCGGCTGCCCGGGGTGCGGTGGCGGCTGGTGGGGAGGTGGCTGTCTGGCGTGCGGTGCCGGCTCCGAGGGAGGCCGAGTGCGCCGGGGTTGCGGTGGGGCGCCGGGAGGTCGTCGGGATGGTTTCCATGGCGGGACACGCGTCCGAGGGCGAAGCGTCTCGTGCTGCCCGGAAGGTGCGGCGGCTACTGGCGACCGGGGCGGTGACCGTGCTCGCCGGTGTCTACCCGGTCGCCGCCGCCGCGGCGGAGCCCGAAGCGCGGGTGCTCGGGGGTTCGGAGACCTCGGCCGCGGAGGCGCCGTGGATCGTGGCGCTCACCGATGACTCGGACCGCCAGTTCTGCGGCGGTGCCCTCATCAGTCCGATCAAGGTGGTCACCGCCGCGCACTGCACCGTCGATCTTGCGACCGGCAAGCGGCGTCCGCTCGGCGGCCTCCGCGCGGTCGTCGGGCGGTCCGACCTGCGTACGCAGGAGGGAGTCGTCAGCGGTATCGACGCCGTGTGGGTTCACCCGCGGTACGAAGGTTTCGCGAGCGGGCACGACGTCGCGGTGCTGACGCTGAGGACTCCGGTCGACTACCGCGTCCTCCCTCTCGTCGGGCAAGGCGAGACCGCGCCGTACCAGACCGGGACGGTCGGCCGGGTCTACGGCTGGGGGCGCACGTCCGAGTCGGGGGCGCAGTCGTCGGTGCTGCGCTCCGTCGAGGTGCCGGTCACCGCGGAGGCCGAGTGCAGCCGCGCTTACGGGGGGTTCGACCGGTCGTCGATGTTCTGCGCGGGCACGCCAGAGGGCGGGCGGGACGCGTGCGGGGGTGACTCGGGTGGCCCGTACGTGGTCGACGGGCGCCTGGTCGGGGTCGTGTCGTACGGCGTGGGCTGCGGACGGCCGGAGCAGCCGGGTGTCTACACGCGGCTGGCGACCTACGCCGGCGACATCGCGGGAGCGTGACCGGGCGGGCCGACGCGCGGCTGAGGCGGCGGGAGCAGAGCTCGCGGGCGGCGATGCGGCGACTCGGGTGGCGAGCGTGGGAGACCGTGGGCGGCAGCTCAGGTGGTGAGGGCAGTTCGGGCAACGGACGCTGCTGCCCGGTGGCGAGTGCCGTCAGCCCGTTGGGGGGCGGCTCGGGCGGCTCGGGGCGTTGCGCGGGGAGGTCGCGAGGCCGCGGTGGGCGCTTCCGGTGGCCGGCAGGGCCGTGTGACCTGCGACGGACTCGGCTGCTGCGGAGGGTGTTGTTAGCAACTCCGAGCGGTCGTGAATGCGGTTGTCGGGGGTCGGTTGTGATATCCAGGTAAGGGTGACCCTTCAGCCTCTTGCGACCTCTGTGCACCGCGCCTACACGGCGGATCTCGACGCCGAAGACTTCTACCGGATGCTGCGGTTGCGCGTCGACGTCTTCGTGGTCGAACAGGAGTGCCCCTACCCCGAGTTGGACGGTCGTGATCTGGAAGCGACGACACGTCACTTCTGGATCGATTCAGCAGACGGCTACGTGCTCGGTTACCTGCGGTTGCTGGAGGACCCCGACGGCACCTTCCGGATCGGCCGGGTCTGCACCGCCAAGAGCGCGCGCGGGCTCGGGCTCGCCCGCAAGTTGATGCGGGCCGCGGTCGCCGAGGTGCAGCGCGAGCCCGCGGTGCTCTCGGCGCAGACCTACGCGCTGGGCTTCTACCGCTCCTTCGGCTTCATCGAGGACGGCGAAGAGTACCTGGAGGACGGCATTCCGCACATCGAGATGCGACGCGACCCGCGCACCCGCACCGCCAACTCGCCGGTCGGCGGCGCGGCCGGGTAGCGGTGGACCTGGCGGAGCGGTCTGGGGGAGCAGGCAGAAGGCGGCGCGGCCGGGTAGCGGCGGACCTGGCGGAGCGGCCTGGGAAGACCTGGAGGTGGCCCAGGCCGGAGAGTGGTGGGCCCGGCGCAGCGGGCTCCGACCAGTCGGAGGCGGGCGGCGCCGAACGCAGGGGGAACGGGCAGGGAGTGCTGTGTCCCGCGCGCGGGAGCGCCCTCGAACCCCCGGTACAGCCGCCATTACCGGACGAGCCCCGGTGACCTGACGGACGTGCACCGCCCCGGGAATGCCCTGCGCACGGCGCTGTTGACGCGCCGAGGCGGTCCGCCGGAGTAGTGGTTCTCGTTACGCCGCGCCCTCGCCGGTGATCGCGGTCTGCGACGATGCACGGTGGTCCAAGCAAGGAGTGCGTCAGGAAGCCGGTGGGAGTCCGGCACGGCCGGCGCCACTGTGACCGGGGAGCGGACCTCCCCCGCGAGCCACCGGGGCGACCTGGGAAGGCCGGAGGGACGCGGCGAGCCGGGAGTCAGGACACTGCCACCCCTTGTTCCCACCACCCGGGGCGCCCGAGACCCGAGGAAGGAACTGCACGCATGACCGCTGTGCGCTACCCGTTCTCCGCCGTGGTCGGACACGACGACCTGCGGCTGGCCCTGCTGCTCAACGCGGTGCACCCGCGCATCGGCGGGGTCCTGGTCCGCGGCGAGAAGGGCACCGCCAAGTCGACCATCGTGCGCGCCCTGGCCGCGCTGCTGCCCGAGCTGGACGTGGTGCCCGACTGCCGCTTCGGCTGCGCACCGCTGGACGCCGACCCGCGCTGCCCCGACGGCCCGCACGACGGCACCGCCTCGTCGGTCCGCCCCGCGCAGCTCGTGGAGCTCCCGGTCGGCGCGACCGAGGACCGCCTGGTCGGCTCGCTCGACCTGGAGCGCGCCCTCACCGACGGCGTCCGCGCCTACCAGCCCGGTCTGCTCGCGGCCGCCCACCGCGGCGTCCTGTACGTCGACGAGGTGAACCTGCTGCACGACCACCTCGTCGACCTGCTGCTCGACGCCGCCGCGATGGGACGCGCGCACGTCGAGCGCGAGGGCGTCTCGGTGACCCACGCCGCCTCGTTCCTGCTCGTCGGCACGATGAACCCCGAGGAGGGCGAGCTGCGGCCGCAGCTGCTCGACCGGTTCGGCCTCACGGTCCACGTCACGGCCTCCCGCGACGTGCCGACGCGGACCGAGGTGGTGCGGCGGCGGCTGGCGTTCGAGGCCGACCCGGCGGGTTTCGCCCGCCGTTGGGAGGACGAGGACGCCGACCTGGCCAAGCGGATCGCGGCCGCCCGGGAACGGGTCGGCTCGGTGGTGCTGCCGGACTCCGAGCTGCGGCGGATCTCCGCGCTGTGCGCGGCCTTCGAGGTCGACGGCATGCGCGGTGACCTCGTGCTCGCCCGGACGGCGGTGGCGCACGCGGCCTGGCGCGGCGCGGAGTCGGTGGCCGAGGCCGACGTCGAGGCGGCCGCCCGCCTCGCGCTGCCGCACCGCAGGCGCCGCGACCCGTTCGACGAGCCCGGGGTGGAGGAGGAGCAGTTGCAGCAGGCGCTCTCCGACGCCGCCGAGCACGCGGACAACCCGCCGGAAGGGGAGCACGACGGGCAACCCGGCGACGAGCACGACGAGCAGTCCGGCGACGACCGCGACGGACGATCCGACGACGGCCCCGACGAAGGCGGCCCGGACGGCGCGGCCGATCCCGACGACGGACCGGACGGCCCCGACGGTCCCGATGGCGGCCCCGACGGGAACGGTCCTGACGGCGACGGCCCGGACGGCGGGCCGGGTGGCGGTCAAGCCGCCCCGGAGGAGTGCGGCGAACCGCGCCGCAAGGCCCCGTCGGAGCGTCCGCCCGCGCCGCCCGCGGCGGCGTTCCGGGCTCGGCTGCTGGAAGTGCCGGGCGTCGGCGAGGGCGCGCCCGGCAGGCGCTCCCGCTCGCGGTCGCGCACCGGCCGCGCCGTACGCGCTTCCACAGTGGACGGACACGGCATCCACCTGCCCGCCACGCTGAGCGCCGCGGCGCCCCACCAGTCCGCGCGCGGACGCAGCGGTCCCGGGCTGCTGCTCCGCCGCCACGACGTGCGGCACGCCGTTCGCGAAGGCAGGGAAGGCAACCTGGTGCTGTTCGTGGTCGACGCGTCGGGTTCGATGGCGGCCCGCGAACGGATGTCGGCGGTCAGCGGTGCCGTGCTCTCCCTGCTGCGCGACGCCTACCAGCGACGGGACAAGGTCGGGGTGGTGACCTTCCGCGGCGACTCCGCCGAGGTGGCGCTGCCGCCCACGTCCTCTGTGGACACCGCCGCGGTCCGGATGCGCAGGTTGCGCACCGGCGGGCGCACGCCGCTCGCCGACGGACTGCTCAAGGCGAACAAGGTCGTCGGCACCGAGCGCACGCGCGACCCGCGCCGCCGTCCGCTGCTGGTGCTGCTCACCGACGGCAAGGCGACGGTCCCGCTGAAGTCCGATGTGGACGGACGGGCGCGCCGTGCGGTCGACGACGCGTTGCGCGCGGCAGGGCTGCTCGCCGACGCCGGCGTCGCATCGGTCGTCGTCGACTGCGAGAACGGGATGGTGCGGCTGGGGCTCGCCGACCGGCTCGCCGGTGCGCTCTCGGCGCCGTGCCTGCGGCTGGAAGAACTGTCGGCCGACAACGTCGCCGGTGTCGTGCGCGCCGTGCGGGATGGCGGTTCGCGCGCGGCTTGATCTCGTTTTGATTACGAGATTGGAGATTTCCCGTACGAGGCGAGCAGACCGGTTGGTACGGTGTTCGCGTCCACCTGACCCCCAGGGGTGGACCCGAAAAGTGCCCTCGCGCTCCCGGTGACCCCCAGGCTGGTTGAGCGCGAGGGCCCTTTCTTTCCAGGGGAAACGCGGTCGCGGAGCCTGACGGCGCGGCTGCCGCGCGCGGATGCCGCCTGACCGGGGCCGCTGAGATCGGCGCCACTTGGCTTAGGGTCGGAGCATGCCTCAGGGACAGCCATCGACAGTGCCGGCCGACGGACTGACAACTCGACAGCGGCGCAACCGGCCGCTGGTCGTGGTGCATACCGGTGAGATGAAGGGCAAGTCGACCGCCGCGTTCGGCATGGCGCTGCGCGGCTGGAACCAGGGCTGGTCCATCGGGGTGTTCCAGTTCGTCAAGTCGGCCAAGTGGCGCGTCGGCGAGGAGTCGGCGTTCCGGGCGCTGGGCAGGCTGCACGAGCAGACCGGCGAAGGCGGGCCGGTCGAGTGGCACAAGATGGGCGAAGGCTGGTCGTGGGCCCGGAAGAAGGGCAGCGAGGAGGATCACGCCGCCGCCGCGCTCGACGGCTGGCGCGAGATCGCCCGCCGGATCGGCGAGCAGCAGCACGGCCTCTACGTGCTCGACGAGTTCACCTATCCGCTGCACTGGGGCTGGGTGGACGTCGACGAGGTCGTCAGCACCCTGCGCGACCGCCCCGGCCACCAGCACGTCGTGATCACCGGCCGCTACGCCCCGGACGCCCTGATCGACGCCGCCGACCTGGTCATGCAGACCACGAAGGTCAAGCACCCCATGGACGAGGGGCAGAAGGGGCAGAAGGGCATCGAGTGGTGAGCGCCCCCGCGCGCACGGCCGGGTTCGCGCGGGTCGTCGTGGCGGCGCCCGGTTCCGGGCACGGCAAGACGACGGTGGCGACGGGTCTGCTGGCGGCGCTGCGGCGCAGGTCCGCCGCGGTCGCGCCGTTCAAGGTCGGGCCCGACTACATCGACCCCGGCTACCACCGGGTGGCGGCGGGCCGTGCGGCGCGCAACCTCGATCCGGTTCTCGTCGGCGAGCAGCGGATCGTGCCGTTGTTCAAGCACGGCGCCGCCGGGGCCGGTCTCTCGGTCGTGGAAGGCGTGATGGGGCTGTTCGACGGCCGCATCGGCACCGGTGGGGACGGTCCGGCCTTCGGCTCGACCGCGCACGTGGCCGGGCTGCTCGACGCACCGGTGGTGCTCGTCGTCGACGCCAGCGGGCAGAGCCAGAGCCTGGCCGCGCTGCTGCACGGTTTCCGGACCTTCCAGCCGGGAGTGCGGATCGGCGGCGTGATCCTCAACCGGGTCGGATCGGCGCGGCACGAGGAGGTCCTGCGGGAGGCGGCCGAGGTGGCGGGCCTGCCGGTGTTCGGCGCGCTGCCCCGCACCGAGGGACTGCGCGTGCCGTCGCGGCACCTCGGGCTCGTCACCGCGGCCGAGCACGGCGGGGAGGCGACCCGCGTGGTGTCGGCCATGGCCGACGTCGTCGAGCAGTCGGTGGACCTCGACTCCGTTGCCGCGCTCGCCGAATCCGCTCCCGCGCTCACCGGCGACGTCTGGAGCCCGGAGGAGGAGGTGCGGCGCGTCGGCGGGAGCCCGGTGGTGGCGGTCGCCGGCGGCCCGGCGTTCACCTTCGGCTACGCCGAGCACGTGGAGCTGCTCGCCGCGGCCGGTGCGGAGGTCGTCGTGGTCGACCCGACGCGCGACGAACGTCTTCCGGGCGGCACCGCGGGATTGGTGCTGCCAGGCGGGTTCCCCGAGCAGCACGTCGCCGAACTGTCGGCGAACTCCCTGCTGCGCAAGGACATCGCGGACTTCGCGGCGTCCGGCGGCCCGGTGCACGCCGAGTGCGGCGGGCTGCTGTACCTGGTGGACGAGCTCGACGGGCATCCGATGTGCGGGGTGCTGCGCGCCCGTGCGGCGATGTCGCCGAAGCTGACGCTCGGGTACCGGGACGCGGTCGCCGCGACGGACTCGGTGCTCTTCGCCGAGGGTGAGCGCATAAGCGGACACGAGTTCCACCGCACCGTCCTGGAACCCGGCGCGGGCGAGCGGCCCGCGTGGCGCTGGCGGGCCGGTGGCGTGACCGCCGAAGGATTCGTCCACAGTGGAGTTCACGCTTCGTATCTGCACACGCACCCCGCGGGTGGTCCGGACGCGGTCTTCCGTTTCGCGGAAGCGATGCGCCCCCGGATCGGAGCAGCGGATCACCGACGGTGACCGCGATGCGGCGCGAGGTGCCCGCCCCGATTGAGCGACGGAGATCAAGAGGTACGGTCAGACCCCGGCGAGGGCGACGACACGGCGCCTCGGCACGTCCGGCGTTTCCCGCCCGGTTCCGCACATCCTCCGGCACAGTTGCGATTGGTTGGACATGATTGGTGAAACACACCCGGGTCGCGTCTCGTTCGTCGGTGCCGGGCCGGGCGCGGCGGACCTGATCACCGTGCGCGGCGCGCGCCGGATCGCCGAAGCCGACGTGGTGGTGTGGACCGCGAGCCTGGTGGCGCCCGAGTGCATCCAGGAGCACGCGCGCACCGACGCGGAACTCGTCGACTCCTCGCGGCTGACCCACGAGGAGGCCGTCGAGATCTACCGGCGCGCCGAGCGCGACCGCCTCAAGGTGGCGCGGGTGCACTCCGGCGACCCGGCGCTGTGGGGCGCCGTCCAGGAGCAGTACGACGCGTGCGCCCGGATGGACCTCGAGGTGGAGATCGTGCCGGGCGTCGCGACGTTCTCGGCGGCGGCCGCCGCGGCCGGGCGGGAGCTCACCGTGCCTGAGGTCGCGCAGTCGGTGGTGCTGACCAGGCTGGAGGGCGGGCAGCCGCCGATGCCGGAGCGGGAACGGGTCCGCGAGTTCGCCAGGCACGGCACGACGATGGCGGTGCTGCTGTCGGCCGCCCGCGCCGGTCAGCTCGCCGACGAGCTGCGGGCGGGCGGCTACACCGACGACGTCCCGGTGCTCATCGCCTACAAGGTGAGCTGGCCGGACGAGGTGCTGCTGCGCACGACGATCGGTGAGCTGGCCAAGACCGTCAAGCAGCACCGGCTGTGGCGCAACGCGCTGTTCGTCGTCGGCCGGTCGCTGGAGGACCACGGGCGGCGCCGCGGCTATCCGTCCGGGCACTTCCACGCCTACCGGCGATCCGACGCGCCGAGCCGGCGGTTCACGCGTGGCGAGCGCGCCGCGCCGGCCACCGAGGGGCCCGAGACGTCGGTCAACGGCAGCGGCGACGCCGGGCGCAATGGCAGCGGCACTGCCGGGAGGAACGGCGGTGGAAGCGCCCCGGGAAACGGCACCAGGCGGGAACAGCCGGGTTCGGACGTGGCCTGGTGGGCGGTGCGCAGCTGGCAGGAGACCGCGCGTGGCGCGGGCCGGCCGGGCAGCGGGCGGTCGTCCGGGAACACGGCGGGATCCGTTGCGGCGCAACCACATCTGTTCCTCGACGAGGACGAACCCGTTGGCGAGCGGGCCGCGGCGCCGGAGGTGCCGAGGCAGGCCCAGCCGCCGGTGTCCGACGCGTCGGAGCCGGCATCGGGTGAGGCGGCGAAGCCGCAGGCCGGCGCTGGTGAGCCGGTGGCGGCAGGCGCGGACGCGGCCGGGGGCGAGAGCGCCGTCGGCGAGGCGAAGCCCGCCGCGCGGCAGGCGGAGTCCGCCACCGCGCCGCAACCCCGTTCCGCCAGCGCCGCCGAGTCCACCGCCGCTGCCGAGCCCGCCGGTACTGCCGAGCCCGCCGGTACTGCCGAGCCCGCCGGTACTGCCGAGCCCGCCGGTACTGCCGAGCCCGTCGCCGCGGAGCCCACCGTCGCCGCGGAGCCCGCCGGAAAGACCACCGCCGCGCCGAAGCGCGCTTCGGCCGCGCGGCGCACCGGGAGCGAGCAGGCCACCGCGAAGGCGTCGGTCCGGTCCAAGTCCGGCAAGACCGCCGCGAGCAAGGCCTCCGGCACCCGTGCCACGAAGTCGGCGAAGTCGGCCAAGACCACCAAGCCGGCGGGCGGCAAGTCCACCTCCGGCCGCTCCGGCCCGGACTCCGGGAAGCGGAGCACGGCGTAGCCCCCGAGCGGGCTCGTGGTGGACTTGTGCTCGCACGGTGGCTAGCGAGGCGAGGTGGGTGACGTGGGAGTCACGGTGATCGGGGTCGACGGCGCGGCGCTGCCCGACGGCAGCGCCGAGGCCCTGGAGGAGGCCAGGCTCGTCGTGGGCGCGCGGCGGCACCTGGACGCGCACGCGCCCGACCACGCCCGCAAGCTGGAGCTCGGCCCGTTCCAACCGGCGCTCAACGCCCTGACGGCGCTCTCGGCCGACGAGCACGGCGTCGTCTTCGCCTCCGGTGACCCCGGCTTCTTCGGCGTCGTGCGCACACTGCGCGAGCGGGGCATCCGCTGCCGGGTGCTGCCCGCGATCTCCAGCGTCCAGCGGCTCCTGGCGAAGGCCGGCCGGTCGTGGGACGACGTGGCCGTCGTCTCGCCGCAGGGACGCGACATCACCCAGGCCCTCAACGTGTGCCGGGCGCGTCCCGCCGTCGCGGTGCTGACGGTGCGCGGCGCGGGACCGGCGCAGCTCGGCTCGGGCCTGGACGGCTGGCGGCGCACGCTGGTCGTGGCCGAGGACCTCGGCGGCCCCAACGAGTCGCTGACCACCGTGGACCCGGCCGATGCGGCTGCCAGGAGCTGGCGCGAGCCCAACATCGTGCTGTGCCTGGCCGATCCCGACGCCGTGCCGCAGCGCAGCTGGCACGCCGGCGGTGACCCGCTGCCGCCGGAGCCGGGATGGGCGCTGCCGGAGGACGAGTTCTCCCACCGCGACGGCATGGTCACCACCTCCGAGGTCCGCGCCGTCGCGCTGGCCAAGCTCGCGCCGCGCCCCGGCACGCTGGTCTGGGACGTCGGCGCCGGTTCCGGCTCCGTCGCGGTGGAGTGCGCCCGGATGGGCGCGGCGACCATCGCGGTTGAGCCCGACGAGACCCAGGTGGTGCGGCTGATCACCAACGCCGCCGGGCACGGGGTCGACGTGCGGGTGGTGGAGGCCGCGGCCCCGCAGGCGTTGCGGGAGCTGCCGAAACCGGACGCGATCTTCATCGGCGGCGGCGGGTCCGACGTCCTCGCCGCGTGCGCGCACGCCGGGGCGACCAGGGTGGTCGCGGCGCTGACGGCGCTGGACCGCGTCGCCACCACCCGCGATGCGCTGCGCTACGCCGGCTACCAGGTCGAAGGCGTCCAGCTCGCGGCGAGCAGGCTGGTGGACCTGCCCGACGGCGCGCCGAGCCTCCAGCCGACCCAGCCGGTGGTGCTGATCTCGGGCCACCGCAAGACCCCGGGTGAGCAGTCGTGATCGGGCTGTTCGCCCTCACCCCGGCGGCTCGCCGGGCCGCCGCCGAGCTCGCGTCGCGGCTCGGACCGGACGCGGTGCTGGCCGACGGTCCGCTCGCACCCACCGTCCGGCGCATGTGGCCGCTGCTGGACGCGGCAGTGTTCTTCCTGTCCGCCGGTGAGGCGGTGCGGCTCGTCGCGCCGCTGCTGACCGACCGGCAGGTCGACCCCGGCGTGGTATGCGTGGACGAGCGGCTGCGCTTCGCCATCGCGCTGGACGGCGGGCAGGACGCGGGCGCGAACGCGCTGGCCCAGCAGGTCGCGGACGTGCTCGGCTGCACCCCGGTGATCACCACGACGCCGGGCGGGGGCAGCAGCTCGCCGTGGGACGAGGTCGTCGACCTGCTCGACGCCGCGGTGGACGGCGACATCGCCGCCTGCGGTGCCGCCGTGCTCGACGGCGCGCCGGTCCAGCTGCTCAACCCGCACGGGTTCCCGTTGCCCGCGCTGCCGGAGAACGTGTGCGCCGAACCGAAGAATCCGGTGTGGACGGTCGTGGTGGACGACCGCAGGCCCTACGGCGACGATCCCGAGCGCACCGTCCGGATCGTGCCCCGCACGGTCGTGGTGGGTGTCGGCTCCCGGCACGGGGTGGCCCGGTCGGAGGTGACCGAGCTGGTGGCGACGCTGGAGCGCGGGCACGGCCTGGACCTGCGGTCGGTGCGCGCGTTCGCCACCGTCGAGGGCAAGGCCGACGAGGACGGCGTCGTAGAGGCCGTGCAGGACCTGGGCTTCTGGCACGCGGTGGAGGCCGGGGACGAGCTGCCGCTGCTGGTCTACCCGGCGGCGACGCTGGCCGAGGTCGAGGTACCCAACCCCAGCGACGCCGTCGAGACCGAGCTCGGTACCCCGAGCGTGGCGGAGGCGGCGGCGCTGCACGCGGTCGCCGAGCACGGCGCCGCGGAACTGGTCGTGGCCAAGATCAGCAGCGCGGGCGCGACCATCGCGGCGGCCCGGCCCCGCCCGCGGGGCCGGCTCGCGGTGGTCGACCTCGGCCCGGCGCCCGACCTGCGCACGCCGCGCGCCGAGGCGGAGCTGCGTCGCGCGGCGGTCGTGGTCGACCCCGCCGGGCGCGTCGAGGAGCTGCGGCACCTGCTGCGGCAGGGGACGGAGGTCCGCGGCGGCGGCGCGGCGGACGCCGTCGCGCTGGCGCGGTCAGGGCGGGCGGTGGCGCTGCTCTCCGCCGACGCCGACACCGACGTCGAGGCCGCGGACATCGACGTCGTCCGCGTGCCGGGAGTGCCGTCGGTCTGAGGTCGGCGCCTGCGGGGCCAGGATCCTGACCGGGGCCGGATCGGACGGAACGCGGGCGTTCTGCCGACCGGGGACGGTGGGGCACGTCAGGGCGGTCGCGAGCGGGGCGGATCACCCGCCATCGCCCGCACCGCAGGCGCGGGCCACCTGGCGGACCAGGTGGCCGGGCTGGATCGGGCGTCAGGCCGGCAGGTGCACCCGCCGGTGGAGGCGGTCGCCGATGTCGTGAGCCGCTGTGTCCAGCAGCTTGTGCGCCAGCTCGAACAGGGCGCGGGCGACTGCGATCTCGTCGCCGATCTGCGGTACGTCGGGGTCGTCCGGGTGCCGCCGTGCGGTGCCGTGCCCGTGCAGCGCCTGCCCGTCGCCGGTGGTCATCCCGACGTCCGCGGTCGTCTTCGCCCCCGCCTCCACGACCTGAAGGTTCAACGTGATCGTCCGAGTCTCGTTCATGATCGCCTCCTCGGTGCTCACGTTGACCAGCATGCGCTGGTCAACGACCCAGCGGAAGGGTTGCCGACCTCACCAGGATGGGTGGCGCGCAGCCGGACGGCGATGCGGATCACAACGCACGGTCCAGCAGCCGGTCGGACGGCGTGCCGCGCCCCGGCACCCGCCGCCGGAACCGCCGCGCGGATTGACCTCGGTCGCTCTGGAGGTCAGGATACGACGGCCTGCGGCGCAGGAACCCGGTGCGAATCCGGGACGGTCCCGCCACTGTGACCGGGGAGCGGACCCGACGTGCGGCCACGGCCCGTGAGGGCTGGAAGGCTCGGGTGACCCGCTGCGATCCGGGAGTCAGGAGACTCGCTGCCGGCCCCGCGTCGCGCCCGCGGCGCGCGGATCAGGAGCCCCCGGGCGGAGAACCCAGGAGATCCGGCAGATGTCGATCGAACAGCGATCCGTGCAGTCGCCCCACGCGTGGGGCACCGTCGAGCGCAGGAAGGCCGCGTGGGTGCTCGCCGCGGTCGGCGCGTTGCACCTGGTGGGCTGGAGCGCCTACCTGCTGCACCAGCAGTCGTTCAGCGCGGCGGGCGGGCTGGCCGCCGCCGGGACCACCGCCTACCTCCTCGGCCTGCGGCACGGGTTCGACGCCGACCACGTGGCCGTGATCGACGACGCGACGCGGCTGCTCATGCAGCGCGGGCGGCGGCCGGTGTCGACCGGCATGTGGTTCGCCCTCGGGCACGCCAGCGTGGTGCTGCTGCTGGCCTTCGCGGTCGCCTTCGTCGCGGGCCCGGCCGCGCAGGCGTGGGCCGAGGAGGCCGGGCTGCGAACCGGGCTGTTCGTCGACGTGGTCGTGGTCGTGGTGCTGGGCGCGCTGGCGGTCCTCAACGCCGTCGTGCTGCGCGACGCGCTCCGGCTGCTGCGCCGGGCGCGGCGGGGCGCCGTCGCCGAGGAGGAGATCGAGCTGGTGCTCGGGCGGCGCGGGCTGATGGCCAGGGTGCTGCGCGGGCGGATGCGGGCCCTGGTCGGCCGGTCCTGGCACCTGTTCGGCATCGGGCTGCTGTTCGGTCTCGGCATGCAGACCGCGACCGAGGTCACAGTGCTGGCGATGGTCGCGCCCGACCGGCACCTGCCCGCGATCGCGGTGCTGAGCCTGCCGCTGCTGTTCGCCGCCGGAATGTGCACAGTGGACAGCGTGGACGGCATGCTGATGTCGCGCGCCTACACCTGGTCCCTGGCCAGGCCGCTGCGCAGGCTCTCGGTGAACGTGACGACCACGGCGCTGACGGTCGTGCTCGCCGCCGTGGTCGCGCTGGTCGTGCTGGCCGGGGCGCTCGCGGAGCTGGGTCTCTCGCCGCTGGAGCCGGTGGCGGGCCTCGGTGACCACTTCGAACTGCTCGGCTATCTGACGCTGGCGGCTTTCATGGCAGTATGGGGCGGCGCCGCGCTCTGGTGGCGGCTGTCCCGATCGGACGACCGCGCCGGCGGCGGACCGGCCCCCGCGACCGGCACGCCCGGGACCGCCGGGGCGGCTGAGGCGACCGGCGCACCTGGCGCGACCGGCGCCGGGCGGGCGCCCTCGGACGGCGCGCCGTGACCGGGCCGGTGCTCGTGGAGCCACGACGAGGTGGTGTTCGCGCTCCTTCCCAGCACTGATCCGGCGGCGGCGCCGGGCGAGACACGACACGGACAACGGACATGACCACGCACACTGAGCACCACTACTTCGCAGGACTCGACCTCACCGGCAAGCGGGTGGTCGTGGTCGGGGCCGGGACCGTCGCCCAGCGCCGGGTACCCAGGCTGATCAACGCGGGTGCTCTGGTCGAGGTCATCGCGCCGGAGGCGACCCCGGCGGTGGAGGCGATGGCCGACGCGGGCGAGCTGCGCTGGCACCGCCGCCCCTACGCCGAGGGCGACCTGGACGGCGCCTGGTACGCGCTGGCCTGCGCGACCGGCGGCGAGGTCAACGCCGCGGTCGCCGACGAGGCCCTGCGTCGGCGGGTGTTCTGCGTCCGCGCCGACGACGCCTCGCGGGGCACGGCCGTGACCCCGGCGGTGGCCGAGCACGGCGGCCTGCTGCTCGGGGTGCTGGCGGGCGGCGACCACCGCCGCTCGGCGGCGGTGCGCGACGCCCTCGCCGAGGCGCTGCGCACCGGGGTGGTCGACGAGAGCGCCGAGGCGCCCGCGCCGGGCGTGGCGCTGGTCGGCGGCGGCCCCGGCGACCCGGATCTGATCACGGTGCGCGGCAGGCAGCTGCTGGGCCGCGCCGACGTGGTGATCACCGACCGGCTCGCGCCGCGGGAGCTGCTGGAGGAGCTGGGCCCGCACGTCGAGGTCGTCGACGCGTCCAAGATCCCCTACGGCCGGGCGGCCAACCAGGACGTCATCAACTCGCTGCTGATCGAGCACGCCAGGGCGGGCAAGTTCGTGGTGCGGCTCAAGGGCGGCGACCCCTACGTCTTCGGGCGCGGTTTCGAGGAGCTGCTGGCGTGCGTGGAGGCGGGGGTGGCCGTCACGGCCGTCCCGGGCATCACCAGCGCGTTCTCGGCGCCGTCGGCGGCGGACGTGCCGGTGACCCACCGCGGCGTCGCGCACGAGGTCGTCGTCGTCTCCGGGCACGTCGGCCCGCACGACGAGCAGTCGCTGGTGGACTGGCCCGCGCTGGCGAAGCTGCGCGGCACCCTGGTGCTGATGATGGCGGTCAAGCGGATCGGGGAGTTCGCGGCGGTGCTCATCGAGCACGGGCGCGACCCGAAGTCGCCGGTGGCGGTGGTGCAGGAGGCCACCACCCGCGGCCAGCGCGCCCTGCGCAGCACCCTCGACGGGGTGGCCGACGCGATCCGCGACGAGGGCGTGAACCCGCCCGCGGTGATCGTCATCGGCCCGGTCGCCGACCTGGCACCCGAGCCGCGTCGCTGAGACGGGCCGCGAGCCTCCGGGCGGGAGTTCCTCGCGAGTGATCCCCCTGGTCAGCGCTTGACTTCCGGATTTCCGCGGTAAGACTTGATCCGTGGTCAAGACGCTGCACCCGCAGAGCTACCAGGACGTCTACTACGTCGGGGACTACTTCCGCCAGGGCAACGCGGTCGTGATGGACTTGACCGCCATGTCCAACGCCGAGGCGATCCAACTCGTCGACTTCGCCGCCGGACTGGTGGTCGGCAAGGGCGGCGACATGGACCGGATAGCGCCCAAGGTGTTCCTGCTGCGGCCCCCAGGCGTGGAGGCCGCAGCAGCCGACCGCTGAAAGATGTGCCAGTAGCGGTGAGGGTGGCGGAGCCTCAGGCGCCCCCTGGCTCCGGGATCGCCGACATCATGAATGCCCGATTCACCACGTCGGCGCTGTCCTCGCCGGAGGACGCCTGAGAACCCGCGGCGGTGCGAGCCGGCGCCCACACCGCGAGCGGCTGCCGCCGCTTGTGCGACTGCCCTAGCGGTCCTCGAGGTCGCCTTCGGTCTCCAGGTAGACCTCCTGCAGCGCCTGCAGGGTCTGCGGGTCCGGTTCCGCCCACATCTCGCGGTTCGCCGCTTCCAACAGGCGCTCGGTGATGCCGTGCAGGGCCCACGGGTTGGACTCGGTGAGGAACTTGCGGTTCTCCGGGTCCAGCACGTAGGTCTCGGCCAGCTTCTCGTACATCCAGTCGCCGACGACGCCGGTGGTGGCGTCGTAGCCGAACAGGTAGTCCACCGTCGCCGCCAGCTCGAACGCGCCCTTGTAGCCGTGGCGGCGCATCGCCGCCAGCCAGCGGGGGTTGACCACGCGGGCGCGGAACACCCGGGAGGTCTCCTCGGTCAGCGACCGGGTGCGGATCGAGTCGGGCCGGGTGCTGTCGCCGATGTAGGCCGCCGGGGCCTTGCCGGTCAGCGCCCGCACGGTGGCGATCATGCCGCCGTGGTACTGGAAGTAGTCGTCGGAGTCGGCGATGTCGTGCTCGCGGGTGTCGGTGTTCTTGGCCGCCACCGAGATCCGCTTGTAGGCGCTCTCCATGTCCGACCGCGCCGGCTCGCCGTCGAGGCCGCGGCCGTAGGCGAAGCCGCCCCACACCGCGTAGACCTCCGCCAGGTCGCGGTCGTCGCGCCAGTTGCGGCTGTCGATCAGCGGCAGCAGCCCCGCGCCGTAGGCGCCCGGCTTGGAGCCGAAGATGCGCATGGTCGCGCGGCGCTGGTCGCCGTCCTCGGCGGTGTCGGCCCGGACGTGGGCGCGCACGAAGTTCCGCTCGTCGGGTTCGTCGAGGTCGGCGACCATCCGCACCGCGTCGTCGAGCAGCGCCACCACGTGCGGGAACGCGTCGCGGAAGAAACCGCTGATGCGCACCGTCACGTCGATGCGCGGGCGGCCCAGCTCGTCGAGCGGGATCACCTCCAGGCCGTTGACCCGCCGTGACGCCTCGTCCCAGGTCGGCCGGACGCCCAGCAGCGCCAGCACCTCGGCGATGTCGTCACCGGAGGTGCGCATCGCGCTGGTGCCCCACACCGACAGGCCGACCGAACGCGGCCAGTCGCCGGTGTCGGCGCGGTAGCGCTCCAGCAGCGAGTCGGCGATGGCCCAGCCGGTCTCCCACGCCAGCCTGCTGGGCACCGCCTTCGGGTCGACCGAGTAGAAGTTGCGGCCGGTCGGCAGCACGTTGATCAGGCCCCGCAGCGGCGATCCGCTGGGTCCGGCCGGGACGTAGCCGCCGTCGAGGGCGTGCAGGGTCGCCGACATCTCGTCGGTCGTGGCGTCGAGCCTGGGCACGACCTCGGTCGCGGCGAACTCCAGCACGCGCACCACCGCGTCGGCAGGCTCCCCCAGGACCTCGGCGCACACCTCGGACGCCGCGCCGGGCTCCCAGCCGCGTGCCTCCATCGCCTCGACCAGGGCGTGCGCGCGGGTCTCGACCTCGTCGACCCGCTCCCGCGCGACGCTGCCGTCCTCGACCAGGCCCAGCGCCTCGCGCAGGCCCGGCAGCGCGGCGCTGCGCCCTCCCCACATCTGGCGGGCGCGCAGCATCGCCAGCACCAGGTTGACCCGGGCCTCACCGGTCGGCGCCTCGCCGAGCACGTGCAGGCCGTCGCGGATCTGGGCGTCCTTGACCTCGCAGAGCCAGCCGTCGACGTGCAGCAGCATGTCGTCGAACTCCGCGTCGTGCGGCCGCTCGTCCAGGCCGAGGTCGTGGTCGAGCTTGGCGGCCTGCATCAGCGTCCAGATCTGGCTGCGGATGGCGGGCAGCTTGGCCGGGTCCATCGCCGAGATGTTGGCGTGCTCGTCGAGCAGCTGCTCCAGCCGCGCGATGTCGCCGTAGCTCTCGGCCCGCGCCATCGGCGGCACCAGGTGGTCGACCAGCGTGGCGTGCACCCGGCGCTTGGCCTGGGTGCCCTCGCCCGGGTCGTTGACCAGGAACGGGTAGATCAGCGGCAGGTCGCCGAGCGCGGCATCGGGCGAGCACGCGGCCGACATGCCCGCCGTCTTGCCCGGCAGCCACTCCAGGTTGCCGTGCTTGCCGAGGTGGACCATGGCGTGCGCGCCGAACTCGTCGATGAGCCAGCGGTAGGCGGCCAGGTAGTGGTGGCTCGGCGGCAGGTCGGGGTCGTGGTAGATCGCGATCGGGTTCTCGCCGAAGCCGCGCGGCGGTTGGACCATGAGCGCGACGTTGCCTGCGCGCAGCGCGGCGAGCACGATCTCGCCGTCGGGGTCCTGCGAGCGGTCGACGAACAGCTCACCGGGCGGCGGCCCCCAGTGCTCCTCGATCTCGCCGCGCAGCTCCTCGGGCAGCGTCGCGTACCAGGACTCGTAGCGCTTGGCGGGGATGCGGACCGGGTTGCCGGAGAGCTGCTCCTCGCTCAGCCAGTCCTGGTCCTGCCCGCCCGCGGCGATCAGAGCGTGGATCAGCGCGTCGCCGTCCTGCGCCGCCACACCCGGCAGCGCGTCGGGCCCGTCCTCGGGACCGACGTCGTAGCCCGCCTCGCGCAGCGTGCGCAGCAGCTTCACGGCGCTCGCGGGGGTGTCGAGGCCGACGGCGTTGCCGATGCGGGAGTGCTTGGTCGGGTAGGCCGACAGCATCAGCGCGAGCCGCTTCTCGTGCTGCGGCACGTGCCGCAACTTCGCGTGGCGCACCGCGATTCCCGCGACGCGGGCGGCCCGCTCCGGGTCGGCGACGTAGACCGGCAGGCCCTCGGAGTCGTTCTCCTTGAACGAGAACGGCACCGTGATCAGCCTGCCGTCGAACTCCGGCACCGCGACCTGGGTGGCCATGTCCAGCGGCGACAGGCCCTCGTCGTTGTCCTCCCACGCGGCGCGGGTGCTGGTCAGGCACAGGCCCTGCAGGATCGGGATGTCCAGCTCGGCCAGGGCGCCGACGTCCCACGCCTCGTCGTCGCCGCCGGCCTGGGCGGTGGCGGGCTTGCTGCCGCCCGCGGCGAGCACGGTGACCACCAGCGCGTCGGCGCGGCGCAGCTCGCGCAGGAGCTCGGGTTCGGGGGCGCGCAGCGAGGCGCAGAAGATCGGCAGGGCCTGGCCGCCGGCGTCCTCGATCGCCTCGGAGAGGGCGTGCGCGAACGCGGTGTTGCCCGCCATGTGGTGCGCCCGGTAGTAGAGCACCGCGACGGTGGGGCCCTCGGTCGCGCGCGGCGTGCGCTCCAGCACGCCCCAGGTCGGGGTCTCGATCGGCGGGGCGAAGCCGTTGCCGGTCAGCAGGATCGTGTCGGACAGGAAGTTGTGCAGCTCGGTGAGGTTCTCCGGGCCGCCCTGGGCGAGGTAGCGGTGCGCTTCGGCGCAGACGCCGCCGGGCACCGTGGAGCACTCCATCAGCTCGGCGTCGGGGGCCTGCTCGCCGCCCAGCACGACCACCGGGCGCGGACCCGCCAGCAGCGCGTCCAGCCCTTCCTCCCACGCCCGGCGGCCGCCGAGCAGCCGGACCACGACGAGGTCGACGTCGTCGGTCAGCAGCGGCGGCAGGTCGTCGACGCCCAGCCGCGCCGGGTTGCCCAGCCGGTAGTCCGCGCCGCTGGCCCGCGCGCTGAGCAGATCGGTGTCCGATGTGGACAGAAGCAGGATCATGCGGCTCGCTCCTCAACTGGGTGGGCGGTGGCCCGGGACGTGCTGGTGGAGGTGGGTACGGCTGCGCGGCGGGTGACTTCGAAGGGGGTGTCCGCGGGGCGGACGCTCGCGCGCCCGGCCTTCGCGGAGGCGATGGCGCTGGACAGCGGCCTCAGCGCGGCGAGCAGGCCGGCTGCCGGTCCCGGTCCGCTGCCGGGCTCCCGCCACGCTCCGCCGCTGAGGGTGCGAGGCGCTCGCGCCGTGCGGCCGGGCGCCCCGGTGCCGAGTCCGCGCTGTGCGGCGTGGCCGGGTGCCCCGGTGCCGAGTCCGCGCTGTGCGGCGTGGCCGAACGGCCGGTTGCCGAGCCCGCGACCTGCGGTGCGGCCTCGGCCGGGATGGCGGCGGCACCGCGGGCCGGGCGGCCTGCGGAGGCCGGATGCGCGCGTTCGGCGCATGACGACACCCTCCTCGGGGTCCTCGCCCCGGGTCGTAGGTCGCGGCGACCGGAGTCTCCTGGCTCCCGGATCAGCGCTCGCTCCGCCTTCCCGCCCCGCAGGGCAGTGACGTCGTTGGAGTCCGCTCCCCGGTGACAGTGGCGGGACCGCGCCGGACTCGCACCGGCTTCCTCCACCTGTCGCCGCTCGAATGCTGCGAACACTCTCCGCAACAGGGCGATCTTCCGTCAAGTTCGCCGCGCATGAGACGCGTCGCAACGTCCGGACCCGGCAGCGTGGTTTGCGTCCGCAACAACCCGGGGCCGTAGGATCGGCCGGGTGTCCACAGCAGCCCGTCCCGAACGCGATGCCTGTCCCGGTGCCCTGCGGGTGCACGACGCCGCCGACGGCGGGTTGGCCCGCGTCCGCGTGCCGGGCGGCGCGCTGACACCGCGGCAGTTCGCCGTTCTCGGGGCCGCGTCGGCCGGGCTCGGCGACGGCGGCCTCGAACTCACCTCGCGGGCGAACGTGCAGGTGCGGGGCCTCGCGGCGGGACGGCAGCGCGAGCTCGCCGACCGCCTCTCCGGCGCCGGCCTGCTGCCGTCGGCCACCCACGAACGAGTGCGCAACATCCTCGGTTCGCCCTACGACGACGACCGGGCGCTGCTGGACACCCAGGCCGTGGCCCGCGCTCTGGACGAAGCGCTCTGCGCGACCCCCGCGCTGGCCGATCTGCCAGGCCGTTTCCTGTTCGCCGTCGACGACGGCAGGGGAGACGTCGTGTCGATGGGCGCCGACGTCGGCCTGCTCGCGCTCGACGCCGCGACGGTCGCCCTGGTGCTCGGCGGCGTGGACTCCGGTATCCGCTCGACCCCGGAGGGCGCGCCCGCGCTCGCCCTCGCCGCGGCGGTGGCGTTCCTGGCCGAGAAGGACGGCCGGGAGTGGCGGGTGAACGAGCTGCGCGACGGCGTGCGGAGGATCACCGAGCGCGTTCGCGCGGCGACCGGCGTCACCCTCGTCGAAGCGGTGCCGGTCCCGTCCACCCCGCCCGGCACGCACGCGCAGGTCGGAGAGGTTTTCCGGCGCGGAGGTGCGGTCGCGATCGCGGCCGGAGCGCCACTGGGCCGACTCTCCTGGGAGCAGGTGGATATCATCACCGCCGCGTCCGAGGCCGCCGACGGCCTCCGGCTGACGCCGTGGCGAACCGTCGTCGTGACCGGCCTGCCGGCCGGCGACGCGCCATCGTGGTTGTCGGCGCTGGACGCGCGCGGGCTGGTCGTGGACGCCCGCGCACCCGGGGCCGGGGTCACTTCCTGCACCGGGCGGCCGGGATGCGCCAAGGCGCTCGCCGACGTCCGCGGGGACGCCCGGCGTGCGTCGCCGCCGCCCGGCGGGCTCCCGGTGCACTGGTCCGGATGCGGACGCCGGTGCGGCAGGCCGCAGGGCAGGGTGCTGGAGGTGCTCGCCACCGAGGCGGGCTACGAGGTCGGTCTCGACGACGAGAACCGGACGACCGCCACCGATTTGGACGAGGTTGGGGCCGCGCTGGACGCGGCACGGAGGGCAGTGTGAACGAGCGAACCGGGGCCGGCGAGCAGTCCGGGGCAGGCAGCACCGCGCGCTACCGCGGGGTGCCCGACTACGTCCGGGAGGGCGCGGAGATCTACCGGCGGTCCTTCGCCACCATCCGCGCCGAGGCAGATCTCGGCGGGTTGCCGCCGGAGGTCGCCGGGGTGGCGGTGCGCATGATCCACGCCTGCGGCATGGTCGACCTGGTCGACGACCTGGCCTGGTCGCCGAACGCGGTCACCGGTGCGCGGGCCGCGTTGCGGGCCGGTGCGCCGGTGTTCTGCGACGCGGCGATGGTGGCGGCCGGGGTGACGCGGCGACGGCTGCCGGCCGACAACGCGATCATCTGCACGCTGGGCGACGAACGCGTGCCGGAGCTGGCCCGCGAGCTGGGCACCACCCGCAGCGCGGCGGCCATGGAGCTCTGGCGCGACGACCTGGAGGGCTCGGTCGTGGCGATCGGCAACGCCCCGACGGCGCTGTTCCGGCTGCTGGAGATGATCGAGGAGGGCGCGCCCAGGCCCGCCGCGGTGCTCGGGCTGCCGGTCGGGTTCGTCGGCGCGGTGGAGTCCAAGCAGGCGCTCGTCGACCACCCCAGCGGCTTGGAGCACCTGGTCGTGCACGGCCGCCGGGGCGGCAGCGCCATGGCGGTGGCCGCCATCAACGCGATCGCGAGCGAGGAAGAGTGAGCAGCGGGAACGTCGTGGAGCACAAGGGCACCCTCTACGGGGTCGGGCTCGGTCCCGGCGACCCGGAGCTGGTGACGGTCAAGGCCGCCCGGCTCATCGAGAGCGCCGAGGTGGTCGCCTACCACTGCGCCCGGCACGGCCGCAGCATCGCGCGGTCGGTCGCCGAGCCGTACCTGCGGCCCGGCCAGGTCGAGGAGCGGCTGGTCTACCCGGTCACCACCGAGACCACCGACCATCCCGGCGGCTACCAGGGCGCGATCGACGAGTTCTACGAGCGCGCCGCCGAGCGCCTGGCCGAGCACCTCGACGCCGGCCGCGACGTCGTCCTGCTCGCCGAGGGTGATCCGCTGTTCTACGGCTCCTACATGCACATGCACAAGCGGCTCGCCGGCCGGTTCGAGGCCCACGTGGTGCCCGGGGTGACCTCGGTCAGCGGGGCGTCGGCGGTGCTGGGCAGCCCGCTGGCCGAGCGCGACGAGGTGCTCACGGTGCTGCCGGGCACGCTGGAGCCCGAGGTGCTGGCCGAGCGGCTGGCGAGCACCGACGCGGCCGCGGTGCTCAAGCTGGGCCGCACCTTCGACGGCGTCCGGGAGGCGCTGGAGAAGGCCGGACGCCTGGACCAGGCCTGGTACGTCGAGCGGGCGACCACCGAGAAGCAGCGCGTCGAGCCGTTGGCCGAGGTCGACCCGGACAGCGTGCCGTACTTCTCGCTCGCCCTGCTGCCGAGCCCGGTCAACGCCGGCGGTCCGTTCCGCACGGCCCGCCCGGCATCCGAATCCCAGGGTCGGAACCAGGGCGAGGTGGTCGTGGTCGGTCTCGGTCCGGCGGGCCGGGAGTGGACCACGCCGGAGGCGCTGGCCGCCGTGGCCGAGGCCGACGACCTGGTCGGATACGGCCCGTACCTGGCGCGGCTGCCCGACAACCCGCGCCAGCTCAAGCACGCCTCGGACAACCGCGTCGAGGCCGAGCGCGCCGAGTTCGCGCTGGAACTCGCCCGCCGCGGCTCCCGGGTGGCGGTGGTGTCCTCCGGCGACCCGGGGGTGTTCGCGATGGCCAGCGCGGTGCTGGAGGTCGCGGCGGAGAAGGGCGATGTGCCGGTGCGGGTGCTGCCGGGGCTGACCGCCGCGCAGGCGGTGGCCAGCCGGGTCGGGGCGCCGCTCGGCCACGACTTCTGCGTGCTGTCGCTGTCGGACCGGCTCAAGCCGTGGGAGGTGATCGTCGACCGGCTGCGCGCGGTGGCCGCCGCCGACCTGGTGATCGCCGTCTACAACCCGGCATCGCGCAGCCGCACCTGGCAGGTCGGCGCCGCGCGGGACGTGCTGCTGGAGCACCGCTCGCCCGACACCCCGGTGGTCATCGGCCGCGACGTGGGCGGCCCGCAGGAGAGCGTCCGGGTGGTGCGCCTGGCCGACCTCGACCAGTCCGATGTGGACATGCGTTGCCTGCTGCTCGTCGGTTCGTCGACGACGCGGATCGCGCCCGGTGTCGACGGCCGCGACGTGGTGTTCACCCCGCGCCGCTACCCGGCGTGAGGGTGCTCCTCGGCGGGATCACGCGTTCCCAGCACGGATTCCAGCCAGCGCACGGCGTCGTCCACGGTGTCCGCCGTGGGCGCCGTGGGCGGCTCCGGGCGCCGAACCACGACCACCGGCAGCCCGAGCTCGCGGGCGGCGGTGAGTTTCGCGGCGGTCATGGTCCCGCCGCTGTCCTTGGTGACCACCACGTCGATGCGGTGCTCGCGCAGCAGGGCGAGTTCGTCCTCCACCGCGAACGGACCGCGGGCGAGCAGCGTCGTCGTGTGCGCGGGCAGCGGCGGTTCGGGCGGGTCGACGGTGCGCACCAGGAACCACAGGTCGAGCGCGGCGAAGTGGGACAGGCCCTGGCGGCCGGTGGTGAGGAAGACCCGGTTGCCCAGGCCGGGCAGCAGCGCCGCGGCCTCGGGCAGCGACGCGACGTGGTGCCAGTCGTCGCCGGGGCCGGGCTGCCAGCCGGGACGGCGCAGCAGCAGGACCGGCACTCCGGTGCGCCCGGCGGCTTCGACGGCGTTGGCGGTGATCCCGCCGGCGAACGGATGGGTGGCGTCGACGACGGCCTCGACCTGCTCGCGGCGGAGCCAGTCGGCAAGGCCGTCCGGGCCCCCGAAACCGCCGACGCGGACCTCTCCCACCGGCGTCCGCGGCTCGCGGACCCGTCCGGCGAGGGAGTAGGTCACGTGCAGGCGGCTGTCGGCCGCCAGGCGTTCGGCGAGCCCCCGCGCCTCACCGGTCCCGCCGAGGACGAGCACCCGTCTCATCCGGCACCCTCCGTTTCCGCTCCGCACCGCACACGGGGCATTCTCCGGGTATGAGCGGGCGCACCGAAGGATCGGGTCTCCGGTACGGCTGGACCACCGGGGCCTGCGCGACGGCGTCCACCGCCGCCGCCTACACCGCGCTGCTCACCGGCGGCTTCCCCGACCCGGTCGAGATCGTGCTGCCCAAGGGCCACCGGCCCGCGTTCGCCCTGGCCAGGGAACGGCTGGGGGAGGACTCCGCCACCGCCGGGATCGTCAAGGACGCCGGGGACGACCCGGACGTCACGCACGGTGCGCTGGTTTCGGTGACGGTCCGCCACGCCGAACCCGGCGAGGGTGTGGTGTTCCGCGCCGGACCGGGCGTGGGCACGATCACCAAGCCCGGGTTGCCGCTGCCGGTCGGCGAACCGGCGATCAACCCCGTACCGCGCAGGCTCATCGCCGACGCCGTCGCTCGCGTGGCCGCCGAGCACGGCGGCACCGGGGACGTGGTGGTCGAGGTCTCGGTCGACGACGGCGAGGAGATCGCCCGGCACACCTGGAACCCGCGGCTGGGCATCCTCGGCGGCCTGTCGATCCTTGGCACCACGGGCGTCGTCGTGCCGTACTCGTGCTCGGCGTGGATCGACAGCATCCGCCGCGGTGTCGACGTCGCCCGCGCCGAAGGGCTCCGGCACGTCGCGGGCTGCACCGGCAGCACCTCGGAACGGGTCGTCACCGAGCTCTACGGGCTGCACGACGAAGCACTGCTCGACATGGGCGACTTCGCAGGTGCGGTGCTGAAGTACCTGCGCCGCCACCCGGTCCCGCGGCTCACCGTGGCCGGGGGCATCGGCAAGATCTCCAAGCTCGCCAACGGCCACCTGGACCTGCACTCGAAGCGCTCGCAGGTCGACTTCGCGGTGCTGGAGCGGATCGTGCGCGACGCGGGCGCCGACGACGAGCTGGCCGCCGGGGTGCGCTCGGCCAACACCGCGCTGGAGGCGCTCCAGCTCTGCCAGGCCGCGGACCTGCCGCTGGGCGACCTGGTCGCGGTGCGGGCGCGCGAGGTGTGCCTGGAGACGCTGCGCGGTGCCCCGGTCGAGGTCGACGTCGTCGTCATCGACCGGGGCGGCACCGTCGTCGGGCGGACCGACCCCCTCGGGCCCGTCTGAGTGCCTGTTGTACTCACCTTGCGTGGCGGTGTGGGTGGCGGAGCCTCAGGAGTCCTCTGACTCCGGGATCTTTTTCTCACGTATCCAGCCATACGCCGCGAAAAAGCCGTCCTCGCCAGAGAACGCCTGCCAACCCGCGGCGGTGCCGGTTGCGGGGGCGGGCCAAGCGGCTACGCCGCTTCGAGGATGGAAAACCAAGCCAATCCCGCGCGCGGCGGCCTGAGCCGACGAGCCCGCTCAGGCCGCGCCGAAGGACCCCGAGACCATCGTCTGGAACGCCCACCGGTCGCCGGTGCGCACCAGGAGGTCGCCGTAGCGGACGGCATGGGTCTGTCCGTCCACCGTGAACGTCGCGTCAGTGACGACGAAGACGAGGTTCTCGTCGACGAACACCGGCGTGCGGTGCGACTGCATCTCGATCCCGTCCTGCCCGGCGCCCTGCTCGCGCATCCGGCGGACGAACTCCTCGCGCGTCCAGGACTTCGCGGGTCCGCCGCCGTCGTCGCTGTCGGAGACGACGTTGACCGGGAACACCGCCATGTCCGCCATGCGTTCGACCTCGCCCGCCGCGGCGTTCGCGTCGTACTCGGCGAACCACGCGAGGACGCCGTCGACCTGCTCCTCGGTCGGCACGAAGCCCGCCGCCGCGGACGGGTACTGCTGGGTGTTGGCCATGGGAATCCTCTCGTCGTGGACCTGCGGCCCGTATGTCGTACGACGTACGGTACGCGTTACAGGACCACTGCGCCCGGCCTACAGCGGTGAGGGCACCGCGCCCTGGCTGCGGATGCGCCGCATCAGCTCCGGCATCGACGCGGTGTCGTTGACGTGCGGAAACACTGCGTCCGGGACGTCGACGCCGAGGAAGTCGCACAGCGGCTGCCACCCCTGGCTGACGCGGAAGACCAGCAGCCGGTCGGCGGGCACGTACCGCCGAACCTCGGCGTTGTGCCGGTGGAAGACCTCGATCGCGTGGTCGCGGTCGGCGAACCGGCCGTCGAACTCGCCGTCCCAGATCAGCTTGTGCAGCACCGGCCGGAACCGGGCCGCCACCGCGTCGACCTCGTCGCCCTGCGCGGGGGGCTCGCTGTTGGCGAGGCTGTAGATGGTGTTGTAGGTGCTCTCGTACCAGCGGTCGGCATCCCGGTCGGTCAGGATGACCTTCGCCTCCGGGTGGGCGTCCACCAGCTCGCGCCAGTACGAGGTACCCGGCCAGTCCACAGTGGAGGAGTAGCCCGCGAAGACCTGGTCCCACGGCACGGTTTCGCCGTCGGCCAGGCGGATCCAGTCGTCCATGAGCTCGGGCTTGGCCAGCAGTTCGTACATGTGGAAGCACGGTCCGAAGCCGAGGTGCTCCAGGGCGACCTTCAGCGACGTGGTGCCGGTGCGGCCGAAGCCCGCGCCGATGACGTTGAGCATGCGAGTCCTTCCTGCGGTCGAAGGGTTTCAGGCGGCGGACAGCGCGAGGACGGCGTTGTAGCCGCCCATGCCGAGCGCCGACTTCACGGTCACGCCGGGTTGCATGGCGGTGTGGCCGGTGAGCAGCTGGGGATGCGAGGTGGCCACCGGCGCGGGGGCGGGGATCAGCGCGTGTTCGGCGCTCAGCGCGTGGATGGCGACCTCCAGCGCGGCGGAGGCGGCCTGGCAGTGGCCGGTGAGCTGCTTGGTCGAGTAGATGCCGGTGCCGCGCGGGAAGAAGTGTTCGAGCGCGGCCGCTTCGGCGTCGTCGCACTGCGGCGTGCCGGGGCCGTGCGCGTAGAGGTAGCCGACCTCGGCCGGGTCGACCCGGGCGTCTTCGAGCGCGTCGCGGAAGCAGCGCATGACCTGCTCGCGGCCGGGGTCGATGGAGATGACGTGGTGGGCGTCCTGGCTCATCGCGCCGCCGAGCACCCGCGTGTACGCGGTGCCGGTGCGCGAGAGCACGAGCCCCACCGCCGCCTCGCCCATGACGAAGCCGCGGGTGCCGGTCTGGAACGGGCGGCAGGCGTCCAGCGGTTCCAGGTCGGAGACCGCCGCGCCGATGTCGTTCCAGTGCGCCACGTGCGACGGTGTCGCCGACACGTCGGCGGCCACGACCACGACGTCGTCGGCGAGCCCGCCTTCGAGCCACATCCGGGCGGTGAGCAGCGCCGCCGCGCCGGAGGCGCACATCGCGCAGACGTGCATCGCCGGTCCGTGGAAGCCGTGGCGCTGGATGAAGTTCGACACCGGCGTGGAGGGCATCAGGCCGAGGTAGTCGCGCTTGCGCCACGGCCGCTGACGGCTCTCGAAGGCTTCCCGCTGGTCGACCTCGCCGAGCACCGCGGCGTGGATGACGCCGACGCGCGGACCGGGCTGCCAGCCGCGCCGCCTGGCGTCGGCGACGGCCTCGTCGGCCGCGCTGTGCAGGGCCGCGGCGAAGCGGCTTCCCGCCTCCGGCCCCGGGCTTTCGGGCACCCGGACGACCCAGGCCGCCTGGTCGCCGTCGTGTCCGAACCCGTGGTGCAGCGCCGCCGCGGGCTTGCCGCTGAGCAGTCCCTCCCAGAGCCGTCGCGTGCCGTGGCCGTAGCCGGTGACGGCGCCGACGCCGCAGATTCCGGGCGCAGTGGCAGACATCGTGGCTTCCTCCCTCGCCGGGTGGGGAATCAGGCCGGAAGCCTAGAAGCCGTCGTCACCCGATCGGCCGTCGTGGCGACAAATCGCCGCAAGGGATTTCCGGCGCCTCGATGTCCACAGAGGACTTAGTCGCGGCACCTCGCCGCCGAGTAGAGGTGGCTGTCGGGGAACTCCGACGCGGTCAGCACCTTCCCAACCACGACGACGGCGGTGCGCACGATGCCCGCGGCGCGCACGCGCTCGGCGATGTCGGAAAGCGTGCCGCGCAGCACCACCTCGTCGGCGCGGCTGGCGGCGGCCACCACCGCCACCGGGCAGTCCGGGCCGTAGTTCGGCACCAGCTCCTCGACGAGCTCCTCGATCCGGTTCACCGCAAGGTGCAGCACCATCGTCGAGCCGCTCCGGCCAAGCGTGGCGAGGTCCTCGCCCTCGGGCATCGGCGTCGCCCGCGCCGACGTGCGGGTGAGCACCACGGTCTGGCCCACGCCCGGCACCGTGAACTCCCGCTTGAGCGCGGCCGCCGCGGCGGCGAAGGCCGGCACGCCGGGCACGACGTCGTAGGGGACGCCGGCGGCGTCGAGGCGCCGCATCTGCTCGGCGACCGCGCTGAAGACCGAGGGGTCGCCGGAGTGCAGCCGCGCCACGTCGAGCCCGGCCTCGTGGGCGGCCAGCATCTCGGCGAGGATCTCGTCCAGGGTCAGCTTCGCGGTGTCGACCAGCCTGGCGTCCGCGGGGCAGTGCTCCAGCAGCTCGGCGGGCACCAGGCTCCCCGCGTACAGGCAGACCGGCGAGGACGCGATCACGTCGCGGCCCCGCACGGTGATCAGGTCGGCCGCACCGGGGCCCGCTCCAACGAAACGCACCGTCATCGCTGTTCCTCCGTCGTCGGTCGCTGTCCGCAAGCGCCTTCCCGGTCTGGGGGCCGGTCCTGCGCGGGCTTGCGCACCGCCCACTGGGTGACCCGCATCGACGGGCGCCAGCCGGTGAACCCGCCTACCGGGGAGGCGTGGTCCACCGAGATCCGCACCAGCTCACCGCCGAGCGCGCCGTAGCGGTCGGCCACCAGCACCTCCGACTCCATCGTCACCGCGTTGACCACCAGCCTCCCGCCGGGCGCGAGCGCGTCCCAGCAGGTTTCCAGCACACCCGGTGCGGTGGCGCCGCCACCCACGAAGATCGCGTCGGGCGTCTCCAGCCCGGCCAGCGCGCGCGGTGCGGCTCCGGTGACGACCCGCAGGCCCGGGACGCCGAGCGCGGTCGCGTTCCTGGCGATCCGCGCCGCCCGGTCCTCGCGGTGCTCGACGGCGATGGCCCGGTTGGCCGGATCGCCGCGCATCCACTCGATCGCGATGCTACCGGCGCCGGCACCCACGTCCCACAGCAGTTGGCCGGGCGCCGGGGCGAGCCGCGCGAGCGTGCTCGCGCGCACGTCGCGCTTGGTGAGCTGGCCGTCGTGCTCGAAGGCGTCGTCGGGCAGCCCGGGAACGCGGGGCAGGTGCGCGGCCGACGGCTCCGCCCGGCACCGCACCGCGACCACGTTGAGCGCACCGGTGCCGGGCCGGTCCCACGTCGCCGCGCTGCCGCTGATCCGCTCCTCGCGCTCGCCGCCGAGGTCCGCCAGCACCGTCAGCTCGCTCGCGCCGTAGCCGCGAGCCGTGAGCAGCGCGGCCACGGCGGCCGGGGTGGCGCCGTCGGCGCTGAGCACCAGCACGCGGTTGTCCGGCTGCACGGCGGGGTGCAGCAGCTCGACGGGCCTGCCGACCAGGCTGACCACCGCCGTCTCCTGCACCGGCCAGCCCATCCGGGCGCAGGCCAGCGACAGCGACGACGGGTGCGGGAGGACGCGCAGCCGGTCCGGGCCGAGCAGGCGCACCAGCGTGGCACCGATGCCGTAGAACATCGGGTCGCCGCTGGCCAGCACGCAGATCGAGCGCCCGGCGTGCTCGGCGAGCAGCCCCGGCAGCGCGGGCAGCAGCGGCGACGGCCACGCCACCCGCCTGCCGGCAGGCTCGGGCACCAGGTCGAGTTGCCGCGAGCTGCCGAACAGGACCTCCGCCGAGGCCACCGCGCGCCGGGCCCGGGGCGCGAGCCCCTCCCACCCGTCGGCGCCGATGCCCACGACGTCGACGAACTCCGGCATGTCCAGGTCCACAGTCACCACACCACCTCAGCACGCCGCCGTCAGAGGTTGCCCAGGACCTTGGTCACCGAGATCTCGATCACTACCCGGCGCGGGTTCGGCCGCGGTGTCTTGTAGCGCTGCTCGTAGCGGCGTTCGGCGTCGGCGACCGACTCCGGGTCGTCGCGCACGACGGCGCGGCCCTCCAGGGTGGACCAGCGGCGCCCGTCGACCTGGCAGACCGCGACCCGGGCGCCTTCCGGTCCCGCGGCCCGCACCTGGCGGACCTTGTGCGAGGTGCCGGAGGAGATGACCCGCGCGGTCGCCGTGCCCGCGTCCAGCGTCACGCCGACCGGCACGACGTGCGGAGTGCCGTCCTGGCGCACGGTCGTCAGCGTGCACAGGTGCCGTTCCCGCCAGAACTCCAGGAACGCGTCGCTGACGTTGTCCAAAGTGGACTTCGCGGCCACCGGCATCCTCCTCTTCCCCGGGCGTTCCGCGCCGGTGTGATCCATCCCATGAGCCGACGGGCCGGCAAGGGCGCGCTTGGTTCGACTGTGGAACCTACCTCCGGCGCGCGCGACCCCGAACGAGACGATCGCCACCCGCGGCGCGCTCGCGGGGCTGACGCGAAGCGGGCCCCTTCCGGTGGAAGGGGCCCGCTGCGTGTGGGATCGGTCCGGGAATCAGCTCGCCGACTGGCGGGACCGCCCCGGACGCTGCTGGCGGGAGCCGCCGCGGCGTCCACCGCCCCAGTCGCCGCGTCCGCGCTGGTCGCCGCGCCCGGTGCGCTCACCGCTCCAGTCGCCGCGTCCGCGCTCGCCCTGGGGCCTGCGCTCGCCACGTCCGCGCTGCTCACCGCGTCCACCGGAGTTGCGGGCCCCACCGCGCTCGCCCCGCTCGCCGCCACGCGGCGCGCCCGAGCGCGAGCCACGGCCGCCGCGCGGCGACTCGCCCCGCTTCGGCTCGGTCACCGCGATACCGCTGGGTTCGCGGGCGCCGGTCAGCCGCGCCAGCTCCTCGTCGGCCGGGGCCACCTTCGTCGCGGTCGCCTCGACGCCGGCCTTGGCCGTCATGGCGCGGAACGCCCGCTTCTGGTCGTCGGTGACCAACGTCACCACGGTGCCGGTGGCCCCGGCGCGGGCGGTGCGGCCCGCGCGGTGCAGGTAGTCCTTCGGGTCGGCGGGCGGCTCGACGTGGACCACGAGGCTGACGTCGTCGACGTGGATGCCGCGGGCCGCGACGTTGGTGGCGACCAGCGTCGTGGTCCCGCCCTGGCGGAACTCCTCCAGGATGCGCGAGCGTGCGTTCTGCGCCTTGCCGCCGTGCAGCGCACCGGCGCGCACACCGGCGGCGCGCAGCTTGCGGGTCAGCCGGTCGGCGTGGTGCTTGGTGCGCACGAACATGATCGTGCGGCCCTCGCGGGCGCCGATGCGGGCCAGCACGTCCTGCTTCTGCTCGGCCGTGACCAGCAGCTGGTGGTGGTCCATGCTGTCCACGCTGGCCGCCGGGGGCGCCAGCGAGTGCACCACCGGGTCGGTCATGTACTCGTGCACCAGCTTGTCGACGTCGCCGTCGAGGGTTGCCGAGAACAGCAGCCGCTGGCCGTCGGCGGGCACCAGGTCGAGCAGTTCCCGCACCTGCGGCAGGAAGCCCATGTCGGCCATCTGGTCGGCCTCGTCCAGCGCGGTGCGCTCGACCTCGGAGAGCACGCAGGTGCCCTGCCGCACGTGGTCGGAGAGCCGGCCGGGGGTCGCCACGAGCACGTCGACACCGCGGCGCAGGGTGTCGGCCTGCCTGCTGAACGACATGCCGCCGACGACCTCGCGCACGTACAGGCCCAGCGCCTTGGCCAGCGGCTTGAGCGAGTCGGTGACCTGGGTCGCCAGCTCGCGGGTCGGCACCAGGACCAGCCCGCGCGGGTGCAGCGGCCGCGCGCTGGAGCCCTGCATCGCCAGCAGCGGCAGGCCGAAGGCCAGCGTCTTGCCGGAGCCGGTCTGGCCGCGGCCGAGCACGTCGCGACCGCCGAGCGCGTCCGGGATGGTGGCGGCCTGGATCGGGAACGCCTCGGTCATCCCGAGGTCGCCCAGCGCCCGCACCAGCCGCTCGGGCAGGCCGAGCGAGTCGAACGGGGCCGGGTCGACGGCGGTGACGCCGACTTGGTCGAACAGGCTCATCGCCGGCGCGGCGGCCGGTGCGTTCGAGCGCGGCCTGCGGCGCTTGGGCCTGCGGCTGCCGCGCGCGGACGTGGACGGCGAGCTGGGTGGCACGAAAGAACCTCCGCGGGAAATGGCACGTCTCGGGGAGGACTCGCGGTGACCGCGTGCGATCGCAAGGACGGGCCCGGCGCGACGAAGGCGCCGTTGGTCGGGTTTCGGATGCACCGGGGAAAAATCCGGGTCGCGAGGAGAGCGGGAGGTCGTCCCGAGTGGACCCGGCCGGTGCGGCACCCGAGTCTAACCGATCGGGGTGACACCGGCCGGGACGCCTCAGTGGTTGTCTTCGAACTCACCTTGCGCAGCAGCGCCGGCGGCTGCGCCGCTTCAAAGGCCGGAGACAGTCGCTCAAGCCATCCGGGCCGCTTCGGCCAGGGCGGTGCACAGTTCGTCCGGATCGACCTGGTCCCCTGGCGCGCCGCGATCCCGGAACCAACCGGTGATGTTGTCGACGTCACGCCGCAGGTAGGTCGCGCCCAGCGGGTTGGCCGCCAGGTCCACCGCCTGCGGGAGGTCGATGAGCACCAACCTGCCCGCGCCGCCGGATTCCGGCTCCACCAGGACGTTGTAGGCCGACAGGTCGCCGTGGGTGTAGCCCTGCTCGGCCAGCGCGAGCAGCGCGTCGACGAGCTGGTGCCACAGGTCGGTGAGCTGCTCGCGGTCCGGGCGCAGCGACGCGAGCCTGGGCGCGGCCTCGCCCCGCGGGGTGCCGACGAACTCCAGCAGCACCTCGGTGCCGACGCGCTGCACCGGGTACGGTACCGGCGCTCCGGCGTTCCACAGCGCCGACAACACGCGGAACTCCGCCACCGCCCACTGCTCGGCGATCAGCCCGCGGCCGAGCGCGCTGCGGCGCGCCATCGCGCGGTTCTCCCGCGTACGGCGCATCCGGCGGCCTTCCAGGTAACCCGCGTCGCGGTGGAACATGCGGTGGTCGCTGTGGCGGTAGCGCTTGGCCGCCAGCAGGCAGGACTTCTCGCCGCGGGACTTCTCGGCGCTCGGCATCCCGCCGCCGGGCAGAGACCGGCGCAGCAGGTGGACGTCGGCTTCCTTGCCGGTCTTGAGGATTCCGAGCTCGTGGTCCACCGCGGCGAGCTCGGTCACGACCCACCCCGGGCGCGGGAGCGGACCGCGTTCGCCGGTGTCCCATGTGGACCATCGGTCCGCGTCGCCGGGCAGCGGCCGGGGTTCCGGCTCCTCGCGCAGCGCGGCGAGCCGTTCGCGCTCCTCCTCGGTCAGCCGGCCTCGGCGGGCCTGCTCCTCGTCGAACCTCTTGCGCTGCTTGGTCCGGATCTTCGACATGCGCGGCATGTCGTCGTGCTCGTTTTCGTCGAATGCGTATTGCGCACGCACTGCGTGGTGCTCCTCGCTGGCGGTCCCGCGCCCGGAGCACCGCGGTTCAGCGCGGCGGGGCGGCAGGAGGTCGGTTCCGGGTGCGGCTGGGCGCGGCTGTCGGTAGCTGCCCCGCGCGGGCTTCCGTCGCGGTCGTGTCCACGGTGACCTCCTCCCTGGTGCGGTCGATGCGCGTTCGTCGGTCGGCTCGATCTGAGTACGTCCGGCGGCAAGTCAAGCCGCCTCCGGCCTGCGCCGCAACCGGTTTTTCCCGAACGCCGCCGTGCGAAGCTCAGGCGCTGACCACGACGCAGAGTTCGCGCTCGGCTTCCCGCTCGACGCGCAGATCGGCGGCCTCGGCGACGGCCAGCAGGTCGTCGACGTCGGCGGGCTCCGTCGGTGCCTGCGCGAGCGCGCGGGCAAGCTTGCCCTTGTGCGCCTTGTTGTGGTGGCTGACGACCTTGCGCTTGCCGCCGGGGTCCTCCGACAGCACCCGCACCTTCACCGCGTGCGGCACCCGCGCGAGCGTCGCGTAGGCGCCGGAGCGCAGGTCAACCACCAGGTCGTCGACGTCGGCGAGCAGCGGTTCCAGCACCGGACGCCACATGCTGCGCAGCGGGGGCAGTCCGGGCAGCGAGCTGCCTCCGGAGAGCCGGTACGCGGGAATCGCGTCGGTGCCGCGCGCCAGCCCGAACAGCGCCGAGGCCACCGCCAGCCGCGAGTCGGCCTGCTTGCGCTCGGCCGCCGACAGCGAGCCGACGTCCAGCGCGTCGTAGAGCACGCCGGTGTAGCGCTCGAGTGCGGGCACGGTGGGGGATTGCAGCAGCTCGGCGTTGCGCTGCACCTCCTCGGACTGCCGCTGCGACAGTCCGAGCGCGTCCAGGCTGGCGGGCACGTCGCCGGCCAGCGCGCGCAGCGCGTCGATCAGCTCCCGCCGCGCCGGGTTGAGCTCCGGGTGCGAGAGCGCGTCGAGGTCCAGCGGTCCACCGTCACCGCCGACGGCCTTGGTCTCGGAAGGGGGAAGCAGGACGAGCACAGCGCGCCAGGGTAGCGGCCCGGCTCAGCGGCGGCCTCCGGCCGTCGCCTTCGACGCCGCGACCGGCAGCGCGGACAGGCCGTGGATCACCGACGTCGGCCGCCGCACCAGCGCCCCGGACCTGCGCAGCTCCGGCACCCGCGTGGCCAGGCAGCGGAAGGCGATCTCGGACTCCAGCCGCGCCAGCGGCGCCCCGAGGCAGTAGTGGATGCCGCTGGAGAACGCCAGGTGGTCGCCCCGGGTACCGCGGGTGATGTCGAAGCGGTCCGGCGCGAAGTGCACCGCCGGGTCCCGCCCCGCCGCGCCGAGCATCGGCAGCACCGCGGAGTTGCGGGGCAGCAGCCGGCCCGCGACCTCGACCGGTTCGTGGGCGACGCGCATCGTGGTCTGCACCGGCGGATCCCAGCGCAATGTCTCCTCGACCACCCCTACGGCCTGATCCGGGTCGTCGCACAGCAGCCGCCACTGGTCGGGGCGCTCCAGCAGCGCCAGCACGCCGTTGCCGATCAGGTTGACGGTGGTCTCGAACCCCGCCACCAGCAGCAGGTCGCACATCTGCACCAGCTCGGTGCTGTCGAGCCTGTCCTGGTCCAGCGCGGTGACCAGGTCGCTGACGATGTCCTCACCCGGCTGGCGCCTGCGCTGCTCGATCAGGTCGCCGAACAGCTCGTTGAGCTCCAGCGTGGAGGCGCGCATCCGGCGCAGGTGCCGGATCGAGCGGATGCCGTCGAGCGCGCCGGACAGCGCCGCGCCGTGCACCGCGAGCCGCTCGGCGCCCAGCTCCGGCAGCCCCAGCAGCTCGCAGATCACGCGGATCGGCAGCGGTGTGGCGAAGTCGCGGATCAGGTCGAACTCGCCCTTGGCCAGCGCGCGGTCGAGCAGCTCGTGGGCGGTGTCCTCGATGCGCTGCCGGTAGTTCTCCAGCTTGCGCGGCCGGAAAGCCGGCGCGGCGAGCTTGCGCAGCCGGGTGTGGTCGGGAGGGTCGAGTTCGAGCAGCGAGAGCTGGAGCCCGACCGCCGCGGCAGTCGGGTCGCCGTAGGAGCCGTCGCTGGTGCGCACGCCGAACCGGCGGTCGCGCAGCACCGCGTCGCACACCTCGTAGGTGCTGGCCGCCCAGACGCCGAGCCTGCTGCGCACCAGCGGACCCCTGGCGCGCAGCTGCCGGTAGATCGGGTACGGGTCGCGCCGCCACGGCGAGTGCAGCAGCCGGGCCACCGGGTCGCCGAGCCGGGCGATCGACCACGTGACCGCGCCGTGCAGCACCAGCCGCATCCCCAGGTTCAGCTCCGCCAGCGAGCCGGTCTCGGCGGGTTCGGCGGTGGTCATCGGCGGCCTCCCTGGAGTGCGATCTCCCTTTCGAGGAGACCGCAGAACAGGTGGAAGCGGCAAGGGTCCGATCGGCTCAGTCCGCGCCGGGCACGGCGGTGACCGTCGCGCCGGTGGCCTCGGCCGCCCGGCGCCGGTGGCCGTGCCCGTGGCAGGCCGGGTCGTGGCCGCCGCGCGGACCGGCCATCCCCGGGCCGCGCGGACGCGGCCACCCCCGGGCCGACGGCGTTCACTCGTGGATGCCCACGCAGAACTCGTTGCCCTCGGGGTCGGCCAGCACCCTCCACCTGATCCCCGGCGCCTCGTAACCGCCGAGCTCCCGCGCGCCCAGCTCCACCAGCCTGCGCACCTCGGCCGCCGGATTGTCGGTGCTCAGGTCGATGTGCACGCGGTTCTTGCCGGTGCGCGGCTCCGGTACCCGCTGGAGCCCCAGCGCGGGGCCGTTGCCGGAATTCGGCGAGAGCATCATGAACTCGCCCGCGTCGAACGCGACGGTCATGTCCAGGGCCCGCGTCCAGAACTCCGCGAGCCCCTGCGGGTCCGCGCAGTCGAAGGTGACCATGACTATGTCGAGCTTCATGCGGCAATGCTGGACCCGGGCACCGACAGCCGACCGAAATGAGCTGGACCGGGCTCGCTACCCTGCGGAGATAACCACCACGCCGTCTGAGGAGCGAGCAGCCGTGATCACGAGGATGTCGACGTTGTTCCTGCGTACCCTGCGCGAGGATCCGGCCGACGCCGAGGTGCCGAGCCACCGGCTGCTGGTCCGCGCCGGTTACGTCCGCCGGATCGGGCCGGGTATCTACTCGTGGCTGCCGCTGGGCCTGCGAGTGCTGCGCAACATCGAGGAGATCGTCCGCCAGGAGATGGACGCCATCGGCGCGCAGGAGATCCACTTCCCCGCGCTGCTGCCGAAGGAGCCCTACGAGGCGACCAACCGCTGGACCGAGTACGGCCCGAACCTCTTCCGGCTCAAGGACCGCAAGGGCGGCGACTACCTGCTCGGGCCCACCCACGAGGAGCTGTTCACGCTCACGGTCAAGGGCGAGTACAGCTCCTACAAGGACTACCCGGTCATCCTCTACCAGATCCAGACCAAGTACCGGGACGAGGAGCGCCCGCGCGCGGGCATCCTGCGCGGCCGGGAGTTCGTGATGAAGGACTCCTACTCCTTCGACCTCGACGACGAGGGGCTGACGAACTCCTACCGGCTGCACCGCGACGCCTACATCCGGATCTTCGACCGCGTCGGCCTGCGCTACGTGATCGTCGCGGCGACCTCCGGGGCGATGGGCGGCTCGGCGTCGGAGGAGTTCCTGGCCGAGGCGCCTACCGGTGAGGACACCTTCGTCCGCAGCACCTCCTCGGGCTTCGCCGCCAACGTCGAGGCCGTGGTGACCCCGGTGCCCGAGCCGGAGCCGATCGAGGACAAGCCCGCCGCGCAGGTCCACCACACCCCCGACACCCCGACCATCGAGACGCTGGTCGACTTCCTCAACGCCCACGGCGACCGCAAGTTCACCGCCGCCGACACCCTGAAGAACGTGCTGGTCAAGACCCGGCAGCCGGGTGCACGGGAGTGGGAGCTGCTGGCCGTGGCGGTGCCCGGCGACCGCGAGGTCGACCTCAAGCGGCTGGAGGCGTCGCTGGAGCCCGCCGAGGTGGCGCTGCTGGAGGAGTCGGACTTCGCGGCCAATCCCTTCCTGGTCAAGGGCTACATCGGGCCGAAGGCGCTGCAGGACAACGGGATCCGCTACCTGGTCGACCCGCGCGTGGTGACCGGCACGGCGTGGGTGACCGGCGCGGACAAGCCCGACCACCACGTCGTGGACCTGGTCGTCGGCCGCGACTTCACCCCGGACGGCACCATCGAGGCCGCCGAGGTCCGCGAGGGCGACCCCTCGCCGGACGGTGAGGGCACCCTGGTCGCCGCGCGGGGCATCGAGATCGGCCACATCTTCCAGCTCGGCCGCAAGTACGCCGACGCGTTCTCGCTGGACGCGCTCGGCCAGGACGGCAAGCCCAAGCGCATCACCATGGGCTCCTACGGTGTCGGCGTCTCCCGGATGGTCGCGGCGATCGCCGAGCAGAGCCACGACGAGCTCGGCCTGGTGTGGCCGCGCGAGGTGGCGCCCGCCGACGTGCACGTGGTCATCGCGGGCAAGGACGAGTCGGTCCGCGAGGGCGCGGAGCGGCTGGCGGCCGACCTCGACGCCGCGGGCGTGCGCGTGCTGCTGGACGACCGCAACGCCTCGCCGGGCGTGAAGTTCGCCGACGCCGAGCTGGTCGGCGTGCCGACGATCCTGGTCGTCGGCAAGGGCCTGGCCAAGGGCGTCGTGGAGGTCAAGGACCGCCGCAGCGGCGACCGCGAGGAGGTCCCCGTCGACGGCGCGGTGGAGCACCTGGTGAGCACCATCCGCGCGTAGCGCGGGTTCGGGTCCGGTCCGCGGGCTGCCGGTCGCGCACCGGCAGCCCGCGGTCGCGTCTGGAGGGCGCGAGCCGGCCGGCAGCGCGCTGGGTCTCAGCCCGGATGTGGTGCGTCGGAAACCCGGCATCCTGAGCCGTCAGAACGAGAAGCAGGCGAGTGCGGCGTTGCCGTTCCGGGCTGCGGTGTCGAAGAACGCGCGCAGTGTGTCGTAGTTCCCTTGGAGGTACTGCAGCTCCGCCTGGTCAGGAACCGGGCTGCCGACCCCACCTTTGTTGACTGATCTGTACAGAACTGTCTAAGATCGCTTCCCGTGGGCAGGCCGAGGAAGTTCGACGAGGGCGCCGCCGTCGATGCCGCGATGCGGGTGTTCTGGGTGAAGGGCTACGAGGCCACCTCGACCCAGGACCTCTGCGAGTGCACCGGCCTCGGCCGGGGCAGCCTCTACAACGCCTTCGGCAGCAAGCGCGCCCTCTACGAGGCCGCGCTGCGCCGCTACGCCGACCGCGAGTTCGCGCCGGTGCTGGAGATCCTGGAGAGGCCCGGCCCGGTCAAGGACCGGCTGCGCGAGCTGATGCTCTGGGTGATCGGCCTGGACGTCGCGGACCCGGCCCACCGGGGCTGCCTGACGATCAACGCCGCCGTGGACGCCGCCGGGCGCACCGACACCGTCGCCGAGTTCGCCCGGCGCGAGTTCGACCGGCTAGAAGGCATCCTCCGCGACCTGGTCGCCCTCGGGCAGCGCACGGGCGAGCTGTCGCCGGACCGCCCGGCCGAGCAGGTGGCGCGGTCGGTGCAGAGCACCTACTACGGCCTGCGCGTGCTGGGCAAGGTGCGCGCTCGGGACGAGTTGCTGGACGTCGTGGAAGGCACGCTCTCGAACCTCTGACGAGCCGGTCGCAGCCGACGGTTTCCGCATGCCGCAATTTTGTACAGATCAGTCAAGAAAGGTTGTCGAGATGAACCCCGAACCGAGGACGGAGCGCTGAGATGCCTCGTGCCGTGTACGTGCTGGCCATGGGCATCTTCGCCATGGTGACCAGCGAGTTCGTCGTGGCCGGCCTGATGCCGCAGGTGGCGGCCGGGCTGGCGGTCACCGTGCCGCAGGTCGGCTACCTCATCACCGCCTTCGCCGTGGCGATGGCGCTGGGCGGGCCGGTGCTGACCGCACTGGTGCTGCGGATGCGCCCGAAACCCGCCCTGATGGTGCTGTTCGCGGTGTTCCTCGCAGGCAACCTGATGGCCGCCACCGCATCCGGCTACGCCGTCATGATGATCGCCCGGGTCGTCACCGGAGTCGCGTCCGCGGCGTTCTTCGGCGTCGCGATCTCGCTGTGCGCCAGGCTCGCGCGACCGGAGGTGCGCGGACGCGCCGTCGCGGTGGCCATGAACGGGCTGATGCTGGGCACCCTGCTCGGGCTGCCGCTGTCGACCGTGGTCGGCGAGCGCCACGGCTGGCGGGCGGCCTTCTGGGCGATCACCGCGCTGGCGGTGCTCGCCGCGCTGTGCACCGCCGTCGGCGTGCCGAGGCTGGAGCAGGCCGACGAGGGCGGCGACTTCCGCGCCGAGCTCGGCGCTTTCACCAGGCCCCGGCTGTGGCTGGCGCTGTCGACGAGCACGCTCATCATCGGCGCCACCTTCTCGGCGTTCAGCTACCTCGCGCCGATCCTCACCGAGCTCAGCGGCTTCGCCACCGGGACCGTCCCGCTGCTGCTGATCGCTTACGGCGCCGCGACGGTCGTCGGCAACACCGCCGTCGGCAGGCTCGCCGACCGCCACGCGACCGCCGTCCTGCTGGCCGGGCTGGTGCTCAACCTCGGCTTCCTCACCGCGTTCGCGCTGCTGGCCCACCTCAGCGTCCCGGCCGTGGTGGCGATGCTCGGCATCGGCCTGGTCGGGGTGACCATGAACCCCGCGATGATCACGCGCGTCCAGCGCGCCGGGAACGCCCGGCCGCTGGTCAACACGGTGCACTCGTCGTTCATCACGCTCGGCGTGATCATCGGCTCGTGGGGCGGCGGCCTGGCCATCGACGGCTACGGCCTGCGCGCACCGCTGTGGCTCGGGGCGGCCCTGGCGGCGGTCGGAATCCTGACGGTGGTGCCGGAACTGCGCGTGTCCCGGCGGGCTCCGGTCGCCGTCGCGGAGGAAGCGCCGGTCTGCGCCTGAGAACCCGCGGCGGTGCGAGTCTGAGCCCACGCCGTCCGCGGCTGGGGCCCTGGCGGGCCAGCACCTAGCCGGGTAGGAAGCTCAGGCGGACGCGGCGGACGGGGTTGTCGACGTTGGTGTCCACCAGGCACACCGACTGCCAGGTGCCCAGCGCCAGCTCGCCCCCGAGCACCGGGATGGAGGCGTAAGGCGGGACCACGGCGGGCAGCACGTGGTCCCGCCCGTGCCCGGGCGAGCCGTGCTTGTGCCGCCACCGCCCGTCGGCGGGCAGCAGCTCGCGCAGTGCCATGAGCAGGTCGTCGTCGCTGCCGGCGCCCGTCTCGATGATCGCCAGCCCCGCGGTCGCGTGCGGCACCCAGACGTTGAGCAGCCCGTCACGCGCGCCTGCGGAAGCCAGGAAGCGCTCGCACTCGGCGTTGAGGTCGTAGACGACCTCCACCGAGCCGGTCCGGACCTCGATCTCCTCGCTGTGCATGCGCCCCACGGTAGGCGTCGCCGATCTACCGCGCCGCCGGCGCGGTGGCGGGAGGTCGACACAGGTGGGGCCGGACGGTGAGGATGCTCGGCATGCGACACGCGTTCGGCGCGGACTTCGACGTGCCTCCGGGCTACCTGAACACCGCGAGCATCGGCATCCCGACCGCGAAGGCCGCCGCCGCGGTCGGCGAGTCGGTCTCGCGGTGGGCGTCCGGGCTGGACCGGCCCGGCGACTTCGACAGCTCGGTCGCGGCCGCGCGCTCGGCCTTCGCCCGGCTGGTCGGCGTGCCGGTCGAGCGGGTCGCCGCGGGAGCGTCGGCGGCGCAGCTCATCGGCCTGGTCGCGGCCGGCCTGCCGGACGGGGCGCGGGTGCTGGTCGCCGAGGGCGAGTTCACCAGCGTGTCGTTCCCGTTCGCCGCCCACCACGACCGCGGGATCAGCGTGACCGAGGTCGAGCTGGCCGACATCCCCCGCCGCGCGCCGGAGTTCGACCTGGTCGCGGTCAGCGTCGTGCAGTCCGGCGACGGCCGGTTCGTCGATCTCGACGCGTTGCGCGACAACGCCGGACCGGCCCGCGTGCTGCTCGACGCGACCCAGGCGGCGGGGTGGACGCCGCTGAGCCTGGACTGGGCCGACTGGGTGGTCGTCGCCGCCTACAAGTGGCTGCTCGCCCCGCGCGGTGCGGCCTGGCTGGCCCTCGGCGCCGACTCGCCGGCCCTGCGGCCCGGCAACGCGAACTGGTACGCGGGGGAGGACCCGTGGAGCACCACCTACGGCCTGCCGTTGCGGCTGGCAGGCGACGCCCGGGCCCTGGACCTCTCGCCGACGTGGTTCTCGCAGGTGGGCGGGGCCGTGGCGATGGAGTGGCTGGCCGGGCTGGACCTCGCCGAGGTCTCCCGGCACTGCACCGGACTGGCCAACCGGCTGCGCGAGGGACTGGGCATGCCGCCTGGCGACTCGGCGATCGTCGCGGTCGACGCGCCGGACGCTGTGTCCAAGCTCACCGCGGCCGGGGTGGCCTGCTCGGCGCGGGCCGGTCGCGCGCGGCTGTCGTTCCACCTGTACAACACCGACCAGGACGTGGATCTGGCACTCAACGCGCTCCGGTGGTGACCGCCCGTCGTCGCCGCGCACGTCGTTTTCGAACTGATATCCACAACCGCTACGGTTGGTGCCCGTGCCGGACCCGAATGGTGCGCCCGAAGATATGACGGGCTCGCTCCCCAACACACAGCGCGAGACCGCGCCGCTGAAGCGCGACAACTCGCGGGTACGACCGGAGAACCGGAGCGAGCCGCCCGACCCGGAGGAAGCCGGGGAGGAGAAGACCCGGCCCGCGTTCCCGCAGCCGAGCGCGCAGCAGCCCGCGGCCTCGAGCGGACCGCACCAGGTGGGCCAGCAGCACCCCGCGGCCTCCAGCGGGCCGACTCAGGTCACGCCGCAGCCGGGGGCCTCGAGCGGGCCGCACCAGGTCGGCCAGCAGCACCCCGCGGCCTCCAGCGGACCGACTCAGGTCACGCCGCAGCTGGCGTCGTCGAGCGGGCCGCACCAGGTGGGGCAGCAGCACCCGGCCGCTTCCAGCGGGCCGACTCAGGTCACGCCGCAGCTGGCGTCGTCGAGCGGGCCGCACCAGGTGGGGCAGCAGCACCCGGCGGCCTCCAGCGGGCCGACTCAGGTCACGCCGCAGCCGGGGGCCTCGAGCGGGCCGCACCAGGTCGGCCAGCAGCACCCGGCGGCCTCCAGCGGACCGACTCACGTGACGCCGCAGCCGGGGGCTTCCAGCGGGCCGCACCACGTCGGCCAGGCGCATCCCGCCGCCTCCGGCGGCCCCGGCTACCAGCCCCAGCAGCCGCATCCGACGGCGCAGCAGCCGATGCCGCAGGCCCACCACGGCCAGTACCCGTCGAACCCGCCCCACCGCGGTCCGCAGCCGACCGCCAAGCAGCCCTATCCGGCGCAGCCCCAGCAGGCGGCTCCGGGGCACGCACCGGCCGCCGGGCCGGGCAACGCGCGTGCCGCCGAGACCCGCCGGCCGGCGGGCGGGGTCACGCCGATGGGCTGGCTGCTGCGCGCTGCCGGGTTGTGCGCGGTCGCCGTCATCTCCGGCCTGCTGTGGATCGCCCTCAAGCCCGGCTCGGAACCCGAGCCGCAGGCCCAGGACACCGCTCCGCGGACCAAGTACCAGTTCGCACCGGTGACCAAGGAGGACGCCTTCCAGGGCTGCAAGAGCATCTCCACCTCCCGGATCGCGCAGTTCTTCGCCCGGCAGGAGTGCGACCACCTGACGCGGGCGCTCTACACGACCACGCTTCCGGACGGGGACAAGGTGCTGACCTCGGTGGTCACCGTCCTGATGCCGACCCCGCAGAGCGCCACCGAGCTCGACGAGCTGACCACCAAGAACAACACCGGCAACATCAAGGACCTCGTCGAGGACGGCAGGCAGGCCGAGAAGAACTTCCCCGACCTCAACGACCACGCCTACGCCTCGCAGCGGCAGGACCGGCTGGTGGTGATCGGCGACTCGGCCTACATCGGCAAGAAGACCCCGGCCAAGGACCCGGCGCTGCTGGAGGTCACCAGGGACGCTCTCCAGCTCGGCAGGCCGCAGGACCAGGCACCGCAGTGAGCCGCTCGGCCCCGGCGCCCGCCGGTTGTCAGGGCTGACCTGGGAACTCGGGCGCCGCCGGCCGCTCGCCGATGGTCAGCCGCCACCGGGTCGCCCTGGTCGCCGCCGTGGTGAGCCCGTTCAGCGCGGTGCGCCGCAGGCCCGGGTCCTCGCTGTTCTCCAGCACCGAGCGCCAGCCGACCTGGCAGTCGTGCTCGACCTTGGCCAGCACCCGGATCGCCGAGGTCTGGTCGCTGAGCGACTGGCCCACGTCGTAGGCGGGCTGCGCGGCGGGCGGGGTCTGCCCGGAGTCCCGGACCAGCTTGTCGGCCTCGTCCCGCTGCGCCCGGTGGGCGGACATGGCCTCGTCCAGCGCGGAGCGGACCCTGGACTCGGAGACGAAGGCGCTGGCCAGCCCGTACACCCAGACCGCGGCGTGCTCGGCGCCCAGCGCGGACCGCAGCGCCCGCGCGGCCTCCTCGGTCATCTCGGTCACGACAACACCTCCAGCAGGCATGCGCAGCTGGCAGAGATCGACCCGGCCAGCCCCGCCCGGTACGGCGGCAGCGCGGGCACCATCCCGCCCAGCCGGTCCTTCGCCGAGCGCAGCGACTCGGCCAGCGCGGCAGTCGCCTGTTCGGCCGAGGCCGGAGCCCGCTGCGGCCCGGGGTCGGGCACCGACGGCGGCTTGTCCGGGTCCGGCGGGTTCATCCGGTCGATCTCCCGCTGGAGCGCCTGCGCGTGGGCCTTGCGGGCGGCGGCGACCTCCCCCGCCTGCTCCGCCAGGCCGGTGTGGGCGCGGGCGACCGCCTCGGCCAGCGCCGCGTCCTTCCTGGCCGCGGTCGCCGCGGCCAGCAGCGGATCGGGTTCCTCCGCGGTCGGCGTGCACGCCGTGGTCAGTGCCACCGCCGCGGGGGCGAGAGCGAACAGGCGCAGCGCGGACCGGCGCCCGAACGTGTCCCGGGCTCGCGAAGGGGATTCCACGCCGCACCATCCTGCCAGCGGTGATCTCGGCGCCGCGCGGTGCCTCGCGACGACCACCGGCGCGGCCGGATGTAGGGTTGCTTGGCTCGGACGCCGGATCTCGCGCACCGGCCCCGCGACCGCGGAGTCCGGGCGGTTCCGGCATCGCGCCAAAGCCATCCCCGTCCAGCCCGCGTCGGCGGGCGGGTGGTGCTGCGCGCCGCGCGCGGCTCGGCCACGCGGGACGCGATACGCTGGGCGGCCGCGACCGGCACGGGCAGCACTGGTCGCGGGTCGGCGTGCCGCCGCAGGCCGGCGTCGCAGACCGCGCGCACCAGCGCACCGCAACGCTGCGGGTCAGCCGAATGACCCTGTAACGACTTTGAGGAGTGCCAACGTGTCCAGCCCGCCGCGCGGTGAGGTCGCCGCGCGACTGGAGCCAGTCGTGGCCGAGGCCGTCTCGGCGGCCGGCTTCGACCTCGAGGAGCTCGACGTGCAGCAGGCCGGGCGCCGCCGGCTGGTCAAGGTCGTCGTCGACGCCGAAGAGGGCGTCGGCCTCGACGAGATCTCCGAGATCAGCCGCGCCGTGTCGAAGGTCCTCGACGCCCACGAGCACGTGCTCGCCGGCTCCTACACGCTCGAGGTGACCTCGCCGGGGGTCGACCGGCCGCTCACCAGGCCGCGGCACTGGCGGCGGGCCCGCTACCGGCTGGTCCGGGTGCGGCTGGCCGACGGCTCCGATTTGGTGGTCCGGGTCGGCGAAGCCGATGATGAGGGCGTGGTCGTGCTGGCAGATGGCGAGATCCGCACGCTGGCCTACCGCGACGTCGAGCGCGCAGTGGTCGAGGTGGAATTCCAGCAGCCACCGGCGGAGGATCTGGTCAGGCTGGAGCGGGCTGCGGACGGCGCCCCCGAGCGCGGGGGCGACCGGGGAGACACGGAGGAGTCGAGGTGAACGTCGACATCGCGGCGCTGCGGGCGATCGAGAGCGACAAGGGCATCCCGTTCGAGACGGTCCTGGAAGCCATCGAGTCAGCGCTGCTCACCGCATACCGCCACACCGAGGGGCACCAGCCCCACGCCAGGGTGGAGGTGGACCGCAAGACCGGTGTCGTGCGGGTCATCGCCCACACCCTCGGCGCCGACGGCACCGTGGCCGAGGAGTGGGACGACACCCCGGAGGGCTTCGGCCGGATCGCGGCGACCACCGCGCGCCAGGTCATCCTCCAGCGGCTGCGCGACGCCGAGCACGAGCGCACCTTCGGCGAGTTCTCCACCAAGGAGGGCGAGATCCTCGGCGGCGTCATCCAGCGCGACGCCAAGGCCAACTCGCGGGGCATGGTGATCGTGCAGGTCGGCGACAGCGAGGGCGTCATCCCCGCCGCCGAGCAGGTGCCGGGGGAGCGCTACGAGCACGGCATGCGCATAAAGTGCTACGTCGTCGGCGTCTCGCGCAGCGCCCGGGGCCCGCAGATCACGCTCTCGCGGACCCACCCGAACCTGGTGCGCAGGCTGTTCGCGCTGGAGGTGCCCGAGATCGCCGACGGCACCGTGGAGATCCCGGCGGTCGCCCGCGAGGCCGGGCACCGGTCCAAGATCGCGGTCCGCTCCACCGTCGGCGGCGTCAACGCCAAGGGCGCGTGCATCGGCCCGATGGGCGCGCGCGTGCGCAACGTGATGAGCGAGCTCGGCGGCGAGAAGATCGACATCATCGACTACTCCGACGACCCGGCCACGTTCGTGGGCAACGCGCTCTCGCCCGCCAAGGTGGTCTCGGTCGAGGTCGTCGACGAGCGGGCCAAGACCGCCCGCGTGGTCGTGCCCGACTTCCAGCTCTCGCTCGCCATCGGCAAGGAGGGCCAGAACGCCCGGCTGGCGGCCCGGCTGACCGGCTGGCGGATCGACATCCGCAGCGACGCCGACCCCAGCTCTCCCGCCACCTCGGCGGGCCAGGCACCCGGGCTCGACCCCGCGGTGGGCGGCCTGCCGACCGTGGGTTCGGCCGAGTGAGGGCGGCGGGTTAGAATCACAGTTGGCTCGACGCGAGGGAGCGGCAATCCGCGCAAGCAACACCACTGACCAGGGCTCAGGCCTCGGTCCGGTGCGAACGTGTGTGGGATGTCGGGTCCGGACGTCGGCCACCGAGCTGCTGAGAGTGGTCGCCGAGGGTGGTCGCGCGGGTTCCGCCGCCGTCCCGGACCCACGGCGGAGGCTTCCGGGCCGGGGAGCGTGGCTGCACCCCGACGCCGCATGCCTTCGCCAGGCCGAGCGGCGTCGGGCGTTCCCACGCGCACTGCGCGTAACGGGTCCACTCGACATTTCGGCCCTGCAGGAATATCTCGAGCGCCCGGAGCGGTTGAACCGGTCCGGCCCGCTGGGGAGCCACCAGGTGGCTCGTGGCCAGACCGACGCGGGAACCTCCCGCGCCAGGCATCGTAGGAAGCAGGTCGACCCGTCATGAATCAGCCGTGAAGCTGAAGCCATGAACGCGCATCGGCGATAGGACGAGGTCGAGCGGGACTGCCGCCCGGCCTCACCAGATGAGGAGAGCAGTGGCAGGCAAGGCCCGCGTACACGAGCTCGCCAAAGAGCTCGGCGTGACAAGCAAGGAAGTTCTCAACAAGCTCGCCGAACAGGGCGAGTACGTCAAGTCCGCGTCCTCCACGGTGGAGGCGCCGGTGGCGCGCAGGCTCCGGGACGCGTTCCCGAAGTCCGGCGGCAAGAAGGGCGGCGGCGACTCCAACGGCCGCGCCGGTGGCGCCAAGCCCGCGCCGCCCCGCCCGCCGGAGTCCTCCGGCCGCACCGAGGCGCAGGCGCCCAAGCCCGGCCCGAAGCCGGGTCCGCGCACGGAGACGCCGTCGGGCGAGCGCCCGAAGCCCGGTCCCAAGCCGGGACCGAAGCCGGGTCCCAAGGCGCCCGCGCCCGAGACCAAGCCGTTCGAGGAGGCTCCGGCCCCGGCGGCCAAGGCCGACGCGCCCGCGCAGCCTCGTTCGGAGCAGCCTCGTTCGGAGCAGCCGCGCTCCGAGCAGCCGCGCTCCGAGCAGCCGCGCTCCGAGCGGTCCGGTCCCAAGCCCGGCGGTCCCAAGCCCGGCCCGAAGCCGGGTCCCAAGCCCGGCCCCCGCGGTGGTGGCGACGCCGACGCCGGTGTCGTGCCGCCCAAGCCGCAGTCGCCCAAGCCCGGCCCGCGCTCGCCGCGCGTCGGCAACAACCCGTTCGGCGTCGGCAGCGGCGCCCCGGCGCAGCGTCCGCCGCGCCCGGGTCCCGGCGGCGGCCAGCGCCAGGGCGGTCAGGGTCCCGGCCGCGGCGGCCCGCAGGGCGGGCGTCCCGACCGGCAGGGCGGCGGCGGCCAGGGTGCCGGCACCGCTCCGGCCGGCGGCGACCGCGCCCCGCGCGGTGAAGGCGGCGGAGGCGGCAACAGGCCGAACCCGGGCATGATGCCCCCGCGCCCGAACCCGGGCATGATGCCGTCGCGTCCGGCCCGCTCCGGTGGCGGACCCGGCGGTGGCCGCGGCGGCGGTCGCGGTGGTCCCGGCGGTGGCGGCGGTGGCCGTCCCGGCGGCGGTGGCGGCGGCGGTCGTCCCGGTGGCGGTGGCGGCGGCTTCCGCGGTGGCGGCGGCCCCGGTGCCGGTGCCGGTACCGGTGCTCCCGCGGGCGGCGGTTTCCGCGGTCGTCCCGGCGGCGGTGGCCGTCCGGGCGGTCCCGGTGGCCGCGGCGGCGCGGCAGGTGCTTTCGGCCGTCCGGGTGGTCCGGCGCGTCGTGGCCGCAAGTCCAAGCGGCAGAAGCGCCAGGAGTACATGGACAACATGCAGGCGCCGTCGGTCGGCGGCGTCCGGCTGCCGCGCGGCAACGGCGAGTCGGTTCGCCTGCGCCGCGGTGCCTCGCTGACCGACTTCGCCGAGAAGATCAACGCCAACCCGGCCTCGCTGGTGCAGGCGATGTTCCACCTCGGCGAGATGGTCACCGCGACCCAGTCCGTCTCCGACGAGATCCTCGAGCTGCTCGGCAGCGAGATGAACTACAAGGTCGAGATGGTCAGCCCGGAGGACGAGGACCGGGAGCTGCTGGAGTCGTTCGACATCAGCTTCGGCGACCCGGGTTCCTCCGACGAGGAGCTCATGTCGCGGCCGCCGGTGGTGACCGTCATGGGTCACGTCGACCACGGCAAGACGCGCCTGCTGGACACCATCCGCAAGGCCAACGTCCAGGCGGGCGAGGCCGGCGGCATCACCCAGCACATCGGTGCCTACCAGGTCATCACCGAGCTGGAGGGCAACGAGCGGCCGATCACCTTCATCGACACCCCTGGTCACGAGGCGTTCACCGCCATGCGTGCCCGTGGTGCGAAGTCGACCGACATCGCGGTGCTGGTCGTGGCCGCCGACGACGGCGTCATGCCGCAGACGGTGGAGGCGCTCAACCACGCCCAGGCCGCCGGGGTGCCGATCGTGGTCGCGGTCAACAAGATCGACGTCGAGGGCGCGAACCCGGCCAAGGTCCGCCAGCAGCTGACCGAGTACAACCTGGTCGCCGAGGAGTACGGCGGCGAGACGATGTTCGTCGACATCTCGGCGCGGCAGGGCACCAACATCGAGTCCCTGCTGGAGGCGATCCTGCTCACCGCGGACGCCACCCTGGACCTGCGGGCCAACCCGAGCATGGAGGCCCAGGGCGTCGCGATCGAGGCGCACCTCGACCGCGGCCGCGGTCCGGTGGCGACCGTGCTGGTGCAGCGCGGCACGCTGCGGGTCGGCGACTCGGTGGTCGCGGGCAACGCCTTCGGGCGCGTCCGCCGGATGATCAACGAGCACGACGAGGACGTCACCGAGGCGCTGCCGTCCCGTCCGGTCCAGGTCATCGGCTTCACGTCGGTGCCCGGTGCCGGTGACACCTTCCTGGTGGTCGACGAGGACCGGGTCGCCCGGCAGATCGCCGACCGGCGGGGTGCCCGCATCCGCGAGGCCCAGAACGCGGCCAAGCGCAAGCGGGTCAGCCTCGAGGACCTGGACAAGGTGCTCAAGGAGACCAACCAGCTCAACCTGATCATCAAGGGTGACAACTCGGGTACCGTCGAGGCGCTCGAGGAGTCCCTGACCAAGATCGAGGTCGGTGAAGAGGTCGAGCTGCGGGTCATCCACCGCGGCGTCGGCGGCATCAACGAGAGCGACATCAACCTCGCCACCGCCGAGAACACCATCGTCCTGGGCTTCAACGTCCGGGCCGAGGGCAAGGCGGCCGAGGTGGCCAACCGCGAGGGCGTGGAGATCCGGTACTACTCGGTCATCTACCGCGCGATCGAGGACATCGAGCAGGCCCTCAAGGGCATGCTCAAGCCCGAGTACGAGGAGGTCGAGCTCGGCCGGGCGGAGGTCCGCGAGGTCTTCAAGTCCTCCAAGGTCGGCACCATCGCGGGTTGCATGGTCACCGACGGCATCATGCGGCGCAACGCCAAGGCGCGTCTGCTGCGGGACAACGTCGTTATCTCCGAGAACCTCACGGTCACGTCGCTGAAGCGGTTCAAGGACGACGCGACCGAGGTCCGCGACGGTTTCGAGTGCGGTCTGACCCTGTCGTACAGCGACATCAAGGTCGACGACATCATCGAGACCTACGAGATGCGCGAGAAGCCCCGCGCCTGAGTGGGAGCCCCGGGGGCCGCGGTCGCGGCCCCCGGGGTCACTCGATCCCCACAGCGAGGAAAACGCCCATGTACGTCGCTGTCCTGGAGCTGGACGTGTTGCTCGGTGACGTCCGCTCCCTGAAGCAGAAGCGCTCCGTCGTGCGGCCCGTGGTGGCCGAGCTGCGACGCCGCTTCGAGGTCGCGGTCGCCGAGGCGGGTGACCAGAACCTGCATCGCCGGGCTCTCATCGGGGTGGCCACGGTGTCCAGCGATGCCGCGCACGCGCGCGAGGTGCTGGACGCCTGCGAGCGCACGGTCGCCGGGCGCCCCGAGCTCGAGCTCCTCTCGGCCCGCCACCGCATGGTCGGGCCGCAGGACGACTGACCCGGAGCTTCTCCCCCCGAGGCTCCGATTCCCCGAAGGAGGTGCGCCGTGGCCGACACGGCACGCGCCCGCAGACTCGCCAAACGCATCGCCCAGATCGTGGCATCGGGGCTGGAGTACGAGGTCAAGGACCCGAGACTGGCGATGGTGACGATCACCGACGCCCGGGTGACCCCGGACCTGCGGGACGCCACTGTCTACTACACCGTGTTCGGCGACGACGCCGACCACGCCTCGACGGCCGCCGCGCTGGCCAGCGCCACCGGTGTGCTGCGGTCGAGGGTCGGGCAGCAGACCGGGGTGCGCTTCACCCCGACCCTGACCTTCGTCGCCGACACCGTGCCCGACGACGCGCGGCGCCTCGACGAGCTGCTTGCGCAGGCCCGCGAGGCCGACGCCGAGGTCGCGCGGCTGGCCTCGACCGCCGAGCACGCCGGCGACGCCGACCCGTACCGCGTCGACACCGAAGATGACGACGACGACACCGACGGTGCCGACGCCGAGGCCCGAAGCGACGCCGACGTGCGGCGTGGGCCACAGAGTGGTTGAGTCCGGACGCGGCATCGGGTGCGTTGGGTCGCGACGTCCCCGAACGGGCGTCGCGGCCATCCGCGTGCGGCGGGCGCGCGGCGCCCGCACGAGCCGGGCCGGCGCGCCCGGCATGGAGGTGAACCGGTGAGCGGCCACAGCCCTACCGCGCCGAGCGAGAGCGCGTCGGCGGTGTCAGACGCCGCCAGGCTGCTGTCCGAGGCTACGGACGTGACGCTGTTCGCCCACGTCAACCCGGACGCCGACGCGCTGGGCAGCGCGCTCGCGCTGGGCCGGGCGCTGCGGCGGCGGGGCGCCTCGGTGCGCGTGTCGTTCGGCTGGCCTGGCGAGCCGCCGGTGTCGCTGCGCAGTCTCGACGCCGACGGGCTCGTGGTTCCCGCCACGGAGGTGCCGGAGGTGCCGCCGACGCTGGTCGTGTGCGACACCGGCAGCCTGCAACGGCTCGGACCGCTGTCGGACCGGGTGGGCGCGACGATCGCCGCGGGCGGTGACGTGCTGGTCATCGACCACCACGTGGCCAACACCCGCTACGGCACCCATCACCTGATCGACGAGCGGGCCGAGGCGACGGTGCTGATCGTGCTGCGGCTGCTGGACGAGATGGGCGTGGAGCTCGACCTGCCGACCGCGCGCTGCCTCTACGCCGGCCTGGTCACCGACACCCGTTCGTTCCGGCACGCCAGTGCCGCGACCCACCGCATGGCGGCCCGGCTGCTGGAGGCGGGCGTGGACCCGGAGGCCACCACCCGGCCGCTGCTCGACACCCATCCGTTCCGCTGGATGGGCATGCTCTCCGGCGTGCTCGGCGCGGCCCAGCTGGAGCCGTCGGCCGCTCGCGGGCTCGGGCTGGTGCACACCACGGTGCGGCTGGCGGACTCCGACGGGCTGGGCAGCGAGGAGATCGACAGCGTCATCGACGTCGTGCGGACCACCAGCGAGGCCGAGGTTGCGGCCGTGCTGAAGGAGACCGCGCCCGGGCGCTGGTCGGTGTCGTTGCGGGCGGACAGCAGGGTCGACGTCGGCCGCGCGGCGACGGCGTGCGGGGGCGGCGGTCACCGCCTGGCTTCCGGCTTCACCGCCGACGGCGAGGCCGGGGACGTCCTGGCCGCCCTGCGCAAGGCCCTCGACGAGGCCCCGCTGCTCGGCTGACCGACGCCGTCCGCCCGTGCGCCTCCCGAGTGTTGTGCGCCTGCCCGACTCGGGAGTCTTCCGGGCCGCCGCAGCGACCCGGAAGACCACCGCTGCTAGGTGCGCTGGCGGGCGCGGAAGGCGGCGACGTGCACGCGGTTGGCGCAGCGCGCGGAGCAGAAGCGCTTGGCCTGGTTCGTCGAGGTGTCCAGGAAGTACGTGCCGCAGCCGGACGCTCCGCAGCGGCCCCAGCGCCGGGTGCCGTGGTCGACGACGCCCTGGGCTAGCCCCCACGCCGCCGCCGCGGCGACCTCGGTCGCCGGGGGAGCGTCGGGCCCCGCCACGTGCACGTGCCAGTTGGGCACGTCGTGCTCACCGCCGTGGCCAGACAGCCGCGGCCTTGGCGGATGTGCCTCGAGCAGCCGGTTCGTCTCGGCGAGCACCGCGTCGGGGTCGCCGGCGACCATCGCGTCCAGCGCGCGGCGGATGCCGGCGGCGACCTCGCGCAGCACGTCCAGGTCGTGTTCGTGCAGGCGGTCGGCCCACCACGGCTCGTCGTGCAGGGCCGCCCGCAGGTCGTCGAGGCTGGAGAGGTCGGCGTTGGCGAGCCGGAGCGCGATGGCGGTGTAATCAGCGTTGTCCACAGGCGCTCCTTACCGGTACCCTGCACGAGGACAGTGTCAGGGGCGAAACAGCCATTCGTAGCTTACAGGGAGACAGCGTGTCCGATCGCGGGGAACGGGTGCCGTTGCGGCGCTTGCTGGCACTCGCCGTCCCAGCGCTCGGCGTGCTGGCCGCCGAGCCGCTGTACGTGCTGGTCGACACGGCGGTGATCGGCCACCTCGGTGCCGTCCCGCTGGCCGGGCTGGCGCTCGGCGGCACGCTGTTCACGCTGGTCTCCAGCCAGCTGACCTTCCTCTCCTACGGCACGACCGCGCGCACCGCGCGCCTGCACGGCGCGGGCCGCAGGCAGGACGCCGTGACCGAGGGCGTACAGGCGACCTGGCTCGCGGTGGGCATCGGCGTGGCGCTCCTGCTGCTCGCGCAACTGTTCGCGGTGCCCGTCGCGGAGTTGCTGGCCGGGCCGGGCGAGATCGCCGACGCCGCCGCGCGGTGGCTGCGCATCGCGCTGCTCGGTGCGCCGATGGTGCTGATCACCATGGCGGGCAACGGCTGGATGCGCGGTGTGCAGGACACCGCGCGACCGCTGCGGATCGTGCTGGTCGGCAACGGGATCTCCGCCGTCCTGTGCCCGCTGATGGTGTACCCGCTGGGGTGGGGGCTGGAGGGCTCGGCCGTCGCGAACCTCGTGGGCCAGAGCGTCGCCGCCGCGCTGTTCGTGCGCGCCCTGGTGGTCGAGCGGGTGGAGCTGCGCCCGCACCTGCCCACGATGCGCGCCCAGCTCGGCATGGGCCGCGACCTCGTGCTGCGCACTGCCGCCTTCCAGGTGTGCTTCCTGTCGGCGACCTCGGTCGCGGCGCGGACCGGTGCCGAGAGCGCGGCCGCCCACCAGGTGGTGTGGCAGCTGTGGATGTTCCTGTCGCTGGTGCTGGACTCGCTGGCGATCGCCGCGCAGTCGCTGGTCGGGGCCGCGCTCGGCGCGGGCTCGAAGGCCAGGGCCGAGGGCATCGCCCGGCAGGTGAGCTGGTACGGCCTGGGCTTCGGCGTGGTGCTCGGCGTGGTGTTCGCCGCCCTGTCCGGGATCCTGCCCGCGTTGTTCACCAGCGACGAAGCGGTGCTGGCCACGGTCGGGCACGCGTGGTGGTTCTTCGTGGCGTTGCAGCCGGTCGCGGGTGTCGTCTTCGCGCTGGACGGCGTGTTCCTCGGGGCGGGCGACGCCGCGTACCTGCGGACCGCGACGATGCTGAGCGCCGCTGTCGGCTACCTGCCGATGATCTGGCTGGCGCTGGCCTTCGACTGGGGCCTGGCCGGCATCTGGACCGGGCTGAGCCTGTTCATGCTGCTGCGGCTGGTCACGCTGCTGCTCCGGGCCCGTTCCGGCCGCTGGGCGGTCACCGGTACCGCGCCGGTCGGTGCCTCGGCGTAGCACTCGCGCGCCCGCGTCGACAGCCCGGGCGCGGGACCTCAGCGCTGCCAGAACCAGTCGGTCTCCCGGATCCGGCGCAGCGCGTCGCGCCGCCGGTCCGGGGCGAGGCGCTGGACGTAGATCATCCCGTCGAGGTGGTCGGTCTCGTGCTGGAGGCAGCGCGCCATCAGGCCGCTGCCGGAGACCGTGACCGGCTCGTTGTCGGCGTCGACCCCGCGGACCACGGCGTGCCGCGCCCGGGGGGTGTCGAACCACAGCTCCGGAACCGACAGGCAGCCCTCGGGGCCCTCCTGCTGCTCCTCCGACAGCTCCACGACCTCCGGGTTGACCACGTAGCCGATCTCGCCGTCGACGTTGTAGCTGAACGCGCGGATGCCCACGCCGATCTGCGGGGCGGCCAGCCCGGCGTGGCCGGGCGCGTCGACGGTGTCGAGCAGGTCGGCCACGACCGAGCGCAGCCGGTCGTCGAACACCGTGACCGGCTCGGCGGGGGTGCGCAGCACCGGGTCGCCGAACCGCCGGATCTCCCGGAACGCCACCGCGCCACCTCCCGCGCCACCTGCCGTCGAACCGGCGTTCACCTTATCGGCGGCCGGATGCGTGGGGCGGTGACGGGTCGGGGATGATGGGCGGCCGTGTCTGAGCGTTCCCGTCGGAATCGTCCGCCCGTCCCGCCCGGCCTCCTCGTGGTCGACAAGCCCGCGGGGATGACCTCCCACGACGTCGTCGCCCGCGTGCGGCGGATCATGGGCACCCGCAAGGTCGGCCACGCCGGGACGCTGGACCCGATGGCGACCGGGGTGCTCGTGCTGGGGCTGGAACGCGCGACGAAGCTGCTGGGCCACCTGGCCATGGACACCAAGGCGTACCTGGCCACCATCCGCCTCGGCGCGGCGACGACCACCGACGACGCCGAGGGCGAGGTGCTGTCGGAGGCCGACGCGTCCGAGGTCGCCGAGGACGCGGTCCGCGCCGGTGTCGCGGAGCTGACCGGCGAGCTCCAGCAGGTCCCCAGCTCGGTCAGCGCTGTCAAGGTCAACGGCCGCCGCGCGTACGAGATCGCGCGGTCCGGGGAGCAGGTCGAGCTCGCGGCGCGCCCGGTCACGGTGTCGCGCTTCGACGTGCTCGCGCTGCGCCGGGCCGAGGCGGCGACCGAGCTGGACGTGCTCGTCGAGTGCTCGTCGGGCACCTACGTGCGCGCCCTCGCACGCGACCTGGGCGCCGGTCTCGGCGTCGGCGGCCACCTCGCCGCGCTGCGGCGCACCAGGGTCGGCCCGTTCGGGCTGGCCACCGCGCGCACCCTCGACGCGCTGGAGGAGGAGCCGGGGCTGTCCATGGACCTGGACCGCGCGGTGGAGGCCGCGTTCCGGCGGACCGATGTGGACACCGCCGCGGCGCGGGCGCTCGCGCACGGGCAGGCGGTCCCGGCGGCCGGGCTGAAGGGCACCTACGGCGTGTTCGACCCGGACGGCCGGGCGATCGCCCTGGTGCGCGACCAGGGTCCCAGGGGCCAAACCGGTGCTGGTGCTCGCTCCGGCGGGCTGACCCGGGCGGCCCTCCGCCGACGGCGCGCGAGGCTTTCCTGCGGCCGAACGGGTGTGACTGAGTTCACCCCACCGGAACCCCTTCGCTCCCGGAACGTCCAGAGATCAGTTCTGCAGTGGACGTTCGAGGAGTTCTTCATGCGCAAGCGGATCGTGGGCACGGCGGTTGCGGTGGCGGCGGGCCTGGCGCTCAGCGGATGCGCGGCGGGCGGTGCGGGGCCGGACGCCTCCGGCCAGGTGATCGAGGACCAGCAGCCGGTCCGGAACCAGCAGGTCGCCGCGGAGTCGGCCGGCATGCCGGCCGGCGACGACTTGCGCCCCTGTCTCGCCGGTGATCTGGAAGCCACGTTCAACAGCCACGAGCAGCCGGGCGAGTTCGCCGGCTCCGGGAGCGTCGGCGTGACCAAGACCAGCCAGAACATGACCCCGTGCGTGCTGGACGGCCGCGCGGCCGTCGAGTTGATGCGCGGTTCGGAGGGCGGTGACCGGCTGCCGGTCGTCGTCGAGCAGGTCCCCGACGACGGGCACGGCGTGGTCCGGCCGATGGTGCTGGACGCGGTCGGCGACCTGGCCACCTTCCGCATGTCGTGGACCTCGACGCCCGGTTGCGACACGCCCGGCGCGGTGTCGGTCACGCCGCCGGCGGGCGGGGACGCCGTCGAGATCCCCGTCAACCGCGGCGAGGACTCGAAGATGAACGTGTGCGAGGGCGCGGTCCTCAGGGCCGTCCCCTTCGGCGACTACACGTCTTGAGGCGCCGGGAACGCCGTGCCGCCGGTACTCACCCGGTGGCATGGCAACCGACCGGAGTGGCGGCAGTAGGCTTGCGGGCCGTGCAGCGATGGCGCGGTTTGGAGCAGCTTCCCGGCGGCTGGGGTCGGTGCGTGGTCACCATCGGGGTCTTCGATGGGATACATCGCGGCCACCAGCAGCTCATCACCCACGCGGTCCAGCGCGCCCGACGGCGCGGTCTGCCGTGCGTGCTGATGACCTTCGACCCGCACCCGGCGGAGGTCGTGCGCCCGGGCAGCCACCCGGCCCAGCTCACCACCCTGCGCAGGCGCGCCGAACTCGCCGAGCAGCTCGGGGTCGACGTCTTCTGCGTGCTGCCGTTCACTCAGGAGGTCTCCCGGATCCCGGCCGACCAGTTCGTGCACGAGGTGCTCGTCGAGCGCCTGCACGCGGCGGTGGTCGTGGTCGGCGAGAACTTCCGCTTCGGGCACAAGGCGGCCGGCGACATCACCGCGCTGGAGCAGCTCGGCGAGCGGTTCGGCTTCGAGGTGGAGACCGACGCCCTGCTGACCGGCCCCGCCGAGCGCGACGGTGACGACGGCTCGGTGACCTTCTCCTCCACCTACATCCGCTCGTGCATCGACGCCGGTGACGTCGTCGCCGCCGCGTCCGCTCTCGGCAGGTACCACCGCCTGGAGGGCATCGTCGTGCGCGGCGCGGGACGCGGCGGCAAGGAACTCGGCTTCCCCACGGCGAACCTGAACACGCCCGCTTACGCCGCGATCCCCGCCGACGGCATCTACGCCTGCTGGTTCACCCACCGGCTCCGCGGCGCAGCCGAGCCGGGGCCCGCGCTGCCCGCGGCGGTGTCGGTGGGCAGCAACCCGACCTTCTCCGGCACCGAGCGCACCGTCGAGGCGTTCGTGCTCGACATCGACGCCGACTTCTACGGCGAGCAGGTCGACCTGGACTTCGTGCGGCGGCTGCGCGGCCAGGTGCGGTTCGACTCGGCGGACGCGCTGATCGAGCAGATGCACCGCGACGTCGACGAGGTACGCGAGATCCTGCGGGCGGACGTGTGACGGAGCCGACTCGGATGACCCGTTCGGAGCAGCCTGCTGAGCGCAACGGCGGGGCCGCACGCGAAGCGTTTTCCGATAACTCCCCGCGGGGGGAGCGTGACCTGGCAGGATTCAGGCCGGTACCACGCCAGGCGTCGGGCGGCGTGATCAACGGTGGCACCGGGGGAGCGAAGGTGGAGGAACAGAAAAGCGTCCAGCGGAACCTGGCACTGCAGCGCCAGTGGTACGGCGAGCCATTGGGTGACCGGGTGCGCAGGCTGGTGGTCGCTTTCCGGATCTCCCAGGCCCAGCTCGCCGACGTGCTCGGCATCAGCGCTCCCATGCTCAGCCAGGTCATGAGCGGGCGGCGGGCCAAGATCGGCAACCCGCAGGTGCTGGCGCGGCTGGTCATGCTCGAACGCAAGGTGCTCATCCCGGGCGTGGCCGCGGGCGACTCGGAGGCGATGAAGCACGCGCTGGAGGACGTCCGCAACTCGCAGCCGTCGGTCGGCCGGGACAACCTGCCGGTCATGCAGGCCGCGGGCGAGGAGACGGCGTGGCCGGTGCTGCGCGAGGTCGCGCGCCCCAGCGAGCTGGAGGCCGCCGCGTCGATGATCGACGGGCACTACCCGGCCCTGGCCGGCCTGCTGCGACGCGCGGCCAACGGCGACCTGACCTGACCGGGAACCCTCCGGGCTCACTTCGCGTGGCGGTGCCGGTCGGGGGCAAGCGGCTTCGCCGCTTCAATGATCAAATGCAGGCTCTGCAGGCGTTCTCGCCCGACCGGGTGCTCGCGGGGCGGGCGGGTACTAGGGTCCGGCCATGCGCCTGTTCACCGCGCTGCGGCCGTCGGAGGAGGCGGTCCGCCACCTCTCGGCGGCGCTGGACTCGCTGCCCGAGGACCGGCTGGCCGACGCCACCGAGGGGCTCCGCAAGTTCCGGTTCATCCCTTCCGCCCGGTGGCACCTGACGCTGTGCTTCCACGGCGACGACGCCGACCCCGGCAGGCTCGGCGCGCGCCTGGAACGCAAGGTCGCCGCCGTGCGCGAGCGGCATCCCGGCCCGCCGCGCCTGCGGCTGGCCGCGGGCGGTTCCTTCCGCGGCGTGCTGTGGGTCGGCACCGAACCCGAGGACGCCTCGGACGAGGCCACGATCCGGGCGCTGGTGCGCGCGGCCGGGGCCGACCCGCACGACTACCAGGGGCACATGACGGTCGCCCGGTGGGCGGCGGGCCGGCCGCGGGGAGGCCGGTTGCGGGGTCTGCTCGACGGCTACGCCGGGCCCTGGTGGGAGCTCGGCGAGGTGACCCTGGTCCGCAGTGACCAGGGCGAAGGCGGCCCGGTCTACACGCCGGTGCGCAGGGTGGCCCTGACGCGCCGTACGCCGGGGCGACCGGGGAGTAACCCGTCTGCCTGATATCGTGGAGCGTGGCTCGGGCTGCAGTCCGTGGCGGCCGAGCCCGGCCGGGAGTTCGCGGTGCACGCGAAGCGACCCGGACCGATCCCCGGCGCGGCCCCCAGGCGGGGCGGGCGCCGGTCGTTGTGACCACGGGACGCAAATAGGAGTCAACTCGTGGCTTTGTCCACTGCGGAGAAGAAGCAGATCCTGGCCGAGTACGGCCTGCACGACAGCGACACCGGCTCGGCCGAGGCGCAGGTGGCCCTGCTGACCAAGCGCATCATCGGTCTCACCGAGCACCTCAAGCAGCACAAGCACGACCACCACTCGCGTCGTGGCCTGCTGCTGATGGTCGGCCGCCGTCGCCGGCTGCTGAACTACCTGACGAAGGTGGACATCGAGCGCTACCGTTCGCTGATCCAGCGACTCGGTCTGCGTCGTTGACAGACGCCGAGGGGAGTGGCCGGTCGGCCGCTCCCCTCGGTGCATGAAGAGGGGGCGGCGCCGCCGCCCGCAGAACTGCAGAGAGCTCACGGTGACAGCGGGCAAGCGTCCGCCGGTCCTCGGTAGTGGCTCCCGGGCGGACCTCGCAGGAGGTTCCCGAGGGCTTCGATCGATGGCCGGCCTCGTCGGACCACGACCCGGATGCGCTGCCGTGGGCCTCGTGGAGACGAGGAGAAACCAACTTGACTGACGTGCAGTCACTGGACGAGGGCGTGTACGAAGCGACCGCGGTGCTGGACAACGGCGCCTTCGGCACCCGTACCGTCCGATTCGAGACCGGCCGGCTGGCCAAGCAGGCCGCCGGCAGCGTCGTCGCCTACCTCGACGACGACACCATGCTGCTCTCGGCCACCACGGCCTCCAAGCAGCCGAAGGAGCACTTCGACTTCTTCCCGCTGACCGTCGACGTCGAGGAGCGGATGTACGCCGCGGGCCGCATCCCCGGCTCGTTCTTCCGCCGCGAGGGCCGTCCCTCCACCGACGCGATCCTGACCTGCCGGCTGATCGACCGGCCGCTGCGCCCGTCGTTCGTCGACGGCCTGCGCAACGAGGTCCAGGTCGTGGTCACGGTGATGAGCCTGGACCCGCAGGACCCCTACGACGTGCTGGCGATCAACGGCGCGTCGGCGTCCACCCAGCTGTCCGGCCTGCCGTTCTCCGGCCCGGTCGGCGGCACCCGGATGGCGCTGATCGACGGCCAGTGGGTGGCCTTCCCCACCTACGAGCAGCTCGAGCGCGCGGTGTTCGACATGGTCGTGGCCGGCCGCATCGTCGGTGACGACGTCGCGATCATGATGGTCGAGGCCGAGGCCACCGAGAAGACCGCGGGCCTGGTCTCCGCCGGTGCGCAGGCGCCGACCGAGGAGGTCGTGGCCGCCGGTCTGGAGGCCGCCAAGCCGTTCATCCGGACCCTGTGCCAGGCCCAGCAGCAGCTCGCGCAGGCAGCGGGCAAGGCCACCGAGGAGTTCCCGGTCTTCCCGGCCTACGCCGACGACGCCTTCACCGCCGTCGAGCAGGCCGCCTCCGCCGAGCTGGCCGAGGCGCTCAAGATCGCGAGCAAGCAGGAGCGCGAGAACCGGCTCGACGAGATCAAGGCCGCCGTCCTGGAGAAGGTCGGCACCGGCGAGGGCGAGCAGTTCGAGGGCCGCGAGAAGGAGGTCGGCGCCGCGTTCCGCTCGCTGACCAAGAAGCTGGTCCGGCAGCGGATCATCCGCGACCAGGTCCGCATCGACGGCCGCGGCCTGACCGACATCCGCAGCCTGTCCGCCGAGGTCGGGGTCATCCCGCGGGCGCACGGCTCGGCGCTGTTCGAGCGCGGCGAGACCCAGATCCTGGGCGTGTCCACGCTGAACATGCTGCGGCTGGAGCAGACCATCGACTCGTTGTCCCCGGAGACGACGAAGCGCTACATGCACCACTACAACTTCCCGCCGTACTCGACCGGTGAGACCGGCCGGGTCGGCAGCCCGAAGCGGCGCGAGATCGGCCACGGCGCGCTGGCCGAGCGCGCGCTGATCCCGGTGCTGCCCACGCGCGAGGAGTTCCCGTACGCGCTGCGTCAGGTCTCCGAGGCGCTGGGCTCCAACGGCTCGACCTCGATGGGCTCGGTCTGCGCATCGACGCTGTCGCTGCTCAACGCCGGTGTGCCGCTGAAGGCGCCGGTGGCGGGCATCGCGATGGGCCTGGTCTCCGACGAGATCGACGGCAAGACCCACTACGTGGCGCTGACCGACATCCTCGGTGCCGAGGACGCTTTCGGCGACATGGACTTCAAGGTCGCGGGCACCAAGGAGTTCGTGACGGCGCTGCAGCTGGACACCAAGCTGGACGGCATCCCGTCCGAGGTGCTGGCGCAGGCGCTGGGCCAGGCGCGCGACGCCCGGTTCACCATCCTCGAGGTGATGGCCGAGGCGATCGGCAAGCCCGACGAGATGAGCCCGCACGCCCCGCGGGTGACCTCGATCAGCATCCCGGTGGACAAGATCGGCGAGGTCATCGGCCCGAAGGGCAAGATGATCAACTCGATCACCGAGGAGACCGGCGCCGAGATCACCATCGAGGACGACGGCACCATCTACGTCGGCGCCGCCGACGGCCCGTCCGCGGAGGCCGCGATCGACAAGATCAACGCCATCGCCAACCCGCAGCTGCCGAAGGTCGGCGAGCGCTTCCTGGGCACGGTGGTCAAGACCGCCGCGTTCGGCGCGTTCGTCTCGCTGCTGCCGGGCAAGGACGGCCTGGTGCACATCTCCAAGCTGGGCAACGGCAAGCGCATCGGCAAGGTCGAGGACGTGGTCAACGTCGGCGACAAGCTGCGCGTGGAGATCGCCGACATCGACAGCCGCGGCAAGATCAGCCTGGTCGTCGTCGACGACGAGGCGGAGAACGCCGACAAGGGCGGCGAGAGCGAAGAGACGAGCGAGCAGGGCGCCTGACAGCGCTCCGAGCGGCACGCGGATGATCTGACGCCAAGACGCCGCGTGTGAACACGCCGAACTGATGCGGCCCGTCCCGGTTCCCGGGGCGGGCCGTATCGTTCGAGCAGACCCGCCGTCGCGCGGTGGTCGACCGGTGGTGGACGGCGCCGCCGTCGCCGCCCGCGGCCATTCGCGCCCCCGAGACCCGAGGACCATGAAGCAGCAGCAGAAGCAGACAGGTGCCGGACATCTGCAGAGACCGGGTACGACGCGCGTCCTCGGACGCGGTGGTGGCGGAGAGGCGATGCGGCGGACCGTGCTGCCGGGCGGGCTGCGGGTCGTCACCGAGCAGGTGCCGGGCGCGCGGTCGGCATCGATGGGCATCTGGGTCGGCGTCGGCTCGCGCGACGAGTCCAGGCAGCAGGCCGGTGCCGCGCACTACCTGGAGCACCTGCTGTTCAAGGGCACCGCGAAGCGCACCGCCGTGCAGATCGCGCAGGAGATCGACGCGGTCGGCGGCGAGCTGAACGCCTTCACCTCCAAAGAGCACACCTGCTACTACGCGCACGTGCTGGACGAGGACCTCCCGCTGGCCGTCGACATGCTCTGCGACGTGGTGTTCGACGCGGTCAACGCCAAGGCCGACGTCGACGTCGAGCGCAGCGTGGTGCTCGAGGAGATCGCCATGCGCGACGACGACCCCGAGGACCTGCTGCACGAGACGTTCACCGAGGCGGTGCTCGGCGACCACCCGCTGGGCCGGTCGGTGCTGGGCACCGAGGAGTCCATCGAGAGCATGAGCCGGGCCCGGGTGCACGGCTTCTACCGCAGCAGCTACCAGCTGCCCAGGATGGTCGTCGCCGTCGCGGGCAACATCGAGCACGCCCGGGTCCTGCGGTTGCTGCGCAAGGCCATCGGCGACCGGCTCGACGGCGACTCCGCGCCCGCGCCGCCGCGCTCCGGCCGGGCCCGCCTGCCGCGGCAGAGGCCGCTGGTGCTGCACGAGGACGACACCGAGCAGGCCCACCTGCTGCTCGGCTGCCGGGGCATCGACCGCCACGACGAGCGGCGCTTCGCGCTGGGCGTGCTCAACGCCGCGCTGGGCGGCGGGATGAGCTCGCGGCTGTTCCAGGAGATCAGGGAGAAGCGCGGGCTGGCCTACTCGGTTTACTCCTCGACGACGGCCTACGCCGACACCGGCACCTTCTCCGTCTACGCCGGCTGCACGCCGGACCGCCTCGGCGAGGTCGCCGCGGTGGTGCGCGGGGTGCTGGCCGGGGTCGCCGCGGACGGGTTGACCGAGGACGAGGTGGCGCGCGGGCGCGGCCAGCTCCGGGGCGGTCTGGTGCTGGGGCTGGAGGACACCGCCTCGCGGATGACCCGCATCGGCAAGAGCGAGCTGAACTACGGGCGGCACCTGAGCGTGGCGCAGACGCTTGAGCGCATCGACGCCGTCACCGCGCAGGACGTCGCGGAGCTGGCGGCCGAGCTGCTGCAACGCCCGCTGACCACCGCGGTCGTCGGTCCCTACGGCGCCGTCGAGGACCTGCCCGACGGGCTCTGAGCCAGGTCTTGCAGAATCACCGCAGGTACAAGCGCTGTGGAAAGGCGGTCGACAAGGTGAACTCGCCAGCCCCGATCAAGGTCGGCGTACTGGGCGCCCGCGGGCGGATGGGCAGCGAGGCGGTCCGCGCCGTCGGCGAGGCCCCCGACACCGAGCTCGTCGCGGCGGTCAACCGCGAGGACTCGCTCGACGCGCTGGTCTCCGAGGGCGCGCAGGTCGCGGTGGAGCTGACCCACCCCGACTCGGTGCTGGACAACATCAGGTTCTGCGTCGACAACGGCATCCACGTGGTCGTCGGGACCAGCGGGCTGGGCACCGCCGAGCTGGACCAGGTGCGTTCGTGGCTTGCCGAGCGGCCGGAGGTCGGTGTGCTGGTGGCGCCGAACTTCGCGATCGGCGCGGTGCTGTCGATGCGCTTCGCCGAGATCGCCGCCCCGTTCTTCGACTCGGTGGAGATCGTCGAGCTGCACCACCCGAAGAAGGCCGACGCGCCCTCGGGCACGGCCGCGCGCACCGCGCAGGTGGTCTCGCAGGCGCGCGCCGAGGCCGGGCGCGGCCCGTCGCCGGACGCCACGACCAAGGAGCTCGACGGCGCCCGGGGTGCCGACGTGGACGGGGTGCGGGTGCACTCGGTGCGGATGACCGGCCTGGTCGCGCACCAGGAGGTGCTGTTCGGCGGCGAGGACGAGACGCTGACGGTCCGCCACGACTCCTACGACCGCCGGTCCTTCATGCCGGGCGTGCTGCTCGGGATCCGCGAGATCGGCTCCCGCCCGGGCCTGACGGTCGGCCTCGAATCGCTGCTGGGGCTGTGAGTGTCTGAGCGGGACCGCGACCGGCGCAGGCTGGTCACCGCGCGGGGCGCGGCGTTCGTGCTGGCCCTCGTGCTGCTGGCGTACCTGGTGGTGCTCGGCGGACGAGCCTTCACGATGATCGTCAGCGGGCAGCCGGTGTTCGTCGCGCTGGGGCTGGCGATCCTGGTGCTGCCGGTGCTCGGCGCGGTGCTGGTCGTGGACCAGCTGCGCTTCGGCGCGAGCACCGAGCGGCTGGCGCGCCGCCTGCACGACGAGGGCGCGCTGCCCGACGTCTCGCACCTGCCGCTGCGGCCGTCGGGGCGCGTCGAGCGGGACGCCGCCGACGCCTGGTTCGACGAGAAGCAGCGGGAGCTGGAGGCCGCGCCGCGGGACTGGCGGGCCTGGTTCGCCCTCGCCCAGGCATACGACCTGGCAGGCGACCGCAACCGCGGGCGCAAGGCGATGCGCCGGGCGATCGAGCTGGAAAAGGGCGAGGGACGACGAACATAGGCCCGGCCGGAGCAGCCGGGGAACCGCTTTTCAGGTGACCGGATGCCGATCGCGGGTTGTGGGACGCGATCGGCATCCGGTTTCCCATTCAATGGTCCGGGTTTGACATCGTGATCACCCGCCGCGCATGATCGTGCGCATGCCGAGGTTCTTCGCCCTGGTCGCCAGGATCCACGTGGATCTGCGGCACCAGGCCAGCGCGCTGTGTAGCGCCTGAAGGGTTCTTCTCCCTCGTCACAGGGGACGCGGTCGGCGTCCTTTCTTCCACCGGATCGCGTTCCGCTGAATTCGGCGCGTCCGGTTTTGCGTTGATTCGGTTTTTCCGGGATTTGCCGCGCGCGCATTTCGCGGCTGCCGTTCGACGTCTTTCGTTGTTTCCGTTCGTCCTTTTGTTGCCGGCGGCGGCATGCCGGCACGTTCAGGAGTGCTGATGAGAACAAGAACGCGTAGAAGATGGCCGGGAGTGCGGCGTTCCGCGCCGGAAGGCGCCCAGCCCCGTCCCCGCGCCGCACCCGGACGCCGGCGGGCGGTGCTCGCGGTGCTGGTCGCCCTCGGGGCGGTCACGCTGCCCGTCGCGTCCAGCGACGCCTACGCCGGCGTGCAGGTGTCGACCCACCGCGTCCAGGGCGCCGACGGCAAGGAGTACTCGGTCACCAACCACCTCGTCGGCCGCGCGCTGTCGAACGCCTCCGGGCAGCGCAAGGAGTGGCTGCTGGTCTGGGCCGGTGACGAGAACATCGCCGACACCGCGGTCAAGGACGTCAAGGACCTGCCCGGTTCGCTCGGGGGCGGCCTGGACAAGGCCCGCGACGCCCTGCCGGGTCCGGACTTCCTGGCCGTCATCGACGCGACCAAGGGCTCCAGCACCTACGGCCAGGTGGTCAACACCGCGACCGTGGGGCCGCTGGTGGAGAACGAGCCGCACCACATGCAGTACGTGTGGCACAAGGGCGACACCATCTTCGCCGGTGCCCTGTTCGGGGCCGCGACCTACGCGTTCGACGTGTCGGCGCTGCCGAACCTCAAGCTCAAGGGCATCAGCCTGCCGTCGCAGACGCTGGGCGGCTCGGTCCCGGACGCGTACTGGACGCTGAAGGACGGCACGGCCTACGCGACCTACATGGGCGGTCCGGTCGCGCCGGGCCCGTTCCGCTACGACGACGGTTCGGTGCACGTCGGAAACGGCTTCGCGGGCAGCCCCGGTGAGGTCGTGCGGTTCGACCAGAACGCCAGGGTGCTCTCGCAGTCCCCCGCGGCGACCCCGGGCGGGGACAACGAGAAGCTGTGCGCCAACCTGCCGCGACTGGGCACGCCGACCTGCGCCAACCCGCACGGCATCCAGGCCCGCGAGGACCTGGACACGCTGGTCACCAGTGACTACGCCGAGCCGAGGAACATCATCCTGGACCCGGTGAAGCAGCCGTCGCCCTACCTGCGGCGGCCGACGGTGCGGACCTGGGACATCTCCGACCGCAACCATCCCAAGCTCAGGGCGGTCTCGTACCTGCCGGACGGTCCCCGGGCCGATCCGGAGGACCCGCTGCACGCCGAGAGCCGGGCGGTCATGGAGACCACGGTGACCAACCTGCCCGGTCACAAGGGCGCGTTCGCCCAGACCATGCAGGGCGGTGCGGTGTTCTACACCCCCGACATCACCGCGGCCGAGCCGCACTGGGTCGAGGTCTTCGACGACGGCGCGGCGAACAAGGCGATCGACCCGGCCAACGACAGCAACGGCGGCAGCTCCAACGGCGGCTGGATCCAGACCAGCCCGGACGACCGCTTCCTGTACCGGGCCATCGTCGGCCGCCAGCCGGGCACGCTCGGGCCGGACGACCCCGGCACCACCGGCGGGGTCTACACGCTCGACATCTCCAAGCTGGTCGCGGCCGGCACCGGCTTCAAGTGCTCGATCGACACGCTGGAGAAGGCGCAGCGCGGTGGCGGCGAGGACTGCCCGACGCTGGCCGGTGCGACGCCGGTCAACCCGGGCCAGCCCGGTGCCGGCCCGCACTGGGGTGCCTACGACAACTTCAGGATCGGCCCGGACGGGCTCTACCAGGAGACAGCCAAGCCTAGCCGGCTCGCGGTGTCGAACTACTTCGTCGCGCGGTCCGGGCTCGACGGTGACCACAAGGTCAACATGGTGAACCTGGGCGAGGACGGTTCGGTCTCGGTGGACGACGCCTTCCGCGACGAGGTGACCGGCGAGGTCGGGGTCGACTTCAACCGGCGGTCGTGGCCGCACGGCGACTTCGGCAACGCCAAGCCGCACTCGGAACTGTTCGTGGTCGCCGACCAGGACGTCAAGTGAGACACCGGCGGGGCGGGGCATCCCGCGGCACAGCGGGGAACCCGGTGCCGCGCCCCGCCGGTCCGCTCCGGCCAACCCCCGAAACCACCTCCCCGGAAATGTGAGTCTGGCGATGGATGCGCATGGCATGCACGCGACCGCGTCCGATGTGGACGCGCTCGCCCTGGTGCTGCGACTGGTGCTGCTGTCGGGCACCGCCCTGGTCGCGGGAACCGGTCTGCTGCGGCCGGTGGCCGACGCACCGGCCCGGTGGGTCTCCTGGACCTCGGGCGGACTCGCCGCCCTGGCAAGCCTCGTCTCGATTCCGGCGCTGGGCGTGAGCCCGGCCTTCGCGGTCGGGCATGCCGTGCTGGTGCTCGCCGTCCCCGCCCTGCTGCGCCGGCCGACGGCAGCCGCCTACGCGGGCTTCGCCACGGCGGCGCTGCTCGTCGCCGAGACGGCGTCCGGGCACTCCTCCTTCCAGTTCCTCGTCGACACCGCCTACACCGCCGTGGCCGTCGGCTGGTTCGGCTTCGCGGTGCACGCGGGGCGGCTGAAACCGGGGCTGCGCCTCGGCCCGATCGCCCTGACCGCCGCGATCGTGCTCACCGCGGCGGCGGTCGGGCAGTTGCTCCTCTCCGGTCTGCTGGACCGGCGGCTCTACGGCAGCGGCCACGGCGTCGCGCTGCTGCTGATCACACTGTCCACTGTGGTCGTTCTCGGTCTGACCGGGTGGCTGCGCCGCGATCCTCGACGGATCTACCGGTTCGGCGCGGCAGGCGTAGCCGCTGTCTTCCTGCTGTGGGGAGCGCTGCCCGCGATCCCGCGACCGCACGAGCTCCCGCTTCCGGGAGTCCCGAGGCTCGTGCATGCCGAGGTCGAGGGGCAGAAGCGTCCGATGCTCATCACGCCGCAGCGGCCGGGCCCCAACCTGGTGCACTTCCCGGAAAGCGCGGGCAAGGGCATCTCCGTCGAGGTGGGCGAGCACGTGGTGCCCGCCATGGCGCGGCCGGGCGGCCACGGCACGTGGGCCACCGTCGACCTGCCCGCGGGTCGCAGCGACGTCGTGATCCGGCGCGGTGACACCACCGACAGCATCGAGGTCGACACCGGGGACGCGACCGCGCCCGCACTCGCGGGTGCGACCGGTCCGGACGGGCCAGAGTGCGCCGGCGCCGCGCTCGGCGGCCTGGTAGCGGGCGCCCGAACCCCGCTCACCGGCTGCCCCGCCGACGCGCTCGCGTCCGACGACGCCGACGCTTTGCGCCGCCTGGTCGGTGCCTTGGCGGCCAACGGCACACCGGCGGTCACCCTCGAAGCCGACGACTCCCCGCGCTCCCGGCAGGCCGCCGACGTGGTCCGCGCCGCCGCGGCCGAACGCGGTGTCGCGGTGAGCCCGGTGCCGCAGCCCGAAGGTGCGCTCGTCGTGGTGTCCGGCTGGGAGCGTGCAGTCGACCGGCTGACGCTGGGACACCAGTACGTGTGGGGCGTCCACCTGGCCCCGTGGCTGCTGCACGGACCGGTGCTCAACACGGCGGCCAGCTCGTCGGTGCCGCTGCGCTTCGACCCGCGCGACCAGCGCTCGCTGGCTTACGGCCTCACCCTCGCCGGCGCCTTCGGCGGGGAACCGCCCTCGGTGGCGGGGTTCGGCTCGTGGCTGGCCGCGCGCGGGATGGCCGTGCGTGGGCCGGTGACGATCTACGCCGCCGCCCAGGTGGACGTGATGAAGATGAGCATGCCCGGCATGGACCACGGCGGTACCGCGGCCGGGACGTGGAACCCGAAGGGCACGGTCGTCGCCGTCTCCGCCCCGCTCGCCCCCTGATCCAGGAGCGAAACATGTCCGTTGTGGACGAATCGGTGCGGCGTCCGCCGCCCGCGGCGCCGGCGGCCCCGGCCAGACCCGGGGTGATCACGGCGGCCGTCGTTCTCGCGGTGGCGGTTCGGCACCTACGCCTGGCGCCAGCTCGTCACGGTCGGGCAGGGCCGAGCAATCCGCGCGCACAGGCTGATGCTCGCCGTCGCCTGCCTGCTGTTCTCGGTCGTGCTCGGCACCGTCTTCGGCCTGTCGGGCCCGCCGGAGGGCACGGTGGCCCCGGCCGGACGCGGGCGTGGCGCTGCGCTCGCTGTTCGGTCCGGAGAACCCGAAACCCTTGGATGCGGTCTGCTGACTTCCGCCGTCCGGCGGGGGAACTGAGGAGGTGCACGAAATGAGGAAACCGATCGCACGGCTGCTCGCCGGTGCCGCTGCCGGTGTCGCGCTGACGTGCCTGAGCGGCGGCGTGGCGCACGCGGAGACCACGCCGGTCTGGCTGCTGCCGGGGGTTGACGCGGGCGCGGTGCTGGGGCCGACCGCGGAGCTGCCCGCCCAGGCCTTGCGCCCGGTCTTCGACGCGATCCCGGCGGGCGCGGTTCCGGGCGGTGTCGTGCCGGGTGGCGTGTCCGCCCCGGCGCAGGGCCAGGCGCAGGCCGCCGCCCCGGCGGACGGCCCGGCCATCGTCGACGAGCCCGACACCAGCGGCCTGCACAACAAGTGGACCTTCGCCCCCGCGGGCGTGCCGGTCCTCGGCGTCATCGACTCCGTGCAGGGCGTGCCCGGCAGGCTGTTCTGACGTGCGCACTGCTCCCGCAGCGCCGCGGGAGCAGTCGCCGCCAGGCCGGGCGCGTCAGCCGGACACGCGGCGGTACAGGCCGGGTCCCACACCGCAAGCGACTGACGCCCACTTTCGAAACCCCACGGGCCGCCACCGGATCGCGGGCGCCGTCGGGTCAGGTCCAGGGGTTCGTGGGGCTACATCCAGGCGACGAGGGCGCCCGGTGCGACCGCCAGCACCCCGAAGCGCAGGAAACGGCCGACGAAACCGGTGACCAGGAACGTCGACAGCGGTACCTTCGCCCAGCCCGCGACGAAGACGATCGCCGCGAACGGCGGCAGGCTCGCGATCGCGCTCACCAGCAGCACCCCGCCGGTCCACAGCGGGCGCTTGCGGCAGGTGTCGCGGAAGCGTTCGATCCACGCGCTCCAGCGGCCCTTGGTCTTGGCCTCGGTCCGGCGCCGCAGGAAGGCAGGCAGCCGGACGACCCCGCGCGCGGCGTAGAAGTACAGCATCTTGCCCGCGATCTGCCCGACCGCGATGACCAGCGCCAGCGCCCACCAGGGCACCTCCGGCCCCTTGAGCACCAGACCGATCACGAACAGCTCGACGCTGATCAGCGGCATCAGCGCGGATGCCACCGCGACCCCGAAGGTCGTCGAGAGCAGACCGATCACTGCCAGCAAGGTTCCCCCAAAGTGGAAGAAGGCATCAGCGGGAGGCCAAGGAGCCCCCGCGCATCGAGGCCGAGTCGCGACCTCGTCAACTCCGCTCGAAGCGCAGGTCGAGCGAGCCGGACAACCTCAGCTCGCGGAGGGGACGGCCACCCGCATCGAGTGTCCGCACTGTACCGTCCGGCTGCCACCCCACGCTCGCGTAGAAGCCGGTCGAGGCCGTGTCCGCCTCGGGGACCCAGGTGATGCCGCGGGTGGCGCCCTCGGCGCTCAGGCGCTGCGCCATCGCGCCCAGCAGCCGCCCGCCGTGGCCGCGCCTGCCCCACCTCGGCTCCACCAGCAGCGTGCTGACCAGCGCGACCGTGGCCGCGTCGGCCGGCGCGGTGCCGTCGGCGGCCGCGGTCTCGGCCTCCGGGGCGAACCCGGCGGCGCAGAACCCCACCAGCCACTCGCCCTCGGTGGCGACCAGCACCGACGCCGGGCCCTCGGTCAGCGCGTGTCGCCACTGCGACTCGGTCTCAAACGGGTCCAGCCCCGCCAGCACGTCCTCCGGCAGCACGTCGGCGTAGGCGGTGCGCCAGGTCGTCAGCTGGATCCTCGCGATCTCTGCGGCGTCGTCGGGTCCGGCGACTCGCACGTCGGCTTCGGCCATGCGGTGAACCTAACGTGTCCGCACATTCACTCGTAGGAGCGGCCGGGTGTCCGTCGGTGTCGGTGGGTGCTGGCACCATCTGGCGGGTGCAGACCATGAGCATCGAGAGCGCGCGGCGCACCGCGCTGGCGGCGCAGGGCTTCGCCGATTCGCGACCGGCCGGAGAGGTCAACCGCAGGCATCTGCAACGCGCGCTGGGCAGGACGAAGCTGCTCCAGCTCGACTCGGTCAACGTCGCGGTCCGCGCGCACTACATGCCGGTCTACAGCAGGCTCGGTGCCTACCCCGCGGACCTCGTCGACGACGCCGCATGGTCGCACCGCACGCGGCGCCCCCGGCTGCTGGTGGAGTACTGGGCGCACGAGGCGTCGCTGATCCCGGTCGAGGACTGGCCGCTGCTGCGCTGGCGGATGCGCGAGTACGGCGGCGCCTGGCGGCGCAAGTTCCGCACGCTGCTCGAACGCGCGCCGCAACTGGTCGACGACGTGCTCGCGGCGGTGAAGGACCTCGGCCCGATCGGCGCCGGCGCGCTGGAGCGCGAGCTCGGCGGCGGGCAGAAGCAGGGCACCGGCCCCTGGTGGAACCGCACCGACACCAAGCACGCCTGCGAGCTGCTGTTCGCGATGGGGGAGCTGACGACCGGGGCCCGGCGCGGCTTCGAACGCCTCTACGACCTGCCGGAGCGGGTGCTGCCCGCCGACGTGCTCGCCGCCGACCCCGAGGACGACGTCGCGATCAGGGGCCTGGTTGAGCGCTCCGCGCAGGCGCTGGGCGTGGGCACCGAGAGCGACCTGCGCGACTACTACCGGCTCAGCCCCGCGCAGTCCAAGCAGGCCGTCGCCGAGCTGGTCGAGGACGGCGTGCTGGAGCCGGTGACCGTGCGCGGCTGGCGCCAGCCCGCCTACCGCCACGCCGAGGCGCGCGTGCCGCGCAAGGTGACCGGGCGAGCGCTGCTGTGCCCGTTCGACCCGCTGATCTGGGAGCGCTCGCGCACCGAGCGGCTGTTCGGCTTCCGCTACCGCATCGAGATCTACGTGCCGGAACCCAAGCGCCAGTACGGCTATTACGTGTTCCCGTTCCTGCTGGACGGACGCCTCGTCGCCCGCGTCGACCTCAAGGCCGACCGCACGGCCGGGGTGCTGCGCGTACCCGGCGCGTTCGCCGAACCGGGCGCCGACCTAGCGTCGGTGGTGCCGGAACTGGCAGGCGCACTGGGTGACATGGCGTCCTGGCTCGGCCTGGGCGGAGTGGCCGTGGGGGAGCGCGGCGACCTGGCCACCGCCCTGCGCACCACCACACGCGGCGACGGCTGACGATCGAATGTGGCGGTACTTCCGCGACTGCGAATTGCCCGCCGCAGCCCAACAGGGTCGGTGCCGTGGTTCTCATCCCGTCGACCTGGCGCCAGCCCGATCAGACCGGGTCAAGGGGGCCCGCTAGATACGAGCCGCAGGTTGCCTCGAAATGTCGGCCTCCTTGACGCGGTCTGATAGCCCTCGTGGAGGTCGACGGGATGAGAACCACCCAACCGCCAAACCGCAGGCTGCCTCGAAAAAATTCATCCCGGAGACCTGCCGGGGGCCTGGGGGCGGCGAGCGCCCCAGAAACCCCGCTCTGAGGGTGCCCTGCAGGGCCAGGGTGGGTGCGTCGAAGACTTACGCGGCCCCACGCTGAAGGTGCCCCGCAAGGCCAGGGTGCCTGCGTCGAAAACCCCCGCCCCGACTCAAATCGCCGAAGTGATCAAAGCGTCCCCGGTCCCGGTACGCCCGAACACCCGCAGCGGCGCTTCCTCCGCCGGGGGCTCGTCCGACACCGCCAGGTCGCTGGTCGCGCTGCCGGTCGACGACGTCAGGTCCACCTCGGCGCCGACGCCGCGCCGCACCGCGATCTGCAACTGCCCGGACCCGGTTATCAGCTCGACCTGGCCCCGCGCCGCGTCGGCGACGGTGAGGTCACCGCTGCCGGAGCGGACCAGCACGTCGTCGTGCACCGCGCCGATCCAGACGTTGCCACTGCCGGTGACGACCGAGGACGGCGAGTCGATCGAGGCGATCTCGACGTCGCCGCTGCCGCTGCGGGCCTGGACGCCTCCGTGCACCGACCCGAGCTTCAGCGGTCCCGAGCTGGTGCGCACGGTCGCGCTGGCGCTGGACTCGTCGACGCTGACGTCCCCGGAGGCCGCCTGGATCTGCACCCGTCCGGCCTTGCCGCTGACCGACACCTGGCCCGAGGTGTGCACGCCGATCTGCGACTCCAGCGGCGCGGTGATCCTGATCGCCAGCGGGATCCCCCGCAGCGGGGGCGCGGCCGGTCCGCGCACCGCGAGCCTGCTGCCGGTCAGGTCGATGCGGGTCTGGTGCACCGCCTCGGCGAGCGGCTCGCGCGGCCCGTCGCCGCCGGGACGCAGGCCGCCCTCGCCGAACTGCTCGCTGACCCAGTTCAGCAGCCCGGACAGCCCGCTGCGCCAGTCCGGGCCGGCCGACGACGGGTCGTGGCGCACCTCGATGTGGGTCACCGGCGTCTCGGCCAGCTCGATGCGGATCGAACCCGCGTTGTTGTTGATGTCGAGCTCGATGGGGTGCGGGGTCTCGAAGTCCTGGGTCCGGACCAGTTCGTCGGAGCGGTCCTCGAAGCCGGAGCGCTGCTCGGTCATGGCGCCGCCCCTTCAGCCCTGGACCCAGCCGTGCACGCGGGAGCCGCCCGGCCCGTCACCGCGCCACCGGCCCCGACCCGCCCCGGGCGGGCCCCACGGCCTGCCGCCGTGACCGCCTTCGCGCGGTCCGCGCGACCTGCCTCCGCCGTGCAGGGCGCCCTGGACGGCCTGCGCGACCCACGTGTTCAGCGACACGCCCTGCACCGACGCGGCCTGCTCGGCCTGCGACTTGATCTCGTCGAGCAGGCGCAGCGTGATGCGGCTGATGTCGCCGCCGTCGCCGGGCGGCGGGGGCGGCGGCGGTTCCTCGTCCCGGCCGCCGGCCGGTTCGCCGGCGCTGCCGCTGACCGCGACCCGGACGTCCCGGCCGTCCAGCCGGATGTCCACGACCTGGCCGTCGAGGTGCGTGGTGACCTCCGCGGCCAGGTCCGACAGCGCGTTCATGATCGCCAGGCGGGCGGCGGGCTCGATCGCCGAGGACAGCACCGCCGCGGTCTGGCGGGTCTGCTCGTCGCCCGCCGACGCCGCGGAGGTCAGGTCCTCCCGGAGCTGGCTGATGTAGGGGCTCAAATCCATGACGCCACAGTGACACCATTTCTGACGTCATGCAACGTCTCTGGTGACGTCAGTGTCCCCGGTGACCTCAGTCGCGTCGGCCTACCGGCGGGGCGGGCGCGGTCGGGGCCGACCGTTAGGCTCGACGGGCAAGAGACTGGGGAGTCGCGACAGTGGTCGACGACCACGACTGAACAGCAGAAAGGGGTTCGTTCTCCGTGACCGAGATCGTCCCGCCGAAGGTCCAGCTCATCGGCAAGACCGAATTCTTCCCACCGGCCGACGTGGACTGGTCGACCGACGCGGACGGCGGCCAGGCGCTCGCGGAGTTCGCCGGCCGCGCCTGCTACCAGTCGTGGCGCAAGCCGAACCCGGCGACCGCGACCAACGCCGGCTACCTCCGCCACATCCTGGAGGTCGGCCACCTCTCCGTGCTCGAGCACGGGACGGTGACGTTCTACCTGAGCGGGATGTCGCGCTCGCTGACCCACGAGCTGATCCGCCACCGCCACTTCTCCTACTCCCAGCTCTCGCAGCGCTACGTGCCCGAGCGCGACGCCGCGATGGTCGAGCCCGACGTCATCGCCGAGGACCCCGAGCTGCACGAGAAGTTCGTCAAGGCCACCGAGGCCAGCGTCGCCGCCTACTCCGAGCTGCTGGAGGCGCTGCAGGAGAAGTTCGCCGACGAGCCCAAGGCGACGCTGCGCCGCAAGCAGGCCCGGCAGGCGGCGCGCTCGGTGCTGCCCAACGCCACCGAGACCCGGATCGTGGTCACCGGCAACTACCGCGCGTGGCGGCACTTCATCGCGATGCGGGCCAGCGAGCACGCCGACGTCGAGATCCGCGCGCTGGCCATCGAGTGCCTGCGCCAGTTGCAGAAGGCGGTGCCCAACGTCTTCGGCGACTTCGAGATCACCAGCCTGAAGGACGGCAGCGAGGTCGCCTCCAGCCCCTTCGTCACCGAGGGCTGACGCCCGCCGGCGGCACCGCCGCGAAATTCCCGGCGCGGGTGGAAACCGAACGCCTGCTGATTCAGTCCAAGGAGCCGGGTCTCATCTGGTTGGATGAGGCCCGGCTTCAAGGTGTGAGCGCAGCGCGTTCGTCGCGCTCGGGCGGTGGAGGAAGACGCTGTGGTGCAACACCCGGGGACCGGGCAGCAGGCCCGTGTGATCGGCGGCCGTTACCAGGTGACCGGGGAGCTCGGGCGCGGCGGCATGGGGATCGTCTGGCGCGCGTGGGACCAGGTGATCGGCCGCGAAGTGGCGATCAAGGAGCTGCACCTGCCCGACGGGGTGCCGCCCGCCGAGCGCCAGGTCTACGAGGAGCGCGTGCTGCGCGAGGCCCGCACGGCGGGCCGGCTCAACGATCCCGCCGTGGTGACCGTGCACGACGTGCTCGCCGAGGCCGGGACCACCTACATCGTGATGGAGCTGGTGCGGGCCGTCACGCTGACCGAGCTGGTGGCCCAGCGCGGCCCGCTGGCGCCGGAGCAGGCCGCCGACCTCGCGCGGCAGGTGCTCTCGGCGCTGGAGAACGCGCACGCGGCGGGGATCGTGCACCGCGACGTCAAGCCGAGCAACATCATGGTCGCCGACGGCCGGGTGAAGCTCGCCGACTTCGGCATCGCCCAGACCCTGGACGACCCGCGGCTGACCAGCAGCGGCGCCATCGTCGGGTCGCCGTCGTTCATGGCGCCCGAGCGCATCCAGGGCGCCGACGCCTCGCCTGCCGGCGACCTGTGGTCGCTCGGGGCGACGCTGTTCTTCGCGGTGGAGGGCTGGATGCCCTTCGAGCGCCAGACCACCGCCGCCACGCTGAACGCGGTGCTCAACGAGACGCCCCGCGCCACCCGTCCGCACGGCGTGGTCGGGCCGGTGATCACCGGCCTGCTGATCGCCGACCCGAAGGCGCGGTTCACCGCTGCGCAGGTGCGGGCGTTGCTGGCCAGCACACCGGCCTCCGAGGCGGTGACCAGGCCCGCCGGCGTCGCACCGACGGCCGTCGCCGCGCAGGCGCCCCACGGCAGGCGAGGGCTGTGGGCGTCGGTGGCAGCCGTGGCCGCGGTGGTGCTGTTCGCGGCGGGCCTGCTGGTCGGGCGGTTCGGACTGGGCGGTTCGACGCCGGTCGCGATGGAGCCGACGCTGACCTTCGGAGCCGGGGGCGACATCCAGCGGTTCCACTTCCCCTCCAGCACCGGCTGCTCCGACGGTGCTCTCGCGCCGGGTGGGTCGTTCGGCGAGTCGGACTCCAGGACCTGCACCGACCCGCACGACCACGAGATCTTCCACAGCGGTTCGGTGTTCTCCTCGGGCGAGACCGACGTCGACTACCCCGGCGAGGAGGAGCTCCAGCGCTTCGGCGAAGGGCTGTGCTCGGCGTTCTTCAACTCCGACCAGATCGTCATCCCCGCCAAGGAGACCGCGCTGCGCTACGTCGCGCTGGTGCCCACCGAGCAGAGCTGGAACCTGCGGCGCACCGTCCGCGCCGACGACAACAGCGACAACGACGACCAGGGCTCCCAGACCGTCTACTGCGGCCTGCGCAGCGCCGACGGCAAGAAGCTGACGACCAAGGCGACGCTGTAGCCGGACCGCCGGGGGCGCGTGCGGCTAGAGTGACGGCATGGGTGTGGCCAGTGACGAGCGCCAGCAGCTCTGCGAACTGTTCGACCGCGTCGGCCCGGACGCGCCGACGCTGTGCGAGGGGTGGACCACGCGCGATCTCGCCGTGCACCTGGTCGTGCGGGAGAGGCGGCCCGACGCGGTGGCGGGCAGGCTGCTGCAGCGGCTGGCCGACCGCCGCGAGCGCATCGAGTCCGAGATCGGCGACCGTCCGTGGCCGGAGCTGGTCGACATGGTGCGCCAGGGCCCTCCGAAGTGGAACCCGCTGGGGCTGTCCGCGGTGGACGAGACGGTGAACTCCGCGGAGTTCTACGTCCACCACGAGGACGTGCGGCGGGCACAGCCCGGCTGGGAGCCGCGTCCGTCGGACCCGGCCCGCGACGAGGCGCTGTGGAAGGCGCTGTCGCGCACCGCGAAGGTCTTCTACGGCCGCAGCCCGGTCGGCGTGGTGCTGCGCAGGCCGGACGGCACCGAGATCGCCGCCAGGCGCGGTCCGCGCACGGTGCGCATCAACGGAGAGACCGGCGAGCTGCTCCTGCACGCCTTCGGCCGCAAGCAGGTCCGCGTGACCTTCGACGGCAACGAGGCCGACGTGCTCGCGGTGGAGGATCTTCGCCGGTCGCTGTGACCGGAAAACTCTTCAACGCCGCCCGCGCCGGCCGCAAGAATCACCGCTTCGGCGGATCCCGCGCGAGGGGTTTTCACATCGTCGGCCGACCGCGGGCCAGGGCCGGTCCGGGCGCGCTCGGCGGTGGACTGACCAGGTAGCGTCATGGGTTATGACCGTCTGCCCCACTGCCTCTCCGGGCCGTCCGTTCGGCCGGGTACTGACCGCCATGGTGACGCCGTTCGACGAGGACGGGAAACTCGACCTGAAGCTGGCGCAGGAGCTGGCCACCTACCTCGTCGACCACGTCGGCAACGACGGGCTGGTCGTCAACGGCACGACGGGGGAGAGCCCGACGACCAGCGACGAGGAGAAGGAGCGGCTGCTGCGCGCGGTGGTCGAGGCGGTCGGCGACCGCGCCACCGTCGTGGCGGGCGCGGGCACGAACAACACCGTGCACTCGGTCGAGCTCGCGCGTTCGGCGGAGAAGGCCGGTGCGCACGGCCTGCTGGTCGTGACCCCCTACTACTCGCGCCCGCCGCAGGAGGGCCTGCTCTCGCACTTCACCACCGTCGCCGACGCGACCGACCTGCCGGTGATGCTCTACGACATCCCGCCGCGCTCGGTCGTGCCGATCCAGGTCGACACGCTCAAGCGGCTGGCCGAGCACCCGCAGATCAAGGCGGTCAAGGACTCCAAGCACGACCTGCTGGCCGGCAGCGACGTCATGGCCAACACCGACCTGGCCTACTACTCCGGCGAGGATCCGCTGAACCTGCCGTGGCTGTCGGTCGGCGCGGTCGGATTCGTCAGCGTGATCGGCCACGTCGTCGGCGACCGCCTGCGCCAGATGCTCGACGCCTACGAGTCGGGTGACATCACCGCCGCCCGCGAGGTCCACAACGGGCTGCTGCCGGTGTACCGCTCGATGAACTTCGTCGGCGGCGTCATCTTCTCCAAGACCGCGCTGCGGCTGTGCGGCTACGAGACCGGCCGGCCCCGGCTGCCGCTGCCCGCGGCCACCGAGGAGCAGGTCCGGATCATCACCAGCGACCTGTGGGATGCTGGCCTGGTACTGGTAAACCCGGACGCCGCAGCAGAGGTGACCCAGCGTTGAGCGCGAAGGCCACAGCCACCGAGTACCACCCGGTGACGCCGACCTCGTCGGCACCGCCGGGACCGCTGGCAGAAGGCGGCCTGCGCGTGTTCGCGCTCGGCGGCATCGGCGAGGTCGGCCGCAACATGACGGTGTTCGAGCACGCCGGCCGGCTGCTGGTCGTCGACTGCGGGGTGCTGTTCCCGGAGGACGACGCGCCCGGGGTGGACCTGATCCTGCCCGACTTCGCGCCCATCGAGAACCGCCTCGACGACATCGAGGCGCTGGTGCTCACCCACGGCCACGAGGACCACATCGGCGCGGTGCCGTTCCTGCTGCGCCTGCGGCCCGACCTTCCGGTCGTGGGCTCGAAGTTCACGCTCGCGCTGCTGGCGGCCAAGTGCAAGGAGCACCGGCTCAGCCCGACGCTGGTCGAGGTCGCCGAGGGCCAGCACAGCACGCACGGCGCCTTCGACCTGGAGTTCTTCGCGGTCAACCACTCGATCCCGGACGCGCTGGCCGTCGCCATCCGCACCCCGGCCGGGGTGGTGCTGCACACCGGTGACATCAAGCTGGACCAGCTCCCGCTGGACGGCAGGCTCACCGACCTCGCGGGCTTCTCCCGGCTCGGCGACGAGGGCGTGGACCTGTTCCTGGTCGACTCCACCAACGCCGAGGTGCCCGGGTTCGTCACCCCGGAGCGCGAGATCCGGCCGGTGCTGGACCGGGTCATAGGAAAGGCCACCCAGCGGCTGATCGTGGCGTGCTTCGCCAGCCACGTGCACCGGGTGCAGCAGGTGCTCGACGTGGCCGTCGAACACGGCAGGAAGGTCTGCTTCGTCGGCCGCTCGATGGTCCGCAACATGGGCATCGCCTCCGAGCTCGGCCTGCTGCAGGTGCCCGACGGCCTGATCGTCGAGCTCGACGAGGCGCTGGCGATGCCCGAGCACCTGGTCGTGTTCGTCTCGACCGGTTCGCAGGGCGAGCCGCTGTCGGCGCTGTCGCGGATGGCCCGCGGCGAGCACAAGCAGATCCGCATCCGCGCGGGCGACACCGTCGTGCTGGCCAGCTCGCTGATCCCCGGCAACGAGACCGCGGTGTTCGGCGTGGTAAACGGCCTGGTCCGGCTGGGCGCCGACGTCGTGCACCAGGGCGGTGCGAAGGTCCACGTCTCCGGCCACGCCTCGGCGGGCGAGCTGCTCTACCTCTACAACGCGGTCCGGCCGAGCAACGTGATGCCGGTGCACGGCGAGTGGCGGCACCTGCGCGCCAACGGCGAGCTGGCGCGGCTGACCGGCGTCGCGCCGGAGCGGGTGGTCATCGCCGAGGACGGCGTGGTCGTCGACATGGTCGACGGCATCGCCGACATCGTGGGCCGCTTCGAGGTCGGCCACGTCTACGTCGACGGCCTGTCGGTCGGCGACGTCGGCGAGTCGACGCTGTCGGACCGGCTGATCCTCGGCGAGGGCGGGTTCATCTCGATCAACGTCGCCGTCGAGGCCAGCACCGGGCGCGCGGTGTCGTCGCCGAAGATCTCCGGTCGCGGGTTCTCCGACGACCCCAAGGCGCTCGACGAGGTCGTGCCGCTGGTGGAGATGGAGCTGGCGCGCACCGAGTCGGAGGGCATCACCGACACCCACCGGATCGCGCAGGCCGTGCGCCGCGTGGTGGGCAAGTGGGTCGCCGACACCTACCGGCGCCGCCCGATGATCGTGCCGAACGTGCTGCCGGTAGGCGGCTGAGAGGTCCTTCTGACCAGGCGGTTCCGGCCGCTGAGCGGTCGTTGTCGCTGGGCCGTGACCGGGCGGGTTCCTCACCTGAGCAACCCGCCCGGCCGCGGCTGAGCCTTCCCGTTCCCGAGGAGGTGGGACGGGTGCGGGCTCAGGCGGTCACTTCTTCTCTTCCTTCTCCAGGTCCTCGGCCGCGTCGTCGTAGTTGTTGCCCGCCGCCGCGGTTTCCTTGGTCGCCTCCGACATCGCCGACCGGCGGAGGGCCGCCCCGTTGATCGTGTCGGCCCAGCCGTCGCGCACGCGCGCGCCGGTCGCGTTGTCCACGCCGTCGGCGCGGTCCCTGAGCTGGGACGGAACCCGGTCGCGGATCGCGTTGTTGAAGCTGTCGAACCTGCCGTCCATCGCCCGCACGTGCTGCTGGCGCGAGCCGACCGCCGCGCCGGGCTTGGAGGCCAGCTCCCCGACCCTGTGCGCCTTCACCCGGACCGAGCGGGCGGCGTCCTTGAGCTTGTCGAACTTGCCCATGACGTCGGCGATCTTCTCCAGCAGGTCCTTGACCCTGCGGATGATCTTGCCCGCGGTGGCGGCCCCGCGGCCCACGGCCCAGCCGGTGAACGCGGCCATCGAGGCACCCGCGGTGAAGAAGGCCGCCGCGCTCGCGGTGACGAATGCCGCGATGATCTCGCCGACGACGTCGGCGATCATGTCGCGGATCACGGCGCGCACCGAGGCCACCGCGACCCCGATGGCCTGGGTCGCGTAGCGCACCCCGTTGGCCAGCTTCTCCAGCGCGCCGATGTCCTCGGCGAGCTCCGCGGCGGTCCTGCGGTAGCTGTCGGCCGACCGGCCCTCCCACGACGCGGTCTCCGACTGCGCTGCGCGGGCGTACTCCGAGGCGACCTTGCCGCAGGTCATGGCGACCTGTTCGCCCCAGACCGCGGCCACCTCGTTGACCGCGTCCGGGTCACCTGCCAGGTCGTCCAGCGGTTCCTTGAGGAACGACACGTGCTCGATCAGCCAGCCGACGCCCGCGCCGCTGAGCATCCCGAGCGGGTTGGCGATGAAGCCCAGCGCGTCCAACCCCACCGACGCCACGTTGCCGAGCGTGGCGACCGACATGTCGAAGTCCTTGACCAGCGAGTCGACGCTCTCGACGATGCGCGCGCCGTCGGTCCGGTTCTCCTCGGTGACCTCGAGACCCATCACAGCCCCTTCATGATCTCGGCGAAGACCTTCGCGTGGTCGTCGTCGGTCCGGCGGTTCGCGTCCGCGCAGTCGCGCAGGCCGTCGGCGACCCGGGGCAGCGCCGAGCCGACTTCGCCGATCTGGTCGCCGATCACGGCGATGCCCGCGCGCAACGCCAGCGCGAAGGGCTGGCAGAGGATGCCGAACGTCTCGGTGCCGAGCTCGACGCTCGCACCCTTGCCGCCGGCGTCGCTGAGCTGCTTGCCCAGCGCGTCGACCTGGCCGGCGTGCGAGGCCAGGTCGTCCGGAACGATCTTGAATCCCATGTCGTCGGCTCCTTCAGCGCAGGAACGAGCCGCCGGGCTCGTCGAAGTCGTCGTCCTCTTCCTGCCAGCCCCGGTGCGGCTGCCGCGGCGTCTGCGGGGCGGCGGGCGGGGCGCTGCCGCGGTCGGTGGGTGCGGCGCCGGGTCCGGCGGTGCCGTCGTCCGCGGTGGGCGGCTGGATCTGCTCGCGCAGGAAGTCCATCGCGGCCGTGCCGCCGACCAGCGGCTGCATGGCGGCCTGCACCTGCTGCGCCGCGGCGCCGTGGGCCTTCGCGACGGTTTCGGTGATGAGAGCGGAGAGCCGCTCGTGGCCGAGTCGCATCGCCTGCGGTGCGATGGTCAGGCGCTCCAGGCGTCCGCCCGGAGCCAGCACCACCGACACGGCGCCGTCGGGGCTGCCCACCTCGGCGCGCATGCCCCTGATCTGCTCTTGGACGTCGTTGGCGCGCCGCTGGATGTCGCCCACTCGGTTCATGTAGTCGGCCAGCCGCTGCTGAGCTGCGCCGAGAGCCTCGGTTTCCAGGGTGTCCCTCCTCGATCCGGTCGTACAGCCATTCGAGTGACTGCCGGTTCCGACTCGGGGTGGGTGCCCTCGGTTCCCCCAAGATCATCTTCTTTGCGATGGCAATCGCTGCCCCTTAGGTCCACTTTGTGTGTCCGAATATGCACACCGATCGTTGAACTCTCCTCGGTTCGGTAGCCGGGTGGTTCGCTTGGGCGGTCCCCATCGTCGACTGCGGAGACAAGCCGGTACCAGTGCACCTGACACGGATTCGCGGATACCAAGCGTGCTGACCGCCGGGAAAGAGACGACTTCCGATCGGCCATGTGTCCTCTTCGTTCAGGGGCGCGCTGCCTGGGGGCCCTACAACTCCCTGCGGGCGATGGCGGAGGTAGTCCGCGCCAGGGGCCAGCGCGCGGTGTTCGCGATGGACGCCGGTTTCCGAGGTGTCGCGGTTGCACACGGATTCGAAGAGGCGGTGCTTGACCGAGTACCTCCACCCGGCGAGCTGGTCGATCGCAGCGAGGTGCTGTGGGAGTGGTTGCGGGACCACGTCGAGCACATCCGCGGCTCGACCTTCGACCAGTTGCGCACCGTCATCCATCCCCGGTTGGTGGAGCACATCCGAACCGCTGAGCACGCGCATCCGCAACTGCGGGCGGTCATCGGGGAGGTGCGGCCGGACCTCATCGTCGTCGACAACGTCGTTGCGGACCCGGCTGTCCCCGCGTCCGGAATCCCTTGGGTCCGGTCGGTATCGGCCAACCCGCTGGAACTGACCGATCCGGACCTCCCGCCGCCCTTCTCCGGCTATTCGCTGCACGATCGGTCGGGCTGGGATGAGTTCCGCTCGGAGTACACGCGATGGCACCGCGATCTCCATGCTGTGTTCAACGACTTCTGCACGATGCAGGGAGCTCCTCCCCTGGAGCCGCTGCGGTTCTCCCACGATTCGCCTTGGCTGAATCTGTACACCTATCCAGCGGTTTTGGATTATCCGAGGGCGCCTGAGTTCTGGGAGCGTTGGAAGCGGCTTGACACGGTGGTCCGCACCGGCGAGCGGCCCTTCCGGTTGGATGACCACCTGCCGGGGCGCGGTCCTGTCATCTACCTGTCCCTAGGCAGCTTGGGCTCTCTGGACAGCATGCTGGTGCAGCGCCTCGTCGACGTCGTCGCCCGGACCGGGTACCGGGCGGTGGTGTCGATGGGGCCGCATCACGAAGAAGTCCACCTCGGCCCGGCCATGTACGGTGCCCCTTTCCTTCCCCAGCCCAATGTGCTCCAGCAATGTGACCTGCTGATCACGCATGGGGGCAGCAATACGATCAGCGAGGCCATAGCCGCGGGGCTGCCAATGATCGTGATGCCGCTGATCGGGGACCAGTATGACAATGCCCAGCGGGTGGCCGACCTCGGTTTCGGCGTGCGTATGAGCCCGTATCGGTTTGACTCGGTTGCGCTGATCGACGCCATCGAGAAGCTGCTCGCCGACGACGGCCTTAAGCAGCGGCTGGCAGAGGCGCGGGACGGCATTCGGCGCGCACCGGGTGGCCAGGTGGGGGGAACGCTGGTTTCCGATCTGGCAGCGTCGTCGGCCGGAAGTTCGGAGGCGTCGTGAAAGGGCGATGGTCAGCGGGTCACGGCGCGGAGTCGTTGCACAGCGCCAGTTCCCACGCGCCTACGGAGCTGCTCTCGTCCAGCACCTCGCCGTCGACGGTGATCCGGCAGGTGATCCGGCCCTCGTCGGCGTTCTGCGCGGAGAGGGTGAAGACCTGGAAGGCCGCCTCCTCCAGGGAGATCTCCTTGCGGAAGGGCAGCGGCACGTTCTGCAGTTGCTCGGTGCCCGTACCGCCGTCGCTGGTGTAGGTGACGTCGACCACGTCACCGTCGCCGAACACCTCGTAGCGGACGTGGCGGTCCTGCGCGGGCAGGCCCTCGGCCGGACGTCCCAGCACGGCGCAGCCGGACAGCACGAACGGCAGGACCAGCCCGGCGATGCCGAGCACGAGCGCGGAGCCGCCGAATCCGCCGCCGGTGGCCGCTCGTTCCCCCTGTCGCATCCCTGGTCCTCCCCGCAGTCGGCCCGCATCCGCTCCGGATGGGTACACCGCTGTTCTACACGAGGCAGCAGCCGCAACGCCCTCCGGGCGAGAACCGGAGGGCGTTGCGGCGTACGGCGCTTGCGTTGCGCTCAGTGCTGGTTGGCCTGCAGCGCTTCCTGCAGGATCGCCGGCTGCTGCGGGCGGACGGCGACCGCGCCCACGGCCGCGGGTTCCGGCTGCGGCAGCGGCTGGCAGGTGGTGTCGGGACCCTCGCCCTCCTTGCGTTCCGGCAGCTTCCCGGTCGCGAGGTAGTCGGCGATCTGGCCGTCCAGGCAGGCGTTGCCGCCCAGCGATCCGGAGTGCGTCGTGCCACCGGGCAGGCTGATCAGGCTGGAGTTCGGCAGCCGCCTGCGCGCCTCCAGCGCGCCCGGGAACGGCGTGGCGGCGTCGAGCTCCTCGCTGATGAGCAGCGCGCTGCCGACCTTGCTGCCGTCCACGTCGACCGGCTTGCCGGCCTTGGCGGGCCAGAACAGGCACGGCGCGTTGAACCAGGCGTTCGCCCAGGTCTGGTACGGCGCCTTGGCGTGGGTGGCCCAGTTGTCCTCCTCCCACTGCTTCCACTGCTTCGGCCACTGCACGTCGGTGCACTGCACCGCGTTGTAGACGGCGAAGCCGCCGTCCTCGCCGGGTGGGTTGGCCTTGTCGTAGAGCTGCTTCAGCGGCTCCCAAGCGCCGTCGTGGACCCAGCCGGCGAAGGCCTTGGCGCGGGCGTCCCACCCGGTCTGGCCGTAGCCGGCCTGCAGGAACAGGTCGGTCCACTCGTCGGAGCCGATGATGCCGCCCGCGGGCTCGCGGTCGAGCTTCGCGCGCTGGTCGTAGAACAGCTTCGACACGTCGGCGCCGGTGGCGCCGAGGTGGTAGACCGCGTCGTGGCGGGCGACCCAGTCGAAGAAGATGTTGATGTTGCGGTCGAAGGCCACGTCCTGGTTGAGGTTGGCCTGGTACCAGACGTCGTTGACGTTGACCACGCCGTCCATCACCACCCGGCGCAGCCGCTCCGGGAACATCGTCCCGTAGACCTGCCCGAGGTAGGTGCCGTAGGAGAAGCCGTAGTAGTTGATCTGCTCGGCGCCCAGCGCCTTGCGGATGCTCTCCATGTCCTGCACGGAGTCGGTGGTCTTGACGTGTTCGAGCAGCTTGCCGCGGGCGCCGCAGGCCCGTGCGTAGCCCTCGGACTTGTCCAGCCACTGCTTCTCCAGCTCCGGGGTCACCGGGACGTAGTCCGGCCGGTTGTAGGAGAAGTGGTTCGGGTCGCAGGAAAGCGCGGGCACGCTGGAGCCGACACCGCGCGGGTCGAAGCCGATCCAGTCGTAGGCCCTGCCCGCGTCCTTGGGAACCGACGGGCCCAGCGCGGCGAGCCGCAGCCCGGAGCCGCCGGGACCGCCGGGGTTGACCAGGATCGGGCCTTGGTACTGCGCGTCGGGCACGGTGTGCTTCACCCGGGACACCGCGAGCGAGATCTTCTCGCCCGCCGGGTCGGCGTAGTCCATCGGCACGTCCAGCATGCCGCACTCGGCGCCGGCCTTCTGCAGGCTCTCGTCCTGGCACGGTCCCCACTGGATCGGGGCGGGCTGGAACTCCGGCGGCTTCGCGGCCCCCGCCACGGGGGCCAGCGCGAGCCCGCCGGCCAGCAAGCCGGCCGCCATCGCGGCGCTAGCGATTCTCTTCACGGCGATCCCTGTCTGTCGGCGATCCGCGAGTTCTCCTCGCCTGAACCGGCGATCAGTGTTGACTCGCGCTCGTGTTCCGCGCCAGTCAAAGGGCGAAGTTGGCGCAAAGTGCTCTCGCCCGGAGGGGGGAACGCACTCACTCTTCCGATGTGGACAGCCGAGAAAAGTGATCTATGTCAGGGAATGTGCCGCCATGTCCGGAAATCCGCAGACCGGACGCTGATGTTCGGTTACGCCTGCTTCCGTCCACTTCGCACCCTTCGGGTGCACCACGCCGACGGCTCTGGCGCCAATTGGAACGTTGCACTGGATCGGGCGAATTGGGTGGTGCGGGATCCTCGCCCACCTCGCGGCGACCGACGTGGGGGTCAGGCCGACTCAGTCCACAGTGGCTCGCCGACGGCGGCTACGGGCGCCAGGGGCTGCGCTTGTCGCTGACCGGACGGGTCGGGTCGTCGTGGTCGGGGACGTCCGGTTCGCCGGCGCGCAGCGGGACCAGCCCGTCGGTGATGGCGCGCATGATGCGGTCGCGGGCGCGGACGGCGTCGCCGGGGCGATCGGCGGAGAGGTCGCTGAGGTCGACCGGCGCGCCGAAGTGCACCTTCAGCGTCGGCCGCCTGCGGATCGCGCGCAGCCACGACGCGAAGAGGATCCACAGGTCGCGGGCGCTCTCGACGCGCAGCATGCCGTAGCACATCGCCTCGTGCGCGCCCCACTGGCTGACCGGCACCACCGGCGCCTGCGACGCCAGCGCCATCCGGGCCACTCCGGTCTTGCCGCGCTCCGGCCAGAGACCGGGCTCCAGGCTGATCCGGCCCTCCGGGTACATCAGCACCGGACGCTGGTCCTCGCGCAGCGCCTCGACCACCTTGGCCAGCGCCTCGCCCGCGGTCGCCTTGCCCCGGTCGGCCCGCACGTGGCGGCTGCGCCGCAGCACCCAGCCCAGGACGGGGGTGTCGAAGAGACCGCCTGTGGCCAGCAACCGGGGTGCGATGCGGCGCCGGCTGCACGCCGCGATGAGCACCACCGGGTCGAGGTTGCCGATGTGGTTGGCCGCCATCAGCAGCGGCCGGCCGCGCAGCGGGTCCGGCACGTCACCGGTGACCTCCAACCGTCCGGTGAGCGCTACGACCGCGCGGTCGATCCGCATCAGCGCACGCCAGAGCCGCGGAGCGGCTCGGTACAGCTCGTCTCGATCGCTTCGGCGTGTCGGCTCGTGCGGTGTCGACGGCAAGGCAACCATGATGGTCGAGGATCCCACGAACCAGGCCCGCGCATGAGCGGATCACTCGAAAATTCCACCGCGCCGTCACTCACCAGTGGCTGGTGTGACTGGGGAGGCGGGTAAAGATACCGTGTGGGGCATGGCGAGCCGGACGACGAGCGGGGGGCGCAGCTCCCGCAACGGCGCTGCCAGCAGCACCGCGAAGGGCTCCGGCAGGAGCTCCGCGAGGGGTTCGGCAGCCACCCGGAGCAGCGGCTCCGGCAAGGGTTCACGTGGTGGCGGGTCCTCGAAGGGCGGTAGCGGGGGCAGCGCCAAGCCGCGCCCGGGTTCCACGCACGCACCGCGCCGCACACCGGCCAAGCGTTCCGGCGGCTCCGGTGGCGCCGGCGTCGGCCGTGGTGTGGCCAAGGGCGTCGGAGGCGTGGTCCGCGCACTCGGGCGCACCAAGGACCTCGACCCCGCACACCGCAGGGACGGCCTCGCGCTGTTCTTCCTCGCCGTCGCCGTCGTGGCCGCGGCGGGCGTGTGGTGGCACGCGGGCGGCCCGGTGGGCCAGTGGTTCGACTGGATCCTGCGCTCGGTCATCGGCTCGGCCGCGCTCGCGCTGCCCGTCGTGCTGCTGATCGTCTCGGTGCTGCTGATGCGCACCGAGAACAACCCGGAGGCGCGCCCGCGCGTGGTCATCGGCGCGCTGTTGCTGCTGCTGTCCGCGCTCGGCGGCCTGCACATCGCCGCAGGCGCGCCGCAGGAGGCCCAGCTGTGGCCGCGGGCCGGTGGCGCGATCGGCTTCGTCGCGGGCGGCCCGCTCGCCCACGGCCTGACCAACGGTGTCGCGATGGCCGTGCTGGTGATCGTGTTCCTGTTCGGATTCCTTGTGCTCACCGGCACGCCGGTGCGCGAGATCCCGAGCCGCCTGCGCGGGCTCGGGCAGCACGAGGACGACGCCGCCGCCGACACCCGGGCGAAGGGCGCCAAGACCGCCGAGGAGCCCGAGCAGACCGAGGTCAAGCTGCGCAGGCCGTCGCGGCGCCGCCAGGCGTCGATGTCCGGGGACTCCCAGCTCTCCATCGACGACGTCGAGGTCGACGCCAAGACCGCCAAGAAGCCCAAGCCCGCCGACGTCCCGGCCAACCAGCCCGCCGCCGAGACCGCCAAGCCCGAGAAGGCCGAGCGGCCGCAGGTCACCCGCACCGTCGAGGGCGACTACCAGCCGCCGTCGCTGGACATGCTGCACGACGGCGAACCGCCGAAGGCCCGCAGCAAGGCCAACGACTCGATGATCGAGGCGATCACCGCCGTCCTCGAGCAGTTCAACATCGACGCCCAGGTGACCGGCTTCACCCGGGGGCCGACGGTGACCCGCTACGAGGTCGAGCTCGGGCCCGGCGTCAAGGTCGAGAAGATCACCGCGCTGACCAAGAACATCGCCTACGCCGCGGCCACCGACAACGTCCGGCTGCTCGCACCCATCCCCGGCAAGTCCGCGGTGGGCATCGAGGTCCCCAACAGCGACCGCGAGATGGTCCGGCTCGGCGACGTGCTGCGCTCGCCGAAGGCTGTCGCCGACACCCACCCGCTGGTGATGGGCCTGGGCAAGGACATCGAGGGCGACATGGTCACCGCGAACCTGGCGAAGATGCCGCACCTGCTGTGCGCGGGCTCCACCGGTTCGGGCAAGTCGAGCTTCGTCAACTCGATGCTGGTGTCGCTGCTGGCGCGGGCCACGCCATCGGAGGTCAGGATGATCCTGATCGACCCGAAGATGGTGGAGCTCACCCCGTACGAGGGCATCCCGCACCTGATCACGCCCATCATCACCCAGCCGAAGAAGGCCGCGGCCGCGCTGGGCTGGCTGGTGGACGAGATGGAGCAGCGCTACCAGGACATGCAGGCCAACCGGGTCCGCCACATCGACGACTTCAACAAGAAGGTCCGCTCCGGCGAGATCACCGCGCCCCCGGGCAGCGAGCGCGAGTACCGGCCCTACCCCTACATCCTGGCCATCGTCGACGAGCTGGCCGACCTGATGATGACCGCGCCGCGCGACGTCGAGGACGCGATCGTGCGGATCACCCAGAAGGCCCGGGCCGCGGGCATCCACCTCGTGCTGGCGACGCAGCGGCCGTCGGTGGACGTCGTCACCGGCCTGATCAAGACCAACGTCCCGTCGCGGCTGGCCTTCGCCACGTCGTCGCTGACCGACTCGCGGGTCATCCTCGACCAGCCGGGCGCGGAGAAGCTGATCGGCATGGGCGACGCGCTGTACCTGCCGATGGGCGCGTCCCGGCCGGTGCGGGTGCAGGGCTCCTTCGTCAGCGACGAGGAGATCCACCGCATCGTCGCCTACACCAAGGAGCAGGCCGAGCCGGAGTACACCGACGGCGTCACCGCGGCCAAGGCGGGGGAGAAGAAGGAGGTCGACTCCGACATCGGCGACGACCTCGACGTCCTGCTGCAGGCCGCCGAGCTCGTCGTGACCAGCCAGTTCGGCTCCACCTCGATGCTGCAGCGCAAGCTGCGGGTGGGCTTCGCCAAGGCGGGCAGGCTGATGGACCTGCTGGAGTCGCGCGGCGTGGTCGGCCCGTCGGAGGGTTCGAAGGCGCGCGACGTGCTGGTCAAGCCGGACGAACTGGAGAACGCGCTGTACTCGATCCGGGGCGGGCCGCCGCCGGACGAGGAGCTCTGAGTGCCTGTCTTCGAACTCGCCTTGCGTGGCGGCGCGGGTGAGCGCCTGAGAACTCGCGGCGGTTCCGGGTGCGGGCGTGGGCCGAGCGGCCGCGCCGCTTCAAAGATCGACGAGCGGGCTCAGAGGCCGCGCGACAACGGCTCCCGCTGACCGGCGGGAGCCGTTCGCCTTTTCGGCGATTCCCCGTTTAACCATTTGTTCCCGCGATTTTCCGGCAATGGTCTCGGCTATTGTGTTGAATCGGTTGGCGCTGGTCCGAACGGACCAGTTCGGATTGCCCTGAATGAATACCGCGCGTGGGCTTCGCCACGCATTTCGTGCGATATATTCGCCGCCACCGCTGATCAGCTGACGTTATTCGACACGGCCGGTGACGAAACAATTGGCGAAGGGTTCGCAGATGTCCGGCAGGAAAGTCCGCGCAGGTTCGGCGATCGCGCTGTCACTGCTCATGGTCTCGGGTTTCCAGCAGATCGCCTCGGGCGTCGAGCCACCGGCCGCCGACCCGGCGTCGAGCCCGCCGCCGGGAGCGGCGCCCGCCGACGTGGAGAAGGGCGAGATGCTGCGCCACGGCGGCAGCAGCTACCCGCGGCTGGTGCGGCTGGAGCACGGCCCGGCCAAGGGGCGCGTGCTGGCCAGCATGACCACCTACGTCGACCGCGCCGGGCGCGCGGTGATCTACCAGAGCGACGATGACGGCCGCTCGTTCCAGCAGGCCGGGGAGATCCGCGACCCGGAGGGCGAGAACGAGAAGGGCATGTGCTGCTCGACGCTCTACGAGCTGCCGCAGCGGGTCGGCGACATGCCCGCGGGCACCCTGCTGTGGGCGGGCACGGCGGGTATCGGTGCCGACGCCGACGTGCGCGAGGCCAGCATCCGGCTCTGGCGCAGCGACGACCAGGGGCGCACCTGGCGTTTCCTGTCGACGATCGTCGACGCCCCGCGCGGACCGGGTGTGTGGGAACCGGAGTTCACCGTCTCCGAGGACGGGGACCTGGTCGCTTTCTATTCCGACGACGGCGATCCGAAGCACGACCAGAAGATGGTGCAGGTGCGTTCCCGTGACGGTGTGAACTGGACGGACGTGAAGGAGACGATCAAGAACGACAAGTTCACCGTGCGGCCGGGAATGGCCGGAGTCCGACAGCTCCCGGATGGCACGTACGTGATGGTCTACGAGGTCTGCAACTACGACCCCGACCACATCTGCACGGTTCACATGCGCAAGTCCGAGGACGGCTGGGACTGGGGCGACCCGTACGACCTCGGCACCGAGATCACCTCCGACACCGGCGCCCAGCCGCTCGGGACACCGACCATCGCGTGGGCCCCCGGTCCCGGTCGCAACGGCAGGCTGCTGCTGGCCTACCAGTTGCTCGCGCTGGACCGCGGCGGACTCGCGCCGGGCAACGGCCGCACGTTGCTGGTGACCGACGACCCGGCGAACCCGGGCAAGCCGTGGCGCGAGATGCCGGCGCCGGTGCACATCAAGTACAACCACGGCAACACCTGCCGCAACTTCAGCCCGTCGGTGGTGCCGACCGAGGACGGCGAGTCGGTCATCCACGTGACCACCGACTTCGAGAAGTACATCGGCGGACCGTGCGAGGCGTGGTTCGGCGTGGGCCCGATCGACGGAGGCCAGGCCGCGCAGGCCCCGCAGCAGATGGACACCAGGCCCGGCCGCTGAAGAATGTCGCGGGAGTGGTTTGCGTAGCGGTGTGGGTGGCGAAACCTCAGAAGCCTTCTCGCTCCGGGATCGCCGACATCATGAATGCCCGATTCACCACGTCGGCGCTGTCCTCGCGAGAAAGCTCCTGAGAACCCGCGGCGGTGCGAGCTGAGTCCCGCACCGCAAGCGGCTGACGCCGCTTGTAGAGCTAAGCCGAAGCCCGGCCGGCGGTGCACCCAGGTCCCGTCCGCCCGTTCGCCGCGGGCGGACGGGACCTGTCGCTTCCCGGCTACCTGCGCAGGACGGCGTAGGAGCCGTCGAGGTCGTCCACCTTGGACACCCCGAGCAGCTGCATCGTCCGCACGACCTCGGTGCGCAGGATGTCCACCGCGCGCTGCACGCCCTGCTCGCCGCCCGCCATCAGCCCGTACAGGTAGGCCCGGCCTACCAGGCAGGAGTCGGCGCCCAGCGCGAGCGCGGCGACGATGTCGGCGCCGCTGAGGATGCCGGTGTCGAGCATGATCTCCGCGCGGTCGCCGATGGCCTCCCGCACCTGCGGCAGCAGCTCCAGCATCGTCGGCGCGCGGTCGAGCTGGCGCCCGCCGTGGTTGGACAGGATCACCGCGTCGGCCCCGAGCTCGACCACTCGGCGGGCGTCGGGGACGTTCTGCAGCCCCTTGACGATCAGCGGCCCGTCCCACGCCTCCCGCAGCCACTCCACGTCGGTGAAGTTCAGCGACGGGTCGAACATCTCGTTGATCAGCTCGGCGGCGGTGCCCTCCCACCGGCTGAACGAGGCGAACGACAGCGGCTCGGTGGTCAGCAGGTTGAACCACCAGGCCGGGTGCATGGCGCCGTCGGCGATCGTCTTCAGCGTCAGCGCGGGCGGGATGGTCAGCCCGTTGCGCATGTCGCGCAGGCGGGCGCCCGCGACCGGGGTGTCCACCGTCAGGATCAGCGCCTCGTAGCCGGCTTCCCGTGCGCGCTGCACGAGGTCGCGGCTGGCCGCGCGGTCGCGCCAGACGTAGAGCTGGAACCACTTGCGCGCGGCGGGGCCGGCGGTCGCGGTGTCCTCGATGGACGTCGTGCCCATGGTCGACAGCCCGTAGGGGATGCCCGCGCGCTGCGCGACGCGCACGACGGCGGTCTCGCCCTCGTGGTTCATCATCCTGGTGAAACCCGTCGGTGCCAGTGAGAACGGCATCGCCGACGGCTTCCCCAGCACCGAGGTCGTGGTGTCCACACCGGACACGTCGCGCAGCACCGAAGGGCGGAACTCGACGTCGCGGAACGCCTGCCGGGCGCGGCGCAGGCTGGTCTCCCCCTCGGCGGCACCGTCGGTGTAGTCGAAGACCGCGCGGGGCGTGCGGCGGCGCGCGATGGCGCGCAGGTCGCCGATCGTGTGCGCGCGGGCCAGGCGCCGCCGGGTCGGGTTGAGCTGCGGTGGTTCGACCCGCAGCAGCGGTCGGAGCTCGGACCAGCGCGGGAGTTGCCGCCGTACCATCGGGCACCGTTCCTTTCTCGTGCACGGTTGCCCCGTGAACGGTACCGATTTCACGCTGGCGAAGTCACTGCAGGAATGCGAAGGGCGTGACCGCCGCGGCGGCCACGCCCGGTCGGAGGGTTCAGCCCTGGGCGCCGACCTCGCTGCTCGCGCGCGTGGTGATCCCGGACTGCTCGATGGCGTCCGCAGTGGAGTTCGCCGACGCGCCGAACTGCCGGACCGCCTGGTAGTAGACGTTCGCCGCGGCCTTGCAGCCGTTGTTGCTGCCGCAGGCGGAGTACATGTCGGCCTTGAAGTTGTCGTCGATCCGCAGGCGGGTGGTCTCGTTGAACCTGGCCTGGCGCTTGTAGTTGCGGTAGCCGAAGTCGTGGCGGTCGCAGCTCTCGGAGAAGTCGTAGCCCAGCGGCTCGTCGGGGGACCAGGAGCAGCTGTCCGACGACCAGTCGAGCTGGTCGGCGTGCGGCCGGTCGCCGCGGATGTCGGTGAACTGGGGGAGCGAGACCTCGAAGAGGTACCTGTCGGTGGTCGCGCGCAGCTCGGAGTCGCTGAGGTCGGCGTGCGCGGTGCCGCCGGTCAGCAGCAGTGCGCCGGTGGCGGCCACCGCGGCCGCGAACGCGCGCCGGGCGGCAGGTGAGTTCTTCACGGTGATCTCCTCGGATCAGGTGAGTGACTCCCCGGTTTATAGCCGCCGGGCGGGCGGTTCCGGACGCTTTGACGCGATCTGCACGTGAATGGTGGATGACGTTTCCGCCGACCGTGCCGAACGGCGCAACCGCGCTGCTCCCGGCGGAGCCGGGCGGGCTTCGGGACCGCGGGAGTCGGCCGGACCTGGCGGGGTGCGGGTCCGAGCCACCCGGTCTCGCCGGACGGCTGGGAGGTCTGCTCCCGCCTCCCGGCGGGATCAGCCGCTCGCGCCGGGGGTTCGCGGAATCAACCGGTCTCGCCGGCCGATTCGGTCGCGTAGGCGCGCAGGAAGGTGTCGACCGCGGCGGCGGCGACCGCGCGGGTCTCGCTCGCCGGCAGCCTCCGGGTGCCCAGCCGCGAGCGCGCCTCGGCCGGTCCGGTCAGCAGCGCCATGAACTGCTCGGCGGCCTGCGCCGGGTCGCAGCGGCGGAGCTCCCCCGACAGCGAGAGGCGGGCGAAGCGGTCGGCCAGCGCCTCGGTGATCCGGGTGGAGGTGTGCCGCTGGACGGACTCGACGAGGTCGGGGAAGCGGGCGACCTGGGCGTAGGTGAGCCAGCGCAGGGCCAGCGCCCGCTTGCCGGTCACCACCTGCAGCATCCGCCGCGCCAGGTCCGCCATGGCCGAGGGCAGGTCGGCGCCGGGCTCGCGCAGCCGTTCCACGACGGCGAGCCCCTCGGCGGCCACCGCGTCGGCGGCGGCCTCCACCGCCTGGCGGAACAGGTTCTCCTTGTCGCTGAGGTGGTTGTAGACCGTCAGCTTCGCGACCCCGGCCTCCTCGGCGATCTCCTGCACGCAGGCCTGCGAGTAGCCCTGACGGGCGAAGACGGTGAACGCGGCGTCCAGGATCGCCTGCCGCTTGTCGATGCGTCCCCGCGAGGTCGTCCGCGCGGCCGAAGCCGTCCCTCTAGCCACGGCACGCAAGCTTATAGCGCGCGCCGCGTGCGCCGATCTCCCGTCAGTCCTGCAGCTCCAGGAGCATGCGGGTGTTGCCGAGGGTGTTGGGCTTGACGAAGGGCAGGTCGAGGAACTCCGCGACGCCCTCGTCGAGGGAGCGCCGCATCTGCGCGTAGACCTCGGGCGTCACCGGTGCGCCGTCGATCGGCTGGAAGCCGTGCCTGCGGAAGAACGCCGTCTCGAAGGTGAGCACGAAGATGCGCGAGAGTCCCAGCTCGCGGCCCGCGGTGATCAGCTGCGCCACGACGCGGTGACCGACGCCGAGGCCGCGCACCGACTCGTCCACGGCGACGGTGCGGATCTCGGCGAGATCCTCCCAGAGGACGTGCAGCGCGCCGCAGCCCACGATCCGCCCGGTCCCGTCCGGCTCGGTCAGCTCCTCGGCGACCCAGAACTCCTGGACGTCCTCGTACAGCGTCACGAGCTCCTTGGCCAGCAGCACCTTGCCCGCGTAGTGGTCGACCAGCGACTTGATCGCCCGCACGTCGCCGATCCGCGCTCGCCGGATCACTATCGCGTGTGGCGCATAGTCATGCATGAGGTTCATGTTAGCGCCCGACGCGATGCGGGGCATGCACATCGCGCCGGAGATCCCGGCAAGGAGGAGCTGCGATCACCCGGTGGAACCGTTCACTGATAACAGCGGATCGAGAATTCCGGTCGCGGCGCGGAAGGCTATGCGGTCAGGCGCAGGAGCATGCGGGTGTTGCCGAGGGTGTTCGGCTTGACGTGGGCGAGGTCGAGGAACTGCGCGACGCCCTCGTCCGGCGAGCGGCGGATCTCCTCGTAGACCTCCGGCGGGACGGGGGTGTCGCGGATCGGCAGGAACCCGTGCCTGCCGAAGAACCCGGTCTCGAAGGTCAGCACGAACAGCCGCGCCAGGCCGAGCTCCCGCGCGCAGTCGATCAGGTGGTCGACCAGCGCGTGGCCGATGCCCATGCCGTGGCTGAGCGGGTCGACGGCGACGGTGCGGATCTCGGCGAGGTCCTCCCAGAGGACGTGCAGCGCGCCGCAGCCGACGATCCGGCCCCCGGTCTCGGCGACCCGGAACTCCTGGACGTCCTCGTAGAGCGTGACGAGCTCCTTGCCCAGCACCACCTTCCCCGCGTAGTGGTCGACCAGGGTCTTGATCTCGGGGACATCGCGGACGCGCGCGGGGCGGATGTTCAGGGATGGCGACATAGTTAGGCAAGCCTAACCTGCATGATCGGCCGTGTGCACTGCCTCCGGACGTAATCTCGGTCTCGCCCGGCAGTGGGAACGTGCCGTGCGCACGGGGTTTCCGGTGCGACGCGGGGGTTTCGCCGCGGTTGCCGCGAGGCGTCCCGCGGGGCGGTTCCGTCCGCCGGATCCCGCCGGAGCCCGCCCGCGGTGCGCAACGAGGCTCATGCGCAGCGCGGACAACGCCGGACGTTACGCTCGACGCATGTCTGCCGAGCACTCTTCCCGTCGAGTCGCCATGGTCACGCTCGGTTGCGCGCGCAACGAGGTCGACTCCGAGGAGCTCGCCGGCAACCTGCACCAACGCGGCTGGGACCTGATCGACGACGAGTCGTCCGCCGACGTCGTCGTGGTCAACACCTGCGGTTTCGTCGAGTCGGCGAAGAAGGACTCCGTCGACACGCTGCTCGCCGCCTCCGACACGGGCGCGAAGGTCGTCGCCGTCGGATGCATGGCGGAGCGTTACGGCGCGGAGCTCGCCGAGCACCTGCCGGAGGCCGACGCGGTGCTCGGGTTCGACCACTACGGCAACCTCGCCGAGCGGCTCGACGACGTGCTCGCCGGCCGCGCCATCCAGCCGCACCAGCCGCAGGACCGGCGCAAGATGCTGCCGATCACCCCGGTGGCCCGGCCCGCCGCCGCGGCGGCCTCCGAGGTCGCCGTGCCCGGGCACGGCTGGGTGCCCTCGACGCGCGGGATCGCCCGTCGCAGGCTCGACGACTCGCCGCTCGCCGCGCTGAAGCTGGCCTCCGGCTGCGACCGCCGCTGCTCCTTCTGCGCCATCCCGTCCTTCCGCGGCTCCTTCCTGTCACGGCAGCCCGAAGAGGTGCTCGGCGAGGCCGCGTGGCTGGCCGAGCAGGGCGCGAAGGAGCTGTTCCTGGTCAGCGAGAACTCGACCTCCTACGGCAAGGACCTCTCCGACCCGCGCGCCCTGGAGACCCTGCTGCCGCGGCTGGCGGGCATCGACGGCGTCGACCGGGTCCGCGTCTCCTACCTCCAGCCCGCCGAGACCCGCCCCGGCCTGGTCCGCGCCATCGCGACCACCCCGGGCGTCGCGCCCTACTTCGACCTGTCCTTCCAGCACTCCAGCGAGAAGGTGCTGCGGCGGATGCGCCGGTTCGGCTCCACCGAGTCGTTCCTGGCGCTGATCGAGCAGATCCGCGAGCTCGCCCCGGAGGCGGGCATCCGCAGCAACGTCATCGTCGGCTTCCCCGGCGAGACCGAGGAGGACTTCGAGGAGCTGCAGGACTTCCTCACCAGGGCCCGGCTCGACGCGGTCGGCGTGTTCGGCTACTCCGACGAGGACGGCACCGAGGCCGCCGGCTTCGACGGCAAGCTCGACGCCGACGTCGTCGCCGCCCGGGTCGAGCAGGTCTCCGCGCTGGCCGACGAGCTGGTCGCGCAGCGCGCCGAGGACCGCGTCGGCACCGAGGTGCGGGTGCTGGTCGAGCGCGACGAGGACGGCGAGGTCACCGGTCGCGCCGAACACCAGGGCCCGGAGGTGGACGGCGAGTGCGTCGTCGTCGATGCTGGAGGGGCCGGCGTGGGCGAGGTGGTGCACTGCCGGGTGATCGCCAGCGAGGGCGTGGACCTCGTGGTGCGCCCGGTCGGCGCGGCACAGGACTCGTCGCAACTCCGCGGTGCCGGGGAGGGATCATGAACCGGGATCGAACTCTGAGCTCGGGTGCCCGCCCGGGCCACCGGCGCGGCGCGGTGGCCACGCCGTGACCGCCGAGAGCGCGGCCTCGGACTCCGCCACCCCCGGCGGGCGCGCCGACGGCCCGGTGCCCGTTCTCAACATCGCCAACGTGCTGACCATGTCGCGGCTGGCGCTGGTGCCGGTCTTCCTGGTCGCGCTGTTCTGGGACGACGGCCACGACCAGCTCTGGCGCTGGATCGCCACCGGGATCTTCGCGGTCGCCTCGATCACCGACCGCATCGACGGCGACCTGGCGCGTCGGCGCGGGCTGGTCACCGACTTCGGCAAGGTCGCCGACCCGATCGCCGACAAGGCGCTCACCGGGTCGGCGCTGGTCGGGCTCAGCCTGCTCGGCGACCTGGCGTGGTGGGTGACCCTGGTGATCATCGGCCGCGAGCTGGCGATCACCGCCCTGCGGTTCTGGGTGATCCGACACGGCGTGATCCCCGCCAGCCGGGGCGGCAAGGTCAAGACGCTGCTGCAAGCCCTGGCCATCGGGCTGTACCTGCTGCCGCTTGCGGGCTGGGCCGATCCGCTGCGGTGGGTCGTGATGGGCGCGGCCGTGCTGGCCACCGTCGTCACCGGGCTCGACTACGTCTTCCGGGCGCTGCGCCTGCGGGCGGGCGGCAAGCGGGCGAAGGCGGGCGCGTGATCGTCGAGGCCCTCGGGGTCCCCCGCCAGCACGTGGTGCTCGTCCTCGACGCGCTGCGCACGCGAGGTGAGACCGTCGCCACCGCCGAGTCGCTGACCGCGGGCATCCTGTCGGCCGCGCTGACCGACGTGCCCGGCGCGAGCGACGTCGTGCGCGGCGGCATGGTCGTCTACGCCACCGACCTCAAGGCGAGCCTGCTCGGCGTCGACCGGGTCGTGCTCGAAGAGCACGGCGCGGTGTGTCCCGCGGTCGCCGAGATGCTGGCCGTGGGCGTGCGGACGCGCTGCGGCGCGGACTGGGGCATCGGCCTCACCGGCGTGGCCGGACCGGACCCGCAGGACGGCGTCTCGCCGGGCACCGTGCACCTCGGCTTCGCCGGTCCCAGCGGCGCGACGGTGCGTTCGGTCCACCTGGGAGGCGATCGGCACGCGGTGCGGGCTGCGGCCGTTCGGGTGGCGTTGGAACAGTTCCGGGAACTGCTGCGTTGATGCTGCTGACCGGACGGATCAACCGTGCGCTGGCGGAAGGCGCGGCCATCGGGCCACGCCGGGGCCCGCTGCCGGGGCGTTCGCCCTTGGCGGACTTGCCGCTGATCGTTCTCGCCGAGGCCGCTCGGTGAGTAACGTAGGGGGCGTTGGCGCGTAGCGCACGCGGTAGGCGACGAAGAAGGGAGGCGCGAGATGACCGTGTTGTTGCGGGAAGCGGTCGGTGAACGACTGCGCCGCGCCCGGACCGCTCAGTCTCGGACATTGCGGGACGTCTCGCGCGCTGCCCGGGTGAGCCTCGGCTACCTCTCGGAGGTGGAACGGGGCCGCAAGGAGGCGTCGAGCGAGCTGCTCGCCTCGATCTGCGACGCCCTGGAGCTGCCGTTGCCGGAGCTGCTGGTGACCGTGGCCGGCGACATGGACGAGTCGCTGGTCGCACCCGCCACGGTGGAGCACGCGTCGACCGCCGAGATCGACGGCGGCAGGCTGGTGCCCAGCCTCATCGGGACCGAGCTCGGCGAGGCCGAGCCGGCCGGCGAGCGCGAGCTCGCGGGCACCGAGGCCCACGGCGGCCCGGAGACCCGCGTGTCCATCGACGAAGCCACCCGGGTGTCCATCGACGAGGCGGCCGGGGACCTGCGGCTGCAGTCCGTGCTCAGCCAGCGCATCGGTGCGCCGGTGCGCACCTCCGGCGGCGTGGTCGTCGCCGCCTGAGGCGCGGCGGCGCCGGCCGTCGGCCGCGGAGCGGCCGGGGGCCGGGCGCGGAGCGGCCCGTGGGCGGGGGTGCCCGGAGGTGTGGGCGCTTCGGTTGGGCTCGCGGGGCTTTGGCTGGCGGGTGGCTGTTGGGGTTGTGCTGCGCTTGAGCTGGGCTTTTGTGCGGCTTGGGCTGGCGGGTGCCCGTTGGGCTCGGGGTGCGCTTGGGTTGGGCTTTCGGGAGCTTTGAGCTGGCGGGTGCCGGTTGGGGTCGGGGTGCGCTTGGGTCGGGTTGTTTAGGGGCTTTGGGTCGGCGGGTTCTTGTTCGCTGCGCGGGGCTGGCGCCGTTTTGAGCCGTGGCCGGCGTGTAGTGATTTCCTACCTGCGGTGATTTCGTAGGGGTGTCACTCTTTCGGGCTGGTCAGGGGGCCCCGGGTGCCGGTGTTGGCGGTGGCCCTGGTTCGATCTTGTCGCTGTTGGGTTGCGACTCGGGGAAAATTCCGGAGATCTCCCCGGTCTGGTGGAAGCGCACACAGCGACCTGACACGATGGAACCAGTGGGCACGCTGGTGCGTTGTGCCTCGTGGGCAGCCGAGCAGGAGAGAAGGCAGGCGGAGGAGATGGCCAACCCGTTCGTGAAGGCTTGGAAGTACCTGATGGCGTCGTTCTCGTCGAAGGTCGACGAGCACGCCGACCCGAAGGTGCAGATCCAGCAGGCCATCGAGGAAGCGCAGCGGCAGCACCAGGCGCTCTCCCAGCAGGCCGCCTCGGTGATCGGCAACCAGCGCCAGCTGGAGATGAAGCTCAACCGCCAGCTCGGCGAGGTCGAGAAGCTGCAGGCCTCGGCCCGGCAGGCGCTGGTCATGGCCGACCAGGCGCGGACCGAGGGCGACGAGGTCAAGGCCCAGAAGTACGAGGAGACCGCGACCCAGCTCGCGAGCCAGCTGGTGACCGCCGAGCAGGGCGTCGAGGACCTCAAGACGCTGCACGACCAGTCGCTGGGAGCCGCCGAACAGGCCAAGCAGGCCGTGGAGCGCAACGCCCAGGTGCTGCAGCAGAAGATCGCCGAGCGGACCAAGCTGCTCAGCCAGCTGGAGCAGGCCAAGATGCAGGAGCAGGTCTCCTCGTCGCTGCGCCAGATGACCGAGGTCGCCGCGCCCGGCAACACCCCCTCGCTGGAGGAGGTCCGGGACAAGATCGAGCGCCGCTACACCACCGCCCTCGGCGAGGCGGAGCTGGCGCAGAACAGCGTCCAGGGCCGGATGATGGAGGTCCAGCAGGCCTCCGTCGACGCCGCGGGCGCCAGCAGGCTCGCCCAGATCCGGGCGTCCATGGGCGGCGGCCAGCAGCAGGTCACCGGCGGCCAGCAGCAGCAGGTGACCGGCGGGCAGCAGCAGCAGGTGACCGGCGGGCAGAACGCCGCGGAGCCCGCCACCCAGCAGCAACAGCAGCAGAACCCGCAGACCGGCCAGGCCTGAGCGGCCGTCGGTCGCGCGGTTGGCGCGGGGAGTTCGGGCAGGACGGCGGACTGGGGCGGTTCAGTTGGGTTCAGGAGCCAAGCCGAGCAGGCAGGAGCTCGCGCAGTGGGGCGAAGCCGCGATGGAGCAGCTTCGCGGCCCTGTGCTGACCAACGTGCGGCGGAAGATCGCGCAGTGGCGTGATCCCCGCGCCCGCCTGCTCCGGCAGCGCAGGCGCGCGAAGCGCACCACCGTCGGCAGCGCGGTCACCACCGGGGTGCTGGGTGCCGGTTCGTACGCCTCCTTCGCCATGGACGCGATGTGGGCCGCGGCCGGCTCCCTCGGTGAGGTCGCCCAGCAGGGCGCCGTGTTCGGGCTGGGCGGGCTGGCCGTGGCCTCCGGCGCCGCGACGGTCGGCGCGGGCCTGAAGTACCGCAGGCTCAAGCGGACGCCGCTGCCGGAGGCCGCACCCGACCCGGTGGAGCTGCCGCCGGCCGGTTCGCAGGCCAGGGAGCCCATGCGGCGGCTGCGCGACGCCGAGCAGAGCCTCCACGGGGCGCTGGCGCAGCTCACCGCCACCGGCACCGGCAGCGAGGCCGTCGACGCGCGTGCCACGGCCGACCAGACCGCCACCGCCCTGCGCCAGGTCGCGGCGCGGTTGCAGGCGGTGGAGGCGGCAATCCAGCACGCGCCGGCCTCCGACCGGCCCGCACTGGAGGACGACGTGCGCAAGCTGCGCGCCGAACTCGACGAGGGCATCGACACCTACTGCGGCCTGGTCGCCGCGGCCGGCCGCGCCGTCGCCGCCAGCGGCGCACCCGAGCAGAAGTACCTGATCCAGGACGCCACCGACCGCCTCGTCGGCCTCGCCGCCGCGTTGCAGGAGCTTTCCGGCGCGGGCCCGCGCGCCGAGGACCCGGCATCTCGACTCGACGGCCCGACGTCCCGTGTCGACGACTCCGCACCGCGCGTCGAAACGGATGTGGCCGAGCCGCGCCGGACGCGCCGCCAGGAGCCGGGCCAGTACAGCTGACCGCGGGGCGAGGGCGCCATCGGCGCTGGGTGGATCACCCGGCCTGCGGTGGGGCTACTCGTGGGGGCATCGCACTCGGCGGCAGGTCAGTCGGCGGTCCGGCAGCGGGCGGCCTGGCCATTCAGCGGCCGAGGTACTTCGGCGACCCGGGCACTCAGCGGCCGAGTACTCGATGATCCAGGACCTCAGCGATCCAGGCGCTCGGTCGTCGCCCTCGGGCGCTCGGCAGGCGGCCGCGAAGCTGTCCCGGCTACCGCCATGTGGACGCCGAAGCCATCCGCACGGGCGACTCCGCAGGCACGCCGCTCGGGCGAGGTAGCGCCGCTCCTGTCGGCCGCGTGGCCGCCCGCCGGACGGATGACCAGCACGTCCGGCTGACTTCGTGAGGCATCCGGGCGACACGCCGAGCCGCCTGCGTTACAGCAGGTAGTTCAGATTTCATCTGTTCGGGTTCGGCGCTCCTTGATTGTGTGATGCGAAATAGTAATCTTCCCGTTGTCACTACATACCGTGGCACGATCTCCGTCTGAGCGGGGAAGTCGGGAGAGGAACGACGTGGCGTTGTGGACCGTGCACGGCAACGGTCGACACTTGCTGGGCGACGCCGTCGTGACCTCCGAGGAACGCCTGAGCTGGCCGCTCACATTCGGCCTGGGTGTCCAGCACCTGTTCGCCATGTTCGGCATGACGACGCTGGTCCCGCTGGTCACCGGCTTCCCGGTCACCACCACCCTGCTGCTGTCCGGCGTGGGCACGCTGCTGTTCGTCGTCGTCACCCGCAACCGCATCCCGAGCTACCTGGGCGCCTCCGCGGCGTTCGTGGTGCCGCTCGTCGTCGCGTCGGAGACCGGCGGTGCGAGTCCGGCCACGCTGCTCGGCGGGATCATGGTCGTCGGACTGGTCGTGACGGCCGTGGGCGTGGCGGTCAAGGCGCTCGGCGTCCGCCTGCTGGAGTCGTCGATGCCGCCGATCGTCACCGGCGCGGTCGTGCTCATGATCGGGCTGAGCCTGGCGCCGCAGTCGGTCGCGTCGGTGGACAAGCAGCCGGTCGCGGCGGCGCTGACGCTGGGCACGGTGGTGCTGGCGACGGTGGCCAGCCGCGGCCTGCTCGCCAGGGCATCGGTGCTGCTGGGCGTGCTGATCGGCTGGGCGTACGCGGCGGTGACCTTCCAGCTCGACGAGGCGCGACTGACCGCGCTGCGCGACGCGCCGTGGTTCGGACCGCCCGACCTGATCGCCCCGCAGGTGCACCTGTCGGTCGTGCCCTACGTGCTGCCGCTGGTGATCGTGCTTGTCGCCGAGCACGTCGGGCACCTCAAGGCCGTCGCGGCGCTGACCGGCCGCAACCTCGACGGCAGCGTCGGGGACGCGCTCATCGGCGGCGGGCTGGCCACCACGCTGTCGGGTTCGGTGGGCGGTTCGGCGCTGAGCAGCTACGCCGCCAACGTCGGAGTCATGGCCGCGACCAGGGTCTACTCGACGGCGGCGTGCGTGGTCGCCGCCGGGGCGTCGGTGGTGCTGTCGTTCAGCCCGAAGCTCGCCGCGCTGATCAACACCATCCCGCTGGGCGTGCTCGGCGGCGCCACGCTGGTGCTGTTCGGCATGCTCGCGATGGTCGGCGTGCGGATCTGGCTGGACGCCGGGGTCGACTTCGTCGACCCGGTCAACGTCGCGGTGCTGGGCACCGCGATCATCGCCGGGGTCGGCGACCTCACGCTCTCGATCGGGGCGCTGCGGATCACCGGCGTGGTCTGGGGCTCGGTGGGGATCGTCCTGCTCTACCCGCTGCTGCGCCGCCTGGCCGACGCCCGCCGCTCGTCCTGAGCCCCGCGCTGGCAGTTCGGGCAGTGGTAGGCCACGCGTTCCTCGATCCCGTGCCCCTGCACGCCTCGCCGGACCGCGCCGCCGCATCGCAGGCACGTCCGGCGCCCGTAGATCCAGTGCGTCCGCCCGCGCCGCGTGTCGCCGGTCGTGGACTGCTCCGGGTGCCAGGCGTTGCGCAGCAGCAGCTCGCGGGAGAGCCGGACGGCCTCGGCGGCGTCCACTTCGGACACCGGCGTCCACGGGGTGCTGCCGAGCAGGAAGCAGACCTCGGTCTTGTAGAGGTTCCCGACCCCGGCGACCACGCTCTGGTCCAGCAGGGCCAGCCCGATCTCGCGGTCGGGCTCGGCGGTCAGCCGCCGGACCGCCTCCAGCGCGGCGGACTCGTCCCAGTCCGGCGACAGCAGGTCGGGACCGAGGTGACCGATCAGCCGGCGTTCGTCGCCGGTCCGCAGCAGGTGCAGGTCGTGCAGGTTGAAGCCGACGGCGCTGCGCTGCTCCGTCGCCAGGATCGCCCGTGCCTGGTGACCGGGACGGCGCCACCGCGCGCCCGGTGAGTAGACGTGCCAGGCGCCGTCCATCCGCAGGTGGCTGTGCAGCGTGCGGTCGCCGTCGAACCGGATCAGCAGGTGCTTGCCCGCGGGGCGGACCTCGCGCACGGTGCGGCCCGCCAGGTCGACCTCGGCCAGTCTGGGATGCCGGAGCTCGCCGCGCACCAGCACCTCGCCCGCCAGCGCCTCGTGCAACCGGTGGCAGGCAAGGAAGACCGTGTCGCCCTCCGGCAGAGCAGGCTCACCGCCCTTCCAGCGCCGGCTTCAGCCCCCGCGGGACACCTGCGGTGCCCGGTCCCCATGCTCGCACCTGTTCACGCCGGAAGAGCGCCGTGGAGCGGTGCACGAGGGCGCCGGCCCGGTCATTCGGCGGCTTCCTCGAACTCCTCGTCGTCGAAGTCGTCCAGCTCCGCGTTTCGGTCGACCCGGCCCGCCCGCAGGGTGCGCGCCAGCAGCAGGTTGAACGCCAGCGCGACCTCGCGCGCGCCCGGCGTTCCCCACTGGTGGATCGGCATGCAGGCGCCCTGCGCCTGCTGCACGGCGAGCCGGTCGGGCAGCGCGACCGGCATCACCAGCGGGCCGAAGATCTCCCGGAGCTCCTCGATGCGGTACTGGTGCTCGTGCGACCGCGGCCGGACCCGGTTGACCACCACGCCCAGGGGCTGCAACCGCGGGTTGCTGGCCTCCCGTTCGGCCTGCACCGCCTCGAAAGCGCGCTGGACGCCGGAGACGGCGAAGATCGTCGGCTCGGTGACCAGCAGCGCCCGGTCGGCGGCCACCAGCGCGGAGCGGGTCAGCCTGCCCAGCGACGGCGGGCAGTCCAGCAGCACCAGCTGGTACGGCAGCTCGCCGTCGGCGATCAGCTCGTCCAGCTGTGACAACGCCGTTGTGAGTTTGGAGAGGTGCTCGTCGTCGGGGTGGTGGCCGTTGTGCAGCTCGCCGTCCTCCGAGCCGACCAGGACGTCGACCTCCTCGCCCCACGCGCTGGGCGCGACCGCAGCGCGCAGCACCTCCGGGCGCGGGTCGGCCAGCACGTCGCCGAGCTCCTTGTCGGTTGCGTCCGGCTCCAGGCATGCGGTCGCGTTGCACTGCGGATCCAGGTCCACGACCAGGGTTCGCACCCCGCGGCGCATGGCCGCCGAAGCGAGGCCGAGCACCACGGTCGTCTTGCCCACGCCACCCTTGAGACTCAGCACTGCCACCGTATGCACGCCCGTAGCCTACGGAACTGCGTGGTGATCTCGTGTCCTGCTCGTCAATCCGTGACCGCACGCCACGTGAACAGCCCGCGTGACCCGCTATTACGCTTGGCGCTCATGAGATCCGACGCGGTCCACCGGGTGCTGGAAGCCGAACTCGCCCAAGCGCGGAAGCGGCGGGGCGGTCAGCCGCCGCGGGTGCTCGACGTCGGTGGCGGCAGCGGCGTGTGGGCGGTACCCCTGGCCTCCGCGGGCTGCGCCGTGACCGTCGTGGACCCCAGCCCCAACGCACTCGCCACGTTGCAGCGCCGGGCCGCCGACGCCGGGGTGGCCGACCGGATCACGCCGTTGCAGGGCGACACCGACGCGCTGCACGCGATCAGCCCGGAGGGCGGCGCCGACCTGGTGCTCGGGCACGGGCTGCTGGAGGTCGTCGACGACGTGGCCGCGGCGCTGCGCGAGATGGCGGCGGCGACCGCCCCCGGCGGCGCGGTGTCGGTGCTGGTCGCCAACCGGCACGCGGCGGTGCTGGCGCGGGCCCTGACCGGCCGGGTCACCGAGGCGCTGAAGCTGTTCCAGGACCCCGACGGCAGGCTGCACGACTGCGCCGCCGACACGCTGCAACGCCGGTTCGACAGCGACAGCGTCGAGCGGGCCATGCGCGAAGCGGGGATGGACGTCGAGCTGATCCAGGGCCAGGGCGTGCTCAGCGACATCGTCCCGGGGTCGGTGCTGGAGAGCACCACCGGAGCCGCGGAGTCGCTGGCGGAGCTGGAGCGGCTCGCGGCCGCCCGGCCGCCGCTGCGCGACATCGCCACCCGGCTGCACGCGATCGGCCGCGTCGGCGGCTGACGACGCCGGCCGCGGCGGCGGGACACGGCGGCCGGAGCCCGGCGGCCGGCCCGTCCGGGTTTCCGCGACCGGGCGGTGAAGGGCCTTCCCAACCTGGCGCTGCCGAGATCTCCCGACGGCACTGCCCCGACGGGATGATGTAGGCAACTCGCCGCGCACTCGTGCGGGGACCGGGTAGTCGTCGCGTCGCCGGAACCGTATCCTCGTGGGTGACGCCCCCAAGCGTTCGCCGGGTCCCCGCCCGGAGGGTCCGAATCCCTCTCGGGTCTCCGGCGCCACTGAGACACTGTGCCGGAGGAGGAGCCATGCCACTCTCCGAGCACGAGCAGCGACTGCTCGATCAGATCGAGCGCGCGCTCTACGCCGAGGATCCCAAGTTCGCCTCCAGCGTGCGCGGAGGACGGTTGCACCGCCCTTCCAGGCGTCGTCGCCTGCAGGGCATCGCCGTGTTCGCGCTGGGGTTGATCCTGCTGGTGCTCGGCGTGGTGATACCGGTCAGGGCGGCCGATATCCCTGTGGTGAGCGTGGTCGGCTTCCTCGTGATGTTCGGCGGAACATTGATGGTCTGGTCTGCCATGCGTGGTGGCGGGGAGGACAGCGAGCCGGAAGCGGAGGACGGCGGCGGGAGGTCCGGCGGCGGCCGGAAGAAGCCCGAGAGCCGCGGCCGCAGCTCCCTCGCGAGGCGGATGGAGGAGCGCTTCCGCAAGCGCTTCGAGCAATAACCGAACCTGTGTGGTGTGCGGTGATCGCCGTCCGGATATCGGTCGGCGATCGCTTCATGTCTGGGTGAGGTTGCACACGCGGGTGCCGGCCGTCGCCGGTGCGCGGGGCGGCTGCTCGACGGCGAGACCTCCGGTGTCCTGAACAGCCTCCGGTGGCCGCTGCCGACCATCACAGCACCGGTGTCCCATGCCGGATGCCACGGCACCGGACACCGGCGCTGAACCGGTGCGGCCCTACCGGCGCAGCACCGAGCGCGGCAGCAGGCGGTCCTGCCAGCTCAGCGGCGCGCTCCGGTGGAGGGCGGCCACCGCTTCGCGCAGGGACTCGGCGACGGCCGGGTCCGGTTCGCGGTCCGACGGCGCGTACCACTCCCGCTCCACGGCGCCCACGAGCGCCCGCACGGCACGGGAGCCTTCGGCGTCGAGTGCGTAGCCGTCGATGAGCGCGTTGGCGCTGTGGCGGACCGTCCGGGCGGCCTCCGGCCGCGTTCCGCGGTCCCAGAACTCGTCGAGCAGCTCCCGCCACGCCACTCCGGCCGCGCCGGGGCCGCCTTCGGCCACCGTCCGCAGGCGCAGCCGCCTGCGCGCCTCTCGTAGCGCGGCGGGACACGCGGCGATCACCAGGGCCACCAGCACGACCAGCAGCACCGCCGGCCACGGCCCGCTGCCGGTGTCGGTGCGGCCGGGCTGCGGCACGGCGTTGCGCTCGCCGTCGTCCACGACGCCCGGCTGCGGCTGCTGGCCGGGGGATGTCGGCGTCGGTGGGGTCGACACTCCCGGCGGCGGGAGGGCCTGGCCGGGTGCGGGTTCGCGGTGCAGGTAGTCCGGCAGCGACGTCCGGCCGTCGTCCAGCGGGGTCGGGTCGAAGGTCGTCCAGCCCCATCCCGGGAAGTAGGCCTCCACCCAGGCGTGCGCGTCGTCGGTGGTGATCATGCGCGCGTCGCCGTCCTGGTAGCCGGAGGTGAAGCCGACCGCGACCCGCGACGGGATGCCCGCCGCCCGCAGCAGCACCGCCATCGACGACGCGAACTGCTCGCAGTAGCCCCGCTTTCCGCGGAACAGGAAGTCCGACAGCGCGCTGCTGCTCGACGGGGGCGCGGTCTCCAGCTCGTAGGAGAAGCCGTTGGACGGGTCGGTGAAGAACCTGTTGAGCGCGGTGGCCTTGTCGAAGTCGGTCGGCTGGTCGGCGGTGAGCCGCCTCGCGAGGTCTGCGACCTCGGGCGGGATGCCGGTGGTGTCCAGGTAGGCGGGGTCGATCCGGACCGGTCCGTTGGCGCTGCGCAGCTGCTGCGGGGTGGGGGAGGAGAGCGTGAGCTGCTCGGAGTAGGGCCTGCTCTGCTGCCGGGTCTGGGTGAACACGATCCCGGCGGCCGGGTCGTAGCGCCAGTCCGGCCCCATCCCCGACACCACCTCGGGGGTGCCGAAGACCGGCAGCCAGGGGTCGCGGTAGCCCAGCGGTTCGATGTCCACCCGCATCGGGGTGCCGGTGGAGATGTCGGTGCCCTCGGGCAGCGGCAGCGGCTGGCTGGCGTCCACGCCCTGGGTGAGGCCGTCCATCTTCCAGCCGTTGGCCGGGTCGAACTTGCGCAGCGTCATCGCCCGCAGGTAGGTCTCCCGGGTCAGGCCGCGCACCCGGAACAGGTCGACGGTGCGGCTGCGGTCGAGCTGACCGCGCAGCGAGGTGAACGGCTGCAGGCCGACGCCGCCGCTGGAGGTTCCGAAGCCGGTGGTGCCCGCGCCGGGCAGCCTGCCCTCGGTGCCCACGCCGGTGAACACCGTCCCGGTGAGCAGCGCGATCACCACGGAGGCACCGGCGACCGCGCTGGTCGTGCGGCCGAAGATGTTGCCCGCGACCGCGTCGCGGCTCTCCCGCCGCTGCCAGCGCTGGTGGTGGCCGCCGGAGGCCAGCAGCAGCGCGAACGCCAGCGCGCCGCCCACGAAGCTCCACCACGGCAGCATGTCGTCGGCCAGCGACGCGGGGATGGCGTAGACGCAGAGCAGCACCAGCCCGGCCACCGCAGGAGCCTGCAACGCCACCGCGATGATGTCGACGAGTATCGCGACCAGGCCCAGCCCCAGGCAGACCAGCGCCTGCAACGCCGTCTCGGCGGGTACCGGCGGCACGCCCTCGCGCACCAGGTCCAGCGCGCGGGTCAGCTCCCCGGACAGCTCGCCGAGCGCGGCCGGACCGGGCAGGAAACCCAGCAACGCCTGCTTGGTGAACAGCGTGGTCAGCGCGGTGGTCAGCGCCAGCCCCTGCACGAGCACCACCAGCGGGGGCCACCAGCGCATCGTCCGGCCGAAGACGCCCGTCCCGGCGACCAGCCCGATGGTCAGCAGCGCGGGGATCACCCAGCGCGCGTCGGCGATCACCCCGGAGAAGGCGGTCGAGGCGAGCGCGACCGACATGGCCGCCGCGGCCGACGAGACGGTGGAGGTGTCGACCACCCGGCCGGATCCGGCGCTCACGTCTCCGGGTCCAGCGCTCACGACGCCACTCCTGTCCCCGTGGTCCCGTCGCTGTCCTGGCAGAGCCGGCCCCACGCCTCGGCGGTGGAGGTGCGGGGACCGCCGACGATCACCACGGTCCACCCCGCCGCGCGCAGCCTGCGGGCCGTCACCTGCGGGTCGAAGCCGCCGTCGGCGGGCTGCCCGCTCCAGGCCCGGACGTCCAGCAGCAGCGCGAGGCTCCTGGCCTCCTGGGGGCGCAGCCGGGTCAGCTCGGCGACGGCGGCCGTCGTGGTCTCGCCGAGCACCGCGACCAGCTCCTGGCCGTTGCCCGGGTCGCGGCCGCACACCAGGTCGCGCTGGGTGGACGGGCGCAGCGCGGCCAGCGAGTCCAGCACCGCCTCGTCGTCGTGCCCGCCGTCCGCGGGGCCGGAGCCGCCTGCGAGCTGGCGGCCGTCCTCGGTGACCAGCCGGACCTGCCTGCCGTGCCGGTTCAGGTGCAGGCTGATGCTGGCCGCCGCCGAGACGGCCCACTCGATGCTGGAGCGCGCGCCGGTGCCGCGGTGGGCGGCCGAGCGCCGGTCCAGCAGCACCGTCGTGCCGCCCTGCCACGGGCGTTCCTCGGCCCGCACCATCAGCTCGTCGCGGCGCGCGGTGGTCTTCCAGTGCACGCGCCGCATCTCGTCACCGTGGCGGTACTGGCGCACCATCGAGTCGTCGTCGCCGTGCCCGGCGCGCATCCGGGTGGTGCCGTCCTCGCCGGTGCCGAGCCCGGAGCCCGCGGGCATCCCGCCCAGCGGCACCACCCTGGGCACCGCGACCACCCTGCTGCGCCCGCCCAGCTCGCGCTCGAACTCCGACAGCCCGAACGGGTCGCCGACGCGCGTGCGCAGCGGGCCGATCTGGTGCACGCCGCGCAACGACGGCTGCACGTCGTACTCCAGGACCGCGCCGCCGCGGCGGGGGACGTCGGACAGCCGGAACCGCGGACGGCCGCCGAGCGCGTGCGGGGTGCCGTCCTCGAGCTGGAGCCCGCCGACGGGCAGCCGCCCGGTGCCGGTGATGTGCAGCCGCACCAGCGCCTGCGACCCGACCGGGACCCGCATCGGCAGGACCTCGCGGCGGGCCGCCAGGCCGAAGCGCGAGCGGCCCGCCAGCAGCAGCGCCAGCAGCGGCAGGGCGGCCACGAACGCCGAGACCCGCAGCAGGTCGCGCTCGTCGAGGATGAGCGAGCACACGCCGGCGGCCACGCCCGCGGCCAGCAGGCATCGGCCCCGGATCGTCAGGCCGGAGAGCATGGCTAGCGCCGCCCGCCACCGTCACCGCGCGGCACGGAGATGCGGGTCAGCAGCTGGCGGACCAGGTCGGAGGCCGAGCGCCGGGTGGCGCGGGCCTCGCTGGTGAGCACCAGGCGGTGCGCCAGCACCGGCACGGCCACCGCCTGGACGTCGTCGGGTACCACGAAGTCGCGCCCGGACAGCGCCGCCTGCGCGCGGGCGGCGCGCACGAGCTGGAGCGTCGACCGCGGCGACGCGCCCAGCCGCAGCTCCGGCAGGTGCCGGGTGGCGGTCACCAGTTCGACGACGTAGCGGCGCAGCTCGGTGCTGACGTGCACCGCGCGCACGGTCTGCACCAGCGACTGCACCTGCGCGCTGTCGGTGACCGGGCGCAGCTCGCGCAGCGGCTCGTGCCCCGCGTGCTCGTCGACCATCGCCAGCTCGGCCTGCGCGTCGGGGTAGCCGATGGAGACCCGGGCGGTGAACCGGTCGCGCTGCGCCTCGGGCAGGGCGTAGGTGCCCTCCATCTCGATGGGGTTCTGGGTGGCGATCACCATGAACGGGGAGCGCAGCGGGTAGGTCTCGCCGTCGACGGTGACCTGGTTCTCCTCCATGCACTCCAGCAGCGCGGACTGGGTCTTGGGGGAGGCGCGGTTGATCTCGTCGCCGACGACGATGTTGGCGAAGACCGGGCCTGCGCGGAACTCGAAGCTCTCGCGCTGGCGGTTGAAGATGGAGACGCCGGTGATGTCGCTGGGCAGCAGGTCGGGCGTGAACTGGATGCGGCTGACGGTGCAGTCGATGGAGCGGGCGAGCGCCTTGGCCAGCGACGTCTTGCCGACGCCCGGCACGTCCTCGACCAGCAGGTGGCCCTCGGCCAGCAGCGTGACCAGCGCGATCCGGACGACCTCGGGCTTGCCGACGAGCACCTGCTCGACGTTGGCGGCGATCCGCTGGATGGTGCTGTGCAGCGCGTCGACGTCCACGGTGCCCGGCTGCGCGCGACCGCGGTCTCCGTTGGAGCCGTGGTCGCCGCCGTACCGGGGCCCGGCACCGGCCTGGGCGGCACCGTCCCCGGTCACCGCGGTGCCGGATGTGTGGATCTTGGACGTCACGCAACCTCCAGGTGCTCTCCCGGGTGTCCGCGGCGACGCGGCCGTGCGGTTCCCACAGGCGTCGGGCGAGCACACGCCGGGCTCGTGCTGCCACCCCTGAACGACATCTCGATCATCTCGCCCTACGTCAGCGTGCCCATGCAGTGTGCCAAACCGGAGTGGCCTTCCGTAGCCGGGCGTGAGCGGGTCCTCCCCACAACGCCCCACGGCGCGGCCCCGTCGGCGGCGGGCGACGAACATAGCGGCCCCGTGCGTGCTGTGATCATCGTCTGGCGCGCCGTTTCCCCCACCTCGCTCCCCACCGGCGCTACCTGCGCAAACAACGTCAGGCTTCCGTGTCGGACCGGTGCGATTCGTGTTGACGGTGGAGCGAAGTGGGGTAGTGTGGTTGACAGTGGGGCGAACGGGGGTCCCGCTTTCGCCGGGCGCAGCAGCAGGCCGCGAGGCGGCGGCAGTGGCGGCGAACGCAGTAGGGCAGTTGGCAGAGCAGTCGGGGTTGTGGCAGCCCGGTGCGGCGGAGCAGTCGGTGCCGCGGCGGGAGGGCCGCAGCGGTCGCCCTCCAGGTCGGTGGGCACCGGGCAGTTGGCACGAGTGGTCCGCGCAGGACCGTCGTCAGCAGGAGGTCGTCGGGGCATCCGGTCGCCGTTGTCCAGCGGTCGGTTCCGGCGTCGCCGAGGTGACGAGGTCGGCGTCGTCATCCGCTCCCTCCGGGGGCGAGCCGGTCCCCGGACCGGTCGGGCGGCAGCGGTACCGCGAGCCGGTGGCCGCGTGCGCGTCACCGGTGGGTGAGCGCGCCGATCCCGGCCGAGGGGATTCGGGACCGTCGGTCACCGGTGGCCCAGGGGAGGTGGCCGCCGATGTTCCTCGGTACCCACCACCCCAAGCTCGACGACAAGGGGCGGCTGACGTTGCCGGCGAAGTTCCGGGAAGCACTGGCAGGGGGGTTGATGGTCACCAAGGGACAGGACCACTGCCTCTACGTCTTCCCGCGCGCCGAGTTCGAGCAGATGGCCAGGAAGGTCGCCGAAGCCCCGTTCACCAACGAGTCCGTCCGCGCCTACCAGCGCTACCTGTTCGCGGGCACCGACGAGCAGCAGCCGGACGGCCAGGGCCGGATCTCGATCGCCGCCGAGCTGCGCCGCTACGCGGGCCTCACCAAGGAGTGCGTGGTCATCGGCGCGATCAACAGGCTGGAGATCTGGAACGCCGAGCGCTGGCAGACCTACCTCGACGAGCACGAGGAGGACTACGCGCAGGCCCGGGAGGAGGTGCTGCCCGGGGTCTTCTAGGGAGTTGGCAGGCGAACGTGGAAGTACTCGCGACCGGGTGTCGTGAGGCCTCGGTCCGCTCGGCTATCGCACGCCTGGTGCACCTTCCCCGGCATCAGGACGCGACGGGCGGGCGGGGACCTGACGGAACCCGGTCTCTGGGGGAACACCTCGTACGACGGGACTTCGGCGGTGCGGTCGAGCGCGGGCCCCGCGCTCGCGCGTGGGGCACCCCGGGTGTCGTGCGGTGGACAAGGCTAGCGGGAGGGAGGGACCGCCATGGCCGATGAGCAACAGCGGCGTGCGCAGGACGGCGGTTCCGCGCGGGACCGGCACGTCCCGGTCATGATGGAACGAACTCTCGAGCTGCTCGCCCCGGCGCTGTCGAAGGGGCCCGCGGTGGTCGTCGACGCGACGCTGGGCATGGGTGGGCACTCCGAGGCGCTGCTCGCGGCGCACCCGGAGCTGACCCTGGTCGGGCTCGACCGCGACCCGGACGCGCTGCGGCTGGCCGGCGAACGGCTGGCGCCCCACTCCGACCGGGTCCACCTGGTGCACGCGGTCTACGACGAGTGGGCCGAGGCGCTGGCCGGGCTCAGTCTGTCCAAGGTGGACGGTGCGTTGTTCGACCTCGGCGTCTCGTCGTTGCAGCTCGACGAGACCGACCGCGGGTTCGCCTACGCCCACGACGCTCCGCTGGACATGCGGATGGACTCCGGGGCGCCCCGCACCGCGGCCGACGTGCTCAACACCTACTCGGCGGGCGAGCTGACCCGGGTGCTGCGCGAGTACGGCGAGGAGAAGTTCGCCGCTCGGATCGCCGCGGCGATCGTGCGGGAGCGGGCCAAGGCCCCGTTCGACCGCAGCGGGCGGCTGGTCGAACTGCTCTACGACGCGGTCCCGGCGGCCAGCAGGCGCACCGGCGGGCACCCCGCCAAGCGGACCTTCCAGGCGTTGCGCATCGAGGTCAACGCCGAGCTGGAGGTGCTCGGGCGCGCGCTGCCCGCGGCGCTGGACTCGCTGGCGGTCGGCGGCCGGATGGTCGTGATGTCCTACCACTCCCTGGAGGACCGGATGGTCAAGCGGGCCTTCGCCGAGCGGGCGAAATCGAAGACCCCGGTGGACCTGCCGGTGGAGCTGCCGGGCCACGGCCCGGAGATCCGGCTGCTCACCAGGGGAGCGGAACTGGCATCGGATGCGGAGACGGCGGCCAACCCGAGGGCCGCTTCGGTGCGGCTGCGGGCCGCGGAGCGGATCAAGGAGGCGGTATGACAGCACCGGCACGGAGCAGGACGACCGCTTCGCGGGCCAGTACCACCGAGCGCGAGCAGTCGGCCAAGACCAAGCAGCCGGCCAAGGGCAAGCGGACCCGGTCGGCGGCGGCCGAGCGCGCCTACGCCCGCCGCGAGGCGCGGCGCGAGCGCTCGCTGCGCGAGGCCCCGGAGCGGCGGCCGAGCAGGCAGCGCCAGTCCGCCGAGCAGCGCCGTCCGCGCCGGGTGGCGCTGCCCGCGGCGATGCTCCCGGAGCGGGTCGCCGGTTCCCGGCTGCCGCTGGTGGTGGTGTCGATGTCGCTGCTGGCGACCGGTCTGGTGGCGACGCTGTGGCTGTCGATCGCGGCGGTCAGCGGCTCCTACCGGCTCCAGCAGGGGGAGGCCGAGCTCACCGCGCTGAACGAGCAGAAGGAACGGCTGATGCTCGACGTCAACGCGCGCAACTCCACGCCGGCGCTGCAACGCGCCGCGGCCGCCGAGGGTCTGGTGCCCGCGCCGCAGGCCGCGCACCTGGTGACGAACCCGGACGGCACGGTCAGCGTGATCGGTGATCCGCAGGCCGCCGAGGCCCCGGCCCCGCCGCCGGTCCAGGCATCGCCCGCCCCGCCGCAGGCCGGGCAGCCGCCGGCGGCCCCGCCGCAGCAGGCCGGGCACGATCCGCGTCAGCAGGCCGCGCTGGTTCCGGCGGTGGAGGGGCGCTGATGGTCCGCAGGGCGGCGCGGCGCACCCGCCGCACGGCCCGCACCGACGTCGCAGGCAGCGACCGGCGGCTGGTGGTGGGCAGGATCCTGCTGGTCATCGCGCTGGTGCTGACCGCGGGCAGGCTGGTGTGGGTGCAGGGCTTCCAGGCCAACGCGTTGTCGGAGAAGTCGGAGCGGCAGCGGATCACCAGGGACAACGCCCCCGCCGAGCGGGGGACCTTCCTCGACCGCAGCGGCAACGTGCTGGCCTTCAACAGCGAGGCCAAGCAGCTCTACGCCAACCCCAGCGACCTCACCAGGACCAAGGACGAGGCGCACGCCAAGGACCCGGGCAAGCCCACCGCCGAGCAGTACAAGCGCGAGATCGCCCGGTTCATCCACGCCAAGGTCGGTGACCGGCTGCCGGAGCAGGAGGTCTACGACGTCCTGTCGATGCCGGTGAAGTTCAGGTACTTCGGTCCGCTGGTCGACGTGGCGACCGCGCGGGCGATCACCGAGGAGTTCCCCGAGATCGGCGCAGAGCACCGAGCGGTGCGCGAGTACCCCGCCGACGACGTGGCCGCCAACATCATCGGCGCCGCCCGCTGGTCGATGGACGACGGCAAGGTGCGGGGCCTGCTCGGCCTGGAGAACTCGCTGAACACCACGCTCGCCGGCCGCGACGGGGTCAAGGTCGCCGACACCGCGATGGGCAGCGACCTGGTCATCCCCGGCACCGAGCGCGAGCTGGAGCCGCCGACACCCGGCTCGGACGTGGCGCTGACCATCGACTCGGACCTGCAGTTCATGGTCCAGCGCGAGCTGTCCCGCTACGTCACCGAGGCCGGGGCCAAGGGCGGCAGCGCGGTCGTGCTGGACGCCAAGACGGGTGAGGTCTACGCGCTGGCCAACGACAAGACCTTCGACCCGGCCAGCGACCCGTCGACGTGGTCGCCGCAGGGCGTGTCGAACCCGGCGGTGACCACGCCGTTCGAACCCGGCTCGGTGAACAAGGTGATCACCGCTGCGGGCGCGATCGAGCACGGCCTGGTCAAGCCGCAGGACGTGCTGCAGGTGCCCGGCAGCATCAAGGTGGCCGACGCGGTCATAGGCGACGCCTGGCCGCACGGGGTGCTGCCGCTGACCTTCACCGGCGTGCTCGGCAAGTCCTCCAACGTCGGCACGCTGATGATGGCGCAGAGGCTGGGCGAGGACCGCTTCAGCGAGCTGGTGCAGAAGTTCGGCGTCGGCCGCAAGACCGGCGTCGAGCTGCCCGGTGAGAGCCCTGGCCTGGTGCCGCCGCGCAACCAGTGGTCCGGCAGCACGTTCGGCAACCTGCCGATCGGGCAGGGCCTTTCGATGACGGTGCTGCAGATGGCAGGGATGTACCAGGCGATCGCCAACGACGGGGTCCGCGTGCCGCCGAGGATGATCTCGGCCGAGATCCGCCCGGACGGCACGCGCGTGCCGCGTCCAGCGCCGGAGCCGGTGCGGGTGGTCAGCCCGGAGACCGCGCACACGGTCAAGGACATGCTGCGCTCGGTCGTGCAGGACGCCCCGCAGCAGCGCGGCACCGCGCCGGAGGCGGCGGTGGAGGGCTACCAGATAGCGGGCAAGACGGGCACCGCGCAGAAGATCGACCAGTCCTGCGGCTGCTACAGCCAGTCGGAGTACTGGAGCACCTTCGCCGGGATAGTTCCGGCCGACGACCCGCGGTTCGTGGTCGGGCTGATGCTCGACGCCCCGGCGCGCGGCAAGTCGGCGGCCCCGCTGTTCCACGACATCGCCTCGTTCCTGACCCAGCGCTACCAGATCCCGCTGTCGAAGGAGCCCGCTCCGCTGCAGACGCTCCAGGTCAGATGAGCGCGCCGGGCCTGGTCGCGGCGAACTAGCATCGACGCGTTGCCCGAGAGTCGACCGGGAGGCGTGGTGGCAGCGGTTCGTGGTGCGCACTTCGTGCGGGCGGCCGAGCGCACGCTGGCGGTGCTGCGGGCGTTCGCGCCGGACCGGCCGGAGATGACGCTGACGGAGGTGGCCGAGGCCAGCGGCCTCGACCGGGCGGGTGCCCGGCGGCTGCTGCTCACGCTCATCGACCTCGGCTACGTCCACCACGACGGGCGGCAGTACGCGCTGACGCCGCAGGTGCTGGAGTTCGGCTACGCCTACCTGTCGAGCCGGTCGTTGCCGCAGATCGCCGAGCCGCACCTGCGCAGGCTCACCGGCGAGCTGCGGGAGATGACGGCGCTCGGGGTGCTCGACGGCGACGACGTCCGCTACGTCGCGCAGGTGCCGGGCCCGAAGCTGCTGTCGGTGTCGATCCCGGTGGGCACCCGTTTCCCCGCGCACGCCACGTCGATGGGCAAGGTGCTGCTGGCGGCCATGCCGCCGGAGCACCTGGAGGCGCGGCTGCGGTCGATGGAGCTCGGCAGGATCACCCCGCACACCATCACCACCCGGGAGGGTCTGCTGGCCGAGCTGGCGAGGGTGCGCAGGCAGGGGTTCGTGATCTCCGACGACGAGCTGGAGGCGGGGCTGCGCGGTGTCGCGGCACCCGTCCGGGGCGCCGACGGCCGGGTGGTCGCGGCCGTCAACGTCTCGCTCGACGCCCGCGGGGCCACGGAGGAGGTGGTCCGCAACGAGGTGGTGCCACCGCTGGTCACCACGGCGGCGCGGATCGAGGCGGACCTGCGGCTCAAGCCCGCGCGCGGAGCCTGAACACACGGGACCCGGCGTCGAATCGCGCCCAGCGCGGGGTGGGAACGGCGGAGGCCGGTGGGCCGCGGCAGGGGGTGGAACCGCGGCCCACCGGCGGTGGCGGCGCCGTGATGGCGGGGTGTCTGTCGTCAGGCGCCGCCGGTCAGGTCGGACTCCTCGCGGTAGCGCTTCTCCGCGACGTGGACGAAGAAGTCCGGCTCGGCGTCGGCGTAGGTCTCCTGGAAGTCGCCGTAGGTGTCGATCCGCTGGAAGCCGGTGTCGCGCAGCAGCCCGCGCAGGTAGTCCCTGCGCAACGGGTACATGTTGAGGAAGTACTCGTCACCGCCGGGGAAGGTGTACCTGTAGCGCGCCAGCCCCTCGTCGACGTGGTCGGGACGGGCCGAGACCTGCGCGCCGCAGTAGTAGTAGGTGCGGCCGCTGGAGGACTCGCCGTCGAGGATGGCGTCGTAGTTGCGCTGGTCGATGATCAGCACGCCGTCGTGCTTGAGCAGCGCGTAGAACTCCGCCAGCGCCTTGCGCCGGTCGTGCTCGGAGAACAGGTGCGTGAAGGAGTTGCCGAGGCAGATGACCGCGTCGAACGGGCCCCGCACGTCGCGGGTGAGCCAGCGCCAGTCGCTGTTGACCGTGCGCAGCACGTGCCCGCCGTGTTCGATGCCGTTGCGGAACGCCCTGGCCAGCATCTGCGGGCTGCCGTCGGCGCTGGTGGTGTCGAAGCCCGCGTCGAGCAGCCGGACCGAGTGGAACCCGGTGCCGGTCGCGGCGTCCAGGACCGTGCGCACGCCGCGCGACCGCAGCTGCTCGATGAAGAACCGGCCCTCGCCGTCGGCGCGCTTGTCCCAGTCGATCAGCTCGTCCCACCGGTCGACGATGCCGCCGACGTACTCGTGGGTGTAATGGCCGGTGTCGCGGACTTCCAGCGGGTTGTCGCCGAAGACCTGGTGCCGCAGGTCGACGGAATCGGTGGAGGCGGTCGGGTTCAGCGTTCCGCGCGAGCGGACTCGGACGTTCTGGCTCATGCTCCGTTTCCTCGAACTGCTCGAAAGCGCATGCAAAAAGGGAGCTCCCGCGCCGCGGCCGGGTTTTTCCGGCCGCTGCTTCGCCGACGTTAGGTGAATGCCCCGGCGAATCAAGTGCGCCGCCGTTCGTCCTGCGATGTCCGGGCTTGTGCCGCTCCCTCGGCGGAGCTGCCGGTCAAGGGCCGCTGACCAGGCCGACCACCGGTTCCCAGGCGTCGGACCAAACCGGGTTCCAGCACGGTTCCGGCTGGTGCGCCGGTGTTCGCAGCGCAATCGCCGGTGTCGCGGTGCGAACCGGGCAGTGCCCCGGATCACGGCTCGTGATCTTGTTCGCCCGAGCCGCGACCCCGATGTCCGACGCCGGCGTTCCCGCAGTTCGGGGCCTTGCGCGGACTTCCGCCGGCCGGCGGCGGCTTCTCGGGCGACGCCTGGACCCGCGCGATTCGTAGTGCGCGTCACAGTTATTTCCGCTCGGTTCCGCTTCTACGATCCGCGTCACATCTCGAGCCGAACTCCGGCGCCTTCGGCTGTGCGGACTGGAAGTGAAAGGGAGGATCGATGCGGATCCGGAACCGGGCTCTGGCGGACAAGGTGGTCGAGGCGGAGGAGGCCGCCGCCATGATCGAGCCGGGAGCCAACATCGGCATGAGCGGATTCACCGGTGCCGGATATCCCAAGGAGGTGCCCGGTGCGCTGGCCAAGCGGCTGGCCGCCGAGGCCGCCGCGGGACAGCCGGCCAAGGTGAGCCTGTGGACGGGCGCGTCGACGGCTCCGGAGCTGGACGGGGTCCTGGCCGCCGCCGACGGGATCGACCTGCGGATGCCCTACCAGTCCGACCCCGTCAGCCGCGAGAAGATCAACTCCGGTGCGATGGACTACACCGACATCCACCTCTCGCACGTCGCGCAGCGGGTGTGGCAGGGCTTCTTCGGCGAGCTGGACGTCGCGGTCGTGGAGGTCAGCGGGATCACCGAGGACGGCCGCCTGGTCCCGTCGTCCTCGGTGGGCAACAACAAGACCTGGATCGAGTGCGCCGACAAGGTGATCCTCGAGGTCAACTCGTGGCAGAGCGAGCACCTCGAGGGCATGCACGACATCTACTACGGCACCGCGCTGCCGCCGCGACGCAGGCCGATCCCGCTGACGCACCCGGCCGACCGCATCGGCACGCCGTACCTGGAGTGCCCGCCGGAGAAGGTCGTGGCGGTCGTGCGGACCGACTCGCCCGACCGCAACACGGTCTTCACCCCGCCCGACGACGTCTCGCGCGCCATCGCCGGGCACGTGCTGGACTTCCTCGACCTGGAGGTCGCCGCCGGCCGGCTGCCGCGGAGCCTGCTGCCGTTGCAGTCCGGGGTCGGCAACGTGGCCAACGCCGTCCTCGCCGGGCTGCGGGAGGGCCCGTTCGAGGGGCTGACCGCCTACACCGAGGTGATCCAGGACGGGATGCTGGAGCTGATCGACTCCGGCAAGCTGCTGACCGCGTCGGCCACCGCGTTCTCGCTGAGCCCGGCCGCCGTGGACCGCTTCAACCGGGACGCCGCCGCCTACCGCGACCGGATCGTGCTGCGGCCGCAGGAGATCAGCAACCACCCCGAACTCGTGCGGCGGCTGGGCTGCCTGGCGATGAACGGCGTCGTGGAGGCCGACATCCACGGCAACATCAACTCCACGCACCTGATGGGCAGCCGGATGCAGAACGGCATCGGCGGTTCCGGCGACTTCGCCCGCAACGCCTACGTGTCGGTCTTCGTCACGCCGTCGGTGGCCAAGGGCGGGGCGATCTCGGCGATCGTGCCGATGGTCTCGCACGTCGACCACACCGAGCACGACGTCGACGTCATCGTCACCGAGCAGGGGCTGGCCGACCTGCGCGGCCTTTCGCCGCGCAGGCGGGCGGAGCTGGTCATCGACAAGTGCGCGCACCCGGACTTCCGGCCCGCGCTGCGCGACTACCACGAACGCGCGCTGCGGTCGTCCTTCGGCGGCCACACCCCGCACCTGCTCGCCGAGGCGCTGTCGTGGCACCAGCGCTACCTCGACGAGGGCACGATGCGGCGCTGACCAGCCCGGCCGGCCGGACGGCTGCGCCGCACCGGACACAGGCCCTCAGTCGTGGTCGTAGGGGCGGCGCAGCTCGACCTCCGGGTTGAGACGCACGCCGAAGCCCGGCGTCTCCGGCAGCCGCAGGCGACCGCCGACCGGTACCGGCTCGTCGAGCAGCAGCGGCGAGAACATCGGCACCACCTCGGTCGCCTGCGGGTGCATCATCAGGAACTCGGTGAACGGGCTGTTGTGCCTGGTGATGACGAAGTGGTACGAGTACACGCTCGATCCGTGCGGGACCACCATCGCGCCGTGCGCGTCGGCCAGCGCGGAAATCTTGATCAGCTCGGTGATGCCGCCGCACCAGTTGACGTCGGGCTGGATGATGTCGGGGCGGCCCATCTCCAGCAGCAGCCGGAAACCGTAGCGTGTGTGCTCGTGCTCGCCGGTGGTCATCAGCATCGTCGACGGCATCCGCCTGCGCAGCTCGCCGTATCCCCAGTAGTCGTCGGGGATCAGCGCCTCCTCCAGCCACTTCAGGTCGTACTCGGCGGCGGCGTGGGCCAGCCTGGTGGCGTACTCGACGTCCAGCGCCATCCAGCAGTCGAACATCAACCAGAAGTCGGGGCCGACCTGCTCGCGCATCTTGCGCAGCCGCTCGATGTTGGCGTGCAGCCCCTCGACGCCCTCGGCGGGTCCGTGCTGGAGCGTCATCTTCCCGCCCAGGAACCCGAGTTCCTTCGCCACGTCGGGGCGTCCGGTGGTGGCGTAGCACTGGAGCTCGTCGCGCACCGGGCCGCCGAGCAGCGCGTACACCGGTTCCTGGCGGATCTTGCCCAGCAGGTCGTAGAGGGCGAGGTCCACCGCGCTGATCGCGTTGAGCACCAGGCCCTTGCGCCCGTAGTAGAGGGTCGCGTTGAACATCTGGTCCCAGATCTTCTCGACGTCGGTGACCGACGCGCCCTCCACGAACCGCGCCAGGTGCTTCTCCACGATGTAGGCGCCCGGCTCGCCCGCCGTGGTCACCCCGACACCGACGGTGCCGTCCTCGGCCTCGACCTCGACGACCAGCGTGCCCAGCACGTTGATGCCGAAAGCCTGCCTGCTGGCGCGGTATTCGGGGTACTTCGCCATCGGGGTGGCGACGTGGTCGTCGATCCAGTGGTCCTCGGCCTGGTCGTGGTAGTCGGCGCCGCCACCGGTCACGGTGAGCGCGCGTACCTGGCGGATCTTCAACGGGCCTCCTCGGTCGCGGGATGCGCGGTGCTGCGTGCCGCCGGGGTCGGCAGCCGGGAGCTGAGCAGGAAGAGCGCGGCGGCGGCCAGGCCGCAGGCCGACAGCATGTAGAGCCCGGCGGAGTCGGACGAAAAGGTTTCCTCGACCCAGTTCTTGGCCACCGGGGCGACGAAGCCGCCGAGGTTGCCCAGCGAGTTGATCAGCCCGATGCCCGCCGCGGCGGCCGTGCCGGTGAGGTAGGCGGCGGGGAAGGTCCAGAACACCGGCTGCACCGAGATGTAGCCGGCGGCGGCGACCGCGAGCCCGCAGATGGCCAGCACCGGACTGGAGAAGTAGGCCGAGGCGGCGATGCCCACCGACCCGGCGCAGGCGCAGGCCGCGGCGACGAACCGCTTGCGCTGCTGGGAAACGCGGTCCGCGCCGGAGGACACCGCGAGGTTGGCCAGCAGCGCGACGGTCCACGGAATCGCGGTCACCAGGCCGACCGCGAGCCCGACCTTGCTGCCGACCGCCGCCGACACCTGCGTCGGCAGGTAGAACGTCATCCCGTACACGGCGCACTGGATCAGGAAGTAGACCAGGCTGAAGTAGAGCACGCGCGGGTCGACCAGCGAGGTCAGCAGCCGGTGCGGGCTGTGCTCGCGCTTGCGCTCGGCCTCCAGGTCCACCGCGGACTGCAGGGCGTCGCGCTGCGGCTGCGAGAGCCACCGCGCGTCGGCGGGTTTGTTGTCGAGGTAGAAGAAGGCCCACACGCCGACGACGCACGCGATGAGCCCCTCGACGGCGAACATCCACTGCCAGCCCAGGATTCCGGCGGTGCCGTCGAGCTCCAGCAGCAGTCCGGACAGCGGGCCGCCGAGCACCGAGGCGAGCGGGATTCCCAGGTAGAACAGGGCGTTGCAGCGCGCGCGGTAGGCGTGCGGGACCCAGTGGGTGATGAACAGGATGACCCCGGGGAAGAACCCGGCCTCGGCGACCCCGAGCAGGAACCGCAGCAGGTAGAACACGCCCTCGCTGTCGACCAGCGCCATCGCGGCCGAGATCAGGCCCCAGGTGACCATGATCCGGCACATCCACCACCGGGCGCCGACCCGCTGCATGATCAGGTTGCTGGGCACCTCGAACAGCGCGTAGCCGATGAAGAACAGCCCCGCGCCGAGCGCGTAGGCGGCTTCGGAGATGCCCGCGTGGGCCTGGAACTCCTCCTTGGCGAACCCGATGTTGACCCGGTCCAGGAACGCGATGACGTACATGAAGAACAGGAACGGCATCAGCCGCCACATCACCCGTCGCACCGCCGCGGGCAGGGTCTCGTCGTTGGGTTGGGGCACCGGACCTCCCCGTTGAGGTGCTGCACGAAATACCGAACAAGGTTCGTGATTTGGGACACAGAGTAGGTGTGGCGGTCGGGGTGGTCAACGCTGCTGGGCCCGGTTTTTCGTTCAGCATCCCAGCCGTCGTCCGAAGGCACGAACACTTCGGCGTTCTATTGCGCGCGTTCGCGGCCACCTGGTTACGTTCGTCGCACACGGCCCTTTCGACGGTGAAGGAGTGGCGCCGGTGAGTACGTCGAGGCGGAGTGCGAGCTGGTTCGGGGCCCACGGCAGGGCCGGGATGACCGCGCGCTCCTGGCTGAAGAACCAGGGCTACAGCGACGACGTCTTCGACGGGCGGCCGGTGATCGGCATCGGCACCACGTGGTCGGAGCTCGCGCCGTGCAACGCCCACCAGCAGCGCATCGCCGAGGCGGTCAAGCGCGGCGTGTGGCAGGCGGGCGGCTTCCCGCTGGAGTTCCCCAACATGGCGCTCGGCGAGACCCTGATGCGCCCCACCACCATGCTCTACCGCAACCTGCTGGCGATGCAGGCCGAGGAGACGATCCGGGCCAACCCGCTCGACGGCGTCGTGCTGCTCTCCGGCTGCGACAAGACCACGCCGGGGCTGCTGATGGCGGCGGCCAGCGTGGACCTGCCCGCGGTGATGCTCACCGGCGGGCCGATGCTCAACGGCAAGTACAAGGGCACCGACATCGGCTCGGGCACCGCGGTGTGGAAGGCCGAGGAGGACCTCGTCGCCGGCCGCATCGACCAGGAGGAGTGCTACTTCATCGAGGGCTGCATGTCGCGGTCCAACGGCCACTGCATGACCATGGGCACCGCCTCGACGATGGCCTGCGTCGTCGAGGGCCTGGGCATGCAGTTCCCCTACGCGGCGTCGTGGCCCGCCGTCGACGCCCGCCGCTACGCCACCGCCCAGCAGGTCGGCAGGCGCATCGTCGGCATGGTCGAGGAGGACCTCAAGCCCTCGGACCTGATGACCCGCGAGGCGTTCCGCAACGCGATCCGGGTCAACGCCGCGATCGGCGGCTCCACCAACGCCGTGGTGCACCTGATCGCGATCGCCAAGCGGGTCGGGGTCGAGCTGACCGTCGACGACTTCGACGCCGACACCCGCGACGTGCCGACCCTGGTGAACCTGATGCCCAGCGGGAAGTTCCTGATGGAGGACTTCTGCTACGCGGGCGGGCTGCCCGCGGTGATGAAGGAGCTCGGCGAGCTGGTCGACGGGTCGGTGCTGACCGTCACGGGCCGCACGGTCGCCGACAACATCGCCGACGCCGAGATCCACGACCCGAGGGTGATCACCCCGCTCGGCGAGCCGTTCCAGGCCGCGGGCACCGGCACCGCCGTGCTGCGCGGGACGCTGGCGCCCGGAGGCGCGGTGATCAAGCAGTCGGCGGCCTCGCCGCGGCTGCTGCACCACCGCGGGCCGGCGATGGTGTTCGAGAGCGCCGAGGACTACTACGCCGTGTGCGAGGACGAGGACCTCGACGTCGACGAGAACACCGTGCTGGTCATCCGCAACGCGGGGCCGAAGGGGTACCCGGGCATGCCCGAGGTGGCCAACGTGCCGGTGCCCAAGAAGATCCTCAACCGCGGCATCGACGACATGGTGCGCATCTCGGACGGCCGGATGAGCGGCACCGCCTACGGCACGGTCGTCCTGCACGTCACGCCGGAGTCGGCGGCGGGCGGGCCGCTGGCGTTCGTGCGGACCGGCGACGTGGTGCACCTCGACGTGGCGAACCGGACGCTGGACCTCGAGGTCTCCGAGGAGGAGATGGACCGGCGGCGCGCGGACTGGAAGGACCCCGACAACCCGTATCCGCGGGGCTACCAGCGGCTTTACTACGACCACGTCCTGCAGGCGTCCGACGGCGCGGACCTGGACTTCCTGGTCGGCGGGTCCGGCAGCGCGGTGCCCCGCGACGGCCACTGACCGCGCCCGGCGAGGGGGTGGGGCCGACCCCTAGCGCGGCCCCACCCCGGGTTTCACAGGCCGGCCGGAACCTGCGGGTCGCTCCAGCCGAGGTAGTCGCCGAAGTACGACAGGCTGTCCTGGTGGCCGATGGCCCCGTCGATGCCGCTGGAGTAGAAGCCGCCGTTGCCGTCGGCGATGCCGACGTGGCCGTACTGGCTGATGTTCCAGTAGACGAAGGCGCCCTTCGGCGGGTTGGTGTCGCCCTCGTGCGCCTTGCCCGCGTCGACCGCGCCCTGCCAGTGCGCGATGGCCGAGGGCCACACGCCGGTCGTCCCCCAGGCGTTCTCGACGGCCTTCTCGCACAGGCCCTCGTAGGAGGTGTCGCCCTGCTTGGACTTGAACCACTCGACCGCACCCTCGGCGGTGCCGTCGGCCGGGTCGGCCGCGGCGGGCAGCGCGGCGGGGGCCTGCTGGACGAGTGCGGGTGCGGCGTCGGCGACCGGGGTCGCGGTGGTCACGGCGGGGAACACGGAGACGGCCGCGGCGGCGGTGCCGACGAGGGCCAATCGGCCGATCCGGGTGGGGCGTCGGTTCACGGAGTCCTCCAGGGTGGGGATTTTCCAACCAAACTGGCGGGAACGTAATCGATCACCGTGGAGTGACACCACAAAGTTCGGATGAACAGAGCAGGACCAGGACCCTGAACGGCGGCGGAGGTTGACCCCGTGGCATGGGTACTGCTCTGAGAGGCTGTTGTTGATCTCACCCTGCGTGCCGGTTCCGGAACCTCTCCACGAGCCGGGCGGGACTGCCGCCGGACCGGTGCCCCGCCCGGAGCGCACGGGTGTCCGATCAGATCCGCGCGGGCTCGCGCAGCCCGAGCGGAAGAACCCGCGTCACTCCGTGCTCATCCGGGAACGGAGGGTGTTCCGGCGCAGCGGCCGTTGCGCCGAACGGCCCCGGGGGCGCCACGCCGTACGCGCGGCCGACCATGAGGATGACCCGTCAGGTGGTACCGGTAGCCTGTCGCGACGTGCCTTCCGCGGTCGCGACAGCCCCGCCTCGCCCCACGAACGTCGAGCCGGTGGACACCGAACAGCTAGCCGAGCTCATCGGCGCGCGAATCCTTCGCGCCCCTGGTCAGGGCCCCTCCGGGCGGCCGGTGACGGGCGCGACGCTCAGAGCGCAGCACGTGCGGCCCGGCGACCTGTTCGCCGCGCTGCCCGGCACCCGCGTGCACGGCGCCGACTTCGCGGCCACGGCGCTGGACGCCGGTGCGGTCGCCGTCCTGACGGACCAGGCCGGCGTGGTCCGGGCGGACCTGCTCGACCACCCGGAGGTCAGCGCGGGCCGGGTCGCGCTGCTGGTGCACGACGACCCGCGCGCCGCGCTCGGACCGGCCGCCGCCAAGATCTACGGCGAACCCTCCAAACAGCTGCGCATCCTGGGCGTCACGGGCACCTCCGGCAAGACCACCACGACCTACCTGCTCGAGTCGGCGCTGGCCGCAGCGGGGTTCACCACCGGTCTGGTCGGCACCGTCGAGACCCGCATCGCCGGTGAGCGCCTGGACAGCGCGTTCACCACCCCCGAGGCCCCCGACCTGCAGGCGCTGCTGGCCGTGATGGTCGAGCACGGCGTCACGCACGTGCCGATGGAGGTCTCCAGCCACGCCCTCGCGCTCGGCCGGGTCTCGGGCACCCGCTTCACCGTCGGCGGGTTCACCAACCTCTCCCAGGACCACCTGGACTTCCACCGCGACCTCGACGACTACTTCCAGGCCAAGGCGCTGCTGTTCGACGGCCGCTCGGAGCACGAGGTCGTCTGCACCGACACCGACTGGGGCCGCAAGCTGGTCAAGCCCGGCACCATCACGGTGTCCACCACCGGCGACGCGTCCTGGACCGCCACCGACGTCGAGGCGTTCCCCACCGGCGAGCAGGAGTTCACCGCGCACGGCCCCGGCGGGCTCTCGCTGCGCATGCGGCTGCGGCTGCCCGGACCGTTCAACATCGCCAACGCGCTGCTGGCCATCGGCATCCTGCACGCCGCCGAGGTCCCCACCTGGGCCATCGAGCGCGGGCTGGCCGAGGTCGACGTGCCGGGCCGGATGGAGCGGGTCGCGCTCGGCCAGGACTTCACAGCCGTGGTCGACTACTCCCACAAGCCGGGCGCGGTGTCGGCGGTGCTGGACGCGGCGCGTGCACAGGCCGAGGGCCGCGTGATCGTGGTCCTGGGCTGCGGAGGCGACCGTGACGTCGCCAAACGGCCGCTGATGGGAGAGGCCGCCGCACGCCGGTCCGGACTACTGATCGTCACCGACGATAATCCTCGTAGCGAGGACCCGGCCGACATCCGGGCCGCCATGCTCGCCGGTGCCGAGGCGGTGCCCGCCGCCGAACGCGGCGAGGTCATCGAGCGGGGCGACCGGCGGGAGGCCATCGCCGAGGCGGTGGCGCGGGCGTCCAGCGGCGACATCGTCGTGGTCGCGGGCAAGGGGCACGAGACGGGACAGGAGGTGGCGGGCGTGGTCCATCCCTTCTCCGATCGGGAAGAGCTCGCCGCCGCCCTGCGCAGGCGGCTGGGCGCTGCCCACGCCGACGGGGGAGACACCGAAGTCCATCGGGGGCAGGGCGACGAGGAGGCAAGGTGATCCGGCTCAGCCTGGCTGACATCGCGGAAGCGGTGGGCGGCAGGCTCCATCGTGCGGATGGTTCGGAGATCGTGTCCGCGAGCGTGGAGTTCGACTCGCGGAAGGTGGCCCCCGGCGGGCTGTTCGTGGCCGTGCCCGGCGAACGGGTGGACGGCCACGACTTCGCCGCGCGGGCCGTCGCCGACGGTGCCGCCGGCGTGCTCGCGGCCCGCGAGGTCGACGCACCCGCGGTGATCGTGCCGCCGGTGCCCGCGGAGGCCACCGGGCTGATGGCGCTGGCGGGCGACACCGACGGCTCCGGCGCCGCGGTGCTGGCGGCGCTGGCCAGGCTCGCGCGGTACGTCGTGGACCGGCTGCCGCGGCTCACCGTGGTCGGGGTGACCGGCTCGTCCGGCAAGACCTCCACCAAGGACCTGATCGCCCAGCTGCTGGAGCCGATGGGGCCGACCGTGGCGCCGCCCGGTTCCTTCAACAACGAGCTCGGGCACCCGTGGACGGCGCTGCGCGCCGACGAGGACACGCGGCACCTGGTGCTGGAGCTGTCGGCCCGCGGTGTCGGCCACATCGCGAAGCTGTGCGAGGTGGCGCCGCCGCGCATCGGCGCGGTGCTCAACGTCGGCCACGCCCACCTCGGCGAGTTCGGCTCGCAGGAGGCGGTGGCCAGGGCCAAGGGCGAACTGGTGGAGTCGCTGCCCGCCGACGGCGTGGCGGTGCTCAACGCCGACGACCCGCTGGTCGCGGCGATGGCGTCGCGGACGCGCGCCCGCGTGGTGCTGGTCGGGGAGTCGCCCGGCGCCCACGTGCGGGCCGAGGACATCGTGCTCGACGAGCAGGCCAGGCCCAGCTTCACGCTGGTCGCCCCGCAGGGGTCGGCGCAGGTGTCGCTGCCGCTGCACGGCGAGCACCACGTCGGCAACGCGCTGAGCGCCGCCGCCATCGCCCTGGAGCTCGGCGCGACGCTGGAGCAGGTCGCCGACCGGCTCAGCGGCGTGCGGCGCGTCTCGGCCCGCCGGATGGAGGTCGCCGAGACCGCCGACGGCGTCACGGTCGTCAACGACGCCTACAACGCGAACCCGGAGTCCATGCGCGCCGCGCTGAAGACGCTGGCTTCCATGACCCGTGGCCGTCCCGGCCGGGCGTGGGCCGTCCTCGGCGTGATGGGCGAGCTGGGCGAGTCCGGGGCACAAGCGCACGACGAGATCGGGCGGCTGGCCGTCCGGCTCAACATCGACCGGCTGGTGGTCGTCGGGGACCAGGCGGCGGGAATGCACCACGGTGCGTCGCTGGAAGGTTCATGGGGAGAGGAGTCGGTTCTGGTGCCGGATGTCGACGCCGCCGTCGCGCTGCTGCGCGCCGAGCTGCGACCCGGTGATGTCGTGCTGGCCAAGGCGTCGAAGGTGGCCGCCCTGTGGCGGGTCGCCGAGGCGCTGATCGAGGCCCCGGACGGGGGTGCCCGGTGAAGAGCATCCTCGTCGGCGCCGCCGTGGCGCTGGTCGTGTCCATCCTGTTCACCCCGTACCTCATCCGCGTCTTCTCCCGGCAGGGCTTCGGGCAGGAGATCCGCGAGGAGGTGCAGCAGTCCCACGCCGCCAAGCGCGGCACGCCGACGATGGGCGGCGTGGCGATCCTGGTCGCCATGTGGGCGGGCTACCTGGTGGCCCACCTGACGGTCACCGACGAGCCGCCGACCGCCTCCGGGCTGCTGGTGCTCGGCCTGACCACCGCGCTGGGCATCGTCGGGTTCCTCGACGACTTCATCAAGATCCGCAAGCAGCGCAACCTCGGCCTGAACAAGACCGCCAAGCTGGTGGGCCAGCTCGTGGCATCGGTGCTGTTCGCGGTCCTGGCGATGCAGTTCGCCAACCAGAACGGCATCACGCCGGCCTCCGAGCACCTGTCGTTCATCCGCGACATCACGGTGATCTCGTTCGGCTCGGTCGGGTTCGTGATCTTCGCCTACATCGCGATCAGCGGCTGGTCCAACGCGGTGAACTTCACCGACGGCATGGACGGGCTGGCGGGCGGCACCGCGGCGATGGTGCTGGCGATCTACGTGGTGATCTCGTTCTGGCAGTTCCGCAACAACTGCTCGGCGCCCAACGGCCCGGCGCTGGCCTGCTACACGGTGCGCGACCCGCTGGACATCGCGCTCGTGGCGGGCGCGGCGATGGCGGCGTGCGTCGGCTTCCTGTGGTGGAACGCGGCACCGGCGAAGATCTTCATGGGCGACACCGGCTCGCTGGCCCTCGGCGGCCTGCTGGCCGGGCTGTCGATGGTCACCCGCACCGAGCTGCTGATGATCATCATCGGCGGTCTGTTCGTGGTCGAGGCGCTGTCGGTGGTCATGCAGATCGTGGTGTTCCGCTCGACGCGGCGGCGGCTGTTCCGGATGGCGCCGTTCCACCACCACTTCGAGCTGGCGGGCTGGGCCGAGACCACGGTGATCATCCGGTTCTGGGTCCTGGCCGCGATCAGCGCGATGTTCGGCCTGGGCCTGTTCTACGCGGACTGGCTCTCGCTGGCGCGCGAGTTCTTCTAGGGGGATGCCCGCTGGCGGAGCGCGCGTGACCGCCGGCGGAGCACTCCCCGCACGGGGGCGTGGGCAGCGCGGCTCACGCTCCCGACCGGGGCGCCCGGGCGGCGCCCCGCGGTACGCAGTGGGGACCGCGAGCCGCTTCGCGGTCCCGGCCGGGTGCGGGTGTACCCGCACTGACGCAGTGGAGGATCGTTGACGACGGGTCGGTTCGAGGGTCTGCGGGTGCTGGTCGCCGGTGCCGGGGTGTCCGGGCGGTCGGCGGCCGAGGCGCTGCTGGCCGCGGGTGCCTCGGTGACCGTCTCCGACGCCTCGTCCGACCGGCTGGTGGCCCTGGCGTCGTTGCAGGCGCAGGGCGCCGAGCTGGTCCCCGGGCTGACCGAGCCGCCGGAGGGCACCGACCTGGTGGTCACCAGCCCCGGCTGGCGGCCGGAGTCGCCGCTGCTGGCCGCCACCGTCGCGGCCGGGGTGGAGCTGATCGGCGAGGTCGAGCTGGCATGGCGCCTGGACCAGGAGAAGGCGAACGAGCCGGCTGACTCGACGGGCCGGCCTGCGGGGCCGGCCACCTGGCTCGCGGTGACCGGCACCAACGGCAAGACCACCACCGTCGGCATGCTGGAGTCGATCCTGCGCGCAGACGGCGTCGACGTCGTCGCCTGCGGCAACGTCGGCCTGCCGGTCGTCGACGCGGTCCGCGCCGGGCACCGGGTGCTCGCGGTGGAGCTGTCGAGCTTCCAGCTGCACTGGTCGCAGACGGTCGCCCCGCACGCCTCGGTCGTGCTCAACCTCGCCGCCGACCACCTCGACTGGCACGGCTCGCTGGACGCCTACGGCGCGGCCAAGGCCCGCGTCTACGCGGGCAACTCGGTCGCGGTGCACAACGCCGACGACGAGTGGTCGGTGCGGCTGGCCGACGCCGGCGCTCCGCAGCAGGCCCGCCGGGTTTCGTTCACGCTCTCCGACCCGGCGCCCGGCGTTCTCGGCGTCGAGTCGGGCGCGCTGGTGGACCGCGCGTTCGGCGACCGGGTGCGCCTGGCGGCGGTCGCCGACGTCCACCCGGCCGGTCCGCACAACGTGGCCAACGCGCTGGCCGCGGCGTCCCTCGCACGCGCCTACGGCGTCGAACCGGAGGCCGTCGCCGAGGGCCTGCGCTCCTTCCAGCCCGGCGCGCACCGCTCGGTCGTGGTGGCCGAGTCCGCGGGCGTGTCCTACGTCGACGACTCCAAGGCCACCAACCCGCACGCCGCCGACGCCGCGCTGCGCGCGCACCCGAAGGTCGTGTGGATCGCGGGCGGCCTGCTCAAGGGCGCCGACGTCGAGGACCTGGTCGCGGCCAACGCCGCCCGCCTCGCCGGGGTGGTGCTCATCGGCCGGGACCGCGCCCGGTTCGCCGAAGCGCTGGCTCGACACGCGCCCGATGTTCCGGTGCGCGAGGTGGAGTCGGGGGACGATGCGGGCATGCTTGCCGCTGTCCGCCTCGCGGGTGAATTCGCAGAGCCCGGCTGCGCCGTCGTCCTTGCGCCCGCCGCCGCCTCCATGGACATGTTCACCGACTACGCCCACCGCGGCCGCGCGTTCGCCGACGCGGTCCGCGACGTGCTGTCGGGCGCGGTGGCCCCGGCCAACGGCGGGTGAACCGGTCGTGCCCACCGCCACCAAGACCGCCCCGAGGCAGGCCCGCGGCGTCGACCGGCGCGGCGCGGGCGCGCTGTTCTCGCCGCTGACCGCGTGGCTCACCCGGCCGCTGGCCTCGTTCCACCTGCTGCTGGCCGTCTTCGGCCTGCTGACCGTGTTCGGCCTGGTGATGGTGCTGTCGGCCTCCAGCGTCGACTCGTTCAGCAAGGCGGGCTCGACCTACAACGTCTTCGGCAGGCAGGTGCTGTACTGCCTGGCCGGGCTGGTGCTGTTCTACATCGCGCTGCGGGTGCCGGTGCGGCTGATGCGGCGGTTCAGCCTGATCCTGCTCACCTCCTGCCTCGGTCTGCTGGTGCTGGTGCTGACCCCACTGGGAGCGACGGTCAACGGCGCGCAGAGCTGGTTCATCATCGCCGGGGTCTCCTTCCAGCCGGTCGAGTTCGCCAAGGTCGCGTTCGCGCTGTGGGGCGCGCACGTGCTGGTCACCAAGCGCGGCCTGCTCGGCCAGTACCGGCACCTGCTGGTGCCCGTGGTGCCCGGCGCGCTGCTGATGTTCGCCCTGGTGATGCTGCAGCCCGACCTCGGTTCGACGATCACGCTGTTCATAGTGCTGGCCGCGCTGATGTGGTTCGCGGGCGCGCCGCTGCGGCTGTTCGGCGTGGTCCTGCTGGCGGCGGTGACCGCGGGCGTGGTGCTGACCATGGTCGCCGACTACCGGATGGCGCGGCTGACGACCTTCCTCGACCCCGGCTCCGACCCCAGCGGGCGCGGCTACCACGCGCAGCAGTCGCTGTACGCGCTGGCCGACGGCGGGCTGTTCGGCCGCGGGCTCGGGCAGGGCTGGTCCAAGTGGCAGTACCTGCCCAACGTGCACAACGACTTCATCTTCGCCGTCATCGGCGAGGAGCTGGGCTTCGTCGGCTGCTCGCTGGTGCTCGTCCTGTTCGGCACCACCGCCTACGTCGGCATGCGCATCGCCTCCCGCAACACCGACCCGTGGATCCGGCTCATCGCCGCGACCCTGACGACGTGGCTGGTCGGGCAGGCCGCGATCAACGTCGGCTACGTGGTCGGGCTGCTGCCCATCACCGGCCTGCCGCTGCCGCTGATCTCCTCCGGCGGGTCGTCGGTTGTGACGACCATGCTGGTGTTCGGGCTGCTCGCCAACTTCGCCCGGCACGAGCCGGAGGCGATCGCCGCGCTACGGTCTCTGGGACCGGGCCGGGTGGGCCGGTTGCTGCGGTTGCCCACACCGGAGCCCTACCGGCCGCCGGTGAAGCGGCGTCCGGCGCGGGCCACCACCCCACCGAGCCGCCCCGGGGTGAAGACCCCGGGGGCGCAAGCCACCCGCCGGGGATCCGGAGAGGCACGCGCGCGCGGAGCGCGCAGCGGGCCGGGATCCCGGGCGCAGACACGAGGAGGACATCGTTGAGCTGGCAGCAAGCGGCCGGGTACGGCGCGGGCGACGCCATGGCGCGGCGGGCGCCGTCGGTCGTGGTGGCCGGTGGCGGTACCGCCGGCCACATCGAGCCGGCACTGGCGCTGGCCGACGCGGTGCGACGGCTGCGGCCGGACGCGCGGGTCACCGCGCTGGGCACCGAGCGCGGTCTGGAGAACCGGCTGGTGCCGGCCCGCGGCTACCCGCTGGAGCTGGTGCCGCCGGTGCCGATGCCGCGCAAACCCACCCCCGAACTGCTCAAGCTGCCGCTGAAGGTGCGGGAGTCGGTCAAGCGGACGCGTGAGGTGCTCGACCGGGTCGGCGCCGACGTCGTCGTCGGCTTCGGCGGCTACGTGTCGCTGCCGGCCTACCTCGCCGCGCGCGGCAAGACCCCGATCGTGGTGCACGAGGCCAACGCCCGCGCCGGGCTGGCGAACAAGGTCGGCGCGAAGTTCGCCGAGCGCGTGCTGTCAGCCACCCCGGACAGCGGCCTGGCCGGGGCGCGGACCATCGGCATCCCGCTGCGGGAGTCGATCACCACGCTCGACCGCGCGGCGCTGCGCGCCCAGGCGCGGGCCCACTTCGGGCTGCACCCGCACGCCCCGACCATCCTGGTCTTCGGCGGCTCGCAGGGTGCCCGCACCCTCAACACCGCCTTCTCCGGCGCGGCCGACGCGCTGGGGCGCGCCGGGGTCGGCGTGCTGCACGCCCACGGCCCGAAGAACACCCTCGCGGTGCAGCAGGTCCCGGGCGCGCCCGTCTACAACGCGGTGCCGTACCTGGAGCGGATGGACCTCGCCTACGCCGCGGCCGACCTGGTGGTCTGCCGCTCCGGGGCGATGACGGTCGCCGAGGTCTCGGCGGTCGGCCTGCCCGCGGTCTTCGTGCCGCTGCCGCACGGCAACGGCGAGCAGGCGCTCAACGCGCAGCCGGTGGTCAGCGCCGGTGGCGCGCGGCTGGTGCCGGACGAGCAGATGACCCCGCAGCGGGTCGTCGAAGAGTTGCTGCCGCTGGCGCTGGACGCCCAGCGGTTGCAGGAGATGAGCCGGGCGACGCTGAGCACCGGGCACCGCGAGGCGGACCGGGTGCTGGCCCAGATCGTGCTGGAGGTGGCCGGGCGATGAGGACCGATGCGGCCGGTGGGACGTACCTGGATCCGTCCGCCGCGGACGTGACCGCGCTGCTGGAGCGGGTGCACCTGGTCGGCATCGGCGGCGCCGGGATGAGCGGCATCGCGCGCATCCTGCTGGCGCGGGGCAGGCAGGTGTCGGGTTCCGACGCCAGGGACTCGCGCACGGTGCTGGCGCTGAAGGCGCAGGGCGCGCACATCGCGCTGGGGCACCGGGCGGAGAACATCGAGCAGTTCGACGGTGACCCGACGGCGGTCGTGGTCTCCACCGCGATCCGTCGGGACAACCCGGAGCTGGTCGCGGCGCAGGAACGCGGCGTCCCGGTGCTGCGCCGGGCGGAGGCGCTGGCGGCGCTGATGGCCGACCACCGCGTGGCCTGCGTGGCGGGAACGCACGGCAAGACCTCGACCACCTCGATGCTGACCGTGGCGTTGCAGCACTGCCGCCTCGACCCGTCGTTCGCCATCGGCGGCGACCTCAACGAGTCGGGGGCCAACGCCCACCACGGCGACGGCGGTGTCTTCGTCGCCGAGGCCGACGAGAGCGACGGCTCGTTCCTGGTGTTCGCGCCGTCGGTCGCGGTGGTGACCAACGTCGAGCCCGACCACCTCGACCACCACGGCACCGCCGAGGCCTACACGGAGGTCTTCCAGCGGTTCGTGGAGCGCATCGAGCCGGGCGGCGTGCTCATCGCCTGCGCCGACGACGCGGGCGCGGCGCTGCTGGCCGACCAGGCGGAGGCGGCCGGGGTGCGGGTGCGCCGGTACGGCCACGAGGTGACCGCCGACGGCGACGCGCGCATGGTCGGCTACCGCCCCGAGCACGGTTCGGGCGTGGTGACCGTCGAGGTGTCCGGCGACCGCCTCGACGTCCAGGTGGCGGTGCCCGGTGAGCACATGGCGGCCAACGCCGTCGCCGCCCTGCTGGCCGGGCTGGAGCTCGGCGCACCGCTGGAGGGCCTGCTCGAGGGCCTGGCCGCGTTCGGCGGTGTGCGCAGGCGCTTCGAGTTCAAGGGCCGTGCCGACGGGGTGCGGGTCTACGACGACTACGCCCACCACCCCACCGAGGTCGACGCGCAGCTGCGCGCGGCGCGCCCGGTGGTCGGCGACGGACGGCTGGTCGTGGTCTTCCAGCCGCACCTGTACTCGCGCACGGCGGCCTTCTCGGGCGAGTTCGCCACGGCGCTCGGCCTGGCCGACGAGGTCGTCGTGCTCGACGTCTACGGCGCGCGGGAGGACCCGCAGCCGGGCGTCACCGGTGAGCTGATCGCCGAGTCGGTGCCGCTGCCCGCCGAGCGGGTGCACTACGAGGCGTCGTTCACCGCCGCCGCGCCGCTGGTCGCGGGGCTGGTCCAGCCCGGCGACCTGGTCCTGACCATGGGTGCGGGGGACGTGACGATGCTCGGCCCGGAGATCCTCGCCGAGGTCGAGCGCGAGAGCGGGGCGACCGAGGAGGACGCATGACCGCCCGCCGCCGCCCCGCCGTGCTGCCCGGCCTGTCGCAGCACGCGTGCTCGCCGGTCCGGCGGGGCGTGGCTGGTCCGGCCCGGTTGCCGGGTCTGTCGCAGCGTGCGTGCTCGCCGGGGCTGGGTGTGTCGGGTTCGGTGCGCTACCCGGCTCGGCCGGGCCTGCGGCGATCGGGGCTGCCGGAGTTTGCCTCCGCTGGCGAGGCCCAAGGCCTGCAAGGTTCCTCCCGGTTGCCGGGACTGCCGGAGTCCGCTCGCCGGTCCCCCGCCGGGACCCGTCATCTGCCCGGTGACCGTGGCCTGCACAGGGTCGTTGCCCTGCCCGGTGACCTTGGCCTGAGCGGGGAGCGCGCGTGACGACGCGGTCGCGCGGTCGCCGACCGGCCAGGCCCGGCGTGCGCCGCAGCACCGGTGGCCGGCCGGTGCGCGGTGGCGTCGCGCCGCCGCCGTGGCGGCGCTGGCTGCTGCCCGCGGTGGTCGCGGCGGCGACCGTGGTCGCGCTCGTCCTGTACTTCACGCCCCTGCTGGGCGTGCGCGAGGTCCGTGTCGAAGGCAACGGTGCGTTGTCCGAGCAGGAGGTCCTGGCCGCGGCCGGCGTCGAGCTGGGCAAGCCGATGCTGCAGGTCGACGAGGAGCAGATCGCCGAGCGCCTGCGCGCGGTGCCGAAGGTCGCCGAGGCCGGGGTCGAGCTGGCGTGGCCTTCGGCGGTCCGGCTGCGGGTCACCGAGCGCGTCCCGGTGGCCTACCTGGTCACCGGCACCGGCTTCCAGCTCGTCGACGCGGGCGGGGTCACCTTCGACCAGGTGCCGCAGGCCCCTGCCGGACTGCCGAGGCTGGAGGCCCGGCACGCCGGTCCGGGCGACCCGGCGATCACCGCCGCGATGACCGTCCTGACCGCGCTTCCCCCGGCCGTGCGCGCCGAGGTGACGGCGGTGATCGCGCACAACCCCCGCGACCTGCGCCTGCACCTGCGCGGCGACCGCGAGGTGGAGTGGGGCGGCGTGCGGGAGACGCCCCGCAAGGCCGCGATCCTGCCGCCCCTGCTCACCCGCCCGGGCCGCGTATACGACGTGACCAGTCCGGTGCTGCCCACCGTGGCGCAGTAGGGGCGCACCAAGCCGTAGGGCCGCACTGCGCAGTAGGGGCGCACTACACCCACATCAGGTGCAGCTCCTGGCTCCCGATGCGGGCGAGCCGCTGCCGGGCCGACTCGGCCGACCGGAACGACCCGTTCATCCGCCCCGTGGCGCTGACGATCGCGGCGTGGTCGTCGAACGCCATGCCCCAGTACTCGACGTGCCCGCAGTGGCGGTCGCCCACCTCCTCGCACAACGCGAACAGTTTCGGTGTGCTCTCCTTTGCCAGGTTGCCCCGTTCGGCCATGAATTCCTCTCGGGTTCCAAACGGGGCCAGCGCATCGGCGTCGAATTCGGGCATGTCGTCCTCCTGTGATTCGGTTTCGGTGATCGAGTGGAACCATATGGCTAACTTGTAAGCTAAGCGACTACCTGATCGAGTGGAGGGCTCACATGGTCGCCCGATCGGGTTTCCGGTTGAAGCGGCAGACTTGCGTGGAAGGAGGTCGACTTGGCCGAGCGAGGTGACCCGTCGGCGCTGCGTTGGCTGATCGGCAACGAGCTGCGCCACTACCGTCTTCAAGCAGGTCGAACCGTCGCTGAGTCGGGAAAGGTGCTCGGGTGCAGCCACGCCAAGATCACCCACCTCGAGACGGGCAGGTACCAGCAGCAACCTGCGGAAGTCGCGGAGCTGCTCGAGTTCTACGAGGTTTCGCGGCACGACGTCGATCGCCTGGTCACGTTGGCGGGAAGCTCGAACGCGCGAACCTGGTGGGCGCCGTGGGCGAACGTGGTCCCGGATTGGCTCAAGACGTTCGTAGGTCTCGAGGGTTTGGCGAAGTCCGAGTTCAACTACGAGACCGCATTGCTTCCCGGGCTGTTGCAAACGGAGGAGTATGCGCGAGCGGCGACGGTCTCCACCGGTTTCGTGCGCCCCGATCACAGTGAACGTTTCGTGTCCTTCCGTCTGGCGCGGGCGGATCGGCTCGGGAGCCGCTGTCCGCTCGAACTGCACGCGGTCATCGAGGAATCCGCTCTGCTGCGCCACATAGGTGACGCAGAGATTCGAAAGCGGCAGTACCGCCACCTGCTCGAACTGGCCGAGCGGCCCAATGTCGTGATCCAGGTCATCCGTCCCCAGGACGGGCCGCACGCGGCCGTGAGCGGCCCGTTCTTCCTGTTCGAGTTCGCCGATGCCCGTCCGATCGGCTATACCGAGCTGCTTGACGGTGCTGTGTATCTCCAGGACCCGGACCAGGTGAGCACCTATATGATGACCGCGAAAAACCTTCAGGAAACTGCTATGCAGCCTGATGATTCGCTCGCGTTGATCGGTTCGCTGGTCAGCGCCTGACGCGGAGGCGAGCAGAGTGCCAGCCGACCGGGCCAGCTTGAACTGGCGGAAGTCCAGCCGCAGCGGCAACAACGGCGCCTGCGTAGAGGTGGCATTTGTGGGCGACGGCGTCGCGGCCCGTGATTCCAAGGAGCCCGATGGTCCCGTTCTGGTCTTCGACCGCGCCCGCTGGGCGGCGTTCCTGGCACGCCTGAGCTGCTGATCAAGATCGTTTCCGTCGCGCTAACGTGTGACCCGTGTTCAGGGTGAGTGGCGAGGCTCCGGAGTCGTTCTTCTCCGGCGCGGGCAGGGCGGCGGCGCCCACCCGGCGGCTGCGCGTCGCGAGCCGCCGCCCGGCGGGTGCCCCGCCGGTGGACGTGGCCGAGGCCGAGGACTTCCTGCGGCTGTTCCACGCCGAGAACCGCGACTCCGGCTCCCTCCAGTACCGCATCGACCGCATGCGCTACGAGGTCGAGACGGTCGGCACCTACCGCCACACCGAGGCCGAGCTGGCGTTCGGCGCGCGCGTCGCGTGGCGCAACAGCGCCCGCTGCATCGGCAGGTTGTACTGGAAGAGCCTGAAGGTGCGGGACCTGCGCGACGTGCACACCGTCGCCGACATCGCCGGGCACTGCGTGCAGCACCTGCGCCAGGCAACCAACGGCGGCAAGATCCGCCCCGTCATCAGCATCTTCCCGCCGGACACGCCGAGCCGCCCGGCGCCGCGCATCTGGAACGAGCAGCTGATCCGCTACGCCGGTTACGAGCGCCGGGACGGCAGCGTCCTCGGCGATCCGCGCTACCGCGGCTTCACCGCGGCCGTGCGCAGCTTCGGCTGGCACCCGCCCCGCGAGCCCGGCGCCTTCGACGTCCTGCCGCTTGTCGTGGAGACCGCGGAGGAGGGCGCGCACATGTTCGCGCTGCCGCGCGACGCGATCAGCGAGGTGCCGCTGAGGCATCCGGACCTGCGGTGGTTCGGCGCGCTCGGGCTGCGCTGGCACGCCGTCCCGGTGATCAGCAACATGCGCCTGTCGATCGGCGGCGTCTCCTATCCCGCGGCGCCGTTCAACGGCTGGTACATGGGCACCGAGATCGGGGCCCGCAACCTCGCCGACCCCGGTCGCTACGACCTGCTGCCGGTGGTCGCCGAACGCCTCGGCCTGGACACCTCGCGCCCGGACGCCCTGTGGAAGGACCGGGCGCTGGTGGAGCTGACCAGGGCCGTGCAGCACTCGTTCCACGAGGCCGGGGTGACGATCACCGACCACCACACCGAGTCCGAGCGCTTCCTCACCCACGTGCGGCGGGAGGAGGCCGCCGGCCGGAAGTGCCCGGCGGACTGGAGCTGGATCGTGCCGCCGATGTCGGGCGGGCAGACACCCGTCTTCCACCGCTACTACGACACCGAGCCCCAGCTCCCGGACTTCTTCACCGACGAGGACGCCACCCGCCGCGCACTGCACGGCGGTCCACCGCACTTCTCCTGATCAGCGAGCTACACGGCGCGGACGACCATCTACCGAGCGCGGGTATTCCCGCAAGCGCGGGAAACGGCACGACCGCGCCGGACACCGGGCCGCCGTTGCGGAGGCACAGTGTCCGGCCTCGGCCGAAGGGCTCAGTGTCCGACCTCGGCCAAAGCGTCCGGCCCGGCGAAGGCGCTCACCCCACGTCAGTCCACTCAGGACGCTTGATGCCGTGCAGGTTCCGGTAGGCCGCGCGCGGCGGTGACGTCCACCCGCTCAGCAGTTCCGCGTCCGGCCGGTACACCTCCACGCCCAGCGGCCTGCACACCTCCAGCGGGTCGCGCGCGTCCGGACCCCACAGCGGCACCGACAGGTCGCCGCCGGGGCAGGTCGACAGCGCGCACAGCAGGTCGATCTCGGCGAAGAACTCGAAGAAGTCGCCCGCCCGCGCCGGGCACGCCTTCATGAAGTAGCGGTCCTCGTCGTTGAGCCCGGTGCACTGGAAGACGTTGAGCACGTCGTGCACGTCGAACTCGGTCAGCCCGTGCGGCAGGACCGCGCGCACCAGGTTCGAGTGGCAGTGGAAGTCGAAGTCCTCGCCGGTGAGCATCCGGTTGACGTAGGGGTCGCAGCGGGTGCCGAGCAGGTCGTGCACCCGCCCGCCCTGCTCGTCCTCGCCGTAGCCGGCGAGCGAGTCGTCGGTCACGGTCAGCAGCGGGCGCAGGAACGGCAGCGTGGACCAGATGCGGTCGTGGGTGCTGATGTGCGCGCGCTGGAGCTGCCGGGTGCGGGAGGCCCACATCCGCTCGCGCGGGTCGGCGGCGTTCCACACGTTGAGATCGCCGACCTGCGGGCCGGTGACCGTCACGATCCGGCACAGGTGGCCCGCGGGCACGTGCCACGCGCGCCCGGACCTGATCGGGATCTCGAAGGACTCGACCGGTTCGTGCGCGCCGGCGCGCACCGCCACCCGGTCGTAGAACGCGGTGTCGACATCCAGCGGGCCACCGGCGGTGGCGTGGTACGCGGCTGCCCGATCGTTCAACTCGATCACTCCGTTCGCCGTGTCCTGGGCCGATCGGCCCGGCCCGGGGCGAACGTACCGCGATTTCCGCCAGAACCGCCCCGACGCCGGAGAGTGCTGGGTTGACTGCTTCCCCTGCCTACGTGCGGGGGATTTCCATCGGCCTCACGTCCGATAGTTCCTGCTTCGCTGCCGGTTGCCGCGTCCGGGAGGGCTCCCGTTGAGATCTTACACCAGCTCCACAGGCTGACACCGCCAGTCCGGCGGCCAGAATGTTCTTCGCCGCGTTGATGTCCCGGTCGTGGCCAACATCGCATCCTCGACAGGTCCACTCACGAACATGCAACGGCAGCGACTCAGCGACCTTGCCGCATTCAGAGCACGTCTTGCTGGAGGGGAACCATCGGTCGATCACGACGAGCTCACGCCCGTACCATGCGGTCTTGTACTCCAGCATGGACCGGAACTCGCTCCATGCCGCATCGGAAATGGCGCGAGCAAGCTTGCCGTTGGTTACCATGCCGCGCACGTTGAGATCCTCGATCACGACCACTTGGTTTTCGTGGACGAGTCGAGTTGTCACCTTGTGCAGGTGGTCTCTACGCCGGTCGGCAATCCGCGCGTGCACGCGAGCCACCTTCCGGCGAGCCTTCTCCCGATTCGCCGAACCCTTCTCCTTGCGAGTGAGGTTTCGCTGAGCGCGAGCCAGCCGCTTCCGCTCGCGGCGTTCGTGCCTCGGGTTGATGACCTTTTCTCCAGTGGAGAGCGTCAGAAGGCAGGTGATTCCCGCATCCACGCCCACTACGCTGTCTGCGCGCGGGTGGTGCTCGGTTTGGGTTTCCACCAGAATCGCCACGAACCAGCGTCCCGCAGCATCGCGGGACACGGTCACGGTGGACGGTTCAGCGCCATCGGGCAGCGGACGTGACCACACGATTGCCAGCGGCTCAGTCAATTTCGCCAGCCACAGCTGCCCGTCACGCCATCGGAAACCAGACCTGGTGTACTCCGCTGACGCCCGTGACTGCTTCCGGGACTTGAAACGCGGGTACTTGGCGCGTTTGCCGAAGAACGCGGTGAACGCGCTCTGGAGGTGCCGCAAGCACTGCTGCAACGGCACCGACGACACCGCCCCCAGGTACGACAGTTCGTCAGTTCTCTTCCACGCGCTGAGCATCGCCGAGGTTTCCGCGTAGTTCACCCGGCGCTGCTCGGTGAACCACGCGCGAGTCCGCGTGTCCAGGGCGAGGTTGTAGACCTTGCGGACGCAACCGAACGTGCGCGACAACTCCGCCGCCTGCTGTTCGGTGGGATAAAAGCGGTACTTGTACGCCCGCTTCACCAACGTCCTCGCCACGGCTCACATGCTATCGAGTTGATCTGTGCAAAGTGATCCTGGAGATGGTGCCCCAAAAGCGCCCAGGCGGGCGGTGTCTCTCGGGGTAGGCTCCTCCCGGCCGTGAGAGGCGGGTATCCGCCGATCGGAGCCCGATGATCACGTTTGGAATGCGATCGGCCGCGCGGGGCTGGACGGCACCACCACGGTGCGGAGCACAATCCTGCCGGTGACACGACCCGGGGAGCTGAAACGGCGCGCATGAGGCGGGAACTGACCTCCAGGCTCGGCTTGTTGTTCCTGATCGGTCTGCTGCTGGCCGGGTGTTCCAGCGGCGGCGCGAGCGGCAGGCCCGAGCTCGTCGCGCCTGACCGGCTCACCGTCGGCGTGGACCTGAGCTACCCGCCGTACAACTACTTCGACTCCGGTCGCCCGTCGGGTTTCGACGTCGACTTCGACCGCGCGCTGGCGCAGCGGATGGGGTTGCGCCCGGAGTTCGTCGACACCAGCTTCGAGCAGCTCATCGCCGGGCTGAAGGCGCAGCGCTACGACGTGGCGATCTCGGCGCTCTACATCACTCCGGACCGGGCGAAGGAAATCGACTTCGTCCCGTACTTCACCACCGGGAACTCCCTTGTGGTGCGCACGGATTCGCCCTTGCGTCCAGCTGGGCCCGCTGAGCTGTGCGGTCAGCGCGTGGGCGTGATCAAGGGCGGCCAGATCGTCACCCAGCTCCGCGAGCAGGCCGGCGCCGCGTGCGTCCGCGAGGGCAGGCCGGGCATCGACGTGCGCGAGTTCGCCAGCGACCCGGTCGCGACGCAGGCCCTGATCGCCGGACAGCTCGACGTGCAGGCCACCGACGCGGCGGTCGCCAAGGCCGCGGTCGACCACTCCGGTAGCGGACTGATGATCACCAGCTCCGGGCTGCTGTACCCGACTTCGGTGGGGATCGGGCTGGCGCGCGGCAACCCCGCGCTGAAGGAGCAGGTGACGAAGGCCTTCGAGGAGCTGAAGGCGTCCGGCGAGTACGACCGCCTGCTTCAGCGCTACAACCTGCGCCCGGTCGACCCGGAACTGGTCCGCGCCAACCTGGGCACGCCGGGGGAAGACGACGACTTCGGCTTCGACTGGGCCTACACCTTCGGCCTTTTCGGCAACGCCGAGTTGTGGAACGCCGCGCTGATGGTGGCCGTGCTCGCGGTGCTGGCGTGGAGCATCGCGACGGTGCTCGGCATGGGACTGGCGCTGCTCAAGCGGTCCGAGTTGCGGGTGCTGAGCGTTCCCGCCTCGGGCTACGTGTGGTTCTTCCGCAGCCTGCCGCTGCTGGTCCTGCTGATCTTCATCTACAACCTCCCGCAGGTCATACCCGAACTGCGGCCGGTGCTGGGCAGCCCGTTCGTGGTCGGCCTGGTCGCGCTGGTGCTCAGCGAGACCGCCTACATCGCCGAGATCCACCGCGGCGGGCTGAAGTCGGTGTCGGTGGGGCAGGGCGAGGCGGCCCGCGCGCTGGGCATCCCCTACGGCGGGGTGCAGCGGCTGGTGGTGATCCCGCAGGCGTTCCGGGTCGCGCTTCCCGCGCTGGGCAACCAGTTCATCACCATCCTCAAGCTCACCTCGCTGGTCAGCTCGATCTCGCTGGCCGAGATCCTGCTGGTCGGCCAGCGCCTCTACACCCAGAACTTCAAGGTGCTGGAGACGCTGCTGGCGGTCTCGATCTTCTACGTGGTGCTGGTCACGCTGTTCGACCAGGTCCGCGCGCTCGTCGAGCGGCGGCTCGACGTGCGCCGCCGCTCCCGCGGCGACCGGTCGCCCGTCGTGCAGGGCGCCGACATGGACGTGATCGGCACGCCGCGCATCGCCCGCCGGCGCGTGCCGCACTCGGGCCGGGAGGTCGTGAAGCTGCGCGGGGTGCGCAAGGACTTCGGCGACCGGCGCGGCATCGACGGCATCGACCTGACCGTGCACCAAGGGGAAGTCGTCGCGGTCATCGGTCCGTCGGGCGCGGGCAAGTCGACGCTGGCAAGGGTCGTCAACCACCTCGAGGTGCCCGACGAGGGCACCGTGGAGGTCAACGGCCGGGCCATCGGCAGGCGGGCCGACGGACGACCGGCGGGCAACCGCGAACTGGCCGAGCAGCGGCGCGACGTCGGCATGGTCTTCCAGCGCTTCAACCTCTTCCCGCACAAGACGGTGCTGGAGAACGTGATGCTGGCACCGGCGCACCTGCGCATCGGCAATCCGGACGAGATCCGGGCCAACGCGCTGGAACTGCTGCGCAAGGTCGGGCTTTCCGAGCACCTGCAACGGTATCCGCACGAGCTGTCCGGCGGGCAGCAGCAGCGCGTCGCCATCGCCCGCGCGCTGGCTATGCGGCCCAGCGTGCTGCTTTTCGACGAGCCGACCTCCGCGCTGGACCCCGAACTCGTCGGCGAGGTGCTGTCGGTGATGTCGGACCTGGCGCAGGAAGGCCGGACCATGCTGGTGGTCACCCACGAACTCCGGTTCGTGCGCGACATCGCCGACTGGGTCGTGTTCGTCGACCACGGCCGGATCCTGCGGCAGGGCAGGCCGGAGGAGATCCTGCGCGGGGCCGGGGAGCAGCGCATCGAGCGGTTCTTCGCCAGCGTCAGCCCGTAAGCACCTGTCTCGAGTTCGCTCTGCGTGGCGGCGCGGGTGGCGGAACCTCAGGCGCCCTCTGGCTCCGGGATCTTTTCTGACGTATCCAGCCATACGCCGCGAAAAAGCTGTCCTCGCCAGAGGACGCCTGAGAACCCGCGGCCGTGCCGGCGGCGGGAGTGGGCCAAGCGGCTGGGCGCCGCTTTGAAGATCGAGGAACCGTGGCTGTGCCGGTGGCGGGAGTGGACCAAGCGTCTTCGCCGGTTGTGAACCAGCGCTAGCCCGCCCGCTTGGCGTGAGGTCCGCCGGGCACGGCGTCCGGCGGACCGGGTCCGCTTACCCGGTTGGCGCATTGACGGGGCGCGCGACGCGGCCATAGCGTCAGCAATCGTTTTCTCCAGCGTTGGGGGCGCGATGGCGAGGGAGTCCGGTCCGGGGTTGAGCCGCCGTGGTTTCCTGCGCGGCGTCGGGGCCGCCGCCGTCGCCGGGCCCGCGCTCGTCGGCTGCGCGCCACGCCGCGATCCCCGCGAGATCAGCCTGTGGAACTTCTACGGGCCGGGCGGTCAGACCAAGAGCCAGAGCGACTGGTTCGTCCAGCTCGCCGAGGACTGGAACGCCACCCACGACGTCAAGGTCCGGCTGCGCTACGTGCCGAACAAGGACTACAAGGCCGGGCCGACGTTGCAGACGTCGTTCAGCGCCGGTGCGGGGCCCGACGTCTTCCTGCTCAGCCCCGGCGACTTCCTGCGCTACTACAACGGGGGAGCGCTGGCCGACATCACCCCGCACCTGCCGCCCGGCGCGCGTGAGGACTTCCTGCCGGAGGTGCTGGAGACGCGGCTGGTCGACGGGCGCGTCTACGGGCTGCCGATGGAGATCGAGCCGCTGGCGCTCTACTACGGCGAGCGCGCGTTCGAGCAAGTCGGGCTCTCCGAAGGAGATCTGCCGCGCACCTGGGACGACCTGCTGGGCCTGGCCGAACGGCTCACCACCCCGGAACGCTTCGGCCTGCTCTTCGAGACCAACCCCGGCTACTACCAGAACTTCACCTGGTACCAGTGCATGTGGATGTCCGGCGGCGAGGTGTTCACCCCGGACCAGCGGCGCGCGGCCTTCGGGGGCGAAGGCGTGCACGCGGCGCTGCGGTTCTGGCAGGACGCGGTGCGCGCGGGATCGGCGCCGCGTCGCGTGCAGGGCGAGGGCGGCAACGACACGATCTCCAACATCGCGGCCGGCTTCTGCGCGATGCAGCAGACCGGGATCTGGGGCATCGCCGAGATCGCCGAGCAGGCACCGGACTTCCGCTACGGCGTCGTCCCCATGCCCGCACCGCCGGGCGGCGCCTACACGACGGTCCTGGGTAGCTGGGCGATGGTGGCCAACGCCAAGGGCGCCAATCCGGAGGCCGCCGCGGAGTTCGTCGCCTGGGCGCTGGGCAGCTTCGAGCCCTCGTGCATCGACCGGATGCGCCGCTGGAACACCGAGGCCAAGTCGAACCTGCCGCCCCGCTACTCGGTGCGCCGCGCGGCCGAGGAGCGCGGCGCCTTCGGCGACGGGCCGATGCGGGTGTTCGCCGACCAGGTGATGGCCGAGGCGCGGCCGGAACCGCGCTTCCCGCCCGAGGTCTACCGCGCGATCTCCGACGCCCTGCAGTCCTGCCAGCTCGACGGCGGCGACCCCGCCGAAGCCGCGGCCGGTGCGGCGGAGCAGATCGACACCTTCCTGTCGACCTACGACGGAGCGGCGATCCAATGAGCGCAACGCTGATCGAGCCGACCGCCACCGGGACCCGGGGACGCCGAGCGGGCCGCCGCCGGGACGACTCGGCCGCCGCCTTCGCCTTCCTGGCGCCGGACGGCGTGGGCCTGCTGCTGTTCGTCGTGGTGCCGACGGTGCTCGCGCTGGTGGTCGGGCTGTTCGACGTCGACGGCTTCGGCAACGTGAGCTGGGCGGGGCTGGACAACTTCCGGCTGATGGCCGGCGACGGGCTGCTGTGGCGCAGCTTCGGCATCACGGCGACCTACGCGGTGCTGTTCGTGCCGCTGACCTTCTTCGCCGCGCTCGGGCTGGCGCTGCTGGTCAAGGACCGGTTCCCGGGCGTCGGCGCGGTGCGCGCCGCGCTGTTCCTGCCCAACGCGGTCAGCCTGGTCGTCATCGGCCTGATGTGGCAGTTCATGCTCACCGACAAGACCGGCGTGGTCAGCAGGATGTTCGCCGCGGTCGGCCTGGACGGGATCTCCTGGCTGGGCGACCCGGGACTCGCGCTGTTCACGCTGGTGCTGATCAGCGTGTGGTTCCTGATGGGCTACCAGATGCTGATCTTCCTCGGCGGCCTGCAGGACATCCCGCGCGAGTACTACGACGCGGCCACTGCGGACGGTGCGGGGGCGTGGCAGCGGTTCCGCCACGTGACCTGGCCGATGCTGCGGCCGACCAGCTTCTTCGTGCTGGTCACCGCGACCATCAACGCCGTGACCGGGTTGCAGGCGTTCGACCTGGTCTTCGTGACCACCTCGGGCGGACCGGCCAACTCGACCTCCACCATCGTCTACTACGCCTACCAGCAGGCGTTCCAGTTCGGCCGCTTCGGCTACGCCGCGGCGATCTGCGCCCTGCTGGTGGTGGTGCTCGGCGCGGTGACAGCGGGTCTGTTCGCGCTGACGCGGGGAGGGCGGTTCGATGCGTGAGAACCGGACTGCGGGCGCTGAAAACCCGGTGACGGGCACTGAGACCCGGATGGCGGACACCGAAAACCGGACGACGGACACTGGAAACCAGGCCATCGGACCGGCTCGCCGGCGCCGGAACGCCGGCTCGGCGCGGAAGAACGGGGTCACCGGCCGCGCGGTGGCGGCCTACGTCATCGCGTTCGCCACGGTCGCGCCGCTGCTCTGGCTGCTGCTGGCCGCGTTCCGCCCGGAGTCCGAGCTGTACTCGGCGGGATGGCCGAGCGAGCTGACGCTGGACAACGTCGCCTACGTGCTGACCGAGGTGCCGTTCCTGCGCTACCTGGCCAACAGCGCGTTCGTCTCGGTCACGGTCACCGCCATCGCGCTGTTCCTGCACTCGATGGCCGCCTACGCGCTGGCCCGGCTCGCCTTCCGGGGCAGGGGGGTCGCGTTCGCCTCGGTCGTGGCGACGCTGCTGATCTCGCTGCCGGTGATCCTGGTGCCGCTGTTCATCGTGGTGCGGGGCCTGGGGATGGTCGACTCCTACGCGGGGCTGATCGTGCCCGGGCTGTTCAACGCCTTCGGGATCTTCCTGCTCCGGCAGTTCTACCTCGGCGTGCCGCGCGAGCTGGAGGAGGCCGCCCACCTCGACGGCTGCGGGCACTGGCGGATCTACTGGCACGTGATCCTGCCGCTGAGCCGCCCGATGCTGGCCGCGCTGGCGGTGCTGTTCTTCCTGGCCAACTGGAACTCGTTCCTGTGGCCGCTGGCGGTGGCCCAGGACGAGTCGCTGCGGGTGGTGCAGGTCGGCATCGCCTCCCTGCAGGGCCAGTACGCGTCGAAGCAGCACTACGTCATCGCCGCGGCGATGCTGGCCGCGCTGCCGACGGTGCTGGTGTTCCTGGTCGGCCAGCGCTGGCTGGTCGCGTCCCTGAAGACCACCGGCCTCAAGTGACCTGCGCCGAACCGGCCGCGGGTGTCGGTGGGCGGTCGTAGTCTCGGCGCTGAGATGCGTGCGTCGAGACTGATTTCACTGGTGTTGCTGCTCCAGGCCCGGGAGACCATGACCGCGGCCGAGCTGGCGCGGGAGCTGGAGGTCTCCGAGCGCACCATCACCCGCGACGTGCTGGCGCTGTCGGAGGCGGGGGTGCCGGTCTACAGCGAGCGCGGGCGCGGCGGCGGGTACCGGCTCGTCGGCGGGTACCGATCCCGGCTCACCGGGCTGCATCGCGCCGAGGCGGAGGCGCTGTTCCTGGCAGGCGTGCCCGGGCCCGCGGGCGAGATGGGCCTTTCCGAGGCGGTCGCCGCCGCACGCCTGAAGGCGTCGGCCGCGCTCGCGCCGCCCTTCCGCGACGCGCCCGCCCGGGTCGGGCAGCGCTTCCACCTCGACGCGCCCCGCTGGTTCCGCGAGCCGGAGACCCCGGCCCGGCTCGCGGAAGTCGCCGGCGCGGTGTGGTCCGACCACGTGATCGCGGCGTGGTACCGGCGCGGCGAGCAGGAGGTCCGGCGGGACCTCGAACCGTACGGGCTGGTCCTCAAGGCGGGCGTCTGGTACCTGGCGGCGCGCAGCGGGCAGCGCTTCCTGGTGTACCGGGTCGACCGCTTCGAGCGCGTCGAGGTCGGCGACGCCACCTTCGACCGCGACACCGCCTTCGACCTGCCGCGGTTCTGGGCCGACCGGTCGGCGGAGTTCGCGCGTTCGCTGCTGCGGACACGCATCACCGTCCGGGTCAGCCCCGACGGCCTGCGCAAGCTCAACGCCACCGGCGACCGCGTCGCGGTGACCGAGGCCGTCGCCGGCGCGGGCGAACCCGACGGGCAGGGCTGGCTCACCCTCGCGCTGCCCGTCGAGTCCCTGGACATCGCCTACCACCAGGTGCTCGAGCTCGGCCCGGAGGCCGAGGTCGTCGGACCCGCCGCGCTGCGCGAGCGGATGGCCGAAAGCGCCTCCCGGCTCATCGCCCTCTACCGGTAGCCGACCGGATCTGCTCCACCGGTCGGCTACCGCGCCGCAGTCGGCTACCGGTAACCGGTGACGTCGGCGGGTTTGCCCGCCCACTCGACTTCCAGGCAGTAGCGCCAGGCGTCCGGTCGCGAGCCGTCGAGGTCGGTGAAGCCGTAGACCTTCGCCAGCCCGCCGCTGGAGACCGACTGCCCGTTGAAGCGCGCCACGTCGGGGTCGGCGGCCATCGCGGCGATGGCGCGGCCGACGTAGCGGGGCGTCTCGGAGATGGCGAAGTGCGGCGACCGCGCGGTCGCGTCGCGCCAGTTCTCCTCGGTGACGCCGTAGGCGTCGAGCATCATCTCCGACCGCAGCCAGCCCGGCGAGATCGAGACCGCCGTGCAGCCGTGGGGTGCCAGCTCCTCGGCCTGCGCGCGGGCCAGCCGGTGCGCGGAGACCTTGGCGAGGTCGAAGAACGCCCCGCCTCCGCTGCGGTAGTACTTCTCGTTGACCTCGGCGGTGCCGTCGGTCACCTCGAAGACGATGCCGCCGCGCCTGCGGATCATCAGCGGCAGTGCGAAGTGGCTGGTGATCATGTGCGCGTCGATGCCCAGCCGCAGCCTGCGCAGCCCCTTGTCCAGCGACTGCTCCCAGATCGGCTTGTACCAGTCCATCAGGTGCTCGCCGCCGATGTCGTTGACCAGCACGTCCAGCCGCCCGTGCTCGGCGTCGACCCGCTCGGCGAGACCGCGGACCTGGTCCGGCTCCAGGTGGTCGACCCGCACCGCGATGCCTTCACCGCCGGCCCGCGACACCAGTTCGGCGGTCTCCTCGATGGTCTCCGGCCGGTCGTACTCCGAACGGGCTCGCCGAGTGCTGCGGCCGGTGCAGTACACCGTCGCGCCCGCCGCGCCCAGCTCCACGGCGATCCCGCGGCCCGCGCCGCGGGTCGCCCCCCGCCACCAGCGCGACCTTGCCGCGCAGCGGGGCGTTCACCGGTACCCCGCGTCGTCGGCGGGCTTGCCCGCGTAGGTGACCTCGACGATGTAGCGCCAGCTGTCCGGTCGCGTGCCGTCGAGGTCGGTGAAGCCGTAGACCTTCGCCAGCCCGCCGCTGGAGAGCGACTGCCCGTTCCAGCGCGCGACGTCGGGGTCCGACGCCAGCGCCGCCACCGCCCGCCCGACGAAGCGCGGGGACTCCGAGATGCAGAAGTGCGGTTCGGTCGCGGTGGCGTCGCGCCAGTTCTCCTCGGTGACCCCGAAGAGCTCCAGCATCAGCTCCGAACGCAGCCAGCCCGGCGTCAGCGACACCGCCGTGCAGCCGTGCGCCCTGAGCTCCTGGCCCTGCACCCACGCCATCCGGTGCGCGGTGAACTTGGCGATGTCGAAGAACGCGCCGGTCTCGGCGCGGTAGTGCTCGCCGTCGACCTCGGCGGTGCCGTCGGTGATCTCGACCGACAGCCCGCCCGGCCGCCGGTGCAGCAGCCCCAGCGCGTGGTAGCTGGTGATCATGTGCGCCTCGATGCTCACCCGCAGCCGCCGGATCCCGTTGTCCAGCGACCGTTCCCACAGCGGCCCGCCGAAGTCGGTGAGATTCTCGCCGCCGAGGTTGTTGACCAGGACGTCCAGCTTGCCGCAGTCGGCCTCGATCCGCTCGACCAGCGCCCGCACCTGGTCGGGATCGCAGTGGTCGACCTCCACCGCGACGCCCCGCCCGCCCGCGGCCGTCACCATCTCCGCGGTGTCCTCAATGGTCTCCGGGCGGTCGTAGTCCGAACGCCGCTGCCGCGTGCTCCGTCCGGTGCAGTACACGGTGGCCCCGGCCGTGCCGAGCTCCACGGCGATCCCCCGTCCCGCGCCGCGGGTCGCCCCCGCCACCAGCGCGACCTTGCCGTGCAGTGGTGCGTTCATCCGTCGGTTCCCCTCACTGTCGTGCCGTTCACCAGTGGAACCGATGCTCGCGGTCAAATCCGACACCTCCGGTCGTGTTTTCCCCGCATCGCGCGAAGCCGACCTCGCGGTGCCTGGCCCCCGGCCGTCACCCGCGCGGTACGGTGTCGGTGGTGATCACGCTGCGGCGTGCGAACCGGACAAGGGGAGGACCGAGCTCGGCTCTGTGCGCGGCGCGACACACCTGGTAGGGCACGCGGCGTGGCTGCTGGACTCAAAGGCATCGGGATGCCTACCGTCCGCACGGGGTTGACAACGCCCGGGCGTCGAGAGTCCGGCTGTCGAATCAGCACCAGAGCACAGAGCCACGATCAGGAAGGCGGATCCGATGACGCCCCCGCACAACTACCTCGCGGTGATCAAGGTCGTCGGCATCGGTGGTGGCGGCGTCAACGCCGTGAACCGCATGATCGAGGTCGGGCTCAAGGGTGTCGAGTTCATCGCGGTGAACACCGACGCGCAGGCCCTGCTGATGTCCGACGCCGACGTCAAGCTCGACATCGGCCGGGAGCTCACCCGCGGGCTGGGAGCGGGCGCGGCGCCGGAGGTCGGCCACAAGGCCGCCGAGGACCACAAGGAGGAGATCGAGGAGGTCCTCAAGGGCGCCGACATGGTCTTCGTGACCGCGGGCGAGGGCGGCGGCACCGGTACCGGTGGCGCACCGGTCATCGCCTCGGTCGCGCGCAAGCTCGGCGCGCTGACCATCGGCGTGGTCACCCGTCCGTTCTCCTTCGAGGGCAAGCGGCGGGCCAACCAGGCCGAGCAGGGCATCAAGGAGCTGCGCGACTGCTGCGACACCCTGATCGTCATCCCCAACGACCGGCTGCTGCAGCTCGGCGACATCGGCGTGAGCCTGATGGACGCCTTCCGCTCCGCCGACGAGGTCCTGCTCTCCGGTGTCCAGGGCATCACCGACCTGATCACCACCCCCGGCCTGATCAACCTCGACTTCGCCGACGTCAAGAGCGTCATGTCCGGCGCGGGCAGCGCGCTGATGGGCATCGGCTCGGCGAGAGGGGAGGGCAGAGCCGTGCAGGCCGCGCAGAAGGCGATCAACTCGCCGCTGCTGGAGGCGTCCATGGAGGGCGCGCACGGCGTGCTGCTGGCCATAGCGGGCGGTTCGGACCTCGGCCTGTTCGAGATCAACGAGTCGGCCTCGCTGGTGCAGGAGTCCGCGCACCCCGAGGCCAACATCATCTTCGGTACGGTGATCGACGACTCGCTTGGCGACGAGGTCCGCGTGACCGTGATCGCCGCGGGCTTCGACGCAGGCACCCCGACGCACAAGAAGCTCGAACCGACCAAGGTCGGCTCCCGCGACGCGGTCGCCTCCGGTGAGGCGGGCCGCGTCACCGAGGGCCAGGTCGTCGGCAGCAAGCCGGAACCCGAGCCCGAGCCGCAGCAGCAGGCCCCGACGCCCCCGGCGCCCGAGCCCGCCGCGCAGCAGCCCGCGCCTCCGCAGCCCGCGCCTCCGCCGGCCCCGGCCCAGCCCGAACCGCAGCCGGAGCCGCAGCCCCAGCCGCCGCAGCAGCAGGCGCCCGCACCGGCGCAGCACCACGAGCCCGAGCGTCCGCAGCCCCAGCAGGAGCAGCGCGACAACACCGACCAGCGCGGCGGTTTCGCGCAGCGCTCCCCGGTCTTCGGTGGCGACGGAGCAGGACCGAGCGTGTCGGTGCCGACCCGCGCCGGCGGCAGCGGCTACCCGTCGCACGCGGGCATGAGCGGCTCGCTGCCGAACCGGGCGGTGCCGGTCACCGACGACAACGACGACGACGTCGACATCCCGCCGTTCATGCGCCGCTGAACGGCCCGGCCCGCGCGGTCCGCGTCGTGGGCATGCGGTGCTGTCGCCGCGATGAGCGAGAATCGACACCGGAGAGCTTCGGCCTCCGGTGTCGTTTTCGTTCGGGCGGGCGAGCCGGCCCGTGGGAGGGATGGAGAGCCAGTGCGGATTCGTCGCGTGATCACCACGCGGGAAGGCGGTGCGTCCCGGCCGCCGTTCGACTCGTTCAACCTCGGCGGCCGGGTCGGTGACGACCCGGCGGCGGTGGCGGCCAACCAGCGCAAGCTCGCCGAGGGCATCGGCCTCGCCGAGGACCGGCTGGTGTGGATGGAGCAGATCCACGGCCGCAACGCCGCCGTCGTCGACGGCCCGGTCCCGGAGCCGGTCGAGGCGACCGACGCGCTGGTGACCGCCGAGCCGGGGCTCGCGCTGGTGGCGCTGACCGCCGACTGCGTGCCGGTGCTGCTCGGCGACCCGGAGAGCGGCGTGGTGGCGGCCGTGCACGCCGGCCGGGTCGGTGCCCGCGTCGGGGTCGTGGTGTCCGCGCTGAAGGCCATGCGGGAGGCCGGAGCCCGGCTCGACCGCATCGAGGCGCTGCTCGGTCCGGCGGCCTGCGGCGAGTGCTACGAGGTGCCGCCGGAGATGCAGGCCGACGTGGAGCTGCACCTGCCCGGCAGCGCCTGCAAGACGAGCAAGGGCACCACCGGCCTCGACATCCGGGCCGGGCTCTGGGAGCAGCTCGCGGCCGCCGGGATCGCCCGGATCGGCGTCGACCCGCGCTGCACGATGGAGTCCCGCGAGCTCTACAGCCACCGCCGCGACGGCGGCCGGACCGGCCGCTTCGCCGCGGTCGTGTGGGCGGAGCCGGAGGACCAGCGGTGAGCGAGGACAGCAGGCAGGAGCGCAAGGCCGAGATCGCCGAGTCGCTGCGGGAGGTGCGCGAGCGCGTCGACGCCGCATGCCGCGCCGCGGGCAGGCAGCCGGAGGAGGTCGAGCTGCTGGCGGTCACCAAGACCTTCCCGGCCGGCGACGCGGCGCTGCTGGCCGACCTGGGGCTGACCGAGCTGGCCGAGAACCGCGAGCAGGAGGCGCGCGGCAAGGTCGCCGAGTTCGCCGAGCTGCGCCCGGAAGCCGCGGTGCGCTGGCACATGATCGGGCAGTTGCAGCGCAACAAGGCCCGCTCGGTGGTTCGCTGGGCCGACGTCGTGGAGTCGGTCGACAGCGTGCGGCTCGCGGAGGCGCTGCGGCGGGCGGCGGCCAACGCGCTCGACGCCGGTGAGCGCAGCGAACCGCTCGACGTGCTGATCCAGGTCGGCCTCGACGATGCCGCCGGGCGCGGAGGATGTCCGCCCGGCGACGTTTCGGCACTCGCCGCCGAGATCACCCGCCACAGTGATCTTCGGTTGCGGGGAGTGATGGCGGTGGCACCCCTTGGCGGAGACCCGGATGTGGCTTTCGCTACACTTTCCGGGATTGCCCGGCGCCTGCAGGAGGACTACCCCGAAGCTGTTGAAATGTCGGCTGGAATGAGCGGCGACCTCGAGAGTGCGGTGGCGCACGGCTCGACACGCGTGCGTGTCGGAACTGCGCTGCTGGGAGGTCGCCGGTTAATCTCGCCGTAGCCGTATCGGGGGGTCGAGGGTCGGCCGCTCGCGCTCGGCTGCTTTGGAGTCGCAGAGGAAGGGCATGCCGATGAGCGCTTTGCACAAGCTGAAGGCTTACTTCGGCATGGTCCCCGCCGACGAGATCGACGAGGTCTACGACGACGAGGTGGCCTACCGCGACCGCTACGCGGACCCCGACACCTCCTACGACGCACCATCCGACCGGGTGGGTGGCCGCCGGCGCGTGGCCGGCGGTGTCCGGGGCGGCTTCCAGCCGGAGGCCGAGGAGGACGGCGGCGACTACGGCGAGGAGTTCCGCGAGCCTGCGCGTTCGCGCAGGCAGTGGGCCCCGCCGGAGACGCCCGTCCGAGCGCCCCTGGGCTCGGACGCGCACCGGGAGCAGGTCTCCCGGCTGCGTGCCGTAACCGATACCGGCAGTCATTTCAACTTGAGCAAGATCACAACACTGCATCCCCGCAGTTACAGCGAGGCCCGCACCATCGGTGAGCAGTACCGCGACGGCACTCCGGTGATCATGAACCTGACGGAGATGGACGAAGCGGACGCCAAGCGGCTGGTGGACTTCGCCGCCGGGCTGGCGTTCGCGCTCCGCGGTTCGATCGAGAAGGTCACCAATCGAGTGTTCTTGCTCTCACCGCCCAACGTGGACGTGGCGGCCGAGGACAAGCGCCGTCTCGCCGAGGGCGCCTTTTTCAACTACGGGTGAGTGGTGGCACAGTTGAGGCGTGGAACCGGCGCTGATCGTTCTTTATTACGTTCTCTTCTTCTTCTGGCTGCTGCTCACGGCACGTATCGTGATCGAGCTCGTTCGGGTGTTCGCGCGCGACTGGCGCCCCGCAGGGGGGGTTGCAATCGCGTTGGAGAGCATCTACACAGTGACCGACCCGCCGATCCGACTTCTGCGTCGGGTGATCCCGACGGTCCGGATCGGCGGCGTCGGACTGGACCTATCGATTATGGTGCTGCTGCTGGTTGTGTTCATACTGATGCAACTGGTGAAGTCCGGGTGACGGGGAACCCGGACGACCCGCAGCCGAGGAGTGCGTGAGGTGATCTTGTGGGCTTGACCCCCGCCGACGTTCATAACGTCGCGTTCAGCAAACCTCCGATCGGCAAGCGGGGCTACAACGAGGACGAGGTTGACGCTTTCCTCGACCTGGTTGAAGCCGAGCTTGCCCGCCTGGTCGAGGAGAACAACGACCTGCGCAGCCAGGTCGAGCAGCTGGAGTCGCAGCTGCAGACCGCGCAGGTCGACCTGGACGACGCCCGCAGCCAGGCGGCGCAGGTCTCCGCGGCACCGGCACCGGTGGAGGAGCCCCGTCGGCTGGCGCCGGTCCCGGCGCCGACCGCTGCTGAGCAGACGTCGCCGGGTGGCGATCATCACGTGCAGGCCGCCAAGGTGCTCGGCCTCGCGCAGGAGATGGCCGACCGCCTGACCGGGGAGGCCAAGGCCGAGGCCGACGGCATGCTGTCGGAGGCCCGGACCAAGTCCGAGCAGCTGCTCTCCGACGCGCGCGCCAAGAGCGACAGCATGGTCAACGAGTCGCGCACCCGCGCCGAGACCATGCTCAACGACGCGCGGACCAGGGCCGAGACCCTGGAGCGGCAGGCCAGGGAGAAGGCCGCCGGGCTGGAGCGCGACGCCCAGCGCAAGCACGCCGAGGTGATGGGCAACATCACGCAGGAGAAGAACGCGCTCGAGAAGAAGATCGACACCCTTCGCACCTTCGAGCGCGAGTACCGGACCAGACTGCAGACCTACCTGGAGTCGCAGCTCCGCGAGCTGCAGGACCGCGGTTCGGCGGCGCCGGCCGAGAGCGGCAGCCGCTCCTCCGGCCAGCAGAGCTACAGCTTCGGGGCGCGTGCCGCCGAGGCGGGCTGACGACGACGGCTGTCGGCGGCGGTGACCTGGGGAGGTATCGCCGCCGGAGGCCGTTGCGGCCGGGCCGTGCAAAGGGCGTGAAGTGACGTGCTGTTGATCGTGCTGCTGCTGGTCCTGGCGGCCGGCGGGGTGCTGGTCGGCGCGGTCGTCGTCGATCGCCCCGAGTGGGCCTGGGCGTCGGTTCTGCTGTGCGTGCTGGGCGTGGTGCTGCTGGTCGTGGACCGGGCGCGGCGCCGACGGGAAGCGAGCTCGTCGGCGGTGCGGCGGTCCGGGACCGAGGGCGAGCAGCCCGCGCCGGCCGTGCGGGAGTCCTCCGACGCGGAGGTGGAGCCCGCGGAGGAGGAGACCGACGCGGCGGACCTGCTCGTGGTGTCGGAGCTGGAGACCGAGGTCGTCGTCATCGACGAGCGGCCCCGGTACCACCTCCGGTCCTGCGGGTGGCTCGGCGGCCGCGAAGTGTTGCCGCTGCCGGTGCGGGAGGCGCGCGAGCTCGGGTTCGGGCCCTGCGCGCAGTGCTCGCCGGACGCCACGCTGGCGGACCGGCAGCGCGCGACCGCGTCGGACTGACCGGGCGAGCGCCAGAGCGCGAGCCGGAGCCGGTCGCGGTTCGGCGTCTGGAGCCCGAGGCCAGCGGCGGCGTGTGAACAGGTCGGCGGCCGCGGCCGAACAGGTTGTCGGCAGCGGTCGAGCAAGTCGGCGGCCGGCACGTGCGGCCCCGGAATAACGGGTGGCGCCCGCGCGCTATCCTGAGCACCTCACTTCCTGGGACGTCGTTCCCGGGAGGTCCAAGCTTCGAACACCACGGCGTCGATCCGGCCATCACCGGGGAGCCTCCGGAAGAACGGGCCCGCGCGGCCTCAGTAGAACCGGACGGGTCCGGCCCGTCACAGCCGGCCAACGAGAGGTCGTCGGCGTCTCCGCGCAGGCGGCAAGCGGGGTGGTACCGCGGCACCTGTGTCGTCCCCGGGTGGACCCGACACACCGCGAGGAGCACATCCGCGATGGCCTATCCCAAGGTTTCGTTCAACGGCACCGACGCCCAGGGCGTCGCCGCGCAGCCGTCGTTCCCCGGGATCGAGCGCCAGGTCCTGGATTACTGGGCCGACGACAAGACCTTCCAGGCCAGCGTGCAGGCCAGGGAAGCGGGCGCCAACGGGGCGAACGAGTTCGTCTTCTACGACGGCCCGCCCTTCGCCAACGGCCTGCCGCACTACGGCCACCTGCTCACCGGCTACGTCAAGGACGCCGTGCCGCGCTACCAGACGATGCGCGGCCGCCGGGTGGAGCGCCGGTTCGGCTGGGACTGCCACGGCCTGCCCGCCGAGGTCGAGGCCGAGAAGCAGCTCGGCATCACGTCCAAGTCCGAGATCGAGGCCATGGGCGTGGCGGAGTTCAACGACGCCTGCCGCGCCTCGGTCCTGCGCTACACCGCCGAGTGGGAGGACTACGTCACCCGCCAGGCGAGGTGGGTCGACTTCGACAACGACTACAAGACGCTCGACCTGGACTACATGGAAAGCGTCATGTGGGCGTTCAAGACCCTGTGGGACAAGGGTCTGGTCTACGAGGGCTTCCGGGTGCTCTGGTACTGCTGGCGCTGCGAGACGCCGCTGTCCAACACCGAGACCCGCATGGACGACGTCTACCGCCAGCGCCAGGACCCGGCGGTCACCGTCGGGCTGCGGCTGAACGCCCCCGGAGAGGTCTTCGACGGCGCGCTGGCCCTGGTCTGGACGACGACCCCGTGGACGCTGCCGTCGAACTTCGCCGCCGCCGTGCACCCCGAGGTCGACTACGTGGTGGTGGCGCCCGCCAACAGCGCCGAGCGCTACGTGCTGGCCGAGGCGCGCCTGGGCGCCTACGCGCGGGAGCTGGGGGAGGACGTCGCCGACCACGTGGTCGGGCGGATGAAGGGCGAGGACCTGCTCGGCGTCGGCTACACGCCGCCGTTCGACTTCTTCGCCGGCAACCGCAACGCCCACCAGGTGCTGCCCGGTGACTTCGTCACCACCGAGGACGGCACCGGCATCGTGCACATCGCCCCGTTCGGCGAGGACGACAAGACCGTCACCGACGCCGCCGACGTGGAGCTGGCGGTCCCCGTGGACGCGCACGGCAAGTTCACCGCCGAGGCCCCGCCGTACGCGGGCCAGCACATCTTCGACGCCAACAAGCAGATCATCCGCGACCTCAAGGACGCGGGTCTGCTGCTGCGCCACGAGACCTACGACCACCCGTACCCGCACTGCTGGCGCTGCGACAACCCGCTGATCCAGCGCCCGGTGTCGTCGTGGTTCGTGGCGGTCAGCCAGTTCAAGGACCGCATGGTCGAGCTGAACCAGCGGATCAACTGGTCGCCCGAGCACATCCGCGACGGCCAGTTCGGCAAGTGGCTGGAGAACGCCCGCGACTGGAACATCTCCCGCAACCGGTACTGGGGCTCGCCCATCCCGGTGTGGGTCTCCGACGACCCGGCCTACCCGCGCACCGACGTCTACGGCTCGCTGGACGAGCTGGAGCGCGACTTCGGCGTGCGGCCCACCGACCTGCACCGCCCGCAGATCGACGAGCTGACCAGGCCCAACCCGGACGACCCGAGCGGGAAGTCGACCATGCGGCGCGTGCCGGAGGTGCTGGACTGCTGGTTCGAGTCCGGGTCGATGCCCTACGCCCAGGTGCACTACCCGTTCGAGAACGCCGAGTGGTTCGAGCACCACTACCCGGGCGACTTCATCGTCGAGTACAACGGCCAGACCCGCGGCTGGTTCTACACGCTGCACGTGCTGGCCACCGCGCTGTTCGACCGCCCGGCGTTCTCCAACGTCGTGGCGCACGGCATCGTGCTGGGCCACGACGGCCTGAAGATGTCGAAGTCGAAGAAGAACTACCCCGACGTCAACGAGGTCTTCGACCGCGACGGTTCCGACGCGATGCGCTGGTTCCTGATGTCGAGCCCGATCCTGCGCGGCGGCGACCTGGTCGTCACCGAGCGGGGCATCCGCGACGCGGTGCGCCAGGCCGTGCTGCCGCTGTGGAACTCCTGGTACTTCCTGGCGCTGTACGCCAACGCCGAGGGCGTCGAGGGCCGGTCCAGAGTGGACAGCAAGCACGTGCTCGACCGCTACGTGCTGGCCAAGACCCACGAGCTGGTCGGCGACGTGCAGGACGCGATGGACACTTTCGACCTCGCGGGTGCCTGCGCGACGGTGCGGGACTTCCTGGAGGTGCTGACGAACTGGTACGTGCGGCGCTCGCGCGACCGGTTCTGGGCCGGTGACCGCGACGCGATCGACACCCTGCACACCGTGCTGGAGGTGACCTGCCGGGTCGTCGCGCCGCTGCTGCCGCTCACCGCGGAGTCGGTGTGGCGGGGGCTCACCGGCGGTCGCTCGGTGCACCTGGCGGACTGGCCGCTGGTCGACGAGCTGCCCGCAGACGCCGCGCTGGTCTCGGCGATGGACCGGGTGCGCCAGGTCTGCTCCTCGGCGCTGGCGCTGCGCAAGTCCAACAAGCTGCGGGTCCGGCTGCCGCTGTCCAGGCTGGTGGTCGCCACGCCGGAGGCGGAGTCGTTGCGGCAGTTCACCGACCTCGTCCGCGACGAGGTGAACGTCAAGTCCGTCGAGCTGACCACCGACGTCGCCGCGCACGGCCGGTTCGAGGTCGCGGTGAACGCGCGGGCGGCCGGTCCGCGGCTGGGCAAGGACGTGCAGACGGTGATCAAGGCGGTCAAGTCCGGTGACTGGACCCGCACGCCGGCCGGAAACGTGGTCGCGGCCGGGATCGAGCTGCGGGAGGGCGAGTTCACCGAGCGCCTGGTGTCCACCGACACCGGGGCCGCGGCGGCGCTGCCCGGCGGAAGCGGCCTGGTCGTGCTCGACAACGAGGTGACGCCGGAGCTGGCGCTGGAGGGCCTGGCCCGCGACGTGGTCCGGGTCGTCCAGCAGGCGCGGCGCGAGGCGGACTTCGAGGTCTCCGACCGGGTCCGGGTCGTGGTGTCGGCGCCGGCCGAGGTGCTGGAGGCCGTCGAGGCGCACCGCGAGTTCATCGCGGGCGAGACCCTGGCCGAGGCCCTGGAGGCGGGCGGTGCCGAAGGCGGTTTCGCGGGCACCGTCGGCGAGGGCACCGAGATCGCGGTCGCGGTCGCGAAGTCCTGACCTGCTGTTTCCGGGTGGGCTCCGGCGGCGGAGCCCACCCGGACGAGTGTTGCGGTGGCACTGCGAATGAGCCCATACTTTCTGTATGGGCGTACTGGTTCAGATCCGCGACGTGCCGGAGGATGTTTACCGCACGTTGAAGATCCGTGCGGTGGAGGCGGGACAGAGCTACTCCGAGTTCCTCAGGGGATTGCTGACGCAGGCCGCGTCCAGGCCGCCGATGGCCGAGATGGTCAGGCGGCTTGAGCAGCGCGGTCAGCTCACCGACCTCGACAGCACTGCCGCCGACGTGCGAGAGCTCAGGGACGCCGAGTGACCGGACGAGGGCGTCCGCTCGTGGTCGACGCGTCGGCCGTGCTCGATCTGCTCCTGCAACTGCGGCGGGCCCACCGGATAGGTGAGTTGATCAGCAGCCCGTTCGCGCAGTCGCACGTACCGGACACCATCGACAGGGAAGTCATCAACGTGCTGCGGAAGCGGGAGCGTTCCGGATCGCTGACGTCAGCCGAAGCCGAGACCGTCTTCGGCGAGTTCTTGTTGCTGCCGTTCGAGGTTCACGACGCGCGTCCGTTCGCTCCGCGTGTTTGGGGTCTGCGGTCTGTTTGTTCGGTCGGGGATGCCTACTACGTGTCACTGGCCGAGTCTCTCGACGCCACGTTGATAACCAGTGATGAGAAGCTGGCCCGAGGGGTGGCCCAACTCGACCTGGACGTCATCGTCCCCTGACAGTCCGGACCCTGTGACCGAGACCGCTCCCATTTCCTGGGACGGCGGTTGTGGCGCGGTGCGGCCGCCTCCTAAGTTGTTGCCCCGAAGGTCATGAGCGCCAGCGTCAAGCCCCGGCTTGCTGGCCGGCAACCCTCCAACCGCGGTGGGGTGCCCCGGGTGAGGACCTGGCCGGTCGCGCAGGGCGACCCGGCAAGCGCGGGCCCACCGATCCACTCGGGTCCGACCAGACCCGAGGAGGGCATCGTGTCCGTGGCCACCAGACCGTTCCAGATTCCCGAGCAGTCCGTTGTGGACACCGCCGCACGCGTTCCGGCCGTCGTGGGCGAGGCGTTGCGGGTGCCGCTGGTGACCGGTGGGCGGATCGGCTACGCCAACCTGGACCACGCCGCCAGCGCTCCCTGCCTGCGCAGCGTGCGGGACGCCGTCGACGAGCTGCTGCCCTGGTACGCCAGCGTGCACCGCGGCGCCGGGTTCGCCTCGCAGGTGTGCACGCGGGTGTACGAGGGGGCGCGGGCGAAGCTGCGGGCCTTCACCGGCGCCCGCGACACCGACGCTGTGGTCTTCACCCGCAACACCACCGACGCGCTCAACCTGCTGGCGAAGGCCCTGCCGCGGGCGACCTCCGTGGTCGTCTTCGACACCGAGCACCACGCCGCACTGCTGCCTTGGGGCAGCGGTCCCCGCGTCCGGCGCCTGCCCGCTCCGGCGACACCCGAGGATGCCGTCGAAGCGCTCGACGCCGCGTTGGCGGCCTGCCCGGAAGGGCCGCGCCTGGCGGTGCTCACCGGCGCCTCGAACGTCACCGGCGAGGTGTGGCCGGTCGCCGAGCTCGCGCGCGTCGCCCGGCGGCGGGGCGCCCGCACCGTCCTCGACGCCGCCCAGCTCGCGCCGCACCGGCCGGTGCGGATCGGCGAGCTCGACATCGACTACGTCGCGATCTCCGGCCACAAGCTCTACGCCCCCTTCGGCGCGGGAGCGCTGGTCGGCCGCGCCGACTGGCTCAACGCCGCCGATCCGTACCTGGCCGGTGGCGGAGCGACCCGCGCGGTGCGCGACTCCTCGGTCGGCTGGAACCTCGGCCCGGAGCGCCACGAGGCCGGGTCGCCGAACACCGTCGGCGTGCACGCCCTGGCCGCCGCCTGCCAGACCCTGGCCGCGGACGGCTGGCGACCGGTCATCGAGCACGAGGCGCTGCTGCTGCGGCGGCTGCGCGCCGGGCTGGGCGAGGTCCCCGGTCTGCGGGAGCTGAGCCTGTTCGGTACCGGCCACGACCGGGTCGGCGTGGTCAGCTTCACCGTCGACGGCCGCGATCCCGGCCTGCTGGCGGCGGCGCTGTCGGCCGAGCACGGCATCGGCGTGCGGGACGGCCTGTTCTGCGCCCACCTGGCAATGCAGCGGCTGCTGGCCGAGTCGGGCGCGGACTCGCAGCGGGCGCTGCGCGTGAGCGTAGGGCTGGGCACCATGACCGAGCACGTCGACCGCCTCGTCGCCGCTCTGCACCGGCTGGTCGCCGAGGGACCCCGGTGGCGCTACGAACAGGTCGACGGCCGCTGGGTCCCGGTCGACGACCCGCGCGAGGCTCCCGCCTTCCTCGACGGCTAAGCAGTGCCGCCGACACCGCACCGAGCGGTTCGGGGACAATGGCCGACGTGAGCAGCGACCAGTCCGAACCCGAGCGGCCCGCGACGGCGCAGGGCGCGCGCGACGCCGACACCCGCACCGGTGCCGAGCGCGGCGTCGCGGCCGAGACCGAGGCCGTCCCGGCCTCGGCAGGCACCGAAGCCGGGGCCGAACGCGACGCCGGCACCAGTGCCGAGGCCGGTGCGACCGAGGAGACTCCGGCCGGTCCGAACCCCAGGCGCCTGCTGGCGCTGGTGTTCGCCATCGCCGCCGTCGCGCTGGGGCTCGACATCGCCACCAAGGTCGCGGTCGTGGCCAATCTGGAGGGCGGCCCGCCGGTGCCGATCCTGGGCGGCGTGGTCTACCTGGACGTCTTCCGCAACCCGGGCGCGGCGTTCTCGCTGGCCACCGGCATGACGTGGCTGCTCGCGCTGCTGGCCATCGTGGTCGTCGGCGTGATCGTCTGGCTGGCCCGCAAGCTGCGCTCGACCGGCTGGGCGATCGGCCTCGGCCTGGTGCTGGGCGGCGCCTGCGGCAACCTCGTCGACCGGTTCTTCCGGGCCCCCGGCCCGATGCAGGGCCACGTCGTGGACTTCATCTCGGTCTTCGCCCCGGGCGGGCAGTACTACCCGGTGTTCAACCTCGCCGACTCGGCGATCGTCTGCGGCGGCGCCCTGGTCGTGCTGCTGTCGCTGCTGGGCCGCGACTACGACGGCACCGTGCACCGGGGCAAGCGGAAGCAGGCGGGGTCGTGAGCGGCCTGCGGACGCTGCCGGTCCCCGACGGGCTCGACGGCATGCGCGTGGACGCCGGGCTGTCCAAGCTGCTCGGGCTCTCGCGCACCATCGTGGCGGGCCTGGCCGAATCCGGTGACGTGGTGCTCGACGGCACGCCCGCGGGCAAGTCCGACCGGCTGGTGGCCGGTGCGTGGCTTGAGGTGACGCTGCCCCCGGCGGAGCAGCCGCTGGAGGTCGTCGCGGTGCCGGTCGAGGGCCTGCGGATCCTGCACCAGGACGACGACATCGTCGTGGTCGACAAGCCCATCGGCGTGGCCGTGCACCCCAGTCCCGGCTGGGAGGGGCCCACGGTGGTCGGCGGCCTGGCCGCGGCCGGCGTGCGGATCGCGACCTCCGGCGCCTCCGAGCGCCAGGGCGTGGTGCACCGGCTCGACGCGGGCACGACCGGCGTGATGGTGGTGGCCAAGAGCGAGCACGCCTACTCGACGCTCAAACGCGCGTTCAAGGAGCGCACCGTCGACAAGCGCTACCACGCGCTGGTGCAGGGCCACCCCGACCCCAGCCGCGGCACGATCGACGCGCCGATCGACCGGCATCCGCGCCACGACTACAAGTTCGCCGTCGTCGCGGGTGGCAAGCCGAGCATCACCCACTACGAGACCGTCGAGGCGTTCCGGGCGGCCTCACTGGTGGACGTCAAGCTGGAGACCGGCCGCACCCACCAGATCCGGGTGCACTTCGCCGCGGTCCGCCACCCCTGCGTCGGAGACCTGACCTACGGCGCGGACCCGGTGCTGGCCCGGCGGGTCGGGCTCAGCAGGCAGTGGCTGCACGCCAGAAGCCTGGGGTTCGAGCACCCGTCCGACGGGCGGTGGGTGAGCTTCGACAGCGACTACCCCGCGGACCTCGCGCACGCCGTCGACGTGCTGCGCGACGCCGACGGCTGACCCGCGCGCCGGAAATGCCGTAGCTTTGGGGGAAACTCTGCAACGCCCGATGACAGGAGATCGCGGTGGCCAGCTCAGGTGATCGCAGGTACGACGCGGAGGCCGACGCGCCGACGCCGCCAGTGGGCCTGCCGTTGGGCGCGGGGGCGGGGCGCGTCGACGACGACGCCAGCACCCCGCCCTCGGGCATCGACCTCTCCGGTGTGATCACCGCCGACGACTACGGCCGCGCGGGCCCGGCCGTGTTCGGTGCACCGGAGCACGTCGAGCGCAACGACGACGCGGGCGACTGGCCGAAGCTGGAGTACCGCAGCCGCAACCGCCCGCAGCGACCCGGCGGCGGCTGGTTCCGCCGCCGGGGCCAGGACTGACGCGGTCGGCTACCGTCCGGCCGCGGATGCCGGTCCGAGGTGGCGCAGCAGCGCCCGTGCCGTGCGCCGCGGGGCGTCCTCGGGCAGGAAGTGGCCGGCTGCTTCGATCGTCTCCCGGCGCGCACCGGGGATCGCGGCTGCCAGCCGGTCACCGGCAGACGGGGCTAGCCACTCGTCGCGCTCGCCCCAGAGCACGAGCGTCGGCGCGGTGATCCGGTCCAGGCGCGCCACGACCTCGCGGGTGTCCTCGCAACTCACCGCGGCGACCTGGTCGATCCAGCGCCCCTGCCCGGCGGCCCCGGCCCACGGCGCCAGGTAGCCGGCGGCGACGTCCTCGGACATCGGCCGGTGGGTCGCCGTGCGCAGACGCGCCGCGACGATGTCTCCGAAGACGTGCTCGGGCATGGTCCGGTAGACCTCGGCGTGGCGCTGCATGTGCTCGGTGAACGTCGTGTTCCACGGCCCGATCACCGCCGCGTCCACCAGCGCCAGCCCGCGGACCGGGACGGCTTCGAGCAGGTGTGCGCGCAGCACGACCCCGCCGCCGATGTCGTGGCCGACCAAGCTCGGCTCGTCGAGTCCCCAGTGCTCCACGAGCTCGGCGAGCGTGCGGGCCTGCCGGGCGATCGACGGCGTCACCCCCGGATCGGCGATGGACTCGCCGAAACCGAGCATGTCCCACACGTGGACGGTGTGGTGGCCGGCCAGCTCCGCCACCACGTCGCGCCACAGGAACGACCACGCCGGGGTGCCGTGGACCAGCACCACCGGCGGCCCTTCGCCCCAGACCCCGGTGGCGACCTCACCGCCCGACACGCGGACCCGCTGCGGCAGTCGCCAGGTCGTGGCCTCCGCGCACGTGCTCATCACACCCACTCCTCGCTAAGGCTTGAACGTCGCTTTATTCGGTTACCTTAGCAGGACGTAAGGGGGCCATGAGTGGTTTATCGGTTACGAACTTCGCCGAAAGTCGGGCCGCTACAGCGCCTTGAGCTCCTCGATGATCTCGCCGACCGAGGACTTCGCGTCGCCGAAGAGCATCGCGGTGCGCGGATCGGCGTAGAGCGGGTTGTCGATCCCGGCGAAGCCGGCCCGCATCGACCGCTTGAGCACGATGACCGTCCTGGCCTGGTCGACGTTGAGCACCGGCATGCCGTAGATCGGTGAGCCCGGGTCGCTGCGGGCGGCGGGGTTGGTGACGTCGTTCGCGCCGATCACCAGCGCCACGTCGGTGCGCGCGAACTGCTCGTTGATCTCGTCCATGTCCTTGAGCCGGTCGTAGGGCACGTCGGCCTCGGCGAGCAGGACGTTCATGTGCCCCGGCATGCGCCCGGCGACCGGGTGGATGGCGTAGTTGACCTCCACCCGCTTGCCCTCCAGCAGCTTCGCCATGTCCTGCACGGTGTGCTGGGCCTGGGCGACGGCCATCCCGTAGCCGGGCACGACGATCACTTGGTCGGCGTAGGCGAGCTGGATCGCCACGTCGGCCGCACTGGTCGCGCGCACGCTGCCGCCGCCCGCGCCGGTCTCGGCGGTGGCCAGGGCTCCGCCGCCGAAGCCACCCGCCACGATCGACGGGATCGAGCGGTTCATCGCTTTGGCCATCTGGTCGGTGAGGATCGAACCGGAGGCACCGACGATCATGCCCGCTACGATCATCGCGGTGTTGTCCAGCGCGAGCCCGGCCGCGGCGGCCGACAGGCCCGTGAAGGCGTTGAGCAGCGACACCACGACCGGCATGTCCGCGCCGCCGATCGGGAGCACGACCGCGACACCGGCCAGCGCGGCGAACACCAGCACCCCGACGACCAGCACCTCGGCGCGCACACCGGTCCCGATCGCGACCGCGCAGCCCACCGCCGCCAGCACCAGCACGACGTTGACCGGGATCTGCGCCCGGCCCAGCGTGACCGGCCTGCCCGGCAGGAGCTCCTGGAGCTTGCCGAAGGCGATCAGCGAGCCCCAGAACGACACCGACCCGACGATCGCGGCGAACAGCGACGCGACCGTCACGTAGGCGGGTTCGCCCGCGAAGCCGCCGGACTCGCGGAACTCCACCCACGCCGTGAGCGCCACCGCGCCGCCGCCGACGCCGTTGAACAGCGCCACCATCTGCGGCATCGCGGTCATCTTCACGCGGCGCGCCGCGGGCACGCCGAGCACCACGCCCGCCGCGATGCCGAGCCCGATCAGCCACCCGTCCTGGAGACCGGGGGTGATCAGCGTCGCTACGACCGCCACGACCATGCCGGCCGCGGCGATCCAGTTGCCGCGCACCGCGGTGCGCGGACCGGTGAGCCCCATCAGGCCGTAGATGAACATGCCGAAGGACGCGATGTAGAGCACCGCCTGCAGCTCGCTCACCGCTCGGTCTCCTTCCCGGCGTCGGACCGGCGCTGCTTGAACATGCCCAGCATCCGGTCGGTGACCAGGAAACCGCCGACCACGTTGATGGTTCCGAACACGATCGCGACCACCGCCAGGGCCCGGCTGAGCGCGCTGTCCACACCGGACCCCAGCACGACCACGCCGCCCAGCAGCACGATGCCGTGGATGGCGTTGGTGCCCGACATCAGCGGCGTGTGCAGCGTGTTGGGGACCTTCGAGATCACCGCGAAGCCGACGAAGCCCGCCAGCACCAGGATCGCCAGATTGGCCAGGAACATCTACGCCTCCTCCTGACGTGTGACGCAGGAGGCCGCCAGCACCTCGTCGCCGAAGTCCGGTGCCAGGCGGCCGTCGGTCACCAGCAGTTCCAGCAGGGCGTGCACGTTCCTGGCGTAGAGCTCGCTGGCGTGCTCGGGCATCGAGGCGGGCAGGTTGAGCGGCGCGGCGATCGTGACGTCGTGGGCGACCACGGTCCGGCCCGGCTCGGACAGCTCGCAGTTGCCGCCGGTCGCACCGGCGAGGTCGACGACCACGCTGCCCGGCCGCATCGCCCGCACCGCGTCGGCCGAGACCAGCCGCGGCGCCGGTTTGCCGGGCACCAGGGCGGTGGTGACCACGATGTCGAAGCCGGCGATCGCCTCGCCGAGCCTGCGTTCCTGCTCGGCGGCCTCGTCGGCGCCCAGCGCGCGGGCGTAGCCGCCCTCACCGGTGGCGTCGATGCCCAGGTCGAGCCACTTGGCGCCGACCGAGCGCACCTGGTCGGCGACCTCGGGACGCACGTCGTAGCCGGTGGTGCGGGCCCCCAGCCGCTTGGCCGTGGCCAGCGCCTGCAACCCGGCGACGCCGACGCCGAGCACCAGCGCCGTCGCGGGTTTCACGGTGCCCGCGGCCGTGGTCAGCATCGGCAGGAACCGGGTCGACTCGCTGGCCGCGAGCAGGACCGCGCGGTATCCGGCGACGTTGGCCTGCGACGACAGGGCGTCCATCGACTGCGCCCGCGAGATGCGGGGGATGGACTCCATCGCGAACGCGGTGACCCCGGCCGCGCGCAGCCGCTCGGTGGTCTCCGGCTCGGTCAGCGGGGCGAGGAAGCCGATGAGGGTGGTCCCGGCTGCGAGCCTGCCGACCTCCTCGGCGGTCGGCGGGTTGACCTTCACCACGACGTCGGCCGACCACGCGTCGCCGATGCTCGCGCCGGCCTCGGTGAACGCCTCGTCGGGGATCAGGGCCCGCTGCCCGGCGCCCGCTTCGACCACGACGTCCAGCCCCAACGCGCGCAGCCGCTCCACGACCCCGGGGACCAGCGCCACCCGGCGCTCACCCACCAGCGACTCACCCGGCACGCCGACGCTGGGCCTGCTGCTCTGCTGTGCCGTCATCGCACCACATCCCGTGCTCATCGCTGGGAGGAACGATCTGTGTCACCCACCAGATGCCCACAGCGGCGGTCGCCGCGCAAGGGCACACGCCCATTCGGCCCCGTCCCCGCCCAGAAGTGTCCGACGAGATCCACTGCTCCGGCGAGAGCCGATCGTGGGTCATCGGCACGGTTGGTCTGCCGGTGACGGGCACCGCCTGCGTTCGCCCGCCGCGGGGCCGTGCCTGCCACCGCCGGACAAGCCTCGGCCGCCCGCGAGCAGGTGGTGTCGGTGAGCCTGCGCTGCGCCGGTCAGGGCTGCCTGCAACGCTCCATCGCCACCGCCCTGCTCTGCCGCGCCCGCGGAACCCGGCCGACCTGGTGCACCGGCGTGCGCACCCAGCCCTTCGCCGCTCACGCCTGGGTCGAAGCCGAAGGCCGGCTCATCGGCGAACCGCACCCGAAAGGCCACTACACGCCGCTGACCGTCCCGCCGACGGCGGCCGGGGCTACAGGTCGGTGATGTCCCAGGTGAGGGTGCGCTGCTCGTCGCCGGGGCGCGGAGTCCAGCGCACCGCGGACAGCTCGGTGCTGTCGGGCAGCACGTAGACGGTGTGACCGCCGGCGGTCTCGCCGGGCGGTACGCCGATGCGGTGCGGCGGCCGGGACGACAGCGACACCGGCGCCTTCGACACCGTCGAGCCGTCCTCGGCGACCAGCACCAGGTAGAGGTCGGGCAGCGAGGTGAACGGCATCGACCCGCGGTTGGTCAGCTCGGTGTGCACGACGACCGCGCGCTCGCCGTCCTGCAGCTGGTAGCCGGCGGCGGTGAACAGGAAGTCCGCCGGGTCGACGACCTCGACGAGCTGGATGGTGATCCGCTCGCCCTCCAGGCCCTCGACGTCGAGCTTGCTGCCGATCTTGCCGGTGCGCTGCGGCGGCTGCTTGTACTGCGCCGCGCCGCGCTGGTCGCCGCGCGCCCACGACGACGAACCCGGAGGTCCCCAGGTGTTCACCGGGTCCGGCGGCGCGGTCTGGGCGGGCACCTGCGGCCCGGCGGGGCCGCCGCCGGGCGCGAACGCCGGCGGTCCCGCGGGCGGCACGAACTGCTGCGGACCGCTCGGTCCGGTCTGCGTCGGGTGCTGGCCGCTGCCGCCGTAGGTCTGGTACGGCCCGCTGGGCTGGCCGTGCACCGGGTAGGACCCGCTCTGCGGGCCGACGGGGTAGGAGCCGCTGTGCGGCTGCGCCGGGTAGGGCCCGCTCTGCGGCTGCTGCACCTGGTAGGGGCCGCTGCTGGCCTGGGCGGCCTGCTGCGTCCACGCCTGCGCGGCGGCCACCGCCTTGCGGATCGCGTTCGGCTCGCACTCCACGCCGACGACCAGCGGCAGCCCCGTGGTGGACAGCGCCGCCAGGCGCGAGGCGACGTCGCGGACGTCCATCCCGAGCCGGCCGGCGATCTCATGCACCGCTGCGCGGCCCGTCTCGGCGACGACGCTGAGCAGACGAACGTCCACGGGATCAGGGGCAGCCACGTCGTGCCACGCTACCCGCTCCGGCCGATCACCGTGCGGAGGGCACTGACTTTCCCCCGCCGGCGCGAGAGCTGTCCTCGAACTCGCGTTGGTGGCGGTGCCGGTGGCGGAACCTCCGGCGTCCTCTGGCTCCGGGACCTTTTTCTCACGTATCACCCATACGCCGCGAAAATCTGTCCTCGCCACAGGACGCCTGCGGCGGTGCCGGTTGCGAGGGCGAGCCAAGCGGCTACGCCGCTTTCAAGATCAAAAGCAGGCTTTGTGGGCCGGACCCGGTCGGCGTGAGAGGCGCCGGACCCCGGGAGCGGGCCCCGCGCCGGACCGCCGGTGTGACGCACCGGAACGGATCCGCGCAACGCCAGGGGACATCGCCGATCCGGTCGGACGCTGGAGTTAGGCTTGCAACCTCCCGCCGGTACCGTTCGCGAAGGAGGCCCCTCCGTGCCCGTCGACCCCTTCGTCCACCTGCACGTGCACACCGAGTACTCGATGCTCGACGGTGCGGCGAAGGTCGGAGCGCTGTTCGCGGAGGCGCAGCGGCTGGAGATGCCCGCGGTCGGCATGACCGACCACGGCAACATGTTCGGCGCCGACGAGTTCTACCAGCAGGCGAAGAAGACCGGCATCAAGCCGATCATCGGCATCGAGGCCTACCTGGCGCCCGGCAGCCGGTTCCACAAGAAGCCGGTGTTCTGGGGCGAGGCCAAGCAGCGCGGCACCGACGAGTACGGCGAGGGCGGCGACGTCTCCGGTGCAGGTGCCTACACCCACATGACGATGCTGGCCCGCAACGCCACCGGGCTGCGCAACCTGTTCACGCTCTCCAGCCGGGCGAGCATGGAGGGCCAGTACCGCAAGCCGCGGATGGACCGCGAGCTGGTCGCCGAGTACGCCGAGGGCATCATCGCCACCACCGGCTGCCCGTCGGGCGAGGTGCAGACCAGGCTGCGCCTGCGCCAGTTCGACGAGGCGATGCAGGCGGCGTCGGACTACAAGGACATCTTCGGCGCGGAGAACTTCTTCCTGGAGCTGATGGACCACGGGCTGCCGATCGAGCGGTCGGTCCGGGAGGGCCTGCTCAAGATCGCCAAGGAGCTCGGCCTCAAGCCGGTGGCCACCAACGACAGCCACTACGTCACCGCCGACCAGGCCGAGTCGCACGGCGCGCTGCTGTGCGTGCAGTCGGGCAAGACCCTCAACGACGAGAGCCGGTTCAAGTTCGACGGCGACGGCTACTACCTGAAGTCCGCCGCCGAGATGCGGGAGTACTGGGACAAGGAGGTCCCCGGTGCCGCCGACAACACGCTGCTGATCGCCGAGCGCGTGGAGTCCTACGAGGACGTCTGGTCGTTCCAGGACCGGATGCCGCGCGTAACCGACGGCAGCGGCAAGACCGAGCGCCAGCTGCTGGAGGCCGAGGTCGAGCAGTACCTGCCGACCCGGTACCCGGAAGGCGCGACCCAGGAGTGCCTGGACCGGATCAAGGTCGAGCTCGACGTGCTCGACACCAAGGGCTACTGCGCGTACTTCCTGGTCGTCGGCGACCTCACCCGGTGGGCCAAGTCGCAGGGCATCCACGTCGGCCCGGGCCGCGGTTCGGCCGCGGGCTCGCTGCTGGCCTACATCCTGCACATCACTAACCTGGACCCGCTGGAGCACGGCCTGATCTTCGAGCGGTTCCTGAACCCGGAGCGCGACTCCCCGCCCGACATCGACCTCGACTTCGACGACCGCCGCCGCGACGAGGTGCTGCAGTACGCGATCGACAAGTACGGGCGGGACAAGGTCGCCCAGGTCATCACCTTCGGCAAGATCAAGACCAAGGCCGCGATCAAGGACTCCGCGCGGGTCCACCACGGCCAGCCCGGCTTCGCCATCGCCGACAAGATCTCCAAGGCGCTGCCGCCGCCGATCGCGGCCAAGGACATCCCGCTGTCGGGCATCGTCGACCCGCAGCACGAGCGCTACGCCGAGGCCGCCGAGGTCCGCAACCTCATCGAGACCGACCCGTCGGTGTCGCAGATCTTCGACACCGCGCGCGGCCTGGAGGGGCTGATCCGCAACGCGGGCGTGCACGCCTGCGCGGTCATCCTCTCGTCGCAGCCGCTGATGGGCACCGTGCCGCTGTGGGCGCGCGACGACGGCTCGATCATCACCGGGTGGGACTACCCGTCGTGCGAGGCCATCGGCCTGCTGAAGATGGACTTCCTGGGGCTTTCCAACCTCACCATCCTCGGCGACGCGCTGAAGATGGTGAAGGCCAACCACGACCGCGAGATCGACCTGTCCAACCTCGGGCTGGACGACGCGAAGACCTACGAGCTGCTGGCGCGCGGTGAGAGCCTGGGAGTGTTCCAGCTCGAAGGTGGCGGCATGCGGGAGCTGCTCAAGCGCATGCAGCCCACCGAGTTCGCCGACATCGTGGCCTGCAACGCGCTGTACCGGCCGGGTCCGATGGAGGTCAACGCCCACAACGACTACGCCGACCGCAAGAACGGCAAGAAGCCGGTCGAGCCGATCCATCCCGACCTGGACGAGCCGCTCAAGGACATCCTGTCCGAGACCTACGGTCTGATCGTCTACCAAGAGCAGATCATGGCCATCGCGCAGAAGGTCGCCGGCTACAGCCTCGGGCGAGCCGACATCCTGCGCCGCGCGATGGGCAAGAAGAAGAAGGAGGTCCTGGACCAGGAGTTCGAGGGCTTCCAGGCGGGCATGCGGGAGCAGGGCTTCCGCGACGAGGCCATCGACAAGCTGTGGGCGACGGTCCTGCCGTTCGCCGGGTACGCGTTCAACAAGTCCCACGCGGCCGGTTACGCCCTCGTGGCGTACTGGACGGCCTACCTCAAGGCCAACTACCCGGCCGAGTACATGGCCGCACTGCTGACCTCCAACGGCGACAACAAGGACAAGATGGCCGTCTACCTGGCGGAGTGCCGCCGGATGGGCGTGAAGGTGCTGTCGCCGGACGTCAACGACTCGCTCAACGACTTCACCGCCGTCGGCTCCGACATCCGCTTCGGGCTCAGCGCCGTCCGCAACGTCGGCTCCAACGTGGTGGCCTCGATCGCCAAGGTGCGCGAGGACAAGGGCCGCTACAGCTCGTTCACCGACTTCCTGGACAAGTCCGAGACGGTGGCCTGCAACAAGCGGGTGATCGAGTCGCTGATCAAGGCGGGTGCCTTCGACTCCCTGGGCCACACCCGGATGTCGCTGGCCCAGCACCACGAGGCGGCGGTGGACGCGGTCATCGGGCTCAAGCGCCAGCAGGCGCTCGGCCAGTTCGACCTGTTCGGCGGCGGGGACGACGCCGGCGGCGAGGAGTCGTCGTCGCCGCTGGCGCACCTGCAGTTCACGCCGGACGAGTGGCCGCGCAAGCAGATGCTCTCCTACGAGCGGGAGATGCTGGGCCTCTACGTCTCGGCCCACCCTCTGGACGGGGCCGAGCGGCTGCTCGCGCCGTACCAGGACACCGGCATCGCCGAGCTCGTCGGCGGCGAGCGCGAGGCGGGCAAGGACCAGGTCAAGATCGCCGGGATGATCTCGGGGATCCAGCGCCGCATCAACAAGAACGGCCACCCGTGGGCGATCGTGACCCTGGAGGACCTCGACGCCAGCGTGGAGGTGCTGTTCTTCCCGAAGTCCTACGAGATGTTCGCCGACTGCCTGGTCGAGGACACCGCGATCGCGGTGAAGGGCCGCATCAACGAGCGCGAGGGCACCATCAGCATCTTCGCCTCCGACGCGGTGCCGGTGGACATCTCGGCGGCCGAGACCGACCCGGGAACCAGCCCCGCGTTCGTGATCAAGGTGCCGGCGAGCAGGGTGGACCGGTCGCTGGTCGCCGAGCTCAAGCGCACCTTGCAGGCGCACTCGGGCACGGTCCCGGTGCACGTGAAGCTGCAGGGGCCGCGCGGGGTCACCCGCCTCGCGCTGTCCAGCGACTACTTCGTGTCGACCGAGAACGGGCTGCAGGGCGAGCTGAAGGGGCTGCTCGGCGCGGGGTGCTTCGAGACGGTGCTGTGAGCCGGCGCGGGGCCGCGAGTCCGCTTCGCGCCCCGCGTCCGCTTCGCCTCCGCGGAAGCTGAGAGTGCTTTCAGCGACCGCGTGACAACCGTCAGTGATATGGGTTAACTGGAGACCGGCCGCCAAAACGCCGAGCTCGGAAGGTTTGCCCATGACCACCGGTGAAGTGCCCGACTTACTGGCTTTCGACGACGCCTTCGCGCAGGACCGGCACAACCGGTACGCGCGGATGCGCGAGGAGCCGGTGCAGCGCATCCGCACGGTGAACGGCCTCGACGCGTGGCTGATCACCCGCTACGAGGACGTCAAGCAGGCGCTGCTGGACCCCAGGATCGCCAAGGACTTCGGGCGCACCCAGCAGATCATCGAGAAGAGGCTGGCCGACGCCGAGCGCAGGCCGGGGTTCTCGCCCGACCTCGGCCCGCACATGCTCAACACCGACCCGCCGGACCACACCCGGTTGCGCAAGCTGGTGGTCAAGGCGTTCACCGCGCGGCGGGTCGAGGGCCTGCGGCCGCGGATCGAGCAGATCACCGACGACCTGCTCGACCGCCTGGCGGGCCGGTCCGAAGTGGATCTGATCGACGAGTTCGCGTTCCCGCTGCCCATCACGGTGATCTCGGAGCTGATGGGCGTGGAGGACTCGCGGCGCGACGACTTCCGGTCGTGGACCAACGTCCTGGTCGACGGGTCGCAGCCGGAGGCGCAGGCCCAGGCGTCGGTGGCGATGGTCGAGTACCTGACCGAGCTGATCGCCAAGAAGCGCACCGAGCCCGGTGACGACCTGCTGACCGCGCTGCTGGAGGCGGTCGAGGACGGCGACCGCCTCAGCGAGGGCGAGCTGATCGCCATGGTGTTCCTGCTGCTGGTCGCCGGGCACGAGACGACGGTCAACCTGATCGGCAACTGCGTGCTGTCGCTGCTGGGCAACCCCGACCAGCTCGCCGCGCTGCGCAACGACCCGTCGCTGCTGCCCGGCGCGATCGAGGAGACCCTGCGCTACGAGAGCCCGGTGGCGAACGGCACGTTCCGGCACACCGCCGAGGCGGTCCGGTTCGGCGACGTGGTGATCCCCGAGGGAGAGCTCGTCTGGGTCGCGCTCGGGGCGGCGAACCGGGACGGTGAGCGCTTCGAGGACCCCGACCGCTTCGACATCACCCGGGAGACCACCGGGCACGTCGCCTTCGGCCACGGCATCCACTTCTGCGTGGGCGCCGCCCTGGCCCGGCTGGAGGCCCAGATCGCCGTCGGCAGGCTCCTGGAGCGCTTCCCGGACCTGCGGATGGCCGCGTCGCCGGACGACCTGCGGTGGCGGTTCAGCGTCCTGATGCGGGGCCTGGAGAAGCTGCCGGTCCGCCCCGGCGCCTGAGTCAGAGGCTGTCTCTGGACTCACCTTGCTTGGCGGTTGCGGTGGCGGAACCTCAGGCGCTCTCGGACTCCGGGATCCTTTTCACCCATACGCGGCGAAAAGGCTGTCCTCGTCAGAGAGCGCCTGAGAACCCGCGGCGGTGCCGGTTGCGGGGATGGGCCAAGCGGCTGCGCCGCTTCAGAAATCAAAGATGGGCTCTCAAGTCCCTCCGGCTCTGAGGTTCCGCCGAGCCGTCGCGCTGACCGCGGTCAGCGCGACGGCGCTCGCCGTCCCGAGCGCAGGCTGAGCATGGCGACCGCCGCGCCGGCCAGCGCGCAGGCGAGTCCGGCCGTCATCGTCGCGCTCTGAGCCTGGGTGAAGGCGAGCCGGGCGGCGTCGGCCAGCGCGGCGCTGGTGCGCTCGTCGGCGAACGACAGGGTCGCGGCGAGCGACGTGCTCGCGTCGTGCGGCACGCCGGTGGGTAGGAAAGCGCGGTAGGCGGTCGAGAGCAGGCCGCCGAGCACCGCCACGCCGAAGGCGATCCCGAGCTGCTGGTGGGTGTCGTTGAGCGCCGAGCCCATCCCGGCGCGGTCGGCGGGCACGGCGCCCAGCGCGGTGCTGGTGGCCGCCGGTCCGGCGAAGCCGGTCCCGAACCCGCAGAGCAGGAGCCCGAACGCGATGTGCGGCTGGCCGCTGTCCGGCCCGAGCGCGGCCAGCACGCCGAACCCGGCGGCGGTGACGGCGAACCCGGTGACGATGCATGCCCGGTAGCCGATCCGGGCAGGTGCCCGGGCTCCCAGCGCCGAGCCCACCACGCTCCCGGCGGCCAGCGGCAGGGCCGCCATCCCGGCCACCACCGCGCTGTGGCCGCGCACCAGTTGCAGGTACTGGCTGAGGACGAACAGCGTGCTGCCGGTGGCCACCGCGATCAGCGCGATGGCCGAGCTCGCCCCGGCGAACCGGCGGTCCCGGTACAGGCCGAAGTCGACCATCGGCGCGCTCGCGCGTCGCTGGCGCACGCCGAACCAGGCCAGCGACACCACAGCCAGTGCCGTGGCGGCGAGCACCGGGGTCGCGAGCGCGCCGCGCTCCGGCACCGCGATCACCGCCCAGACCAGGGCCACCATCCCGGTGGTGACGAGCACCGTGCTCGGCAGGTCGGGCGCGCCCGCGGCCGGATCACGCGACTCGGGCACCAGCCGGACGACGCCTGCCAGCGCCACCGCCACGAAAGGCAGGTTGACCAGGAAGATCCCAGCCCAGCTCCACAGGTCCACCAGCGCGCCGCCCAGCAGCGGCCCCAGCCCGAGGGCCACCGACCCGACCGCCGTCCACGCGGCGAAGGCCTTCGGGCGTTCGTGCGGCGGGAAGACGCGCACCATGATCGCCAGCGTCGCGGGCATCACCAGCGCCGCACCGACTCCCATGGCCGCGCGCATGCCGATCAGCCACCAGACCGACGGGGCCAGCGCGGCGCCCGCCGAGGTCAGGCCGAAGACGACGAGCCCGGCCACCATGACGCGGCGCCGTCCGCACCGGTCGGAGAGCGCGCCGGCGGCGACCAGCAGGCCGCCGCACACCACGACGTAGGAGTCGAGCACGGCCTGCAGCTCGCCCGTCGAGGCGTCGAAGGTCCGCCCGATCTCCGGGATCGCCACGTTGAGGACCGTGTTGTCGATGACGATCACCAGCAGCGCCGCGCACAGCGCCACCAGGATCAGCCATCGCCGAGGGTGCCCCTGGTCGCCGGTCTGCGGCTGAGGCCGCTGTTCCCGTTCTCGCTGCCTTCCGGTCACTCGCGGCCTCCCGGTCCTCGAACGCTGTTCGATCGTGACCATACACTGTATGAGAAATCGATGCCTGTGCGCTCGCGGGTACGCTCCCGCCATGACCGCGAAGTCGAAGACCTCGACGTCCGAGGGTGCTCCCGGTGCGGTGTGGTTCCGCCCGGAGAAGCAGTCGAGGACGAAGCCGCTGCTGACGCAGGACAAGATCGTCTCCGCGGCCGTGGAGCTGCTCGACCGCGACGGCGTGCGGCAGCTCAGCATGCGCAAGCTGGCCGACCGGCTGCAGGCGCACGCGACGAGCCTGTACTGGCACGTGTCGACCAAGGACGACGTCCTGGACCTCGCCCTCGACGCCGTGTTCGGGGAGGTCCGGCTGCCCGTGGAGTCCGGCCCGTCGTGGCGCGACGACATCATCGCCTTCATGGCCGAACTGCGGCGCGTGCTGCTGGACCACCCGTGGGCGGCGGCCCTGGCGAGCACCCGCCCGCTGGCCGGCCCCAACGCCCTGGCGCGCTCGGAGTTCGTCTACGCCGCGCTGGCGGCGGCAGGCTTCGGCCGCGCCGACGTCCTGGCGGCCGGGGCGGCGGTCTCCAACTACGTCATCGGCTCGGTGTCGGCGGAGTCGGTCTGGCGCCACCAGGACGAGGCGGGCACCCGCTCCGCCCTCGCCGAGCACCTGCGCGCCCGCGAGGCCGACTACCCCGCTCTCGCCGGCAACTTCCCGGCTGACGGCGGCGACTGGCAAGCCCACTTCGACCGCGGCGCGCAGTACCTCGTCGCGGGCATGGCCGCGACCGCCGGGCTGGAGTAGGTCGCGGAGGAAGGCTGGGCGCGGCGGGGTCGGAGTCCACTCAGGACGTCGGTGCGGTCTCGGCTTCCGAGCGCTTTTCCCGCACGGCGTCGAGATATTCGGCGATGGCGTCGCGGTTGCGGGTCATGCAGTCGATGCGCCGGGTCATGCGGTCGAGCTCGCGTTGGAGGGTGGCGAGCATCTCCGGTGTCGCGTCGGAGAAGTGGATGACGCGGGGCTTGTCGAGGCAGGGGAGGATCTGCTTGATGATCCGGGTCGGGAGGCCGGAGTCGAGCAGCCCCCTGATCTGCGCGACGCGGTCCACGTTGTACTCGTCGTAGTCGCGGTAGCCGTTCGGCGAACGCGCGGCGACGATCAGGCCCTGCTCCTCGTAGTAGCGCAGCAGCCTGCGCGACGTGCCGGTGCGTTCCGACAGCTCCCCGATGCGCATGTGACCGACCTCGCACGACCCAGACTCGGACCCTCACATTCGTGTGAGGGTCCGAGCGTACCCGGCATGCGATCCGGAACCGCGGTCGCAACGGCCCTGTCGCCGCATCGCGCGCCGGGCGGGGAAGCCGCGCCGGCGCGCGATGCGACGCGCCGGGCGGCTCAGCGCCGCGCGATCACGGTGTAGGGGCCGACCACGCGCTTGGTGAACTCCGGGGAGTCGAACACGGCCGGGTCGAAGTAGACCGAGTAGTCCCGCACGTTGGGCAGCTGCGGGAAGGCGTCGCCCTTCAGCACCACCGACAGCTTCCCGGCGTGCTCGGTGTCCTCTTCGGACGCATTGCGCAGCACGAAGACGTTCGGGGAGGCGAACCGGCTCCGGTGCAGCATCGCCAGCAACTCCTGGGAATCCCGGGCCTGCGACCACCGGTGCACTTCCGCCGCCCGCTCGTCGTAGTCGGCGAGCGGGTTCGCGTAGTGCGGGGTCTCCTGCTGGAAGCCCCAGTACGGCCGGAAGGACATCATCTTGTAGTCGGTGCTCAGCAGGATGTTCTGCTGCGGCGGCCGACCGGTGAGCTGGTCGACGGTCCGGAACACCGCACCGGCCCAGTGCCCGGGCTGCTCCGGGTCGCGGTGGCCCATCGCGTTGTCACCGGTGGGGTAGTAGTCCTCGTAGGCCCGTTCGGTGCCGTCCTTCAGCGCGAGCCCGATCGCGCCCTGCGTCAGCGTGACCGCGCCGAGCAGCCCGACCGCGAAGGCGACCGTGGAGATCCGCAACGCGTACCGGGCGTCGAGCCTGGCGCGCAGGTAGCCGACCAGCTCCAGCAGCCCGAGGACACCGGCTGTGGCCAGCACGACGCCGAGGATCACGTTCAGCCGGAACGCCAGCAGCGTGGTCTTGGCCAGCAGCGCCAGCGTCGAGAGCCCGAACCAGCAGTAGACCGCGATGACCATGGTCAGCATCGCCGCCGCGACCTCGTTGCGGCGGCAGCGCAGCAGCAGCCACACCAGTCCCGCCATGCACAGCACGCCCAGCGTGCTCGCCTCGGTCATCGGCACCGGCAGGAAGGCGCTGTCGCGCGGCAGGTAGTGCTGCGCGGCGCTGCGCGGGTTGTCGAGCAGGAAGTGCGTCGACAGCAGGTACGGCAGCCACACCAGCAGCGCGATGAGCCCGCTGACCACGCCGATCGGCAGCAGTCGCAGGAACAACACGCGCACCGTCGGCCACAGCGGTTGCCCGTGGTGCACCCGGAACGCGCCGATGACCACCGCCATCGTGACGATCAGCAGCACCGCGAACCCGAAGTGCAGGGTGTAGGTGATCGCGGCGAACCCGACGTAGACGCCGACGCAGACCAGCGTCCAGCGGGGTGCCCGGTCCTCGCGGCGCAGCGCGTACCAGGCCAGCACCGCCACCGGGGCCATCCACGCCGCCGACGGCCAGGCGTAGGGCTCCTCGACGCCGTGCAGCATGCCCGCGATCGTGGTGGCCAGCGCGGCCAGCAGTGCCAGCCGCCTGCGCAGCACGATGCTCCACAGCGTGAACGCCACCACGCTGGTCACCGCGACCCACGCCAGCGCGTAGGGCTTGTAGGCCGCCCAGCCCTCCCAGCCGAGCAGGTTGGCGAACCGGCCGCCCAGCCAGAACCAGCCGCCCGGGTAGTACGGGGCGGTGTCGGCGTAGTTCATGTCGGCCAGGCCTGGCGTGCTCGCCATCCGCGTCATGAACTGCATCCGGAACGCGTTGTCCATCGAGGACCCGCCGAAGTAGAAGCGGGTGGACTGCAACGGGATCGCCAGCGCCAGCGTGGTGAACGACGCCAGCGCGACCCAGGTGCCGCCCAGCCGCACCCAGCGCGGCGAACGGCGGTGTCCGAACGCGAGCAGGACGAACAGGACGGTCAGCACCAGCGCGGCGCCCAGCGCGGCGAGCGCTTCGGGTGCGTAGCTCGGCTCGCTGATGCCCAGCCGCACCACCGCGAACTGCAACACCATCGAGACCAGCACCGCCACCACCGACCCCAGCAGGAGTTCCACGACGGTGCTGCGCAAGGGCAGTCGCACCGCCGAGTCCTGCCTCGGCTCGTCGATGGGACTGGGGCCGGTCAGCATCGGACTCGGCAGAATTCCCGCCACTTCGCTGGTCCTTCGGTGGAGGGGACAAGGGGGGCCCGCGCAGGATAGTTGATGTGCGGCCGGGCACTTCCCGCCACCTTCGGGGGATGGCGGGCGCGATCCGCGCCGAGGTCTAGGGTGGCTGTTCAGTACAGCCGCCAGGGAGGTGTCCGGGTGCCCGCAGAAGGACCGGTCGAGTCGCCCGGCACGCGCGCGGAGCCGATGCGGATCGCGCCGAGCGGGCCGGAGGAGCTTTCCGAGTTCGGCTACCCGCAGCCGGTGCCGCGCGTGGTGGTCCGGGCCGACATCCTGCCCGCGGTGAGCGTGCTCTCACTGGTCGCGCTGGTCGGGCTTCCGCTGGGATGGCTGTGGTCGCGGCTGGCGCCGCCGCAGGCGAGCGTGCTCGAGGCGACCGGTGAGCCGGCGCCGCTGATGGTGGTGGAGAGCTACCACCGCTTCGACGCGCTGGCGCTGTTCCTGCTGCTCAACTTCGGCACCGGGCTGCTGGTGGGCGCCGCGCTGTGGATGCTGCGCGGCCGCCGCGGTCCGGTGGTGCTCGTCGGCGCCGTGCTGGGCGCGCTCGTGGCGGGCTGGCTGGCGATGAAGATGGGCGCCTCCTTCGCGGCGGGCCTGCACCCGCTGCCCCCGCAGCCGAGGCCGGGCGACGTGGTCGACGCAGCACCCGAGGTCGCCACCGCGTGGGCGGTCGTGGCCCAGCCGATGGCGATCGCGCTGGCCTACGGCCTGGCGGCGTCCTGGAACGGGCTCGACGACCTCGGCCGCCGACTGCGCTAGCACCGCCCGACGCGCGGCGTCGGGTTCCTCGACTCGCTAGTTCTGCGGTACCTGCGGAGCGCGCGCGAGTTGGGATACCCGCTGATGCGACAGACGCAACGCGTCAGCGATGGCGCGCATGCTCAAGCCAGAGCGCCGCATGGTCTCGATCGTCGCCTGCCGAGCCGCGTCGCGGTTCGCGGTGGCCTCGCTCGCCTGCTGCTCGAACTCCCACAGCCTTTCGATCACGGTCGTGTACTCGTGGTCGCCTTGGACGTAGTGCCAGTCAAGCTGGAAGTCGCCGGGTGCCGCGTCGATCATTCCAGCGATGTAGTCGCGTACTTCCAGGTCGAGATCCGCGAAGTCCTCGACATCGGTGGCGCCGACGCCGTCGATCACCGCGACCCAGAGGTCGTCGTCGCGGGTAACGGTGACTCGGTAGGTGGGGTAGCTCATTTCTCCTCCATCCAGGAGTCGCCGAACAGGTGCTTGAGACTGTCTTCGATGCTCCGCATGACGGTCCAGGACACCTCCCGGTTGTGGCCGGTTATGCCGAAACGGCCGACCTCGTCGCCTTCGCTGTCGCGAATGACGTAGATCTGGTGCGACCCCTTACCCAAGCTGTTGTGTTGCTCCACGGTGAGTTCTTTGGCGCGAGCGGCTTTACGCACCCTGCTCAACACCTGGGCTGGCTTCATCCGTTTGTTCACCACGAGGATAAGTCTAGTGCATTAGACGCGCAAGCGTCTAATGAACTAGACGCGGTGACTCGTGTTGCCCGCTCCGCGGGCCGTCGGTGTCCGCGACCGGGCCGGGAGTGTTCAGGCGCGGACGCTCAGCTGTCGGCCCGCAGGGTGCCCGCCATCTGCTGCAGGGTCTGCACCGGCAGTGCTCCGGGGACCTGCTGGTCGGCGAGGGAGATGAACACCACCGAGGTCTGGCCGTCGCCGTTGGTCGCCATGATGTTGACCTGGACGGTCGGGGAGTCGCACGGGCCGGGCGCCGGGTGGGTCACGGTGGCCACGACCTGCGAGGCGCCCCGGCCGCCGTGGATCTGGATCGGCGTCGGCGGGCTGAACTGCACCTGCGGCGGCTTGCCGTCGACGGTGTAGGCGAGCTGCACCAGCCGCTGCGCGGTCTCGTTGGCCACGGTCGCGTCGTCGGGGCCCTTGCGCGCGGTGACACCGGCGATGGCGCGGAAGCTGCCCGGGTCCGACGGGCAGAAGCCAGGCTGGTAGATCGAGACGCCGCTCATGGTGACCGGCTCGTCGAGCGAGCCGAAGCCGTGGGTGTTGTCGGGGTTGTCGACCCACCACTCCAGCGGCGCGTCGTAGTACGCGGTGCGCCGGGGCACGTGCACCGCCTGCCAGCCCGGGACCACCGGCGGGACGTTCGCCTTGGGTTCGGAGGTCGGCGCCGCGCTGGTGCTGGCGGGAGTCTTGGGCCGGGTGGTCGACGGCGACGGCGGCAGCGGGCCGGCCTCGTCGCTGGAACCGGCGTTGCCGACCAGCACGACGACGGTGGTCGCGATGGCGATCACCGCGACGGCCGCGATGGCGATCGCCGCGATCACCGGGCCGCGGCCCCGCCCCTCCTGCTGCGCCTGCGCGGGGCCGGGCGGGGGCGGGTAGGCCCCGAACTGCTGCTGGGGCGGCGGCTGCTGCTGGTTGAACGCGCCGAAGCCCTGGTAGGACGAGCCCTGCGGCTGTCCGCCCTGGTACTGGCCGCCCTGGCCGCCCTGCGGCTGTCCGCCGCCGGGAAACTGCGGGTTGCCCTGGTACTGGGGGCCGCCCTGGGGCTGCGGAGCTCCCGTGATCGGGTCGTAGTACTGCGGTTGCCCGTACGGGTGCGGGCCCCAGTTCCCGGAGCCGCCAGGTGTCGACATGGGCGTGATCCTATCGAGTGACCTCGTCAGTTCACGCTCGTGTGCGCGGCGAACTCGGCCAGCGGGGCGGGGACCGCCCGCAGCTCGCGCAGGAACTCGGCCTCGCGCAGCATCAGCCTGCGGACCAGTCGCAGCCGCGCGAGCGGATCGGTCTCGGCCAGCAGCGCCTGCCGGTCCTCGGTGCTGAGCACGCAGTCCTCGGCCAGCGCGTAGGAGAGCTCGTCGACGGCGGTGCCGTCGTCGGGCGCCTCGTAGCTGTCACCGCGCAGCCCGGTGCCGTGGTAGCGCTCGTGCGCCGAGCGCGCCGAGGCGGCCAGCCGGTCGCGCAGGTCCTCGGAGTCCTCCTCGGGCTCGACGTCGGGCAGCCACTGCACCCGGGCCATCAGGTACGGCGCGGCCTCGCGGTCGATCTGCAGCAGCCGGAAGCGCTGCTCACCACTGGCGGTGATGTCGTAGCGCCCCTCCGGGAGCTGGCGGACGTCGCGCAGCACCGCCGAGCAGCCCACGTCGTACATCGAGTCGACGTTGTCCTCGCCGACCTCCCAGCCCTGCCGGATCGCCACCACCCCGAATCGCCGGTCCGGCACCACCTCGTTGAGCAGGTCCATCGTGAGCTGCCGGTATCGCGGTTCGAAGACGTGCAGGGGCAGGGACGCGCCGGGCAGCAGGACGGTGCTGAGCGGGAAGAGCGGGAGCGTGTCCATCACGGTCCAAACTTACGACGGACCGATCAGTCGTGGCCACCGATGAGTGCACGGCCGGCCGGCGCAAGGGTGCGCGCGGTGAGGCGGCGAGGCGCGGGCGCTAGTCCTGCGAGGGCGGGCGGAAGACCGCGAACGGGTCGGTCACCTGCAGGTCCCGGCTGGTGAACCGGAACAGCGCGGGCGGCCGCCCGCCGGTGGGGCCCGCCGAGACGGTGCGGCCGGTGGGTTCGAGCACTCCGCGCCGGGACAGCACGCGCTGCAGGTTGGTCGCCGAGACCTGGTAGCCGAGCGCGGCGGAGTAGATGCGCCGCAGCTCCGAGATCGTGAACTCGGCGGGTGCCAGCGCGAAGCCGATGTTGGTGTAGGAGAGCTTGGCGTGCAGCCGGTCGCGCGCGGCGAGCACGATCCGCTCGTGGTCGAAGGCCGTGCCGGGCAGCGCCGAGACGGAGTGCCAGCGGGTGTCGTCCGGGACCTCGGGGTCGACGTCGGCGGGCACCAGGCCGAGGAACGCGGTGGCCACCACCCGCTGCCCCGGGAAGCGGTCCGGGGCGCTGAACACGGCGAGCTGTTCGACGTGGGTGAGCTTGTGCACGTCGACCTTCTCGGCGAGCTGGCGGCGGATGGAGGTCTCGACGTCCTCGGTGGCGGCCAGCCGCCCGCCGGGCAGCGACCATCGGTCGAGGTGCGGCTCCTGGGCGCGCTGCCACAGCAGGACCTGCAGGTCGCCGTCGTGCGCCCGGAGCACCCCGGCCAGCACCTCGTGACCTGCGTCCTGGTCGGGGTGACCCGTTCGGGTGTTACGATGTGGCACGTTTTCGATTCTAAGGCGAAAACCCCGGGAGGGTGATCCCGGGGTCGATCGGGGCTACTCGGGAGCAGTGTTCGCCGGGGCACCGGTGAGGAGGACGACATGGTGGCGACCGGAGACGTGCTTGCCGGGCGCGGCAGCCCGCGGCGGACCGACGACGGCTACGTCGGCGTGGCCGCGGACGCCGACTGGGCACGGGAGGTCCGCAGGCTGGCCGACGAGCGCGGGGCGGTGCTGCTCGCGCACAACTACCAGCTCCCGGAGATCCAGGACATCGCCGACCACACCGGCGACTCGCTGGCGCTGAGCCGGATCGCCGCCGAGAGCGACGCCGGCACCATCGTCTTCTGCGGCGTGCACTTCATGGCCGAGAGCGCCAAGATCCTCAGCCCGGACAAGACGGTGCTCATCCCCGACGAGCGGGCGGGCTGCTCGCTGGCCGACTCCATCACCGCCGCGCAGTTACGCGAGTGGAAGGCCCAGCACCCGGACGCCGTCGTGGTGTCCTACGTCAACACCACCGCCGAGGTGAAGGCGGAGACCGACATCTGCTGCACCTCCTCCAACGCCGTCGACGTGGTCGACTCGATCCCCGCCGACCGCGAGGTCCTGTTCTGCCCGGACCAGTTCCTCGGCGCGCACGTCAAGCGCGAGACCGGCCGCGAGAACCTGCACATCTGGGCCGGTGAGTGCCACGTGCACGCCGGCATCAACGGTCCCGAGCTGGCCGAGCGCGCGGCGGCGTCCCCGGACGCGGACCTGTTCATCCACCCCGAGTGCGGCTGTGCGACCTCCGCGCTGTACCTGGCGGGGGAGGGCACGCTGCCCAAGGACAAGGTGAAGATCCTGTCCACCGGCGGGATGCTCGACGCCGCCCGCGAGACCGGAGCGACCTCGGTGCTGGTGGCCACCGAGGTCGGGATGCTGCACCAGCTTCGCCGGGCCGCCCCCGAGATCGACTTCCGCGCCGTCAACGACCGCGCGTCCTGCCGCTACATGAAGATGATCACCCCGGCCGCCCTGCTGCGCTGCCTGCGCGAGGGCGCCGACGAGGTGCACGTCCCCGCCGACATCGCCGAGCGCGCCCGCGGCTCGGTCGAGCGGATGATCGCCATCGGCAAGCCCGGAGGCGGCGAATGACGTGGGAGTCCGGTGCCGACCTTGTCGTGGTCGGCACCGGCGTCGCGGGGCTGACCGCCGCGCTGCGCGCCCGCGAGCTGGGGCTGCGCGTGCTGGTGGTGACCAAGGACGCCGCGGGCGCGGGCAACACGTCGTGGGCGCAGGGCGGGGTCGCCGTGGTCCGCCCCGGCGAGCACGATCCCGCCGACAGCGTCCGCAGCCACGTCGAGGACACGATGACCGCGGGCGCGGGGCTGTGCTCGCGGACGGCGGTGCGCTCGATCCTGTCGGCGGGCGCGGGGGCGATCGAGCGTCTGCGCGAGATCGGCGCGCTGTTCGACACCGGTGCCGACGGTGCCCTGGCACGAGCACGGGAGGGCGGTCACAGCGCGTTCCGGGTGATCCACGCCGGAGGTGACGCGACCGGTGCCGAGGTGCAGCGGGCGTTGTCGAGCGCGGCGCGCGACGGCGGAATTCCGGTGCTGGAGCGGCATTGCGTGGTCGACGTGGCGCGCGACGAGCGCGGTGCGGTCGCCGGTGTGCTGGCGCTGGACGCCGAGGGCCGCCCCGGATTCGTGCACGCGCCCACCGTCCTGCTGGCCACCGGCGGTCTCGGCCAGATCTACGCCGCGACCACCAATCCCGAGGTCGCCACGGCCGACGGGGTCGCGCTGGCGCTGCGGGCAGGTGCGGTCGTCGCGGACCTGGAGTTCGTGCAGTTCCACCCGACCGTGCTCTACACACCTGGCGGCGCGCGCGGGCGTCGACCGCTGGTCACCGAGGCGGTCCGGGGCGAGGGCGCGGTGCTCGTCGACGTCGAGGGCCGCCGCGTCATGGCAGGGGAGCACCCGCTGGAGGACCTCGCCCCGCGCGACGTGGTGTCGGCGGCGATCAACCGCCGGGCCGCCGAGACCGGCGCCGGGCACGTCTACCTCGACGCCACCGGCATCGGCGGCTTCGCCGACCGCTTCCCGACGGTGTTCGCGGCGTGCCGCGCGGCCGGGGTGGACCCGACGCGCGAGCCGATCCCGGTGACCAGCGCCGCGCACTACGCGTGCGGCGGTGTGGTGACCGGTGTGGACGGACGGACCACGGTGCCCGGCCTGTACGCGGCGGGCGAGGTCGCCTGCACCGGCCTGCACGGGGCGAACCGGCTGGCGTCCAACAGCCTGCTGGAAGGGCTGGTCGTCGGCGCACGCGCCGCCGAGGCGGCGGCGAAGGACGCGCGTTGCGGGCTGCGCAGCCGCAAACCGGTGTCCGAACTGGCGCTGCCGTCAGCCGCGGTGGTCGACCGCGACCTCCTCCAGCGGACCATGAGCCGCAGCGCCGGGATCGGGCGAGAGGCCCAGGAGCTGTCGGAGGCGGCGACGATGCTCGACCGCGCGGGCGCGGTGCGCGCGCTCGACAGCAGGCAGGCCGTGGAGGACTCCGCGCTGGCGCTGACCGCGCAGGCGTTGCTGCTGGCGGCGCAGACGCGCAACGAGTCGCGCGGCTGCCACCGCCGCACCGACTACCCCGAGGTCGACGACACCCGCTGGCGGCGCAGCATCGCGCTGCGCCTGGACGCGTCGGGCTGGCTGATCCGCACCGAGCCCGAACTCGTGGGAGGAGTGGCATGACGACCATCGCCGGTCTGGAACCCGACGAGGCGAAGGCGCTGGTGCGCACCGCCCTGACCGAGGACCTGCGTTACGGCCCGGACGCGACCACGGAGGCGACGGTGCCCGCCGACGCCGTCGCCGAGGCCGCGTTCAACACCCGCCGCGCGGGTGTCGTGGCGGGTCTGCCGCTGGTGCGGGTGGTGCTCGACGAGGTCCTCGGTGACTACGAGGTACTGGCGTCGCGCAGCGACGGCGACCGGCTCGCGGCGGGCGACTGCGCGCTGAGGGTTCGTGCGCGGGTGGGCGGGCTGCTCACCGCGGAGCGCACGGCGCTGAACCTGCTGTGCCACCTGTCCGGTATAGCCACCGCGACTTCGGAGTGGGTCTCGGCGGTGGAGGGTACCGGCTGCCGCATCCGGGACAGCCGCAAGACGCTGCCCGGCCTGCGGTTGCCGCAGAAGTACGCCGTGCGCTGCGGCGGCGGCACCAACCACCGGCTGGGTCTCGGCGACGCCGTCCTCATCAAGGACAACCACGTGGTGGCGGCCGGCTCGGTCGTCGCGGCGGTGCGCGCTTGCCGCGCCCACGCCCCCGGGCTGCCGATGGAGGTCGAGGTGTCCACGTTGGACGAGCTCGACGCGGTGCTGGCCGAGGACGTGGAACTGGTGCTGCTGGACAACTTCACCCCGCAGCAGTGCGCCGAGGCGGTCCGCCGCGCGGCGGCGGTGTCGCCGGCCACGGAGCTGGAGGCGTCCGGCGGCCTCACCCTCGACGTGGCCCGCGCCTACGCCGAGACCGGCGTGCACTACCTCGCCGTCGGCGGCCTGACCCACTCGTCCCCGGCCCTGGACCTCGGCCTGGACATGTGAGGGCGAGCCGGCCTCACCGCAGGTATCGCCGGTTCAGGCCGTGAGTCTTCCGGTTCGCTCGGGCAGCCGAAAAGACTCACGCCACCACGGCGGTCGACGGTGAGGCGGCAGCAGGTCGGAGAGACCCGGTCCGGGTGCCTGCGGCGGCTACTGCTTGCGGCGGCCCGGACTCCGGTCCTCTCCGGGCATTGCTCGGCTACTCGGCGTGAACAAGCTGTACCCATAGTCACCCCTGGCCACTGGCGTCGTCCCGGCACGGCATGATGCGGGCATGCGAACCGCCGCAACCAACCAGCCGCCGTCGGAACTGCTGAGCGGGATCTTCCTCGCCAGGAGGCCGACCGGGCCGATCGTGGCCCTGCTGGTCGTGCTGGCCGCCCTGGTCGTCGGTCAGGCCCTGGTCCTGATCCCCTTCGCGATCCTCGGGGGCGACGCGAGTGGACTGCTCGGCGGCCGGATGGGCCTGGACGACCAGCTCGTGATGACCTTCAGCTTCGCGGGTGCCGCGGTGCTGCTCCTGCTCTGGATCCGGTTCAAGGAGCGCAGGCCCGTCGGCAGCGTCGGGTTCCGCCCCGCGACCCGGGTTCCCGCCCGCCTGTTGCTCGGTGCTGGGGTGGCTCTTGCCGCGTTGGTGTTGCCGGTGCTGGTGAATCTCGCATCCGGTCAGTTCACATTGGACGAGCCGGTGTTCCGCGCCGCGCACGCCGGTGGGGTGCTGCTGGCGCTGGCCGGGTTCGCCGTGCAGGGCAGCACGGAGGAGATCGTCAGCCGCGGCTACCTGATGCAGACCGCCTACCGCAGGTGGGGGCTGACCGCCGCCGTCGTGTTCCAGCTCGTCGTGTTCACCGCGCTGCACGGTGCCAACGTCGGCGTCGGCGTGGTGCCGCTGCTCAACCTGGTGCTGATCTCGCTGCTGCTGGCGTTCTGGGCGCTGGCCGAGGGCGGGCTCTGGGGTGTCTGCGCGTTCCACGTGGTGTGGAACTGGGCGCAGGGCAACGTCTTCGGCGTCGAGGTCTCGGGCATGAACCTGGAGACGACGCTGTTGGACACCGAGGGAGCCGCGGGCAGCAGCACGCTGCTCACCGGCGGTGCGTTCGGCATCGAGGGCAGCCTGGTCACCAGCGCGGTGCTCGCCGTCGGCGTCGTGGTCGCGGCACAGGTGTTCCGCCGCCGGCGGCACGACTCCGCCCCGGCGTGAATGCTCACGACAGCGGGAACACCACCGCGCCAGCGGCGACACCGGCCGCGACGACGAGCACCAGCGCGGCGAAGCCACGCCGGACGGCGCGCGCGGGCAGCCGCGCCGTGAGCCGTCCGGCGGCCAGGGCGAAGACGACCGCGGCGCAGCCGAAGGCCGGCACCACCGGGTAGTCGATCTCGACCGCGGTGCGGGCGTGGGCCAACAGGCCGCCCGTCGAGTTGAGGAACACCACGACCAGCGAGGTCGCCACGGCCTGCCGCGTCGACAGGCCCATCAGCAGGCTCATCGCGGGCACGACGACGAACCCGCCGCCCACGCCGAACAACCCGGTGAGCACGCCGACCACCAGCCCCACGGCGGCCGACTTCGGCAGGCAGATCCGCCAGATCACCTCGCCCCGCGGCGTCATGCAGGTGCCCGAGTACTCGTCGCCGTGCCGCAGCATCCGCACGGCGACCACCGCCATCAGCGCGGCGAAGCCGAGCATCAGCCAGCGCTGCGGGAACAGCTCGCCCAGAGCCGTCCCCGCGAACGCTCCCGGAACGCCGACCACGCCGAAGACCGCCGCGATGTGCCACCGCGCCTGCGTCCACCGCTCCCGCGGCAGGAGCCCGGCCAGCGACGACAGCGCGACCACGGCCAGCGAGACGGGGATGGCCGACTCCAGCGGCTGTCCCGCGCCGTAGACCAGCGCGGGCACCGCCAGGATCGACCCGCCCGCGCCGAGCAGGCCAACGCAGAGCCCGATCACCGCGCCGAGCAGCGCGGCCGGGACCAGCGCGGTCAGCGGCCGGCGGCGTTGTCGGCCGTCAGCGCGGCCAGCAGTCCCGGCGCGTCCTGCGCGGGAGTGCGGTTGTAGGGCAGCAGCGACAGCAGCCGGGCCATGCCGCAGGTGTTGGTGAGCGCGGAGAAGGTCAGCCCGCCCCCGATGAAACCGGCGAGCAGCTTCAGCTTCGGGTACCGCAGGCTGCCCAGCACTCCGGCGAGCACGATCGAACCGGCGACCAGGCGGACCTGCCGCTCCATGGCCCACTTTCCGGTCCCGCGTTCCACCGGCGCGCCCTGCTCCTGCCAGCCGCCGACCCCGCCGGAGAGCACCGTGAGCCGCTGGAAGCCGTTGTCCTCCAAGAGGTCGCGGGCCTGTTCGGCGCGGGCGCCGGAGCCGCACACCAGCACGACGGGGTCGGTGTGCGCGGGGCTGATCGAGGAACGCCGCTCGCGCAGCAGGTCCAGCGGCACGTTGTGCGATCCGGGGATGCGCTCGGCCTCGAACTCACCGGGGGTGCGCACGTCGATCAGCCGGGCGCGCGGATCGCTGTCGAGCAGCTCGCGGACGCGGCCGGTGTCCATTGTGGAGGGAAGTGGCACGGCGGTTCCTTTCGTCGGGGTGGATGCGCACTTCGGGGTGGATGCGCACGGCGGGAGGTCATGCGGTGAGCGGCACGCCCGCCTCGCCCGCGGAGTCGAAGGCGTCGTCGACGATGACGACGTGGCGCCCGGCGGCTTCCAGCAGCGACGCCGCGGTGGTCGCGCGGTAGCCGCTGCCGCAGTTCACCCACACGGTGCCCGCGGGAACGTCGCCCATGTGGTCGCGGAGCTCGTGCAACGGCACGTGCACCGCGTCGTCGACGTGGGACTCGCGCCACTCGGTGCCGGTGCGGACGTCCAGGACCACGTCCGGCGCGGGCAGCTCCCCGTCCGCCCCGGACAACGCCCGCGCGAGGTCGGCGAAGCTCGCGGTCCTGGTGCTGCGCAACCGCGCGTCGTCGGTGGCCAGCTCCTCGGGACTTCCGGCGGCCGCGCCGGCGAACCGGTCGATGCCGACGCGGGCGAGTTCGCGCTGCGCCTGCGCCACCTGCTCGGTGCTCTCGCCGAGCAGCGTCACCGGTGCGCCCCAGTCGATCAGCCAGCCCAGCCACGTCGCGAGCTGCCCGTCGAGGCCGAGCGCGACCGTGCCGAGCAGGTGCGAGGCCGCGAAAGCCTTGCGGGAGCGCAGGTCCACGACCCACTCGCCGCGTTCGAGCGCCGCCTCGATGTCGCGCGGGGTCGCCTCGTCCGGCGGCCGCAGGTCCAGCGGCTCCGGCCCGGCCAGGTTCAGCACGCCCATGTGCGCGTAGTAGGCCGGGTAGTCGTCCAGCCCGGAGAGCGTGGTCTCGACGAAGTCCCGCTCGGCGAGGGTCAGAGCGGGGTTGGCGCGCTTCTCGTCGCCGATCGTCGAGGAGTCCGCCCCGGACTGGCTCGCCGGGCAGAAGCTGCCGAAGCCGTGCGTCGGCCAGACGGCGGCGCCGTCGGGCAGCGCGGCGGCGAGCTTGCGCGCCGAGGCGTGCTGGTGGCGCGCGAGCTCGGCGCTGTGGTCTTGGCCGAGCAGGTCGGTGCGCCCGGTCGTGCCGTAGAGCAGGGACCCGCCGGTGAAAACGCCCGCGGGCTTGCCGTCCAGCTCCAGCACGTAGGAGAGGTGGTGGAAGGTGTGCCCCGAAGTCGCGAGCGCGCGGACCCGAAGCCGGTCGGAGGCCGCCAGCACGTCGCCGTCGCGTACCGGCACGTGGCGGAACGGCACCTCGTCCGCGGCGGCGAGACCGTAGTCGGCGCCGGTCAGCCGGGCCAGCTCCAGACCGCCGGAGACGTAGTCGTTGTGGACGTGGGTCTCCAGCACCAGCGTGATCCGCACCCCGAGCCGCCCGGCGGCGGCGATGACGCGGTCCACGTCGCGCTGCGGGTCCACGACCACCGCGGCGTCGCCGTCGGTGGCCAGGTAGCTGCGGTCGCCGAGGGACGAGGTCTCGATGACCTCGACCGCGGGATCACCGGTCGGTCGGTCAGGCGGTTCCATCATCTCCATCTCCCGTACCCGGGGTGTGCGGTGCGGAAGCCGCGGCCGGGTCCGGCCGTTCAGGCGAGGGCGAGGAACAGGCGCTCCAGCTCCCGCTCCGTCATCGGCGGTTCGTCCCCGCTGTCGCGGGCGGCCTGGCAGTGGCGCATGCCGGTGGCCACGATCTTGAAGCCCGCGCGGTCGAGGGCCCGCGAGACGGCGGCGAGTTGGGTGAGCACGTGGGCGCAGTCACCGCCCTCCTCGATGGCCTCGATGACGCCGGCCAGCTGGCCCTGGGCGCGACGCAGCCGCGTGAGCGCGTCGCCGAGGAGTTCGGGTTCCATCTCCATTTCCGTCGCCTCCGGTCGCGACCATACCCACGGGGGTATCACCCGTCCAGGGACCGAGGGACGCGAGCGGACACCGGCGGTGCCTGGACCGGTACGCTCAGCGAATCCGAGGCCGTCAGCGGAAGTCCGAGCCCGCTATCGGAGTCCCAGTCCGTCAGCCGGGGACCCGCCCGCCGGAATCCGCCCCGCGCCGCGGAGCCCCGCCGCCGAGTCGCGCCGCCGGAACCCACCCCGCGCCGCCGGAACCCGCTCCGCGCCGCCGGAACCGGCTCCGCGCCGCCGAGCCGAGCCGCGCCGAGCCGCGACGCCGGGTCGCTGCCCGGGGCGACCCGCCGTCAGAACTTCCGGTTGAGCAGCACCGGCACCGCGCGCCGGGCCTCCTCCACCGCGTCGGGGTCGAGGTCGACCACGGCGACGTCGGGGGCGTCGGCGAGCTGGGCGTGGATCGCGCCCAGCGGCGAGACGACCGTGCTGTAGCCGATGCCGGTCGGCGCCTTGCCGCTGGGCTCGCGGCCGACGCTGCGCGGGTCGGCCTGCCCGCACGCCACCACCCACGACGTCGAGTCCAGCGCGCGGGCGCGCACCAGCAGCTCCCACTGCTCGCGCTTGCCCTCGCCGGAACCCCACGACGCGGCGGTGACGATCACCGACGCACCCTCGTCGGCCAGCCGGGTGTAGAGGCCGGGGAAGCGGACGTCGTAGCAGGTGGCCAGGCCGACCGCGGTGTCGCCGACGCGCACCACCACCGGCTTCTCGCCCGGCGCGACCGTCCGGGACTCCTCGAAGCCGAACGCGTCGAACAGGTGGACCTTGTCGTAGTGGGTGTCGATTCCGGGCCCGGTGACCAGCAGCGTGTTGGTGACCCGGCCGTCGGGCGCCGGGGTGAACATGCCCGCCACCACGGTGATGCCCGCCTCGCCGGCGAGACGCCGCACCTCGGTCGCCCACGGTCCGTCCAGCGGCTCGGCCAGCGGCCCGAGCTTGACCCCGAAACACGCCATGGTCGCCTCCGGGAACACCGCCAGCTCGGCCCCGGCGTCGGCGGCCCGGCGAACGCCGTCGGCCACCAGCTCCAGGTTCGCCCGCGGGTCCGGCGTGGACACGATCTGGCACAGCGCGATCCGCATCGGCGGTTCCACCTCTCCAACCTCGGCTACGATGGTTGTATACCAACAATATGCAAGTACGACACCGGTGACGTGAACCGGTAGGCCGAAGGAGCGTTCGTTGACCTCGGGACGTCAGCTCGCCTACGAGCATCTCAAGGAGACCGTCCTAAGCGATCCCGCGATGCAGGGGCAGTTCGTCAACGAGCAGGCCCTCGCCGACGCGATCGGGGTGTCGCGCACGCCGATCCGGGAGGCCCTGCTGCTCCTGGCGGCCGAGGAGCTGGTGCAGCTCGTGCCCAAGCGCGGCGCCTACATCGCCCCGGTCAGCGGCCGGGAGATCCGGGAGCTGTTCGAGGTCCGCGGCATGATCGAGTGCTACGCGGCGGGGCGCGCCCTCGAGCTCGGCGCGGTCCCGGTCGAGGCGATGCGCGCCGAGCTCGAGCAGCAGCGGGAGCTGCGCGGCGACGACGACGCGCGCAAGTTCATCGACCGCGACAACCGCTTCCACGCCGCGCTGGTGCACGCCGTCGACAACGAGATGCTCGCCAGGAGCTACGACGGCCTGCGGGCGCGGCAGGTCCGGGCAGGGGTCGTCGCGCTGTTCCGCGCCGCCGACCGCCGCGATGCGGTGCTGGCCGAGCACGAGGCGATCCTGGACGCGCTGGCCTCCGGCGACCGCGAGGCCGCCACCAGCGCGATCCGCGCGCACCTCGACGCGACTCAACGGGTCCTGCTCAACGGCTGAGAGTCCCGACGGGCCACGCTCGACGGCTGATCGCTTCAACGAGTCATGCCCGGCTGCCGAGCGCTTGGACGGGCCACGCTCGACGGCTGAGCGCTTCAACGAGTCGGGCCCGGGTGCCGAGCGTCTCGACGGGCCATGCTCGGCTGCTGGGCGTCGGCCTTGCCCATCGCCAGCCCGACCAGGGTCACCGCGCACGCCACCGCCACGTAGCAGGCGGGGGCGACCCAGGTGCCGAAGGTGGCGAACAGGTAGGTCGACAGCAGCGGCGCCAGCGCACCGCCGATCACCCCGGCCAGCGTGTAGGCCAGCGAGCAGCCAGTGTAGCGGTGGGCGGTGCTGAACTGCTCGGAGATGAACGCCGCCTGCGGGCCGTACATCAGCGAGTGCCAGAACAGCCCGACCGTCACGCCCAGCACCATCAGCCCGGCCGAGCCGGTGCCCGCCATCGGGAAGAACACGAACGGCCACACCCCGGCGCCGATCGCGCCGACCGCGTACACCCGGCGCCGTCCCCATCGGTCGGACAGCGCCCCGGCGGCCGGGATCAGCACGAGCTGCGCGGCCGAGCCCGCCATCACGCCGGTCACCGCGAGGCTTTCGGGCATGCCGAGCTGCTTGGTGGCGTAGGTGAGCACGAAGACGGTGAACAGCGCGTAGAGGATGTCCGGGCCGACCCGGGACAGGATGCCCGCCACCAGCGCCCTGGGCTCGTTGGTGAACACCTCGCGCAGCGGGGCGGCCGCCTGCTCGCCCTTGCGCTGGAGCTCGCGGAAGACCGGGGTCTCCTCCAGCTTCACCCGGATCCACAGGCCGAAGACCACCAGCACGGCCGAGAACAGGAACGCGACCCGCCAGCCCCACGACAGGAACTGCTCCCGGGTCAGCAGCGCGGCCAGCGCGGCGAGCACGCCGTTGGCCAGCAGGTTGCCCGCGGGCGGGCCGACCTGGGCGGCCGATGCCCAGAAGCCGCGCCGCCGCTCGCTGCCGAACTCGCTCGACAGCAGCACCGCGCCGCCCCACTCGCCGCCGATGCCGACGCCCTGGGCGAACCGCAGCACGACCAGCAGGACACCGCCGAGCGCGCCGACCTGGCCGTGGGTCGGCAGCAGTCCGATCAGGACGGTCGCGATCCCGGTGAGCATCAGGGTGGTCACCAGCACGTGCTTGCGGCCGAGCTTGTCGCCGAGCCTGCCGAAGACGAACCCGCCGACCGGGCGGGAGACGTAGCCGACGGCGTAGGTGGAGAAGGCGAGCAGGGTGCCGGTCAGCGGGTCGTAGCTGGGGAAGAACAGGTGGCCGAAGACCAGCGCGGAGGCCACCGAGTACGCGGCGAAGTCGTACCACTCCAGCGCGGTGCCGCTGAGGCTGGCGATGAACGCCTTGATCAGGTCTTTGCGGGCCGGCCGTTCACGGCCGGCGGCGAGCGTCTGGGGCATCGGGGGTCCTTCTCGTCACAACCGGGTTCGTCCTCCCGGGCTAGCCGTGGTACGAACTGTATACAACAAGTATGCCGAATGGGAGGGTCCGATGTTTCCGCTTCGTTTCGAGGTCGCGGGCGAGCCGGTCGAGGTGCGGGTGAGCACCCTGCTCAACGCCGGTTACGCGGGCCGCGGCCAGGACGACGTCGCAGCCCACGTCGCCGAGCTCGCCGAGCTGGGCGTGCCCGCGCCGACCCGGACCCCGTGCCTCTACCCTGTCGCGCCCTACCTGGCGATGCAGGTTGACGAGGTCCCGGTGCAGCACGGCCGCACCTCCGGCGAGGCCGAGTGGGCCCTGGTCGTCGCCGGGCCGGACGAGCGCGACGTGCTGCTGACGGTGGCCTGCGACCACACCGACCGCGAGCTGGAGGTGCACGGCGTGGCCTGGAGCAAGCAGGCGGGCCCCGACGTGCTCGGCCGCCGCGCCTGGCGGCTGGCCGACGTGGCCGACCGGGTGGACGAGCTGACCCTCACGGCGTGGGCCGGCGGCGAGCGCATCCAGCGCGGCACCCTCGGCGAGCTGCTCACGCCGCAGTACTGGCTCGGCGAGCTGCGCGAGCGGGGACTGCTGGCGGAGGGCACCGTGCTGCTGTCAGGCACGATCCCGATGGACGTCGGCGTGGACCAGTTCGCCGGCTCCTGGCGCGTCGAGCTCGGCGACCCCGCCACCGGCGACACCCTCGCCTGCGAGTACGCGGTCCGCCGGATGCCCGAACCGGTGGCGTAGCCGCGCTGCCGCGCGGGTCGCCGCGGACCATGACCGGGCGCGCCGGAGCAGTCCCAGTTCGCGGCGACCGCTTCCCGGCGCGCCCGCGGGCCCGCACGCGATCCGGGTCGGCGGTTCGTTCCCGACGGGTCCCGGGCAGCAGCGAGAGCCCGCGCGCCCCGCCTCATCGGTTGCCGCGGCGGAGTGCGAGGCTGACCGGTGAGCGACGAACTGCCGCTCCTCAGGCCCCGACGACGCCGTCGATACCCTCGCGCAGGAAGTCGGCGTGGCCGTTGTGCCGGGCGTACTCGTGGATCACGTGCAGCATCACCAGCCGCAGCGACACGTGCTCGCCCCATCGGGGCGCGTAGGCGGTGACGTCGAGCGAAGCCGCCTCCGCCTCGATGCGGCGGGAGTGCTCGACCTCCGCCTGCCAGGCGCCGAACGCCTCGGCGCGGGTGGACGCGCTCGCGTCGTAGGCCGCCTGGAAGTCGCCGTCGGCCGACCACACCAGCGGTACGTCCTCGCCGTTGATCGTCCGCCGGAACCAGGCGCGCTCGACCTCGGCCATGTGCCGCACGAGCCCGAGCAGCGACAGCGCGGAGGGCGGCATCGACCGGCGGCGCAGGTCGTCGTCGGAGAGGCCGTCGCACTTCATGGCCAGCGTGGCGCGGTGGAAGTCCAGGTAGGCGCGCAGCATCTCGCGCTCGCCGCCGGTGGACGGCGGGGAGATCCGTTCGGTGGCCATGGGGAGCGTCCTTTCGCCGCGACGCCGCAGGGGCGGCGCCGGACGTAGGTTCTAGCAGGCCGAGGCACACGCTGGAGATCGGTTTTCGCGGAGCCGCCGGTGCGGAGATCACACTTCGGTCCGGTCTTATTGAGAAGGACTTGCAGCAGCCTTATGGTCTTTGAGTGCTCAAACGCCGTGGTCTCCTCGTCGCCGTCCCGGTCGCCCTGACGCTGCTGGGCGCGGGCTGCACCGCGCCCACGAGTCCCGGTGCCGCCGGCGACCCGGGCCGGATGCTGCTCGCCGACGGCTTCGAGCCGGAGAGCCTCAACCCGTTGCTCGGCTACGGCCAGGAAGGCGCGGCCAAGTTCTACGACGGGCTGCTCGCCTTCGACGGGGGCAGCGCCCTGCGCCCGGCCCTGGCCGCCGAGGCCCCGCAGCCGAGCCCGGACGCCCGGAGCTGGACGGTCCGCCTGCGCGAGGGCGTGACCTTCCACGACGGCACGCCCTTCGACGCCGAAGACGTGGTCGCCACCTACCGGGCCGCCGTCGGCCCCGCCTACGCGTCCACCGTCTCCTCGGACTTCTCGATGCTCGGTGACGTGCGGGCGCTCGACCCGCGCACCGTGCGCTTCGACCTGAAGATCCCCTACGCGGCATGGCCGTCGAAGCTGGTGCTGGGCATCGTGCCCGCCGAGAAGCTAGCCCGGCCCGCGCCGCTGGAGAACTCCGAGCTCAACACCAGGCCCGTCGGCACCGGGCCCTACCGGCTCGTCGAGTGGCGGCAGGGCGACCAGATGACCTGGGAGGCCAACCCGGCGTACTGGGGCGGTGCCCCGGCGGTTGGGAAGGTGACCGTCGTCTTCGCCGAGGACGACAACACCCGCGCGCAGCGGCTGCGCTCCGGTGAGTTCGACGGCACGGTCCTGCCCCCGGTGCTGGCGCAGAGCGTCGGCGTCGACGGCTACGAGACCGTGCACCACCGCACCGCCGACTTCCGCACCATCGCGCTGCCCAACGAGCACCCGGTCACCGGCGACCGCGCGGTGCGCCTGGCGCTGAACCACGCGGTGAACCGCGAGGGCATGATCCGGGCGCTGCTGGGCGGGCACGGCACGCCCGCCCACGCGCCGATCCCGGAGTCGATGCCGCGGTTCCACGAGCCGGCGGCCCGGTTCGGCTTCGACCAGCAGCGGGCGCGCGCCATACTCGACGCCGCCGGCTGGGTCCCCGGCCCCGACGGCGTGCGCAGCCGCGGCGGTCAGCGCGCGGCCTTCACCGTCATGTACTTCGCCGACGACAGCCTCCGCAAGGACCTCGCGCTGGCCTTCGCCTCCGATGCCAGGGCCGTCGGCATCGAGGTGACCCCGGCGGGTGTCGACCGCTCCGCGGTCGCCGGGCGGCTGGCCACCGACGGGATCGTGCTCGGCGGCGGCAACCCGATCGACCCGGACCCGCAGATGTACTCGGCGCTGCACTCGTCGGTCATCGGCACCGGGACCTACAACAACCCGGGCCACTACCGCAACGCCGAGGTCGACGCCGCGCTCGACGGCGGCAGGCAGGCCACCGACCCCGCCCGCCGGGCCGAGTTCTACAAGGCCGCGCAGCGCGCCTACGCCGCCGACCCGGGCCTGGTGTACCTGGCGTTCATCGACCACAGCTACGTGATGCGCGCCGGTCGCTGGGACGGCTACCGGCCGCCCGTGGAACCGCACACCCACGGCACCACGTGGGGCCCGTGGTGGAACCTCGAAACGTGGAAGCCGCGGCCTTGAGCGCGCGCTCCAGGGGCGCGGCGGCAGGGCGGCTGGTGCTGCGGCGCATCGGCTTCGCGGTGCCGGTGCTGGTGGTCGTCGCGTTCGGCGTCTTCCTGCTCGCCGCGGCGTCGCCGTTCGACCCGGTCCACCAGTACTACGGCGTGCAGATCTACAACGCCTCGGCCGCCGACGTAGCCCGCGTCCGTGCCGAGCTGGGGCTCGACGAGCCGGTGCTGGCCCAGTTCTGGAATTGGGCGAGCGGGCTGCTCAGCGGCGACCTGGGCGTTTCGCGGTCGATGCGCCAGCCCGTCGCGCAGGTCGTCGCGGAGCGGCTGCCGTGGACCATGCTGCTCGCGGCCACCGGGCTGGTGCTGGCGGTGCTGATCGCCCTCGTCCTCGGCACCGTCGCGGCCTGGCGGCAGGGCGGCTGGGCCGACCGCCTGGTCACCGCGGTCGGCCACGCGCTGGAGGGCGTCCCGCCGTTCGTGCTCGCGCTGCTGGCCATCGCGGTCTTCGCGCTGGGACTCGGCTGGCTGCCGGTGGCCGGGCTGACCGACGCCGGGCAGGACCCGACCTTCGGCCAGGTCGCCGAGCACCTGGCGCTGCCCGCGCTGGTGCTGGGCGTCTCGCAGTCGCCGTGGCTGGTGCTGCACGTGCGCCAGTCGATGCTCGCGGCGCTGTCCGAGGACCACGTGACCGGGGCGCGGGCTCGCGGGCTGGCCGAACGGGTCGTGGTGCTGCGGCACGCGCTGCCGACGGCGCTGCTGCCGTTCGTGACGTTGATCGGAGCGCGGGTGCCGGAACTGGTGACCGGCGCGGTGCTGGTCGAGGAGGTCTTCTCCTGGCCGGGGCTGGCGGCGGCGGTCGTCACCGCGGCGACCGCCGTGGACTACCCGCTGCTGGCGGTGGTCACGCTGGTGGCCACCGCCGCCGTGCTGCTGGGGTCGCTGCTGGCCGACGTCGCCGCGCTGCTGCTGGACCCGAGGGTGGCCGCCGATGGCTGACACGACCCCGACGGCTGACAGGGCTGACACGACGCTGTCATCCGCCGATCCCGGTGTGTGGCGCGGCGCCGCCCGCAGGCGGGCGGGGGCTCCGCGCGGCCGCGCGGCCGGGGCCCGCGCCCGGGCACGGCTCTGGGGCTCGCTCGCCGTCCTCGGCGCGCTGGTCCTGGCCGCGGTCGTGGTGCCCGCGGTGTTCGGCGGCGGCGACCTCGTCCGCTACGACTCGGTCCGCCTCGCCCCGGGCCCGGCGCACCCGTTCGGCACCGACTCCGCGGGCCGGGACCTTTTCGTGCAGTCGCTGGCGGGACTGCGGGTTTCGCTGCTGGTGGCCGGAACCAGCGCGCTGGTGTCCACTGTGCTCGGTTCGCTGGTCGGTGCGGTGGCCGGTGCGCTCGGAGGCTGGAGCGACCGGCTGCTGATGCGCGCGGTCGACACCGTCAACTCGGTGCCGCACCTGCTGCTCGGCATCGTGATCGTCGCGCTGTACCGGGGAAGCCTGCTCGCGGTGGTGCTCTCGATCGCGCTCACGCACTGGACGACCGTGGCCCGCGTCGTGCGCTCCGAGGTGCTGTCGCTGCGGCAGCGCCCGTTCGTCGACGCCGCGATCGCGGGCGGTTCGTCGCGGATGCGCGTGCTGCGGCGGCACCTGCTGCCCGCGATCGTGCCGCAGGCGGCGCTGTCGGCCGTCCTGCTGGTGCCGCACGCGGTCTGGCACGAGACGTCGCTGAGCTTCCTCGGCCTCGGCCTGCCGCCGCACCTGGCCAGCATCGGCAACATCCTCGGCGACGGCCGGGAGGCGGTGCTGCTCGGCGCCTGGTGGATCGTGCTGTTCCCCTCGCTGCTGCTGGTGGTCACCACGCTGGCGGTGTCGGGGCCGGCCGGGGTGTGGCGCGACCGGGTCGTGCCGCGACGCAGATCGGAGCTGGCGCTGTGAGCGAGGACCTGCTGGAGCTGGACCGGCTTTCGGTGCGCTTCCTGCTCGGCCGGCGGCGCGGCGAGGTGCGGGCGGTCACCGACGCATCGCTGCGGCTGCGCCGCGGGCGCGTGCTGGCGCTGGTGGGGGAGTCGGGCTGCGGCAAGTCCGTGCTCGCCTCGGCGCTGCTCGGGCTGCTCCCGGCCAACGCGCAGGTGCGCGGGCGCGCGGTGCTCGACGGCGAGGTGGAGCTGCTCGGCGCGTCCGAACGAGTCCTGGCCGAACGGGTTCGCGGCAGGCTCGTCGGCCTGGTGCCGCAGTCGGCGAGCACACACCTCACGCCGGTGCGCACCGCCCGCGGCCAGCTGCTGGAGACCGTCAACGCGTTGCGCCCGGGCAGCGGACCGGAGCTGGTCGGCGAGCTCGCCGAGCGCGTGGGCCTGCGTCCCGGCGACCTGGACCACTACCCGCACGAGCTCTCCGGCGGGATGGCCCAGCGCGTGGCGGTGGCGATGGCGTTGGCCGGCGACCCGCCGCTGGTCCTGGCCGACGAACCGACCACCGGGCTGGACCGGCCGCTGGTGCACCGCACCGTCGACCTGCTCGCAGAGACCGCCGCCGACGACCGCGCGGTGCTGCTGATCACCCACGACCTGGCCGCCGCCCGCCGCGTCGCCACCGACGTGGCGGTGATGTACGCGAGCCGGATCGTGGAGGCCGGTCCCGCAGGCGAGGTCTTCGAAGACCCCTGGCACCCCTACACCGCGGGGCTGCTCGCGGCGCTGCCGGAGGGCGGTTTCGAGCCCATCCCGGGCCATCCGCCCGCGCTGACCGAACTGGAACGCATCGAACGGGAGTGGGGTTGCGTGTTCTGCCAACGCTGTCCTGACCGGCCCGGATCCGCCCCCTGCAACGGGAGTCCGGAACTCGTCGCCCACGGCGGGCGCTGGATCGCCGCGCACGTCCCGTGCTGAGCGGTACCGGCCTCGTCGCGGGCTACCGCAAGGGAATCGCGGTCCTCGACGGGGTGGACGTCGAGGTGCCGCGCGGCACCGTGACCGGACTGGCGGGCCCCAGCGGCTGCGGGAAGTCCACATTGGCCAGAGTGCTCGCGCTGCTCCGGCGGCCGTGGTCCGGACAGGTCACTGTGGACGGTGAAGCGGCCACCGGGTTCCGGCACGCCACCTCGCGCGCGCAACGCGCCGCGATCGGCGTGGTCTTCCAGCAGCCGCGTCCCGCCGTGGACCCGCGCTTCACCCTCCGCCAGGTCGTGGCCGAGCCGCTGCACGCCACCGGCCGGACCGGCGAAGCCCCCAGGAGGGTCGGCGAGCTGGCCGAGCAGGTCGGCCTGACCGGCGAGCTGCTGGACCGCAGGCCGCACGAGGTCAGCGACGGGCAGCTCCAGCGCGCGTGCCTGGCCCGCGCTCTCGCGCTGCGCCCGCGCTACCTGATCTGCGACGAGATGACCGCGATGCTCGACGCCTCCACGACCGCGGCGCTGGTCCGCGTCGTCGGCGAGCGCGTCGCCGAGGACGGCACCGGCGTGCTGGCCATCAGCCACGACGAGCCGCTGCTGGAGCGCTGGGCCGCCACCACGTTGCGGCTCGTCGATATGACTGCGGCCTGATCGATGTGACAGGCTGTAGGCGCACCCCGACCGACGAGCAGGGAGACAGACGTGAGCGAGGGCGGCGAAGGCACCACGTTCATGCAGTGGCGTGAGCGCGCTCAGACCGAGGTCCGCGAGGACCGGCCGCAACTGCGCGCGGTGATGATCACGGCGGCCGTCGTCGTGGTCGCGGGCATCGTGGTGGGAGCCTTGATCCTGCTGATGTCGTGACGCGGCCGGGCGCCGCCCGCCCCGCTCAGCCGTCCCCCAGCGGGGTGATGAGCACCCGGGCGATGCGGCGCCCGTCCAGCTCCCGGACGGTGAACCGGTGGCCGAGCGCCTCGACGGCGTCGCCCTCGGCGGGCATCCGCCCCAGCTCGGCCATGACGAAGCCGGCGAGGGTGTCGAACGGGCCATCGGGCAGCGATATCCCGGTGTGCTCCTCGACCTCGCTGCGGTGCAGCATGCCGTCCAGCTCGTAGCTGCCCTCCGGTGAGGGCCGCACCGGCGCCACGCCGGTGTCGTACTCGTCCCAGATCTCGCCGACGACCTCCTCGACCAGGTCCTCCACGGTGACGATGCCCGCCGTGCCGCCGTACTCGTCGACGACCACGGCGAGGTGCCCACCGCGCCTGCGCATCACCGTCAGCGCCGAGAGAACCGGCTTGCTGCCGGGCAGCGAGGTGACCGGACGCGCGAGGTCCCCGATCGTCCGGGCGCCGGAGCGGTTGTCGTGGGTCGTGGTCAGCAGGTCGCGGACGTGGAGGAAGCCGACCACGTCGTCGGCGGTGTCCCGGATGACCGGGTAGCGCGAGTGCGGCTGGTCGCGGACCTTGGCCACCGCGTCGGCCAGCGACATCGTCCGGTCCAGGAAGTCGACCTCGGTGCGCGGGATCATCACCTCGCTGAGCACGCGGTCGCCCGCCTCGAACGCGTCGGTGAGCAGCTTGCGCTCCTCGACGGTGAGCTGCTCGTTGGTGCGCACCATGTCGCGCAGCTCCTCCTGGGTGACCTTGTCCGCGTCGGACCTGGGGTCGATGCCCACCAGGCGCACCACCGCGTTGGTCGACCTCGACAGCAGCCAGATGAGCGGGCGGCACAGCGTGGCCAGCCGGTCGAGGACCCCCGCGGTCAACAGCGCGACCTGCTCGGTGCGCTGCAACGCCAGCCGCTTCGGGGCCAGCTCGCCCAGCACCAGCGACAGGTACGAGACGAACAGCGTCACCAGCACCAGCGCGACCGTCGCAGCCAGCGCCGCGGGCAGGCCCCAGCCCTCCAGCGCGGGCGACAGGCGCACCGCGATCGTCGCGCCCCCGTAGCTGGAGGCGAAGAACCCGGCGAAGGTCACACCGATCTGCACCGCGGAGAGGAAGCGGTTGGAGTCGGCCCGCAGCTTCGCGACCCGGGCGCCGCGCCGTCCGGCACCCTCCAGCCTGCGGACCTGGCCCTCGCGCAGCGACACCAGCGCGATCTCCGCGGCGGCGAAGTACCCGCCGAGCAGCACGAACAGCAGGACCAGACCGATGTTCAGCACCACACTGTCCACCTGCGGATTCTCACACCGGACGGCGGTGCCGGGCGCGCCGGGACACCGACCCGGTGTTCGGACCGCGGCTCGCGGCGGGACGAGCCGCGGTCACCGGCACCCAGCCCGCGGCCGGCCGGTCCCGGGCCGCTAGGCGGCCCGGGACCGACCGGTGCGCGGTGCGATCAGAGCCAGTCAGCGAGTAGACCGACCGGCAGGGGCGTCAGCGCGAGCCCGAGCGGAGCTCGGCCAGATACATCGCGCCGACGACGAGCGCGCCACCGATGACGATCCGAGTGGTCAGTTCGTCGTGGTCGAACACGACTCCGAAGATGCAGGCGAAGACCGGTTCCAGGGTGAGCACCACCGCTGCCTGGGGCAGCGAGAGCCTGGCCTGCGCCCAGGTCTGGATCACGTAGGCCGCCGCGGTGGCGATCACCGCCGTGCCGACGAGCGCGAGCCAGAATCCCCCATCGCTCGGTAGGTCGATGCCATCCCACCAACCGAACGCGAAGCATATGCACGCTGCGACAGCGAGTTGCACGACGGTGAGCGCGTGCGCGTCGTGCCCTGGGGACCACACGCCGAGCCCGACGATGTGCAGCGCGAGGAACACCGCGCACACCAATGTGAGTAGTTCTCCTGGCCCGACTGCGAACTCATGGACGGTCATCAAACCCAGGCCCGCCACCGCGATGGCCACAGCCGTCCACGTGACTTTCCCGATCCGCTGACGCAGTACCAGTCCGGCGATCACAGGAGTGAAGACCACCAACATGCCGGTGATGAACCCGGACAAGGAAGCCGACGTGTGCTCCAGGCCGAACGTCTGCGCGATGTAGGCGACCCCGAGAGCCATTCCGAGCAGGATTCCCCGCTTCACTCCGGCCCGGCTCAACGTCGTCACCCGGCTCGGACGTAGTGCCGCGAGTGCGGCGGTGGCGATGAGGAATCGCATGGCCAGAAAATCCATCGTCGGCGCCTGGCTCACCGCGTCTTTGACCACCACGAAGGTCCCGCCCCAGACCGCGGTGACCGCCACCAGCGAGAACAGCGGCAGCAGTGTTCGCACACCTACGACGCGTTCGCCGGTCGATGTATCGGAGGCAGCCCTTCCGCCATCAGGAGTGCGCTCGCCGGCGCCGGATTCCAGCGTGCTCATCCCGCGGACCGCAGTGACGGGTGCGGACCGATCTGGACCTGGCCGTAACCTCGCTCGCCGAGTTCAGCTTCGGGTCGCTTCCATTCACCGCGCACGAGGATGCGCTTCAACCAGCGGTCCGTACCGTCATAACGCGCCTGGAACGGCCGTCTGGCATGGGCGGCGACGTCGTTGTCGACCACCACGATGTCACCTGGCTGACCCGCGACGGTCATCCCTGCCTGGTCGAGCGACTCGCTCAACCGTCGCCAGGCAGCGCAGAGTTCCGGGGCGTCCTCAGGCAGCCGGGTGTAGGGCGGGTCGAACCGCATGCACAGCCCGTCCTCGGTCTGCCAGAGCGTCGTCATCTTGCCCTCGTCACCCTGGCCTTCGGACCAGCTTCCGGCGTAGCTGTCGTCGGGTTCGATGAGTACGGGCGTCGTGCTGAGCAGCGCGATGTCGGCCTCCGACAGGTCCGCCCGGCGGACGCTGGCGATGTCGGTGCCGATGTCGTCGGGGTTGCGCACGCAGGCCAGCAGCAGAAGCTCCGGACGGTCCGGGTGGTAAGAGTCCTCGGTGTGCCACTCGAGGCGAACGGTGCTGCTCCCACCGACTTGCATGGTCTCCTGTCCTTGGGTGGGGACGATGTTGTGGACGAGCCTTCCGTCTTGCTGGGACTTCCAGCCAAACGGTTTCCCGAAAACACTAGCGATCAGGGCGAACGCGAGGTCGAACTCGCGGGTGCGCTCATGGTCGGCCGACTTCCACGACGACGGCGTCGGACCGGGGTCGGGGAATTCCGAAAGAATTCCCTTCAGCACGCGGTAACCACTGTCCGACCTCGGCGATCTCGCCACCTCGCTCAGTGCGGCGACGAGCGACTGCGGAACCAGAGCAGCGTGCAGGTGCAGCGTATCGGCGGTCGCGCCAGCCACCGCCAGCGCGGAAGCCGTTTCGAGAAGCAAATGCCTTGTCTCCTCGTCGGCCGAGCGCTGGTTTTCGGTGGTTGGAGTTCGCATGATACCGGCCCTCTCGGAATCGCCCAGCGCGATCCGTTGTCGATATGGCCCGTATATCGTTCAGTTCCCGGCAGGGTTCCAGGAAGGGGAATAGGTGCAGCGAGACGCGATTTAAGGGCAGTTCGACCGGTGCCGACGCGGCAACACTCTATTGAGCTTCGCGTCGAGGATGACGGCGCGATCACGATGCCCGAAAGGCATATCGCAGGCCGAAGCAGCGCGGCCGGCCGCGCCTCGCCCACAGGTGCCGGCCTGCCGGTCCACGGCCCTGAGCACCTGACCGCGGTCGCCGCTGAACTCAACGACCGTCCACGCGAATGCTCGGCTGGGGACGCCCCAGCCGAGCATTCGCGCTGAGCTACTGGCCCGAGCCGGTTGACCGGTTGTGTCGCGACAACCCCGCAAATCCGCCCCACGCGGCCTCGGGCCCTTCGCACGTGTACGTGATGTGGATCAGACACCCGCCTCGCGGAGCAGGATGTCGACCGCGGCGTCGTTGCGGGCGGTCTCGCGCCCGATGACCTCGTCATCGGGGTAGAAGCCGTCGATGCCGCCGCCGGAGGGGTACATCTCGAAGGTGAACGAGAAGATCTTGTGCTTGCCCCACATCCAGTCGGTGGTGCTGCCGTCGGTGATGTAGAGGTCGCTGGACTGCTGCGGGGTGTAGCCGTTGGTGCGCGCCATCTCGGTGCCGACGCGGGCGAAGCGGTCGTACTCCTGCTGCGTCATGCCCTCGGCGGTGTTGTTGTAGGTGTAGCCGTAGGGCCACAGCACCAGCTCGGAGAAGGTGTGCCAGTCGATGTGGGCCCTGATCTGCTGCTTGCCGCCGACGACCCGGGAGTCGACGAACCTGGCCAGCGCGGCCGACTCCGGCGCGGAGAACGCGGCGCTGCCGCGGTAGGTGTCGGAGTTGGGGTTGCTGCTGGAGCCGCCGCAGCAGCCCCACCTGTAGCCCCAGTTGCGGTTGGTGTCGGTGCCGCTGCCCTGGCGGTTCTTGCGCCAGCCCTGGTACTGGCCGGAGGCGACGTCGTAGACCGAGCCGTCGGGGTTGGTGACCGGCACGACCCAGATCTCCCGGCTGTCGACCACGCTCTTGACGGCCGGGTTCGTGGCGTAGCCGTCGGTGAAGCGGTTGATGATGTGCAGGCACATCTCGGTGGTGAGGTGCTCGCGGGCGTGCTGGTTGCAGTTGAACAGCACTTCCGGTTCGTTCTCGTCCTGGGCGGCGTTGTCGCTGATCTTGAGCATCGGGATGTCGCGGCCCTGGTAGGACCTGCCGATGCTGGAGCGCACCGCGATGGCGCGGTGGTCCTGGACCGCCTTGTCGAGCTCGGCGTTCATCTCGTCGAAGTTGTGGAAGCCGCGGTCGGCGGGCGGGAAGTCGGCCGCTCCGGCGATCCCGGCCTCCGGGCCGCTGAGCGCGTCGAGCGCGGCGGCGACGTCCTGCTGTTCCTCGAGCGCGAAACCGGCCGCGCGCAGCCGCCGGGCCTGTTCCCGGGTGGCTTGCACGGTCGCCACGCCGTCGCGCACCGAGAGGACCTGCGCGCCGGTGCGGTTGATCTCGGTGCGGGAGCGGCTGTCGGTGCCCGGCACCGAGTAGACCGACCCGGCGTCGGCGGTGGCGGCCGCGCCGGTCGGGGAGGCTTCCTGAGCCGCAGAGACACCTGCCTGGGCAGCGGGCAGCAAAATCAGGCACGCGAGGGCGGTGACCGCCGACGCTGTGCGCCGTGAGCTGAACATCGAGTCTCCGATCGATCACGAAAGCGGACATTTCGAAGATTCGTTCAACGGCGAACCACCGGCAACCCACTTAGGTGTTATGGGTCGCACGAACTTTTCCCAGTACGGCGGCGTTTTCGGTCCCAGATTGGGAATTCGGGAGCCGGATGCGCCGAACGCCGCGCACACCGCGTCCGAACGCCGATTCCGCCGCATGGCACGGAGATCTGTGGTGATCGGGGCGAATCTCCGATCGTGCGGCGGTTTCGCGATCGGGTTCGCTCGTGTGCTCCTGCCGCCGGTGTCGGAATCGCTGTGACCGGTCGGTGCTTCCGCGGTCGTGGCCGCGCGACGCAACAGGGCCCGGGGTTCCACGAACCCCGGGCCCTGCACCCCTTTCGCGATGGCTCAGGCGCCGGCTCCCGCTTCGCGGAGCAGGATGTCGACCGCGGCGTCGTTGCGGGCCGTCTCCTTCTCGATGACCTCGTCATCGGGGTAGAAGCCGTCGACGCCGCCGCTGGACGGGAACATCTCGAAGGTGAACGAGAAGATCTTGTGCTTGCCCCACATCCAGTCCGTGGTGTCGCCGTCGGTGACGTAGAGCTCGCTGGACTGCTGAGGCGTGTAGCCGTTGGTCTGCGCCATCTCCTTGCCGACGCGGGCGAACCGGTCGTACTCCTGCTGGGTCATGCCCTCGGTGACCTGGTCGTTGGTGTGCCCGAAAGGCCACAGCACCAGCTCGGAGAAGGTGTGCCAGTCGATGTGGGCCCTGATCTGCTGCTTGCCGCCGATGACGCGCGAGTCGACGAACTTGCCCAGCGCGGAGGCCTCGGGCGTGGAGAACGCGCTCGGCCCGCGGTAGTCCTCGGCGTTGGGGTCGTCGCTGGAGCCGCCGCAGCAACCCCACTTGTAGTCCCAGTTGCGGTTGGTGTCGGTGCCGTTGGGGTCCTGGGTGTTCTTGCGCCAGCTCTGGTACTGGCCGGACTCCACGTCGCGGATCGACCCGTCCGGGTTGGTCACCGGCACGACCCAGATCTCCCGGTTGTCCACCATCTCCTTGACCGCGGGGTCGGAGGCGTAGCCGTCGGTGAACCGGTTGACGATCCGCAGGCACATCTCGGTGGTGAGGTGCTCGCGGGCGTGCTGGTTGCAGTTGAACAGGACCTCGGGCTCGTTCTCGTCCTGGGCGGCGTTGTCGCTGATCTTGAGCATCGGGATGTCGCGTCCCTCGTGCGACTTGCCGACGCTCGAGCGCACGGCGATGTCACCGTGGTCCTGGACGGTCTTGTCCAGCTCGGCGTTCACCTCGTCGAAGTTGTGGAAGCCCTGGTCGTCCGGCGGGAAGTCGGCGGCGGTGCCCGCGACGCCGGTGTTGAGCTGGTCGAGGGCGTCGGCGACCTTCTGCTTCTCCTGCAACTGGTAGCCGGCCGCGCGCAGGCGCTCGGCCTGCTCCGGGGTCGCCTCGATCGTGGCGACACCGTCGCGCACCGACAGGATCTGCGCGCCGGTGCGGTTGATCTCGGTCCGGGCGCGGCTGTCGGTGTTCGCCACCGTGTAGATCACACGTCCCTTGGCGTCCGCGGCGGGAGTCGCCGGCTGTGCGGGTTCCTGCGCGGCCGACACGCCCGCCTGGGCCGCCGGCAGCAGCACCAGGCAGGCGGCGGCGGCGACCGTCGCTGCCGTGCGCCGTGAGCTGAACATCGAGTCTCCGATCGATCACGAGTGGTGACCCCAGCGAGGCTGAAGCAGCCTCCTCCTCGTTGACAACCCACTTACGTCGGATGCGGCATGTTGACATTTTCCCATTTCAGGGGACGTGCGGGGCCGGGCGGACGGCCTGCGACTACCCTGGAAGGCGACCTATGGACACCCTGGAAGGACGTCTATGCTCACCCGTACCGACCTGCGCGGTCGTGTTCCGTCCAACGCCGAGCTGCGGGCGACGCTGCCCCGCGCCGAGATGGACGTCGAGCACGTTCTGCATCAGGTGCGGCCGGTGATCGAGAGCGTCCGCGACGACGGCGTGCGAGCCGTCCTCGACCACACCGAGAAGTTCGATCGGGTACGACCCGAACGGGTGAGGGTGGGGGCCGATGAGCTGCGGCGCGCCCTCGACGAGCTCGACCCCGCGGTGCGCTCGGCGCTGGAGGAGTCCATCGCCCGGGCCCGCAAGGTCCACGCCGACCAGCGCCGCACCGACACCACCACCCGGGTCGCGCCCGGCGGCACCGTCACCGAGCGGTGGGTGCCGGTGGCCCGCGTCGGCCTCTACGCACCGGGCGGCCTGGCGGTCTACCCCTCCAGCGTGGTGATGAACGTCGTGCCCGCGCAGGCCGCGGGCGTGGAGTCGCTGGTGGTGTGCTCTCCGCCGCAGGCGGAGTTCGGCGGGCTGCCGCACCCGACGATCCTGGCCGCCGCCGAGCTGCTGGGCGTCGACGAGGTGTGGGCGGTCGGCGGCGCGCAGGCGGTGGCGCTGCTCGCCTACGGCGCCGAGGACACCGACGGCGCGGCCCTTGAGCCGGCCGACATGGTCACCGGACCCGGCAACGTCTACGTCACGGCGGCCAAGCGCCACCTGCGCAGCCTGATCGGCATCGACTCCGAGGCAGGCCCCACCGAGATCGCGGTGCTGGCCGACGACACCGCCGACCCGGTGCACGTCGCCGCCGACCTGATCAGCCAGGCCGAGCACGACACGCTGGCGGCCAGCGTGCTGGTGACCACCTCCGAGCGGCTGGCCGACGCCGTCGACGCCGAACTGGCCAGGCAGGTGCCGCTGACCAAGCACACCGAGCGCATCCGCACCGCGCTGACCAGCGTGCAGTCCGGTTGCATCCTGGTGGCCGGCATCGCCGACGGCATCCGCGTCGTCGACGCCTACGCCGCCGAGCACCTGGAGATCCAGACCGCCGACGCCGACGCCGTGGCCGCCCGGGTCCGCAACGCTGGCGCGATCTTCGTCGGCCCGTACGCGCCGGTGTCGCTGGGCGACTACTGCGCGGGCTCCAACCACGTGCTGCCCACCGGCGGCTGCGCCCGGCACTCGTCGGGGCTGAGCGTGCAGAGCTTCCTGCGCGGCATCCACGTGATCTCCTACACCGAGCAGGCGCTGCGCGACGTGGCGGGCCAGGTCGTCGCGCTTGCCGACGCCGAGGACCTGCCCGCGCACGGCCAGGCCGTGACCGCCCGCTTCCCGGACTGAGGAGTGGACGGCTTGGCACCCCGAACCGCGAGTCTTCCGGGGCGCGACGGCAGCCCGGAAGGCTCACGGCTTCCGACCAGCTTCCCGGACCAGTACGAAAGTAGTGCCCATGAGTGACGTGCTCGGTGGCGATGCGACGCTCGCCGACCTGCCGCTGCGGGACGATCTGCGCGGTCGCAGCCCCTACGGCGCGCCCCAGCTGGACGTCCCGGTCCGGCTGAACACCAACGAGAACCCGTACCCGCCGCCGCCCGAGCTGGTCGCCGACGTGACCGAGGCGGTGCGGGAGGCCGCCGCCTCGCTGCACCGCTACCCGGACCGCGACGCGGTCGCGCTGCGGGAGGACCTGGCCGCCTACCTCGCCGAGGCCACCGGCGTGCCGGTGACCGCGGCCAACGTCTGGGCGGCCAACGGCTCCAACGAGGTCCTGCAGCAGATCCTGCAGGCCTTCGGCGGCCCGGACCGGGTCGCGCTCGGGTTCGAGCCCTCCTACTCGATGCACCCGATCCTGGCCGCGGGGACCCGCACCGAGTGGCTGCCCGCGCCGCGTCGCGCGGACTTCAGCCTCGACAGCGCCGAGGCGGCCCGCATCGTCGCCGAGCGCCGCCCGGACGTGGTGTTCGTGACCAGCCCGAACAACCCGACCGGCCAGTCGATCTCGCCGGAGGACCTGCGGCCGGTGCTCGACGCCGCGCCCGGGGTGGTCGTGGTCGACGAGGCCTACGCGGAGTTCTCCGCGCAGCCCAGCGCGATCGCGCTCGTCGAGCAGTACCCGGCGAAGCTGATCGTCAGCCGCACGATGAGCAAGGCGTTCGCCTTCGCCGGCGGCAGGCTCGGCTACCTGGCCGCGTCCCCGGCGGTGATCGACGCCCTGCTGCTGGTGCGGCTGCCCTACCACCTCTCGGCGGTGACGCAGGCCGCGGCGCGTGCGTCGCTGCGCCACGCCGACGCGACGCTGTCGTCGGTGCACAAGCTCGCGCGGGAGCGCGACCGCGTCGTGGAGTCGTTGCGGGAGATGGGTTTCCAGCCCGTGCCCAGCGACGCCAACTTCGTCCTCTTCGGACGGTTCGCCGACGCGCACCGCGCCTGGCAGCGCTACCTGGACGCCGACGTGCTGATCCGCGACGTCGGCATCCCGGGGCACCTGCGCGTCACCATCGGCACGCCGGAGGAGAACGACTCCTTCCTGGCGGCCTGCAAGATCGTGAGTGAGGAGCTCGACCAGTGACCGCCATGCAGCCAGGAACCCGCGTCGGCCGGGTCGAGCGCACCACCCGGGAGTCCTCGGTGCTGGTGGAGCTCGACCTCGACGGCACCGGCCAGGTCGACATCGACACCACGGTTCCGTTCTACGACCACATGCTCACCGCGCTGGGCACGCACGCCGCCTTCGACCTGAAGGTCAAGTCCAGCGGCGACGTCCACATCGACGCCCACCACACCGTCGAGGACACCGCCATCGTGTTCGGCCAGGCGCTGCGCCAGGCACTCGGCGGCAAGTTGGGCATCCGCCGCTTCGGCGACGCCTGGATCCCGATGGACGAGACGCTGGCGCACGCCGCCGTCGACGTCTCCGGCCGCTCGTACTGCGTCATGACCGGCGAGCCGGAGCAGTACAACAGCTTCACCATCGGCGGCAACTACCCGTTCGTGCTCAACCGCCACGTGTTCGAGTCGATCGCCTTCCACTCGCAGATCAACCTGCACGTGCGCGTCATCCACGGCCGGGACCCGCACCACATCGCCGAGGCCCAGTACAAGGCCATCGCCCGTGCGCTGCGCGCCGCCGTCGAGCCCGACCCGCGCTTCAGCGGGGTGGTCCCGTCGACCAAGGGCGCGTTGTAGTTCGGATTCGGCCGCGTGGCGCCGGGTCTTTCCGGCGCCCCAGCCCGTCCGCGGTGGGCTGAAAGGCGGATGGCGCGCCAGGAGCAACATCCTGTGCCATGTCGAAGTCCTGGGTCGGTGTGGAGCCGTACCCGGGCCTGCCCGTTTCGGGCTGTGAGCTACGGGCAGCACTTGGCGTGTTCACGCCTGCGCTACTTCCGGGTCTATCCCGCTTGGCCTTCTCGGGACAGCATGGCCACTCGTGACTGAGATTTCCCGACGCCGGGTACTGGCGGGCTCCGCCGGTGCGCTCGGCGCTGCCGCCTCCGCTTCGCTCCTGCCGCCGTCGCTGCACCGCGCGATGGCGCGGCCGGTGCCCGCGGGCGGGCTGGACGCCGTCGAGCACGTCATCGTGCTGATGCAGGAGAACCGCTCGTTCGACCACTACTTCGGCACGATGCGCGGGGTGCGCGGGTACGGCGACCGGGTGCCGCTGGAGCTGCCCGAGGGCGGCACGGTGTTCGAGCAGCCCGGGCCGGGCGGTTCGGTGCTGCCGTTCTCGCTGCGGCAGGGCGCCGAGAGCGAGGGGCGCCCGGTGTCGGACATCCAGTACCTCGGCGACCTCGACCACAGCTGGGCCGGTTCGGGCAAGGCGTGGGCCGGGGGCTGGCTCGACGACTGGATCGCGGCCAAGACCGCCGCGACGATGACCTACTACGAGCGCCGCGACATCCCGTTGCAGTACGAGCTCGCCGACACCTTCACCATCTGCGACGCCTACCACTGCTCGGTGTTCGGCTCCACCAACCCGAACCGGAACTACCTGTGGACCGGGAAGGTCGGCTACGAGCCGGGCACGAAGCAGCGCGCGGTCACCAACGCCGCCTACGACCACGCCCACCCCGGCTACGACTGGACGACATACCCGGAGCGCCTGGAGCAGGCCGGCGTCTCCTGGCAGATCTACCAGGAGTGGGACAACTTCACCGACAACGCGGTCGAGTACTTCAAGCCGTTCAAGGCGATCGGGCACAAGATCCTCGCCGAGGTCGAGGGCGGCTACCGCACGACCGAGGAGTTCTACACCGCCCTGTTCGACAAGCCCGAGCCGGAGCGGCGCAAGCTGCTCGCGCAGTTCGAGTCCGGCCGGGCGAAGCTGACCGACGCCGAGCGGCGGCTGTTCGACCGCGCGATGTACCGCAGCGAGCCCGAAACACTGGTCCGCCGCCTGCGCGACGACATCGCGTCCGGCGGTCTGCCGAAGGTCACCTGGCTGGTTCCGTCCGCTGTGGACTCCGAGCACCCGGGCAGTTCCACGCCGGTGGGCAGCGCGAACCTGGTCTTCGACGTGCTCGACGCCATCGCGTCCGACCCGCAGGTGTGGTCGAAGACCGTGCTGCTGCTCAACTTCGACGAGAACGACGGCTTCTTCGACCACATGCCACCGCCGGTGCCGCCGGAGTCGGAGACCGAGGACTGGTACGACGGTCAGCCCATCGGCCTCGGCCCGCGGGTGCCGATGACCGTGGTGTCGCCGTGGACGATCGGCGGACACGTCAACTCGCAGGTCTTCGACCACACCTCGGTGCTGCGGTTCCTGGAGCGCTGGACGGGAGTCGAAGAGCCCAACATCAGCGCGTGGAGGCGCCGGACGTGCGGCGACCTGCTGTCGGTGTTCGACTTCGGGACCGCGGGCGCCGCCCGCGCCGGAGAAGCCGGGCGCGGTCCCGGAACCCATCGACCGCTGGCACCCGAAGCCGCCGGAGGAGCAGCGGCTTCCCGCGCAGGAGCGGGGAAGGCGGCCCGCGCGTGCGCTGCCGTACCAGCCCGCCGCGTCGGGCTCGGTGGCCGGCGGGAAGCTCGCCCTTCGGCTGGCCAACAGCGGAACGTCGCCGGCGCACTTCGCGCTGTACTCCTACGCCGGGGAGTTCCCCACGCCCAAGCACGTCGACGTCCAGGGCGAACACGTCGAGGAGTTGCCGGGGGACTACGAGCTCGCGGTGCAGGGCCCGAACCGGTTCTGGTTCCAGCTCGGCGGTTCCGCGGCGGGCAGGGCCGCCGGTGTGGACGTCGCATCGCGGCCGGACGCACGTACCGGTGGCCTGGCGCTGGAACTGCGCAACGCCGGACGCGACGGGATCACGCTGCGGCTGCGGGCCCTCGGCTACGCACCGGGCGAGAAGCGTGAGGTGCGCCTGCCCGTGGGCGGCGCGCAGACCGTCGAGTGGCCGACCGATCAGGGCTGGTACGACGTGGAGGTGACGGCGGCGCAGGACCGGACGTTCCGCCGCAGGATCACCGGCCGCGTGGAGAACGGTGCCGCGGGTGTGACGGGCTGAGGGCTACCTGGCTCGGAGAAGCGGCGGACCGGGCGGGAGCGACGGGCCGCGCGGCGAATCTCGCGGCGCCGTCAGTCCCGGTCGCCGTTGCTCCAGGCGGCGTCGAGCCGGGTGCGGGCCGGGCTCCCCGCTGCCGCTGGGTAGCCTGGTCGGCACTCGAGAGGGGAGTGCGGCGTGCAAGACTATCTCCCGATCATCCTGCTCGGACTGGGCGGCTTCCTGGTCGGTGGCGCCTACTCGACGTGGAAGAACAACCGCTTCGTGGCCGCGGTGCTGGGCGTCCTCGCGATCATGGCGATCGCCGGCGGGGTCGGCTGGCTGGCCTGGGGCTGAGGTAGCGCCGGCCGGGTTGCCGTCGCCCGTGATGGACGGCGGCAACGCGGCGACGTGTCACTTCCAGGTGGCCAGCAACGCGTCGAGGGCGCGCATCGACTCGTTCGCGCCTTCCTCCATGCCGGAGTTGATCATCCCGTCGCGGTCCTCGACGGAGTCGAAGCGCGTGGTGCTGGTCAGCGTCGTCTTGCCGTCGTGCTCCTCGAAGACGAGCGTGTCGACGCACACGTGACCCGGCATCCCCTCGAACTCGAAGGTGTAGGAGAGCTTCTCCGGCTCCACGATCTCCAGGTACTCGCCGCGGAACGCGTAGTCCTCGCCGTCGGGCGCGTGCTCGACGAACCGGTACCTGCCGCCGGGGCGGAAGTCCATCTCGCAGTCCAGCGGGTTGCCGCGCCCCCACCACCGCTTGATGTGCTCGCACTTGCCGTGCGCGGCGAACACCAGGTCCCGCGGCGCGTCGAAGACCCGGGACATGCGGACCTCCAGGTCCGAGGGCGTGGTCACGACGAGGTCATCGGTCGGGCTCATCACGGTTCTCCTTCATCTCTCGCAGGTAGCTGTCGAGCTGCGCGTAGCGCTCCTCCCAGAACCTGCGGTACTGCTCCGCCCAGTCCGCGACCTCGCGCAGCGGTGCCGGCTCGAACCGGCAGGGCCGCCATTGCGCGTCGCGTCCCCGGGAGATCAGCCCCGCTCGTTCCAGCACCTTCAGGTGCTTGGAGATCGCCTGCAGGCTCATCGGGAACGGTGCGGCCAGCTCGTTGACCGTGGCCTCGCCCTCCGCCAGCCGGGCCAGGATGGCGCGGCGGGTGGGGTCGGCGAGAGCCGCGAAGACGTCGCTGAGTGGGTCGCCTGGCATCTTGTATTCAACCACCTGGTTAATCAACCGATAGGTTGAGAATAGCGCGCCTGGGAGGCTTGTCAACCCGGCGGGAAGCGTCCGGCCGGGCTTGCACCCGAACGGGTGACGGTGGTGCCCACTCCGTCCGGAGACCTCGGCACGGACCCGCTGGTTCCCCGGAGGCGCGGGCTCCCAGGAGCCGCTGGATTCCCGGAGGCGCGGGCTCCCCGATGACCCGGTTCAGCTCGGGGCGAGCGACCGGAGCCCGCGCCGCAGGTGCTCGCGCTCCGCGTCGTTCGCGGTCCGCGCGATGGCCGCCTCGTACGCCTCGGCGGCCTCCCCGGGGCGGCCGAGCCTGCGCAGCAGGTCGGCGCGGACGGCGTGGAACAGGTGGTAGCCGTCGAGGTCCAGGGCGTCGACGAGCCCGAGCGCGACGTCCGCGCCGTCCACCTCGGCCACCGCCCGGTTGAGCGCCACGACGGGGCTCGGTGCCACCGCCATGAGCTGGTCGTAGAGCAGCACGATCTGCCGCCAGTCGGTGTCGTCCGCCGACGGCGCGTCGCTGTGGACGGCGTTGATCGCCGCCTGGATCTGGTACGGGCCGGGCCTGCCGATCCGCAGGCACCGCCGGACGATGGCCTGTCCCTCGGCGACCAGCTCACGGTCCCAGCGTGCGCGGTCCTGTTCGGACAGTCGGACCAGGGCGCCGCCGGCCGTGGTGCGCGCGGCCCGCCGGGACTCGACGAGCAGCATCAGCGCGAGCAGTCCCAGCACTTCCGGCTCGTCGGGCATCAGCTCGGCGAGCAGCCTGCCGAGCCGGATCGCCTCAGCGCACAGGTCATCGCGGACGAGCCGCTCGCCGGAGCTGGCGGTGTGGCCCTCGTTGAACACCAGGTACACCACCGCGAGCACCGACCGCAGCCGGTCCGGCAGTTCGGCCCCGTCCGGCACCCGGTAGGGGATCCGGGCGTCGCGGATCTTGCCCTTGGCCCGGACCAGCCGCTGCGCCATGGTCGGCTCCGGCACCAGGAACGCCCGCGCGATCTCGGCGGTGGTGAGCCCGCCCAGCAGCCGCAGAGTCAACGCGACCCGCGCCGGGGTGGACAGCGCCGGGTGGCAGCAGGTGAAGATCATGCGCAGCCGGTCGTCGCGCACCGGTCCCTCCTCGGGCACTTCGTCGCGGGCGTGCAGCAGCGTGGCCTGGGCCTGCCGGTCCTTGCGCGTGGACTCGCGCCGCAGGCGGTCGATCGCGCGGTTGCGGGCGGTGGTGACGATCCAGCCAGCGGGGCTGGGCGGCAGCCCGGACGACGGCCAGCGCCGGACCGCTTCGGTGAACGCCTCCTGCACCGCCTCCTCGGCGAGGTCGATGTCGCCGCAGACGCCGACGAGCACGGCGACCGCGCGCCCGTACTCCTCGCGGAACACGCGCTCGACCTCCGGCGGCGAAACCTCCGGCATGGCCCGCGGTCAGCTTTCCGGCTGGTCGTGGAACGGGCGGACCTCGATCGGCAGCGTCGTCGCGCGGGCGAGCTCGCGACCCCACCGCAGCGCCTCGTCGAGGTCGGCGGCCCTGATGACCGCGAGGCCGCCCAGCAGCTCCTCGCCCTCGGCGAACGGCCCGTCCGCGGTGAGCATTCCGGAGCCCTGGGCCTTCAGCACGGTCGCGGTGCTCGGCGCGTGCAGACCGCCCGCGAACATCCACGCCCCCGCGGCGCGCATCTCGTCGTTGACGGCGCCGGCATCGCGCATGACCGGGGCGAGGACCCTCGGGCGGGGGCTGGGCCCCGGCGGACTGGTACACGCTCAGCAGGTAGTGCTTCATCGTCGGCCCTCCTCGGCTCGGCCGCCGGTCCCGCCCGGCGTCCCACCCCCTGTACGAACGGGGCGCCCGCGGATCGACACCGCGCGCCGCCGGTTTCGCACAGGATCGCCCACCCGGCTGCCGGACGCAGTACGCCGTGCGCGAACGGCGAAGGGGGCGCCCGCTCGCGGACGCCCCCTTCGCGGTCTGCGCGACTACTTGTCGGCGCCGACCTTCGCGGTCTCCTCGCCCGCGGGCGGCTTCTCCGCGTCGCCGGAACCCTTGCCGTCGGGGTCGTCGGCGAATGCCTGCTCGTCGAACGGGGCCGCGCCGGAGAACACGCGCTGCACCTGGGTGCGGTCGATCTCCTTGGTCCACGAGCCGATCAGCACCGTGGCCACCGCGTTGCCCGCGAAGTTGGTCAGGGCGCGGGCCTCGGACATGAAGCGGTCGATGCCCACGATCAGGCCGACGCCGTCGAGCAGCTCGGGGCGGTGCGACTGCAGGCCGCCCGCCAGGGTGGCCAGGCCCGCGCCGCTCACGCCTGCCGCGCCCTTGGAGGCCACGATCATGAACAGCAGCAGCGAGATCTGCTCGCCGATCGTCAGCGGGTCGCCCATCGCGCTGGCGATGAACAGCGAGGCCATCGTGAGGTAGATGGCGGTGCCGTCGAGGTTGAACGAGTACCCGGTGGGCACGGTGATGCCGACGACCGGCTTGCTCACGCCGAGGTGCTCCATCTTCGCGATCAGCCGCGGCAGCGCTGCCTCCGACGACGAGGTGGACACGATCAGCAGGAACTCGCGTCCCAGGTAGCGCAGCAGCTTCAGCAGGCTCACCCGGGCGGCGAACCACAGCAGCGGACCGAGGATCACGAAGACGAACAGCAGGCACGTCAGGTAGAAGCCGAACATGATCACGGCGAGGCCCTTGAGCGCGTCCACACCGGTCGCGCCGACCACCGCGGCGATCGCGCCGAAGGCGCCGACCGGGGCCGCCCACATCACCATCGCGAGGATCTTGAACACCAGGCGCTGGATGTGCTCGATGCCGCGCAGGATCGGCGTGCCCTTGTCGCCCAGGGCCTGCAACGCGAAACCGGCGAGCAGGGCGACCAGCAGGGTCTGCAGGACCTCGCCCTCGGTCAGCGCGGAGACCAGCGTCTCCGGGATGATCCCGAGCAGGAACTCGGTGGTGGACTTGGCCCCCTCACCGGCCTGGTCCTGGCCCTGGCCGCGCAGCGACTCGGTGATCTGCAGGCCCTCGCCGGGGTGCAGGAAGTTGCCGACGACCAGGCCGATGATCAGCGCGACCACCGACATGACCATGAAGTAGCCCAGCGCGAGGCCGCCGACCTTGCCGACCTTGGCGGCCTTCCGCACACCTCCCACGCCGAGCACGATGGTGCAGAAGATGACCGGCGAGATCATCATCTTGATCAGGTCGACGAACCCGGTGCCCAGCGGTTTCAGTGCGACACCGAGCTTGGGCGCGGCGAATCCGACCGCGATGCCTGCCAGCACCGCCACGATCACGGCGATGTAGAGGTAGTGGGTCCGGTCCCGGCGGCGGGTGCCGGGCGGCGCAGCGTCTTTGCTTGCCACAGTTGATCTCCTACTGGACTACCGGGCGTTTTGCGTCTGGTCCGCCGTGGCGCAGGTCACGGCTGGTGTTGGGATGAGACTATCGGCGCTCGACATCGGCCCCGTCACTCTTGTGTTCATTGTGTTCACAACTACCGGCGTCCGATCGCCGCGCCGCGGAGTAGGGTGCGCGCTGGGCCCGAGCGCAGGTCGGACCCGGTCGCTGCGGCGTCGGCGCGAGCGGTGCCGGACCGCCGGAAACCGGCCACGACCTGCTAGCCCGGGCCGCGGGCGCGGCTGCCGGCGCGGTGGTCGCGGGTGCCGGTGGCATCGCCACCGCCCGCCCGGTCACCTGTGGTGGCACCGCCCGCCCCGGAGGCGTGGGAGGAAGCCGATGTGCACGTGGAACTGACGCGGAACCGGCCCGGCCGCGGCTGGAGCCTGTCCAGGCGGCTGTTCGTGCTGCAGATCGTGGTGGTGGCCCTCGTCGTGCTCGGCGGCGCGGCGCTGTCCTGGTACGACGCGCGGCGCCAGGCCGAGGACGCCGCCACCGGCGAGGTCGTGTCGGTGGCGCGGGCCGTCGCGTCGCTGCCCGCGGTGCGCGCCGCGATGGGCCGCCCGGACGCCTCCGCCGAGCTCCAGCCGCTCGCCGAGGAGGTGCGCACCGCCACCGGCGTCGCGTTCGTGACGATCATGACGCCGGAGGGCATCCGCTACACCCATCCCGACCCCACCCGCATCGGCCGGCCGTTCATCGGCCACATCGACCAGGCCCGCACGGGGCTTGTGTTCACCGAGACCTACACCGGCTCGCTCGGTCCGTCGGTGCGCGCGGTCGTCCCGGTCTTCGGCGACGGCGGGCAGGTGCGCGGTCTGGTTTCGGTCGGCATCCACATGCGGGTGCTCACCGCCGAGGTCCAGGGCCACGTGACCGCGCTGGTGCTGGTCGCCGCGGCCGCGCTGGCCATCGGCGGGGCGCTGACCTACCTGGTCAACAGGCGGCTCGCCCGCCACACCCACGGGCTCACCCCGGCCGAGCTGAGCCGGATGTACGAGTACCACGACGCGATCCTGCACGCGGTGCGCGAAGGGCTCCTGCTCGTCTCGCCGTCCGGACGCGTCACCCTCTGCAACGACGGCGCCGCCGTTCTGCTGTCCTCGCAGCCCTCCGAAGTGGAGGGTGCGCTGGTTTCCGAACTGGGGCTGCCCGAACAGCTGGCCGACGACCTGGCCTCCGGGCACGCCGTGCGCGACGAGGTCCACCTGACCGACGACCGCGTGCTGCTGGTCAACTCATCGGCCGTGCGCAGCGGGGGCCGCGATCTCGGCAGCGTGGTGACCCTGCGGGACCACACCGAGCTCCAGGCGCTCAGCGGGGAGCTCGACACCCTGCACGGCTTCTCGGAGTCGCTGCGCTCGCAGGCCCACGAGTCGGCGAACCGGCTGCACGCCGTCGTCTCGCTTATCGAGCTGGGGCGGGCCGAGGAGGCCGCGGGCCTGGCCACCGCCGAGCTCGAGCTCGCCCAGCAGCTCACCGACCGCGTGGTGGGCGCGGTGTCGGAGCCGGTGCTGGCCGCGGTCCTGCTCGGCAAGAGCGCGGAGGCGAGCGAGCGGGGCGTGGAGGTCGTGCTCAGCGAGGACACCGAGATCGACGAGTCGGTGCGCGGCCGGGTCGACTCGCGCGACCTGGTCACCATCCTCGGCAACCTGATCGACAACGCCGTGGAGGCAACTCAGGACGCCGCCGACCCGAAGGTGGTGGTGACCGCCAGGAGGACGGGCGCAGAGCTGCTGATCCGGGTCGCCGACAACGGTCCGGGCATCGATCCGGAAGCGGCACAACGGGTTTTCCAGCGCGGCTGGTCCACGAAGGACGGATCGCGAGGGCTCGGGCTGGCCCTGGTCGGCCAGAGCGTGCGCCGCTACGGCGGCACCGTGGAGGTCGGCGACGACGGCGGTGCGGTCTTCACCGTGCGCATCCCCGCCGAACCGGAGGCGGGGGCGCGTTGATCCGGGTTCTGGTGGTCGAGGACGACCCACTGGTCGGCGAAGCCCACGCGGCCTACGTGGACCGGGTGGAGGGCTTCGAGGTCGCGGGCCGGGTCCGCACCGGCCAGGACGCGTTGCGGTTCCTGGAGAAGACCGGGGTCGACCTGGTGCTGCTCGACCTCGGGCTGCCCGACATCGACGGCCTGCAGGTCGCCCGCGCGCTGCGCACCGCGGGAAACGGCCCCGACGTCATCGCGGTGACCTCGGCGCGGGACCTGAAGGTGGTGCGCGCCTCCATCGCCAGCGGTGTCGTGCAGTACCTGCTCAAGCCGTTCACCTTCGCCGCCATGCGCGAGAAGCTCGAGGACTACGCCCGGTTCCGCGCCAGCCTCAGCGACGACCGGGAGGCCAGCGGCCAGGCCGAGATCGACCGCGCCTTCTCGGCGCTGCGCGGCACCGACCGCACCCCGCTGCCCAAGGGCATGGGGGAGGAGACGCTGGCGGCGGTCCTCTCCGCGCTGCGCGAGGCCCCGGAAGGCGCGTCGGCGGGCGCGGTCGGGGAGTCGGCCGGCGTCTCCCGCGTGACGGCGCGTCGGTACCTGGAGTACCTGGTGGGCAACGGGATGGCCGACCGGCAACCGCAGTACGGCGGCGTCGGACGGCCCGAGATGACCTACCGGTGGCGGTCCTCGTCCCGGTAGCGGCGGGGCTTGGGTGATGTGTCAGAGGTGGTTTGCGTGGCGGCGCGGGTGGCGGAACCGCAGGCGCCTCTGACTTCGGGATCTTTTTCTCGCGTATCACCCCGTACGCCGCGAAAGCCGTCCTCGCCAGAGGACGCCTGAGAACCCGCGACTATCGGGGTCCCACGCCACATGCGGCTGACACGGCTTGTGGAACAGCCCTGGCGGCCGGCGTCCGGCGGCCGCGTCGGCGCGCGGTTCGCCCGTGCGGCGGCCGGGGATCGCGCCCGCACGCCGTCCGTCGGCCGGCTGCCCGGCTGTTGCCGGTTGTCGCCCGTCCGTCGGCCGGTTGCCCGGCTGTTGCCGGTTGCCCGGCTGTTGCCGGGGCCCCGGACGCTATCCCGCGGCGTTCGGGGTGCGGAACACGACCCGCAGTTCCGGCCATTCCGACACCGACCACAGGTCGCCCGAAGCCGGGTCGAACGACAGGTCCTCCGGGCCGGTCGGCGTCGCCGAGGTGGTGCCCGACTGGCCCACGCGCGTGCGGTGCAGCTGCCCGTCGTTGCCGCGCCCGGTGCTGCTGCTGAGCCAGAACGTGCCGTCGTGCGAGGTCGCGCCCTGCACGTTGGTGCGCGAGGTCTGGTACGCCGCGACCGAGGACACCGCGCCCCCGCCGCCGGTCACGAGCCGTCCGGTCGTCTCGTCGATCGGCCAATGCACGACCCGGCCGCCCGGCTTGCCGCTGATGTACTCGCCGGTGACCAGCGAGTTGCTGCTGTGGTCGACACCGACGTAGGACCAGCACAGCGGGTCGGTCTTCGGGTTGGGCGCCGGGCGCACGCACGTACCGTCCTGTGTGTACTCGCCGACCTGCGGGATCACGAAGCGGTAGTCGAAGGCGTGGAAGTTGCCGTTGCCGTCGTTGCCGATCTTGCTCTTGCTCGGGTCGGCCGCTGTGCGCCAGATGTGGTCGAGGTCGAACACCCGCACGCCGCGGTCGGTGTCCACCACGTACAGGTGGTGTCCGACCCACGCGATTCCGCCCGCGTGCAGGGATTTCCCGTCCGGGACGGTCACTCCGCGGAAGTCGTCGCCCGCGGTCGGCTCGACCAGCAGCGCGTGGCGGTAGCGCACGTTGGCCGGGTCGGAGTTGTCGACGAACGAGATCCGCACGCCCTTGCCGAGGTTCTGCGCGTCGTACCAGCTCACCAGCAGCCCGCGCGCCGATGTGCCGCCGCCCGCGGCGGCGTCCCAGCTACCGGTGATCCCCTGGGGCATCCAGTTCTCGGTGCCCGCGTCGTCGTTCGGCGGGTCGTTCTGCGCGCCGTACCAGCAGAACCACGAGGCGTCCGGAGCCGGGATGCCGGCGGGACAGCTGCCCGCGCCTGCGTCCACCGCGTCCCGGTTGGCCTCGCCGAACACGGTGTCCACCGGAGCCTTCTCCAGCAGCCCGTCCAGCGCGGCGACGCGCGCGCCGTAGGTGTCGAAGCTGCCGCGCTCGGACACCGTGAACGTGGCGTCCAGAGCGGTCAGCGTCGGCGCCGCGGCCGACGTCGTGCCGGCCGCGGGCACGGCGATCAGGACGGGTACCGCAAGCGTTGCCAGCACGGCTCGGACGTTCACTCGACCTCCCGGGGGACGGCTGGTGCGACGGTCCGAGAGCCTAGATGTCAACAAGCAACGAGTGCAGCGCTGATCCGGTGAATTCGCACCAACGTCAGCGGGTGTCGGCGGCCGGTTGCAGCAGCGTCCGGCCCGGGCCGAGCCGGTCCATGGCGATGTCGTCGGGGTTGTTCAGCGCGCAGGTCCGCAGCGACAGGCAGCCGCAGGCGATGCAGCCGGTGAGGTTGTCGCGCAGCTTCTGCAGTCCCTCGATGCGGGCGTCGAGCTCGTCGCGCCAGCTCCGCGACAGCCGCGACCAGTCGGCCTTGCCGGGAGCGCGGTCGGCGGGCAGCGTCGAGAGCGCGTCGGCGATCTGCTCCAGGCTCAGCCCGACCCGCTGCGCGGCGCGGATGAACGCCAGCCTGCGCAGCACCGTGCGGTCGTAGCGCCGCTGGTTGCCGCTGGTGCGGGTGGCGGTGATCAGGTCGCGCTGCTCGTAGAAGCGCAGCGCGGTCTGCGCGACACCGCTGCGGTAGGACACTTCGCCGATGGTGAGGAGCTTCGGTGGTTTCGACACGTCGCCAGCGTAGGTGAAACCTAGACCCAGGTCGAAGTATTTCCCCTTGACCTCCAGCCAACTCGAAGTTTCACGCTGGTCGCATGACGATCACGACCGCGCCCGGGTACGGCTACGCCGATCTCGGTGCGCTGATGAGCGAGATGACCGGCGACGAGAAGCACGAGCCCGCCGCGACATCCACCCTCGACGTCCTGTGGGTGCTCTACGACCAGGTGCTCGCGGTCGACCCGCGCCGGACCGACGACCCGGACCGCGACCGCTTCCTGCTGTCCAAGGGCCATGGTCCGATGGCCTACTACGCCGTGCTCGCCGCCAAGGGTTTCTTCGACCGCTCCGAGCTGCGCCGGTTCGCCGAGTTCGGCTCCGTGCTCGGGCACCACCCCGACCGGATGCTCGTGCCGGGAGTGGAGATCGGCAGCGGCTCGCTCGGCCACGGGCTGCCGCTGGCCCTCGGCGTGGTGCTGGGCCTGCGCGCCCGAGGCCGGCGCGACCCGCGCGTGGTGGTGCTCGTCGGCGACGCCGAGCTCGACGAGGGCAGCAACCATGAGGCCATCGCCGTCGCGGGCCGCCGCGGGCTCGGGCAGCTCACCGCCGTCGTCGTCGACAACGCCTCGGCGAGCTACGGCTGGCCGGGCGGCATCGGCGAGCGCTTCGCCCGCGAGGGCTGGGCGCAGCGCACCGTCGACGGCCGCGACCACGAGGCGCTGCGCGAGGCGCTCACCGACACCCGCCCTGGCCGCCCGCTCGTGGTGGTCGCCGAGGTCGAGCCGAAGGGATGAACCGGGACATGACCGCGATCGCTGAGAAGACGACCATGCGCGAGGCGTTCGTCGACACCGTCGCCGCCGCGCTCGACACCGACCCGCGGCTGGCGGTGGTGCTCGCGGAGATCTCCGCGGACCGCTTCACCGACGCCGCGCGCCGCCACCCGGACCGCGTGGTCAACGTCGGCATCCGGGAACAGGCCATGATCGGCGTGGCCGGCGGGATGGCGCTGACCGGCCTGCGACCGGTAGTGCACTCGATCACGCCGTTCCTGGTGGAACGCCCCTTCGAGCAGCTCAAGCTCGACCTCAACCACCAGGGCGTGGGGGCGGTCGTCGTGAGCACCGGCGCGTCGTACGACTACCCCGGGGCCGGGCGCACGCACATGGCCCCGGGCGACGTGGCGCTGCTGGACACGCTGCCCGGCTGGACCGTGCACGTGCCGGGGCATCCCGAGGAGGCGGCGGAGCTGATCCGGTCGGCGCTGCCCGGCGACGACCCCGTCTACGTGCGTCTCTCCGAGCGGGTCAACGCCGAACCGGTGGCGCGGGGGCCGGGCTGGCGCCGCGTGCGGGAAGGCCGGGAGGGCGTCGTCCTGGCGGTCGGCCCGATGCTGCGGCCCGTCCTCTCCGCCACCGCCGGCCTCGACGTGACGGTGCTCTACACGGCGACCGTGCGGCCATTCGACGTGACCGGCCTGCGGCACGCGGTGCAGGGCGCCCGACCGGACGTCGTCCTGGTGGAGCCCTACCTCGCGGGCACGTCGGCGCACGCGGTCGGCGACGCGCTGACCGACATCCCGCACCGCGTCCTCGCCCTGGGCGTGCGCCGCGACGCCGAACTGCGCGCGTACGGCACCGCCGAGGAGCACGAGGTCGCGCACGGGCTCGGCCCGAGCGCGATCCGCGCGGCGGTCGGCTCGTTCCTGGCGGGGGTCCGGTAGCGGGTGCCCTGGCCGCGGGTGCTGCTGTCCAGGGTGCTTGGGTCCACGGTGAGGGGCTGGTGTCCATGGGGGCGGCTGGACCTGGTGAGGGTGCTGGGGCCCGGGCGATGGTGGTGCTGACCGGGTCGATGTTGCTGCTGTCCAGGGCGGGGGCTCCCGGCCGCGACCTGCAGGTAGCCTGAGTGCGTGGCACGTGTCGTCGTACTCGATTACGGATCAGGCAACCTCCGTTCGGCCGAGCGCGCTCTGCAGCGGGTCGGCGCCGACGTCGAGGTGACCTCCGACCATCGTGCCGCGATGGAGGCCGACGGGCTGGTGGTGCCCGGTGTTGGCGCGTTCGCGGCCTGCATGCGGGGCCTGCTCGCCGCCGGCGGTGACAAGATCATCGACCACCGGCTGGCCGGTGACCGTCCGGTGCTCGGTATCTGCGTCGGCATGCAGGTGCTGTTCGACCGGGGTGTCGAGCACGGCGTGCCCACCGACGGCTGCGGCCAGTGGCCGGGCGTCGTCGAGCGGATCGAGGCCGACGTCCTGCCGCACATGGGCTGGAACACCGTCACCGCGCCGGAGAACACCACACTCTTCGCAGGTCTCGACGCGGACACGCGCTTCTACTTCGTGCACTCGTTCGGGGTGCGCAAGTGGGAGATGCCGGAGTCCGGAAGCGCCCTGCCCGCGCCCCTGGTCACCTGGGCCGAACACGGCGAGCCGTTCGTCGCGGCCGTGGAGAACGGTGCGCTGTCGGCGACCCAGTTCCACCCGGAGAAGTCGGGGGAGGCGGGCGCGGTCCTGCTGCGCAACTGGCTGGGCAGCCTGTGACCCGACGCCGAGGTCTCATGCGGCGCGACGGTGTGGTCAAGGCCATCGCGCTGCTGCTGGCGGTGGGCATGGTCCTCGGCTTCGCCTCGACCTACCTCGCGCAGGCCGGCGTCCCCGGCTGGTTGATCATCCTGCTGGTGCTGGTGGTGCTCGCGGTACCGGTGGTGGCGGCGGTCCGCTCCGGCCGCCGAGAGCGCTAGCCGCTCCGGCCGAGCCGGAACCCGACACGCCGGGGTGAGTCCGGCGCAGCGTGATTCCGACACGCCGGGGTGAGTCCGGCGCATCGGGGTTTCGACATGCCGGGGTCTGTCCGGCGCAGCGGGGTTTCGACATGCCGGGGTCTGTCCGGCGCATCGGGGTTTCGACATGCCGGGGTCTGTCCGGCGCAGCGGGGTTTCGACATGCCGGGGTGAGTCCGGCGCACCGGGTTTCCGACATGCCGGGGTCTGTCCGGCGCGGCGTGATTCCGACATGCCGGGGTGAGTCCGGCGCACCGGGTTTCCGACATGCCGGGGTCTGTCCGGCGCGGCGTGATTCCGACATGCCGGGGTGAGTCCGGCGCACCGGGTTTCCGACATGCCGGGGTCTGTCCGGCGCGGCGTGATTCCGACACGCCGGAGTGAGTCCGGCGCACCGGGTTTCCGACATGCCGGGGTCTCTCCGGCGCGGCGTGATTCCGACACGCCGGAGTGAGTCCGGCGCAGCGTGATCCCGACACACCGACGGGTCTCGGGGCCCGACGTGCCAGGGTGAGTCGGGCAGAGCCGACACACCGCATGGGTGGCATGCCGACACTCGGTCGCGAGTTGGGCATACCGACACGGCGGGGTGTGTCCGGCGGGTGCGGCCGAGTCGGGGCTCGACACGGCGCGGTGTGTCCGGCGGGTGTTGGCGAGTCCGGGCTCGACACGCCGGGGTGTGTCCGGCGAACTGGTATACCGACACGCCGACGTGTGTCGCCGTAGCGCGAGAACGCGTGTCGGTAGGACACGCCGGTGCACGTCGGGGACCCGAGCCAGGGCGTGTCGGCCGCGGGCGAGAGGGCAGCCGTGCACGACGCGAGTCGGGGGCGTTCCGTCCGACCCAGGCTCCCGACCTCCGCAAACACCTCCGGGCTGGTGGTGCCGTGGCAGGCGGTAGGGTCTGCGACGTGAGTTTCACGCTGCTTCCCGCTGTTGACGTCGCCGATGGTCAGGCGGTCCGCCTCGTTCAGGGCGCGGCCGGTACCGAGACCTCCTATGGGGATCCGCTGGAGGCCGCGCTGGCCTGGCAGCGCGCGGGCGCGGAGTGGGTCCACCTGGTCGACCTCGACGCCGCCTTCGGCCGCGGCTCCAACCGCGAGCTGCTGGCCGACGTGGTCGCCAAGCTCGACGTGCGGGTCGAGCTCTCCGGCGGCATCCGCGACGACGCCTCGCTGGAGGCGGCGCTGGCCACGGGCTGCGAGCGCGTGAACCTCGGCACCGCCGCCCTGGAGAACCCCGAGTGGGCGGACCGCGTCGTCGCCGAGTACGGCGACCGCGTCGCGGTCGGACTCGACGTCCGGATCACCGAGCAGGGCCACCGGCTCGCCGCGCGCGGCTGGACCACCGACGGCGGCGACCTCTGGGAGGTCCTGGCCCGGCTCGACGCCGCGGGCTGCCGCCGCTACGTCGTGACCGACGTCAGCAAGGACGGCACCCTCCAGGGCCCGAACGTGGCTCTGCTGCGCGAGGTCTGCTCCCGCACCGACGCCCCGGTCATCGCGTCCGGCGGTGTGTCCAGTGTGGACGACCTCGTCGAGCTGTCCCGGCTGGCGGGCGACGGCCTGGAGGGCTCGATCGTGGGCAAGGCCCTCTACGCGGGCAACTTCACCCTCGAAGAGGCCCTCGCCGCGGTCCGCTGACCGAGCGGCATCGACGACGCCGGGCCGGGCCTGAAGACGATGTCGCGCCCGGCATCGACGACACCGGGCTTGACGACGCCTCCGCCCGAAGCCGCTGACGCCGGGTTTGACGACAATTTCGCGCCCGGCTTGACGCCGCCGCCCGACGAGTCGCGCCCGGCTTGACCACGTCCCCACACGCCGGCGCCCGACGCCGCCAGACGCCGCCGCGCGGCCTGACGGCGACATCACCGCGGGGATCGGCCTGGGCGTGACTCCGGCGGCCGTCCGGCGCTCCTTCGTCTCCTCGGAGCACCGACGGCTGCTCTCTTAAGGGACGTCTCCGGGACCTCCCCCGGGAACAACCTGATCTTGCGGGGGCACTCGCACCTCGAAGATCACGGTGTGGATCCGACCGGCGGATCCGCACCGTGATCCGAGGAGATTCCCTTGCGGAAACGACGAACGCCCGCGCTGGGGGCGCTGCTGGCACTGGCCGCGGTGACCGCGAGCGCCGCGCCCGCACTCGCCGCCCCGGCCGCCGGGGCACCAGCGCCGCAGACCGCCGTCGACTGGCAGCCCTGCGAGCAGAACCCGCAGGTCCAGTGCGCAACGATGCGGGTGCCCGTCGACTGGTCGCAGCCGGACGGGGCGAGCATCACCATTCCCCTGGCGCGCCAGCCCGCCGCCGACCCCGCCGCGCGCATCGGCACGCTGGTGCACATGCCCGGCGGCCCGGGCGGCTCGGGTGTCGCCGAGATCGTCGGCGGCTCCCGCTTCTCGCCGGAGGTCGCGGCGCGCTTCGACATCGTGAGCTTCGACCCCCGCGGCGTGGGCCTGCCCGACCAGGTCAAGTGCGATGCCGGGCTGGTCGAGCAGCCGCCGCCGCTGGTGTCCGACGACCCGCGGCACTTCGAGGTGGTGCGCGACTACAACAAGCGCCTGGGCGAGAGCTGCCGCGAGCTGACGGGCCCGCTGCTCGACCACGTCGACACGGTGAGCGTCGCCCGTGACATCGACGCGCTGCGCGCCGCGCTGGGCGAGGAGCGCATCAGCCTCTACGGGATCTCCTACGGCACGCAGACCGGCCAGGCCTACGCCGAGAACTTCCCCACGCGGGTGCGGGCGCTGCTGCTGGACAGCGTGTTCGACCACAACCTGAGCCCGCGCGAGTTCCTGACCACCCAGGCCGCGACCGCGGAGGACTCCTTCGCCGAGTTCGTCCGGTGGTGCGAGTCCGAGGAGCGCTGCGCGCTGCACGGCCAGGACGTCGGCGCCTTCTTCGACGGCCTCTACGCCCGAGCCGAGCGCGGCGAGCTGACCGATCCGCAGGACCCGTCGAAGCCGCTGACGCCCGAGCGGCTCACCCAGCTGACCGTGTCGGCCCTCTACGAACCGATGTGGGAGCAGCTCGCCGAAAGGCTCCGGAGCTTCTCGGAGCAGACCGGCCCCGTGGCGGTGGCCGAGCCGCGGACGCTGCCCTCCGCGCTGCCGATGGTGTGCTCGGACCAGCAGTTCCGCGTCGGCTCGGCCGAGGAGTACGCGGAGCTGTGGAAGGCGCAGCGCGAGAACGCCCCGCACGTCCGCTTCGGCGTCGGTGCGGCGGCGCTGCACTGCGTGGACTTCCCGGTCCGCTCCGGCAATCCGCCGCACGACCCCGACCTCGGCAGCGCGCCGCCGGTCCTGATCATGAACGCCCTGCACGACCCCGCCACCGGCTACAACTGGGCGAAGAACGTCAACGCCCAGATCGAGCAGTCCACGCTGCTCACCTACGACGGATGGGGGCACGGCGTCTACTCCCGCAGCGAATGCACCACCCGGGCCGCCGACCGGTACCTGATCGACTTGCGGATGCCGCCTGAAGGCGCGCATTGCCCGGCGGTGCCGCCGAAGCCCCTCCCGCAGGCGGCCACGGTCGGCCCGTGGTGATGGGCGCCACGACCGGCCCGTGGTGAGCTGACGGACCCCGGCGTGGCCGGGACCTCGACCGTCGGCGTCGACCACGGAAACGGACGGCCCTTTCACAGCCCGGGATGGGCGGTGGAAGGGCCGTACGCACGAGGGCGCGGCTCAGCCGACGACCAGACCGGGCCAGATCAGGCAGGGCCGATCAGGCCAGGCCCATGACGTGAGCCAGCGGCGTCGACGGCCCTGGCACCGCCGGATGGCCGACCGGTTCAGGCGCCCCGCGATCAGGCCAGGCCCGCGACGTGAGCCAGCGGCGCAGCCAGCCCGAGCACTGCCGGATGGCCGACCGGGCCACCACGCGACCGGGCCAGACCCCACGACGGGAACCCGGCGCCGCAGCCGGCCGGACACCGCCGGAGCGCCGCCCGGCCGGTGGTCAGCCGCCGACGGTGATGGAGACCGCGACCATCTCCGGGCGGTCGCGGCGCAGGCGGTTGGCCGCCAGGTAGGCCCGCCCGGCCAGGCCGTACTTGCGGGTCAGCAGCCGCTGCACCCGCTCCAGCTCGAAGGGGTCGAGCACGGTTGCCCGCCCGCGAACGGGCTCCCCTCGCGGATTGCCGAGCGCGTCGCACGGCGCGAGCTCCACGCCCGGCTCCCGCCTGATCCGCTTGACCTTGCCGGACTCGGCGTCGCTCCAGACCGCCAGGCTGCCGCCGTCGCCGACGACCCACACCGGGGTGGGCACCGGCTTCCCGTTGCGGCGGAACGTGGTCAGCAGCAGGTAGCGGGAGTCGGCGAGGATGCGGGTGACCTTGTCCATGGCGCTCACCGTAGCCTCCTGCTCCGGCTGTCCGACGCCCTCTCTACCCTGGATGTATGGCCGTCGCGGTGCGTGTGATCCCCTGCCTGGACGTCGACCAGGGGCGGGTCGTAAAGGGCGTCAACTTCACCAACCTCGTCGATGCGGGTGATCCGGTCGAGCTGGCCGAGGCCTACGACGCCGAAGGCGCCGACGAGCTGACCTTCCTGGACGTCACCGCCTCGTCCTCGGACCGCGAGACGACCTTCGACGTGGTGCGCCGCACCGCCGAGCAGGTGTTCATCCCGCTGACCGTCGGTGGCGGCGTGCGCAGCCCCGAGGACATCGACCGCCTGCTGCGCGCCGGCGCGGACAAGGTGAGCCTCAACACCGCCGCGATCGCGCGCCCCGAGCTGCTGCGCGAGTCCTCGGAGCGATTCGGCGCCCAGTGCGTCGTGCTGTCGGTGGACGCGCGCCGGGTGCCAGAGGGCGGTGAGCCCACCGCGTCGGGCTTCGAGGTCACGACCCACGGCGGGCGCCGGGGCACCGGCATCTGCGCCGTGGAGTGGGCCGCGAGGGGCCAGGAGCTGGGGGTCGGGGAGATCCTGCTGAACTCCATGGACGCCGACGGCACCAAGGCCGGGTTCGACCTGGAGATCATTCGCGCCGTGCGGGCGGCCGTCGACGTCCCGCTGATCGCCAGCGGCGGCGCCGGTGCGGTCGAGCACTTCGCGCCCGCCGTGCGCGCCGGGGCCGACGCGGTGCTCGCGGCCAGCGTCTTCCACTTCGGCCAGCTCCGCATCGGCGAGGTCAAGGACGCCATGCGCGCAGAAGGGATCACGGTTCGATGAGCAGCGGCCTGGACCCGGCGATCGCCGCCCGGCTCAAGCGCACCCCCGACGGTCTGGTCGCGGCGGTGGCCCAGCAGCGCGGCACCGGCGAGGTGCTGATGATGGCGTGGATGGACGACGAGGCACTGCACCGCACGCTGACCACCCGCAAGGGCACGTACTACTCCCGCAGCAGGCAGCAGTACTGGGTCAAGGGCGAGACGTCCGGGCACACCCAGCACGTGCACGAGGTCCGGCTCGACTGCGACGGCGACACGGTGCTGCTGGTCGTGGACCAGGTGGACGGCGCCTGCCACACCGGCGACCGCACCTGCTTCGACGCCGACGTCCTGCTGGCGGAGAGCTGACGACGGCCGCTGGAGAGCTGACGACGGCCGCCGGGGAGCTGACGACGGCCGGCGGCCGGGGTGCGTCGCCGCGGTGGTCTCCGCTCACGACCGGCGCCTTCCGGCCAGCGGGGCCTGATCACCGCGCACCAAGGCGCCGCGGACGCTCCCGTCGCGAGGCGCCACACCGTCAGATCCGGCGTCACCGCCGCTACGACGGCACGTCCGACAGGTCGCCGGTCAGGTAGCGCTGGAGGTTCGGCGCCACCGCCGCGACGACGGTCTCGGCGTCGGCCGACGCGATCGGTTCCAGCGCCGCGACGTAGCGGACCATGCCCAGGCCGACGACCTGCGACGCGCACAGCGACGCCCGCAGCTCCGGCCGGTCCACGCCCAGCTCCCGGACCAGGCCGCCGAACATCACCGTCGTGATGAACTCCCGCAGCATGCGCACCGCCGTCTCGTGCGTCGCGATGCTGCGCACCAGCGCCGCGAACGCGCCGCCGCCCTCGCGGTCCCACACCGTCACGAAGGTGCGCACCATCCGCTCGCCGACGCGGTCGCGCGGGCCGTCGAGGATCTTGGGCAGCACCTCGGCGGGGTTGACCGGGATGGACACCGCGGCGGTGAACAGTCCCGCCTTGCCCCCGAACCAGTGGTTGACCATCGCCGCGTCCACACCCGCCCTGGTGGCGATGGCCCGCACGGTCGCCCCGTCGTAGCCCTGCTCGATGAACACCTCCCTGGCCGCCGAGACCAGCGCCGCCCTGGTGTCCTCGCCGCTGCGCCGCCGTCCCCGGCGCCTCGGCGCCTCCTCCTCGATGCCACCGCTCACACCGCCATCCTCGCTGTCGGCCGCTTCGGGGTGCAAAGCCGGGCTGCGCGCGGCACCCGCCCTGGCGGACGGCACAATTGGGGCATGGTGGGCGGCGACATCGGCAAGATCAGTCCAGAACGCGAGGAGTTCCGCGCGCTTGCCGCGGATCACCGGGTGATCCCGGTGGTGCGGCGGCTGCTCGCGGACGACGAGACCCCGCTCGGCGTGTACCGCAAGCTGGCGGGCAACCGGCCGGGCACGTTCCTGTTCGAGTCGGCCGAGAACGGCCGCTCCTGGTCCCGCTGGTCGTTCGTGGGCGTGCGCAGCGAAGCCGCCCTGACCGTCCGCGACGGCGAGGCGCGCTGGACCGGCACGCCGCCGGTCGGGCTGCCCGAGGGCGGCGACCCGCTGGTGGCGCTCAACGAGACGGTCAAGCTGCTGCACACCGACCCGCTGCCGGGGCTGCCACCGCTGACCGGCGGCATGGTCGGCTACCTCGGCTACGACTCGGTGCGCAGGCTGGAGCGGCTGCCCGACCTGGCCGAGGACGACCTGAAGATCCCCGAGCTGGTGATGCTGCTGGCCACCGACCTGGCCGCGCTGGACCACCACGAGGGCACCATCACCCTGATCGCCAACGCGGTGAACTGGGACGACAGCCCGGAGCGGGTCGACGCCGCCTACGACGACGCGGTGCGCAGGCTCGACGAGATGGCCCAGCGGCTGTTCCTGCCGTCCGAGCCCACCGTGGCGGTGTTCTCCCGTCCGTCGCCGGACTTCGTGCGCAAGCGCACCGAGTCCGAGCACCACGCGGCGGTGGAGAAGGCCAAGGAGGCCATCCGCGCGGGCGAGGCGTTCCAGGTCGTGGTCTCGCAGCGGTTCGAGATGGCCACCGACGCCGACGCGCTGGACATCTACCGGGTGCTGCGCACCACCAACCCCAGCCCGTACATGTACCTGCTGCGCCTGGAGGACCCCGACGGCGGCAGCCCGTTCGACATCGTCGGCTCCAGCCCGGAGTCGCTGGTGACCGTCCGCGACGGCCAGGCCACCACGCACCCGATCGCGGGCACCCGCTGGCGCGGCGCCGACGACGACGAGGACGCGCTGCTGGAGAAGGAGCTCATCAACGACGACAAGGAGCGCGCCGAGCACCTGATGCTGGTCGACCTCGGCCGCAACGACCTGGGCCGGGTCTGCCGGCCGGGTTCGGTGAAGGTCGTGGACTTCTTCCGCATCGAGCGCTACAGCCACGTCATGCACATCGTGTCCACGGTGACCGGCACCCTCGCCGAGGGCCGCACGGCCTTCGACGCGGTCGCGGCGTGCTTCCCGGCGGGCACCCTGTCCGGGGCGCCCAAGCCGCGGGCCCTGGAGCTGATCGAGGAGCTCGAACCGACCCGCCGCGCCCAGTACGGCGGTGTGGTCGGCTACCTCGACTTCGCGGGCAACGCCGACACCGCGATCGCGATCCGCACCGCGCTGGTGCGCGACCGCACGGCCTACGTGCAGGCCGGCGGTGGCATCGTGGCCGACTCCGACCCGGTCGCCGAGGACCAGGAGTGCCTGAACAAGGCGCGCGCGGTGCTCAACGCGGTGGCGACCGCGCAGACGCTGCGGCGGCCGGGCAACCACCATCCGGCGGCGGGAGACAGGGTTGACGACCGAGCAGGGATCTGAGGGCCGCCCGGCGACCTCGCCGAGGCTGCTGTGGTCGGTGGTGCTGCTGATGCTGGCCGCCGCGGCGATGCTGTGGGGCGCCGGCGCGCTGGTCTGGGTGGGCCAGCGCTACCGGACGCCGCTGGGCCAGGAGCTGACGGCAGGCCCGGCGGGTAGCGCCCTGCGGCCGGAGCTGGTGCCGCTCGCGCTGGCCACGCTCGCCGCCATCGCGGCGGTGCTGGCCACCGGCGGCTGGCTGCGACGGCTGATCGGCCTGCTCGTGCTGGCCGAGGGCGGCATGCTGGTGTGGCGCGCGGTCGACTGGCATCTCGGGGGCTGGTTCGCTTACGCGGGGCCGAAGGTGCCGCCGGGCAGCGTCCCGGTCGGCGGGTTCGCCTCGAACCCGGCGGGTCCGCTGCTCATGTCGGCCGCGGCCGCGTTGCTCGTCGTGGCGGGCGCGCTGGTCGTGTCGCGCGCGGGCCGGATGCCGGCGATGGGGGCGAAGTACTCGGCACCGGGCGAGGCCCGGCGCGAGAGCCGGGACCCCGACCGCAAGCTGTGGGACGCACTCGACGAGGGACGGGACCCGACGGTCGACAAGGACCGCTGACTCACCCGTCCAGGCGAGGTCCGGGAACGGTTCAGGTGGTGCTCGTAGGCACCGCGCAAGGGCCGAAGGTCCTTGCTGTGCAGGGACGTTGTTCCACCCCTTCGGCGGAGGCCGGACAGGGCGGGTTTAGCATCGGCCATGCGACGGCACGGCGGGAAGGGGAGTGTCGTGATCGAGCGCAATGAGTTCATCTGCGCATACAACAACCTGCGGGTGAGTAGTCGGGGCACGGCCTGCGAGGTGTTCGCGTGAGCGTTCTGGAATCCATCATCGACGGTGTTCGCGAGGACCTGGCCGTCCGGGAATCGACGATTCCCTTCGACGAGATCAAGCAGCGGTCCGCGGCGGCTCCACCGCCGAGGGACGTCATGGCCGCGCTGCACGCCCCGGGCGTGGGCGTGATCGCCGAGGTCAAGCGGCGCAGCCCGTCCAAGGGCGAGCTCGCCGACATAGCCGAGCCCGCCGAGCTGGCGGCCGACTACGCCGCGGCCGGGGCGCGCGTGATCAGCGTGCTCACCGAGCAGCGCCGCTTCGGCGGCTCGCTGGCCGACTTCGACGCGGTGCGCGCCAAGGTGAGCGCGCCGCTGCTGCGCAAGGACTTCATCGTCAGCCCCTACCAGGTGCACGAGGCCCGCGCGCACGGCGCGGACATGGTGCTGCTGATCGTGGCCGCGCTGGAGCAGGTGGCGCTGGAGGCGCTGCTGGACCGGGTCGAGTCGCTGGGCATGACGGCGCTGGTCGAGGTGCACACCGCCGAGGAGGCCGACCGCGCGCTGGAGGCCGGTGCCAAGGTCATCGGCATCAACGCCCGCAACCTGCACACCCTGGAGGTGGACCGGGACGTCTTCGGCCGGATCGCCCCCGGGCTGCCGGTCGAGGTGCTCAAGGTCGCTGAATCGGGTGTTCGTGGCCCGAGCGACCTGATGGCCTACGCCGGTTCGGGCGCCGACGCGGTGCTCGTCGGGGAGGGGCTGGTCACCAGCGACAACCCGCGCACGGCGGTGACGCAGCTGGTCACCGCGGGTTCCCACCCGGCCTGCCCGCGCCCCAGCAGGTGATCAAGGAACCGGCCCTGGCCGGTGCCCGGCGCCGGTCCCCGAGTACGGTGGGGACCGGTTCGCCGAAGGGCCATCCACCTGTGCAGACGTCGTGGGCGCGAGCCGAAGGAGAGCAGTGATGACACCCGCAAGCGGCGCGGACACCGCGCACGCCCACCGCCCGGGCAAACCCGTGCCGGAAGGCCACGACCCGGACGAGCGCGGGCACTTCGGACCCTACGGCGGCCGGTTCATGCCGGAGGCGCTGATCGCCGCCCAGGACGAGCTGGCCGCCGAGTACGAGAAGGCCCAGCACGACCCGGAGTACGTCGACGAGCTGGCCCGCCTGCTGCGCGACTACGCGGGGCGGCCCTCGCTGCTGACCGAGGCCGAGCGCTTCTCCGAGCACGCGGGCGGCGCGCGGATCCTGCTCAAGCGCGAGGACCTCAACCACACCGGCTCGCACAAGATCAACAACGTGCTCGGGCAGGCGCTGCTGGTCAAGCGGATGGGCAAGCACCGGGTGATCGCCGAGACCGGTGCCGGCCAGCACGGCGTCGCCACGGCGACCGCGTGCGCGCTGCTCGGCCTCGAATGCGTCATCTACATGGGCGAGGTCGACACCAAGCGCCAGGCGCTCAACGTGGCCCGGATGCGGCTGCTCGGCGCCGAGGTCATCCCGGTCGCCGCCGGTTCGGCCACCCTCAAGGACGCGATCAACGAGGCGCTGCGCGACTGGGTCACCAACGTCGAGGACACCCACTACCTGCTGGGCACCGCGGCCGGCGCGCACCCGTTCCCGGTCATGGTCCGCAACTTCCACCGGGTCATCGGCGAGGAGGCCCGCGAGCAGGCGCTGGCGCTGACCGGCAGGCTGCCCGACGTCGTCGCCGCGTGCGTGGGCGGCGGCTCCAACGCCATCGGCATCTTCCACGGCTTCATCGACGACCCGGACGTGCGGCTGGTCGGGTTCGAGCCCGCGGGCCACGGCCTGGACAGCGGCGAGCACGGCGCGACCCTGACCCAGGGCACCCCCGGGACGCTGCACGGAGCGCGCTCGTACCTGCTGCAGGACGACGACGGCCAGATCACCGAGGCGTACTCGATCTCGGCGGGCCTGGACTACCCCGGCGTCGGGCCGGAGCACTCCTACCTCAAGGACTCCGGCCGCGCCGAGTACCGCGCGGTCACCGACGACGAGGCGATGCAGGCCTTCCAGCTGCTCTCGCGCACCGAGGGCATCATCCCGGCGATCGAGTCCGCGCACGCCCTGGCCGGCGCGATCGAGCTCGGCAAGGAGCTCGGCCCGGAGGCGGTCATCCTGGTGAGCCTGTCCGGTCGCGGCGACAAGGACATGGACACCGCCGCGAAGTACTTCGGCCTCGTCGACGAGGCGGAACAGGAGAAGGCCCGGTGAGCCTCCACGACGTTTTCGCTTCCTGCAAGCAGGAGGGGCGCGCGGCGCTCATCGGCTACCTCCCGGCCGGTTACCCGACCGTGGAGGGCTCGAAGGAGCTGTTCGACGCGATGCTGTCGGGCACCGGTGACGAGCCGGGCTGCGACATCGTCGAGGTCGGCCTGCCGTTCTCCGACCCGGTGATCGACGGCCCGACCATCCAGGCCGCCAGCGACCGGGCGCGGCGCGCCGGCTTCCGGGTGCGCGACCTGTTCGACGTCGTTTCCTCGGTCGCCTCCGGCGGCGGCAACGCCGCGGTGATGACCTACTGGAACCCGGTGCACCACTACGGCGTGGACGCCTTCGCCCGCGACCTCAAGGCCGCGGGCGGGCTCGGGGTCATCACCCCGGACCTGGTGCCGGACGAGGCCGAGGACTGGATCGCGGCCACCGACGAGCACGGCATCGACCGGATCTTCCTGGTGGCGCCGTCGTCGACCGAGCAGCGGCTGGCGATGACCACCAAGGCGACCACCGGGTTCGTCTACGCGGCCTCGGTGATGGGCGTGACGGGCGCGCGCGAGTCCGTCGGCGCCGCGGCGGAGGGGCTGGTCAAGCGCACCCGCGCCTACACCGACCTGCCGATCGGCGTCGGTCTGGGCGTGCGCTCGGGCGAGCACGCCGCGCAGGTCGCCGGCTTCGCCGACGGCGTCATCGTCGGCTCGGCGTTCGTCGACCGCGCCGAGCGAGAGGGCGTCGAGGGCGTGCGGGCACTGGCCTCGGAGCTGGCCAGGGGCGTTCGCGCCCGCTGACCCCACCGGGAACGGCGGCCGGAGGGCTGCCGGCCCGTGATCGGTGAGTGTGCAGGCCTGCGGCACACGGTGGGCAGATCTTCGTGGACGCATGTGCGGAGCTTCGGACACGCGGTGTGCTGATGCGCTGACGGCAGTGCGCGCGCGCGTGTGCGACTCCTGCGCCGACGGCAGGCGCGCGGTGTGCGACTCGTGCGCCTACGTCAGTGCGCGGGTGCGCGATCCTGTGCCTACGTCACTGCGCCTGTTCAGCGCGCCTCGACGCGACGCCGCTCCGGGATGGTTACCGGTGAGTGCGTTTCCCGCCTCAGCCTCTGCCGGGGAATGTCCAACCCTCAGGGTGACCACTCTTCCTCCCGTGGAGGGAGCGAACGCCGACTCACCGTGTTCGCGCCGGGTTCCGCGACTGCATGTTCGGGTGCACCGGAAACCGAAGTGTGAACAATTTCGTCTGCGGCCGGTCATATTCGAAGTTGTTTCAGCGCCGATTTTCACCGAAATGCCGTTGATCAGGTCGCCGCGTAATGGCGATCATGCAATTTCGGGCGCAACATCATGGACGCAATGCCATTTCGGGATGGTCGAGAAAGGAAGCTCCATGAGTTCGATTATGCGCAAGGTGTGCGCGGGCGTGGTCAGCACTGCTTTCGCGGGCGGCATGCTGCTGGGCCTCGCGGCCCCGGCCCAGGCCAGGGTTGCCCACTGCCTCGACTACCTGGCCACCGAGCACTACGACGTGTGGGGCGAGAAGCACCGCCCGTTCAAGTGGGCGTGCGAGGCCGGCGAGGCCAAGTGGTGGGAGGAGTGCAAGAACAAGCTGCTCGACCTCCACGTGGCCCCGTGGCACGCCACCAACGCGTGCGACCGCGCCAAGTGGGGCACCGGGCACCACGACCACGACAAGCACGACCACCACAAGCACGACCACCGCTTCGGGTTCCACCACTGATCGAACGCCATTCCCGGTTGCCTGTTTCCCGCGGGGAGGCAGGCAACCGGCGTTTGTGCGGGATGTGATTGCCCGGGTCGCGTCCGGAAATGACTCGATTGGATTGCCCACCGCGGCGGCCCGGTCGCGGTTCTGTTTCCGCAATCGCCGCGTGCGCGTCATCGGCAGGTCACCGGGGTCACGACTGGCTATCGGCTAGGCCGGTCCACCGTCCGCCGCCACCCGGGCGCCAGATACGGTTGGGGACGTGACTGCCCCGGTTCCCGCATCGGCGACGGCCTTCCTGGCCAACATCCCCAGCCCCGACCAGGGGGTCTGGTACGTCGGCCCGTTCCCCCTGCGCGCGTACGCGCTGTGCATCATCGCAGGCATCGTCGTGGCGATCCTGTGGGGCGACCGGCGCTGGGTCGCCCGCGGAGGCCGCAAGGGCACGGTCGTCGACATCGCGGTGTTCGCGGTGCCGTTCGGCCTGGTGGGCGGTCGGCTCTACCACGTGGCCACCGACTGGCACAAATACTTCGGGCCGGACCGCAACCCGCTGGACGCCCTCAAGGTCTGGGAAGGCGGCCTCGGTATCTGGGGCGCGGTCGCCCTCGGCGCCGTCGGCGCCTGGATCGGCTGCCGCCGCCGCGGCGTCCCGCTGCCCGCGTTCGCCGACGCGGTCGCGCCCGGTCTCGTGCTCGCCCAGGCGATCGGCCGCCTCGGCAACTGGTTCAACCAGGAGCTCTACGGCGGCCCGACCACGCTGCCCTGGGGCCTGGAGATCTACCGGCGCATCGACCCGGCGACCGGCCTCTCCGACCCGATCGCCGGAGTCGCCGCCGACCACAACCCGATCGCGGTCGTGCACCCGACCTTCCTCTACGAGCTGCTGTGGAACGTCGGCGTCTGCCTGCTCATCGTGTGGGCCGACCGCCAGTTCCGGATGGGCCGGGGCCGCGTCTTCGCGCTCTACGTCGCCGGGTACACCGCGGGCCGGTTCTGGATCGAGCTGATGCGCACCGACGAGGCCACGCCGCTGTTCGGCATCCGGATCAACGTCTTCACCTCGGTCCTCGTCTTCGCCCTCGCCGTGGTCTACCTGCTGGTCGTGCGCGGCAAGCGGGAGGACCCGGCGCGGCTGCTCGGCAAGCCGAGGCCGGGCGAGGAGGACGAGCCGGAGGCTCGGTCCGACGACGCCGCGGCCTCGGAGGAGACCGCCGGCGGCGAAGCCGCGGACGGCGAGCGGCGGGCCGGCGGCGCGGACGCCGCCGAGGCGGAGGCGCAGCGCGACCGGCCGGAGGCCGGGAGCGGGCAGCCGGAGGCGGAGGCGCAGCGCGCCAACGGCGACGGCGAGAGCCGGAGCTAGCGCCGCGAGCGGCGGAGCCGCGGCGCGGCGCGCGGCTTCGGTGGCGAGCCTGCCCGCCGGGACACGCCGGGGCGGTCAAGAGGTGGCGCGTGCGGGTCGCCGCGGGGCCTCTCAGCCGCGGACCGGGGCGATGACGGGGCTGCCGTCGGGCGTGTGCAGGACGGTGACGCGCGCCGTGTAGCGCTCGGAGAGCGTCGCAGGGGTCAGGACCTCGCCAGGGGTGCCCTCGGCGGCGACCCGGCCGCCGTCGAGCAGCAGCAGCCGCTCCGCGTACTGCGCGGCCAGCGTCAGGTCGTGCAGCGTCATGACGACCGTGGTGCCGAGCTCCCGTCGCAGTTCGTCGACCAGGTCCAGCAGCGCCTGCGCGTGTCCGACGTCGAGTCCGGTCGTGGGCTCGTCGAGCAGCAGCACGCCCGCCTGCTGCGCCAGGGCGCGGGCCAGCACGGTGCGCTGGCGTTCGCCGCCGGAGAGGGTCGCCAGCTGCCGGTCGGCGAGCCGGTCGAGGTCCAGCCGCTCCAGGAAGCCGCCGACGACCTCCAGGTCCCTGGCGCCCTCCCGCCCCAGCGGCCCCAGGTGCGGCGTCCGGCCGAGCAGCACGTAGTCGGTGACGGTCATGCCGACCGGCAACTGCGGGATCTGCGGGGCGTAGCCGACCAGCCGCGCGCGTTCGCGGCGGCGCAGCCCGGCCACCGCGCGGCCGTCGACCACCACGCGCCCCTCGTGCCGCACCAGCCCCGCCACCGCCTTGAGCAGGGTGGACTTGCCGGAGCCGTTGGGGCCGATGATGCCAAGCCAGCCGCCGCTGTCCACGGTGACCGACACGTCGGAGACGACCGTGGTGCGGCGGTACCCGGCCGAGAGGCCGTGGGTCTGGAGGCTGCTCAAGCGGTCCTCCTGGCGTAGAGGAGCACGGCGAAGAACGGCGCTCCGGTGAACGCGGTGATGACGCCGATGGGCAGCTCGGCGGGCGCCATCACGGTGCGCGCGAGCATGTCGGCCAGCACCAGGAACGCGCCGCCGAACAGCAGCGACAGCGGCACGATCACCCGGTAGCCGCTGCCCGCGGCCAGCCGCACCAGGTGCGGCACCACGAGTCCGACGAAACCGATCAGCCCGGCCACCGACACCGCCGCCGCGGTGGCAAGCGACGCCGCGACCAGCACCAGCGCGCGCACCCGGCCCGGGCGCACGCCCAGCGCCGCGGCCTCCTCGTCGCCGGTGCCCAGCAGGTCCAGCAGCCGCCCGCACAGGCACAGCACGACCACCGCGACCGCGAGGTAGGGCAGCACCAGCAGCACCTCCCGCCAGCCGGTGGTGGTCAGCCTGCCGAGGATCCACATGTAGACCTGCTCCAGCGACTCCAGGCGCAGCTGCTGGACGAAGGTCTGCCCGGCGGTGAGGAACGCGCCCACCGCGACACCCGCGAGCACGAGCGTGGCCGCGTCGGCGCCGGAGACCCGGCCCACCGCCCAGGTCAGCCCGACCCCGCCGAGCGCTCCGGCGAAGGCCGCGACCTGCAGCGGCACCGACATGCCGCCGGCCAGCTCCGGCGCGACGGCGATGACGGTGGTGACCGCGAGCCCGGCGCCGGCGGCCGAGCCCAGCAGGTAGGGGTCGGCCAGCGGGTTGCGGAACACGCCCTGGAAGGCCGCGCCGGAGACCGCCAGCGCCGCGCCGACCAGCGCGCCCAGCACCACCCGCGGCACCCTGAGCTGCCACAGGATCGCCGCCTCGCGCTCCGACAGCGGGGAGACGCCGCCGGTGACCTGCGCCACCAGCTCGCCGAGCACCCGCTGCCAGCCGAGCTCGGCGGCACCGGTGAGCACCGCCAGCAGCACGCACAGCAGCAGGGCCGCGATGCCGAGCAGGAGGTGGGACGGGCGCAGCCGCGTGCGCGGCAACGCGGTGACGGGCATCAGCCGTGCTGCGTCTTCTTCACGGCCTCGCTGATCGAGCGGACCAGGTCGACCACGCGCGGGCCCCAGCGCCCGGCGGTGTCGTCGTCCAGCTCGACGACGCGGCCCTCCCGGACGGCGGTCAGCGCGTTCCAGCCCGGGCGCGCGGCGACCGCGGCGGCGGTGACCTGGCAGCACTTGGTGTCGGCCAGGAAGATCAGGTCCGGGTTGGCCTGCACGATGTGCTCCTCGGACAGCTGCGGGAACGGCCCGCCCGCCGGGTCGGCGATGTTGATGAGGCCGAACCGCGCGTAGACGCTGCCGACGAAGCTCTGCGAGGTCGCGGTGTAGTGGTCGGGGCTGACCTCGTGGTAGTAGGTCAGCGGGCGCGGGGGCTTGGGGGTCGACTCCACCAGGCGTTCGATGTCCGAACGCATCCGTCCGGCGAGGTCCTTGGCGGCCTTGGTGTGCCCGGTCGCCTGGCCGATGACCTCGATCTGGCGGTAGGCGTCGTCCAGGCTCGCGGGCGCCGGGGTCAGCAGCACCGGCACGTCGAGCGCGCGCAGGCCCTCGGCGAGCTCGGTCGCGTTGTCCGGCGCGATCACCAGGTCGGGGTTCTGCCCGCCGATGGCGGCCGCGTCGGAGTTCAGCGCCGACAGCTCGGTGCGCGGCGCCTGCGCGGGGAAGTCGGAGAACTGGTCCACGGCCACGACCTGGTCGCCCGCGCCCACGGCGTAGAGGGTCTCGGTGGCGGTGGGCGAGAGGGAGACGATGCGCTTGGGCTGCTGGGGCAGCGTCACGGGTTCCTGGCCGGGGATCTGCACCTTCGCCGGGAACGCCGAAGCCGGGTCGTCGACCGGGCCGGGCGGGTCGGCGGCCGGGGGACGGGTGGCGCAGGCTGTGGCCCCGGCGAGCAGGGCGAGCGCGGCGAGCAGCAACGCGGCGAGGCGGCGGAACCCGGTCATGACTTCCCTCGGTTCGGCCGGTGCGGTCCGACGCCGGGGGGCCGACGTCGCACCCCTGCACCGGGAGTGGCGGACATCGACGCCACGCGCAAGGCGGCCTGGCTCGGCCCCGGGCTGCGCCGGGACCATCACAGTTGCGGCACAGCACCGGGTTCGCACCGGGTTTCGCTTCCGCTGGCGTCCGCGGGCACCCGACCACGGCTACCCTGAGCTGGAAAGATATCAGTAAACGATCGACGGGCACGTCCCAGCGGGGGTGTCCTGGCGCACTGGGGCTGTGCGGATCGCGACGCAGCGGTTAGATTTGGTGACGAAGTGTGCAAACCGGTGTGCCGGCGACTCCTCGGTTAACCGAAGGATGCCGGTGCGGACAAGATGGTCAGCATCACTCCCAGAGTGCTGCTTCTGGGTATCTTGACTGTTAAAGTATTTTGAACAACTCCGGATGCGACGGGCGACTCATTCCGCCCGGACCTCTTGCGATCTCCGGATGGTCATGAGCGGGCCAGCGTCGTCCCGTGCCCAGAAGTCGAAGTCTCACCTGACTTGAGCACGCGGTACGACTAGGGAGGTCTGCGCAGTGGTCTTCTCTGCCATTCCCGCCCGGCAGGGTCTCTACGACCCCGCCGCGGAACAGGATTCCTGTGGTGTCGCCATGGTCGCCGACATCCGCGGCCGGCGTTCGCACGGCATCGTCACCGATGCCCTGACCGCGTTGGCGAATCTCGAACACCGCGGCGCCGCGGGCGCCGAACCCACCAGCGGTGACGGTGCGGGCATCCTGCTCCAGCTCCCCGACGAGCTGCTGCGGGCCGAGGCAGGGGTGCGGCTGCCGGAGCCCGACGAGTCCGGGCAGCAGCGCTACGCGGCCGGTATGACCTTCCTGCCCGCCGACGCGGGCGAGCGTGCCCGCGCGGTGGAGCTGGTCGAGCGGATCGCGGGCGAGGAGGGCCTGCGGGTCCTCGGCTGGCGCGCGGTGCCGATCGCGCCGGAGGCCGCCGGGGTCGGCCAGACCGCGCTGGGCTGCATGCCGCACTTCAGCACGCTGCTGGTGGCCGCCGAGGACGGCCGAGTCGGCGCCGAGCTGGACCGGCTGGCGTTCTGCCTGCGCAAGCGCGCCGAGCGGGAGGCCTCCCGCGAGGGCATGGAGCTGTACTTCCCGTCGCTTTCGAGCCGGACCATGGTCTACAAGGGGATGCTGACCACCGAGCAGCTGCCCGCCTTCTTCCCTGACCTGGGCGACGAACGGTTCACCAGCGCCATCGCCCTGGTGCACAGCCGGTTCTCGACCAACACCTTCCCGTCGTGGCCGCTGGCCCACCCGTTCCGGTTCGTGGCCCACAACGGCGAGATCAACACCATCCGCGGCAACCGCAACCGGATGCGCTCCCGCGAGGCGCTGCTGGCCTCGGACCTGATCCCCGGCGACCTCTCGCGGCTGTACCCGATCTGCTCGGAGGACGGCTCGGACTCCGCGTCGTTCGACGAGGTGCTCGAGCTGCTGCACCTGGGCGGGCGCAGCCTGCCGCACGCGGTGCTGATGATGATCCCGGAGGCGTGGGAGAACCACGCCGAGATGGACCCGGCCCGCAAGGCCTTCTACCAGTTCCACGCCAGCCTGATGGAGCCGTGGGACGGCCCGGCGTGCGTGACCTTCACCGACGGCAGCCTGGTCGGCGCGGTGCTGGACCGCAACGGCCTGCGTCCGGCGCGCTGGTGGCAGACCGCCGACGACCGGGTGGTGCTGGCCAGCGAGTCCGGCGTGCTCAACCTCAAGCCGGAGGAGGTCGTGGCCAAGGGCCGCCTGCAGCCCGGCCGGATGTTCCTGGTCGACACCGAGCAGGGCCGCATCGTCGACGACGAGGAGATCAAGTCCGAGCTGGCCGGCTCGCACGCCTACGACGAGTGGCTGCACGCCGGGCTGCTCAACCTCGACAGCCTGCCCGACCGCGAGCACGTCGTGCAGAGCCACGAGTCGGTGGTGCGCCGCGAGCTCACCTTCGGCTACACCGAGGAGGAGCTGGCGCTGCTGCTGGCGCCGATGGCGCAGAAGGGCGCCGAGCCGCTGGGGTCGATGGGCTCGGACACCCCGCCCGCCGCGCTCTCGAAGCGCTCGCGTTTGCTCTACGACTACTTCGTGCAGGGTTTCGCGCAGGTCACCAACCCGCCGCTGGACGCCATCCGCGAGGAGATCGTCACCTCGGTGGCGCGGGTGATGGGCCCCGAGCAGAACCTGCTGGAGCCGTCGGCGGCGTCGTGCCGGCACGTGGTGCTGCCCGCGCCGGTGATCGACAACGACGAGCTGGCCAAGCTCATCCACATCAACACCGACGGCAACCTTCCGGGGTTCGCCTGCACCGTCCTGTCCGGACTGTACGAAGTGGACGGTGGCGGCGCGGCGCTGGAGGAGGCGATCGAGCGGGTCCGCCAGGAGGCGTCGGAGGCAATCGCCGCCGGGGCGCGCGTGCTGGTGCTCTCCGACCGCGACTCCGACCACCGGATGGCGCCGATCCCGTCGCTGCTGCTGGTGTCGGCGGTGCACCACCACCTGGTGCGGACCAAGGAGCGGCTGCGGGTCGCGCTGGTGGTCGAGAGCGGTGACGCCCGCGAGGTCCACCACATCGCCGCGCTGCTCGGCTACGGTGCCGCCGCGGTCAACCCGTACCTGGCCTTCGAGGCGATCGAGGACATGATCGCCACCGGCCAGATCAGCGGCATCCGGCCGCGGGTGGCGATCGGCAACTACGTGCAGGCGCTGGTCAAGGGCGTGCTGAAGGTGATGTCCAAGATGGGCATCTCCACCGTCGGCGCCTACACCGCCGCCCAGGTCTTCGAGGCCGTCGGGCTGTCGCAGGAGCTCGTGGACTCCTACTTCCGCGGCACCACCTCCAAGCTCGGCGGCGTCGGGCTGGACGTGCTGGCCGAGGAGGTCGCGCAGCGGCACCGCCGCGCCTACCCGGACAACCCGGCCGCGCGGGTGCACCGCAGGCTGGAGAGCGGCGGCGAGTACTCCTACCGCCGCGAGGGCGAGCTGCACCTGTTCACGCCGGAGACGGTGTTCCTGCTCCAGCACGCCACCAAGACCCGCCGCTACGACGTGTTCCGCAAGTACACGGCCGAATGCGACCGTCTGGCCACCGAGGGCGGCACGCTGCGCGGCCTGTTCGGGCTGCGGAGCAATCGCGAGCCGATCGACATCGACGAGGTCGAGCCGGCCTCGGAGATCATGAAGCGCTTCGCCACCGGGGGCATGAGCTACGGCGCCATCTCCGCCGAGGCGCACGAGACGCTGGCGATCGCGATGAACCGCATCGGCGGGGTGTCCAACTCCGGCGAGGGCGGCGAGGACGCCGACCGGCTCTACGACCCCGAGCGCCGCTCGGGCATCAAGCAGGTCGCCTCCGGCCGCTTCGGCGTCACCAGCGAGTACCTGGTCAACGCCAGCGACATCCAGATCAAGATGGCCCAGGGCGCCAAGCCCGGCGAGGGCGGCCAGCTCCCGGCGCACAAGGTCTACCCGTGGATCGCCAAGACCCGGCACTCCACGCCGGGCGTCGGGCTGATCTCGCCGCCGCCGCACCACGACATCTACTCGATCGAGGACCTCGCCCAGCTCATCCACGACCTGAAGAACGCCAACGACCAGGCGCGGGTGCACGTCAAGCTGGTCAGCTCGGTCGGCGTCGGCACGGTCGCGGCGGGCGTGAGCAAGGCCCACGCCGACGTCGTGCTCATCTCCGGTCACGACGGCGGCACCGGTGCTGCGCCGCTGACGTCGCTGAAGCACGCGGGCACGCCCTGGGAGATCGGGCTGGCCGAGACCCAGCAGACGCTGCTGCTCAACGGTCTGCGCGACCGCATCACGGTGCAGGTCGACGGCGGCATGAAGACCGGCCGCGACGTGGTCATCGCGGCGCTGCTGGGCGCCGAGGAGTACGGCTTCGCCACCGCGCCGCTGGTGGTCGAGGGCTGCATCATGATGCGCGTCTGCCACCTCGACACCTGCCCGGTCGGGGTCGCCACCCAGAACCCGGAGCTGCGCAAGCGCTACACCGGCCAGGCCGACCACGTGGTGAACTTCTTCGAGTTCATCGCCCAGGAGGTGCGCGAGTACCTGGCCCAGCTGGGCTTCCGCACGCTCGACGAGGCGATCGGCCAGGTCGAGGCGCTGCGCACCGACGAGGCGGTGGAGAACTGGAAGGGCCGCGGCCTGGACCTCGGTCCGGTGTTCGCGGTGCCCGAGACCCCGTACTCGCCGGTGCGGCGCCGGGTGCGCGAGCAGGACCACGGCCTGGACCTGGCGCTGGATCGCACCCTGATCCAGCTCGCCGAGGCCGGGCTGGAGGACGCCCACCCGCTGCGGTTGCAGCTGCCGGTGCGCAACGTCAACCGCACCGTCGGCACGTTGCTGGGCGCCGAGGTCACCCGCCGCTACGGCGGGGAGGGCCTGCCCGACGACACGATCCACGTCGAGCTGGACGGCTCGGCCGGGCAGTCGCTGGGCGCGTTCCTGCCGTCGGGGGTCACACTGGACCTGGTCGGCGACGCCAACGACTACGTCGGCAAGGGCCTGTCGGGCGGCCGGATCGTGGTGCGCCCGCACCCGGACTCCTCGTTCGCCGCCGAGGACCAGGTCATCGCGGGCAACGTGATCGGCTACGGCGCCACCAGCGGCGAGGTCTTCCTGCGCGGCAAGGTCGGCGAGCGGTTCTGCGTCCGCAACTCCGGCGCGACCCTGGTCGCCGAGGGCGCGGGCGACCACGCCTTCGAGTACATGACCGGCGGCGCGGCGGTGGTGCTGGGCGGCACCGGGCGCAACGTCGCGGCCGGGATGTCCGGCGGTACCGCCTTCGTGCTCGACCTGGACCCGGTTCGGGTCAACACCGCGATGGTGGACCTGGAACGGCCCAGCGCCAAGGACCTGAAGTGGCTGCACGAGATCGTGCGGCGGCACCACGAACTGACCGGCTCGACGGTCGCGGCCTCGCTGCTGGGCGACTGGCCGCGGCGCTCCGCGGCGTTCACCAAGGTGATGCCCCGCGACTACCAGCGCGTCCTGGAGGCCATGCGGCTGGCCAGGGCCGAGGGCCGCGACGTCGACGAGGCGATCATGGAGGCTTCCCGTGGCTGACCCGCAGGGCTTTCTCAAGTACTCCCGGGCCGACGCGCCGAAGCGTCCCGCCGACGAGCGGCTGGGCGACTGGTACGAGGTCTACGCCTCGCTGTCCACCGAGGACCGCAAGGCCGAGACCTCCAGGCAGGCGGCCCGCTGCATGGACTGCGGAATCCCGTTCTGCCACTCCGGCTCGGCGGGGTGCCCGCTGGGCAACCTGATCCCGGAGTGGAACAACATGGTCCGCCGCGGCCAGTGGGACCAGGCGTCCGAGCGGCTGCATGCGACCAACAACTTCCCGGAGTTCACCGGCAAGCTGTGCCCGGCGCCGTGCGAGGCGGGCTGCGTGCTGTCGATCTCGCCCGACGCCGGTGGTCCGGTGGCCATCAAGCGGGTCGAGGAGGCCATCGCGGAGGTGAGCTGGGAGAACGACTACGTCGAGCCGCAGCTCGCCGAGCTGGCCACCGGCAAGCGGGTCGCGGTCGTCGGCTCCGGGCCGGGCGGGCTGGCCGCGGCCCAGCAGCTCACCCGCGCCGGGCACGAGGTGACCGTCTTCGAGCGTGACGACCGCATCGGCGGGCTGCTGCGCTACGGCATCCCCGAGTTCAAGATGGAGAAGTCCGTCCTGGACCGGCGCCTGGCGCAGATGCGTTCGGAGGGCACGAAGTTCATCACCGGCTGCGAGGTCGGCGTCGACCTCACGGTGGAGGAGCTGCGCGCCGGCTACGACGCCGTCGTGCTCGCCGTCGGTGCGCTGCGCGGTCGCGACGACCGCAACGTGGGCGGGCGCGAGCTGAACGGCGTGCACCTGGCGATGGAGCACCTGGTCCCGGCCAACAAGGAGTGCGAGGGCGACGGTCCGACGTCGATCTCGGCGGAGGGCAAGCACGTCATCATCATCGGCGGCGGCGACACCGGTGCCGACTGCTACGGCACCGCCAACCGGCAGGGCGCGCTGAGCGTGACCCAGCTCGACAACTACCCGCAGCCGCCGACCAGCCGTGACGACGACATCTCGCCGTGGCCGACCTGGCCCTACATCCTGCGCACCTACCCCGCGCACGAGGAGGCCGGCGAGCGCAAGTTCGCGGTGGCGGTGGAGGAGTTCGTCGGCGACGACGAGGGCAACGTGCGGGCCGTGCGGCTGCGGCAGGTGAAGGTCGAGCGCGTCGACGGGCGCAGGCAGGTCGTGCCGGTGTCCGACGAGGTCGAGGAGCTGCCGTGCGACCTGGCGCTGCTGGCGATCGGCTTCGAGGGCGTCGAGCACATGGACCTGCTCGACGGGCTCGGCATCGAGCTGACGAAGAAGGGCACCATCGGGTGCGGGTCGAACTGGGAGACCAGCGCCCCCGGCGTCTTCGTCTGCGGTGACGCCCACCGGGGCGCCTCGCTCGTGGTGTGGGCCATCGCGGAGGGCCGCTCGGTGGCCAACGCCGTCGACGCCCATCTGATGGGCGACTCGCAGCTCCCCTCGCCGGTGCACCCCACCGCGCTGCCGCTGGCTGTCGTGTGAGCTGCCGTGGGTGGCGGTCCGGCCTCTCGGACCGCCACCCGCGGCTCACCTCATGCGGACCGGAACGTGCCTGCCTTGACGTCGGTCAGGAAGGCGCGGAACGCGGTGGCGGGGAACTCCAGCACCGGGCTCGCGGAGGCCAGCTTCGAGTCCCTGATGCCGATGACGCTCGCGCGCCTGCCCATCTCGACGCAGTTGCCGCCGTCGTTGGTGCTGTACGACGACTTGATGAATCGGACGTCTGCCCAGTCGATGCCTGAGTTGGCCATACGGCTCAGTCCTTCCTCGCTCATCTCCCAGCGAGCTGGCTTGCCAGCTCACGGATGAAGTTACGCGATTCGACCGGCCCCAAGGCAATGCCGTACAGCCTGCTCAGCAGCTCGTTGTAGCGGCGCACCGCCTCCGCTGGCTTGTCGATGTAGATGGCGTCGCCGTAGATCTCGATGTAGACGATGTCGGTGCTGGTGTCGTCGTCGAAGCGGAAGATCACGAAGTCTGAGCCGACTGCGTCGTACGACAGCTTGTCGAACGGGATGACCTGGATGTTGATGTTGGTCAGTAGCGCGACCTCCGCGAGGTAGTCGAGCTGCTCGGCCATGGTCGCGGGATCGCCGATCTGTCGCCGCAGCGCGGATTCGCTGAGCACGAACGAGAAGTGCGACGCTTCCTCGCGAGTCAGCAGTTCCTGCCGCTCCTTGCGAATGCGGACGTGGTCCTCGACGTCCTTGCCGTTCGGGTCGTCGCCGCGACCGGCGAAGATGCTGCGCGTGTACTCCTCGGTCTGCAGGATTCCCGGCAGTACCTCCGAGCCGACCATCATGACCTCGGTCGCGCTCTGCTCGAAGTCGCGGAACGCGCGGAACCACCTCGGCCCGCGGTAGAGCGTCGCCTCCTTCGGGCGACCGCGTCGGCGGCGGGCGCCCTTGGCGAGTTCGCGGCACCACACCTTGTCCTTCGGGCTGGCCTTGTACAGCGACAGCAGGGCTTCCAGCTCCAGGCCGGAGATCCCGACCTTGGCGGTCTCCACGCGGCTGATCTTGTTGTGCGCCTTGCCCAGGTGCTCGGAGGCAACTTCCTGGGTGATCCCGGCCGCCTCGCGGAGCTTGCGCAGCTCGTTGCCGAGCTGGCGTTGCTGCATGGTGATGGAGCTGGAGTGCGTTGACATCGCCGTCCTTCCGAGCAGAAGCATCACCAGAAAGGTGTATGTACAGAATTGACTTACGGTCTTAATCTTGGTCCTGCCGGTGAGCAAGGCCAAGAGATGCACGCGGTGTACGTCCAAACCGTAGCGAAGTTGGCTCTGTGAACCGGAGATCCCCCGATCGGCTGGCTTCGCCGTTCTTCCTCCCCCGGCGGTGTGGCCATCCGCCGGCGTGCGGTGACCCCGAGTGAGGCTCCAGCTCACGACCGCGCGCCGCGTGCCGCGCGGTCCGGTACCTCTCCCAGCGCCGGACCGCGCGGCTCCCGTCCTCCGAATCCCTGGCAGGTGTCCATGTTCCTGAAAGACCTCAACGAATCCTTGCGCCGTCGGCTCGACATGCTGGCGGACATCGCGTGGCACGGTGAGGATCACGCGGTGTGCGAGACCGCCCGCACTGAGATGCCGAACCTGGTCGCCGCCGTGCGGACTCTCATGGAGCAGCACGAGCCGGACGATTCCGGAGAATGCCCGGCCTGTTCCCGGATTCTGTGGCGCTGGCAGCAGCCTTGGCGACGTCCCAAGTCGCCGTGCCGCGTCTACCTGGCCGCGCGCTGGGCGCTGCTGGACGAGCACGCCGCTTCACCGAGGAGCTGACCCGTGGCGAACCGGCACTTCTGGCAGCCGATCCAGCACACCACCGCTCCCGGCGGCGTCCGGCACGCCTTCCGGGGCCGCCGCTGGGAAGGGGAGCCGTCGGCGACGACCGTGTGCGGGCAGCAGGTGCCATTGGCACGAACGTCCGAGATGGACTGGATCACTTCGCCGTCGTGCCCGGACTGCACCGAAATCCTGCGTCAGGAGTGCTGACCCGTCATCCGATGGCGGTCACCGACCGAATGCGCTCCAGGCGGAAGTTCCTCTCGTCGTCGCGCATGTGACACCAGGCGACGAGCCAGCGCTGGTCGAGGTCGATCGGTGTGACCGGACGGCTGGTGCGCTTCCCGGTCTGGTCGACATACTCGATGTGCACCGCGCTCTCGCGGGCAAGCGCGTCCGCGAGAACGTGGATCTCGCCCGGACCGAGCTGTGTCGCTTCGTGGGTCAACTCATCGATCCGGGACGTCAGGCCCGTGATCGCGGGCTGTGGCGGCTCGGTGCCCTTGACCAGCGCCTTGGCGATCAGGTCGAAGTCCGGCTCGGCACGCTGAGGGATGGCGGCTCGTCGCGGCCGGGCGAGGTTGCGGCTGCGGCTGTCGCCGCGCTTGCCCGCGTGGCGTTCGAGCCGCACGCTGCCGTTGCCGTCCTGCTGGACCGGCGAGTATCCCGCCGCGCGAAGCTTGTCCAACGTCTCGGATGCCGCCTTGCCCGAGGCGAGCACGGTAGGCGCGAGCGTCCGGAGGTTCAGCGGCGCCAGTGCCTTGTGCCTGCTCACCTCGGCGAGCAGGGCCTCGTCCCCGACGACGCAGCACTTCACCGTGGTCACCTTCAGCTCGCCGAAGCGACGGGCGACGTCGTCGATCAGGTAACGCAACGGCTGCGGGATCGTCGAGTCCGAGATCCTCTCCAGTTCGGCCACCACGTCGCCGGCCGTCCAGCCCTGGTCGAATGCCCGCCGGATCGAGGACGGCGAGAACCGCCAGGTGGACGCGGTGTCCCGGCGTTCCAGGTCGGCCAGCAGATCAAGCGACCGGGTCAGCTTCGCGTCCGGGGTGCCCCGGACCACGGCGGTCAGATCCGCCTGCAACACGGCGGATCGCTGCGCGGCGGGCAGCAGTCGTGCGGCCTCGGCGCGAAGCTGTTCGCCGTCCTCGGCCAGCAGCGACCTGCCCAGCGACGACAGCGCGCCGGAGGCGGTGACGCCCGCGGCATCGCACTCCGCCCAGGTCACCTTCGCCGGGGCGGCGATGTTCTCGGTGTCGCCGTACAACGCCGGTCGCAGCCAGGCAAGCAGCGAGTCGATCTCATCGGTGGAGGTCACCGCGTGCCCGTCCGGAATTTCGGCGAGCTGCCCCAGCAGGTCGTGGCGGAGTGTGCGGTCGATGTCATCGGACACGCCCGCCAGCGCCGGTCCGGGCTTGTCCTCCAGGTACGTCATCGTCGGTGTGCCTGGCAGCCACCACCACGCTGAGACCAGCGCGGCGTACTGGTCAGCGGGGTCGCTGGTCTGCCATTCCTCCGCGCTGTCGGCAGGCACGATGTGCCCGTCTCCGTCGATCGACAGCAGCTCGGCACCCGCCGCCGCTTCCAGCCACAGCCTGACTTCGCGTTCGTCGGCGTGAAGAGCCCTGCCCAACTGGCTCAGGACACGAACGCCGACACCGCCGGACTTCAGCGGTGACACGGAAGTCTTCGCGCAGTGCTCCAGCAACCGTGCGGCTCCCGCCACGAACCGGCCCGCCGCGACCGCGGCAGTCCGGTCCACCACGTCGGTACCGGCGTCCGAGGCCTTCGGCAGGTCCGGTCGCTTGCGAAGCGGGGCGTGGTAGTCGGCCCCGCGCAACGCCAACGCCACCTCACGGGGCATCTCGAAAGGACCGTGGACGTGGAATCGGTCCACCGGGACCAGTAGCGCTCGCGTCACCAGCCACGACACCGGATCTGCCACCCGCTCCGCAGGCGTCCCGCGGAACGGATCGCAGTTGGGGCCGTGCCACGCGGTCTTCTCGGCGATCTCGCGGCACTCGGCCGGAGCTTGGGCCAACAGGCCCGCGACCTCGGCCGGATCGGAGAGGAATGCCTCGATCGCGTCGAGGGTCTGCTGCTTGCGCTTGCCCTTGCGGAGTCCAAGGTTTTCGGCGATCGAGCCGAGCTCATCGGCGGGAAACGGCTTGAGCAGGGTTTGCAGGCCGCGGCCGAGGCCGAGCGCGCCGAGCGAGCCCCGCAGTGGCCCTGCGAGGTGCAAGGCGCCGTCCACGCCGGGCCAAACCAGAGCATTGCGCCGCAGGACCGCCAAGCCGCGGTCGAGGTCCGAGGTGCTCTCGACCCCGTGCGCCTGTGCCAGCTCCTCGATCGTGCTGCCATCCCCGGAGAGCACCACCCCCGAGAGGACGTCGTGACATTCCCGGTCCAGCTCGTCGAGCGCCATCTGGATCGAATACGGCGTGTTGAGCCGGTTGCCGAGTTGGTCGATCGAGCCTGGTGGCGGCGAGGCACAGTCCGGCCGGGACCGCAGGAGGTCTGCGAGGTCGCTGGGACTCAGGGACCTCAGCCACTTGACGAAACCGGAAGGCATGCCGACATGCTGCCATCCTGTCTCCCGAGGCGGTCCAGTTGTCCCCGTCGCTCCCCGGGACACCCGAGCGCGGCTCCTCGGTCACGGGCACGACGAATTCGCTCCTCGGGTTAACACGATCGGGGATCTCTGCACCTGGCTAGCCTGACCCGATGTCGATGCCCCGGGTTTCGTTGCCAGAGCGGGAAAATGTGCCGTCGGTGCCGTCCGGAGGGCGGCGCGCGCGGCTCCGCGCGGTTCTGGCCGGGGGCTCGGCCGCAGTGGCGCTGCTGTGCGCGGTCGCCTTCCCGTTCGCGCCGGTGCACCAACCCGTCATCAGCTACCACTGGCCGGGCGAACCGGGGGCGTCGGCGGTTCCGTTGATGCCGTACCAGCCGGTGAGCCTGCGGGCGTCCTGGTCGTGCGCGGCGATCGAGCGGCTCGGCGGCGACGGCACGGTGCTGGCGACCGCACCGCCGACCTCGGACGCGCTGCCCGCGCTGCGCGTCGAGGTGACCGGGGACCTCCTGCGCGCCACCAGCTACGGCACGCACGTCGCCGAAGCACCGTTGCCCCCGGGGGAGTGCGGCTGGACGCTGACCTCCGACCCCGAGCGCACCGAGCTGCGCCTCGACGGACGGCCGATGGCGGCGGTGCGGGGTGACGTCCGGCCCGCGGTGTCGGGGATCTTCACCCAGGTCCCGACGCCGGAGGGCATCAGCGTCGACCTCGTCGCCGACACCCGCTTCCAGACCACCGCGAGCAGGCTGAAGACCGCGCTCGGCGCCGGCTGCGTGCTCGCGCTCCTGTGCATGCTCGTGGCGCTGCCCGCGGGCCGGCGGGTGCGCGGGAGGGCGAATCGGCGGCCGCGGTTGGTCGACTGCGCCGTGGCAGCGACGCTGGGCACGTGGGCGTTGATCGGTCCGGTCACGGTCGACGACGGCTACATCGCGGGCATCGTGCGCGGCCGCGGCGAGAACGGCTTCGTCGGCAACGCCTACCGCTGGCTCAACGCCCCGGAGGCCCCGTTCGGCTGGTTCTACGAGGTCCACCACCTGTGGGCGCAGGTCTCCACCGCGCCGCTGTGGCTTCGCGTGCCGTCCGCACTGCTCGGTCTGGTGTGCTGGATCCTGTTGTCGCGCTTCGTGATCCCGCGCTTGGGCCGGTTCGCGCGGAGCCGCGCGGTGCCGTGGTCGGCCGCACTGCTGTTCGCGGCTTGGTGGCTCCCGTTCAACCTCGGACTGCGGCCCGAACCGTGGGCCGCGGTCGGTGTGCTCGCGGTCTTGTGCCTGGTGGACCGCGCCGTCGCGGCGCGTGCCGTCCGGCCGTTCGCCGTCGCGCTCGTGGTCGCCGGGGCGACCACCGCGCTCACGCCCTACGGCGTGATGGCGTTCGCGCCGGTCGTGGTCGCCGCTCCTGCCCTGCTGCGCAACCTGCGCGCGGCCTTGGGGGCTGCGACCGTCGCCGGAGGTGCCGCGGTGGCGGGACCTGTCGCGGTCATCGCTGCGGCGACCGCATCCGTGCTGCTGCCGATGTTCGCCGACCAGAGCTTCGCGGCGGTGGTCGAGGCGATCCGGGTCCGCAAGCTGGTCGGCGGGGACCTGCCTTGGTTCCAGGAGTACGTCCGCTACGCCCGCCTGCTCGAACCCGGGACGTTCCAGGGCGCGCTGGCCCGCCGCGCGCCGGTGCTGCTGACCCTGCTCGGACTGCTCGGGTGGGCGCTGCGCGGCCGTCCGCCCGGTGTCGCCCGCGCGGCGTCCGTCCGCATCACGGCGACGACCGCGCTGTGCTTCGGTGTGCTGATCTTCAGCCCCACCAAGTGGACCCAGCACTTCGGCGTCCTCGCCGGGGTCGGCACCGCCGTCCTGGTGCTGTCCGTGCACGCGTGGCGTCGGCGGGCCGGCCGCGACGTCCGGGAGCTGGTGCTCGGCCTCACCGCCGTCGCGCTCGTTTCGGGTGTGGTGCTGGCGGGGTGGAACAAGTGGCCATGGGTCTCCGACCACGGACTGACGTGGAACTCGATGGCGCCGGCGGTCGCGGGCGTGCGACTCGCCGACGTCGTCGTGGTCTGCGGGCTCGGAATCGCCGGTGTGCTGGCGCTGGCCGCGGCGTGGCGCTCGGGCGGTCGGCCCGGCTGGCCGCGCGGTGTACCGTCGCCGGCCCTGGTGGCGGTGCTGCTGGTCGCGGCGACGGTGTCGCTGACAGTCGGATCGTTCGCGCGCGCGAGCCTGACCGGACGCGGCTACACGTTCGCCGCGGACAGCGCCGCCGCACTGCGCGGCTCGACCTGCGGGCTGGCTGACGTGCTCGCGGTCGAGGCCGACCCGTCGCGGGGATTGCTCCCCGCACTCGGAGACGGTTGGTACCGGTTGGCCGACGAGCAGCGCGACGGCCGCCTGCCGGTGGTCTTCGGAACCAGCGGCGAGGTCAGGGCGGTGTTCGCCACCGCGGAACACGTTGTCGTGGCCACGGAGCGCGTCGCTCCTTCGCGGGGCGCGGAGGTCCGGCTGGCGGTGCCGGCGGGCGCCGACGTCGTGCGCGTGCTGGGCGCGGTGCGCCCGCCACGTGCTCCGAGGCTCACCCCGATGACCGAGCTGCTGCCGACCGGCACCGCGGCGGTGCTCGACTGGCCGGTGGCGTTGCTGTTCCCCTGCCTGCGCCCGGCGTCACTCGCCGACGGCACGGCCGAACCACCGGGCTGGCGGGTCGCGCCGCCGAGCATGGACGGCTCCGCCCACATCACCTACGACCTCGCCACGGGCGGCCCCTTCGCCACGGCGCGCACGCTCGTGCGCGAGCGGCAATTGCCGGTCTACCTCCGCGACGAACCGGCGCGGGAGGTTGCCCGCCTGTACCGCTGGGACGTGCTTGAACGCCCTCTGCACCCGACGAGGGAAACGAGGACCGTGCCGGGCTGGCACCGCGACGGCCGCGCGAGTGTCCCCGGCCTCGACCTGGAGGAGTAAGGAGTGGCCCGCGGGCCGGGAACTGGCGCTCGCCTGCCGCGAACTGGCGCCGCCATCGACTACGTCGCCCAGTTCTGAGCGCTCCTCCGGCGAGAACAGCCCATGGAACTCCGCCGACCGACCGCGTCCGGGAGACTCTCCCGTCGGGGCAGGTCGCCGGGACCACGACGGCTGCCACGACACGCGTCCGCACCGTTCCCACTCCGACCGTGATCAGCCGGCGCCGGAGGCGACGACCGATTTCAGGGCCGTGATCCGCGCCGAGCACGCCATCGGAAACCCGTTCTGCACGGCCGGCGCCATCACCTATGCCTGGGAGGGCACGGTGCAACGGGACGGCCTGTACACCCTGGCGTCTGAAAATGACGGAAGGGCGTCATTCGGCGGTGGAGGAAGAAATCCCCCGGCTGAGGATGGTGCTCGCCGGTGTCGTGGCCGCGATCTGCGTCGCGGCGACGAATTTCCACATTCGAGGAGCGCGACCGATGGCCGATCACGAGCGTGTCCACCAGGAACCGTGCCTGATCCCCTGCGGCGAGGCGCTCGTCGGGTCACCGCGGCGAGCCGACGCGCTGCTGACTGGCGCTGCCCCTTCGGGAAGGCCGGTTTCCTGTTCGGGCATTGGTGAACCCGCGGCGCAACCGGAGCCGGACCGGGACGTCTTACGGGCACAGAAACCGCGGGGGCGGTCACCAACGCCCCGGCGGAGGAGATTCCGAGTTGGAGAGGAACGGTTATGCGACTGAAGAAGATCGCCACGACCCTGGTGCTGTGCGCCGCCGGAGTGTCCGTGCTGGGCGCGGGCAACGCACTCGCCGAGGGGTGGCACAACGAGGTCTGGGCCAAGAACCTCACCCAGGAGGAGTGCTCCAAGCGCCTGGCCGAGGTCAACGAGAATCCCAACGTCGGCGGCGCCATGTGCGACGACTGGAACGACGACGGGAAGTACCAGCTGGTCGTCAGCGTCAGGAATTGATGGCGGACTACGAGGTGAAGGGCATCTTTCCCTGACCTGGTCCGGATCCGCGACGTGCTTTGTGTGGGGTCGTCGACTTGTTCGTGAGATTTGATCAGCGACCCTGGCGCTAAGCCTCGTCCCCGGCCCCCTCGCTCATCGCGTTCCAGCGCCTGGGTGAGGGGGCCGCACCGTCTCCGCCGAGCCTGGCCGACACGGCCGGATGACCGCGGCGCGCTTGCGCCGAACGTCGCCGGCGCGCGGTGGCCCCCGGCGGCCGGCGGATGCGCGACGAGACCGCCGCCTTTCCTGATCCGACGCGCGCGGTCGCGCCCCTCGAACGCCTCGCGTCCGAGAAGCGCCCGATCCCGCGGTCCTGAACATGCGTGTGGCCGGGGTCCGCGAACCCCGGCCACAGCGGAATGCTCAGCTACTGCTCGAAAACGCGCTTCCAGCGTTCGACGGCGGTCAGCCGCTTGAACGACGCCAGGTAGCGGCGCTGCAAACCGGGGAAGCGCCGGGCGAGCGTGAAGTGCAGGCGCAGCGACGTCGCGAGCAACTGCCAGAACTGCTCGCGGTCGCGCCGCAGCAGCCGCACCCCGCGACCGTCGGTGGACGACACCGTGGCGGTGTCCAGGGCGGACAGCACCGTCCAGCGGGCCTGCGCCGGGTTCAGGTTGTGCTGCGGGCGCTTCTGGTTCTCCGGGTCGACCGGTGTCAGGTTGTGCACGATCCCGCGAACCAGGCCGCCCAGCTTCAGCGCGGGGTTCGCAGGCCTCTGCTCCGACGCCGCGGTCCGCGGCGGCTCCGCGAACCGCGCAGCCGCCGGCGGCAGGTCGCCTGCCGACCACAGCATGCGGGTGTCCTCGAACTCCCCGCCGCGCTTGCGGACCTCGGGCAGCGCGGTCTCCAGCTTGCTGAACAGCGTCTCGGGCCCGGCCAGGAAGTCGCGCACGGCCATCTCCCGCAGCGCGACGGTGGAGTACTCCATCGACAGCAGCCGGTGCAGGCTGATCTTGAGGCTCTCCAGCAGCAGCCGGGTCGGGCGCGGCGGGCCGTGCAGAGCGGCCACCACCAGCTGGTTGCGGGTGAGGAAGTACTCCTGCCAGTTCAGGCTGTCGTGCTTGTCGGCGAAGGACATGTGCCAGACCGCGATGCCGGGCACCGTGACCGTCGGGAACCCGGCCGCCCCGGCCCGCAGCCCGTACTCCACGTCGTCCCACTTGATGAACAGCGGCAGCGGCAGCCCGATCCGCTCGGCGACCGCCCGCGGGATCATGCACATCCACCAGGCGTTGTAGTCGACGTCGACGCGCTTGTGCAGCCATGGCGTGTGCCGCAGCGGCTGCTCGGCGAAGTCGTGGTCGGTGTCGGTGTCGGGGTGGTGCCGCCACCCGAACCCGCCGCGGTCGACGATCTCGCCCATCACGTGCAGCTGCGAGCGCGCGGGCAGGTTGAGCATCTGGCCGCCGACCAGCATCGGCTGGCGGGCGAAGCGGGAGAACGCCAGCGCCCGCAGGATCGTGTCCGGTTCGAGCTGGACGTCGTCGTCCATGAACAGGATCTGCTCGCAGTCGGTCGTGGTCAGCGCCTCGTACATGATGCGCGCGTAGCCGCCGGAGCCGCCGAGGTTGGGCTGGTCGACGATCCGCAGCCGGTCGCCGAGCACCTCCCGCACCTCGCCGAAGCCCTCCTGGTCGCAGACCTTGTCCGCGCCCTGGTCCGGGATGATCAGCGCGGTCACGACCTCGCGCAGCATCTCGTCCCCGGCGATCGCGCGCAGCGTGGCCACGCAGTCGGCGGGGCGGTTGAACGTCGGCATGCCCAGCGCGACCGACGCCCGTCCGGGCGGTGGCACCAGCGCGTACCAGCCGCCGGAGTGCAGCACCACCGGCTCGTCCTCGGTGGTGACGTCGAACCAGTACCAGCCGCCGTCCTCGAACGGGCCGAGCTCCAGGATCAGGTTGAGCTCGTGCGCGCCGGGTGCGTCGAACGGTGCGCTGCGCACGTGCACCCGGCCGCCGTCGGCCCGCGACCGGTAGACGTCCACCCGGCCGGGGCCCTCCAGCATCAGGTTCAGCCGGATCGCGGTGATCGTGGTCCACCGGCGCCAGTAGCCGGCCGGGAAGGCGTTGAAGTAGGCCGAGAACGACACCGTGCTGCGCTCCCGCACGTGGACCGAGCTGCGGGAGAGCGGGCGGGCGTTGCGCGCGGGCGCGCCGACCGCGCGCAGGTGCTTGCCGCGGGCGATGCGGGCCGGCGGCGGGGACTCGTCGAAGTAGAGCGCGCGCACGTCCATCGGGTCGGTGGTGCGCGGCATGACGATGCGCTGGAGCAGTGCGGGTGGCGAGATGACCGGGGCGGGGTCCGGCTGGGCCAGGTGGCCGGCGAGGTTGGTGGGCATGGTCGTCGTCCAGTTCTTGGCGGGTGCGGATGACATCAGGAGTCGGTGCGGGCAACAGGGCGGCGAAGCCGGCAGGCGGTCGGCGTCCGCCGCGGGGTTCGACTCAGCGAGCCGGACCGCTGAACAGCCGCTCCCAGTTCGCGGGACTGCTCAGCGTCGACGCGGTTTCGCGGTATCGGTGGGCGGTTCTGGCGCCGTGGCGCAGGAACCGCCACAGCACCAGGGCGCTCCGCCTGCAGAGCCGGAGCATCAGCTCCCGGTCGAACCGGCGGACGCGGACGCCGCGCTGGGACGGGTCGGTGACGACCGCGGTGCGGAACCGCGAGACGTGCCACCACTTCTCGTCGGCGGCCTGGATCGCGGCGCTGCCGGCCGGCCGGTTGCACAGGTGCGCGACGAGGCGGGCCAGCATCGCCAGCCGCGGCCGGCGCGGGGCGGGACCGGCGGCGCACAGCGCCACCTCGCCCGGCACCTCCACGGCGGGCACGCAGTGCGTTTCGGGGAACTCGGCGCGGAGCTTGGCGACCAGCACGGCCGCCTCGATCCCGCCGTCGTCGAGACCTTCGGGCCCGCGCAGGAAGTCCTCGACCGCGCGGATGCGGGTGGCGGCCAGGCCGTAGCGCATCGACACCAGGTCCTCGACGAGCGCGCCCAGCATCCGGCGCGCCACCACCGCCACCCCGAACCCGCCGTGCAGGCCCGCGGTGATCAGGCCGTTGCGCAGGTGGAAGTAGCCGGCGTGGTCGTCCTGGCTGCGCCAACGGGAGTCGCCGTGCCAGACCCCGGCTCCGGGCAGCGCGATCGTGGGGTAGCCGGCGGCGCGGGCGCGCAGCCCGAACTCGACGTCGTCCCACTGCTGGAAGAACGGCAACGGGTAGCCGATGCGGGCCGCCACCTCGGACGGGACCAGGCAGCACCACCCGGCGTTGGACGCGGCGTCCTCCCGGCGGTCCAGCGTGCGGCGCAGCACGCTGGCCGGGGCGCCCGGATCGAGGCTCTGGGCGGCCGGACCGCTGACCTGCGGGACCGGGCCGCCGGCCGGTGCGGTGCCGAGCCCGGTGAGGTCCGGGCCCGAGCCGGCCAGGACGGGGTCGAGCTGGTCGGGGTGCAGCTCGCACAGCAGCTGCCCGCCCACCAGCGAGGGCTCGGCGGTGCAGGCGGCGAAGGTCATCAGGCGCGACAGCGTCTCCGGTTCCAGCCGGACGTCGTCGTCGATGAGCAGGGTGTTGACCCGGCCCCGGCAGCGCACGCTCTCGGCCAGCCCGCGCGAGAAACCGCCTGCGATGCCGAGGTTCTGCTGCCGCAGGTAGTGCAGCTTCGGCCCGAGCACCCGGCTGACGAAGCCGAACCGCGAGTGGTCCTCGGCGCGGTCCTCGCCCTGGTCGACCACGTGCACCGAGTCGAGCCTGCCCAGCAGCTCGGTGTCGCGGACCAGCTCGACCAGCGCGTCGACGCAGTGGTCCGGGCGGTTGCGGGTGGAGATCACCAGCGCGGTCGGGCGCGGGGTGCGCGGGGCCTGCACCAGCCAGCGGACGTTCTCGACCGTCACCTGCTCGTCGTCGGTCTCCACGTCCAGCCACAGCGCACCGCCGTCGACGAACCGGTCGATGCGCGCGGTCAGGCGCACCGCCTGCTCCTCCGGTCCGGCGACCACCGTGGTGGACACGGTGCGCTGGTCGCCGGAGCTGTCGGAGGCCGCGACCGAGACCCGGCCCGCGCCGTGGACCAGCGCGGTGACCTCGACGACGCCGATCTCGGTCCAGCGCTGCCAGTGGCTGGCCGCGAACCGTCCGAAGTAGGTGTTGGTGGTGAGCCTGGTGTGCGGTTCCAGCGTGACCCGCTCGCGCTCCCGGAGCACCGCGCCCCGGCGGGCCCGCGAGTACAGCTCGTCGGGCGCCAGCGTCGACGGACCGGCGAAGAACGTGCGGTGGGCGAGCAGCACCCCACCGCTGCGAGGTCTCTGCGGCCGAAGCGGCGCAGGCGGTTCCGTCGTGGTCGGTGCGTCTTCGGCCATCTGCTGCAGCTCCTGGGGTGCGGACGGTCCCGTGCGGCTCGGCAGCGGTGGAGTCCGGAGGAACGAGGAGGCCTGCAAGCGGCGCGGGAACTGGTTTCGGCCTGGGGCGGCCGTCGCATCAGGCTGCAATGTAGGGGACGCGGGCGCCGCGACCGCCCGGAAAAAACCGCTGATCACCTTGTCCGGTGACGTATTCGCCCTGATCGGGTTCCCCGGATCGGGCGGCGGGAGCACGCCGGGTCCGGGGTCCGGGAAGCTCTCCACGCGCGACTTGGCGAACAGCGGCAGAATTCCGCCTTCCAGCTCGACGGAAGGCGAACGCCCCCAGCGGCTGACCTCTGGAAACCACGCTTTTCCGCTACGCCGCCGGGGATCCCGGCCTGCGACGGCTACCGCGGCGGCAGGCCGACGGCGAGTTCCTTCGCGGCCCGGCGCAGATGCGGGAGGTAGGAGCGGAGCTCCTCGACGGAGCTGCGGAAGGCGGGTGCGGCGCTGGACACGGCGGCAACCGCGATCCCGGCCGGGTTGAGCACCGGCACGCCGATGGCGAGGATGCCCTCCTCGTGCTCCTCGTCGGCGATCGCGTACCCGTCCCGGCGCACCCGCTCGATCTCCTCGCGGAAGCGCTGCCGGTCGGTGATGGTCCGGGGGCCGAGCGGGGGCAGCTCCACGGTTTCGAGCAGTTCCTCGCGCGCCTGCTCGGAGGCGAAGGCGATCAGGCACTTGCCCATCGAGGTGGCGTGCAGCGGGCCGCGCTGGCCGGGTTCGCCGGTGATCTGCACCTGCCGCGTGCCCTCGACGTAGTGCACGTAGAGCTGGCTGTGGCCGTCGAGCACCGCCATGAGCGTCGGCTCGCCGGTCTCCCGGGTGATCCGCCGCAGCACCGGGGTGGCCAGCTCGGTGAAGCCGCGGGCGTGCAGCACGCGCTGGCCCAGCTCGAACAGGCGGAGTCCGAGGTTCCAGCGGCGTTCCTCGTCGAGCACCGCGAAGTCCTCGCGGGCGATCGAGGTGAGCAGCCGGTGCGTGGTGCTGACCGGGTAGCCGGCGCGTCTGGCCAGTTCGGACAGCGTCATCCCGCGCGGTGCCTCGCCGAGCAGGACCAGCAGGCGCAGCGCCTTGCTCACCATGTCGCCGCGCGGTGCGGCGTCGGGCGCGTCCGGCACGCTTCCCCAATCTGTCGTGGACCGGTGCCGCGGATGTTATCGCCTCGCTGTTGACCGACCTGGATCTTCGTCCTTAGGCTTCCACAACACAGTAAAGCTTCCCGCATCGCGGAAAACAACCGAAGCGCAAGGCGTACAAGGGAGTCCGCCGTGACAGCACCCGCACCGACCGGTCCCGCCGAGCTGGGGAGGCAGCGGTGGTTCCGCCTGCTGCCGGTCGCGTTCGTGACCTACTCGCTGGCCTACCTGGACCGCTCCAACTTCTCGATCGGCGTCGCCGGCGGGATGAAGGAGGAGCTGGTCCTCACCGGCGCGATGTCCTCGCTGATCGGCGCGTCCTTCTTCCTCGGCTACTGCCTCTTCCAGATCCCCGGCACGCTCTACGCCGAGCGGCGCAGCGTGCGCGGGCTGATCTTCTGGTGCACCCTCGCGTGGGGGCTGCTGGCCGCCGTGCAGGGACTCCTGCACAGCGCGGTGCTGCTGATCGTGGTGCGCTTCCTGCTCGGAGCGGTCGAGGCGGCGGTGCTGCCCGCGATGGTGGTGTTCCTCGCCAGGTGGTTCACCAGGGGCGAGCGCGGCAGCGCGAACGCGATCCTGATCCTCGGCAACCCGATCACCGTGATGTGGCTCAACGCCGTCTCCGGCTACCTGGTCGAGCTCACGAGCTGGCGGGAGATGTTCATCATCGAGGGCCTGCCCGCGGTGGTGTGGGCGTTCGTGTTCCGCGCGCTTGTGTCGGATCACCCGGCCGAGGCGAAGTGGCTCGACGAGGGCGAGAAGAGGCGCGTGATCTCCGCGCTGGACGCCGAGCGCGCGCAGGCCACGCCCGCGAGCACCTTCGCGGCGGCCTTCCGCTCACGGCCGGTGGTGCTGCTCTCGGCGCAGTACCTGCTGTGGAGCGTCGGCGTCTACGGCCTGGTGTTCTGGCTGCCCAGCATCGTGGCGGCGGGCACCGGCCAGGGCATCGGGATGAGCGGGCTGCTCGCGGCGATCCCGTTCGGCGTCGCGGCACTGCTGATGGTTCTCAACTCCCGGCTGTCGGACCGCGCGGGCAGCCGCCCCCGGTTCGTGTGGCCGTGGCTGCTGTTCGGCGGTGTCGGCTTCTACCTGTCGTATCTGCTGGGACCCGACAACTTCTGGCCCGCGTTCGCGCTGCTGGTGCTGGCCGGCGGTGCGATGTACGCGCCGTACGGGCCCTACTTCGCCCACGTCGCGGAGATCCTGCCGAAGAACTTCGCCGGTGCCGGGATCGCGTGCGTGAACACGGCGGGCTCGGTAGGCGGGTTCTTCGGGACCTACCTGGTGGGATGGCTCAACGACGCCACCGGCGGCACGGCGGCGTCGTTCGTCATGATGGCCGCGACGATGGTGGCGTCGGCGCTGATCACCCCGCTGGTGCGCGGACAGCGCCCGGCGGAGGTCGCCGCGACGACCTGACACGGGCGCGACGCGACGACTCGGACGTGTTTCGGATGTGGCTTGCGTAGTGGGGCGCTTGGCGGAACCTCAGCCGCCTTCTCACTCCGGGATCTTCGACTGACGTATGTCCCGGGGCGTCGAAGCTGTCCTCGCGAGAAGACGGCTGAGAACCCGCGGGTGGTCCAGTTGAGTCCCCACCGCAAGCGGCTCCGCCGCTTGTGAAACAGAGCCTCGACGATCGGGGGAGCCCGACGACTCGGCGATCGGGACACCCCAGGACGCGGGTCGGACCACAGCGCGGCCCGGACCGGCGAGCACGGTCCGGGCCCGCGCGGTCAGCTCAGGGCGCCCAGCACGTCGGGGACCTCGCCGGTGTGCACGACGCCGAGCCGCTGCGTCGCGCGCGTCAGCGCGACGTAGAGGTCGTTGAGCCCGCGCTCGGACTCCTCCACGACCCCTGCGGGGTCCACGACCAGCACCGAGTCGAACTCCAGGCCCTTGGCCTGCTCCACGGTGAGCAGCACCGCGGGCGACTCCAGGCCGTCGGGGCGGGTGCCGACGGCGGTGCCCGGCACCTCCTCGGCCACCTTCCCGCCCAGCTCGGCCAGCCGCTCCGGCGGCAGCAGCACCGCGAGCCTGCCGTCGCCGACCGCGTGCAGCTCGTCGGCCACGACGCCCGGGAGCTCCGTCGCCAGCCGTTCCTCGGCGACGTGGCGCAGCCACGGCCGGTGACCGCTGCTGCGCACCGAGGTCGGCGCCTCCAGCTCGGTGTCCATCGCGTCGAGCACGTCGGCGGCGACGGTCATGATCTCGGCAGGCGTGCGGTAGTTGACCGTCAGCTCCGCGAGCTTCCACCGGTCGGCGACGTAGGGGCCGAGCACCTCGTGCCAGGACCTGGCCCCGCCCGGCGCGCCGGTCTGGGCGATGTCGCCGACCAGCGTCATCGACCGGCTCGGGCAGCGACGCATCAGCACCCGCCACGCCATCTCCGACAGCTCCTGCGCCTCGTCGACGATCACGTGGCCGAAGGTCCAGGTGCGGTCCTCGGCGGCGCGCTCGGCGGCGGTCAGGTCGCTGCGCGTCTGGTGGCGCTCGGCGAGCAGCTCGGCGTCCAGGACGTCGGAGACGCGCAGCCGCTCCTCGTCGGCGATCTCCTCGTCCTGCTCCATGATGTGCAGCACGCCCTGGGCGTAGGCCAGCTCCTCGCGGGCCTGCCTGGCCCGCTCCTCGCGCTCCTTGGCGTCGTCCACGCCGAGCAGCTCGGCCAGCTCGTCCAGCAGCGGCACGTCGGCCGGGGTCCACTCGGCCCCGGGCTCGCGCAGCAGCTCCTCCCGCTCGCCGGGGTCGAGGTGCTTGCGCGCGGCGGTGGTCAGCCGCTCCGGCGAGGACAGCAGGTCGTCGAGCACCTCCTGCGGGGTCAGCTCCGGCCACAGCCCGTCCAGGGCCTCGACGACCGCCGGGTCGCCGCGCAGCTCGACGTTGATCTCGTCGAGGTCGCGGCGGTCCAGCAGGTCCCGGCCGAGCCGGTCGGCGACCTGGGTGGTCAGCGCCGAGAACATCTCCTGCAGGAAGACCCGCCGGGCCAGGTTGTGCGGCTTGCGCGAGCGGCGGGCGCGCGTGCGGGCGTGGGTGACGTCACGCCGCTGGATCCGCAGCGGTTCGCGGTCGAACTGCACCTCGATGTGGTCCTTGGGCGCCTGCTGCCGGTCGCGGACCGCGGCGGTGAGCACGTCGACCATGCTCGCCCAGCCCTTGATCTCCGCGGCGCGCGCGGGCTCCGCGGCCGTCGCCGTGATGCCCGGGAACAGGCCGCCGACGGTGGACAGCAGCACGCCGGTCTCGCCGAGCGAGGGCAGCACCTGCCCGATGTAGCGCAGGAAGGTCGAGTTCGGGCCGACCACGAGCACACCGCGCTTGGTGAGCTGCTCGCGGAAGGTGTAGAGCAGGTAGGCGGCGCGGTGCAGCGCGACGGCGGTCTTGCCGGTGCCCGGCCCGCCCTGCACGACCAGCACGCCGTTCATCCCGGCGCGGATGATCTGGTCCTGCTCGGCCTGGATGGTGGCGACGATGTCGCCCATCTGCCCGGTGCGCCGGGCGTCCAGCGCGGCCAGCAGCGTGGCCTCGCCCGCCAGGCCCAGGTCGCTGCCCTGCTCGGCGGCGTCGAGGTCGAGCACCTCGTCCTCGAAGTCGACCACCTCGCGCCAGCGGGTGCGCAGGTGCCTGCGGCGCCGCACGCCGTCGCGGGCGGCCGCGGTGGCCAGGTAGAACGGCCGGGCCGCCGGGGCCCGCCAGTCGATCAGCAGCGGCTCGTACTCGTCCTCCTCGTCGAACAGCCCGAGCCTGCCGACGTGGAAGACCTCGCCGCTGTCGAGGTCCAGGCGCCCGAAGCACAGCCCGTGCTCCACCGCGCTGAGCTGGGTCAGCTTGTCGGTGTACATCGTGGTGGAGATGTCGCGCTCGGTGCGCGCCTGCGGCGTCCCGCCGGTCTGGCGCAGCGTCTCGGTGAGACGCTTCGTGGTGTCGCGCCGCAGCTCGTCGAGCTTGGCGTACAGCATCGAGACGTACTGCTGTTCGGCGGTGATCTCGTCGGTCCGGTCGGCTTCCCGATCAGCTCGGGGGCTGGACAATGGCTCCACCTTCTGCGCTCACACGGCCAGGTTCGGCGGCCGCAGGCGGATGCGGCCCGACCCGCCAATATACCTGTCGCACGGCGGCGGGCAGCCCGCTCGCGAGCGGCCGGGGCGTGCAACGCCGCGGCGGGCGGGTCGCATTCCGGCCCTGGGCAGAGGCAGGCGGCCGGTCCTCGGGGGAAGGGAACCGGCCGCCTGGGTTCGGGGGAACGGTGTTCGGTTGTCGGGGGAGTGTGCTGGATCAGTAGCCGCGGTAGCTGCCGCCGGAGTCGACCCCGACCACGCCTGGCACGTCGGAGACCGAGCCGTAGCGGTCGATCGAGTACCGGACACCGGCGATGATGTTGTCCACCGGGTCCAGGATGTCGCCGTGGCCGGGCAGCGCGTAGGACTCGAAGGTCGGCTCGATGGTCTGCATCAGGCCCTTCGACGGGGTGCCCATCGCGGCGTTGGAGTCCCAGTTGTTGACGATCTTGGGGTCGCCACCGGACTCGTGCTCGATGATCGTGCGGATGTCCTCGACGTCGGCCTTGCTCTTCGGGGTGCCGTTGGCCTCCAGCACGGCCACCGCCTCCTTGATCCAGCCGTCGAGCTGGTCCTTCGGCGGGTCGGCCGGGGCCGCGGGCGCGGCCGCGGAGCGCTCCTTCGGCGCGGCCTCGGCGCCGCGCTCCTGGACGGCGGCGGGAGCGCCGCCCGGAGCGGCCTCCACCGGAGCCGCCGCGGGAGCCGCCGCGGGAGCCGCCGCGGGAGCCGCCGCGGGAGCCGGAGACGTGGCCTCGACCGGAGTCGCCGCCCGCAGCGGGGCGGTCTCGGCGGCCTGGGCGACGTGCGCGCTCTGCACGTGTTCCGGCTCGGCCGGCTGGCCGATGCCGCTGAGCACGCCGACGACGCCCGCGGCGGCGACCACGGCGCCGAGCTGCACCGAGCGCATCCGCGGGGACAGCCGGCCGTTGCCGGTGTCGTCGTGGTGCCACCAGGCCACCGCGGGCGCCACCCTCTCCCGGAGGCGCGCGAAGGGGCTGGAGGCGGTTTCGGGGGTGGTCGGGGTTTCGGGGGTCTCGGGGGTTTCGGGGTTTCGGGAGGTCACGCATCCAAGAGTCCGGATACGGAGAGTGCTGCACACCGAGGTTTGCAACGGCCCAGGTACCTGGTTTACGCCCTTCGGGCGACGTCACGCCTCCAATTGGTGACGGTGCGTGAAAATATCAGGTCCCGGTGTCGGCTGGGCCACTCTGCTTCTGCCCGGCGATCCAGCCCGCGATCTGGGCCCGCGAGGTGAAGTCGAGCTTGGTCAGGATGTTCTGCACGTGCCCCTCGACGGTGCGCTGGGCGATCACCAGGCCCTCGGCGATCTCCTTGTTCGTCCGGCCCTGCGCGACCAGCTCGGCGATCTCGCGCTCCCGGCGGGTCAGCGGCATCGGGTGGACGTTGTCGCGCCGCGCGGTCGTGGCGCGGGCGTGCTTCTTGGACTCGAGGGCGAAGTCGTGCGCGGCGGCCGGCGGCATCTCGTAGCCGCGGTCGAACGCCTCCTGGAAGTCGCGGTCGCCCAGCGCCTCCCGCACCCGGGACACGTGCTCGTCGTGCCCGATCTCGAACGTCGAATAGTAGGCGGGCGCGGCTCGCAGCGCCTCCCACACGGCGGCGGCGGCACCGAACAACCGGGCCGCACGTTCGTGGCGGCCCTGGATGCCGGCCGTCCACGCCAGTGTGTCCAGGGTGAAAGCCGTGGCCAGCCGGTTGGACAGCCTGCGCTGGAGCCGCAGCGCCTCCTTGGCCACCTCCTCGGCGTGGTCGACCTCGCCGCGCGAGACCTCCACGTGCGCCGTCGCCCACAGCGCGTGCGAGCGCCAGAACAGCTCGCCGAGGTCGGTGCTGAGCCGCACGCAGCGCTCCAGCAGGTCCAGGCCGAGGGTGTGGTCGCCGCTCAGCCCGCGCGTCAGGCCCAGGCCGAACAGCGCGAACAGCTCGCCGCCGGGGACGTTGTGCTCCTGGAAGCCGCCCAGCGACTCGCGGAACAGCTCGCCCGCCCGGTCGAGCCTGCCGTCGAAGAACTCGGCCATCCCGCGCGTCTGCTGGAGGTAGGAGCGCTCGATCGGGCCCGCGTACTCCCCGGCCAGCGACAGCGCCTCCTCCAGCGGTGGCCGCGCCGCGTCGTGGTCGCCCTGCAGCAGGGCGAACCAGGCGGTGCTGCGCAGCGCCGACACCCGTTCGCGGCTCGGTTGCGGGGACGCCTCGAGCGCCTGGTCCAGCCAGTACCTGGCCTCCCCGGCCAGGCCCCGGATGCCCCAGAAGATCGCCATGTTCCGGGTCACGCGCAGGGCGGTGCCGTGCTCGGGAGGCTGGTCCAGCGCCGACTTCATCGCGGTGCGCAGGTTCGACTGCTCGCTGGTGAGCCGGTTGACCCACGCGACCTGCTCGGGTCCGACCCACTCCATGGCGAAGCGCTCGATCATCCGGTCGTACCAGCGCAGGTGCCGCCTGCGCACGTCCTCCGCCTCGCCGGAGGCGGCCAGCTTCTCCTGCCCGTACTCGCGCAGCGCGTGCAGCAGGCGGAAGCGGACCTCGCCGCCGTCCTCCTCGCGGATCAGGATCGACTTGTCCACCAGCGAGTGCATGGCCCCGACCACGTCCAGCCGGTCCAGCTCGGCGCCGCCCGCGACGAACTCGGCGGCGTCCAGGTCGAAGCTGCCGGAGAAGGCCGACACCCGCGCCCAGGCGAGCTTGTCCTGGTCGGAGGCCAGCTCGTAGCTCCAGTCGATCAGCGCGCGCAGGCTCTGCTGGCGCGCCGGGGCGCCCCGCCTGCCCTCGCTGAGCAGGTCGTAGCGCTCGGCCAGCCGCTCCTCCAGCTGCTGCGGCGACAGCGAGCGCAGCCGCACCGCGGCCAGCTCGATCGCCAGCGGGTTGCCGTCGAGGTGGTAGCACAGCCGCATCAGGGAGGCGGCGTTGTGCTCGTCGACCTCGAACTCCGGCACGGCGGCCTTGGCGCGGTCGACGAACAGCCGCACCGAGGCGAACTGCTCGTAGGCGTCGGCGGGCGGCAGGTTGTCGATGTCGGGCACCTGCAGCGGCGCCAGCGACAGCGTGCTCTCCCCGGCCACGCCCAGCGACTGCCTGCTGGTGGCCAGCACCCGCACGCCGGGGCACCACCGGATCACGCTGTCGACGAGGTCGGCGACGGCGTCGACGATCTGCTCGCAGTTGTCGAGCACCAGCAGGATCTCGCGGTTCTTCAGGTGCTCGACGACGGTGTCGATGTCATCGCCCGAGGACGGGCCGCCCAGCCCGAGCTGGTCGATGACGGCGTCGGTCAGCAATCGGGGGTCGAGCACGTCCTCCAGCCCGACGCACCACACCTTGTCGCGGAACGACCGCCGCATGTTGCCCGCCACCCGAAGCGCCAGCCGCGTCTTGCCGACGCCCCCGGGACCGGTGATGGTCACGACCCTGGACTCGGCCAGCAGCCGCTTGGTGAGCGTGATCTCGCGCCTGCGGCCGACGAAGCTCGTGACGTCGACCGGGAGGTTGCCCGCCGGCTCCCGAACACGGGCCTGTGCAGTGGAGACCACATCCCGAGCGTAACCCGCTCGCGGCGGCGTGGCCTGCGAAGACGATCGCACCATCGCTACTCGAACCCGCGTGCGCGCGGCCGCTAGCAGTGCTCGGCGGGCACGTACCCGCGCTCGCAGCCGTACTCGCGCTGGAGGTCGCCGGAGGACTTCCCGCCGCCGTAGGCGTCGGGGTCGCGGGCGCCGGGTCCGGTCACGGCGCCGTCGCCCTCCAGGACCGGCACCGGGCCGGTGCTCCGGCCGTTGTCGGCGGGTTCGGTGCCCTGGCCCGGCACGCTCAGCCAGGCGCAGAGGACTCCGGTGGTGACGAGGGTGAGGAAGAACGTGGACGCGGGGCGGTTACGTCGGGGGGAGCGCATGGGTTCCATTTCCTCCGAAGACCGGCTCGGGGAACAGGGACTTTCGGCAGGTGTCCGGTCGCCGACCCCGTCGGGTGAGGCGCCGGACACGTTTCGTGGGGGTCGGTCCCCCGGCACCGTAGTGGCGTCCGCCACAGATCGCACGTCTTCGTTTCAGCAGCGCAACGGCCTGATCCGGAACGAACGCGTGCCGACGCCGGGTCGGCCTCAGGCACGGCCCGGCCTGGGCGGACGCGCGAACGTCCTCCGGACGTGTGGCACCGTCTAGGGGGCGCACAGCGATGCGCACGGAGGATGTGAGGAGAGCGATGGGCACCAGGAAAGCTCCAGCGCTGACCGTCGCGGCACTGGTCGCGGGCGGCGTGCTCGCCGGTGGGGCGCTGAGCGCGCAGGCCACCGGCGGCAGCCCCAGCCCGTGCCAGGCCAGCGCGAAGGCGTGCGTGAGCCTGTCGACCAACCAGGCTTGGCTGCAGGACAACGGCAAGACCACCTACGGGCCCGTCCCCACCACGAGCGGCAAGCCCGGATCGGAAACCCCGGAGGGCGTGCACAAGGTGCTCTGGAAGGACGCCGACCACGTCAGCACCGAGTTCAACAACGCGCCGATGCCGAACTCGGTGTTCTTCACCAAGACCGGCGTCGCCTTCCACGAGGGCAGCCTGGAGCAGCAGTCCAACGGCTGCATCCACCTGTCCACGACCGCGGCGAAGCGGTTCTTCGACACCCTCAACCCGGGCGACGAGGTCCAGGTCGTCAAGTGAGGTCCCGGCGCGTCGCCCGCGGCGCGTCAGCCGGCCAGCGGCATCGCGGAGATGGCGACCGGCGCGGCGGTGAGCACGGCCAGCACCCAGCGGCGCCGCGCGAGGCTCTCGGCGGCGGCGCGCCCGGCCGGTGCCGCGACCACCGCGGGCCACATGAAAAGCGGGTCGCGCCCGAGCACCGCCCAGAGGAGCAGCCCCGCCAACACGCCGAGTACGGCGAAAGCGGCCACAACGCTGCCCGGTCCCCATCGCCGTAGGCGGCAGAACCGGTCCACCACGAGTGCGAGCGGTACGCCGAGGACGACCACGACGGCCGCGATGTAGGGCATCGCCGCGAGCACCTGCCTCGCGTGCTCCAGCGGCGAGAGGCCGGTCGCGGGGACGGCGACCGCGACGTAGAGGGTGCCGCTGGCCGCCCAAAGGGCAGCCACGGCACCGCCGAGCACCAGCAGCGGGTACGGAACCTCATCCGCTCCTGACGAGCGCCCTCCGACCGACTGCCGTGTGTTCGCGATGTCGGCGATCCAATCGGCGTTCGGTTCCGCCGGGCAAGCTTCCCGGGCGACTCGTACCCGCTCGGCGTAGCCGGAGATCGGTCGGACTGGAGCGACGGGCGCTGTTCTAGGGTTGGCCCGTGCGGTTCGAGGGTTTCGGCGACGGTGCGGTGGAGTTCTTCGAGCAGTTGGAGGAGGACAACTCCAAGGCGTTCTGGACCGACAACCTCCAGCTCTACCGGGAGCACGTGCGCGGGCCGATGGAGGCGCTGGTCGCCGAGCTGGAGCCGGAGTTCGGCCCCGGGTTCGGCAGCGGCAAGGTGTTCCGCCCGCACCGCGACGTGCGGTTCAGCTCCGACAAGTCGCCGTACAAGACCCACTGCGGCGCGGTGATCGAGCAGGGACGCGGTGGCGGCGCCTACTACGTCGAGATCAGCGCGGCCGGGATGCTCGTCGCGGGCGGCTGCTACCACACCGAGTCCGACCAGCTCGCCCGTTTCCGCACCGCCGTCGACACCGAGATCCACGGCGAGCGGCTGCGCGAGATCCTGGACTCGTTGCGGGGCTGGGAGATCGCGGGGGAGAGGCTCAAGAGCCGTCCGCGCGGGGTGTCCGAGGACCACCCGAGGCTCGACCTGCTGCGCCACCGCACCCTCTACGCCCTCCGGCGATGGGAACCCGACGACGTCCTGCACGAGCGCGACTGCCTGCAGCGGGTGCGCCGGAGCTGGAAGCAGGTGCGCGAGCTGAACCAGTGGTGCGCCGACCACATCGGACTGACGGAGAAGAAGCGCCGCTGAGGCGAAGCGGCGCCGCTGACGGTCGCACGTGGCGCGTCAGCATCGCGTGGCAGCGGGCCAAGTGCGCCCGGCGGCCTCACGCCAGGCCGAGCTGCTGCATCAGGGTCAGGTTGTCGCCCATCGGCCAGTACTCCGCGAAGCGGCCGTCGCGGACCCGCAACAGGTCCATGCCGTGGTAGCGGACCTCGGCCCCGGCCTTGCCCGGGAAGTCGGGCACGCCGCCGCGGAAACGCCCCGCGAAGGTCCACCGCGCGGCCACCAGGTCGCCGTCGACGATCGGCCCGTGCTCCAGCTCGACCACCACGTCGTCGAACATCTCGACGCCCTCGCGCACCTTGTCGGCGATGACCCGCGCTCCGCTGTAGTCCCTGCCCGGCCCCCAGTGCGCAATGGCGTCGGCGGTGAAGATCCCTTCCGCGATGCCGGCCATCTCCTCCGGCGGCGCGTTCCACAGCCCGGGCAGCCAGCGGCGGTACAGCTCGTGCGCGGTCGGTTCCATCCGGCGACACCCCCAAGGTTTGCGTACGTGTACGCAAAAGTACTACCCGCGGGTCAGCCCGTCCAGCAACGCCTCCAGCCCGGGGCCGAAGGTCTCCGTCGTCCTGGGGTGCGCCACCGCCGCCAGCGCCGGGTACCGCGAGGCGTCGACCTCGCCGAGCACCTGCCGCGACTGGGCCGGCTCGGTCCGCGCCGACTGCCGCACCACCAGCTCGCCCACGACGAACCGCCACACCACCCGGTAAGCGTCGTATGCGGCGTCGGGATCGAGCCCGCAAGCCGCGAAGCTCGCGGTGATGTCCTCGATCAGCCACAGCACCGACGGGCCGACGAGGTTGCCCGCCGCGAGCACCCGCACCGCCCAGGGGCGGGGTACCAGCTCGTCGTGCAGGAGCGTGCACAGAGCCGTCAGCCGCTCACGGGGATCGGCGGGGAGGTCCGGCGCCACGATCTGCCGGGCGGCGCGGTCGAGCAGCAGCACCAGCAGCTCGTCCTTGCCTCCCACGTGCCGGTACAGCGACATCGGGGAGGCTCCGAGCGCGACGGCCACGGAGCGCATCGTCAGCGCGTCGACCCCGTCGCGCCGGACGATCTCCTCGGCCGCCCCGACCACCGCGTCCCTCGTCAGCTTCGGCGGCCGTCCCGGCCCGCGGGTCTGGTGCATGCCGACCAGCAAATCAGCCGCGGCGCGACACCGCGACCACCGTCCAACCGGCCACCGCGCCCAGCGCGTCGAAGCCGATGTCGACCGGGTCGAAGCTGCGCCCGATCGGCAGCAGGCCCTGCGCGACCTCGGACAACACCGCGTAGGCCAGCAGGCCCGGCAGCAGCGGGCGACGCAGGCCCGCCATCCGGCCGGTGATCGCCAGCGCCGCGAACAGCAGCAGGTGCACGACCTTGTCGGTGCCGGGCGGCGCGACCGGAACGCCGGATTCGGGGGTGAACAGGACGACCAGGCTGGCCGCCACCGCCAGACCGAACGGAACCCTGGTGAGCTGCGCTCTGTAATGATCCAGCAACGATGTTCCCCGATTCGACTCCGCAGCCGACGCTGCGTACTGCACGCGGCGGTCAACAGACTAGGCTGACCCAACGTGAGTCGACGAGCCAAGATCGTTTGTACCATGGGCCCCGCCACTGCCAATCCCGAGCGGATGGCGGAGCTCGTCAGCAGCGGAATGGACGTCGCCCGGCTGAACTTCAGCCACGGCAGCCACACCGATCACCAGCGGGTCTACGACATGGTCCGGGCCGCGGCCAAGGAGTCCGGCCGCGCCGTGGGCGTCCTGGGTGACCTGCAGGGACCGAAGATCCGCCTCGGCAAGTTCGCCGCCGGGCCGGTCGAGTGGCGCACCGGCGACGTCGTACGAATCACGGTCGACGATGTCCAGGGCACCCACGACCGCGTGTCCACCACCTACAAGGGGCTGGCCTCCGACGCCAAGGTCGGTGACCGGCTCCTGGTCGACGACGGCAAGGTCGGCCTGGTCGTCAGCGCGGTCGAGGACAACGACGTGGTGTGCGAGGTGACCGAGGGCGGTCCGGTCTCGGACAACAAGGGCCTGTCCATGCCCGGCATGGACATCTCGGTGCCCGCCCTGTCGGAGAAGGACGTCGAGGACCTGGAGTTCGCCCTCCAGCTCGGCGTGGACTTCGTCGCGCTGTCGTTCGTGCGCAGCCCCGCCGACATCGACCTGGTGCACCAGGTGATGGACCGGGTCGGGCGCCGGGCGCCGGTGATCGCCAAGCTGGAGAAGCCGGAGGCGGTCGACAACCTCGAGGCCATCGTGCTGGCCTTCGACGGCATCATGGTCGCGCGCGGCGACCTGGGCGTCGAGGTCCCGCTCGAGCACGTGCCGCTGGTGCAGAAGAAGGCGATCCGCATAGCGCGGGAGAACGCCAAGCCGGTCATCGTGGCCACCCAGATGCTGGACTCGATGATCCAGAACTCGCGTCCGACCCGGGCCGAGACCTCCGACGTCGCCAACGCGGTGCTCGACGGCACCGACGCGGTGATGCTCTCCGGCGAGACCAGCGTCGGGCGCTACCCGGTGGAGACGGTGCAGACGATGGCGCGCATCGTCGAGGCCGTCGAGGCCGGTTCCACCGCGCCGCCGCCGCTGAGCCACGTCCCGCGCACCAAGCGCGGCGTGATCTCCTACGCCGCCCGCGACATCGGGGAGCGGCTCAACGCCAAGGCGCTGGTGGCGTTCACGCAGTCCGGCGACACCGTGCGAAGGCTCGCGCGGCTGCACACCCGGCTGCCTCTGCTGGCCTTCACCCCCGAGGAGTCGGTGCGCAGTCAGCTCGCTCTCACTTGGGGGACGGAGACGTTCCTCGTGCCTAAGGTGGACACGACCGACCAGATGGTACGGCAGGTGGACCAGGCGATGCTGTCGCTGGGACGTTCCCAGCGGGGCGACATGGTCGTCATCGTCGCGGGTTCGCCGCCGGGCACCGTCGGGTCGACCAACCTGATCCGTGTGCACCGGCTGGGCGAGGAAGACCACATCTGATCCTGGCCGGGCCAGTGCCGCAGGTGGCAGTTTTCCGGCCCCGGCCCGGAAAACCGGCCACCGCGGCGCGCGACCCGAGGAGTCCGCAGTGACCGAAGCGGCCAGAGCTGCCGCCGCCGACCCGGCGGGCAGCCGCATCGACGGCTCAGTTGCGCTGGACCACGGCGTGCCGCACGGCCAGCCCGTGCTGGACGACCTGGTGGCGCTGCTGGACCTCGAGCGCATCGAGGAGAACATCTTCCGCGGCGTCAGCCCGGCGGAGTCCCCGGTGCGGGTCTTCGGAGGTCAGGTCGCGGGGCAGGCCCTGGTCGCCGCGGGTCGCACGGTGCCGGAGGACCGGTCGGTGCACTCGCTGCACGCCTACTTCATCCGGCCCGGGGACCCGAGCATCCCGATCGTCTACGAGGTGGACCGCACCCGGGACGGCCGGTCGTTCACAACCCGTCGAGTGGTCGCCGTGCAGCGTGGCAAGGCGATCTTCTCGCTCTCGGCCTCCTTCCAGGTCGAGGAGGACGGCATCGACCACCAGGAGCCGATGCCGGAGGTACCCGACCCCGAGACGCTGCCGACCTACGGCGAGCTCGCGGGGGAGATGCTCAGGAAGCTGGGGCGGGCGCAGCCCCGCCCGATCGACGTCCGCTACGTCACCGACCCGCCGTGGGAGCGCCGCGGCAGCGACAACCGCGAGGCGCGCAGCCAGGTGTGGATGAAGGCCGACGGCTCGCTGCCCGACGACCCGCTGCTGCACGTCTGCATGGTCGCCTTCGCCTCCGACCTGACGCTGCTGGACGCCGTCCTCGGCAGGCACGGCGTCTACTGGGGGTTCGACGACGTCTCCGGCGCGAGCCTGGACCACGCGATGTGGTTCCACCGCCGCTTCCGCGCCGACGAGTGGCTGCTCTACGACTGCGCGTCGCCGAGCGCCTCCGGTGCGCGCGGCCTGGCGACCGGGCGCTTCTTCTCCCGCGACGGACGCCTCGTCGCGACCGTGGTGCAGGAGGGCCTGCTGCGCGTCAACCAGTGACGCCGCGCTGACGGTCTCCGGCCGCTGACGCCGAAGGACGCGCAACCCCGCCCGACCACGCGGTCCGGCGGGGTTCTTCGCTGTCCGGGCCGGTCCAGCACCGATCGCGCAGGCGGTCCGGACCTCCCCGCCCGGTGCGTTCATCGCGGGGTCCCGTGCCGGATGTCAAAGATCGGTCGACCGCTCCGACCTGTCTGCGACAACTTGCCCGCCGCGGTGCGATCGGCGCAGCATTCGCCGTCGTCTTCGTCCGCGGGCAGCGAAGGCTGAAGCATCCGCTGCTGGACCTGCGGCTGTTCGCCGACCGGTCGTTCGGCACGGCGCTGGGCGGCATGGTGTCGGCTACGCTGCTGATGGGCGCGATCATGCTGTTCATCACCCAGGACCCGCAACTGGTCGAAGCATCGGCGAGCACCACGCCGGCTATGAGCTCACCCGCGCCTCCCGCGCCGCCACGAACTCCGCGTGACCGAGCACACCGTCCCGCCCGGGCTCCGATTGCGCCGTCGCCACACCCTCCGGCTGGAGCAGACCGAACGAGGTGGTGAGGCGGCGATGAAGCTGCTGTGGTCGAGCCCGAACACCGCGCAGCGGATCATCCCGGCCGGACAGCTCTTCCCGGCGGGCTGATACCCGGCACGGCGGACCTCCGCCCGGCCAGGTCGGGCGGGGTCCTTCGTGCCGCTACTTGCGTCGCCGCTTCGGCCGCAGGTGCGCGGGCGCCGTCAGCGCCCGGGTGTGCACCTGCTCCAGCACGATCGAGCTGGTGAAGTGGCGGACCTCCGGGCGCGACGCCAGCTTGTCGACCAGGAAGCCCTGCAGGTGCGCGGTGTCGGCCACCGCGACGTGCAGGAGGAAGTCGGCCTGCCCGCTGACGTGCAGCAGCGACCGCGTCTCGGGCTGCGCCAGCACGAACTTGCGGAACTGGTCGACGACTTCGCGGGTGTGCGGCCGGACGTTGATCGACACGATCGCCTCCAGCGCCAGCCCGGTGGCCGCCGGGTCGACGTCGATGTGCGACCCCCTGATCACGCCCTGTTCACGCAGCCGGCGCACCCGTTGCAGGCAGCTCGACGCGGCCAGCCCGACCCGATCGGCGAGCGTGCGGTTGGGCAGGGTCGCGTCGTTCTGCAACTCCTCGAGGATCTGCCAGTCCACCGAATCGAGTTCTACGGATTCACGCATAACCGAACATTCTACGGTGGATGTGGCGTGACGGCGAACGTTCCGCGCACGATCGGCCTGCTTTTCAGACGCGTGCGTGAGGAGAAGGAGGAGTCGTGCACATCGCGTGGGGGCCGTACCTGCTCGCCCTGGTGGTGATCGTCCTGGTTCCGGGACCGGACTTCGTGGTGGTGACCAGCAGCGCGGCGACCGGTGCGCGGAAGGGGTGGCTGGCCGCGGCGGGCGTCACCTGCGGGCTGCTCATCCACGCCACCGCCGCCACGCTGGGGCTGTCGGCGCTGCTGATGACGGTTCCGCCCGCGCTGGTCGTGGTCAAGGCGATCGGCGTGGTCTACCTGGGGTACATGGGGGTCCAGATCCTGCGCAGGTCCGGCGCGGCGCAGCAGCAGGCGACCGCCGACGTGCCGCGTTCCGGGCGGTCGGTGTTCCTGCGCGGCCTGCTGATCGACGTGCTCAACCCGAAGGTGATGCTGACCTTCCTGACGCTGCTGCCGCAGGCGATGGACCCGGCGGGCGACCCGATGTCGCAGGCCGCTCTGCTCAGCGCGGTCGCCGTCGGTGCGTTCGGCCTGTGGTGGCTGCTGGTGGTCCCGTCGGTGCGCCGGCTCTCGGCGCTGCTGGCCGACCCGGGCCGCCGCAAGGTGTTCGAGCGCTGCTGCGGGGGCGCGCTGCTGGCGATGGCCACCTCGATCGCCTTCTCCTGACCGAGTTCACCTGTCGCGACGGCCTTTCCGCGCAACCCGCGGGAAGGCCGCGCTTTTCGCGCGGCGGCCACTGGGCTGGTCAGGTCGTGGCTTCGGTCAGGACTGGGCGAGGGCGTCCTGGTTTTTCCGAAAGTGCACCTGGAGCCACATCCGGACGGGGTCCCTGCGCGGGTCGTCCTCGCTGACCGTGCCGTCGTCGCTGCCGGTGTTCCAGTGACCCTCCTGGCGGTAGGTCCTGATGAGCGCCACGACCGTGACGGTCCGCGTCACCACGATCCTGCCCGTGGGCATCGCGAGGGCCTGGCTCTGTGGTACGTCCAGTCCGCGAAAGCGGCCGTGCCTCGCCCTAGCAGGCCCTCGCAGGTCCAGCCGTCTTCCTCCGCCTGGTCGGACTGGCGCTGGTCGCGCAGGGCGTTGCCGGTCACCGCTTCCCGGTTGACGTGGAGGTAGCCCGGAACGTCCTCCTGCACCGGAAGCGTCGCTTCGAGCCCGCTCCGGCGTTCGAGCACCGGGCTGCCGCAAGCAGTCGCACCGACCAGCACGAGCACCACCGGGCCGACTACCGCGCGCGAACGCTTCGGGCTGGAACGGGCGAGGATTTCCCAGCATGCTCCGACGATTCCGCCGAGGAGACCTGGACGTCACGGCACAGGGGAACCCTGCCGCGACTTCCCGTTCGGGTGTTCCGGCGTGGTCGGGAACCGGGGCTCCGCGCAGAATGGGACCCGGCGCGCGGATCCCGTGGAGCCGTGCGCAGCGCCGAACGCGTTGACCGCCGCTGAAGACCAGCTCTAGGCTGCCTCATCGCTCGCGGTCGCCGACCCGTGTCCGGCGGTGACCGTCCAGTCCTGCCGAGGGGTTGCCGAATGCGTCGTCGTTGGGGTGTTTCCATAGGTCTGGTTTCGGTGCTTGGTGCTTCGATCGCGGTGGCGGCTCCGACCACCGCCGCTCCCGCGGGGCCCGACGCGTTGCGCGTCGACCTCGACAAGATCCTCGCCGATCCCCGGCTCGACGGTTCGCACGCCGGGGTCGTGGTCCGCGACCCCGAGACCGACGAGGTGCTCTACAGCAGCCAGGCCGACGCGCGCGCCACGCCCGCGTCGAACGCGAAGCTGCTCACCGCGGCGGCCGCGCTGGAGGCACTGGGCCCGGACTACCGGTTCCGCACCGACGTCCTCACCGATGGCCAGCAGCGGGGTCCGGTCCTGCAGGGCGATTTGTTCCTGCGCGGCACCGGCGATCCGACGATGCTGGCCGCCGACTACGACCGGCTCGCCGCGCAGGTCGCCGAGAGCGGTGTGCGCGAGGTGAAGGGGAAGCTGCGCACCGACGCCGGTGCGTTCGACGACGTGCCACTGGGTTCGGGCTGGGCCTGGGACGACGAGCCCTACTACTACGCCGCGCCGATCTCGGCGCTCACCGTCGCGCCCAACACCGACTTCGACGCGGGGACCGCGCTGGTGCGCGCGACGCCGGGCGCCGAGGGCGAGCCGGCGGAGGTCGCCCTCGAACCGGCGACGGCCGTGCTGGAGATCGACAACCGGACCACGACCTCCGCGCCGGGCAGCGCTCCCGCGCTGTCGGTCGAGCGCGAGCACGGCGGAAACCGGGTCGTGGTCAGCGGATCGGTGCCGGCAGGCGGACCCGTCGTCGAGGACTTCAGCACCGTGCCCGATCCCGCCGCCTACGCCGGTGACGTGTTCGCCCGCGCGCTCGCGGCCCACGGCGTGCAGGTGGGCGGGGTCGCGCCGGGCCGGACGCCGGAGGGTGCGCGGTCGCTGGCCGGCCGCGACTCGATGCCGCTGCGGGATCTGCTCGTGCCGTTCATGAAGCTCAGCAACAACGGCCACGCCGAGGTGCTGGTCAAGGCGATGGGCAGGCAGGCCACCGGCACCGGCACGTGGGGTGGCGGCATCGAGGTGCTCAACGAGAAGCTCAACGGCCTGGGCGTGGACTCGAAGGTGATGCGCATGGTCGACGGCTCCGGTCTGTCCACGATGGACGCTGTGACGCCGCGGCAGCTCGCCTTGCTGCTCGACAACGCGCGGCAGCGCCCGTGGTTCCAGGTCTGGTACGACTCCCTGCCGGTCGCGGGCAATGCGGACCGGATGGTCGGCGGCACCTTGCGTTCGCGGATGGTGGGAACTCCCGGGCAGGACAACGTCCACGCCAAGACCGGTTCGCTGACCGGGGTCACTTCGCTCTCCGGTTACGTAACCGCCGCCAACGGCCGGCCACTGGTGTTCTCGGTGGTGTTCAACGACTTCGTGTCCTCCTCGCCGAAGGACCTCGAGGACGCCATCGCCGTCCGGCTCGCCGAGTACGACGGCGCGGCCGACGCGCCGTCGACGCCACGTGTGCGGCGCGCGCCGCTGCCCGCCGACGACCCGGCCACCGGCGTCGACGAGTCGGCGCTGGAGTGCTCGTGGGTCAAGGCGTGCTGACCGCCTGAGCACGCGCACCGCTGTTTCCGCGCACAGCGGAGAAAGACGGCTGTTCGCGTGATGGCAGGGAACGCGATGTCCGGCGTTGTGGCACCGCGGCCTTGCGCCGGCGGGTAGCGTGTCGGGCCAGTGCGGTGGCGCGGGCGGCGAGCGGGTGCGGGTCCGCTGCCGGACGCCGAGGCGTCCGGTGCCGGGCGGGCACCGCTCCGAGGCAACCTCGGGGAGTACCAACGCAGTCGAGCACGGCGTCCGACGCGCCACTGGGAGACGCTGCCGCGTCTGTCCGCGCGCCGGGGAACGCAGATCGGGTCGCCGCCGCGCCACCGCACCCCGAACGGCGATGGAGAAGTGGTGATCTGGCAGGACGTGGCGCTGCGCGCGCTCGCCGAGACCGCCGTCAACGCCGACGCCTGGGAGCAGTCCGAGCTCGCCGCGGCGCTCCTCCGGCACTTCCGCCGCGACGGCGGGGCATCGGATGCTTTCGCGTGGACGCTGCTCGCTCACGTGCCGGAGCCGCCCGAGTCGGCCGAGGAACTGCTCGCGCTCCTCGTGGCGGTGCCGGAACTGACCGCCGCGCTGCCGAAGGCGCCGAGGCCGGCGCTGGAGGTCGAACTCTCGCCGGGGTGGCGGTGGCCGGTCGCCCGCTGGCACACCGCCGAACAGCTCGCCCACGGCCTCGACCTCGACGTCGGCGAGCTGATGTGGTTCGCCGACCGCGGCGGATGGCTGCGCCACGCGCACCCGCCGCTGCGCCACTACCGCTGCCGCTGGATGCGCACCCGCAGCGGTGGGATCCGCCTGATCGAGCAACCGAAAGCGCGCCTGGCCGAACTCCAGCGCCGCATCACCCGCCGCGTCGTCGACGCGATGCCGGTGCACGAGGCCGCCCACGGTTTCCGGCGCGGTCGTTCGGCCGCCACCTGCGCCGCCGAGCACGCCGGGCGGCACTTCCTGGTTCGGGTCGACGTGGAGGGCTTCTTCGCGTCGCTGACGTTCACCCGGATCAGCCGCGCGATGCGCGCCGCCGGGTATCCCGGCGCGGTCGCTGGGGCCATCGGCGGCCTGCTGACCACAGCCACCCCGCGGGACGTGCTGGCCGCCGCACCGCGCGTCCGGGAGTCCGAAGTGGACGCCCGGCGCCGGCTGCTCGGCCGGCTCGCCGCCGCGCACGTACCGCAGGGCGCGCCCAGCTCACCCGCGCTGGCCAACGCGCTCATGCACCGCCTCGACCGCAGGATCGACGCGTACGCGGGAACGCTCGGCGCGACCTACACCCGCTACGCCGACGACCTCGCGTTCTCCGGCGACCGGCGACTTCCGGTCGCGGCGCTGCTGCGCGGTGTCACCGCGATCGTGCGAGCGGAGGGCCTGCGACTGCGCCAGAGCAAGACCCGCGTTCTCGCGCCGCACCAGCGCCAGCGCATCGCCGGGCTCGTCGTCAACGACGGACGCGCGGTGGCGCCGCGCGCAGAGTACGACGCACTGCGGGCGTTGCTGCACAACTGCGCCCGCACCGGCCCGCAGGCCCAGAACCACGAGGCACACCCGGACTTCCGGTCGCACCTGCTCGGCCGCATCGCGTGGGTGGGGATCAACCACCCGGGCCGAGCGCGCAAGCTCGGGGAGCTGTTCGACCGCATCAACTGGTGAGCGGCACTCTCCGCGCTGAACGGCAAAACGGGAAAACATCGGGGAAACAGCGGGAGAACGCGCCGCGCCTCGACTTTCCGGGTAAGGGTCGCCCCCAACCCCGTGGTCCGGGTTTCAGGGTCGGAGCAAGGGGAGTTCCGGACCTGCGGGCGCGCCGGGGTCGGTAGCGTGGCGCCCGTTGCCGATCAGCGCGTAGGAGAGAGACCAGTGACCTTCATCAGCGACTTCCTGGCGGCGATCGCCGGGTTGCCACGACCGCTCCTGGTGCTGGTCACCGGTGCCCTGGTGCTCGGCGAGTGCACGCTGGGCCTGGGATTCCTGGTGCCGGGCGAGAGCGGGCTGCTCATCGCCTCGGCCGCGGTGACCGACCTGCCGTTCTTCCTCACCCTGTCGGCGACGGTCGCGCTGTGCGCGGCGACCGGCGACAGCATCGGCTACTGGCTCGGTCGCCGCTACGGCTTCCGCATCCGCGAGACCAAGGCCATCCGCAGGCTCGGGCAGCACCGCTGGGACCGGGCCAGCGAACTGGTCCGCAAGTACGGCATCGGCGCGGTGCTCGTCGGCCGGTTCCTGCCCTTCGCCCGCACCATGACCCCGGCCGCCGCCGGGGTCAGCGGCCTCGGCTACGGGCGCTTCCTGGCCACGTCGCTGATCGGCGCCGCCGCGTGGTCGTTCACGCACGTGGGCATCGGCTGGGGCGCGGGCGCGTCGGCCAAGTACATCGAGCAGGTCCTCGGCCGCGCAGGCGGAATCGTGCTCGGCGCGCTGGTCCTGGCCGGGGTGGGCGTGTGGCTGTGGAAGCGTTCGCGCGCACGCAAGCTCGAGGCCGCCGCCCAGCAGCAGCCGCCGGCCGAACCCGAGGACGTCGAAGCGGTGGCCTGACGGGACTCAGCCCTACCGGCCCTTGGCCTCACCGGATCTCAGCCCGACCGGCCTCGGCTCGACCGGGCCTCCGCCCGACTGGGCCTCACGCCGCGGCGTCTGTGAGGGCCCGGGCGAACGCCCGGCTGCGCGCGGTCTCGTGGTCGCGGTGCCAGACCAGCCCCAGCCGCGACGCGGGCAGCCCGGTCACGGGTACGAACCGGATGTCGCCGCGGTTGCAGGAGGCCGCGGTCGGGCGGCACAGGAGCATCGCGCCGCGGCCTGCGGCCACCAGGGTCAGCCCTTCCTGCAACGAGCGGACGGCCGGCCCGGCGGGAACCGGCCGTCCACCGGGCGTGGACGGTGGAGCCTGCGCACGCCGCCAGTACTCCGGAGCCGGCCCACCGAACCCGATCAACGGCAGCTCGGCGAGGTCCTCGGCGCACAGCGTGGCGCGGTCCGACAGCGGGTGGCGGGCCGCGATCGCGAGAGTCTGCTGGTTCTCCGAGAACACCGTCCCGAGCACGAGTCCGGGCTCGTCGACGGGCAGCAGCACCACCGCGACGTCGACCTCGGCGCTTCGCACCGGTCCGAACGGGTCGCACAGCGGGATCTCCACGATCTCGGTGGCGCAACCCGGATGCGTGCGCTGGAACAGCTCGATGGCGTCGGTGACCCGCTCGTCGGCGCTGCCCTGGAAACCGATCCGCAGCTCGCCCTCGACGCCGCGCGCGGCGGTCCGCGCGTCGGCCACCACGTCGGACAGCTCGCGGTAGGCGGGGCGGAGACCGGCCAGGAAGCGTTCGCCCAGCGGCGTCAGCCGCACCCGGCGACTGCTGCGTTCGACCAGAGCGCCGCCGATCCGCCTTTCCAGCGAGCGCAGGAGCTGGCTCACCCGGCCCTGCGACACGTACAGCCGCTCACCGGTGCGGCCGAAGTGCAGTTCCTCGGCGAGCACGAGGAAGCACTCCAGCTCGCGGATCTCCAGGCGTTCCAAGGGGTTCTCCTCAGCGGTGCAGGCCGGCGCATCGATCAGTACGCCTAATGGAAGGTTCAGCGATTCGCCGTTGTTCCCGCGCGGCGCGACGGGTTGCCTTGCGGTCATGGGGAAAGTCGCGGAAATCGCACACGAGGCACCGGCACGGCGACCGTCGGTGACGCGGGGATGGCTGGGAGTGGTCGCCGTCGCGCTCGGGACGTTCACGGTCGTGACCTCCGAGATGCTGCCGGTCGGCCTGCTCACGCCGATCGGGGCCGCGCTGGGCGTCAGCGAGGGGACCGCCGGGCTGACGCTGACGATCACCGGCCTGGTCGCCGCGGTGACTGCTCCGCTGCTGACGCCGGTGCTCGGCCGGTTCGACCGCCGGGCGGTGCTCGTGGCGCTGATGTCGTCGCTGGCGGCGGCGAACCTGCTCGCCGCCTGGTCGCCGGGCTTCGAGGTCATGGTCGTGGCGCGCGTGCTGGTGGGCGTCGGCATGGGCGCGGTGTGGGCCATCTCGGCGGGCATCGCGGCGCGGCTGGTGCCCGCCAGGTCGGTGGGACCGGCGACATCGCTGGTGTTCAGCGGCATCGCGATGGCATCGGTGCTCGGCGTGCCCGCGGGCTCCTACGTCGGGGAGCTCGCCGGCTGGCAGGCCGCTTTCGTCGGCATCGGCGCGCTGGCCTCGGCCGTCGCGGTCGCGATGCTGGTGCTGCTGCCGAAGCTGCCCGCGGAGCAGGCGGTCGCGCTGCGGGGTGTGCCTGCGCTGGTCCGCAACCCGCGGATGCGCACCGGACTGGTGCTGGTCGGGTTGGTCGTCGCCGCGCACTTCGCCGCCTACACCTACGTGCGGCCGGCGCTGGAGGAGTTGTCCGGTGCCGGCGCCGGGATGATCGGCACGCTGCTGCTGGCGTACGGGATCGCCGGCGTGCTGGGCAACTTCGCCGCGGGCGCGGGCTCGGCGCGTTCTCCGCGCGCGACGCTGGTGGTCATCAGCGCGGTGCTGGCGGCGACCCTGCTGCTCGTCCCGCTGATCGGCGGATCGGTCCTGACGGCCGGTGTGCTGCTTGTCGTGTGGGGCCTGGCTTACGGCGGCGTGTCCGTCAGCACGCAGACCTGGGTGCTGGCCTCGGTGCCCGAGGCGCGGGAGGCGGGTTCGGCGTTGTTCGTCGGGGTGTTCAACGCGGTCATCGCGCTCGGTGCGCTGGTGGGCGGTCAGGTCGTGGACGCCGCGGGAGTCGGCGCGGTGATGTACGTCGCCGGCGGACTGGCGCTCGCGGCACTCGCCGTCGCGGCGCTGGGAAAGGCTCCGGCCTCCGGGAAGTTCTGAAGCACCCAGGTGGGTGGCCGTGACCAGTGCAGCGGAAACCCTCTCCCTGCAAGGGATCACTGCGGGTTGTCCAGGTAGCCGAGCACCTTTCCGAGATGTTCGCGAGTGACGCGTGCGGCGCGGTCGGCGTCACCGTCTCCGATGGCGTCGACGATCGCCTGGTGCTCGGTGCGGTCGACCGGCCGCGGCTCGCCGGAGTCCTCGACCACCGCCACCACGTCGAGCATCGCCTCCCGCACGCGCGGGGTCAGCGAGACGAACAGACCGGTGATGACGGAGTTGCGGGCGGCGTCGACGACGGCGCGGTGGAAGGCGATGTCGGCGTCGACGAACGCCTCCGCCGAGCCGTCGCCCGCGGCCTGGCGGGCACCGTTGGCGGCCTCGATGGCGCGCATGTCGTCGGCGGTGCGCTTGGCGGCGGCGAGGCGGGCGGCCTCGGTCTCGACCGCGATGCGGCCCTCCACGACCTCGGTGATCTCGGCCCTGCGCACGACCAGCGACCACTCCTCGACGGGTTCGGTCCCCACGACGAAGACCCCGGAGCCCTGCCGGGCCTCCAGCAGCCCGCGCACCGCCAGCTCGCGCAGCGCTTCCCGCACCGTCGAGCGGCCGATGCCGAACTCGGCGGCCAGGGCGGTCTCGCTGGGGATCTTGCGGCCCAGCGGCCACTGCCCGCCCGTGATCAGTTCCATCATCGCCTGGGTGGCCTGGCCCGAGAGCGGGTTGCGACGCAGCGGGGGCACGTTGTTCCTCCGGTTACAAGGTTGTCTGAGGACCTGAGTTGTTATAGGTTGATCGCCATGCGGATGACGACCTGGTGGCTGACGCGGGGCGAGCTTACTCGCCGCGGCAGGGGCTGACGGGCCGGCGACCTGCTGCGGGGAGGTCGCGCACGCCGGTCCACCGTCCGGTGTTCTCCCGAAAGGTCACCCATGAAGTCCCGGAAGCACGCGACTCCCGCGTGGAACCCGCAACGCCCCTCCGGCATGCCGCACCAGCGCTACCGCGACGTCTTCGACCGCGTGCCGGTGCCCGCGGTCGAACGGACCTGGCCCGCCAACCGCATCACCGAGGCCCCGCTGTGGGTGCCGGTCGACCTGCGCGACGGCAACCAGGCGCTGCCCGAACCGATGGACCCCGCCCGCAAGCGCCGCTTCTTCGAGATGCTCGTGCGCATCGGCTACAAGGAGATCGAGGTCGGTTACCCGTCGGCCTCGCAGACCGACTTCGACTTCGTCCGCATGCTCGCGAACTCGGACCTGGTGCCCGACGACGTGACCGTTTCGGTGTTCACCCCGGCGCGTCGCGACCTGATCGAGCGCACCTTCGAGGCGATCGAGGGCCTCGACCGCGTCATCGTGCACATGTACACGGCGACCGCGCCGGTCTGGCGCGACGTAGTCCTGCGCACCGGCCGCGACGAGTTGCGCGAGATGATCCGAACCGGGGTCCAGGACGTGCTGCGCTGCGCCGAAGGCCGAGACGGCGTGCGGTTCGAGTTCTCACCCGAGGTCTTCAACCAGACCGAGCCGGAATTCGCGCTCGAGGTCTGCGACTCCGTCACCGAGCTGTGGCAGGCCGGGCCGGGACGTCCGGTCATCGTCAACCTGCCCGCGACGGTCGAGGTCGCCACCCCCAACGTCTACGCGGACCAGATCGAGCACATGCACCGCAACCTCGCGCGGCGCGAGCACGTGATCCTGTCCGTGCACCCGCACAACGACCGCGGCACCGGCGTCGCGTGCGCGGAGCTGGCGGTGCTGGCCGGTGCGCAGCGGGTCGAAGGCTGCCTGTTCGGCAACGGCGAGCGGACCGGCAACGTCGACCTGGTCACGCTGGCGTTGAACCTGCACGCGCAGGGCGTCGACCCGATGATCGACTTCTCCGACGTCGACTCGGTGCGCGAGACGGTCGAGCACTGCAACCGCATCGGTGTCCACGAACGCCATCCCTACGTGGGCGAGTACGTGCACACCGCGTTCTCGGGCACGCACCAGGACGCGATCCGCAAGGGGTTCCGCCAACACGCCGAATCGGCGGCGCGAGCGGGAGTGCCGGTGGAGCAGGCCAGGTGGGAGGTGCCTTACCTGCCGATCGACCCGAAGGACATCGGGCGCGACTACGAAGCCGTAATCCGCGTCAACAGCCAGTCCGGCAAGGGCGGAATCGCCCACGTCATGCAGACCGAGCACCAGCTCGACCTGCCGCGAGGGCTCCAGCGCGACTTCTCGCGCGTCGTGCAGCGCCACACCGACGAAACCGGCACCGAGGTCGACGCGGCGACGCTCTGGGAGCTGTTCGCCGCGGAGTACCTGGTCCCCGGTGCGGTGGGGCTCAAGGAGTGGTCGATCGGGCACGGCCCGGACGGTGACCGGCTGCGCGCCACCCTGGAGGTCGACGGCGAGCCGGTCGCCCACCAGGTGACCGCCGACGGCGCGGTCTCGGCGCTGGTGCGGATGCTCGCCCAACACGGCCGGGACGTGGAGATCGTCAACCTGGTCCAGCAGTCGGTCGGCGCGGGAGACCGGGCGCGCGCCGCGACCTACCTGGAGCACCGGGTCGGCGCGAGCACGCGGTGGGCGGTCGGCATCGACGACTCGGTGATCGCGGCCAGTCTCGCCGCGGTGCTCGGCGCGGCGAACTCGGCGACCGCCGGAAGCTGAACCGGGCGGGGCCGGGACACGGCGCGTGTCCCGGCCCCCTGGTGTCAGCCCCGCTGGGCGCCGCGCTTGCAACCCTCGGTGGCGATGGCCTCGGGCACGGCGTGGTGCCTGAGAAGGCCCGTGCACGCCTCCTGGCGGCCCTTCTCAGCGTGCTCGCAAGCATCGAGTGCGAGTCGCGAAGCGCGGCGCAGGACGAGTGGGACGCGGCGGTGGCCGGGATGCGCGAGAACGTGCGCGAGATGCACCGGCTGCTGGTGACCGCGCACGGGAACCAGGCCTCTGCGGTCCGCGCCAACTCGAGGATCTGGCAGGTCTGAGCCGTGCGCCCGACCTCGCTGGCACCGCCGCCCGGCCCCGGCCCGGCGACGCCGGTTGAACGTCCGCCCGGAGGACTACTACGAGGTCGCCCGGACCTTCGCCGACGGGCAGAACCGCGTCATGCGGGCATACCGAGCGCTCACCCAGGCCCTGGGCGACCTCAGCGGTGCGGCGCAGCTGGCCCCTGAGGGCGAAGGGCAGTAGGACCCGCCGGCCACAGTCGGGCTAGCTGCGCACCTGCACGGCGCCGTCGCTGAGGTAGTACACCGACTGCCAGACCTGGCCGGTGTCCACGCCGCTGCCGGGCAGCGGCAGGGCGAGCCTGCCCACGCGGCCGAGGCGGTTGAGCCTGCCGACCTCGGCGGCCGGGCCGCCCCAGTCCAGGGCGTCGACCACCACGAAGGCGGTGCCCAGGTGGCGGCGGAAGCGGATCTGGCGCACCGCCGACCAGGGTGCGAAGAACGTTCCCGCGCACGAACGGTAGGCCACGCCCTTGGAGGTGAGCGCCAGCTGGAGGTTGCGCATCGCGCGGTTCAGCCGGCGCATCCGGATCTCGGTCCACATCACGTAGAGCCCGAGCACCGATGCGAAAAGCGGGAGAAACGCGAAAAGACCGGGAATTCCCACGATGGTCCCGGTCAGCCAGCCCACGGTCAACGTGGCGCACAGCGTCGAGCTCAGCAGCAGGCACACGATGCTGACCAGCGACGACCGCTGCACCCGCCGCTCCTCGGCCGCACTGCGGGTGATGACCAGCATGTCGGTGTGCGGCGGCATGAAGGGGATTCTCCCGCAGGACGGAGGTGGTGACCAGATTGTTGTCGTCACTTTTCGTCCGCGGGATATCCGGCAAAGCTGTCAGCCCGAGACCGGTCGCCGGTCCTATGAGGACGGTCGGTCCGCAGTGGACGCTCCCGGCCGGGCGGCGCAGGCGGAGCGACCTGTGAGTCCTTCGGGTTGCCAGAGCTACCCGAAGGACTCACAGGCTCCGGATCACTTGGTCGGCTGTTCAGCCGGCGCGGGGGACTGCTGCTTGTTGCGGGTCGCGAGGTAGCCCACGACCATCGCCACGGCCAGGACCGGCGTGATGTAGAGGGCGATGCGGGTTTCGGCGTCGAAGGCGAGCAGGACCACGACCAGGGCGAGGAAGGCCAGCACGACGTAGTTGGAGTAGGGGGCCAGCGGCATGCGGAAGGTGCCTTCGGGCAGGGTGCCGGTGGCGACCTTGCGGCGGTAGCCGAGGTGGGCGATGAGGATCATGCCCCAGGTGAAGATCGCTCCCACGGTGGAGGCGCTGGTGATGTAGGTGAAGGCCTGCTCGGGCACGAAGTAGTTGAGCACGACCCCGATGAGCATGGCCACGAAGGTCACCGCGATCGCCCGCGCGGGCACCGCCCGGGAGCTGAGCTTGGACACCGCCCGCGGGGCCTGGCCGTCCTCGGACAGGGTGCGCAGCATCCGCCCGGTGGAATAGATCCCGGAGTTGCACGACGACAGCGCGGCGGTGGTGACCACGAAGTTGACCACGCCGGCCGCGGCGGGGATGCCGATCAGGGTGAAGGCGTGCACGAACGGGCTGCCGTCGGCGGGGAACTGGTTCCACGGCACCAGCGCGCACAGCGCGGCCAGCGCACCGACGTAGAAGATCAGGATCCGCCACATGATGGAGTTGACCGCGCGCGGCAGCACCTTCTGCGGGTTCGCGCTCTCGCTGGCGGTCTGGCCGACCATCTCCACGCCGATGAAGGCGAACATCACGATCTGGAACGCCAGCAGCGCCTGGGTCGAGCCGGTGGGGAACATCCCGCCGTGGGCCCACAGGTTCGACACCGCCGCGGTGTCGCCGACGTCGGAGAACCCGAACGCCAGGATCGCCGCGGCCAGCACGATCAGGCCCACGATCGCCACGACCTTGACCAGGGCGAACCAGAACTCGAACTCGCCGAAGAGCTTGACCGCGATCAGGTTGACCCCCGAGAGCACGATCAGCGCGCCCAGCGCGGGAATCCACTGCGGCACGTGGGGGAACCAGAACTGGAAGTACTCGCCCACCGCGGTGATCTCGGCCATGCCGGTCACGATCCACACCAGCCAGTAGCCCCACCCGGTGGCGAACCGCGCCCACGGGCCCACGAACTCCCCGGCGTACTCGGCGAACGACCCGCTCACCGGCCGGTACATCAGCAACTCGCCCAGCGCCCGCATCACGAAGAAGATCATCAGACCCGCGACGGCGTAGATGAGGATCAGACCGGGCCCGACCTGGTTGAGCGCCTTGCCCGAACCGAGGAACAACCCGACACCGATCGCACCACCGATCGCGATCATGTTGATGTGCCGGGTACTCAGATCCTTCCGGTACTCCTCGGCCACTGGCTCTGACATTGAAACGAACTCCTTCGAGCCGAGCTTCTTGTGGAAGCCGTTGCTGTTCTCCAACGCGGTCGGTGTGCGGCGCGCGGGCGGTCGACCGGCACGCGGCACGTCGTCCCGGGTGCGCCTGGCTTGCCGAGATATTGGGCTATCGCGCTGGAGCCCGCAAGGGAGGAATGCGTTTTCGGGTAAGCCTTTTTCGGATTGTGGCCGAAAGGGGGACACCACTGTGGACAGCACGAAGCCGCATTCCGTCCGGAATCGGACGAAATGCGGCTTCGCGTGGTCGTGCGTTTACAGGTTGGGGTAGAGCGGGAAGCCGGCGGCCAGCGCCTCCACCCGGGAGCGCAGCTTGGCGCTGGTGGCCTCGTCGAAGTCGGGTTTGAGGGCTTCGGCGATGATGTCGGCGACTTCGGTGAACTCGGTCTTGCCGAAGCCGCGGGTGGCCAGTGCCGGGGTGCCGATGCGCAGGCCGGAGGTCACCATCGGCGGGCGGGGGTCGTTGGGCACCGCGTTGCGGTTGACCGTGATCCCGATCTCGTGCAGGCGGTCCTCGGCCTGCTTGCCGTCCAGTTCGGCCTCGCGCAGGTCCACCAGCACCAGGTGCACGTCGGTGCCGCCGGAGACCAGCCGGACCCCGGCCCGGGCCGCGTCGTCGGCCAGCAGCCGCTCGGCCAGGATCTTGGCGCCCTCCAGGGTGCGCCGCTGCCGGTCGCGGAACTCCTCACCCGCGGCGAGCTTGAACAGCACCGCCTTGCCCGCGATGACGTGCTCCAGCGGACCGCCCTGCTGGCCGGGGAACACCGCGGAGTTGAACTTCTTGGTGAACTCCTCGTCGGCCGACAGGATCACCCCGCCACGCGGGCCGCCGAGGGTCTTGTGCGTGGTGGTGGTGACCACGTGGGCGTGCGGCACCGGGTTCGGGTGCAGCCCGGCGGCCACCAGCCCGGCGAAGTGGGCCATGTCGACCATCAGGTACGCGCCGACCTCGTCGGCGATCTCGCGGAACCGCGCGAAGTCCAGCTGGCGCGGGTAGGCCGACCAGCCGGCGATGATCAGCCGCGGCCGGTGCTCGCGGGCCAGGCGGGCCACCTCGTCCATGTCGACCCGGTGGTCGTCGTCGCCGACGTGGTAGGGCACCACGTTGTAGAGCTTGCCGGAGAAGTTGATCCGCATCCCGTGGGTCAGGTGCCCGCCGTGGGCCAGGTCCAGGCCCATGATCGTGTCACCGGGCTTGAGCAGCGCGAACATCGCCGCGGCGTTGGCCTGGGCCCCCGAGTGCGGCTGCACGTTGGCGAACGAGGCGCCGAAGAGCTCCTTGACCCGGTCGATGGCCAGCTGCTCGACGACGTCGACGTGCTCGCAACCGCCGTAGTAGCGCTTGCCCGGATACCCCTCGGCGTACTTGTTGGTCAGAACCGAACCCTGCGCCTGCAACACCGCCTGCGGCGCGAAGTTCTCCGAAGCGATCATCTCCAGGGTCGTCTGCTGACGGTTCAGCTCGGCCCCCACCGCCGCAGCCACCTCGGGGTCCACGGCGGAGAGCTCGCTGTTGAACTGTCCGGGTGTCGACATGTTTTGCCTCCTGTTGGATCTCGGCTTCGGTGGCTGGTCAGGCGTTGCGGCGGTAGAAGGGCAGTGCGACGACCTCCACCGGGACGGCCGTGCCGCGGATGTCCACCTGCAGGGCGGTGCCGGGTTCGGCGTGGTCCCGGTCGACGTAGGCCATCGCGATCGGGTGTCCCAGGGTCGGGGAGGGCGCGCCGCTGGTGACGACGCCGATCTCGGCTCCGCCGGCGTCGAGCACCCGGTAGCCGTGGCGGGGGGCGCGGCGCTGGTCGGTGCGCAGGCCGACGAGCTTGCGCTCGGTGGGCTTCTCGGCGGCCGCGGCCAGCGGCGCCTTGCCCACGAAGTCGCCGGGCTTGTCGAGCTTGACGACCCGGCCGAGGTTGGCGTGGAACGGCGTCAGCTCCGCCGAGAGCTCGTTGCCGTACAGCGGCATGCCCGCCTCCAGCCGCAGCGTGTCGCGGCAGGACAGCCCGGCCGGGCGCAGCCCGTGCTCGGCGCCGGAGTCGGCCAGCGCCTGCCACACGGCGGGGGCGTCGGCGGGGGAGGTGAACAGCTCGAAGCCGTCCTCGCCGGTGTAGCCGGTGCGGGCCAGCATGACGCGCGCGCCGGCGACCTCGCTGCGGTAACCGGCGTAGTACTTGACCGTGCTCAGGTCCGTGCTGGTCAGCGGCGCGAGGATGTCCACCGCCTTCGGGCCCTGCACGGCGATGAGCGCGTAGTCGTCGGAGACGTCCTCGTGGCTCGCCTCGAACCGGGCGACCCGCTCGGCCAGCTCGGCCGAGACCACCGCGGCGTTGGCGGCGTTGGCCACCACCAGGTACTCCTGCTCGCCCAGCCGGTAGACGATCAGGTCGTCGAGGACGCCGCCCTCGGAGTTGCAGATCATGGTGTAGCGGGCACGGCCGACGGTGATGGCCGACGCGTTGGCCACCAGCGCGTAGTCCAGGGCCTCGGGCGCCTGCGGGCCGCTGATGCGGATTTCACCCATGTGGGTCAAGTCGAACAGGCCCGCGGCGGTGCGCACCGCGTTGTGCTCGGCCGCGTCGCCCGTGTAGCGCAGCGGCATCCGCCAGCCGGCGAACTCGGTGAAGGTGGCGCCGAGCGCTTCGTGGATCTCGTGCAGGGGTGTCTGCCGGGGCGACGACATGGTGCGGAACTCCTCCTGGTGGGGGCGCCGGTCGGCAGTCCAGAGCCGGGCCGCTCACTTCGGCCTTACCTTATCCGGGCCAGCTCGACTGCGACCCGCGCGGGCATGCGCTGGTCGGCGGTCTCCCCGGAGTCATTGGCCTGAGAGTTTCACCACGCCGGAACGCGCGGCTTGCACCTTGGGCGAGAGGCGCTCGCGCGCCCCTGCTTTTCTCCGTGTTCAGCCTGGTGCCGTGCGGTGACTGGGCCTGAGAGTTTGGCGGGGAGTATTGCTCCTTCGGCGCCTCATCCGCTGGTGAGGACTCTCCCGCACGACGTCTTCGGCTGCGGTGTTCGGTTGTCGTTCTGGCCGAGGACGCTACGTAGACGGGGTTGCCCAGTCAACAGGACGCCGGAGTGATCTCGGCGCCGTGAACGTTCTCGGCGCCGCACCGGCCTCGTCTTCGCGGTGGCGTGCGCACAGCCATCCGGGGCAGTTCTCGCTCCGCCGTCCGGCTCAGCCTTCCGGTCGGGCCCGCACCTGCGGGCCGTCTCCGTCGACGAGGTCGTGGTACAGCCGGTGCAGGCCGTCGATGAGGGCCGCCAGGGCCAGCTCGAAGCTGTCGTTGTCGATCTCGGCGGCGTGTTCGCGCAGCAGGTGCGCGCGGTCCAGGTGCGGGAAGCGCTCGTCGTAGACCTCGGCGTCGTCGACGAACCCGCCCGAGAACGACCCCATCGCCGAGCCCACGACCAGGTACTTCGTCGAGGCGCCGATCATCGTCGCGTAGCGCTGCGGCCAGCCCGCCCTGGTCAGCCCGCCGTGCACGGCGTCGGCCCGGCGCAGCGCCGCCTCGCGCCGCGCGGGCCCGGAGGCGATGTAGGGCACCAGGTTCGGATGCGCGGTCAGGGCGGCGCGGTAGGAGCGCGCCCAGGTCCGGATGCCGGTCGGCCAGTCGACCTCGAACCCGGAGACGTCGACCGAGGCGGTGACGTCGTCGGCGATCTCCTGGAGCAGCTGCTCCTTGGCGGGCACGTGGTTGTAGAGCGAGGCCGCCTTGACCCCGAGCTCGTCGGCGAGCCCGCGCATCGACAGGCCCTCCAGTCCCCGCGCGTCGATGATCTCCAGCCCGGCCCGTCGGATCCGGTCGGCGGAAAGCAGGGGATTGCTGGGTCTGGGCACGGTCGGTCTCCAAGGGTCGCCTCTTGCGGCCGTCGCCGGGGCGGTCTTAGGCTGCCACAAAACTAACGTCGTTAGTTACGGCCCCGCCAGTCGGGGCGGGCGCCACGCAGGCACCCCGTTCCCGGAAAGGAAGCCCAGATGGTCGACTTCGCCCTCTCCGACACCGAACGCGACATCCGCGACTGGGTGCGCAACTTCGTGCAGCGGGAGCTGATGCCGCTGGAGCAGGAGGTGCTGCGCCGCGAACGCGCCGGTGAAGCGGGCCTGACCACGACCGAGCTCACCGGGCTCCAGCAGAAGGCGAAGCAGGCCGGGTTCTGGGGCGTGCAGACGCCGGAGGAGTACGGCGGCATGGGCCTGTCGGCGGTGATGACGGCGCTGATCGAGGTCGAGCTCGGCCGCACCTTCGTGCCGTTCCGCTTCGGCGGCTACGCCGACAACATCCTCTACCACGCCAACGAGGAGCAGAAGCAGCGCTACCTGCTGCCGACGATCTCCGGCGAGCGCAAGTCCTGCTTCGCGATCACCGAGCCGGGTGCCGGGTCCGACGCCAAGAACATCCGGACCACCGCGCGCAAGGACGGCGACGAGTGGGTGATCAACGGCGAGAAGACCTTCATCACCGGCGGCATCGACGCCGACTTCGCGATGGTCTTCGCCGTCACCGACAAGGAGAAGGGCGCCGCGGGCGGGGTCACCTGCTTCCTGGTCGACCGCGACATGGGCTGGAAGTCCGAGCCGATCGAGATCATGGGTGAGCGCGAGCGCCAGCCCGCCGCCCTGGTGTTCGACGGCGTGCGTGTGCCGGACGCGAACATCCTCGGTGAGCAGGGCAAGGGCTTCGCGCTGGCGATGCAGTGGATCGGCCGGGGCCGCTACCTGCTGCCCGCGCGGGCGCTCGGCAACTGCGAGCGGCTGCTGGAGATGGGCATGGACTACGCCAGGTCCAGGGAGACCTTCGGCGAGCCGATCGCCGAGCGGCAGGCCGTCCAGTGGATGATCGCCGACTCGGCGGTGGAGATCGAGGCGCTGCGCTGGCTGGTGCTGCAGGCCGCCTGGCAGGTCGACCAGGGCATGGACTCCCGGCACGCGCAGTCGATCGCCAAGCTCTACGGCGGGGTGCGGGCCAACGAGATCGTCGACCGGGTCATGCAGATCCACGGCGGCATGGGCTACACCAGGGAGCTGCCGGTCGAGCGCTGGTACCGGGACCTGCGGCTGCTGCGGATCTTCGAGGGCACCGACGAGATCCAGCGCCGCACCATCGCCCGCAACCTCCTCAAGGGCCACGCCTCGGTCAGCGGCGTGCTCGGCTGACGGCGTGCTCGCGCGCTGCGTGCGTCGAGATGACCGGTTCGTGCCCACCTGGGCAGATCGGTGGCGGCGTGGCGCACCCCGGTGTCGGTACCCTGGACACGACCTGATCCGAATCGCAGGAGCCGTGATGTCGCTGTTCAAGAAGGTGGCCGACTTCGCCAAGAGCCCGCAGGGGCGCCAGGCGCTGAACCAGGCCAAGAAGTACGCCTCGGACCCGAAGAACAAGCACAAGATCGAGCAGGTCAAGAACAAGCTGTTCGGCGGCGGCAAGGGCCACCGCTGACCTGAGGTCCCACCCGGACGGCCGGTGGCCCGGAGCCCAGCGCTCCGGGCCACCGGCCGTCACGCTTACGGGCTACCGGTCGGGTTGCCGGGGCGGCGGGAACTTGTGGGATGGTGCGCGGAAACAACCGTCCCGACGACGTCCGGAGGCAAGCGGTGGGGGAGCAGGGCATGGCGATCCAGGGCAGCGGTGCGGCCGGGGACGGTGCGGTCGAGGTGGCGGTCGGGGCCGACGGCAGGGTCGAGCGGGTCGAGCTCGCGCCGGGCTTCTTCGCCGGCGACCACGAGGCGGCGGGCGAGCTCGTGCGCGACGCGGTGAACTCGGCGCTGGACGACCTGAAAGCGAAGTTGCACGCGGCGGGCGGCAGCGCGTTCGACGCGCTCGACGCCGAGCTGGACAAGATCACCGCCGGGTTCGAGAAGGCGATCGGCGCGGTCGCCGACGACATCGCCGCCGCGCAGAAGCGCCTCGACGACCTCGATCAGTAGCAGCGGCGGGTGTCGCTGACCTCGAGCAGTAGCGGCCGCCGGCGTCGCGACCGGACATCAGCACGCTCCGCAGCCGCCGCCTTCGCTTGATCGACGGACTGTGCCGAGCTCCCGGCATCAGTAGGCTCGCGCGCGACGACGATCACCGAGTCGCGGAGGCTGCGCATGGACACCGCCTACGTCGTCGGGACCTTCGACACCAAGGGCGCCGAGCTGGGCTACGTGGCCGGGCTCGTCGCCGCGCGCGGCGTTCCGGTGGTGACCGTCGACGTCAGCACATCGGGCCCGGAGACCGGCACCGCCGACGCCCGGCCCGCCGACGTCGGCAACGTCGAGGTCGCCGGGCACCACCCGGACGGTGCCGCCGCGGTGTTCACCGGCGACCGCGGCACCGCCGTCACCGCGATGGCCGTGGCGCTCGAACGGTTCCTGGCGGGCCGCGCCGTCGGCGGTGTGATCGCCCTGGGCGGCTCCGGCGGTACCGCGCTGTGCACGCCGGCGATGCGGGCGCTGCCGGTGGGTGTGCCCAAGGTCATGGTCTCCACGGTCGCCTCCGGCGACGTGTCGTCCTACGTGGACGCAACCGACATCGCGATGTTCCCGTCGGTCACCGACGTCGCCGGGCTGAACCGGATTTCCCGCCGCGTTCTCGGCAACGCGGCGCACGCCCTCGCCGGTGCGATGACCGGCGACATCGCGTCCACTGAGGACAAACCGGCGGTGGCGCTGACGATGTTCGGGGTGACCACCCCGTGCGTGACCGAGGTCGCGAGCAGGCTGGAGGCGCGCTACGACCCGCTGGTGTTCCACGCGACCGGAACCGGCGGCCGGGCCATGGAGAAGCTCGTCGACGACGGCCTGATCGGCGCCGTGCTCGACCTGACCACCACCGAGGTCTGCGACCTGGTCGCGGGCGGCGTGATGAGCGCCGGTGAAGGCAGGCTCGACGCCATCGCCCGCACCGGCGTGCCCTACGTCGGCTCGTGCGGCGCGCTGGACATGGTCAACTTCGGTGCCTTCGAGACGGTCCCCGAGCGCTACCGCGACCGCAACCTCTACGTGCACAACCCGCAGGTGACGCTGATGCGCACCACGCCGGACGAATGCCGCGAGATCGGCTCGTTCATCGCCGCGAAGCTCAACGCCTGCCGGGGACCGGTGCGTTTCCTGCTGCCGGAGGGCGGGGTGTCGCTGCTGGACGCGCCGGGCCAGCCGTTCCACGACCCGGACGCCGACGGCGTGCTGTTCGAGGTGCTGGAGTCCGAGCTCCGCCAGGACGGCGACCGGCGCATCGTCCGGGTACCGCACAACATCAACGATCCGGCTTTCGCCGATGCCGTGCTCACCGCGTTCGAAGAGGTGCTCGGCGCCGGGACGATCCAGGAAGGACAGCGGGAGTGACACCAGTGGGTGACCGGGCCGAGATCGTGCGGCGACTGCGCGCGAAGGTGGCCGCGGGCGAGCCGATCATCGGCGGAGGTGCCGGGACGGGGCTGTCGGCCAAGTGCGAGGAGGACGGCGGGATCGACCTGATCGTCCTGTACAACTCCGGCCGCTACCGGATGGCCGGACGCGGTTCGCTGGCCGGGCTGCTGGCCTACGGCAACGCCAACGACATCGTGGTGGAGATGGCGCGCGAGGTGCTGCCGGTGGTCCGCCGCACCCCGGTGCTGGCCGGGGTCAACGGCACCGACCCGTTCATGCTGCGCGACCGCTTCCTGCGGGAGCTGCGCGACCTCGGGTTCGCGGGCATCCAGAACTTCCCGACCGTCGGCCTCATCGACGGCACCTTCCGGGCGAACCTGGAGGAGACCGGCATGAGCTACGCGCTGGAGGTCGAGCTGGTCGCCGCCGCGCACGAGGCCGGCCTGCTCACCACGCCCTACGTCTTCTCCTCCGACGACGCGCGGGCGATGACCCGGGCGGGGGCCGACGTCATCGTCTGCCACATGGGCCTGACCACCGGCGGGTCGATCGGCGCGGAGACCGCCAAGAGCCTCGACGACTGCGTGGCGCTCATCGACGAGTGGTCGGCCGCGGCGGCGGAGGTGCGCGAGGACGTGCTGGTGCTCTGCCACGGCGGTCCGATCTCGATGCCGGAGGACGCCGAGTACGTGCTCGCGCGCACCGAGCGCTGCCACGGTTTCTACGGCGCCAGCAGCATGGAGCGGCTGCCCGCCGAGCGCGCGCTGACCGAGCAGACCCGGGCTTTCACGAACCTGGAGATCCGCGACCGCTGAGCCCTCCGGCGGGACGGTCCCGCCGGTACCCGCGAGGAGGAACGATGGCCAGGACCTACACAAGCGCCGTGATCCCCGCGTCGGCCGACGAGGTGTGGCGCCTGGTGCGCGAGTTCGACGGCCTGCCGCGGTGGCACCCGGAGGTCGCGGCGAGCGAGATCGAGGGTGGCGGCGACGCCCGGCCCGGGTGCGTCCGCGCGCTGACGCTGTCGGACGGCGCGCTGGTCCGCGAGCGGCTGAGCGCGCTCGACGACATCCAGCGCTCGTGCACCTACGAGATGCTCGAGGGCCCGTTCGCGGTCCGCCGCTACGTCGCCACGCTCCGGCTCGCGCCGGTCACCGACAGGGGGCACACCTTCGCCGAGTGGTACTCCGAGTACGACTCGGAGGCCGCCGACGAAGCGTCCCTCGACGAGAAGTTCGGCAAGGACGTGTACGGCGCCGGTTTCAGGGCGTTGCAGCGGCGCTACGGCGCGTAGCGGCGGCCGCGCGGGCGCGTCCCATCGCACTTGCGCTGGTCAGCGGGTGGGCCCCGGCACGCGCCGCGTTCGCCGGACGGCTTCGCGGAAGCGAAGACTCCGCCGGTTAGAGTCTGGCGCGTGCCAAGCAGCGTTAGTTCCCCCGAAGCAGACGCCGCGCAGCCGGGCGGCCGGGTCGTGGTCACCGGAGGGTCGGGCTTCGTCGGACGGGCCGTGGTGCGCGCCTTCGTCGAACGCGGCACCCCCGTCACCGTGATCGACCAGCAGCCCCTGCCCGAGGACCTCCGCGGCGACCTGGTCACCCACGTCGCGGGCGACCTCGGCGACCCGGCGGCCCGGGAGGCCGCCGTGACCGAGGGCGCCGCCGGAATCGTCCACCTGGCCGCGATCACCTCGGTGCTGCGCTCGGTCGACCGGCCCGCCGAGACCTACGCGGCCAACGTGGCGGTCACCCAGGAACTGCTGGAACTGGCGCGGCTGCGCGGCCTCGGGCAGTTCGTGCTCGCCTCGACCAACGCCGTCGTGGGCGACATCGGTCGCGGCACGATCTCGGAGTCGCTGCCGCTGCGCCCGCTGACGCCCTACGGCGCGACCAAGGCCGCGTGCGAGATGCTGCTCTCCGGCTACGCCGGCGCCTACGGCCTGGCCACCTGCGCGCTGCGCTTCACCAACATCTACGGCCCGGGCATGGGCCACAAGGACAGCTTCATCCCGCGCCTGATGCGCGCGGCGCTGGCGGGCGCCGGCGTCGAGGTCTACGGCGACGGCTCGCAGAGCCGCGACTTCGTGCACGTCGACGACGTGGTGCGGGGCGTTCTGGCGGCCTGGGACAAGCAGTACAGCGGCACCGCGATCATCGGCGCCGGCCGCTCGATCTCGGTGACGGAGCTGATCGAGGCCGTCCGGACTGCCACCGGCAGGCCGCTGCCGGTCACCCACGTCCCGGCCAAGAACGGCGAGATGCCCGCGGTGATCGTCGACGTCGCCAAGGCCGGCCGCGAGCTCGGCTACACCCCCTCGGTCGAGCTGACCGACGGCCTGCGCACGGTGTGGGAGGACTTCCAGGCCGCGGCCGGCGCTTCCGGGACGGCATGACCGCGACGTCGGTGAGCGCGCCCCGGGCGCACTGGTCGGCCACCCCGAGGCACCAGTGGCCGAGTGCACTGCGCAGGCACTGGCTGATCACGTCGCTGCTGGTCGCCGGGGCCGCGCTGCGGGTGGTCGTGCAGCTGGCCTACCAGCCCGCGCTGCTCTACATCGACTCCTTCCGCTACCTCGACGACCTCGGGTTCTTCTTCCCCGGCGGGATCAACCCGATCGGCTACGAGGTGTTGCTGCTCGGTCCGCTGCTGGTGGTCGGCAACCTGGCCTTCGTGGCCGCCGTGCAGCACCTGCTCGGTCTCGCGCTCGGCGCCGCGGTCTACGCGCTGCTGCACCGCTTCGGGGTGCGGCGGTGGATCGCCGCGCTCGCGGCGGCACCGGTGCTGCTGGACGCCTACCAGCTCCAGATCGAGCACAACATCATGTCCGACCTGCTGTTCCAGCTCCTGCTGCTCGCGGTGGTCGTCGTGCTCACCTGGCGCGGCACCCCGGGCCCGGTGCCCGCCGCGGTCGCGGGCGGCGTGCTCGCGCTCTCGGTGCTGGTCCGCATCGTCGGGCTGACGCTGGTGGTGCCCGCAGCGGTGTTCGTGCTGCTCGCGGCCGGCCTGCGGCCGCGGGACGGCTGGAAGCGGCGGCTCGTCTCGGCAGGTGCGCTCGCCGGCGTCTTCGCCGGGGTGATCCTCGGTTACGCGCTCTACCACCTGTCCTGGACGGGCGTGCTCGCGCTCGGCGGCCACACCGGCAGCGTCGTCTACGGCCGCGCCGCCGCCGTCGCCGACTGCGAGGCGCTGGACCTCACGCCGGACGAGCAGGTGGTATGCCCCGACGAGCCGCGCGAGGTCCGCGAGCGCAACGGGATCGACTACTACATCCACTTCTACAACATCCCCGCCAACGTGCAGGCCCTGCCGGAGGACTTCGACTACGTCGCCGCACAGGGATCGCTGGCCAGGAAGGTGCTGCTGCACCAGCCGATGGACATCGCGGGCGGGGTGGCGACCGACTTCCTCAAGGGCTTCGCGCCGACCCGCACGCAGAGCCCGGGCGACGTCCCGCTGGACCGCTGGCAGTTCCAGACGACCTACCCGATGTACGGGGCCGAGTGGTACGTCGCGGAATGGGCCGAGCACCACGGTGACGTGAAGCCGTCGGCGGACCCGGAACTCGCCGGCTTCCTGCGCGCCTACCAGCTCGGCGGCGGTTACACGCCCGGCATCGTGCTCGGCAGCGCGCTCGCCGTCGGCGTGCTGGCGCTGCTCGGCGCGGGCCGGGCGCGGCGTTCCGGCCTGCGCGCGCTGTGCCTGCTGCCCACCGGACTCGCCGCCACCGTGCTGCTGACCGCGGCGGCGATGGAGTTCTCGTGGCGCTACCAGCTCCCCGGTCTCGTGCTGCTGCCCCTCGCCGGTGCCCTCGGCATCACCGCCATCACCGGCCGCCGCGACACCGACCCGGCCGGGACGCGCGGCGGCCCGGGACCGGACACGACCTCCCGCACCCCCGAAGCCACCGCCGACGCGGCCTGCCGCGTACCCGAACCGAGCGCGACGACCCCCGCTAAGGAGCGCGAGATGTCCCCGACCTCCACCAACAGCCCCGCGACCAGCGACACCGGCACCGCCACCGGGCGAACCGAGCCCGGGGAGTTCCCGGACCGGGTCGACCGGCTCGCGCTGGAGGCGTTCGCCGACCGCTACGGCGACCACCGGTTCGCCCCGGTCGTCGTGCTGATCGCCGCCTACAACGAGGAGGAAGCCCTGGGCGGGGTCCTGGAGGCGATCCCCTCGGCGAGCTGCGGGCTGGAGGTCGACACGCTGGTCGTCGTGGACGGCGCCACCGACGGCACCGCCGAGGTCGCCCTTCGTCACGGAGCCCACACCTGCGTCGCGCCGGTCAACCGCGGGCAGGGTGCCGCGCTGCGGCTGGGCTACCGGCTCGCCGCCCAGCGGGGCGCCCGCTACATCGTCACCACCGACGCCGACGGGCAGTACGACATCACCGAGCTGCCGAAGCTGCTACAGCCGCTGGTCGACGACTCCGCCGACTTCGTCACCGGCTCGCGCCGGCTCGGCAGCAGCGAGCGCCCGCAGCTGATGCGCCGCGCAGGCACCTACTTCTTCGCGTGGATGGTCAGCGCGATGACCGGGCAGCGGATCACCGACACCTCCTTCGGCTTCCGGGGCATGAAGGTGGAGGTGCCCAACTCGGTCACGCTGCGCCAGCGCCAGTACCAGTCCTCGGAGCTGCTGGTCGGGGTGCTCACGCGCGGCTACCGGGTGCTGGAGCAGCCGATGGCGATGCTGGCCAGGACGGCGGGGGAGAGCAAGAAGGGCAACAACTTCCTCTACGGCTACCGCTACCTGAAGGTCGTCGTCGGCACCTGGCTGCGCGAGCGCCGCACCGCCGCGTCCGCGCCCGTGCGCGTCGAGGAGCCGGTCACCGCCGACCGCTGAGGCGGACCGCCGCGGCCCGTGAGTCCTTCGGGATGCTTTGAGCATGAGCGAAGCTCATGGTCTTGGGTGACCGCCCGAGCAACGCGTTCTGAATGCACTTCTCAGGGCTGCTACACCGACCTGAAGGCTCACGGGCCGTCAGCGGCGGGAGGCGAACACCAGTCGGTCGACCAGGAAGAACTTGACCACGAACATCACCAGGTAGGTGCCCAGGAAGGCGCCCCAGACCACGGCGACCTGCGGCGTCCGGGAGCCGGGGAACGCCGACACCGCAAGGGACTCCGCCGCGCTGGTCGCGCCCGCGGCCAGCAGCGCGGTGCCGACCGAGATCACGGCGTAGCGCAGGATCTCGCCGCGCAGCGCCGACCTGCCGCCACCACCCCACGTGCGCCTGTTGAGCAGGAAGTTGGGGACCGCGCCCGCCAGCCAGGCCAGCACCGTCGAGACGACCGCGACCGCACCAAGCGCGAACGACGTCACGAACACGACCTGGCTCACGCCGGTGGCCACCACCGAAGCCGCCGCGAACCGGCTCAGCAGCCGCCAGTACCGGCGCGCGGGCGTCTCCGCGCTGCTGCGTTCCTGGGCGGTCTGCGACACGAGCGTTCCCCTTCGACGTCCACCGGCCGGCACCGAACGATACCGACCGGCGGACGGCGGACGGCGCCGGGAAACACCGGCAGAACGCGGAGTTGCCACGCGGACACGGAGCGCACGCGGCGCTGGGCGCCGCGGCGTCGCCTCCTGCTCGGCGCAACCCTGGGGCTTCGCCGATCGAAGATTCGATGAGAGCATGCGCGGTGTTGTATTCAACGGCCGATGTCGCCGGGTGCGGCGTCGCCGAAGGACGTCTGCCTGCCGTGTGGGCTCCGCATTGACTTGGAGGAGAAGTAAGCGTGCGAATCCTCGTCCTCGGAGGGGATGGCTACCTTGGCTGGCCGACCGCTCTGCATCTGTCCGACCGCGGCCACGAGGTCGCCGTGGCCGACAACTACGCCCGCAGGGCCTACGACCACGAGATGGGTGTCCAGAGCCTCGTACCGATCGAGCCCATGCAGGTCCGCCTCGAAGCGTGGCGACAGGTTTCGGGCAAGACCATCAAGTCCTACTACGGTGACCTCGTCGACGGCGACTTCACGGTCGAGATGATCCGGGACTTCCGCCCGGACACCATCGTCCACTTCGCCGAGCAGCGCGCGGCGCCGTACTCGATGATCGACCGCAGGCACGCGGTCTACACCCAGCAGAACAACGTGGTCGGCAACCTCAACGTGCTGTTCGCGATCCAGGAGGTCGACCCCGACATCCACCTGGTCAAGCTCGGCACGATGGGCGAGTACGGCACGCCCAACATCGACATCGAGGAGGGATGGCTGGAGGTCACCCACAAGGGGCGGACCGACCGGGTGCTGTACCCGAAGAAGCCGGGCTCCTTCTACCACCTGAGCAAGGTGCACGACAGCCACAACATCGAGTTCGCCTGCCGCATCTGGGGCCTGCGCGCCACCGACCTCAACCAGGGCGTGGTGTACGGGCAGGAGACCCCGCAGACGGCGCTGGACACCAGGCTCGCGACCCGCTTCGACTACGACGCCATCTTCGGCACCGTGCTCAACCGGTTCGTCATCCAGGCGGTCCTCGGCCACCCGCTGACCGTGTACGGCACCGGCGGGCAGACCCGTGGCCTGATCGACATCCGCGACACCGTCGAGTGCATTCGGCTGGCCTCGGAGAACCCGGCCGAGCCCGGGGAGTTCCGGGTGTTCAACCAGATCACCGAGAGCTTCTCGGTCGAGGAGATCGCCAAGGTCGTGGCCAACAGCTTCGAGGGCGAGGTCTCGGTCGAGCACCTGGACAACCCGCGCGTCGAGCAGCAGGAGCACTACTACAACGTGGTGCACACCGGCCTCGTCGAACTCGGGCTGGAGCCGCACCTGCTGTCCAACACGCTCATCGAGTCGCTGTTCGGCGTGGCGGACAAGTACAAGGACCGCGTCGACCTCGCCGCGATGCTGCCGACCGTGAAGTGGCGTTCGGCGTCGAGCCCGATGCGCACGGAGGCCTGACGGGCCTGCTTCTTCGACGGGCTGGCGCCGGCCTGGTTCGAGGGTCGGTTCGCCGCCCTCGCGGTTGGGCAGTCCGTTGCGCGCGGGCCCGGACCCGGCGGTTCCGGCGGTGGAGCGGGGCTCCGCCGCCGGAATCCGTCGCGGACCTGCTCCAGCCGCTTCCGCGCTGGTCGAGCCCGGCCGCGAACGTGATCGAAATGGTTTCCCGCTGTGCGGTGTTGCGGGCTGGAATATGCCAAACAGGCCGTGCACACTGGTACCCGCAAGCTCGGGTGGGCGTCGGCCATCCGATGGCGTTGCGCCGCCCGGTAGCGGGCGGCAGCGTGGCGGTCGCGCTCAACGACCGCGGTACGGGGAGCGGCGCCCCGGGCGCGGAGATCATCGATGCACCCGGGGTGCCTACCGTGTGTCGGGGGGCTTCCACACGGTCTACTGAACGGTAATCCCTTCGTGCGGAGCACCGCGATACGACACGTGGGTAATACTCACGGCCGGTGAACGGCCGTCGCGCCCGCACAAGGCGTCGAGTCCGGGGCGTGTTGACACCGCCCGCAGACGAATCGCGCGGTGCAGGCCGTTGGTCTTGCTCCGCGCGACTGGTCCTGGTGCGTGTCCGCCTCCGCGGACCCGCCTCAGCCGGCGACCGCCTCGACCTGCTCCTCTTCCTGCTCGGCGACCGGCTGGGTGCGCTCGCGCACCACGCCGCGGATCGTGTAGGCCAGCGCGGCGATCCACGCGGCCGTGATGAGCGCGTAGATCAGCGTCGGCGACGGCGTCGTGATGTCCAGGCCCTTGACCAGCGTGCGGGCGTTGGTCAGTACGATCAGCCCGCCCGCGCCGACGCCGATCAGCCGCATCGGCACGATCCGCACCAGGTAGGCCGCCAGCGGCGCCGCGATCACACCGCCCAGCAGCAGCGCGGCCACCGTGGTCCAGGAGAACTTCTGGTCCGAAAGCGAGGTCAGGAAGCCGACGCTGGCCGCCAGCGCGACCAGGAACTCGCTGGTGTCCACCGACCCGATGACCTTGCGCGGCTCGATCTTGCCGGTGCTCAGCAGCGTCGGGGTGGACACCGGGCCCCAGCCGCCACCGCCGGTGGCGTCGACGAAACCGGCGACCAGGCCCAGCGGCGCCAGCAGCTTGGGGCTCACCCCGGTGAGCTGGCGGCGGCGCACCGGCCGCAGCGCGAACTTCAGCGCCACGTAGAAGCCGAGGGCGAACAGGATGGCCGCCATCCACGGCTCCGCGGCCTCGGTCGACAGGTTGCTCAGTGCCGTCGCGCCGAGGAACGCGCCGATCGCGCCGGGCACGCCGAGCAGGAGCACCATCTTCCAGTCGACGTTGCCGAACTTCCAGTGCGAGGCGCCGGAGACGACGGAGGTGCCGATCTCGGCCAGGTGCACCGACGCCGAGGCGAGCGCGGGCGTCAGGCCGGCGGTTAGCAGGATCGTGGTCGAGGTCACCCCGTAGGCCATGCCCAGGGAGCCGTCCACGAGCTGTGCGACGAAGCCGCCGATGGCGAAGAGCAGGAATGCGGGCATGAAGTCTCCGTTGGATGCGTCGAATGCATGAGCCGGGAACGCACGGCGGTGCGCGCCTCGGGGCGGCAACGTCGCCGTGGTGCGGTGCGGGATGCAGTGCTGGACAGGCGCGGAAGGCTACGGTTCGAGTCGACAGCCTGCGGAGATGACGCGCAGCAGGTCGATGTGTCGGCGCTGCGTGAGCAGGCTCCACTGATCACTGGGCGTCATGCGGGACAGTCAACCAGATAGCGCGTCCGAGTGGGATGTCCTCTCAAAGTGCGGGACTGGTGAGCGGACGCGCTTGACGGGTGCACCCGAAGGGCCGCTGGGACCCGGACCGGGGGGGCGAAGGGGCCTTCGCCGTCGTGTGGACCGGCTCGGCACCCCGGAAGCGAGGAAGCTCGACGCCGGAGCGCGGGCGGCTCAGCGCCTGGAGGCGAAGCGGCGCGGCGCCTGGAAGAGAGGGGCGCGGCGCCTGGAAGCGAGAGGTTCGGCGCCCGGAAGCAAGTGGGCTCAAACGCCCGCAAGCCAGCGCCTCGACGCCCGGCAGCAAGGGCGGGCCCAGCCCTCCGGAAGGGGGCGTAAGGCCTTATTCCGGCGTTCGGCCACGCAGTGTGCGCAAGGCCACTTTCGGCCTCTGACGGCCACCGTCCGACCGGTCGGGTGCTGATCCACTTCGGATTCCCGGTGTGCTGCCCATAGTCGTCGTGCGCCCCGACGTGTCGTGATCGGACGGTCGACGCGGGCGTGGTGGCGGCGACCGGAATACCCGGGCATTCCAGGCATGCCAACGAAAAGTCGGGCCGGGCCTCCGGGCGATCCGAGATCGCCTTCCCCGGTCGCTCCGCCCCTCTTTGCCAAGTAGTCGCTTGGGTGCCGTCGTTACCTGGAGGTCATCTTCGGCGGCTACACGCTGTGTGCACTCACGGCCTATCCGTACGACCGAACAGGTGAAGCTTGAAGGTGTTGGTGACCCTCCGCTACCTTCGCTTCTCGTACGTCACGGTTCGGTCACGAGCTTCCTCGCCCCGAAGAGGAGCCCCGCAACCCCCGAGCGGGAGTGACCGGACCTCCCCCGAAGACGGAAAGGCGAACATGGGCAAGCACCGCAAGGAGGACGGTCATACCCCGATGGCGTCCCTCCGCGAGACCCTCGTGAACACCTTCAAGCCCCGTTCCGGCGAGTCCGGTGTCCCGGTCCGCAACAAGGTCGCCGCCGCGGTCGTCGCCGCCGGTGCCTTCGCGGCCGTCGGCCAGCCGCTGGCCGCCAACGCCGACGCAGGCCAGCCGGCCAAGCCGGCCGCCGAGACGCAGAACCTCAGCGCCGCGGTGAAGGGCACCCCGGAGGCCCCCGCCTCGGTCAAGCTGCTCGCGGCCAAGACCGAGACCGGCTCGCACGCCGAGGCGCAGAAGCTCGACAAGAGCACCGCCATCGTGCAGGCCAGGGTCGAGCAGGCCCGCGCCGCCCAGGCCGCGGCCGAGCGCCAGGCCCAGGAGGCCGCCGCGAAGCAGCGGGCCGAGCAGGCCGCCGCCGAGCGCAGCGCGAAGGCCGCCAGCGGCTACGTCAAGCCGGCCGAGGGCACCTTCACCTCCGGCTTCGGTGCCCGCTGGGGCAGCAGCCACAAGGGCATCGACATCGCCAACAGCATCGGCACGCCGATCAAGTCGGTGTCGGCGGGCAAGGTCATCAGCGCCGGCCCGGCCAGCGGCTTCGGCCAGTGGGTCCGGGTCCAGCACGACGACGGCACCGTGACCGTGTACGGCCACATCAACACGATCGACGTCAGCGTGGGCCAGCAGGTCGACGCCGGCGAGCAGATCGCCACGATGGGCAACAAGGGCCAGTCCACCGGCCCGCACCTGCACTTCGAGGTGATCGAGGGCGGCAGCAAGATCAACCCGCTGCCCTGGCTGCAGAAGCACGGCATCTCCGTCTGACGGCGGGTGCCCCCAGAACGGCTGCCCGGGACCTGACCTCCCCCGACTGGTTCCGGGCAGTCCTCCCCGTGAAGACGTGAGGCCCCTTCGCCCGACCTGGGCGAAGGGGCCTCACGTGCTTCTGGGCCAGGGCGAACCGCGTCAGTCCTGCCTGGTGCGGGCCTCGTGGGAGCATCCCGGCCGCAGGTCCGGGACGTCGGTCTCCAGGCGCTCCCGCAGCCAGGCAAGCGTCCGGGACAGCAGCCGCGACACGTGCATCTGGGAGATGCCGACCTGTTCGGCGATCTGCGTCTGGGTCATGCCCCGGAAGAAGCGCATGACCAGGATGCGCCGCTCGCGCTCCTCCAGCTCAGCCAGCAGCGGGCGGATGGTCTCGCGGTTCTCCACCTCGTCGAGCTCCGCGTCGTTGGAGCCGATGGCGTCGCCGAGGGGGATCTCGTCGGTGTCGGTCAGCAGCTCGTCCAGCGACGCGCTGCGGTAGGCGTTGCCCGCCTCCAGCCCGTGGTAGACGTCGTTGGTGCTGATGCCCAGGTGCTCGGCGATCTCGCTCGGTGTCGGGGCGCGGCCGAACTCCTGCGACAGCCGTGCGATGGCCGCCGAGACCGACAGGTGCAGCTCCTGCAGCCTGCGCGGCATCCGCACCGCCCACCCGGTGTCCCGGAAGTGCCTGCGGACCTCGCCCATGATGGTGGGCACCGCGTAGGAGAGGAAGTCGACGCCGCGGCCGGGGTCGAAGCGGTCCACGGCGTTGATGAGACCGAGCGTGGCGACCTGGGTCAGGTCTTCCTGGGACTCCCCACGATGGCTGAACCTGCGCGCGATGTGCTCGGCAACCGGCAGGTGCTCGGTCACCAGCCTGTCGCGCAGTTGCTCGTGGCGGGGGTCCTGCCGCTCCACCTTCGCGAACTCGGCGAACAGCGGAGCCAGTTCGTCGTAGCGCTGGTTCCGCGAAGCGGCGGCAGGCCCGGAGTCCGCATGCTTCACTCGTGAGCCGTCCGTCCCTTGGTCAGTTCGATGCGCACCAGATGGCTCCCGTCGGAGCCCGCATCGGACTGAACCGAGGTTGACACACTGTCGGCGAGTGCGCTGAGCACGCGCCAGCTGAAGGTGTCCTTGCGAGGGCCGAAGGCATCGTCGCTGATCACCTCCGCGGTGACCGAGAGCCCGCCCTCGTGGATGTGGAACCGGCAGACCAGGGAGGCCGACGGAGCGGCGAGGCGGACCAGCGACGAGCAGGCCTCGTCCACTGCCAGCCGCAGGTCGGCGATCGAGTCGACGTCGAAATCCGCGCGCATGGCGAGGTCGCCGATGACCGCACGCATCACCGCGAGCTGGGCGGGCTCCGCAGCGACGCGGACCTCGACCAGGTTCGACGTGGGCGTGTCGGGTTCGGCGTACCCGGTGTCGCGCTCCAGGCTCATTTGCTTGCCACCTCGTCTCGGGTCGCTGCGGCGGTGGCCCCCTTACGGCTACCTGATACCCGGGGTGGCCAGGGGGCAAACGATGTTCTCCACGGCGCACGCGGCCGTGTCAAACAGTGCGGCCGCGCCCGGTGGGCGCGGCCGCCATCCCTACAGCAGGGTCGTCCAGTAGTCCCAGAACGCCTGCAGGCACAGGACCACGATCGCGAGGTACCAGACCGCCAGCACCACGCTGTGCACCCGCGCCAGCGCCTCCCCCACGCGGCCGGGCCGCAGGTTGTGCAGCGTGGTGTACCAGAACATCGGGATCGTCACGACCCACACGACCATGCAGTACGGGCACAGCGCGCCGATCTCGTACAGGCTCTGGAAGATCAGCCAGTGCACGAAGACCACGCCGAGGGTGGTGCCGAGCTGGGCGCCGACCCAGAACCAGCGCGGGGCGGGGAACCCCGCCAGCAGCGCCGCGCCGAAGACCACCATGACCGGGAAGCTCGCCACGCCCAGCAGCGGGTTCGGGAAACCGAACAGCGCCGCCTGCGGGCTGTCCATCACCGAACCGCACGAGATGATCGGGTTGAGGCTGCAGGTCGGCACGTAGCCCGGGTTGGCCAGCTTGGCCAGCTTCTCCAGGACCAGCGCGAACGAGGCGGCCAGCCCGACCAGGCCGCCGACGACGTAGAGCCAGCCGAGCCCGCGCTGGACCTGCACCGGGGTGCCGGCGCTGCCGGTGCCGGTCGTGGCGGGCATGGTCGCGGTCACCGGGCGAGCGCCTGGTCGATCTCGGCGCGGAACTTGTCGGCGACCTGCTGGTAGGTCACGCCGTCACCGCTGGGCGCCTGGAACTGCTTGCCGTTGATGAACAGCGTGGGCGTGCTGTTGACCCTGGCGGCCTCGCCGTCGGCGAGGTCCCGGTCGAGCTTGGCCTTGATCTGCGGGGAGGCCATGTCCTGGTGGAGACGGTTGACGTCCAGGCCGATCTGCTGGGCGTACTGGTCGATCAGGGCCGCGGCCTTCTGGCTGTCGGAGCTGACGTTCTGGCCGTCGGGAGCGATCGCCCACGCCTGGTAGTTGTCGTACAACGCGTGGTACATCTCCTTGAACTTGCCCTGCATCCCCGCCGCCTCGGCGGCGCTGGCGGCCTGCCGGGCCAGCGGGTGCATGTCCAACGGGAAGTTGCGGACGACGAAGTTGATGCGGCCGGCGTACTGCTGCTCGACCTGCTTGGTGATGCCGCGGTAGTACTGCTCGCACGCCGGGCACTGGTAGTCGAGGAACTCGGTGACGGTCACCTTGCCGTCCGGGGACTGGCTCAGGGTGCTGCTGTCGGGCTTGTTCAGCGTCTCGGCCGGGACCGCGCCGCTGAGCGAGCTGCCGTTGCCATCACGGTTGATCCACAGCACGCCGCCGATCACAACCACCGCCATGACCACCACGATGAGGGTCAGGATGATGTTGATCGAAAAGCCGCTCTTCTGGGTGACCGGATTAGTCGTCTTCGGCATCGGCTGGCTACACCTTCGTGTGCTCGGCGGGTGTGACCCGCGTTTTGCTACCGGGGCGAATCCAGTCTGCACCGTTCACACGAAGGTGAAATCAGGCGGGGTGGAAATCTCAGGCGGTTCTCAGCCGGTTCACACCACGCGTCCCAGCCGGTTCGTCCCCGTGCGCCGAACCGGTTCACCCGGACCGGCTCAGGCGCCGGGCCGGTTTGCCCCGAGCGCGCGCGAGGGTAAGGAGTGGGGAACCACTCCGGCGTCTGGAACGAGCATGACCGACCCGCAGGCCCTGCTGGACGACGACGAACGGTCGCTGCTTCGGCGGTGGACCGGCGACTGGGCGGAGCCCCAGCTCGCGACCCTGACCGACGCGCCCTTCTCCGACCCCGCCTGGATCTACGAGCGCAAGCTCGACGGGATGCGGGTGATCGCGGGCAGCGAGGGGGGCGGTGAACCCGTTCTGTGGTCGCGCAGTCACAGACGGGTCAACACGGCTTACCCGGAGGTGGCCGACGCGCTCGCGGAGCAGGCGGCCGACCGGTTCGTCGTCGACGGCGAGGTGGTGGCGTTCGAGGGCGACCAGACCAGCTTCGCGCGCCTGCAGCGCCGCATCCACCTGGGCGACGCGCGCGCCGCGCGCAACACCGGGGTGCGCGTCTTCTACTACGTCTTCGACGTGCTCGCCTTCGGCGGCGTGGACCTGCGGAGGCTGCCGCTGCGGACCAGGAAGCGGCTGCTGAGAGAGTCTTTCGACTTCGCCGACCCGCTGCGCTTCAGCGCTCATCGCAGCGGCAACGGCGAGGAGTTCCTGGCCCAGGCGTGCGAGCGGGGCTGGGAGGGGCTGATCGCCAAGCGGGCCGACCGCCCCTACTGCAGCGGGCGCTCCCGCGACTGGCTGAAGTTCAAGTGCGTGTCGGACCAGGAGTTCGTCATCGGCGGCTACACCGAACCCAAGGGATCGCGCGTCGGCTTCGGAGCGTTGCTGCTCGGTTACTACGAGGGAGACCGCTTCCGCTACGCGGGCAAGGTCGGCACCGGCTACGACGAGCGGACGCTGCGCGACCTGCGGGCGAGGCTGGACCGCATCGAGCGGGACGCATCCCCGTTCCACGACCGCGTCGCGGAACGGGACGCGCACTGGGTGGAGCCGGAGCTGGTCGCCCAGATCGGTTTCACCGAGTGGACGAGCGACGGCAGGCTCCGGCATCCGCGGTTCTCGGGGCTGCGCAACGACAAACCCGCGCACGAGGTGGTCCGGGAAGCCCCGGCCTAGGGATTGTTCCAGCCGTGGTTCTCACGGCGGTGCGGGCTGGATTCCGCACCCCGAGCGGCTTACGCCGCTCGGGAACAGACCCTGGTCAGCGCGCGATCTGCAGGATCGTCCCGGAGGAGACCGGGGTCGGCGGCTGGGGTTGGGGCGGTGACCACGCGGCGAGCAGGACGGTCATGACTACCATCGCTACAGTTCCGACAACCGACACGAGTGTGCGGCTGTTGATTCGCATGGCGGGGCCCTCGGCTTTCTCGGGGTAGGTGTTTCGGGGGTGTGATCTCCGCGGAGACCGGCCTCGGACCGGGGGAGATCGAGGCCGGGAGCAGCGGCCTCACCTGCAGTGTCGCCGCCGAGAGGGCAAACGTTAGCGGATGCCCGGAATGTTTCCGGGTGTGATGTGAAACTCCCCGAAACCCCTTTGGCGGTACCGGTTTCAGTCCCCGCCCGCCCACATTCCCGATTGCTCCAGGTGATGGGTCAGTAACCGTCCGGTGTGGGTCACGTGCTTGTGCATCGCCGCGCGTGCGCCGTAGGGGTCGTGATTCCGCAGCGCCACCAGGATTTCCCGGTGGTCGGCCACCGCCATGTCGCGCCAGCCGGGCACTCCCGAGGTGAACCGCCGCGGCGTGTAGCGCAGCGCGATTCCCAGGAACCAGGCCAGTTTTCCCGAGTCCGCGACGCTGTTGAGCTCGTGGTGGAAGAGCAGCGCCAGCTCGTCGATCTCCCCGCCGCACCGGCCCGCGCTCTCCATCTCGGCGTACAACGCCTCCAGGCGCGCGAGTTGTTGCGGCCCGATGTCGCGCGCGGCGCGGGCGGCCAACTCCCCGGCGAGCGTGGCCTGCAAACGGTGCGTGTCCTCGACGTCACGGCGGGTCAGCGGCACCACCGTGAACCCGCGCCGCGGCTGCAACTCGACGAAACCCTCGCCGCGCAGCGCCAGAAGCGCCTCCCGGACCGGAGTGACGCTGACGCCCAGCTCGTCGGCGAGCCGCTCCAGGTGCAGGTGCGCGCCGCCGCGCAGCCGGCCGGTGAGGATCCGCTCGCGGATCCAGGCGGCGACCTCCTCCGGCAGCTGCGCACGCCGTCCTGCTCCGGGCATCGCACTCTCGATCTTCGCTGAGTTGGCTCGGCTGTCGGGTTGCGGCGACCCGTGCCCGCCGCCCGGGCCGGCCACCTGCCGGGCGTCGCGTAGCCGCCGGCCGCCCTCGGTGCCGGTCACCGGAGAACTTGATACCACCCCCGTCGGACGTCGCACCCGGATGCCGAGTTCCATCCCGAGGTGAGGTCGGGCGCCACCGCGCGTGGCGCCGGCGATCACCGCCTTCCTGCATGCACGCGTACGCGCGCTCGCGTGCGCGTGCGAGGGGGCGGGTATCGTCGAGGGGCGTGGTAGCCGATCCTGCCGACGCCTCCGAAGAAATCACCCATTCCCTCGCCCAGGCGCGCCTCAACGACGTCCCGGCGCTCGCCGAGCGGCTGATGTCGGCCATCTTCACCGACAACCCGGAGTGGACCGATTACAGCCCGGTGCCACGCGAGGACCTGTGGGAAGGCTGCCACCGCTACCTCGAACGGATCCTGCAGATCCTCAGCGGCGCGGTCTCCGGACCCGATGACGACGACGTCGCCGCCGCGATCGGGCGCAGGCGCGCCGAGCAGGGCGTGCCGCTGGAGGTCATGCTGCGCACCTTCCGGCTCGGCGGCCGGATCGTCTGGGAGGCGCTGGTCGAGCAGGCCCACGCCGACCGCGCCGACCCCGACGTGGTGCTCGGCGCGGCCACCTCGATGTGGACCGTGATCGACGGCCTGTCCTCGACGCTGTCGACCTCCTACCGCAACACCGAGCTGGAGAAGCTGCGCCGCGACGACCAGCGCCGGCACGCGCTGGTCGAGGACCTGCTCAGCGGCCGGGCCAGGGACACCGCCTTCGCCCAGCGCACCGCCAAGGAGCTCGACCTGCCCACCGGCGGGCGCTACCTGGTGGTCGTCGCCGAGATGCGCGCCGACGGCAGCTTCGCGCTGCGCGGCCAGCAGGCCGCGCTGAGCGCGCTCAACGTCCGGTCGGTGTGGCAGGTGCGCGCCGACACCCTGGTCGGCCTGGTGGCGCTGGAGCAGCGCGACGAGCACCCGGTGCTGGAGGTGTTGCGGCCCCTGGCGCGCGGCCGGGTGGCCGCGTCGCCGACGGTGCGCGGGCTGGCCGAGATCGGCCTGGCGCACCAGCTCGCGCTGACCACGCTGGGGACCTCCTCCCACGGCGCGAGCGAGCTGGTGTCGCTGGAGGAGCGCTACCCGGAGGCGCTGCTGGTGCAGTCGCCGGACCTGGCGCAGCGGCTGCTGGAGTCGCAGCTCGGGGCGGTGCTGGAGCTGCCGGTGCGGGAGCGGGACATGCTGCTGGACACCCTGACGGCGTGGCTGGAGGAGAACTGCTCGACCGCCAACGCGGCGGTCCGGCTGCACTGCCACCGCAACACGGTGCTCAACCGGCTGCACCGGATCACGACGCTGATCGGCCAGCCGCTGTACGGGCGAAGCGCCTACGTCGCGCTGTCGCTGGCGCTGTCGGCGCTGCGGCTGCGCGACGGTCTGCGCGGCTGAGGGCGCCGCACGGCTGACGGTGCTTCGCGCCCGGCTCCGTTCCGGGCGGGACCACAGCGCCCGCGTGTCCTGCTGTCCAAGAAGTCACCCGCGTCCTGCTGTCGAAAGAGCCGAGCCTGCACGGTGACGGCCTGACGCGTCCCCTTCCTGCATCTTGCTGACCGATTTGTGCATCTTGTTGCAGTTCCCCGGGCTCCCCGGTCATCTACCGCCACCCTTCCGAGGCAGTGCGCCGTGCGGGAGCGAGGTGGGAAGTGACCCGGACCGACGTGGTACGTCCCGGAAGTGCCGCCAGGGCACGCGGCGGGGGACGCCGCGAGCTGCTGGCCGGCGCGGTCGGCGCGGCCGTGGAGTCGTTCGACTGGACGATCTACGCCGTCATGGCGCCCTACTTCGCGTCGCAGATGTTCGCGGGCGACGACGAGCTGACCAAGCTGCTGGCCGCCTACGCGGGCTTCGCGGTGAGCTTCGTGGTGCGCCCGCTGGGCAGCTACCTGTTCGGCAGGCTCGCCGACTCGCGCGGCAGGCGGTTCGCGCTCGTGGCGAGCATGGGCACGATCTGCCTCGGCAGCCTGCTCATCTCCGCGCTGCCCACGGCCGCGAGCATCGGGATCGCCGCCCCCGTGCTGCTCGTGCTGCTGCGCGCCGTGCAGGGCGTGGCGATGGGCGGGGAACCGCCGAGCGTCGCCGCCTACATCACCGAGACCGCGCCGAAGGACCGCCGGTTCCTCTACAGCGGCCTCTCCCACGGCGGCGTGATCGTGGGCAACGTGCTGTGCTTCGCGGTCGTCGGGTTCCTGCTGCTGTGGATGGGGGAGCGGGGCGTGGCCGACGGCGGCTGGCGCCTCGGGTTCGTCTTCGCGGCGCTGTTCGGGCTGCTGGCGTTCTGGGTCCGCCGGACCGCCGCCGAGAGCGGGGCCTTCGAGCGCGCCGCGACCAGCGGCGCCGCGCAGCCGGTCCGGGTTCGCGCGCACGTCCGCAACATGGTCGCGGTCTTCCTCATGACCACCGGTACGACGGTCGGCTACTACTTCGGCACGACCTACCTGCCCGCCTACGCCGCGCAGGTCGGCGTCGCGCACGCCGCGTCGAACAACCTGAGCATGATCCCGAGCCTTCTCGTGCTGCTGGTCGCGATGGCGGTCAGCGGGCTGCTGGCCGACCGCTTCGGCGGCATGCGGGTCTTCCGCGCCGGAGTGGGGATGCTGGTGGTGATCACCGTGCCGGTGATGGCGGGGCTGGCAGGCGGGGTGCTGCCGCTCTGGGCGGCGACGGTGATCTACCTGGTGCTCGGTGTCGGGCCGACGGTCGCGCTGGTCAACGTGCTCTTCACGCGGATGTTCCCGGTCGGGGTGCGGGTGGTGTGCATGGGGCTGCCCTACACCCTCGCCGTCGCGCTGTTCGGCGGTACGTTCCCGATGGTGGCGCAGGCCCTCGGCGCGGTGGGCCTGCTGCACGCGGTGCCCTGGGTGGCGGCATCCCTCGCCGCGGTGTCGCTCGCCGGCACGGCGGTGCTCAAGCGCGAGGCCCACGAGTCTTCCGGGCCGGCATAGCGACCGGGAAGATCCGCGGCCACGGCGTAGCCGTGCACGCTGCGCAACGGGGATGGGCAGCGCCGAGGAGCCACCGCGGTGCCGCGGGGCGTAGCGCACAATCCGACTGCTGGGGACGGCGCCGGTTGGCGTCGTCCCCAGCGGCGGTCTCCGGCCAAGTCCTAATACGGGCATCGGGCCGGACTGTCGAGCGATCCCCGCGCGCAATTTTCGGAGAAGTTTCGGGCGCCAAAAAACCGATCTGCTCCCGCTGCTCCAAACGGACGCATGCATGTGGTTTCGAGCACACTGCGTGCTCGGATGTAACTCTGTGGTGCCCGTCACCCTCTTGTGATGTGCAGTGTGCACATTCGCTCCCCCGCAAGTCTGGGCGGCCGGGCATGGCGCGGAAGTGGTCGTGCTCACGACACTCAGAGTGAGATTCGCTCGGATGTCCCGGGCCCCTCGAACCAGCGCGTGCAGCACCAAAGGAGCACAGCGAAGTGCAGGAATTCGACGTCCTCGTGATCGGTGGCGGCCCGGGCGGCTACGTCGCGGCGATCCGGGCAGCGCAGCGCGGCCTCTCGGTCGGCGTGGTGGAGAAGGAGCGGACCGGCGGTGTCTGCCTGAACTGGGGCTGCATCCCGACCAAGGCGATGCTGCGCTCCGCCGAGGTGTACGAGACGGTTCTGCACGCGGCCGACTACGGCGTGCAGGCCGAGAACGTCTCCCTCGACTACGACGCGGTCTCGCGACGCAAGGACGGCATCGTCAAGGGCCTCACCGACGGCGTCGCGTCGCTGCTGAAGGCCAACGGCGTCACCGTCATCTACGGCCACGCCCGCTTCACCGGCCCGACCACGCTGGACGTCTACGCCGTCGGCGAGTCCGCGCTCGGCGCAGGCGGCCCCAAGTACGCCGCCGACCCCACCGGCGACCAGCCGGTCGAGCAGGTCAAGGCGCGCGACGTCATCATCGCCACCGGCTCGGTCCCCGTGCAGCTGCCGCTGCCCGGCGCGGACCTGCCGGGCGTGATCACCTCCGACGGCGCGTTCGGTCTCACCGAGGTGCCCAAGCGGATCGCCGTCATCGGCGGCAGCGCCGTCGGCGCCGAGTGGGCCAGCCTGTTCAACACCTTCGGCGCCGAGGTCACCATCATCGAGATGCAGCCGACCCTGGTGCCGGCCGAGGACGCCGAGATCGGCAAGGCGCTGGGCCGTTCCTTCGGCAAGGCGGGCATCAACGTCCTCACCGGCTCGACGGTGTCGAAGATCGAGAGCGCCGGCCGCGGCAAGAACGCCGGCCTGAAGGTCTTCGTCGACGGCCCCAAGGCGCAGGAGATCGACGCCGACGTGGTGCTGGTCGGGGTCGGGCGCAAGCCCAACACCGCCGCGCTGGACCTGGAGAAGGCCGGGGTCGCCACCGACGCCCGCGGCTTCGTGCCGGTCGACGAGCAGTTGCGCACCAACGTCGAGCACGTCTACGCCATCGGCGACGTCACCGGCCGGGTGCTGCTGGCCCACGTCGCCTCGCACCAGGGCGTCACCGCCGCCGAGGTCATCGCGGGCAGCGACCACGCGCGGATGGACTACGACGTCATCCCGGCCGCGACCTTCACCCACCCCGAGATCGCCAGCGTGGGCCTCACCGAGGCGCAGGCCGTCGAGGCCGGGCACGAGGTCGTCACCGGCAAGTTCCCGTTCGCCGCCATCGGCCGCACGAAGACCTACGGCAACTCCGATGGCTTCATGAAGATCGTCGCGGGCAAGCAGTACGGCGAGGTCCTCGGCGTCCACATCATCGGCCAGTCCGCCAGCGACCTGATCACCGAGGGCGCCCTGGCGATCAACCTCGAAGCCACGCTGGACGAGCTCGCCGAGACCGTCCACGCCCACCCGACGCTGGGCGAGATCGGGATGGAGGCGGCGATGTCCGCGCTCGGTCTCCCGATCCACGTAGCACCGCCGAAGAAGCGCTGACCGAAAGGACCTTCCGAGATGGCAGAGACGGCTACCCGCAGCAAGCCTGCCTCGCGAGGCGGGGCGAAGACCCGGCGTGCGACCGCCCCGGTGCGCGGCACCGGCAAGACCCGGTTCGCCGGTGAGTCGCCGGAGCTCCTGCGCGACTACTTCCAGCAGATGACGCTGATCCGCCGGTTCGAGGAGCGCGCCGCCCAGGGCTACACCCAGGCCAAGATCGGCGGCTACTGCCACCTCAACCTCGGTGAGGAGGCCACCGTCGTCGGCCTGATGACGGCGCTGCGCAAGACCGACATCCTGTTCACCAACTACCGCGAGCACGGCTACGCGATCGCCAAGGGCATCGAGCCGGGCCGCGTGATGGCCGAGCTCTACGGCCGCACCACCGGCACCTCCAAGGGCTGGGGCGGCTCGATGCACATGTTCGACGTGGAGGCCGGGCTGCTCGGCGGCTACGGCATCGTCGGCGGCCAGATCCCGCTGGCCACCGGTGCCGCGCTGGCCATCGACTACCGCGGCGGCGACCAGGTCGTGATGTGCCAGATGGGCGACGGCACGACCAACATCGGCGCCTTCCACGAGTCGCTGAACATCGCGGCGCTGTGGAACCTGCCGGTGGTCTTCGTGGTCATCAACAACTACCTCGGCATGGGCACCACCGTGGAGAAGTCCTCGGCCGAGTCCGAGCTGTACAAGCGCGCGGTCGCCTACAACATGCACGGCGAGCGGGTGGACGGCAACGACGTCCTGGCGGTGCGCGACGTGGCGACCCGGCTGGTCGAGCGGGCCCGCGAGACCGGTGCGCCGGCGCTGCTGGAGGCCACCAGCCAGCGGCTCAAGGGCCACTCGGTGGTCGACCCGGCCAAGTACCGCAGCGAGGAGGACAACGCCAAGGCCCGCGCCGCGGACCCGGTGTTCAACTTCCGCGCCCAGCTGATCGAGGCCGGTGTCCTCGACGAGGACGGCGCCGCCGAGATCGAGCAGAAGGCCCAGGCCGACGCCGACGCCGCGGTCGCCTTCGCCGACGACAGCCCGCACCCCGACGTGTCGACGCTGTTCGACTACACCTATGCCACCCCGGTGGCCAACGACTCGCGCCGCCTGCCCGCCGACCCGGTCTTCTGACCCGGTTACCGGACCAGGTCCGCCGGCCCGGGGCCGTCCCGGTTCGCTGACCGGGTCCGCCGCCGAGCGCGATTCCGACACCCCGCCGCAGGACCCGTGGGTCTTCCGCGCCGCCACCGCGACCCGGAAGACCCGCGGCCCCCTTTCTTGGAGAAACACCCTTGGCCGTCATGACCTATCGCCAAGCGCTGCACGACACGCTTCGCGAAGAGATGCTGCGCGATGAGGACGTCTTGCTCATCGGCGAGGAAATCGGAGTCTTCGAGGGCTCCTACAAGATCACCGCCGGGCTGCTCAAGGAGTTCGGCGAGAAGCGGGTGCGCGACACCCCGATCGCCGAGGAGGGCTTCGTCGGCGCCGCCATCGGCGCGGCCATGCTCGGGCTGCGCCCGGTCGTGGAGCTCATGACGATCAACTTCTCGCTGATCGCGCTGGACCAGATCGTCAACCACGCGGCCAAGATCTACGGCATGTTCGGCGGGCAGACCAGCGTGCCGATGGTCATGCGCACCCCCGGTGGCGGCGGGCAGCAGCTCGGCGCCACGCACTCGCAGAACATCGAGCTGTACTACGCCTTCGTGCCGGGCCTGAAGGTCGTCGCGCCGAGCACGCCCGCCGACGCCAAGGCGCTGCTGCTGGCCTCCATCCGCGACAACGACCCGGTGCTGTTCCTGGAGAACCTCTCGCTCTACAACACCAAGGGCGAGGTTCCCGACGAGGTCGAGCCCGCCGAGATCGGCAAGGCGAAGGTGACCCGCGAGGGCAGCGACATCACCATCATCGGCTACTCGCGGATGGCGATGGTCGCCCAGCAGGTCGCCGACAAGCTGCACGCCGACGAGGGCATCGACGCCGAGGTCGTCGACCTGCGCAGCCTGCGCCCGCTGGACCGCGACACGCTCGTGGAGTCGGTGCGCAAGACCGGCTGCGCGGTGATCGCCGAGGACGACTGGCTGACCTACGGCATCGGCGCCGAGATCGCGGCCTCGATCTCCGACGGCGCGTTCGACTACCTCGACGCCCCGGTGCGCCGGGTCGCCGCCGCCGAGGTGCCGCTGCCCTACGCCAAGCCGCTGGAGCGCGCCGCGCTGCCGTCGGCGGAGTCCCTGACCACAGCGGTCCACCAGACGCTGGACGCGGTCGGCCGCCGCCGCTGACCAGACGCCCCCGATGGGGCGTCAGGTGGCGCGACGCGCCATCCGCGCTCGCGCGGATGCTCGAGCCCACGTGGTTGCTCCGCCCGCTCCGTACCCCGACCCAAGCCTTCGCCGAGAGGCACTCCGAGGAAGACCATGACTGACATTCAGATGCCGAGGCTCTCCGACACCATGGAGGAGGGCGTCATCGCCAACTGGCGCAAGCAGGTCGGCGACAAGGTGAACCGCGGCGACGTGGTGGCCGAGATCGAGACCGACAAGGCCCTCATGGAGCTGGAGGCCTACGACGACGGCGTGCTGGAGAAGGTGCTCGTCGGCGAGGGCGAGACGGTGCCGATCGGCACCCCGATCGCCGTCCTCGGCGACGGTTCGGGTGCGGCCGCCGCCGAGGCCCCGGCCTCGGCTCCCGCTCCGGCCGCCGAGCCGGCGGAGCCGGCCGCGGCCGAGCCGGCGGAGTCCGCCTCCGCCGCGCCCGCTGCCTCGGCCGCTCCCGCACAGGCTCAGGCGCAGCCGGCCGCCGTGCCCGCCGAGCCGGGTGCGAAGCCGAAGGCCTCGCCGCTGGCCAAGGCGGTCGCCAAGGACCTCGGCGTGGACATCTCCACGGTGACCGGCACCGGACCCGGCGGCCGCATCATCCGGGCCGACATCGAGGCCGCCGCGTCGGCCGCGCCCGCCCCCGCCGCGTCCGCCGCCGAGCAGGCGCCCGCCGCACCGGCCGCCCCGGCCGTCGCGCAGGCCGGCGAGGACGTCGAGGAGATCCCGCTCAGCAACATCCGCAAGGTCACCGCGAAGCGGCTCACCGAGAGCAAGCAGACCGCGCCGCACTTCTACCTGACCAGCGCGGTCGACGTCACCGACCTGGTGGCGTTCCGGGCCGACCTCAACGAGCGGCTGCAGGCGGCCGGCGGGCCGAAGGTCAGCATCAACGACCTGATCGTCAAGGCGGTCGCCACCGCGCTGAAGGCCAACCCGACGCTGAACGTCTCCTTCGGCGGCGACAAGATCCTCCAGCACAAGCGGATCAACCTCGGTGTCGCGGTCGCGATCGACTCCGGTCTGGTCGTGCCGGTGATCCCCGACGCCGACCGCAAGAGCGTCTCGGAGATCGCCGCCGAGGGCCGCGAGAAGGCGGGCCGGGCGCGCGAGGGCAAGCTCAAGCTCGACGAGATGACCGGCGGCACCTTCACCATCTCGAACCTGGGCATGTTCGGCATCGAGCACTTCTCGGCCGTGATCAACCCGCCGGAGGCGGGCATCCTCGCGGTCGGTGCCACCAAGGACGAGGTGCAGGTGCGCGACGGCGAGTTCGTGGCCCGCAAGATCATGCGGATGACCCTGTCGGCCGACCACCGCGCCGTCGACGGCGCGGTCGGCGCGGTCTTCATGCAGCAGCTCACCGCGCTGCTGGAGGACCCGCTCCGCATCATCGCCTGACGCACGGCGACCGCTCCCGCCCCGGCAGGCCATTCGCGCGGCAGCGCGGATGGTCGCAGCGCCCCGAGACCAAGCCCCTTCCGCGATAACCCCCGACTCTCGCGGAAGGGGCTTCTTCACGTCGTGGAGTGGGGTTTTCAGAGTTGCGAACCCGATGCTTCGCGTTTTCGTCCACATAGAACAGGCGGTGACTTTCGGCTCTGGCTCCCCGCGGGACCCCATCGGGAGACTTGCGCGCGGGAGCAGGAGAGCCGCCGAGGCCGCGCGTACGGGATCGAAGCAACGCCCGGCGGATCGCGCCCGTTCAAGGGGCGGGATGCGCGATCGGCTCGCCTGGCGCCTTTGGCTCTGCGTGCGACGACGCTCTGGCGGACTTCCTCCCGGTTTCGGCCTGGTTTGAGGGGAGGCGATCATGGTCCGCACCGAGTTCAGCATCTACGCGATGACGCCGGAGAAGGACGGTGTCTTCCACTTCCACGACGGGAGCTGGGTCCAGGTGGGTGGCCCGGCGGCCCGGCTCTTCGGCGGCAACAGGGGACTGGTGGCCACCACTCCCGACACCGGGGACTTGTTCATGTATCTCAACACACCGTTCAGTTGGGCGCACATCGGGGGTCCGGGTGCTTCGTTCGCGGTGACCGGGGATTCGGTGTACGGGTTGAGCAAGTTCCCGGGAGGTGGTGGTGTTTTCCGGTATGACGGTTCCGGCATGTCCTGGACGGAGATCGGCAGTGTTGCGGGGGAGATCTATGGCGGCCCCTGGGGGCTGGTGGCCACCACTCCCGACACCGGGGACTTGTTCATGTATCTCAACACACCGTTCAGTTGGGCGCACATCGGGGGTCCGGGTGCTTCGTTCGCGGTGACCGGGGATTCGGTGTACGGGTTGAGCAAGTTCCCGGGAGGTGGTGGTGTTTTCCGGTATGACGGTTCCGGTATGTCCTGGACGGAGATCGGCAGTGTTGCGGGGGAGATCTATGGCGGCCCCTGGGGGCTGGTGGCGACCAACCCCGACAACGGAGAGCTGTTCGGTTTCCAGTTCCACAGTCCGGAGGACAACCCGGACAACCCGCCTCAGTGGCGTCACATCGGGGGTCCCGGCGCATCGTTCGCGGTCAGCCTCGAGAACATTTTCGGGCTGAGCACCAACCCCGACGGAGGTGGTGTGTTCCGCTTCGACGGCGACCCGGCGAACTGGACCCGGATCGGTGGTCCGGCGAACTCCATCGTCGCCGCTCTCTGGACCGGGTAGCGGCGGAAAGGTCGTGACGCGCACTTCGGCGTCGGTGCCCTCCGGGCAGCAGCCGCGTTGACACCGCAGGTGCGCTTCCGTGAGATGTGCCGGTGGAGTTGCCGAAGTCGACCCTCACCGGGACGTGGCGAACCACCAGCGGGCCTTGTAGATCCCGGCGTCCTCCAGGGTCAAAGCCCCCGCGGCCTGTTCGAGCTGCACGGTTTCGGTGCACCACGTGCAGGTGTGCCCCGGCTGCGGCGACGTCGAGAGCACGCGGCCGGTCGAAGGGTCGCTGCCGACCGTCTTGACGCCTTCCCTGTCGATGCGCCCGGCGCCGGGGTAGTCGTCGAGGAAGGCGTTGCGCGACTTCGAGTACTGGTACACCCGTGTGCCGGTGCTGACCCACAGCAGGTCGGCGTTGCCGGGGACCGGGGTCAGGTCGTGGCCGTGACGGGTCGGCAGCGCCACCTTCCGCGTCTCCGTCAGCACCGGGTCGGCCACAGTGCCCCCGATGGTCAGCACCACGAGGTGGTCGTCGCCGAGCGCCCACAGCACTCCGCGCTCGCCGTCCCACACCACGCCGTGTCCGCCAGGCATCGGGTATTCGGCGTGGTGCGTGCTGCGCGGGCCCTGCGAGGCGGTGTAGACGCGGATCCACCCGCCGGTGCTGGCGGCGACGGCGACGTTGCCGTCCGGGAGCAGTTCGATGCTGTGCGGGTTGTTGCGCGCGTCGACGTCGGCGGCCCAGTAGGAGCCGGTGCCCTGCGGGTAGGGCACGACGGCGGCCAGGCCTTTGGAGTCGGTGGTGAGCAGGTACCGGCGGCCGCCGCGTTCGACGAGCTTCGCCTCGTCGGGGTTGCCCCAGTTGCCGGTGAACTCGCCCATCCCGTTGTCCCGCGTGGGCTTCCACGACCACAGGAACCTCGGCGCGTCCCAGGCGGCCTGGTCGGCCTCGAGCACCAGGATGCGGTCGCTCGCCTGCTCGGTGACGACGATCGGGCCATCGGTGGCCTGGGTGCCAGGGGCGGCACCGGCCACCCCGCTGAGCCCGATCAGGCTCGTCAAGCAGGCGACCGCGGTGAGCCCCAGGGCCTTCCGGCGCGGGTGTCGTGCGCCCATCATGTCCTCCCGGTTCGACGCGGACGACCACCGTCCGCGAACTGATCGAACCGGCAGCCGGCATCCAGTGGAAGAGCAACCGGCGAACCGGAGGTGACACCGGCACCAACCTGCCGAGGCCGTCAGACGGCGCCGGTCTCCTCCCGGTAGACCCGCACCAGCTCCGGCGCGTAGGCCAGCAGCAGCTCCAGCATGCTGACCGGTGCGCCGACGGGGTTCGGGAGCGAGATGTCGTAGGCGGCGTGTGCACCGCGGTAGACGGGGACGGGCGTGGTCACGTCGGTCAGCCAGCGCAGGAAGTCGGCCGGGACGAACGGGATTCCGAGCGGTCCCGCGATGTGTTCGTCCAGTAGGATCAAGGCGGTCTGCGGGTTGCGCATCATCCACCGGTAGAGCTGGGCGAACTGGAAGAGGTTCCACTCCATCCGGGCGGGGCTCACCCCGGCGCGCTCCGCCAGGCGGCGTCCGTGGTCGGTCGACACCTGTTCGGCCTGGCTCCACGCCTGGTCGTGCACCGAGCGGTCGGTCAGCTCGCCCCGCCGCATCCGGTTGAGGTAGTCGGCCCACAGCGGTGCGCCGGGGTTCCCGAAGTCGTCGTCGGACACACCGAGCGCGATGGCGGTGCCGCGCTCAATCCCTTCGAGATCACCAGAATCCACATGGGACACCCATGAACCCCTTGCTCCCATTCCCTTCTCGCTGAAGAAGGTGAGCAGACCTTCGATGTTGCGCCAGTGCCGGAAACCGGGCACGTGCTCGGCCGCGACGCGGTCCTGCAACGCACGGATGAAGACCAGCCGCTCCCGCAGTGGCAACGACTCCAGCTCGCTCGCAGTGCAGTCCAGTGTGGACGCGCACCGGGCGCCGTCGCGGGCCTGCGCGAGCGCGGGTGCGGCGGTCGCGGTGAGCAGCATTGCGAGCAGCAGCGTGATCAAGGGCCGGATGGTCCCCACGGCGTGTCCTCCTGAGTCCGGTTGCGTGAGAAGGCAACCAGAATGCCGGAGGCCGAGCCTCTGCTGACATCCGATGGGGTGTCGTTCCACCTGATCGGGAAATAGCACCCGGTCGGCGTCCCGGTGCCGCACCGGGACGCCGATGCCCACTGGGAAACCTGGGTGGCAGCCGGGACCACCCGGAAACCGGGGGGAGGCCACCGCGGACCGGCGGCCTCCCCACGGCTCTCACAGCCGCGTCCACGCCTCCGACAGCACCGAGCGCAGGATCTGCTCGACCTCGTCGAAGTGCTCCTGGGTGCAGATCAGCGGCGGCGCGAGCTGGATCACCGGTTCGGCGCGGTCGTCGGCGCGGCAGTAGAGCCCGGCGTCGAACAGTGCGTCGGAGACGTAGCCGCGCAGCACGCGCTCGGCGTCGTCCGGGGTGAAGGTCGCCTTGGTCGCTTTGTCCTTCACCAGCTCGATGCCGTAGAAGTAGCCCTGCCCGCGCACGTCGCCGACGATCGGCAGGTCGAGCAGCTTCTCCAGCGTGGCGCGGAAGTTCGCCTCGTTGGACAGCACCCGGCCGTAGAGGTCCTCGGACTCCATGACGTCGAGGTTGGCCATCGCCACCGCGCACGAGACGGGATGTCCGCCGTAGGTCGAGCCGTGCGCGAAGCTGCTGCCGCCGGACAGGAACGGCCGCATCAGCCGTTCGTCGGCGATCATCGCGCCCAGCGGCGCGTAGCCGGAGGTGAGGCCCTTGGCGGTGGTGATGATGTCGGGCTGGTAGCCGTAGCGGTTGGCGCCGAAGTCGTGCCCCAGGCGGCCGAATGCGCAGATCACCTCGTCGGAGACCAGCAGGACGTCGTAGGCGTCGCAGATCTCGCGGACCCGCTGCCAGTAGCCGGGCGGCGGCGGGAAGCAGCCGCCGGTGTTCTGCAGCGGTTCGAGGAACACCGCCGCCACGGTGTCCGGCCCCTCCATCTCGATGGCCAGCGCGACCTGGTCGGCGGCCCACCGGCCGAACGCCTCGTAGTCGCCGGCGTGCTCGGGAGCGCGGTAGAAGTTGGTGTTGGGCACCTTGATGGCGCTGGGCACCAGCGGTTCGAAGTCCTGCTTCGCGCCCGGGATGCCGGTGATCGACAGCGCACCCTGCGACGTGCCGTGGTAGGCCAGCGAGCGGCTGATCACCTTGTGCTTGGTCGGCTTGCCGGTCTTCTTGAAGTACTGCTTGGCCAGCTTCCACGCGGTTTCGACGGCCTCGCCGCCGCCTCCGGTGAAGAAGACCCGGTTCAGCTCGCCCGGCGCCTGCGCGGCGATCCGCTCGGCGAGCTCGATGGCGCTGGGGTGCGCGTGCGACCACAGCGGGAAGTAGGCGAGCTTGCGGGTCTGCTCGGCCGCGGCCAGCGCCAACTCCTCGCGGCCGTGGCCGACCTGGACCGCGAACAGCCCGGCCAGGCCGTCGAGGTAGCGCTTGCCGCGCTCGTCGTAGACGTAGGCGCCCTCGCCGCGGGTGATCACCGGGATCTCCCGGTCGGCGTAGCCGGCGTGCTGGGCGAAGTGCAACCACAGGTGGTCGCGGGCTCGGTCGCCGAGCGTCCTGGTGGCGGCGGGGTTCTCCGTCGCGGTCATGATCAACCTCGCGTTCTGGATGGCTTTGCGGTTTCCATCGTAGATGAGCGACTAAGCAACTGAAAGCGTCGTCCGGTATCGAGATTACGACTGTTTCGAGATGATCCAGTGCGTCTCACGACGGCTCCGGAGGTGGCAGGCGTAGTACAGCCCGGCCAGGGCGACGACCCCGCCCGTCAGCAGCAGGTCGGTGGTCTCCTGGTTCGCCAGCGCCAGGCAGATGGCCGCGATCGTCACCACCGCCGGGACCGGCCACAGCGGCATCCGCCACCCGTGCTCGGCCCGCTGCCGCCGCGACCGCAGCGCCGCGACCGCCAGCAGCAGGTAGAGCGCGGCGACGACCACGCCGGTGACGCCGATGAGCGCCTCGATGTCGGCCAGCCCGGCCAGGACCGCGCCCGGCAGGCCCACCGCGAGGGTCGCCACCCACGGCGAGCGCCAGCGGGGGTGCAGCCGGGTCAGCGCGCGGTTGACCGCCGACGGCCACGCCCGGTCGCGCGCCGAGGCGTAGAGGACGCGGGCGTTCTGCAGGACCATGACGATCACCGCGTTGAGGATCGCCGCGGCCACGGTCAGGCTCACGAACGCCGCGAGCACCGGTCCGCCCCACGACTCGACGATGGCGGTGAAGTCGGCGCCGGCCAGGTCCGCCTCGGTGGGCGCACCGAGCACGACCGCGGCCGTCGGCACCACGATGATCAACACCGACGCCAGCAGCGAGCAGATCACCGTCCGCGCCACGCTGCGGCGCGGGTCGCGCAGTTCCTCCGACAGGTAGACCGCGCTGCCGAAGCCCTGGAAGGTGAAGATGCCGACGGTGAGGCCGGTCAGCAGCACGCCCGCGGTGAACGGCGCGGACCCGCCCGCGGCGTCCGGGACGACCGGCGCCACCAGCGTGCTCACCGGCCGTTCGGCGTTGGCGAAGCCGAACACCGCCACCAGTGCGGCGGCCAGCACCTCGATGCCGAGGAAGATCCCGGTCACCAGCGCGTTGGAGCGGACGTCCAGCAGTGCGGTCGCGGTGGCCAGCGCCATCACCGCCGCGCCGGTCAGCGACGGGTCCAGGCCGACGAAGGCGCTCAGGTAGTCGGCCGTGCCCAGGGCGATCACCGGCGGCACGACGACGATCATCGTCAGGCTCATGACGAAGGTGACCCACCCGGCGCCGCGGCCGAGCACCCGCGCCACGATCGAGTACTCCCCGCCGGCGTGCGGGAAGCGGGTGCCCAGCTCGCTGTAGCAGCACGCGACGCCGAGCGAGACCAGCGCGCCGAGCACGAGGGTGAGCACCACGCCGGTGCCCTGGGTCTGCACCAGCGGCGGCACGACGATGAACAGCGACGAAGCCGGGGTCACGCAGGACAGCGTCAGCAGGACGCCGCCGAACACGGTCAGCACTCTGGGCAGGTTCTCGGTCCGGGCCGGTGACGCCTGGGCGTCATCGATTCGCGACATGTGGGTGCCTCGCAGGGGATTCGAGGGGCAGGGCAGCGCGCGCGTGGCGTCCCATTGAAAGCAGCGGGCGTTGCCGCGTCAATACTCCGGCAACGAAAAAAGTGGTTCCGGAGCACGTATTGCCATCGAAAGCGTTGCGGGAGAGCATGTTCGCGACTGAGTCAGTCGATCCGATCGATTTTGAGCGTTGAAGGAAGAGGTGTGCCGATGGCGGGCAGCCGGGTGCTCGACAACTTCATCGACGGCCGCTGGGTGCCGGCGGCCGACGGGCGTGCGCTGGAGGTGCTCGACCCGGTCACCGACGAGGTCCAGGCCGAGCAGGCGTTGTCCGGGCCTGCCGACGTCGAGGCCGCGATGTCGGCCGCGGACAAGGCTTTCCGCGACTGGCGGCGCACCACGCCCGCGCAGCGCCAGCTCGCGCTGACCCGCATCGCCGACGCCGTCGAGGCGCGTGCGGAGGAGGTCATCGCGGTCGAGTGCGCCGACACAGGCAAGCCGCTGGCGACGACCCGCGCCGAGGAGATGCCGATGGTGCTGGACCACCTCCGGTTCTTCGCCGGGGCGGCGCGGGTGCTGGAGGGCAGGGCCGCGGGCGAGTACATGGCCGGGCACACCTCGTTCGTGCGCCGCGAGCCGGTCGGTGTCTGCGCGCAGGTGACGCCGTGGAACTACCCGCTGCTGATGGCGATCTGGAAGATCGCTCCCGCGCTGGCCGCCGGCAACACCGTCGTGCTCAAGCCGTCGGAGACGACCCCGGCGAGCACGCTGCTGCTCGCCGGGATCGCCTCGGAGTTCCTGCCCGCGGGCGTGTTCAACGTCGTCACCGGCGACCGCGACACCGGGCGGCTGCTCGTGGAGCACCCGGTGCCGCGGATGGCCTCCATCACCGGATCGGTGCGGGCGGGCATGGAGGTCGCCGGGTCGGCCGCCCGCGACCTCAAGCGCGTCCACCTGGAACTCGGCGGCAAGGCCCCGGTGCTGGTCTTCGACGACGCCGACATCGCCGCGGCGGCCGAGGGCATCGCCACCGCCGGGTACTTCAACGCCGGGCAGGACTGCACCGCGGCGACCCGGGTGCTCGTCCACGACGCGGTGCACGACGACTTCCTCGCCGCGCTGACCGAGCAGGCGCGTGCGACGCGGACGGGCGCCTCCGACGACCCCGACGTCCTCTACGGGCCGCTCAACAGCGCGGCGCAACTGGAGAAGGTCGCGGGCTTCGTGGACCGGCTGCCCGCCCACGCGACAGTCCACTGTGGTGGGGAGCGGGTCGGTGACCGCGGGTACTTCTACGCGCCGACGGTCGTCTCGGGCCTGCGCCAGGACGACGAGATCGTGCAGGAGGAGGTCTTCGGGCCGGTGCTGACCGTGCAGCGGTTCAGCGACGAGCAGGACGCCTACGACAAGGCCAACGCCGTGCGCTACGGGCTGGCCTCATCGGTGTGGACCACCGACCACGGGCGGGCGATGCGGGCGAGCGCGGAGCTGGAGTTCGGCACGGTGTGGATCAACACCCACATCCCGCTGGTCGCCGAGATGCCGCACGGCGGCTTCCGGCATTCCGGCTACGGCAAGGACCTGTCGATGTACGGCCTGGAGGACTACACCCGCGTCAAGCACGTGATGTCGAGCCTGGGCTAGGGCCTGTGCTCGCGGTGGCTCAGCGCAGCGTGCCCCAGGCGTAGGTCTGCTTGCGGAGCTTGAGGTAGACGAAGGTCTCGGTGCCCGTGACGGCGTCCAGGCTGCGGATGCGCCGGTTGATCACTTCCAGCAGCTGGTCGTCGTCGCGGCACACCACCTCGACGAGCACGTCGAAGGACCCGGCGGTGACCACGACGTACTCGATCTCCTCGATCTCGGCGAGCTCGTCGGCGACCCGTTGCGCGTCACCGGAGACCTTGACCCCGATCATCGCCTGGCGCAGGAAGCCGAGCTGGAGCGGATCGGTCACCGCGACGATCTGCACCATCCCGGAGTCGAGCAGCCGCTGGACCCGCTGGCGCACGGCGGCCTCGGACAGGCCCACGGCCTTGCCGATGGCCGCGTACGAGCGGCGGCCGTCCTCCTGCAGCTGCTCGATGATCAGCTTGGACAGCTCGTCGACGGCGACCGTGCTCCGCGCGGGAGCGGTGTTCTTCGAGGTGCTGTCCGGGTTGTCCTGTTCCCGGTCCACCGGCTTGCGTGCCACAGCGACGTATCGTCGTGGTTGATCCAACCGGTTGCAAGCTCGCCACGTGGCGGCGGCTCGCAACCGGTCGGAAGACGCCCCGGAGGGCGTCAGCTCAGTGGTCCCGGTGGGCGTCAGCTCAGTGGCCTCGGGAGGGCGTCAGCTCAGCGCGTCGACGAGCTTCGGCGTGAGCCGGTCGAGCGCGAACGGGATGCTGGAGACCGTCGCCGAGCCCAGCGCCATGGTCAGGTCGTAGTCGTCGAGCACGACCAGCGCGCCCCGCTTGGCCGCGCCCAGGTTGTTCAGCAGCGGGTCCTTGCGCACAGCCTCGACGTCGGTCGGCTTGGCCGTGGTGACGATCACCACGTCGGCGTCGAGCAGCGAGACCTGCTCCTTGCTGACCTTGACGTTGAACCTGCCCTTGCTGTCCATCGCCTCGATGGCGGGCGAGAGCCGCAGGCCGAGCTGTTCCAGCAGGCGCGTGCGCGCGTCGGCCTTGGTGTAGGCGGCGTAGGTGCCCGCCGAGTCGGTGCGCACCGTGACGTGCGTGCGGCCGGCGAACAGCGGGTTCTCGGCGCGGGTGCGGTCGATGCGCGACTGGGTCTCGGAGATCAGCCGCTGCACGTCGGCCTGCCTGCCGACGGCCTTCCCGATCGTCTCGGCCTGCACCCTCCAGTCGACCCCGTAGTCGATGGTGCCCGGCGGCTGCGCGAGCACCGGGTTGAAGCTGCTGAGCCGGTTGTACTGGTCCTGGGTCAGCGCGCTCTGCAGCGCGATCATCAGGTCCGGGGTCTGGGCGATCACGCCTTCGACGTCGACCTCGCTGCCGAACACCTTCGGCCGCTGACCGCCGAGCATCGGCTCAACCCACGGCCCCACGCCGGCGGGCCACGGTCCCCACGCGGTCAGCCCGGCAGGCACCACGCCCAGCGGCAGCAGCACGTCGTGGTCGGTGATGCCGAGCGTGACGATCTGCCGCGGGGCGGAGGCGATCTGCGCGGTGCCGTAGCGGTTGGGGATGCTGACCGGGAATCCCGCGCTCGGCGCCAGCCCTTCGGCGGGGGCCTGCGAGGAACCGCCCCCGCAGGCGGTGAGTCCGGCGGCGAGCCCGGTCGCGACGACGCCGGAGACGCCTGCCAGGAACCCGCGCCTGCCCAGTCGGGGAAGGCGGGCGCTGGGTGCTGGTGGAGGAGTCATCGGCGTCCCCTTCGCTGATCCGGACGCATGTGCCGTCGGGACGAATATAAGGAAGGCTAACCTAAGTAGTCCGGGGTGTGGTTGCGGGTTGGAAGCGTTGATCGCCGACCGGCCGGAAGTGCTCTTCGGTGGGTTATCGTGGAAATCGAGCTGTCGCGTGGTCGCGCACCTACCGGTGTCAGGAGTCGCGATGAAGGACGATGACGTTTTCGGCCGCCGCTGGGTCCTGACCGAGGACGAGTTGCTGAGGATGCTCTGGCGCTGCCACGCGGGGGAGAACCCGGACGTGGTGCTCGTCGAGCTGCACGCCAACCACCGCGAACCGCAACCGCAACCGCGGCATCGCGGCCCCTTCCGCGGACGGCTGACGTCGGCCGCCCGCCACGCCGCCCATCGCCACCGCAGGCACCACGTCGCGGAGTGATGCGGAGCCGGCGCGGAGCGGCAGCGGGCGGGACGGCGCGGGCTTCGGAGTGATGCGAAGCCGCACCAGGCTTCGGCGCGCGGGATGGTAAAGCGCGGGACCGGTGTCGGAGTCATGCGGAGCCGCAACGGGGCGGTGGCGCGCGGGATGGTGCGGGCGCTGGTGTCTGGCGGCGGGTGTCGGCGGTGCTTGCGGCGGTCGGGGACTTGACGCGGCTCTCCGAGGGTTGGCGGCATGGTGGTCCGCGGGCCCCGACCGTCCACAGTGACCGGTGTGATTCGTCCCAATCGCCCGCGCGGGAGGGTGTCCGGCCGATACGGTTCGGTCGACACCCACACCGCCCGGGAGAGACATGAACAGCTTCGTCGCCGGAGTCCGCACGCTGGGCGCCGGATTCGGCATGATCCTGCGCTCGCCGAAGCTCCTGCTGCTGGGAGCCCTTCCCGCGCTGATCAGCGCGCTGCTGCTGCTCGGATCGCTGGGCACGCTGGTCTACTACAGCGGCGACCTGGCGACCGCGCTGACCCCGTTCGCCGACGGCTGGGCGGAGTCCCTGCGCGGAGCGCTGCGCCTGCTGCTCGCGCTGGCGATGATCGGCGCCGGAGCACTGCTGGGAACGGTCACGTTCATCGCGCTGACCCTGCTCATCGGCGGCCCGTTCTACGAGCACATCGCGGAGAAGACCGAGGAGCGCCTCGGGCTGGACACCTCCGGTGACGGCGCCGGGCTCGTCCGCGAGCTCGGCCGGGGCATCCGCGACTCGCTCAAGCTGCTGCTGATCGCCCTGGTGGGCGCCGTCGTCCTGTTCGTGATCGGGTTCATCCCCGTCGCCGGCCAGATCGCCGCCCCGGTGCTGGGCGCCCTGTTCGGGGCGTGGGTGGTGACGATGGAGATGGTCGGCCTGGTCTTCCAGCGGCGCGGGCTCTCGCTGGCCGACCGCCGCCGGACGCTGCGCCGCAACCGCGCCGCGGTCCTCGGCTTCGGGCTGCCGACCTACCTGCTGTGCCTGGTCCCGGTCGCCCAGCTCCTCGTCATCCCGTCGGCGGTCGTCGGCGGGACGATGCTGGCGCACCGGTTCCTCGGACCGGCGAGCCCGCCGCGGGCCTGACGGAGGAACTCCCGAGGTACGTGTGGGCTCGTCGCTTGCTGGTAGCGGGTGCGGGCGGGGGTGCGCACAGGCCGTAGCGGCTTGTTTCCGACGCGCCAGGAGCTTCGCTCAACCGGAGTTTGCTCCTAAGGTCGGGGTGTGAATCGCTCTCAGCCCTTGCAGCCCGACGACTCCTACCTGCGTTCCGTGGCCGAGTCGACCGCGCGAGCGGTGGCGGCGGCCGAACCGGTCGGCTCCGGCTTCGACGGCGCCGACCCGGCACTGCACCGCCGCGTCGAGTCGTGGCTGGACGCGCACGGCGCCGACCTGGTGGAACTCAGCCGCGACCTGCACGCCCACCCCGAGGAGGGCTTCGCCGAGCACCGGTCGGTCCGGCAGGTCGCCGAACTGCTGCGCAGGCACGGCTTCGACGCCGAGGTCGGCGTCGGAGGGCTGGAGACGGCCCTGCGGGTGGACGTCGGATACGGGGATGAGGCGAAGGCGGGACTCCCGGGTTCGGACTCGAACGCGGGCAGCGAGGCGAAGGGGCGAGTCCCGGGTTCGGACGCGGGGAGCGGGGGTGCGGCGAGCGGCCCGGCTGGAAGTGCGGCGAGCGGTGGCGTCGGCGTGGATGCGCGGACTCGCGTGCCGCACGTGGCGTTCCTGGCGGAGTACGACGCGCTGCCGGGCATCGGGCACGGCTGCGGGCACAACATCATCTGCTGCTCGGCGGTGGGTGGCTTCCTCGCGGCCGCGAGCGCGCTGGCTGCCGAGGACGGAGGCATCCCGGGCCGGGTCAGCCTGATCGGCACCCCGGCGGAGGAGGGCGGCGGCGGCAAGGAACACCTCGCCAGGGCCGGTGTGTTCGACGACGTCGACGCGGTGGTGATGCTGCACCCGTTCTCCCACGACATCGCGGCGCACCCGTTCCTCGGCCGCCGCCAGGTCGAGGTGATCTTCCACGGCATCGCCGCGCACGCCTCGGCGCAGCCGTTCATGGGCCGCAACGCCCTCGACGCCGTCGTGGCGACCTACCAGGGCGTGGCCGCGCTGCGGCAGCACATGCCGTCTACGGACCGCGTGCACGGCATCATCACCGACGGCGGCCAGCGGCCCAACATCGTGCCGGAACGGGCCGCGGCGCTGTTCTACCTGCGCTCGTCCGACCCCGGCACGCTGCGAGAGCTGGCCGGTCGCGTCGAAGCGATCGCGAGCGGCGCGGCGGAGATGACCGGATGCGGGCTCGAACTGCGCTGGGACCAGCAACCCGCCTACATGCCGATCCGGCACAACGACGCGCTCGCCGGACGCTGGGCGCGGCACCAGGCCGAGCGCGGACGGACGGCACTGCCGCGCGGGGTGGTTCCCGAACACCTCACCGGCTCGACGGATCTGGGGAACCTCAGCTACCGGATGCCGGCCATCCACGCCATGATCGGCCTGGAAGGCGAGAACCTGTCCTTGCACACGGCGGAGTTCGCCGCGGCGGCCGGATCGGAGACGGGGGACAGGGCAGTGCTCGACGGAGCGTACGGGCTCGCATCCACGGCCCTGGACTACCTCGGCGACGCGGACCTGCGAGAGGCCGCGCACGCGGAGTTCGAGCGCGCGGGCGGAGCGGTGAACGTGGCGGCTTACTTCGAGTGAGTCGCGGTGGGGGCGCTTGGCGGCTGTGGGCGGTCGGGCCGCGGGGCCTCCGGGCCCTCTAGGAAGTGCGGTGCGCATCGATGTGGCCGAGGACATGGAGCGCCTGACGAGGGAAGTGGAATGCCTGGCCAAGGGGGCGGTGGGAAACGGAGGAACCACCAGCGAGCGCCCCTTGGCCAGGCACGGTCCGGTGCTCGGGGGAAGGGCGGTCAAAACACCAGACCGGGTCCGCGGGAAGAGCTTTCGCTTTCCGACTACCAAGCTAGTGCCCGCGGACAGCGCGGAGTGACAGCGGAGTGACAGGAAGTGACGGGAAGGTGGAGTCGCGGCTGGTCACTTCGGCGGTGGGAGCACGGCTTTTTGACGGATTCGGGCTGCCGCCTTGGCATTGCGGGTGACTTCGGGAGCGGGGGTTTTTTCGACGCATCCAGCGGGTCTGCGGCGTGCTTCGGAGGGCGCAAGTTTTCGGGGCAGCGGCTCGGGTTGGCGGCTCACCCGAATACCGTCGTACCGCCCTCGCAGGCGTCCAGCGGCAGGTAAAGTCCGCGCAAGTCGATCGGAGCCGGGGGACGGTATTGCTTAGCGCAATCAGCCAGATCGTGGTCGCGGTCCTGGGCATTGGCGGCACGCTCGCATCCGCCCTGCTCACACAGCGCAGTGCCAACCGTGCCAAGAGCCGGGAGCTGGAACATGCAAGACAACTCCAGGCGGACGAACGCGAGTACGCCACTCGCCAGGCCCAGTTCGAGGCGCGGCGCACCTGCTACGCGGCCCTCACCGCCGGTACTCGCGACTTCATGAACGTGGCGACGAACGTCCTGCACGCTCTGGAGAAGGGCGAAGTGACCGAGGAGCTGCGGTCAGAGCTGGACCGGGTGCGCCGGGATCACCGCTTGCGCCACGCCGAGGCTTCGATGATGCTGCCCGACACCGTGATGGCGGCGGCCAGCACGGTGAACCGTCACTTCGGTGAGCTTTACGGCCGGTTGGTCCGGCTTGACAGAGGTACTGCCGAGCAGGGAGAGAACGTGGAAGCCGTCCGGGACGGCATGGACGCGCTGTGGGACGCCGTGTGGCGACTGCGCCACGTCATGCGTGTCGACCTCGGGATCACGGCACCTGATCAGGACTCGTAGGTACCGTTTCCTCGGGCACGTACGGTTCCAGCCGCGAGAGACGGCAAGACGGCCGTGCCAACGCCGGCCCGGCGGTCAGACGTCCTAGCTCCCGACGTGGTTCTCCGGGCCCGCGGCTCTGGAGGCGGCCTTGGCGGCGGGGCCGGTCCATTCCGCGCTGCGGCTGTCCGACGTCAGGTTCGTGTAGAAGGCGGTTGCCAGGACCAGATACCTGTGGTCTGCGGCGCGGTACTGCGAAATCTCCGCCTCGGGGTAGTCCGAGCTGCCGCAGGCGTCGCTTCCGACGCCGTTGGTCGGGCAGAAGATTCCGTAGTTGACGGTCTCCGTGCGTCCGATGGCGTCGGACAACCGCTGCGCGGTCGAAGCGTCTTCGAATGCCTGCACCTGGACGGAAACCAGGATGCTGTCGTCACCGGGCCGGTAGTTCCCGGTCACACTCCTGGAGCAGTCGAACTCGCTGAGCAGCTCCCGCATGTTGCTGCTCATGTGGGCCGCGGAGGTGCAGTCGTGGGTGCCCGAGGCCACCAGCGAGTACTCGACTCCCTTGCTGTCGGTGAAGGTTCCGGGTAGCAGGGCGTCCCGCGTGAACGGGGTCTCGTCGGTCGAGATGTCGTCCAGCGTGCTCGAGTCGAACTCGGTGGAGGTCGGCCGGGCGGCCTCGGAAGTGCTGTCCCGTTCCGTGGATTCCGGCTCTGCGGATTCCGGCTCTGTCGTCTCCGACTTCGCGAACTCGGTCGACGTTCGCGTGGGTTCGGTGGTTGACGACGGTGACGCGGATTCGGCGAACAGGCTCGTCACCTGCTCGATGTTGGAGAACCCGAAGAAACCGAGAACCGCGACGATCGACGCGGCCGCGCCGGTGATCAGGACCCACGGCGGATCTCCGGAGCTGCCCTGCTTCTCCGGGGGTTCCCTCTTGTCCTCCGGCAATGTCACCAACCCCCGCTCGCCGGCCGGCACCAAGAGCAGAACTCTAACAAGCGGGGCGTCGCAAGAACGGTGATTCGCCGGTATCGCGGTGCGTGGGTTTGCGGGGCATCCGGTGGGGCTGGCGGGTCGCCTTCAGGGTGGGGGCGCGGGACTCTCGGGGTGGTCACCTTGGCATTGCGGGGCGCTTTGAGAGCAGGGGCGCGTGGGTTTTCGGCGCATCCGGTGGTGCTGGCGGGTCTCTTTCAGAGTGGGGGTGGGCCAGTTTTCGGGGTGGTCACCCTGGCCTTGCGGGTCGCCTTGAGAAGGGGGTTTCTGGGGCGCTCGCCGCCCCCAGGCCCCCGGCAGGTCTCCGGGATGAGAACCGGGGCCCCGCCCCTGTGGGTTGGCGGGGCCCGCTTCGTGTCACTGGCCGCGTAGGAACTGCTCCACGGTTTCCCTCGTGACTACCTGGACCGGGATGCTCGTTGCCGGGCCAGGGCCCTGGTTGTGGTCGCGGGCTGCGCGGACGGCCTGCTCGACGGCTGCCTTGCCGAGAAGTTTCGGCTGTTGGGCTACGTCGGCGCTTTCGGTGCCCGCGCGGACGGCGTCGAGGCCTTCCGGGGTGCCGTCGAACCCGACGACCTTGACGTCCGTGCCCGCCCTGGCGCCGAGTGCCTTGACCGCGCCGAGGGCCATCTCGTCGTTGGCGGCGAAGACGCCCCTGACCTCCGGGTGCGACTGCATGATGTTCTGCATGACGTCGAGGGCCTTGGTGCGCTCGAAGTCGGCCGGCTGCGAGGCGACGACCTGGATCTGCGGGTGGTTGCGGATCTCGTTGGTGAAGCCCTCCCCGCGTTCCCTGGCCGCCGAGGTGCCCGGCTTGCCCTCCAGCACCGCCACCGGACCCGACCCGACCAGTCGCACGAGCTCCCTGGCCGCGAGCTGACCGCCGGTGACGTTGTCGGAGGCGACGGTGGTGACCACGGTGCCCGCGCTGGGCGCGCGGTCGACGCCGACCACCGGGATCCCGGCGTCGTTGGCCGCCTTGACGGAAGGGACCACCGCGTCGGAGTCGACGGGGTTGACGATGATCGCGTCGGCGTTGCGCGCGATGGCGTTCTGCACCGCGTTGGCCTGCTGCGAGGCGTCCTCGCCCGCGTCGGTCACCGACAGCTCCACACCGAGCCGGTCGGCCTCGGCCTGCGCGCCCGCCCGGACGTCGACGAAGAACGGGTTGTTCAAAGTGGACACCGAGAGCGCGATGCGCAGCCTGGCGTCGGCCGGTCCCTGCTGCCGCTCGTAGACGGCCCAGCCCGCGGCGACGACGAGCAGCGCCGTGACGGCCGCGATGGCGCGCCGCACCGCTGGGGTCCGCAGCGCCCCGCGGCGCCCGGTCCGCCTGCGCTGGCGCAGCGTGTCGAACAGCACCGCGACCGCGATGACCGCGCCGATGGCCACCTGCTGCCAGAACGCCGAGACGTCCAGCAGGTTGAGCCCGTTGCGCAGCACCGCCAGCACCAGGGCGCCGACGAAGGTGCCCAGCGCCGAGCCGACGCCACCCGCGAGGCTCGCGCCGCCGATGACCACGGCCGCGATCGCGTCCAGCTCGTAGCCGCTGCCCGCCTCGGGCTGGGCCGACGCCAGCCGCGCGGCGAGCAGGATGCCCGCCACCGCCGCGAAAAGCCCGGACAGCGCGTAGATCAGCAGCTTCTGCCTGCTGACCTTGATGCCGGAGAGGCGGGCGGCCTCGGCGTTGCCGCCGATCGCGTACATCGCGCGCCCTGCATAGGTGCGGCGCAGCACGAACGCCGTCAGCAGCCCGATCGCCAGCATCACCAGCACCGGGTAGGGCAGGAACCCGAACAACTCGCCGCTGCCGAGCTCGGCGAGCCAGCCGTCCAGGCTGATCGGACGCCCGTCGGCGAGCACCAGGGCCAGACCGCGCGCGACGCTGAGCATCGCCAGGGTCGCGATGAACGGCGGCACCCGCCCCGCGGTGATCAGGACACCGCTGAGCAGCCCGGCCGCCGCGCCCGCGGCCAGCCCGACCGGAATCGCCAGCCACAGCGGCAGTCCCGCCCCGGCTACCGCCCAGCCGGTGACGATGCCGGAAAGCCCAGCGACGCTGCCCACCGACAGGTCGATGCCACCGCTGACGATCACGAACGTCATGCCGAAGGCCAGCACCGCCACGACCGACGCCTGCACACCCACGTTGAGCAGGTTGTTGGCGGTCAGGAAGTCCGGCGACAGCACCGCCAGCAGCACCGCCAGCGCCAGCAGCCCGGTCAGCGGACCGGCGGTGCGGCCCAGCGCGCTCAGCGGGCGAGGTCGCTGCTTGACCTCGTTGTCAGGCATCGGAATCTCCTTGCGTGTTGTTCGAGACCGCCAGCGCCATCACGCGCTCCTGGGTCGCCTCGGCGCCGTCGAGCTCCCCGCGCAGTCTTCCGTCGGCCATGACCAGCACCCGGTCGCTGATGCCCAGCAGCTCGGGCAGGTCGCTGGAAACCACGACGACGGTCGTGCCGTCGCGGGTGAGCTCGTTGATCAGCTCGTAGATCTCGGCGCGGGCGCCGACGTCGATGCCGCGGGTCGGCTCGTCGAGGATCAGGACCCGCGGCCTGGCCAGCAGCCACTTGCCGATCACGATCTTCTGCTGGTTGCCGCCGGAGAGGGTGACCACGTGCTGGTCGAGCCCGGCAACGCGGATCCGCAGGTCCCGCACCGACTTCTCGGCCGCGCGCCGCTGCTCCGCGCGGTCCACCAGACCGCCGCGGGTGCGCTCGCCCAGCGTCGCCAGCCCCAGGTTCTCCTCCACCGACCCGCCGAGCACCAGACCCTGTCCGGCGCGGTCCTCCGGCACCAGCGCGAGCCCCGCGGCGCGGGCCGCTGCGATGTCACCGCGCGGGATCGACCGGCCGCCGACCCGGACCTCGCCCCGGTCGTAGCGGTCGGCGCCGAAGATCGCGCGCACCAGCTCGGTCCGCCCGGCACCGACGAGCCCGCCGATGCCGACGACCTCCCCGGCCCTGGCGCTGAACGTGATGTCCTCGAGCACGCCGTCGGTGCCGAGCCCGCGGACCTCGAGCCGCGTGTCACCGATCCGGGACTCGCGCGGCGGGTACTGCTGGTCGATGGCGCGGCCGACCATGAGCCGCACCAGCTCGCCGGGGTCGGTGGAGGCGGGCACCTCGCCGACCTTCGCGCCGTCGCGCAGCACCGTGACGCGGTCGCCGATCTCGCCCACCTCGTCGAGCAGGTGCGAGATGAACACGACGCCGACGCCGTCGCGGGCGAGGTCGCCGACGAGCTCGAAGAGCCTGCCCGCCTCGGTGCGGCTGAGCACGGCGGTCGGTTCGTCCATGATCAGGAAGCGGGTGTCCAGGCTGAGCGCCTTGGCGATCTCCACCAGCTGGCGCTGGGCGACGCCGAGCTCGCCGACCACCGCGTCCACGTCCAGGTCCAGGCCGGTGCGGTCGAGCAGTTCGCGCGCCTGGCGGCGCATGCGGGCGTGGTCGACCACGCCGAACCGGCGGGGCGGGCGGCCCAGGTAGATGTTCTCGGCGACGGTGAGCTGGCCGACGAGCGCCATCTCCTGGTGGATGGTGGAGATCCCAAGCCGCTCGGCGTGGTCGGGCCCGCTCAGGCGCACCTGCTCGCCGTCGACCCGCACGACTCCGCCGTCGGGCCGGTGCACGCCCGCCATGATCTTGATCAGGGTGCTCTTGCCCGCACCGTTCTCGCCGAGCAGGACGTGCACCTCACCGGCGCGCAGGTCGAAGTCGACCGAGTCCAGCGCCCGCACGCCCGGGTAGGACTTCGAGACTCCGGCCAGCTCCAGGCGCCCCCGGGGCGGTTCGGCCATGGTCGTGCCTTTCTGCCGCGTTACTCATCGTCGAGCCGGCAGGGAAAACGGGTGGAAACCGATTTCCATGCTCGGCGTACCTTGTAGCAGCGCGGCAGCGCTGTCAAGTGACTACTTCTGGCGGAAACCGATTACAGTAGGGTGGCGGTCACATCCGCGAAGGGGGCTGGCAGTTGGGCATCAGGATCCACGACGTGGCGGCGCGGGCCGGGGTCTCGGTCGCCACCGCCTCGCGCGCCCTGTCCGGGCAGCGCGGGGTGCGGGCGGAGAACCGGGAGAAGGTGCTTGCCGCCGCCCGCGAGCTCGACTACGAGCCCAACTCGGTCGCCGCGGCGCTGCGCAGCCGCACCACCCACACCGTCGGCATGCTCGTGCCGCGCATCTCCAACCCGTTCTTCGCGACCCTCGTCGAGGCCGTGGAGCGCCGTCTCCAGCTCGGCCAGCGCAGCCTGCTGCTCACCAGCTCCCACTACGACCCGGAAGCCGAGCAGGCGCAGGTCCGGTCGCTGCTGGACCGCCGGGTCGACGCGCTGGTGATGATCCCCTGCCACCGCGAACACAGCATCGAGGTGATGGAAACCGCCGCCGCCCGGGTGCCGGTGGTGCAACTGGACCTGCGCGTCAACGGCTTCGCCGGAACCTGGGTCGGGGTCGACAGCGAGGCGGGCATCGCCGAGGTGGTGCGCCACCTGGGCGCGCAGGGCGCGAGGAGGCTGGCCTTCGTCGGAGCCGAGCCGACCGACTCCTCGTCGCAGGAACGGCTGGACGCCTACCGCAGGCTGGCGGGCGATGCGGTGCTGCTCGGTGACTTCAGCCGGGACTGGGGCAAGGAGGCGGCCGGAAGGCTGCTCGCCGCGGGCCCGCTGCCGGAGGGGATCGTCTGCGGCAACGACACCATCGCGCTCGGGATGCTGGCGGAGTTCGCGCGCCGCGGCGTCCGCGTCCCCGACGACGTGCGGGTCACCGGCTTCGACGACATCCCCTACGCGGAGCTGGGGCAGCCGCCGCTGACGACGGTCCGCCAGCCGCAGGAGCAGATGGCCGCCGAGGCGGTGCGGCTGCTGGCGGCCGAGGACGCGCCCGTGCAGCGCATCGCCATCGCGCCGGAACTCGTCGTGCGCGCGTCGGGCTGAGGGCGGAGTACCGGGAGCGGTTCAGCCAGGTATACGGCGGGTGCTGTGCACACCTACGGTTGGTCGTTACGGCGGTCCTGCGCCAGCTTGCGGAACTGGTCTTTCACGTCGTCCAGGTCCCATCGGTACTGACCGCCTGGCGTGATCAACGCTGGTGTGAGGCGTCCATCCACGGCGTAGCGGGCGATCGAGGATCGAGACAGCCCGAGAGTCTTTGCCAGCTCTCCCGTCGAGATCAGTCGATCAGCCACTACCCGAACGTACGAACTTCCGGCACCTCGCGCGCCTCCGTTGCTACAGTTGAGTCAATTGGGCCAAATAAGGCAGTTGAGGCACTGGTCGAGGGGATGAGGTCGTCGCAATGACGAGCGGGCACTACTGGCTACCGGTAGCCGAGGAAGTCGGTGGAGTGCGCCACGCCTTCCGCGGACGGCGCTGGGAAGGCCGTTCGGCCGACGAGGCTGTGTGTGGCCGCACGGTGCCGATGGCTCAGCCCTCGGAGATGGACTGGATCACGTTCAAGTCCTGCCGCGACTGCCGACACAGCTTGCTCTCGGAAGCAGGGATTCAGCCCGAAGTCGTGCACGCTGACCGCTCTTCGAAGTCCAGTCAGTAGCAACGTGGCATGGCCGACCACAGCAACGACGATGGGAAGGAGTGGTACCGGACCGAACGATGAAGCTAACGCCACAGCTGTAGGACTACGCGTATCACCTTGGGCTGTTCGGGTGATGCGTAGAAGTACGCTGCCCGCGACATAGTGGGTTCGATAGCGTCACCCCTGATCAACACTCAGTGATCAGGGGAGATTTTACGTGTCCGTTCGTGTCGACCCAGCGACGTTATCGACGCTGGCCGGTGAGATGGAGGTTTCCACCACCGAACTCGGCAAAGCTCAACCGTTGCCGCCCGCCGACGCGGGCGCCTCCAGTGCGGCGGTGTCGGCGACCCTGGCTGACTTGATGCGCGCTGCCGCCGGATACGTGGAAACCGTGCACAAGGGTGCGGCAGACCTGGACGCCAATAAGGCCGACTACGCCGCCACCGACGACAGCAACTCCGGGATGTTCCGGGACCTGGGGCGCTGACGAGCATGACCTTGAACACGTGGGTCGCCGGAAGCCCGGCCACGATGCGCACCTACGCCCGGCAGGTACGCGCCTTCGAAGGTGCCATTGAGCGGGTGGCCACCGGCCAGTACCAAGTCCGGACCAAGGCTGCTGGCGAGTGGGAAGGGCAGGCGTCGGAGGTGTTCCAGGGTTGGGTAATCCAGCAAGGGCGCGACGGCGACGCCTTGGCGCAGTTGTTCCCACGCGTCGCACAAGCCGTCGAGACTTGGTCGGATGAGATCGACACTGTCAAGGCGCGCATGGAACAGGCCAAGCAGGTGGCGCGGGACGGCGAACTGATGGTGGCCGACCTGATGATCTACCCCCCAAAGCTATCGGAGGCGCACCCTCCACCGCCGCTCGGGGATAACCCGTCGCCGGATGACATCCGGGTCACCGACCAGGCGAATGCCAGGTACGAGGCCATTAAGGCGCTGAACGAGAAGAAGGCGGCCGCGTGGGCTGAAGCGCAAGCGACGGTGCAACAGGCGCGCGGGACCGAACGGGTGGCGCATGAAGCCCTGATCAGGGCGCTAGACGTGCACCGGGCCACACTCGAAGCCATTCCACAATCCGCTGCCTGGGGTGAGGCCGGCGCTCACCCGAGCAGCCCGGCGAGCATGGCGTTGGCTAACGCCGCGACCTTGGTCGAAACCCGCGCCGCCGAGGCGACAAGGGGCATGTTCGAACAGGCGATGGGGCAAGGTCCGGCGGCCGTACGTGGTTGCTGGGCATCGCTGTCGGACGCCCAGCGCGCGGATTTGAGCGACCGCTACCCTCAGATGGTCGGCAGCGCCGATGGCGTCCCGGCTGTCGTCAGGGACGACGTAAACCGGGCACGGTTGGCCCAGCAACGTCAGGCGCTTGTGGACCGCATCCGGGACGAAAAGGCACGACTCGACCCCGAGAGTGAGAACGCCCAGGACTGGTACCGAATCGAGCAGATGGAACAAGCCCTTGATGGGATTGAAGCGCTAGAGGAAAAGATCGGTCCTCCAAACACAGGGCACTTCTTGCTCGGCATCGATTCCACCGGTGCCGACGGGCGCGGTCGTGTCATTGTCGCCAGCGGGAACCCGGACACCGCGGATCACGTGATGACGATGGTTCCGGGGACGACTGCGGATCTCGGTGGCGCTGCGGGCGATGTTCAGCGCAATGACGTGATGTTGGGGCTGGCGCGGGAAATGGCTCCACGTCAGGAAGTTGCGGCAGTGATGTGGTGCGACTACGAGTCGCCGGCGGAGGTCTTCCCGTACGCGCTATCCGGCAGCTATTCCGAGGATGCGGGCGGGGACCTCGCCAAGTTTCAGGAAGGCCTACGCGCCACCCATGATGGGCCGCCCTCACACAATACGATCCTCGGCCACAGCTACGGATCCACCGTTGTCGGTGAGGCCGCACGCGATTACGGGGTGCACGCTGACGACATCGCGTTCCTCGGTTCGCCCGGCGTTGGTGTCGAGAACGCCAGCGAACTCGGCGTTCAGCCGGAGCATGTTTGGTCGGGGACCTCGGACAGCGACGCCATCGAGTACGGGGTCACGGCCCGCCCAGACCAGTGGTTCCGGGAAGGGGACTACCACATCCACGGCCACGACCCATCGGACCCGTCGTTCGGCGCGCGGGAACTGCCGACGGACCCAAATGGCGGGCACACGGAGTATTGGGATAAGAAGGCGTCGCTAGAGGGCATGGCCCGGCTGACCGTCGGCAGACGGAAGGGATGCGATGACCGACGACACAGAGCGCTCCGGAACACGGTGGAAGCTGGTTCTTGGTCACATCCTCGCCTGGCCACTTCTCGCCCTCGGTGCCGCAGCGGTCATCACGCTGTATGTGATCGCGAACCAAGGCTACGAAGGCTTCGGCGTGGAGCAGGGCATCGCTACGACGTTCTTCATGGTGTTCGTGCTAGCCAGCGCCATCGGGACCCTCATCCTGGTCACGGTCACCGGATGGCGGCACCCGCTATCCAGGCTCGTGGTTTCGGCGGAGGTCCTGCTGCTCCTAGGCGCGATCATCAGCTTGGTCGTTGGACCCAAGTAACCGTCTCGGATCTTCCTGCTCATCAGAGCACCCGGAGTTTTGCTCCTGAACGCACTGAGACAGCGTCTCGGGTGATATGCAGATGGCCGCCGAGGCGGTGCGGCTGCTGGCGGCCGAGGACGCGCCCGTGCAGCGCATCGCCATCGCGCCGGAACTCGTCGTGCGCGCGTCGGGCTGAGACGGGCGCGGAACTCCGGCTGGTCGCGGCGGGAGCGCCGGGGAGCGTGGAGAATCCCGCGACGGACCGGCTCGCCGTAGGCTGGCCGACGTGCTGATCTGGATCAACGGCGCGTTCGGCGGCGGGAAGACGCAGACCGCCCACGAGTTGCGGAGAAGGCTTCCCGGCAGCCTGGTCTGCGATCCCGAGGAAGTCGGCATCGGGCTGCGCCGCATGATGCCCGCATCGCTGCGAGGGGACTTCCAGGACCTCACGGCATGGCGGCAAGGCGTCCACGAAGTGCTCGACCTGGTCCTGCACAAGCACGAGGGCCCGGTGATCGCTCCGATGACGCTCGTCGAGCCGGTGTACTTCGACGAGATCGTCGGCAGGCTGCGGGACGCCGGCCACGACGTCCGGCACTTCGCGCTGCTCGCCGACAGGCAGACCGTTCTGCGGCGGCTCCGCGGCCGCGGCCTCGGGATCTTCCGGGAGGACTTCGCGGTCTCCAAGGTCGACCTGTGCCTGGACAGGCTCCGGCACCCCGAGTTCGCCGAGCATCTCTGGACCGACCACCTGAGCGTTGCCCAGGTCGCGGAACGCATCGCCGAGTCGGTCGGGGTGGCTCTCGAGCCCAACCGCGACGTGGCGGTGCTCGCCGGACTGCGCCGCTCGTGGACGGCGCTCAAGCAGATCCGGCTCGGCTAGGGTCCGTCGTTCACGACCACTGGCCAGGCGCAGCAGTTCGGCTACCCCCGTTCGGCCGGGCCGCGCTCCACGCAGAACTCGTTGCCTTCCGGGTCGAGCAGCGTCGCCCAGCCGCGGCCGTCGGGTGTGCGGTGGTCCTCGTGCAGCGTCGCGCCGAGGCCGATGACGCGCTCGACCTCCTCGTCTCGCGTGCGGTCGGTGGGCATCCGGTCGAAGTGGATGCGGTTCTTGCTCGCCTTGGGTTCCGGCATCCGGATGAACAGCAACCCGGGCAGCGGCGCGGGTGCCTCGACCAGCACTTCGGGGTCGCCCGGCGCGTACGCTCCGGAGACCGGCCAGCCGGTACCTCGCTCCAGAAAGCGGCCAGCCGGTACGGGTCGGCGCAGTCGACGGTCACGTGGCGCAGGATCACGAGTGCCCAACGTAGTCGCGCGAGCGGAGGCGGTGGTGGGGATTTCCGGGTGTGGCATCCTTGCCGGGCCATCCGACCCCGAACCGTGAGTGTCTGCTGTGGACGAGATCGTACGGAGCTGGACCTCGGAGCTGCTGGACTCCGGCAACCTGCTCGCCCTGGCCGTCGGCGTGGTCGCGCTGGCGCTGGTGGCCTCGCACGGGACCTGGGGGCTGCTGCGCAACGTGGTGACCATCGCCCACGAGGGCGGCCACGCCGTGATCGCGCTGCTCAGCGGCCGCACGCTCAACGGCATCCGGCTGCACTCCGACACCTCCGGGCTCACCGTCTCCACCGGGAAGCCGACCGGCCCCGGCATGGTGTTCACGCTCTTCGCGGGCTATCCGGCGGTTTCGCTGCTGGGCCTGGGCGGCGCGTGGCTGGTGTCCTCCGACGGCGCCCGGCTCATGCTGTGGATCAGCGTCGGCCTGCTGGCCGTGATGCTCCTCGCGATCCGCAACGCTTACGGCGTGCTCTCGGTGGTGCTGACCGGCGGCGTGGTGTTCGCGGTGTCGTGGTTCGCCACCCCGGCTTGGCAGGCCCTGTGCTGCCTGCTGTTCAGCTGGTTCCTGCTCTTCGGCGGCATCCGCCCGGTCGCGGAGCTGCGCCGCAAGCGGGCCGGTGGTCGCGCGCCGAACTCCGACGCCGACCAGCTCGCCCGGCTCACCGGCGTGCCTCCCGCGATGTGGCTGGGGCTGTGGATGCTGATCGGGCTCGGCGCCCTGCTCGCCGGCGGCCGCTGGCTGCTGCTGATCCCGCAGGTGTGAGCCGTCGCTCGTTGCCGATCGCGCCGCGATGCAGCAACATCGCGGCGTGACGAGTTCATCGACGGCACTGGGCGGCACGCTCGACCTGGCCGACGGCCTGGCGGTGCACCGCGTCGGGTTCGGCGCCATGCAGCTCGCCGGTCCCGGTGTGTTCGGCCCTCCCGCCGACCGCGAGGCCGCCGTCGCGGTGCTGCGCCGCGCGGTCGAGCTGGGCATCGACCACATCGACACCAGCGACTTCTACGGCCCGTGGGTCGTCAACGAGCTGATCGCCGAGGCGCTGAGCCCCTACGGTGACGACCTGGTGCTGGCCACCAAGGTCGGCGCCTACCGCGACCACCAGGGCGGGTGGCTGCCGCTCGGCCACCCCGACGCGCTGAAGGCGCAGGTGCACGACAACCTGCGGCGCCTCGGCACCGACTCGATCGGCCTGGTGAACCTGCGCCACCTCACCGAGCAGCCCGGCATCTCGCTGGCCGACCAGCTCGGCGCCCTCGCCGAACTGCGCGAACAGGGCCTGGTGCGGGCGGTCGGACTGTCCAACGTGTCGCTGGAGCAGTTCGAGCAGGCCCGCGGGATCACCGACATCGCCTCGGTGCAGAACCTCTACAACGTCGTCGACCGCACCTCGGCGGACCTGCTGGACCGCACCGCCGAGCTCGGCGTCGCCTTCGTCCCGTTCTTCCCGCTCGGCTCCGGCTTCCACGGCAGCCGGGCGCGCGAGGACGCCGCGCTGCGCGCGGTCGCCGAACGCACCGGCGCGACGCAGGCCCAGGTGTCCCTGGCGTGGCTGCTGCGGCGCTCGCCGAACGTCCTGCTGATCCCCGGTACCTCGTCGCCGGCGCACCTGGAGGAGAACACCGCCTGCGCCGGCATCGAGCTCACCGACGCCGAAGTGGCCGAACTGGACGCCCTCGTCGCCGAGGGCGACACGCTCGAAGAAGCGCACTGAGCGGCTTTCCGCCTCGCCAGGATCCTTGCGGGTCCGGAAGATCTCGATCGATACTGATGACCTCCGCGGTGATCACCGCGGGCTGCGGCCCCGGGGGTGTGGCGTCACCCAGTAGTCTGGCCGACACGTAGCGATGCGACATCCGAGGTGCGGCCTTGAGCGAACAGGTAACGCGGGCAGCCGGGGAGATCGACGAGGAGCTCCCCAGCGCCGCGCGCGTCTACGACTACCTGCTCGGCGGTGCGCACAACTTCGCCGCCGACCGCGAGCTCGCCGAACGCCTGCTGCGGGTGCTGCCCTGCGCGCGCGACCTCGCCCGGCTCAACCGGGCGTTCCTGCGCCGCGCCGTGGTGTACCTGGCGGGCCGGGGTGTGCGGCAGTTCCTCGACATCGGCTCGGGCATCCCCACCGTCGGCAACGTGCACGAGATCGCCCAGGAGGCCGTGCCGGGTGCCCACGTGGTCTACGTGGACCGGGACCCGGTCGCGGTCGCCCACAGCCAGCTCCTGCTGGAGGGCGACGAGCACGCCACGATCGTGCAAGCCGACATGCTCGAGCCGGAGACAATCCTCGGCCACGCCGCGACCCGGCGGCTGCTGGACTTCTCGCAACCGGTGGGGTTGCTCATGACCGGGGTCTTCCACTTCGTCCTGCCCGACGCCGAAGCGCACTGCGTGCTCGCCCGGTACCGGGACGCGTTGGCCCCCGGCAGCTTCCTGGCGTTGTCGCACCTGACCGCGGACACCGGTGCCGAGCAGATGGCCGGTGCCGTCGAGGTGATGTCGCACAGCTCGGACCCGGTGCAGCCGCGCAGCCACGCCGAGATCCGCGAGCTGTTCGCCGGTTTCGACGTCGTCGAGCCCGGCGTGGTGGGCACCGCACAGTGGCGGCCGGACCGGCCGGAGCAGGCCGAGCAGGAGCCCGGCGGCTCGCGGATCTACGCGGGGGTGGGACGCAAGCCGTGATGCCGGGGAGGGGATTGCCACGACAGCAGCGGCGGGGGCCCGCGGCGGGGGCGCGGGTGCCACTGGCACCGATGCCGGAACGCGGCGCGCCCGCCGGACCGGGGCTGGTGTGAGGCGTGGGACCGATGTCGAACAGCTCTGTGGAGCGGGAGATGAGCGTGCGAGAGCCGGGTGACCCGGCGGACGACCGGGTGCCGGGAGTGCTGACGCCGCAACGGCACAACAGCGGGTGGCGCACCGCGGTGGCCAGGAAGTGGGCGAGCCGGCTCAGCTCGGCCTCCTACATCCCGATGTCGCGCGATGCCATCGAGCTGTGCATGCTGGAGCTGGTCGAGCTCATCATCGACGCCCTCGAGGACCCGGAGCGCACCGACCACTCCGGCCGGGCCGTGGGCACCCGCCTGGTGGAGATCCACGCGACCGGCGAGGACAGCCTGACGCTGAGCCTGGACCTGATCCGCGACGTGATGGTCGCCGACACCGCCGACGAGAGCGTGCACCGGATGCTGGGGCTGCTCACCGCGATCGCCGCGGGCTACGCCGCCGCCGACCGGGAGAGCACGTTCGTCCAGCAGGAGACGCTCAAACGCGCGTTGCTGCGCTCGAAGCTGCAGGCCGACCGCGACCTGGCGGCCAGCGAGGCGCGGTTCGGCGAGGTCTTCACCACCACGCCCATCGGCGTCGCGATCTGCGACCTGACCGGCAAGTTCGTGCAGGTCAACCCGGCGCTCGGGGAGACGCTGGGCTACCGGTCGCAGGACTTCGGGTCGATGACGGTGCACGACCTGTTCCACCCCGAGGACGCCAAGTACCTGACCGCCGCCTACGCCGAGCTGGCCGAGGGCGGCCGGACGCAGCGGCTGCGGGAGCGGCGCAGGCTGCTGCGTGCCGACGGCGAGCCGGCGTGGGCCTACCTCGCGGTGTCGGTCCTCAAGGGAGCCGACGGCGCTCCCGCGCACTTCGTCACGATGGTCGAGGACATCAGCGAACTGCACCTGCTGCAGGAGCGGTTCCAGTACCAGGCGCTGCACGACGCCATGACCGGCCTGCCCAACCGGCAGTTCTTCCGCACCCGGCTGGAGGCGGCGCTGGGCAACCTGCCCAAGGACGCCAGGCTGACGCTCTACCACCTGGGTCTGGACGGCTTCGAGCTGATCAACGACGGGCTCGGCCACGAGGTCGGCGACGGCATCATCAAGGCCGTCGCGCGCAGGCTGGAGCAGCTCATCCAGCGCGAGGAGGCGATCCTGGCCCGCTTCGGCGGCACCGAGTTCGCCGTGCTGGTGCTGGAGTCGCCGCGCACCCCGCCGGTGCACGAGTTCGCGCCGATGATCAACGAGGAGCTGGCAGAACCCATCTACGTCGGTGAGCACGGCATCGCCACCTCGGCCAGCATCGGCGTCGTGCAACGCTGCGCTGGAGACGGCGACGCGGCCAACATGCTGTGGGCGGCCGACGTGGCGCTGCGGCGCGCGGAGGCGGCGGGCAAGCGGCAGTGGGCGCTGTTCGACCCCGACCGGGCGCCCGACGAGCGCACGCAGGCCAAGCTGGCGGCGGTGATGCCCGGCGGTCTGGAGCTCGGCGAGTTCGACGTGGTCTACCGGCCGGTGGTGCAGCTCGGCGACAGCAAGCTGATCGCCATCGAAGCGGAACTGAGCTGGGAGACGGGGGAGTTCGGCAGGCTCGACCACGCCGACTGCCTGCGGCTGGCCGAGCGCTCGGGTGTGACGCTGTCCCTGCGGGACTGGATGCTCGGCAGCGCCTGGGAGCAGCTCGCCCGCTGGCACCGGGCGGGACACCGGCCGCCGCTGGTGGTCGGGCTCAGCCCGAACCAGGCGGCGGACCCCGACCTGGTCGGCACCATCCGCCGGGTGCTCGACGAGGGTTCGCTCGACGCGAGCTGGCTGCGGGTGTCGATGCCGATGCGCGTGATGCTCGGCGACAACGACGAGGCCAGGGACAACGTCAGGTTCCTTGACCGGCTCGGCGTGCGCACCGCCCTGCACGGCTTCCACGCCTCGCCCGGCGAGCTGCGCTACCTGCGAGACCTGCCGGTCGACATCATCCAGTTCGCCGACGACGTGGTCCGGCTGGTCCGCGACTCCGCCGAGGACTCGCCGGAGGTGGAGGCGGTGAAGCGGTTCGTGCCGCTGGTGCGGTCCTGCGGGCGGCGGCTGGCGGTCGGCGACGTCGACAGCGAGGAGCAGGCGCGGCGCTGGCACGAGATGGGCTGCGAGGTCGGCGCGGGCGCGCTCTACGGCGGCCCGGTGCCCAACGTCGAGGTGCCCAACCTGCTCGCGCAGCTGGCGTCGGAGAACTAGTGTCGTGAGTCGTTAATTCGTTGGCAGTAGGCTGCGAGGGTTTGGAAGATTTCGTCGGCGGTCTTGGTCCAGACGAAGGGTGTGGGGTCGGCGTTCCAGGATTCGATCCAGGCGCGGACGTCTGCTTCGAGTTCGGTGACGCTGCGGTGGGCGGATCGGCGGAGTTTGCGGTTGGTCAGCTCGGCGAACCACCGTTCGACGAGGTTGAGCCAGGAGGCGCTCGTGGGGGTGAAGTGCACGTGGAAGCGCGGGTGGCGCAACAACCATTTCTTGATCACGGGTGTCTTGTGCGTCGCGTAGTTATCACAGATCAGGTGCAAGTCCAGTTCGGCGGGAGTGTTCTTGTCGATGGTCTTCAGGAATTTCAGGAACTCCTGATGGCGGTGCCGCCGGTAGTGCTGGCTGATGATGGATCCGGTGGCCACGTCCAGGGCGGCGAACAGGCTGGTGGTGCCGTGCCGGACATAGTCGTGGGTCATGCGCGCCGGGGTGGTGGGCATGACCGGCAGGATCGGCGCGGTGCGATCCAGAGCCTGTATCTGGGATTTCTCATCGACGCAGAGGACCAGGGCGTTTTCCGGTGGGTCCAGGTAGAGGCCGACGACGTCTCGGACCTTTTCCACGAACAGCGGATCGGTGCTGAGCTTCCAGGTCTGCACCAGGTGCGGCTTGAGCTCAAAAGCCCGCCAGATCCGGGAAATCGCCGTCTGCGACATCCCGACCGCGTTCGCCATCGAACGAGTCGACCAATGCGAGTCCTCGTTCGGCGGCGCCTCCTCCAGTGTCTTGGCGATCACGGTTTCGACCTGTTGGTCAGTGATCGTGCGCGGGGCACCCGGCCGGGGCTCGTCCGACAATCCCTCCAGGCGATCAGCGACAAAGCGGCGGCGCCACTTCGTCACCGTCGGAGGGGAAATCTGCAACTGCCGCGATACGTCCATGTTGGACACTCCCTCGGCGCAGGCGAGCACGATCCGTGCCCGCAACGCCAACGCCTGCGCGGTTTTCGGGCGACGCGCCCACCTCTGAAGCGTCTCCCGTTCAGCGTCCGTCAACGCCAAATCGGGCAAACGCGGACCTCTACGACCCATCACCAAAACATACAACAAACTTCCAACTCAGGACACTAGTACGTGTTTCGGATGCAGCTTGCGTAGTGGGCGCTTGGCGGAACCTCAGCCGCCTTCCCGCTCCGGGATCTCCGACTGACGTATGTCCTCGACGCCGTGAGGAGACGGCTGAGAACCCGCGGGTGGTCAGGCTGAGTCCCACACCGCAAGCGGCTCCGCCGCTCGTAAGACAGAGCCTGGTCGGCCGACCGGCGGGTGCGCGGGAATTCCGGTCGTCGCCGCGGGTGTGGTGATCTAGGGTCGCGTCGTGCCTGCCGTCGTGTGGTTGCTGGGGACCTCCGGAGTGGGGAAGTCCACCGCCGGCTACCGGTTGCTCGCCGAGCTGGCCGACCGCGGCGTGGTCGCCGCGTTCGTCGACGCCGACCAGCTCCGCCTCGCGGCCGGCGTGCGGGCGTCGGAGACGCGGCTGGTCGCCACCGGACTGCGCGCGCTCGTGCCCGGCTACCGGGAAGCCGGCGCCCGGTTGCTGATCGTCGCCGGTCTGGCCGACGATCGGGAGCACCTCGCCCGGCTGCTTCCCGGCGTGCCGCGCGAGCGCGTCCTCGCATGCCACCTCCACGCCGATGCCGAGGTGCTCCGCGCTCGCATCCGGCAGCGGGCATGGTTGGCCGAGCAGGCCGAACTGGCCGTCGACTACGCCGCGGCGATCGACCCGTCCCTGGCCGACCTGCGCGTCGACACCAGCGGGCTGACGCCCGATGAGGTGTCGCGACGCCTGGCGACGGCCGCGCTCGCGCACGTCGAACGAGCGGCCACCGCAGCGGACCACGAACCGGCGGGCCCTGCCGCGACCGATCCGCCCGTCGGCGTCGTACTCGTGACCGGGCCGGGCGGAGTGGGCTCGTCGACGGTCGGGTTCCAGACCTTCATGCGGCTGGCGAACGAGGGGAGCGGCGTCGCCTACCTGGACGCGCACCAGCTCGGATTCGTCGGCGCCGATCCGCGCGGGCGTCAGCTCGCACCGCTGCGGGCGCGGAACGCGCGAGCCGTGATCGGCGCGCTCGCCGCGCACGGTGCACGAACCGTCATCGTCACCGCCGACATCGCCACGGTGCGCGAATTCGGGGGTTCGGTGCGGGAAGGGCTCGACGTCGCCACCTTCGTCCTGCGGGCCGCGCCGCGCACGCTGGCCGCGCGGATCAGGCGACGTGCCCGAGGAGACGGGCCGCCGATCGCCGGTGACCACCGACGCGGTCTCGCCGGACGTGCCCTGGACGAGTCGATCGCCGCGAGCGTCGACGAGGCCGCCCGCCTCGACGAAGACCTTCCCGGCGCGCACCCGCTCTGCACCGATGACATCGATCCTGCCGATCTCGCGGCGTGGATCGCCGAGAGGACCGGTCGCGCCCCCAGGTGACGCCGGAACCGACTTCCTCCCGGCACCGGCCCTGATCGTTCAGGCGGCGCCGCGCAGACGCGCGTCGAGGGAGTCGAGGTCGGGGACGAACCACACCTGTTCGCCCCGGTTCGACTCGTGCACCAGCGCGCGCAGCGCCGAGCTCGCCGCCAGGTGCCGCGAGATGTCGCCCACGACGGCCAGGCGCAGCCGGTAGTTGGCGAACTTCTGCATGACCTCGCCCGCGAATCGGGTGCTCAGCGTGAAGAAGCGCTCGGGGAGCCTGCTCACGGGTACGGCCACGACCTCGGCGCCGAAGTAGGTCGCGCCGATCAGGTCGAGCACGTCCTGCTCGGTGGCCACCGGCGGTCCGTCCGGGTCGCACACCAGCACCGGCACCCCGGCCCGTTCCTGCGTCAGGTCAGGCATCGCCCGCCTCCCGGGAGAACAGGCCGTTGTCGCCGTCCAGGACGGCTTCGAGCAGTTGCAGCACCTCGGCGGTGTCGCCGGGACTGCCGAGGACCACGATCTTCATCCGGTTGCGCTCCTCGTCGTGCACGGTCTGGATGCGCAGCGGGTGCGCGGAACCGCGGGAGGTGTTGGCCCCGGCCAGCACGAGCGTGCCCAGCCGGTCGGCCGCGGCCCGGTCGACGCCGTCCACCTGCACGATGCTCGACACCTCCGCGGAACCGCCGGGCCCCGCGGTCGCCGGTCGCGTCCGCCCGGTCAGCTCCGCGAGGTCGGAGCGGGCGATCCGGTACTGCTTGCCGATGCGCACCGCCTTGAGGCGCCCGGAGCGGATGTAGCCGCGCACCGTGCGCACGTGCAGGCCGAGCTGTTCGGCGACCTGCTCGACCGAGTACATTTCTTCCGTCATCGCTCCCCAAGATAGCGCACATAGGGAATGATGCGTCACCGACTTCCGCATGAGCAGGCCCCGCCGGGATCGCCCGGCGGGGCCCACTGGTCAGGACGTCAGTCCGCGTACACGGGCTGGGTCTGCGGGTTGAACTCCTCGAAGCGCACCCGCTTGGCGGGGTCGGTCCGCCGGTCCTTGATGTCCAGCACGTCCAGGCCCTCCTGGATGCCGCTGGAGAAGACGCGGCCGTTGTAGTAGTACGCCGACCACGACCCGGCGGTCTGCAGCTTGCCCGGGTCGAACGGGGTGCGGTCGAAGAAGGCGATCTCCTTCGGCTGCGCCGAGTCGGTGAACTCCCACACCGAGACGCCGCCCTGGTACCAGGCCTGCACCATGATGTCCTTGCCCGGGACCGGGATCAGGGAACCGTTGTGCGCCACGCAGTTCTCCGTGGCGGCCTGGTGGCGCGGGATCTTGTAGTAGCTGCGGAACTCCAGCTTGGATTCCGCACCGGAGCCGACGATGTCGTAGATGCCGTTGGCGCCGCGCTTCGGGCCGGTCGGGGCGTCGCAGGTCGCCGCACTGCCACCGCCGAGCTCGTCGGTGAACACGACCTTGGTGCCCTCGTTGTTGAAGGTCGCCGAGTGCCAGAACGCGAAGTTCTGGTCGTCGCGGACCTGGTTGACGACGCGCGGCTTCTCCCGGTCGGAGATGTCGAACAGCACGCCGTCACCCATGCACGCGCCCGCCGCGAGGTCCTTGGACGGGAACACCGTGATGTCGTGGCAGCCCGAGGTCTCCCGGATGCCGCCGGGCTGACCGGGGTTGCCGCCGTCCGGGAACACGACCGGAGCGTCGAGCAAGACCGGTTCGGCCGGGTTGTCCAGCGGCACCTTGATGATTGAGATCTTGTCGTGCGGCGGCTGGCAGTTCGGGAACTCCGGCTTGGGCGCGTAGGAGGAGACGTAGAGGTACACCGCCTTGCCCGCCTTGTCGGGCACCAGGGTGTGGGTGTGCGAACCGCAGGCTGTCGCGATGGAGGAGACGTAGCGCGGCTTGGCCGGGTCGCTGACGTCGAAGACCTTCATGCCCTCCCACCCGTTGGGGTCGGCGGCGGTGGTCGCCTCGCTCTGGCAGGTGTTGTTGGAGCGCGGGTAGTCGGTGGAGACGAACAGCAGGTTCCCGCTGATCGAGACGTCGCCCTGGCCACCGGGGCAGGCCACCTGCGTGACGATCTGCGGCTTGTCGGGCTTGGCGATGTCGTAGACGACGAACCCGCCGTAGTTGCCGACGAAGGCGTGCCTGCCCTTGAAGGCGATGTCGGTGCCGACGGACTCGATGTTGTCGAACGGCGCCTGCTTGGGCAGGTGCGCGGTGTGCTTGATGTTCTTGCTCTTGATCACCTCGCGCGCGACGGCCTGCGCCGAGACCACGCCCGCGCCGGGGTCCTCCGGATGCTCGCTACCGGGGGTGTCGGCCAGCGACGGTGTCGCCAGCAGACCGAGGACCAGGGGAACCACACCGGCGAGAACGCCCGCCACCCGCAACCGTGCCCCGCCGCGACCAGGCCTGCGCCTGGAACTCGGATTCAACAGAACCCACCCCACATTCGATTCGGTTATCGAGCTGCCCGCGCCTGCGCGCGCGCTCGCCAAACAGCGGTACCGGAGTACCAACCCGAATCAGTATCTTTGTCACGTTCTGCGGCCCCAATAGTCCGTGTGGTCGCATTTGGGTCGGTATAAGGAGGATCAATGCAGCTCGGCGCAACCGCGAGGAGGCTCGGCACCGGGACGGCGGCGGTGTTCGCGGTGGTTCTCGCGGCGGGGCTGCTCGGCGCGTGCTCGACCCCGGAACCGCCGCCTGCACCGGTGGTGTTGCCGGGCGCGCCCGGCGACGAGCCGAAGGTCGCGACCGGCGAGGAAGTCCAGGGGCTCGGCCGGCCGGCACCTCCTGGCGAGGCCGAAGCGACCTACGTCGCGATGATGATCCCGCACCACGAGCAGGCGCTGGAGATGACCGCCCTGGCCCCGGAGCGGGCGCAGCACCCGCAGGTGCGGGCGCTGGCCGAACGCATCGGGGGAGCGCAGAAGCCGGAGATCGACATGATGCGCGGCTGGCAGGCGACCCACGGCGCGCAGGGGCGGACCGGGCATGGCGGCGACACCGGCCATGGCGGGCACACCGGCGGCGCGGACACCGGGCACGCCACCGGCACCGGGCACACCGGCGCGGACCCCGCGCACGCCGCGATGCCGGGCATGGCAACGCCCGAGCAGCTCGCCGAGCTGGCCGCCGCCCGCGGCGCCGACTTCGACCGGCTCTTCCTGCGGCTGATGACCGCCCATCACGAGGGCGCGGTGACCATGGCGACCGACCTGCTCACCCGCGGCGTCGACGAACAGGTGCACGCGATGGCCCAGGACGTGCTGGTCACCCAGACCGACGAGATCGCCACCATGCGCGCCCTGTCCGCCGAGGTCGGCTGAGCGGGCGGCTTCCCGCGCCAGGAAGGGAAAGGAGCGTCAGCGGCTACCGGCTCCTGACGCCGAAGACGCGGTCCAGTTGCCGGTCCACCAGCTCCACCGCCTGCTGCGGTGTCCGCTCGCCGATGAGCACGCTGCCGATGAGGCCGCGCACGAGCGAGGTGAGGATTCCCGCCTCCTGCTCGGCGCCGGCGTCCGGATCGGCCTCGCGGATCTGTTCGGCGACCGCCTTCTCGATGATCGGCGAGTAGATCCTGGCGACGGCGGCGAAGTCGTCGTCGACCAGGGCGGCGTTGAAGAAGGCGTGCGACACCAACGACATCCGCCGGCTCTGCGGATCCAGGGGGAGCAGGCCGAGCAGGTGGCCCCGCGCCGTCTCGCGCGGCGCCGCGCGAAGCGCTGAACCCGCCCGGGCCGCGCCAAGCCCGCAGGGCCGCGCTACGCCCGCAGGGCCGCGCTACGCCCGCAGGGCGGCCCTACGCGCGCAGGGCCGCGCGCACGATGGCAAGTGCCTCCTCGCGGGGGATGCCCAGCGCGGCGACGGTCCGGGCGTACTCGGCGGCGGCCTCGGCCGCGCGCTCGTTGCTGCGCTCGCCCGCCGAGCCCACGAAGGTTCCCGCGCGGCCACGGGTTTCGATCAGTCCCGCCTGCTCCAGCTCGCGGTAGGCCTTGGCCGCGGTGTTGGCCGCGATGCCGAGGTCGGCCGCCAGCCGGCGCACGGTGGGCAGCTTGGTTCCGACCGGCAGGACGCGGTCGTTGATCTGCTGCGCGATCTGCGTGCGCACCTGCTCGAACGGTGCGACAGCGGAGTTGGGGTCGACGGTGACGGCCAGCATCAGCGCTCCCGGAAGGCGTCGAGCAGCCGCTCGGCGGCGATGCCCGCGGTCAGTTCCCCGGCCCGCACGTCGGATTCGACCTCGTCGACGATGCGGCGCACCGCCGGGTGCCGGGTCAGGTCGGACATGAGCTGGTCGCGCACCAGCGCCCAGGTCCAGTCGACCTGCTGGCGGCTGCGCTTCTCGGCCAGCTCGCCGGTCTCGGTGAGGGTGGCGCGGTGCTGCTCGACCTGCTCCCAGAGCGTGTCCAGGCCCGCTCCGGTCAGGCCGCTGCAGGTCACCACCGGGGGTCTCCACGACGTGCTGACCGGGGTCAGCAGCCGCAGCGCGCCGCGCAGCTCGCGGGCCGCCTTGCGCGCCTCGCCCTCGTGCGGTCCGTCGGCCTTGTTCACCGCGACAAGGTCGGCCAGCTCCAACACACCCTTCTTGATGCCCTGCAACTGGTCGCCGGTGCGGGCCAGCGTCAGCAGCAGGAAGCAGTCGACCATTCCCGCCACGGCGACCTCGGACTGGCCGACGCCCACCGTTTCCACGAGCACGACGTCGAATCCGGCCGCCTCCATCAGCACGATCGTCTCGCGGGTCGCGCGCGCGACGCCGCCGAGCGTGCCCGCCGAGGGGGAGGGCCGCACGAACGCGCCGGAGTCGGAGGCGAGCTTGGGCATCCGCGTCTTGTCGCCCAGGATGCTGCCGCCGCTGCGCGTGGACGACGGGTCGACCGCCAGCACCGCGACCCGGTGCCCCTGCGCGGTCAGCATCGTGCCCAGCGACTCGATGAACGTCGACTTGCCGACGCCGGGCACGCCGGTGATGCCCACCCGGTGCGCCCCACCGCTGTGCGGCAGCAGCTCGACGAGCAGTTCCTGGGCTTTCGCGCGGTGCTCGGCCCTGGTCGACTCCACCAGCGTGATCGCCTGCGCCAGCTTGGCGCGCGAGCCGCCGAGCACGCCCTTGGCGTAGTCCTGGACGTCGATCTCGCGCGGCATGGTCAGCCCGCGCTCGACGTCTCGCCGGGGGAACCGCCTCGGGCGCCGTCCGACTCGCCGGCAGGCTCGCCGGGCGCGGGGTGGTCGAGCACCGCGCGGAGCTGGTCGAGCAGTCCGAGCGCGGCGTCGGCGATCACGGTTCCCGGCGGGAAGATCGCGCTGGCTCCGCCCTGGCGCAGCGCGTCGAAGTCGGCGGGCGGGATCACGCCGCCGACAACGATCATGATGTCGGAGCGGCCGAGCCCGGCCAGCTCGTCGCGCAGCGCGGGCACCAGCGTCAGGTGGCCCGCGGCCAGCGACGACACCCCGACGACGTGCACGTCGGACTCGACCGCCTGGCGGGCGACCTCGGCCGGGGTCTGGAACAGCGGGCCCACGTCGACGTCGAAGCCGATGTCGGCGAAGGCGGTGGCGATGACCTTCTGGCCGCGGTCGTGGCCGTCCTGGCCCATCTTGGCCACCAGGATGCGCGGGCGCCTGCCCTCTGCCTCGTCGAACTCCTCGACCTTGCGGCGGGCGCGCTCCAGCGACTCCGAGGTACCCGACTCCTCCCGGTACACGCCGGAAATCGTACGGATCTGGCCGGAGTGGCGGCCGAAGACCTTCTCCAGCGCGTCGGAGATCTCGCCGACGGTGGCCTTGTGCCGCGCGGCGTCCACGGCCAGCGTCAGCAGGTTGTGCGCGAGGTCGTCGGGCCGGTTGTCCTCCAGCGCGGCCTCGGCGGCGCCGGTCAGCCTGCGCAGTGCGGTCTCGCACGCCTCGGAGTCGCGTTCCTCGCGCAGCCGCCGCAGCTTGTCCAGCTGCTGGGCCCGCACGCCGGCGTTGTCGACCTTGAGGACCTCGATCTGCTCGTCGCCGTCGTAGCGGTACTTGTTGACGCCGATGAGCGGCTGGCGGCCGGAGTCGATGCGCGCCTGCGTCCGCGCGGCGGCCTCCTCGATGCGCATCTTCGGGATACCGGCGTCGATGGCCTGGGCCATGCCGCCGGCGTCCTCGACCTCGGTGATGTGGGCCCACGCGCGTTCGGCGAGGTCCTGGGTCAGCCGCTCGATGTAGTGCGAGCCGCCCCACGGGTCGATGACGCGGGTGGTGCCGGACTCCTGCTGGAGCACCAGCTGGGTGTTGCGGGCGATGCGCGCGGAGAAGTCGGTCGGCAGCGCCAGCGCCTCGTCCAGGGCGTTGGTGTGCAGCGACTGGGTGTGGCCCTGGGTGGCGGCCATCGCCTCCACGCACGTGCGCACGACGTTGTTGTAGACGTCCTGGGCGGTCAGCGACCAGCCCGAGGTCTGCGAGTGGGTGCGCAGCGACAGCGACTTCGGGTCCGACGGCTCGAAGCGCTTGACCAGCTTGGCCCACAGCAGCCGGGCCGCGCGCAGCTTGGCGACCTCCATCGCGAAGTTCATCCCGATGCCCCAGAAGAACGACAGCCGCGGGGCGAAGGAGTCGATGTCCAGGCCCGCCTGCCGCCCGGCGCGCAGGTACTCCACGCCGTCCGCGAGGGTGTAGGCCAGCTCCAGGTCGGCGGTCGCCCCGGCCTCCTGGATGTGGTAGCCGGAGATGGAGATCGAGTTGAACTTCGGCATCCGCCGCGAGGCGTAGGCGAAGATGTCGGAGATGATCCGCATCGACGGCTGCGGCGGGTAGATGTAGGTGTTGCGGACCATGAACTCCTTGAGGATGTCGTTCTGGATGGTCCCGGCCAGCTTCTCCGGCGCCACGCCCTGTTCCTCGGCGGCGACGATGTAGAGCGCCATCACCGGCAGCACGGCGCCGTTCATCGTCATCGACACGCTCATCCTGTCCAGCGGGATGCCGTCGAAGAGCCGGCGCATGTCGTAGATGGAGTCGATCGCCACGCCCGCCATGCCGACGTCACCGCCGACGCGCGGGTGGTCGGAGTCGTAGCCGCGGTGGGTGGCCAGGTCGAAGGCCACCGACAGGCCCTTCTGCCCGGCGGCGAGGTTGCGGCGGTAGAAGGCGTTGGACTGCTCGGCGGTGGAGAACCCCGCGTACTGGCGCACCGTCCACGGCTGGTTGACATACATCGTCGGGTACGGGCCGCGCAGGAACGGCGCGATTCCCGGGTAGGTGCGCAGGAAGTCCAGCCCGCGGGTGTCGGCCTCGGTGTAGAGCGGCTTGACGCCGATGCCCTCGGGCGCCTCCCACACCAGGGCGTCGGCCTCCTTGCCGGTCTCGGCCAGCAGCGCGTCGTTCCACCGCCCGGCAGGCGCGGGGGCGGGCTCGCCCAGCTCCACGCCGGCGAAGCTGGGGATCGGTTCGTGCTCGTGGGCGGTCACTGCTGCACTCCCAACCTGCGGTGGACGTCCTGCAAGACTTCGAGGGCGTTGCACCCGCCGAACACCCGGCCGTCGACGCCGGGCACCTCGAGCGAGCCGGCCAGCAGCACCTGGTCGGCCCCCGCCTCCCGGAGCGCGCGGGCGGTTTCCTCCGCGTGCTCACCGTAGATCCGGTCACCCGAGCACAGGCAGGCCACCGGCGTGCCCGAGCCGGCGAACGCCTTCACCACGTCCTCTGTGGACTCCGTGGGCCCGGCGTCCGGGGTTTCCAGCCCGCCCGCGCCGAAGAGGTTGCGGGCGAACGACGCGCGGGCGTTGTGCTCGGCGAGCGAACCGAGCGTGGCGAGGAAGACCTTCGGGCGCGCACCGGTTTCGGCGAGGTGGGCGTCGGAGGCGTCGCGCAGCCGCTCGAAGTCCTCGGCGTAGCGGTGGCGGGGCAGGCCGCCCGACAGCGGCTCGGGCGCGGGGTCGCGTCGCAGCGCGGGTTCTTCGAGGTTCGGGAACTCGGTGACGCCGGTGATCGGGTCGGTGCGGTGGGCGACGGCGTCCCGGCGCCGCTGCCAGGTCTCGGCGAGCCGGTCGGCCACCAGACCCGAGCGCAGCGCGGCGGGCAGCCCGCCCTCGGCCTCGATGCGCCGGAACCACTCCCACGCCTTGTGCGCCAGTTCGTCGGTCAGCGTCTCGACGTACCAGGAACCGCCCGCCGGGTCGATCACCTGCGCCAGGTGCGACTCCTCCAGCAGCAGCGACTGGGTGTTGCGGGCGATGCGCCGGGAGAAGGGGTCCGGCAGCCCGATCGCGGCGTCGAACGGGCGCACGGTGACCGACCGCGCGCCGCCCACGCCTGCGGCGAACGTGGCGATCGTGGTGCGCAGCATGTTCACCCACGGGTCGCGGCGCGTCAGCATCGCCGAGGAGGTGACCGCGTGCTGGAGCTGCGCGCGCTCGGCGACGCCGATCTCCCGCGTCACCCGCTCCCACAGCCTGCGGGCCGCGCGCAGCTTGGCGATGGTCAGGAACTGGTCGGCGGTGGCGGCGTAGCGGAACTCCAGCAGCCCGCTCGCGGCCTCGGCACCGAGCTCACCGGCCAGCACCCGCAGGTAGGTGACGCCCGCGGCGATCGAGCAGCCGAGCTCCTCGGCGTCGGAGCCGCCCGCCTCGTGGTAGGGCAGGCCGTCGACGGTGATCGCGCGCAGGCCCGGGTGCGACGCGCAGTGCGCGGCGACCTCGGCGGCGAGGCCCAGGTCGCGTTCCTGCCCGGTGCGAGCCCAGGTGCTCAGCGGGTCGGCGCCCAGGTTGGCGCGCAGCGCGCTGGGCCGCACCCCCTGCTCCCGCGCGAGCTCCAGCAACGCCGACGCGGCCCGCGCCGCCTCGTCACCGGCGTCGAGCACGACGCCGATCATGTCCAGGTGGACGCCTTCGAGGGCGTCGGCCAGCGAGTCCACCGGCAGCCCGGTCGGCCCGAGCTCCAGCCACAGCGAGGTCGTGCCGTTGTAGAGGTCGGCCAGGATCTCGCGGTTGGTCTCCGAGGCGTCGGGGTGGGCGTGGTGCTGGCGGACGTCCCAGCCCTCGCTGACGCAGCCCTGCGCCCGGCTGCCGCGCACGTAGGGCGCCAGGCCCGGGACGCCGCTGGATGCGGGACCCTCGGTGTAGAGCGGGTGCACGGTGATGCCGTCGTAGGTGGCGCTGGCGAGCACGTCCTCGACCGGCTCCGGCGCGGGCCTGCCCTCGGGCAGCAGACCCGACCTGCGCAGGACCTTCTCCACCTGTTGCCGCCACTGCTGCCGGGCGGGCTCGGGGAACTCGGCCGCCAGGGGCAGCTCCGGCCCGTCGCTCGTCGTCGAGTGCGCCACCATGAACAGGATGGTAGGCCGGTGCGGCCCGGCCCGGGGATCGTGTGACGCTTGTCGCAGCCGGACAGGGCAGAGCGTCCGCCGGGCGCCTCAGTCCCAGTCCCAGGCGATCCCGAGCACGCCGCGCGGGACGTCCCGCACCGCGAGGTGCACCGAACGACCACCCACCAGTGTCAGCTCGTCGGTCCCGCGCCCGGCAGCCGGTGCGCCTTGGCGCAGCCGCCTGCACCGCACCGGGACCGCCGACTCCGAGAACCGCACCGACGCGACGTAGCTGCCCGCCGGGTACCGGAACGTGCGGCGGTGGTCGACGCTGCGCACCGGGCGCTCGACGCGGAACTCGTACTCCAGCAGGTGGGTCTCCCCGGCGCGCATCCTGCGGTCGAACAACAGCTCGGCGACCACGATCGGGGCGGCCGGGTGCCTGCTGGTCCGGCCGAGCCGGCAGTTCTCGGTGGCGACCGGGACCAGCGCGCCCGAGTCGGTGCCGGGTTCGCCGCGGTAGACGGCGAGGTGGCGGTCGGGCCCGTCGGCCAGCGCGCGCAGCACCGTGCGGGTACGCACCAGGTGGATCGCCCGGTCCGGGCCGACGGAGGCGATGTCCTCCTGGGAGAAGACGCGCAGGTCGCGGTCGGACGGCCCCAGCACCGGCCCGATCACCTCCGCGAGCTGCCCGGCGGGGTCGTCGATGCCGCGGCCGGGCTCGTGGTTGAGCCACCGGCCGCGCGGGCGCGGCGGACCCAGCAGCGCGCGCAGCGAATGCGCGGGCAGCCGCAGGATGTTCTCGATCGCGCGCAGCGCCAGCATCGAGCCGGTCCGCTCGGGGCGGCTTCGCCCGTGCTGCCAGTAGCTCAGGGTCGCCAGGCTGAGCCGGATGCCGCGCGCGGCCAGTTCACCGCGCAGGGCCTCCAGGGTGAGTCCGCTGTGCGCGATGGCCGCGCGCAGCGCCTCGTGGAAGGGACCGGACCGCAGCAGGGCCTCCACCTCGGCGCGGGAGTCCTCGCACGGCCGGCTCGACGCGGTGCCGTCCGATTGGCCGTGGCCGGACATGGCGACCTCCGTAGCGCGCGGTTCTCCCTGGCGCGCAGCGGATCGTGCGCCCGCGGCCAGGCTATGGCCGCCGCCGGTCCGCGCGACACAGCCGCTCGGCTGGTGAATTCACCGTTGCACGGCGGTGCCGCGCACGCGCGCGGAGTGCGAACATGTCGGATTCGGCTTCGCCGCGCGGTATCGCGGCTGCTCCGCGCCGGTTCGCGGCAGCCGTGCACGATGGGCGGCACGATGGTTTTCCGTTGCCGGAATGGGAAAAACCCACGTCGCGGGACGACTGCGCGTGTTGCACGGGTGATGCGCGAGGAACAGATCCCGGAGCCGCGTCCGAGGTGCCCGGCAGGTGGGTTCAAGCCGGCCACCGAGGTCCCTACGGGCTCTTGCCGTGCGCGCGCAGGTGGTACTCCCAGCCGTTGCCCGGCGTGTAGCGCAGCTCGTAATGGGTCTCGATCTTCGGCCCGTCGTGCAGGTGGATGTGGCGGAGCAGCCGCCCGGCCACCGCCTCGGAGTCGCGGAGGTCCTGGACCCGGCCGTCCAGCGGCCCGCCCACGAAACGAACGCTGCGTTCCTGCATCGGCTTCCTCCCGGGCGGTCGTCGGCTCGGCGCCCATTGTCCCGAACGGGGAGGTCCAGGGCGATGACCGAAACGGACCTGGTACCTGGCTCGGCCGTGGTCGCCGGCCACTCAGCGCGACCAGCGCAGCGCGAACCACAGCTCCATCCGGACCTGCGGGTCGGAGAGGTCGGCCTCCAGCGCGCGCTCGACCTGCCCGATGCGGTGGCGCACGCTGTTGCGGTGGACGCCGAGCGCGGCCGCGGTCCGGTCCCAGCTGCCGTGGTGGGCCAGCCAGCAGTGCAGCGTGTCGGCGAGCTTGTCCCCGGAGCGCGCCCGGTCGATCGCGCGCAGCGGCGCCAGCGCCCGCTCGGCGAAGCCGGCCGCGGCCTCCGGCGCGACGGCGGCGGCCAGGCCGAACCCGGCGCTCTCATCGGCGCGCACCGGGCGGTCCAGCGCGCGTGCCCGCTGCGTGAGCGCGTCGACCTCGGCCGCGGTCTCGCCCAGGCGGTCGGCGGGCCGGGCGGAGCTGACCACCGCCAGCCACCCCTGGGAACGCATCTCCTCCAGCACCTCCGCGCTCGGCGCGGTCGCCACGACCGCGGTGAAGCCGCCGTCGTCGGTGAGCCTGACCAGCGGGTTGCCGAGGCGGCTGCTCAGCCAGTCGAAGGCCGACACCCCGCCGTTGCGGCGGCGCCCCCGCGGCACGCCCACGACCACCCGGTACTGCCCCTTCTCCAGCAGACCGGCCAGCACGTCACCCGCCGGCTGGTCGAGCAGCAGCGCGGTGACCGCGGACCCGAGCGCCGCGTTGTCGGCGCCCGCGCGGCCGGTCAGGCCCAGCAGCGCCGCGCCCACCGCGATGACGGCGCGCTCGGTGGCGTCGAACCGCTGCCTGCGCCCGACCACGAGCAGCTGCGACGCGGTGGCCTGCGGGTACACCGGCTGCGCGACGGCGAAGGAGCCGTCGGCCAGCTCGCCGGTCGCGCTGCGCACCCCCGAGCCCGCCCGCAGCCGGGCGAGCAGCGGCGCCAGTTCGGGCGGCAGCGGTGTGCGCGGGGGGGGGACGTGGCGACGGGCGCGTCGTCGGCGCCCACCAGCGCCACCCAGCAGCGCAGCCTGCGCGCCAGCGCGCCCAGCCCCTCGCCCGCCGACCGGGTCAGCGCCTCCCTGGCCTCGGCGACCCGGCTGCGCTCCCGCTGGGCGGCGTCGCTGATCGCGACGGCGACCGCGCGGCTGATGGCCAGGAACGGGGTGCGCGGCGGGATCACCAGCAGAGGCAGCCCGTGCCGCACGCACGCCTCGCGCAGCGGGTCCGGCAGGGCCTCGTGCATCGGCGGCGTGACGCCGAAGCCGAGCGCGCTCACCCCCGCCGCCAGCAGCCGCTGCACGTAGCGGTCGATCTGCTGCTGCTCGGACGGCAGGTTCACCCCGGCGGTGAGCAGCAGCTCCTCGCCGAGCAGGTACGGCGCGGGGTCCTGCAGCTCGCTGACGTGCGCCCACCGCACGGGCAGCTCCAGCGCGCCGGGCCGCAGCGTCTCGGCCACCACCTCCACGGCCAGCGCGGCGTCGCCGGTGACCGCGTGCAGCGGCACGGAGGGTTGCTCGGACGGCTTGGTCATTCGAACCACGGATCAATCGAATCTGGGATGGATCGTCCCATTCTTCCTGGACCCGGCGAACCCTACGGTTGCCGGAACAGCGTGTCGACGCGGACAGGAGGACCCGATGGTCGCCGACTACTTGGTGATCGCGCTCTACATCGCCGGGATGGTCGGTGTGGGCTGGTACGGCATGCGCCTGGCCAGGACGAAGAGCGACTACCTGGTCGCCGGGCGCCGCCTCGGCTGGTTCATGTACTCCGGGACGATGTCGGCCATCGTGCTCGGCGGCGCGTCCACCATCGGCGGGGTCGGACTCGGCTACACCCACGGCATCTCCGGCGCCTGGCTGGTGCTCACCATCGGCCTGGGCATCCTGCTGCTGCACGCGCTGTTCGCGCGCAGGCTGGTGAAGCTGCGCGTCTACACCGTCTCGGAGATGCTCGACCTGCGCTACGGCGGCTCCTCGACGGTGATCGCCGGGGTCGTGATGTGGGGCTACACCCTGATGCTCACGGTGACCTCCACGCTGTCGTTCGCCACCATCTTCAACGTCCTGTTCCAGCTCCCGAGCATGCTGGGCATCGCCGTCGGCGGCTCGATCGTGGTCCTGTACTCGGTGCTGGGCGGCATGTGGTCGATCACGCTGACCGACATCGCGCAGTTCGTCATCAAGACCATCGGCATCATGTTCCTGCTGCTGCCGGTCGCGGTGACCGCGGCGGGCGGCTTCGGCGAGATGAGCAGCAGGCTCGACCCGGGCTTCTTCCGCCTCGACAGCATCGGCGGCGCGACGATCTTCACCTACGTGCTCACCTACGGCTTCGGCCTGCTCATCGGCCAGGACATCTGGCAGCGCGTGTTCACCGCGCGCAGCCCGAAGGTGGCAACCGCCGGCGGCATCATCTCCGGCGTCTACTGCCTGGCCTACGGCTTCACCGGCGCGCTGATCGGCACCGCGGCCCGCGTCCTCTACCCGAACCTGGGAGACCCCGACGACGCCTTCGCCACCGTCGTCGAGCAACTGCTGCCCTCCGGCGTGCGCGGGCTGGTGCTCGCCGCGGCGCTCTCGGCGCTGATGTCGACCTCCAGCGGCGCGCTCATCGCGTGCTCGACCGTCAGCACCACCGACATCCTGGCCAAGCTGCGCCGCAAGCCCGCCGACGGCTCCGACGTCAGCGCCAGCAGGATGACGACGCTGGTGCTGGGCATCGTCGCGATCGGCATCGCGATGCTGGTCGACGACGTCGTCAACGCGCTCACCGTCGCCTACAACGTGCTGGTCGGCGGGCTGCTGGTGGCCATCCTCGGCGGGCTGGTGTGGAAGCGCGGCACCCGCGTGGGCGCGGTCGCCTCGATGGTCGTCGGCTCGGTGGTGGTGATCGCGTCGATGATCGTCTTCGGCCTGTCGGCCACCGAGCCGATCTACTACGGTCTCGGCGCCGCGCTGCTCAGCTACGTCGTGGTCAGCCTGCTGACGCCCCCGACGGAGCCGGCCGTGCTGCGAGCCTGGACCCAGCGGCTGGCCGGGGTCTCGGCCGTCGAGCCGGCGGATGCCTCGGCGGGGAACTCCGAGCCCGCCGAGCAGGCCGGAGCCGACAAGTGAGCGCGCCCGCGGGCGGCCGGGAAATGACCGAGGAGATCCACATGACCGAAGCCCGCATCGGCGGCGACCTGGTGGTCGAGACGCTGCGCGCCCTGGGCGCGCGGACCGTGTTCGGACTGCCCGGCCAGCACGCGCTCGGCCTGTTCGAGGCCCTGCGGCGGGCCCCCGACCTGCGGCTGGTCAGCTCCCGGGTGGAGAACAACCTCGCCTTCGCCGCCGACGGCCACGCGCGGGCGAAGCTCGCCGAGGGCGGCCCGGTGCCGGTGACGCCGATGATCGTCTCGACCGGTCCCGGCGCGCTGCTGACCCTGGCGTCGTTGCAGGAGTCCCGCGCGTCCTCGGTGCCCGTCCTGGGCATCTCCAGCCAGGTCCCCGCCGCCGGGCTGGGCGGCGGACGCCGCGGCTACCTGCACGAGCTGCCCGACCAGCAGGCCAGCTTCCGCGACGTCGTGAAGTCGGTGCACGTCGCGCGCACCGCCAGCCAGATCCCGGGTGCGCTGCGTGCGGCGTGGGAGAGCGCGGCGACCGCGCCCTACGGCCCGACGTGGGTGGAGATCCCGCAGGACGTGCTGCTCGGCCCGGCCGGGCTGCCGCCGATCACCGGGGTCAGCGCCTCGCCACCGCCGCTGGCCCCGCAGCCCGAGCTGATCGCCGAGGCCGCCGACCTGCTCGCCGCCGCCGAGAACCCGGTCGTCCTCGCCGGTGGCGGCGTCGCCCGCGCCGGGGCGGCCGGACCGCTGCGGGAGCTGGCCGAGGCGCTGCGCGCCCCGGTGCTGAGCACCTTCGGCGGCAAGGGCGTCTTCGGCTGGGACCACCCGCTGTCCGGGCAGTCGTGGATGGAGGACTGGCACAGCACCGAGTTCCTCGCCGCCGCCGACGTGCTGCTCGTGCTCGGCTCCGGGCTGGGCGAGCTGTCCAGCAACTACCACCGGTTCGCCCCGCGCGGCCGGATCGTCCAGGTCGAGGCCGACGCGGGCAAGCTGGAGTCCAACCACCCGGCGCTGGGCATCCACGCCGACGCCGGGCTCGCCCTTTCCGCGCTGCTGGAGCGGCTGCCGCGGCGCAGGGCCGACGGCCGCGCCGAGCGGGCGGTGGCCGAGCTGCTGGCGAAGGTCCACGACCGGCTGGCCGGTCAGGACCTGGAGCGCGAGCAGCACGTGCTGGCCGACGTCCGGGCCGCGCTGCCGGAGGGCACGCCGACGTTCTGGGACATGACGATCCTCGGCTACTGGGCGTGGTCGGCGTGGAACGCCGACGGCGCGCCGATGCACTCGGCGCAGGGCGCGGGCGGCCTCGGCTTCGGCTTCCCGGCGGCGCTGGGCGCCGCGGCGGCGACCGGCGGGCCGGTGCTGGCGGTCTCCGGCGACGGCGGGGCGATGTACGGCATCGCCGAGCTGGCCACCGCCGTCCAGCACGGCCTGGACGTCACGTGGCTCATCGTCGACGACGGCGGATACGGCATCCTGCGCGAGTACCTGACCGGGACGTTCGGCCAGACCACCTCGACCGAGCTGTCGCGGCCCGACTTCGTCGCGCTGGCGGGCGCCTTCGGCGTCCCCGCCGTGCGCAGCGGCCTCGGGACGCTGCGGGCCGACCTCGCCCACGCCCTGCAGACCCCGGGACCGAGCGTGGTGGTGCTGCCGGCCCTGCTGCGCATGTTCGCACCGACACACCTGCCGGTCTGATCGGGCAAGAAGTCCACCCGCAGCGTCTCGCGGCCGTTAACTTGGCGACGCCAGCGAGCTCAGGAGGCGAGTGTGATCGGTAAGGCACGAACCGTGGTGGTCCTCTCCGCGGCGGTGGCGCTGTCCGGCTGTGCGGGCGGCGGACCCGCCCCGGAAGTCGTCGCCGAGGCGTCCGCGCTGAGCGGGGTCATTCCGCCGCCGCATGCGCAGGTGCTCGGAGCGGCGTGCGAGCGCGGCCGGGACCAGTTGTGCAAGTTCGCGGTGGCCGTCGACGCCGCCCAGCTGGAGCCGCTGCTGGCCGCGTCGGACTTCACCGCGGAGCTGGTACCGGGCAAGTCCGCGTCGATGCTGCCGGTCGAAGGCGTCGAGCCGGGGCCGCGGATCGCCTCCGGGGAAGACCAGGTCGTCCACCAGCAGACCGCGAACCGAGAGATCCTGGTGGACCGGACCAACCCGGCCCGGCCGGTCGTGCACGTGTGGGCCTTCACGACCTGACCCCGGCTGCGCGCGCCAGAAGCTGACCAGGGACGATCGGGGGCACGATGATGCTCACCGACCAGCTCCCAGCGACCCCCGAACCCGATGCGCTGCTCGACGCGTTCGTGACGTGGACCACGCACCAGGGCATCGACCTCTACCCCGCGCAGGAAGAGGCGCTGATGGAGGTCGTCACCGGGGCCAACGTCATCCTCAGCACGCCCACCGGTTCCGGCAAGAGCCTGGTCGCCACCGGCGCGCACTTCGTCGCGCTGGCCTCCGGGCGGCGGACCTTCTACACCGCGCCCATCAAGGCGCTGGTGTCGGAGAAGTTCTTCGCGCTGGTCGACGTCTTCGGCGCGGCCGACGTCGGGATGATGACCGGTGACAGCAGCGTCAACGCCGACGCCCCGATCATCTGCTGCACCGCGGAGATCCTGGCCAACATCGCCCTGCGCGACGGTGAGCGCGCCGACGTCGGCCAGGTCGTGATGGACGAGTTCCACTTCTACTCCGAGCCCGACCGCGGCTGGGCGTGGCAGGTGCCGCTGCTGGAGCTGCCGCAGGCGCAGTTCGTGCTGATGTCGGCGACGCTGGGCGATGTCACCCGCTTCCGCGACGACCTGACCCGGCGCACCGGCCGGGACACCGCGGTGGTCTCCTCGGCCGAGCGGCCGATCCCGCTGACCTTCCGCTACGCGATGACGCCGCTGCACGAGACGATCGAGGAGCTGCTGGCGGGCCAGCAGGCGCCGGTCTACGTCGTGTACTTCAACCAGGCTTCGGCGCTGGAGCAGGCACAGGCGCTGATGAGCGTCAACGTCGCCAGCCGCGAGCAGCGCGACCGCATCGCCGAGGCCATCGGCGACTTCCGCTTCACCGCCGGCTTCGGCAAGACGCTGTCCAGGCTGGTGCGCCACGGCATCGGCGTGCACCACGCCGGGATGCTGCCCAAGTACCGGCGGCTCGTCGAACAGCTCGCGCAGGCCGGTCTGCTCAAGGTCATCTGCGGCACCGACACGCTGGGCGTGGGCATCAACGTCCCGATCCGCACGGTGCTGCTGACGGGGCTGACCAAGTACGACGGGGTCCGCACCCGGCACCTGAAGGCGCGCGAGTTCCACCAGATCGCCGGCCGGGCCGGGCGCGCGGGCTACGACACCGCGGGCTACGTCGTGGTGCAGGCGCCCGAGCACGTCATCGAGAACGAGCGCGCGGTGGCCAAGGCCGGTGACGATCCGAAGAAGAAGCGCAAGCTGGTGCGCAAGAAGGCGCCGGAGGGCTTCGTCTCCTGGAGCGAGAAGACCTTCGAGAAGCTGGTCGAGGCCGAGCCGGAGCCGCTGACGTCGAGTTTCGTCGTCAGCCACTCGATGCTGCTCAACGTCATCAACCGCCCCGGCGACGCGTTCGCGGCGATGCGGCACCTGCTCACCGAGAACCACGAGGACCGCGCCGCGCAGCGCAGGCACATCCTGCGCGCCATCGCGATCTACCGGGCGCTGCTGGCGGCGGGTGTCGTGGAACAGCTCGACGAGCCCGACGAGCAGGGCCGCCGGGCGCGCCTGACGGTGGACCTGCAGTTCGACTTCGCGCTCAACCAGCCGCTCTCGCCGTTCGCGCTGGCCGCCATCGAACTGCTCGACGTCGACTCGCCGTCGTACCCGCTGGATGTCCTCTCGGTCATCGAGTCCACTCTGGACGATCCGAGGCAGGTGCTTTCGGCCCAGCAGTTCAAGGCGCGCGGCGAGGCCGTGGCGCAGATGAAGGCCGACGGCATCGAGTACGACGAGCGCATGGAGCTGCTGGAGGACATCACCCACCCCAAGCCGCTCGAGGAGCTGCTGGAGGCGGCCTACGAGATGTACCGCAAGGGGCATCCGTGGGTCGGCGAGCACGAGCTGTCGCCGAAGTCGGTGGCCCGCGACATGTACGAGCGGGCGATGAACTTCGTCGAGTTCGTCAACCACTACGGGCTGGCGCGCTCGGAAGGGCTGGTGCTGCGCTACCTCGCCGACGTCTACAAGGCGCTGCGCCACACGGTGCCCGACGACGCCAAGACCGAGGAGCTGGGCGACATCATCGAGTGGCTGGGCGAGCTGGTCCGCCAGGTCGACTCCAGCCTGCTCGACGAGTGGGAGCGGCTGCGCAACCCGGCCGCGGAGGACACCTCGTCGGCAGCACCGGCATCGGCGGAGGAAGGACCGGCGCGGATCACGGCCAACAAGCGGGCCTTCCGCGTGCAGGTCCGCAACGCGCTGTTCCGCCGCGTCGAGCTGGCGGCGCGCCGCGAGCACGAGCAGCTCGGCGCGCTGGACCCGGAGCTGGGCGCCGACGGCTGGGCCGACGCGCTCGACGACTACTTCGAGCAGCACGACGAGATCGGCACCGGCCCCGACGCGCGCGGCCCGGCGCTGCTGATGATCACCGAGGAGCAGTCGCGCTGGGTCGTGCGCCAGATCTTCGACGACCCGGCGGGGGACCACGACTGGGGCTTCAGCGCCGAGGTCGACCTCGCCGAGTCCGACGAGGCGGGCGAGGCCGTGGTCCGGGTGACCTCGGTCGACCAGCTCTGACGCGAACCGGCCGATGTCGCCGGAGCGTTCGAAGAATCCGGGTTGACCGGCGCTGGTCTTCGCTCCGAGCGGTGGTCGGCGTTCGTCGGTGTGGCGGGTGGCATCCGCGGCCGCTGCGGCACGTGGTGCGTTCTCCCTCCGAGGAGGGAGGCTTCTCCCTCGCTGTCGGGAGGAGGCCGTGGGCAGCCGTGGTTACGGTCGCAACCATGGTCGACTTCTTCCGTCCACGGCGCTGGCCGGCATGGGCACTCGTGGTGCTGTTCGTCGGTTACGCCGCGGGGAAAGCCGTCTTCGCGATGCAGGGCAGGCTGGGGATTCCACGAACGTTGATGCTGTTAGCCCTGGTGGGCATGTCGCTGGCCGTCGGTGCCGGTGCGGCGATCATGGTCGTCGACGGACTCATCGGCCTCGGTGTGGGCTGGCGGTGGTACCACGGCATTCTCGGGATCCTCGTGCTCGGACTGCTCGTGGAGGCGATCCGGTCCTATGCGGTGGTGACCAGGCGGGCCCGGGCCTGATGGCGGGTGCGTACGGGGCGCTGCGCTGCGGCAGCCGGCTCACCCGGCCGGCGGCGTCCGTGGCGGTCGCGGGGTGCGACCTGTGATGGCCACGATCCGGTCGATCAACGGGGCATCGGCTGGTACGTCGACGGCCGTCCCCCACAGTTCCGGAAGCGGCGCGCGGGGAACGAACTCGGACACGTGGTCGAGGCAAGCGCGCAGGGCGTCCTCGGGCATCTCGAAGCGCTGGCCGGTCGCCTGCGCGAGGTCCCAGCCGTGCACGACCACCTCGGTGAGCGCGATCTTGCCCCACACCTCGTTGGGCAGCTCCACGCCACCGCCCGCGTCGGTGCTGCCGTGCCAGGCGGTTGGGGCGTCCCATGCTTCGCCGAGCACTCGCACGTGCCTGGCGACATCCGGTCGGTCGCCGACCACGTCCGGTACGTCCTCGCCGGTCGCACCTTCGCCGCTGCCGTTCGCCGGACCACCGGCCCCGGCGAACACCGCGAAGCCCTGAGCGGCATCGTCGATGTGGGCGATCAGGTCGGCAACGGTGTACTCGCTGCACGGGGTGGCGTCGGCGAGCCGGCTCGCTTCCACGCCCGCCAACAGGCCGATCATCTCCCGGCAGGCCGGCTTCAGGTCGATCAACGGTGCCTCCTCGGGCAGCTCCGCACGCACCCGAGAGAGTAGAGCGCCCCACCGACACGCATGCGCGGCGGAAGGAGCGCCGCACGGTCTTCCTGCCGTGGTCCGGTGGCCTGGGGCGACCAGCTCCGAGCAGCGGGGCACGCCGCCGCGCGTGCCCCGGCCCGGCGTCTCACGCCCACACGAGGTGCAACGGCTGCTCGCGGGACAGGAGCACGTGGGCGCGCTCGGGGGACTGGAAGCTCCCGGTCATCTCCCCGAACGGGCTGACGATCCGCGTGCTGTCGTCGAACGCCATCCCCCAGTAGCGGACGTACCCGTCATCGCGGTCGCCGACCTCCTCGCACAGCGCGAACACCTTCGGCGCCTCGTCGCGCACCAGCTCGCGCAACTCCGCCAGGAACTCCTCGGGATCCATCACTTCGGCCTCCAGGTTGTGTGCCGTGAACACCGAAGATGATGATGTAAATGTTGATGAATGACGATAACTCGGCTGGGTGGTGTAAGCGCAGTGCACTCGACCGGATACACAGAGTGCTGAACGGAGTGGTGGACTCGGAGGCTGACCATGGTGCAACGAAGTGATCCCTCGGCCCTGCGCTGGCTCGTCGGTGTGGAGCTGCGCAACTACCGGCTGCGCGCCGGGCGCACCAGTGCGGCGGCCGCGAAGGAGATCGGCTGCTCGCCGGGCAAGATCACCCACCTGGAGAACGGCCGGTACTTCCCGCAGCCGCAGGAGATCGCCGGGCTGCTGGAGTTCTACGGCGCACCGCACTGGGACGTCGAACGGCTCTCGTCGCTGGCCGCGCGAGCCGATCACAAGACCTGGTGGGCGTCATGGGTGGACGTGCTGCCCGACTGGTTGCGGACCTTCGTCGGTCTGGAGGGCATCGCGGAGTCGGAGTTCATCTACATCCCGCTGGTCCTGCCTGGTCTGTTGCAGACCGAGGACTACGCGGCGGCGCTGACCGCCACCAGTGAGCGCGTTCGGCCCGACCACAACGAGCGGGTCGTCAGCTTCCGGATGGCCAGGCAGCGCCGCCTGGCCGGGGACCCGCCGCTGAAGCTGACGGCGGTGATCGAGGAGTCGGCGCTGGACCGGCCGATCGGGAGTCCGCACGTGATGCGCCGCCAGATGGAGCACCTCATCGAACTGTCCAGCTTGGACAACGTCGACATCCGGGTGCTCCCGACCTCGGTCGGCCCGCACACCGCGCTGATCGGTGGTTTCACGGTTCTGCACTTCGCGGACGCGCAGTCCATCGGCTACGTCGAAATCCAGGACGGGGCGGTTTACGTGCAGGACCAGGACCAAGTGGCCGGTTACATCCGATCAAGCGAACGGCTACTCTCGGTCGCGTTGTCGTCCGAGGACTCGGTGGCGGCGATCAAGGCTCGTACCGTCACCTGACAGGGAAGGCGCACCGCGATGTTCGAGCAGCTGGAGTGGCGCAAGTCGAGCTACAGCGACAACGGTGCGAACTGCGTCGAGGTGGCGTTCGTTGAAGGCCGCGTCGCAGCCCGGGATTCCAAGGACCCGCACGGTCCCGTCCTGGTCTTCGACCGCCGCCGCTGGGCGGCGTTCCTCACCGCGCTGGACGGGTAGCCGCGCCCGAGCCCGTCGTCGCGCCCCGCTGACTGTGGCGTCCCTCCACCGGGTGCCATACGATCAAGCCAGTTCGTCCGGAACGTCCGATAGGTGGTGTGCCGGAGCGGGTTCCTCCCGCGTCATGTGCGCGCACCCGGAGGGAGTTCGACCATGGCGGGTAAGCCGCAGACAGTCATAGCGGGCATCGACGGGTCCGAGGAGTCGGGCAACGCCCTGCGCTGGGCCGCAGAGTACGTGCAGCGCGTGGGCGGCATCGTGCACGCGATCACCGTCTGGAGCCAGCCAGTCCAGTTCGGATACCGGCTGCCCACGCCGGACGCCGAGCTGGAGACGCGCGCCCGCAACTCGCTTGAGACGATCACCGAGCCGGTGAAGGCGGCTTACCCCGACGTCGACATCCGGCCGCGGCTGGTGCGCGGGCAGATCATCGACGAGTTCGTGGGCCTGACCGAGCAGGCCGACCTGCTCGTGCTGGGCAACAAGGGCCACGGCGCGTTCACCGGCATGATGGTCGGTTCGGTCGCGCTCAAGCTGGTGCACCACGCCAAGTGCCCGGTGCTGGTCGTCCGCTGAGCGCTGTCCCCGGCCGTCCGGGCCGGTGTCGACCGCTCGGCGGTGTTCGCAGGGCGCCCGGCGGTTCGACTAGGCTGACGTCGTCGGATCAGCGGGCCAACGGGATCGGTGGGCATGGAGCGGGTCGAGGACCAGACGCTGTTCGGCTTCCAGGGCTGGCGGTGGCTCAACCCGCCGGAGAACTGGCTCTCCTACGCAGGGCTGACCGCCACCGCCGACGGCGGCACCGACTTCTGGCGCACCACGCACTACGGGTTCGTCCGCGACACCGGGCACGCGCTTCTGCGTCCGGTCGGTGCCGAGTTCCGGCTCACCACCCGGTTCTTCGGCGACTACCGCGAGCAGTACGACCAGGCGGGCCTGCTACTGCGGATCGACGAGGCGAACTGGATCAAGACCGGCATCGAGTACGTCGACGGTGAACAGCTCCTCAGCGCGGTGGTGACCCGTGACGTATCGGACTGGAACGTGGTGCCGTTGCAGGCCGTCCACGGCGACGTCGAATCGGTGACGATCGAGATGCACCGCAGTGGCGACACCGTCACGATCCGCTACGCCCCCGAGGGCGAGGAGCCGCGGACCGTGCTGCGCCTGGCGTACTTCCCGCCGGACGTGGACGCCGAGGCGGGCCCGATGTGCGCCTCGCCGGATGGCAGCGGTTTCCCGGTCCGCTTCTCCGACCTCACCTACGCCGAAGGCTGAGCAGGGCTTTTCCGGTCGAGGGCGGGGATCCACGCCGCTACCGCCACCACCGGAGAGCAGCTCACGTCACCGTCCGGCGCTCCATGCGCCGCGCCGCAGCAGTCGCAGGCCGTTGAGTCCGACGATGACCGTCGAGCCCTCGTGGCCGGCCACGCCGAGCGGCAGGGGCAGGTGCCCGGCGAGGTCCCAGACGACCAGCACGGTGATGAAGGTGCCCGCGATGACCAGGTTCTGCTTCACCAGCCGCCGGGCCCGCCGCGACAGGTCGATGACCGCGGGCACCGCCGAGAGCTCGTCGCGCACCACCACGACGTCGGCGGTCTCCAGGGTCAGATCCGCACCAGCGCGGCCCATCGCCACACCGCTGTGCGCGGCGGCGAGAGCGGGCGCGTCGTTGACGCCGTCGCCGACCACCATCGTCGGTTCGCCGCTGGAGCGCACGGCCTCGACCTTGTCCTGCGGCAGCAGGCGGGCGCGGACGTCGGTGATGCCGACCTCGTCCGCCACGCGGGCGGCCGCGCGCTCACCGTCACCGGTGAGCAGGACCGGCTCGGTGCCGGTGACCTCGCGCAGAGCCCGCACCGCCGCCGCGGCGTCGGGCCGCAGCCGGTCGGAGATCTCCAGTTCCGCCGCCGCCACGCCGTCCACGGTGACCACGACGACCGTGCCCGCGGCGGATCCGCCGTCGGACGCCGGACGGGTCACCTCGACCCGCCTGCCACCGACCGTGGCCGAAACACCATGTCCCGCAACGGCCTGGAACTCGTCGGCCCTCGGCACGTCGAGCCCGCGTTCCCGGGCCGCCGCGACGATCGCGTGCGCCAGCGGGTGCTCGCTGAGGTGCTCGGCGCCGGCCGCCAGCGCCAGGACCTCGTCGGCGTCGTGTCCCGGCGCGCCGCGCACCTCGGTGATCCGCGGCCTGCCCTCGGTCAGGGTGCCGGTCTTGTCCAGCGCCACCCGCCGGACCTCGGCGAGCCGTTCCATCGCCACCGCCGACTTCACCAGCACGCCGTGCCGCCCCGCGTTGGCGATCGCCGACAGCAGCGGCGGCATCGTCGCCAGCACCACCGCGCACGGCGAGGCGACGATCATGAAGGTCATCGCGCGCAGCAGGGCGGACTCCAGGCCGTCGCCGAACAGCATCGGCACCGCGAACACCGCCAGCGTCGCGACCACGACGCCGACCGAATAGCGCTGCTCGACCTTCTCGATGAACAGCTGCGTCGGGGCCTGCGTCCGGCTCGCCTCGGAGACCATCTCGACGATGCGGGCGATGACCGTCTCCGACGCGTCGCGGCCGACCCGCACCCGCAGCGCCCCCGAGCCGTTGAGCGTCCCGGCGAAGACCTCGTCGCCGGTCGTGCGGGACACCGGCAGCGACTCGCCGGTGATGGTGGACTGGTCGACGTCGCTGGCGCCCTCGACGACCACGCCGTCGGCGCCGAGCCGTTCGCCGGGGCGCACCACGATCACGTCGCCGACGCGCAGTTCCGCCGCCGGGACGGTCTCCTCCACACCGTCGGCGACGCGGACGGCGGTGTCGGGGGCGAGGTCGAGCAGACCGCGCACGGAGTCCTCGGTGCGGGCGGTGGCGTAGGCCTCCAGCGCCCCGGAGGTGGCGAAGATGACGATCAGCAGCCCGCCGTCGGTCACCTGGCCGATCGAGGCCGCGCCGATCGCCGCGACGATCATGAGCAGGTCCACGTCCAGCGTCCGCTCGCGCAGCGCGCGCAGCCCTTCGAGGGCCGGTTCCCAACCGCCGGTCGCGTAGCAGACGAGGTAGAGCGTCCAGGCCAGCCAGGTGGGGCCGCCGGCGAGTTCGGTGCCGAGGCCGAGCAGGAAGGCCAGCAGCGACCCGGCCGCCCAGCGCGCTTCGGGCAGTGCGAGCAGGGAGCGTCGTGCCGGGGCCGGTGTGCGGGTCGTCGGTGCCGAGGTGGGCTCGGTGAGTGCGCGCATCGAGGCGTCCTCAAGCGGTCGGGGACGGTACGACCGCGGACAATACATGAACAACTGATCAGGTGTTCATATGTGGGTGGTGGCTAGACTGCGCACATGGGTCACGGAGTCGACAGCCAGGCCACGCCCGCCGCGAGGCTGGACGCGGCGTCGGCGGCTTCGGTGGCCGAGACGCTGCAGGCGCTGGCGACGCCGTCGCGGCTGCTGATCCTCAGCGAGCTGCGGCAGGGCGCGCTGTCGGTCACCGAGCTCGCCGAGGCGGTGGGCATGGAGCAGTCGGCGGTTTCGCACCAGCTGCGGCTGCTGCGCTCGCTCGGGCTGGTCACCGGCAACCGCTCCGGGCGCAGCGTCGTGTACTCGCTCTACGACAGCCACGTCGCGCAACTGCTCGACGAGGCCGTGTACCACATCGAGCACCTGCGCCTGGGCATCGCGGACTGAGCGACCCGGGGCCCTCGCGCGCCGGTCACCTGGGGGCGTACATGATCACGGCGACCCCGGCCAGGCAGATCGTCGCGCCGATCAGGTCCCAGCGGTCCGGCCGGAAGCCGTCCACGACCACGCCCCACAGCAGCGAACCGGCGACGAAGACGCCGCCGTAGGCGGCCAGGATGCGGCCGAAGTTCGGGTCCGGCTGGAAGGTCGCGACGAAGCCGTAGATGCCGAGTGCGATCACCCCGGCGCCGATCCACAGCAGCCCGCGCTGCTCCCGCACGCCCTGCCAGACCAGCCACGCGCCACCGATCTCGGCGACGGCGGCGAGCACGAACAGGACCACGGAACGCAGGATGACCAGCATGGCTGAAGGCTAAGCGCGGCCGGAGCGCGGACGGCACGGGGGAGTCGTGCCCGGTCCGAGCCCGATTCCCCCGGCCGCGCCGCGGCTGGTCGGCCATCAGCGCGAGATGCCGACGATGCGTGAGCCCGCGCCGATGCGGTGGGTACCGACCACCGCGTCCACGCACTCAGCTCAGGCCGACGATCTGGCCGTGCTCGTCGATGTCGATGCGCTCGGCGGCCGGGTGCGAACCGAGGCCCGGCATGGTGCGCATCTCCCCGCAGATCGCGTAGATGAACCCGGCGCCGATCGACGCCCGCACCTCGCGCACCGGCAGCGTCCAGCCGGTCGGCGCCCCGAGCAGCGACGGGTCCGACGACAGCGAGAGGTGCGTCTTGGCGATGCACACCGGCAGGCTCCCGAAGCCGATGGCCTCGTAGTCGGCCAGCGCCCGCGCGGCCGCGGGCTGGTAGCTCACGCCGTCGGCGCCGTAGACGCGGGTCGCGATCGTCTCGATCTTGGTGCGCAGGTCGGCGGAGTCCGGGTACAGCAACCGGAACCGGTTCGGCTCCTCGGCCGCCTCGACGACCACCTCCGCCAGCTCCAGCGCGCCCTTGCCGCCCTCGGAGTAGTGGTTGCTGACCGCGACCCGCGCGCCCTCCTCCTCGGCGACGCGGCGGATGGCGTCGTGCTCGCTGCCGTGGTCGGTCGGGAACGCGTTGACCGCGACCACCGGTGACACGCCGTGCAGCCGGATGTTGTCGATCTGCTTGCGCAGGTTCTCCGCGCCTGCGAGCACGTCGTCGGGGTTCTCGGCCAGCATCTCCGGCGGCAGGGGCCTTCCCGCCACGACCTTGTAGCGCCCGGAGTGCGCCTTCAGCGCCCGCACGGTGGCCACCAGCACCGCGGCGTCCGGGCGCATCCCGGAGGTCCGGCACTTGATGTTGAAGAAGCGCTCGGCGCCCATGTCGGCGCCGAACCCGGCCTCGGTCACCAGGTAGTCCGCGCAGCGGCCCGCGATGCGGTCGGCCACGACCGAGGAGTTGCCGTGGGCGATGTTGCCGAACGGACCGGCGTGCACCAGGACCGGCGTGTTCTCCGTGGTCTGCATGAGGTTCGGCTTGATGGCCTCGCGCATGATCGCGGTCATCGCCCCGGCCGCCCGCAGGTCCTCGGCGGTGACGGGCGAACCGTCGCGGGTGTAGCCGACCACGATGCGGCCCAGCCTGCGCCGCATGTCGCGCAGGGACGTCGACAGCGCGAGCACGGCCATCACCTCGCTGGCCGCGGTGATGTCGAAGCCGGTCTGCCGGGGAGTGCCGTCGGCCCGCCCGCCCATGCCGGTGACGATGTTGCGCAGGTCGCGGTCGTTGACGTCGAGGACGCGGCGCCAGGTGATCCGATGTGGATCGACGCCGAGCCGGTTCCCCTTGTGCAGGTGGTTGTCCAGCATCGCCGACAGCAGGTTGTGCGCCGCGGTGACCGCGTGCATGTCGCCGGTCAGGTGCAGGTTCAGCGCCTCCATCGGCACCACCTGGCTGTAGCCGCCGCCCGCCGCGCCGCCCTTGATGCCGAACGTCGGACCCATCGAGGGCTGCCGGACCGCCACCGCCGACACCTTGCCCAGGTGCCGCAACGCCTGGCCGAGCCCGACCGTCGTGGTGGTCTTGCCCTCGCCGAGCGGCGTCGGGGTGATCGCCGAGACCACGACGTAGCGCGCCTGCGGACGGTCCGACAGCTCCTCGATGGCGTCCAGCGAGATCTTGGCGACGTTGTGGCCGTACGGTTCGAGCAGGTGCGGGCCGAGGCCGAGCTGCGCCGCGATGTCCTCCAGCGGCCTGAGGGCGGTCGCCCGGGAGATGTCCAGATCGGACGGGACGGTCATCGGAACTCCTTCGCGGATACCACGGCTTCAGCCGGGGAGAGCAGGGAACGAACCTCTGACGGGCACGGGCGGGCGGCGGCGGTCCACCGCCCGGCGGTGAGCGGGACGCCCGGGGGCGGAGCGGGGAGTCCCCGCCCCCGAAAGGCCCGGCACCGGCGCCGCCGCCCGCCCGCTCAAGCCGGGACCTCCCCGATGCGGGCGAGCAGGTCCTGCCGCCACCGGTCGGTCCGGTCGACCTCGTTGAACGTGAAGAAGTGCCATCCCGCGATGCCGTAGGCCGGGTCGGCGAGGTGGGGGGACAGCTCGTCGAACAGCTCCTCCGGCGTGTAGCGGGTGAGCAGCTTGGTGACCACGCCGTGCTGCTTGCGCAGGAAGCGCATGGACTCGCCCAGGCCGATCTTCAGCGAGATCCGCAGCAGCCGGTGCACGTCGACGACCCCCGGCACGCCGATGTGGATCGGCAGCACCACTCCGCGCGCCCGGACGTCCTTGACCCACGAGGCCAGTGCGTGCGGGTCGTAGCAGATCTGGGAGACGATGTAGTCGGCGTGGGCGGCCTTCTCCGACATGGCCGAGATCGTCGTGGCGTCGGGGATGAACGCGTGCCGCTCCGGATACCCCGTGATGCCGACGCGGGAGGGCCGGCGGCCCAGCTCCTCCATCGCGCGCAGCAGCGACAGGGCGTCCGGGTACGGACCGGCGGGCTCGGCGGAGTCGCCGGCCACCGCGAACACCTCGGTCATGCCCAGGCCCTCGATGCGGTCGAGCACCGCCGCCAGGTGCGCGGGACCGGTCAGCAGCCGTGCCGCCAGGTGCGGCACCACGTGGTGGCCGAGCCCGCGGACCCGGGCGGCGACGTCGAGGGTGGCCTCGACGCCCTTCTTCGGCGAGGACGTGACGGTGACCGTCGTGCCCTCGGGGAGGTTCCCGACCTGCTCGACGACGCCGCGCAGGGGCAGCACCTCGAAACGCGCGTTCTCCAGGTGCCGCTGGAGCGTCCGGGTGGTTTCGCTCATCTCCACTGCCACCTCCAGCTACGCCGACGCGCGCACGAGCCGCTTGGGGATGCTCTTGGTCGGGTCCAGGAAGGGCTTCTGCACCACCACCGCTTCCTGCGGGCCGTGCTGGGTGTGCACGACGAGCTCGGTGCCGTACTCCTGGTAGGCCACCGGAACCATCGCGTAGCCGATGTTGCGTTCCAGGCGGGGGGAGTAGCAGGCCGAGGTGACCTCGCCGATGCGCAGCCCGCGCGGGTCGTGCACGTCGAACACGTCGATCATGTTGCCGTCGTTGAACGAGCCGACGCCCGGACCGCCGATCTCCACGCCGACCAGCTTGCGGCTGACGCCCTCGTCGCGGATCCGGGTCAGCGCCTGCTTGCCGATGAAGTCGGCCTCCTGCTCGAGGTCGACCATCCAGGTCGTCTCGAAGCCGTAGCCGACCTCGAACGGGTTGGTGTCGTAGGTGAGGTCGCAGCCCCACGACAGGATTCCGGCCTCGATGCGGCGGATGTGGCACGGGCCGATGACCCGCAGGTCGTGCGGCTCGCCCGCCTGCCAGATGGCGTCCCAGAGCCGGACGCCGTCGCGGCTGGCGTTGTGCAGGTAGACCTCGTAGCCCAGCTCGGCGGTGTAGCCGGTGCGCGAGACCACGACCTGCATGCCGTCCAGTTCCCGGTCCACCGCGTAGTAGTAGGGAACGTCCAGGATGGACTCGCCGAACAGGTCGGCCATCACCTCCCGGGACTTCGGGCCCTGGATCTGCACAGGGCCCACGTCGGGCTCGTGGATCTGCACGTCCATGCCGAGGCTGTGCGCGAGCCCCTTCGCCCACAGCAGGACGTCGCTGTCGGCCAGCGACAGCCAGAAGTGGTTCTCACCCAGCCGCAGCAGCACCGGGTCGTTGATGATGCCGCCGTCCTCGGCGGTGACGAAGACGTACTTGCACTGCCCGACCTTGCACTTGTTGAGGTCGCGTGGAACGAGCATGTTGGTGAACTCGAACGCGTCCGGTCCGGTGATCTCGACCTGCCGCTCGACCCCGACGTCCCACAGCGTCACGCCTTCCAGCAGGTGCCAGTACTCGGCGACCGGGTCGCCGTAGTGGCGCGGGTGGTAGGTGTGGTTGTAGACGCTGTAGAGCGCGACCCCGTGCCGCCGCGAGGCGTAGTAGAACGGGGACTTGCGCAGCCTCGGGTACTGCAGGACTCCCGGGTTCTGGTTGATCGTCATGGGGGTTCTCTCCCTGGGGCTCGAGGGTGTGCGGGACTCCGGCGGGTCCCGCGCGGGGTCCGCCTGGCTTCGTGACTGGTGTTTCTGCGCCGGCTAGCAGCGCATCCTTCTCATCTCGGGGTCGAACACCGGATCGGCGACGACCGTGACCGGATGTCGCCGGTCGAAGTAGGACACCTGCAGGGAGGTGCCCGGGCCGGACATCTCGGCGGGCAGCCACGCGTAGGCGAGGCTCTGCCCCACGCTGTACCCGTATCCGGCGCTGGTGGTGAAGCCGACGGTCTCGGAGCCCTTTAGCACCGGTTCGGAACCCATCAGCACCGTGCCGTCGTCGATGGTGACGCAGCACAGCTTCCGCCGCGGCGGGTTCTCCCGCCGCCGCAGCAGGGCGTCGCGACCGACGAAGTCGCCCTTGCCGGTCTTGACGGCGAAGTCGAGCCCGGCCTCGTCGGGGTCGTGCACGCTCCACATGTCGGTCCCCCAGGCGCGGTAGCCCTTCTCCATGCGCAGGCCGTTGAAGGCGCCGCGTCCGGCGGGAACCGCACCGTGCCCGGCCCCCTCGGCGGCGAGCAGGTCCCACAGCCGCAGGCCGAACTCCGCCGAGGTGTAGAGCTCCCAGCCGAGCTCGCCCACGTAGGACAGCCGCAGCGCGGTCACCGGCACCTCGCGCACGTGCAGCCTCCTGGCGCGGAAGAACCGGAACGCCTCGTGGGAGATGTCCTCGCCCGCCAGCGGCGCGAGGATGTCGCGGGCGCGCGGTCCCCACAGCCCGATGCAGCAGGTGCCGCCGGTGATGTCGCGGACCGACACCGTCTCGTCGGCGTGCCCGCGCAGCCAGGCGATGTCGCGCGGGCCGTTGCAGCCGACCTGGAAGACGTCCCGCGAGAGCCTGGCCACGGTGATGTCGGCCCGGATGCCGCCGGTCGGCTCCAGCATCAGCGTGTAGGTGACGTAGCCGGGCGGGCGGTCGAGCTGGTTGGTGGTGAGCCGCTGGAGCAGCTCCAGCGCGCCGCGCCCGCTGACCTCGGCCCGCGCCAGCGAGGTCATGTCGTACATGGCGGCCCGCTCGCGCGTCACCTGGTGCTCGGCGCCGACGATCGGCGACCAGTACCGGCCCGCCCACGGCCCCGGCTCGGCGATGGCGCGCCCGTCGGCCAGCGAGCCGTTGGACTCGAACCAGTGCGGCCGCTCCCAGCCGTTGGCCTCCAGGAAAACGCCGCCCAGCTCCTGCTGCCGCGGGTAGAACGGGCTGGTGCGCAACGGCCGCGGGTGCTCGGGCGGCTGCTGCGGGTGGATGATGTCGTAGACCTCGCGGAAGCTCTGCGCGCTGCGCTCGCCCACGTAGGACGGGCTGTGCGCGAACCCCTCGAAGCGCCGGATGTCGGCGGCCCGCAGGTCGATCTCGGGTACCCCGCTGGTCATCCACTCGGCCATCGCCTTGCCGACCCCGGCGGCGTGGGTGATCCACACCGCCTCGGCGGCCCAGAAGTTGCCGACCTCGTTGGACGGACCCAGCACCGGCATGCCGTCGGAGGTGAACAGGAACAGCCCGTTCATGCCCTCGGTGATGTCGGTGCCGCCGAGCACCGGCAGCAGGTCGCAGGCGTCCGACCACGGCTTCTTGAAGTCCTGCGGGGTGAACGGGTGCACCGAGGCCATGCCCTTCCAGCCGCCACCCCCCGACGGCGCCTCGGCACCGCGACCCGGCGCGGCGGTCGGGGCCAGCTCGCCGGTGCTCACCGGGATCGCCCGGTGCTGGTAGGAGCCGACGCCGTAGCGGTCGTGGATCTGCCGGAAGTACATCGAGCTGTCCTGGTGGCGCAGGATCGGCTGCGCCACCTCGCGGCCGGCGTCCAGACCGGGCACCGGGCCGGTGACGGCGTACTGGTGCGCCAGCGGCTGGACCGGGATCGACACGCCGGCCAGCGCGCCGACCTTCGGGCCCCAGATCCCGGCGCAGCACAGCACGGTCTCCACCGACACGTCGCCGCGCGAGGTGCGCACCGTCCGGATGCGTCCGTTGTGGACGTCGAAGCCGGTGATCTCGGTGTCGCCGACGAACCGGACGCCGCGCCGCCGGGCTTCGCGGGCCATGAACTCGGCGGCCCGCACCGGTTTGGCGATCCCGTCGCTGGGCACGTGCAGCCCGCCGAAGACGCGCTCGGCCGGCACGTGCGGGATCAGCTCGGCCACCTCCGCCGGGCCCAGCAGCTCGGCCTCCACTCCCCACGCGGTGGCAAGACCGAGCTTGCGGTGCAGGTCGTCCCACCGCTGCGGGGTGGTGGCGACCTCGATGCCGCCGACCTGGTGGAAGCAGGGCCTGCCGTCGACCTCGGCGCCGGCCCAGGTCCGCACGGTGTGCCGCGCGAGCTGGGTCATCGTCTGCGACGCGTTGGTCTGGAAGACCAGGCCAGGCGCATGGGAACTCGACCCGCCGGTGGCAGGCAGCGGACCCTGCTCGACGACCAGCACGTCGGTCGCACCCAGCAGGGAGAGGTGGTATGCGGCGCTGCACCCCACGATGCCCGCACCGACGACCAAGATCTGCGCACCCGAATCCATTGGCTGCCGCCTTGTTGCGTCTACGACAACATCCCGCGTCAGACGCAACAGTGCGCTTCCATCCGGGTGTGAGTCAAGGCACATTGGCCCTGATTTTCCCGATCTCCCCCGAAGGGGTCAGAGCAGCACTTCCGCGGCTTGATCGACAAGCCTTCGATGGTCGGCGCGGTGCGGAGGACGGCGGGTTTGCTTGACGCGGCAAGGCGTTCCGGGCTATCGCGCGCGGAGGGCTGCGCCGCGGAGCCGGCGTCGGGAGCGCCCGGGGTGATCAGCCCGGTGGGCGCGTGGGGTGCTCGGTCGGCGAGGACCGGGTCGGCGCGGCGGGCACCCCGGAGCGCTCGGGCGTCGGGCATGCAGACGCGGCCGCGGGGTGTTCGGGTGTCGGGCATGCCGACGCAGGAGCGCGGCGTGGCGTGCGCCGGTCGTGTCGCGGGGTCCGGGTCAGATCACGTCGCGGATGGCGTGCTCGAAGTGGTCGACGTGGGCCACCGCGATCTGCTCGGCGCGCTCGGCGTCGCCCGCGATGACGGCCTTGAGCAGCTCGGCGTGCTCGCCGACGTGGTCGGTGACGTCGGGCAGCCGGTCGAAGAACAGGCACCAGATCCGCAGCGCCAGGTTGTAGTACTGGCCGAGGGTGTTCTCCAGGTACCGGTTGTGGGTGCAGCGGTGGATCGTGCGGTGCACCCGCGTGTCGACGGCCATGATCGGCGCCTGCTCGTTGGAGACGTCGGCGACCAGCTCGCAGAGCTGCTCGAGCTCGGCGCGGTCGGCGTCGGTCGCGCGCTCGGCGGCCCGCCACGCCGCGTGCCCCTCCAGCCTGCGGCGGACGTCGGCGATCAGCGCGTGGTCGGTGATGTTGACCTCGGTGACGAAGCTGCCCCGGCGCGGGTAGATCGCGATCAGCGACTCCGACTCCAGACGCTTCACCGCCTCCCGGAACGGGGTCCGGCCGATGCCGAGCTCCTTGGTCAGCGGCTCCTCCTGGACCGGGGAGCCCGGCGGCAGCCGCAGGGTCAGGATCAGGTCGCGCAGCGTCAGGTAGGCGCGCTCGGCCTGGGACTGGCCGGCGTTGCTGCCCCCGTACGGGGAATTGACCACGGCGGACATGGCTCCTACCCTACCCGACATACTGATATATCAGTTGTTGATGAGTCGTATCGCGAGGTCTCGCGCACCCCAGCCGGCTCCACAGGAGGCCGCATGGCCACGACCCGACCGCACCCGGCCGAGCCGCCGGCCCGGCTGTGGCGCAACCCGGAACCCAAGCGGGCCTACGACGTGGTGATCGTCGGCTCCGGCGGGCACGGCCTGGCCACCGCCTACTACCTCGCCCGCAACCACGGCATCACCGACGTCGCGGTGCTGGAGCGGGGCTGGCTGGCGGGCGGGAACATGGCCCGCAACACCACGATCATCAGGTCCAACTACCTGCTCGACCAGAGCGCCGCGCTCTACGAGCACGCGCTGCGCCTCTGGGAAGGACTGGAAGCCGAGCTGGACTACGACTTCCTGCTCAGCCAGCGCGGCGTGCTCAACCTCGCCCACACCGAGCAGGAGGTCCGCGACTCGCGGCGCCGGGTCTTCGCCAACGCGCTCAACGGGATCGACGCGCAGTGGGTGACCCCGGGGGAGATCGCGGAGCTGTGCCCGATCCTCGACGTCTCGCGGGACGTGCGCTACCCCGTGCTCGGCGCGACCTGGCAGCCCCGCGCCGGAATCGCCAAGCACGACCACGTCGCGTGGGCCTTCGCCCGCCGGGCCGACCAGCTCGGCGTGGACCTGGTCCAGAACTGCGAGGTCACCGGGTTCACCACCGACGGCGACCGGGTCACCGGCGTGGAGACCTCGCGCGGCACCATCGCCGCCGGCCGGGTCGGCCTCGCCGCGGCCGGGCGCACCAGCCTGCTGACCGACACCCTCGGGCTGCGGCTGCCGCTGCAGAGCCACCCGTTGCAGGCGCTGGTCTCCGAGCTGCTGGAACCGGTGCACCCGTGCGTGGTGATGTCCAACCACGTGCACGTGTACTGCAGCCAGGCGCACAAGGGCGAGCTGGTGCTGGGTGCGGGCATCGACAGCTACAACGGCTACCGCCAGCGCGGTTCGGTGCACGTGATCGAGCACCAGATGGCCGCGGCGCTGGAGCTGTTCCCGGTTTTCGCGCGGGCGCACGTGGTCCGCACCTGGGCGGGCACGGTCGACGTGACGCCGGACGCCTCGCCGATCATCGGCCCGGCGCCGGTGGAGAACCTGTTCCTCAACTGCGGCTGGGGGACCGGAGGGTTCAAGGCCACGCCCGGTGCGGGCTGGGTGTTCGCGCACACGATCGCCACCGGCGCACCGCACCCGATCAACGAGCCCTACGGGCTGGAGCGCTTCGCCACCGGCGCGCTCATCGACGAGCACGGCGCGGCCGCCGTGGCGCACTGACGACGGAGAGGAGGTCGCCGGATGCTTTCCATCCAGTGCCCGTGGTGCGGGCCGCGGGACGAGGCGGAGTTCCGCTACGGCGGTCAGGCGCACGTGACGCACCCCGACGACCCGGACGCCCTCGACGACGCCGCATGGGGCGAGTACCTGTTCTTCCGCGACAACCCGCGCGGGCCGTTCGCCGAGCGCTGGTGCCACTCGGCGGGCTGCCGCCGCTGGTTCGACGTCGTCCGCGACACCGCGACCAACGAGATGCGCCCCGAGACACCCGCGGCGCGCAAGCCGGTGATCCCATGAGCCGCCTGCCCACCGGAGGCCGCGTGGACCGCGGCCGGACGCTGCGCTTCACCTTCGACGGCGAGCAGTACACCGGCCATCCCGGTGACACGCTGGCCTCGGCGCTGCTGGCCGCCGGGCGGATCGAGGCCGGGCCGTCGGTCCACCGCGGCAGGCCCAGGGGTGTGCTCACCGCCGGCACCACCGAGCCGAACGCGATGGTGCAGGTGGTCGGCGACTGCCCGGAGCCCATGCTGCCCGCCACCGCCGTGGAGCTGGTCGACGGGCTCGCCGCCGAGAGCCTCTCCGGCGTCGGATGGCTCGGCAGCGCGCCCGACAGCGCCGTGCACGACAAGAAGTACGTGCACGCCGACGTCGTCGTGGTCGGCGCCGGGCCTGCGGGCATCGCCGCCGCGCTCGCGGCGGGCCGAAGCGGCGCGCGGGTGGTGCTGGTGGAGCAGGACCGCGCGTTGGGCGGGGCGTTGCTCGACGGCGGCGAACGCGTCGACGGCAGGCCCGCGTCGGAGTGGATCAACCGCGCGGTGCGGGAGTTCGTGGAGATGCCCGAGGTCCGGGTGCTCACCCGGGCCACGGCCGTCGGCCTCCACGACCAGAACTACCTGCTGGTTGCCGAACGCCGCGAACGCGACTCGGTCCGCGCCCGGCTGTGGCACATCCGCGCGGGGCGCGTGGTGCTCGCGACCGGCGCGCACGAACGCCCGATGGTCTTCGCCGACAACGACCGGCCGGGCATCATGCTGGCCTCGGCGGTCCGCACCTACCTCAACCGCTTCGCGGTGCTGCCCGGCACCGAGGCGGTGGTGTGCACGACCTCCGACAGCGCGTACCTGACGGCGCTGGACCTCGTCGCGGCCGGGGCGCGGGTTCACGCGCTGGTCGACACCCGGCCGAGCCCGCCGCCGCGGCTGGCCGCGCGGGTGCGGGAGGCCGGTGTCGACGTCCACCCGGGCTCGGCCGTCGTGGGCACGACCGGCGACCGGCGACTGGCCTCCGCCAGGGTCGCGGGCATCGACGAGTCCGGCGCGATCACCGGCGGCGTCCGGGAGATCGCCTGCGACCTGCTCGCGGTGTGCGGCGGCTGGAGTCCGGCGGTGCACCTGCACGGCCAGGCGGGCGGCAAGCTGCGCTGGGACCGGATCGTCGCGGGATTCGTGCCTGACGGCGGAGTCGCGGGGTCCAAGGTGATCGGTGCGGCCAGGGGCACCTACGACCTCGCGGGCTGCCTGGCGCAGGGCTTCGCCGCCGGGGCCGAGGCGGCCACCGCGGGCGGCTTCCGCGTCGCGGCCCCTCCGGTGCCACCGGTCGACGGCGACCGGCCCGCCACGGCGCCACGTCCATTGTGGATCGTGCCCGGCGAGACCGGCGACCCGTCGAGCTGGCGGAACCACTTCGTCGACCTGCAACGGGATTCCACGGTCGCCGACGTGTGGCGCTCGGTCGGCGCGGGCATGCGCTCGGTCGAGCACGTCAAGCGCTACACCACGATCGGCACCGGCAGCGACCAGGGCGCGACGTCGTCGGTCAACGCCATCGGGGTCCTGGCCGAAGCGCTGAGTTCGGGATCGCCCGGCGCGGTCGGCACGACGACCTTCCGCCCGCCGGCGAACCCGGTCTCGTTCGCGGTGCTGGCCGGCCGCGACCGCGGCGCGCTGCACGACCCGGTGCGCACCACGCCGATGCACTCCTGGCACGTGCGGGCCGGCGCGGTGTTCGAGGACGTCGGCCAGTGGAAGCGCGCCCGCTACTACCCGCTCGACGGCGAGGACATGGACACCGCCGTCGAACGGGAGTGCCGCGCCGCGCGCGGGGGAGTGGCGATGATGGACGCCACCACGCTCGGCAAGATCGAGATCGCCGGGCCGGACGCCGCGACCTTCCTCAACCGCGTCTACACCAACGCCTTCGCCAAGCTCCCGGTCGGCAAGGCCCGCTACGGGATGATGTGCGGGGCCGACGGCATGGTCCTCGACGACGGCGTCTCGCTGCGGCTGGCCGAGGACCGCTACCTGATGACCACCACGACCGGCAACGCGGCGAAGGTCATGGACTGGCTCGAGGAGTGGTTGCAGACCGAGTGGCCGCACCTGGCGGTGCACTGCACGTCGGTCACCGAGCAGTGGGCCACGATCGCCGTCGCCGGCCCCGACTCGCGCACCGTGGTCGGGCGGATGGCGCCCGCGCTGGACGTGTCGGCGGAGGCGTTCGGGTTCATGGAGTTCCGGGAGACCGTGCTGCACAACGGGATCCCGGCCCGCATCTGCCGCATCTCGTTCTCCGGCGAGCTGGCCTACGAGATCAACGTCGCGTCCTGGTACGGGCTCGCGGTGTGGGAGGCGGTGGCCGAGGCGGGCGCCGACCTCGACATCACGCCGTACGGCACCGAGACCATGCACGTGCTGCGGGCGGAGAAGGGGTTCGTGATCGTCGGCCAGGACACCGACGGCACGGTGACCCCGCACGACCTCGGCATGGACTGGGTGGTGTCCAAGCGCAAGGACTTCGTCGGGCGCCGCTCCTTCGCCCGCCCCGACACCGCGCGGGAGGACCGCAAGCAGCTCGTCGGACTGCTCCCGGTCGACCCGGCCGAACGCCTCCCGGAGGGCGCGCAGCTCGTCGCCCCCGGCGCGCCCGCCGAACCGCCGGTGCCGATGCTCGGGCACGTGACCTCCAGCTACCGCAGCGCCGCGCTCGGCCGGACCTTCGCGCTGGCGCTGGTCGCCGACGGCCGCCGCCGCATCGGCGAGGTGCTGCACGCCCCGGTCGGCGACCGCACCATCGCAGCCGTTGTGACCCGGCCGGTGTTCTACGACGAGGGAGGAGCACGCCGTGACGGTCGTCAGCCGAGTTGATCCCGGCACCGCGGTGCTCGCGCTGCGGCGCAGCCCGCTCGCGTCCAGGGCCGCCGAGCTCGCGGCGCGCAGCGCGGACGGCCCACGCGGGGTCGCGCTCGCCGAGGAGCCTTTCCACACGCAGGTGAACCTGCGAGTGCATCCCGGCAGCCCGGCCGTGGCGCGCGTCGAGCACGCGCTGGAGGTCGCGCTGCCGCACCGCACACCGAACCGCGTCGCGGGCGACGAGCGGACCGCCGTGCTGTGGCTCGGACCCGACGAGTGGCTGATCCACGCACCAGACGGGCACGCCGACCGTATCGTCGAGGCCCTGCGCAGGGCGCTCGCCGACTCGCTCGGGTCCGCTGTGGACGTCTCGGCGAACCGGACGACGCTGCGGCTGTCGGGTCCGATGGCGCGCGAGGTGCTGGAGAAGGTGTGCTCGCTGGACCTGCACCCGCGCGCCTTCGGCCCCGGCCAGTGCGCGCAGACGCTGCTCGGCCGCACCCAGGCCGTGCTGTGGCAGGTCGGCGCCGAGCCCGCCTACCGGCTGCTGGTGCGGTGCTCGTTCGCCGACTACCTGGCGGACCTGCTGCTCGACGCGATGGCCGAGTACACCGGCCGGTAGGGCTCGGCCGGGCGGCGGTGGGATTGGGCGCCCGGCCTTCGAGCGCCGGCCTCCGCCCCGTGTCGCAGTCCGGCTTCGGGCGCCGCCAGGCTTCCACCCGGCAGACGCCCGGCGCCTCCTCTCACGCCTTGGTGATCGGCTGCTGGATCTCGGTCACCCACTGGTCGGGTCCGCCCTCGCAGGACAGGTAGTGCTCGCGGCCGAGACCGACCGCGCGGAAGCCGTTGGCGTCGATCCAGTGCGCGAGCTGCTGCACGGTCGGCATGACCTCGTCCATGTCGCCGCGGTGGACGATGGTGGCCGCCCGCTCGACCGCGGGCAGGTCCACGACGTCGAAGCCGCGGCCCGCATGCGGCTCCACCGCCACCGTGACCCCCGCGTGCACGACGACCTCGTCGTCGCCTTCGGGCGACTCCTCGTAGTAGGCGATGTTCGGGCCGGAGCCGGACACCCCGGCCGCGGCCATCCGCCGGCACAGCTCGCCGTAGAGCGGACGGATGACCGGCCCGATGTCCTCGGGCCCGAAACTGCCCGCGATGGCGGTCAGCTCCGCCACCCGAACCGCTGGGATGCTCTTGACCACGACGTCTTCGGTGGGCATGCGCCCCTCGCTCTCGATCGTCCGGAGCCTCGCCTCGACCTGGCGCAGCCGGGCGGTGTCGGCGGCGACGGCGGCCTCCAGCTCGCTGAGGCGCAACCGCAGCATCCCGCGCATCTGCTCGGCGCTCACGTCGGCGTCGAGGAGGTCTCCCACCTGCTGGAGCGTGAAGCCGAGGTCCTTCAGCGCGATGATCCGGTTGAGCCGGCACAGCTGCGCCGCCTCGTACCGCCGATAGCCGCTGGCCGCGTCCACGTGCGCGGGCCGCAGCAGTCCGATCGCGTCGTAGTGCCGCAGCATCCGCACCGAAACCCTGCCGTGCTTGGCGAAATCTCCGATGTTCAACATGACGCCTCCCAGTCCAGGCCCTGACACGGTGTCACGGTCAAGCCCGGACCGGCAGGCGCCCGCGAACGGCTGGCAGCAGTGGTTCGCGCAGCCGGTCGGGTGGTACCGCAGGCGTCCTCTGGCTCCGGGATCTTTTTCCGGCGTATGCCCATACGCCGCGAAAAAGCTGTCCTCGCCAGAGGACGCCTGAGAACCCGCGGCGGTGCCGGTTGTGGTGGTGGGCCAAGCGGCTGCGCCGCTTCGAAGCTCAAAACCCGCAGCGAGCTGGCGCACACCCCAGGGGCCGACGCCGCTTGCGAACTCCTATCCCTTCGCCAGGGCGGGGGTGAGGGTCGCGGCGAGGCGGCGGCGGTGGACGGCGAACTGGCGCGGGCTGTTCATCGCGAACACCGCCACCATCCGGCCGCCCCGCTGGTAGGTGGCGACGAACCGGCGCGCGCCGGGCGAGCCGTCGACGACGTCGATGCGGTCCTTCGGACCGGCGTACCCGGCGAACTGGAACGTCGAGCCGTGCTGCCGCGACCACAGGTGCGGGATGCCGGTGTAGTGCTCGACCGTCCGCCCCGCCAGCAGGTTGCGCACCGCCACCGGCGGCTGGTTCGCCGCCGTCGACCAGTGGCTGCCGCGGACGGTGTGGTTGCGGTGCACCGGCTGGTAGCGCGCGACGTCGCCGACGGCGACCACGTTCGGCACCCTGGTCACGCACCCGGAGTCGGTGAGCACGCCGTCCCGCAGCCTGACCCCGGAGCCGCGGAGCCACTCCGCCGCCGGCTTGCTGCCGACGTCGGTGACCACCGCCTCCGCCGGGATCACCCGGCCGTCGGCCAGCTCGACGCCGGTGACCCGGTCCTCGCCGAGCACCCGCGTCGCCGGCGTCCCGAACCGCAGCCGCACGCCGTGGTCCTCGTGCAGCGCCGCGCACAGCGGTGCGATCTCGATGCCGAAGGTGCGGGCCATCGGCAGGTGCTGGGCGTCGACCACCGTCACCTGCGCCCCGAGCGACCGGCAACTGGCCGCGACCTCCGAGCCGACCAGCCCGCCGCCGACGACCACCACCCGCGCGCCGGCGCGGATGTCGGCTTTCAGCGCGTGCGCGTCGTCGAGGGTGTGCAGGCGGTGCGCCGGCGCCCCGGGCAGCGTCGCCCGCTCCGCGCCGGTCGCCAGCACTACTCCATCGGTGTGAATTCGTGACCCGTCGGCGAGGACGACTTCAGCGGACCGGCTGTCCAGTCCGATGGCTGGGACACCGAGCCTCCACTCGGCGTCGAGCGCGGCTTCCTCGTCCGCGCCGTCCAGCGCCAGCTCGCCGGAGTCCAGGTTGCCTGTCAGGAACTCCTTGGACAGCGGCTGCCGGTCGTACGGCCGGCGCTCCTCGGCCCCCACCAGCACCAGCCGTCCCGTGAAGCCCTGCTCCCGCAGCTCCTGCGCCGCCCGCCAGCCCGCCAGGGCGGCGCCGACGACGACAACGGTTCTCACGCCATGACCCCAGCGTCCGTGGGAACGATCGCCAACAGGACCTCCGTTGCGCATTAGGGAACAGAGAGTATCATGTGCAACGAATCTGCCTTCGCATCGAACCAACGTCAAGGGGGCGTGCGGATGGTTGACGAAATGTCCCGCCGGAACCGATACGGTTGACGCGTGAGTAACGCAGACGCCGCCCACGGGAGGAGTTCCGGTGCCCTGGTGCAGTCCGTCGACAGGGCTGTGACCGTCCTGGAGCTGCTTGCGCGCAACGGGGAAGCCGGCATCACCGAGATCGCCGGTGAGCTCGGCGTGCACAAGTCGACCGCGTCGCGGCTGGTCAGCGTGCTGGAGGCGCGCGGGCTGGTCGAACAGCTCGGCGAACGCGGCAAGTACGCGATCGGCTTCGGGATCGTCCGGCTGGCGGGCGCCGCCACCGAGCGGATGGACCTGCCCCGCCTCGGGCGTCCGTTCTGCGACTCCCTCGCCGCCGAGCTCGGCGAGACGGTCAACATCGCGATCCGGGACAACGACGTCGCGATCAACATCAGCCAGGCCAGGGGCACCGCCTCGGTCACCGCGCACAACTGGGTCGGGCAGCGCACGCCGCTGCACGCGACGTCCAGCGGCAAGGTCCTGCTGGCCCACGCCCCGCCGGAGGACCAGGACGACCTGCTCGGCGAGCCGCTGGAGCGCTACACCACCCGGACCGTCACCGACGCCGCCGAGCTGCGCAAGGACTTCGAGGCGATAGTGCGCGACGGCTACGCGACCAGCTACGAGGAGCTGGAGCTGGGTCTCAACGCCGCGGCCGTCGCCGTCTACAGCTACGACGGCGCGGTGATCGCCGCGCTCAGTGCGTCGGGGCCGTCCTACCGCTTCTCGCGCCGCCGCATGCGGGAGGTCGTCGGCGCGATGCGCGTCGCGGCCAAGGAACTCTCCTCGCAGCTCGGCTACCTCGACGTCTGAGCCCGCAAGGGCAGCCGGGAGGCATCGCCAGTCCTCCGCCAGCCCGACCGGCTCCCGCGGCTCCTCCCGACGGTCGTCGGCCTCCGACCAGCTGCCTCACCAGGCCGCGCCCGCCGCTCCGCCCCCGCGGTCACTCCCGCCGGAGCATCAGCTCCTCCAGGTCCAGCTCGTGCAGCACCCGCCGCAGGACCTCGTCGTCGATGCGGTGCTCGTCGCGGAAGCGCACGAACACGTCCCGCTCGGCGGCCAGCATCTCGCCCCGCAGCCTCCGGTACGCCTCGCTGGGGCTCTCGCCGACCTCGTCGGACGACCGCCCGAGCCGTTCCCACGCCTGGTTGCTGCGGTGCTGGGCGGCCTGCCGGAGCCGGTCGGCGACCATGCCCGGCGGCTCGGACTCCCGCGTCAGGTCGTCGAGCCGGTCCCGTGCCGCGCGGGCGGCGTTGTGCTGCGCCTCGGCTTCGGCGAGCGCGTCGGTGTAGCTCTCCTGGCCCCGCACGCCCAGCAGCCGGATGAGCCACGGCAGCGTCGACCCGTGCAGGAGCAGCGTGGCGAGGGTGACGAAGAAGGCCAGGAACATCACCTCGGCGCGGTCCGGGAAGGGCGCACCGGACAGCGTCGCGACCGGTACGGCCGACGCGGCGGCCAGCGACACGACACCGCGCATGCCCGACCACGACACGACGACGGCGTGCCGCCACGGCGGCGCGTCCCGCTTCCCCGACAACCACGACGGCGCGTACAAGGTGCTGAACACCCACAGAGCGCGGGCCGCGACGACCGCGGCCGTCACCGCGAGCCCGGCGGCGGTCAGCGGCAGCAGGTCGGCGGAGACGCCCTCGACGACGGTGCGCAGCTGGAGCCCGATGAGGGCGAAGACCATCGCTTCGAGCAGGGTGTCGGCGGCGTCCCACACCGCCCGGTCCTGCAGGCGGGTCGCCGCGTCGGACGCGGGGGCGCGGTGCCCGAGGTAGAGCCCGGCCACCACCACGGCCAAGACGCCCGAGGCGTGGATCTCCTCGGCCAGCAGGTAGGTGGCGAACGGGACCAGCAGCCCGACGGCGCTTTCCAGGTTGCCGTCGTCGAGGCGGGCGCGGACCTGGTGCACGAGCCACCCCACGACGTAGCCGACGACGAGCCCGCCCGCGGCGGCCAGCAGGAACATCCCGACGCCGCCCAGCAGCGACAGCCCGGACCCGATCACCGCGGCGATGGCCACCCGGTAGGCGGTCAGCGCGGTCGCGTCGTTGACCAGGCTCTCGCCGCCGAGCACCGTCATGATCCGGCGCGGCAGTCCCAGCCTGCGGCCGATCGCGATCGCGGCCACCGCGTCGGGCGGGGCGACGACCGCGCCGAGCACCAGCGCCACGCCCAGCGACATGCCCGGCACCAGCCGCCAGGCGACGAGCCCGGCGGCCAGGGTGCTGAACAGCACGAGCCCGAACGCCAGCAGCCCGATGGGGCGCAGGTTGGCCTTGATGCCGATCGACGAGCTGCGCAGCGCCGCCGAGTACAGCAGCGGCGCGATGATCAGCACCAGCACGATCTCCGGGTCGAGCTGGTAGTCGGGCAGCCCCGGCAGGTACGACATCGCCAGGCCCACCACGACCAGGGCCAGCGGCGCGGAGAACCCCAACCGCCTGGCCAGCGCCGTCACCGCCAGGGCGCCCGCGAGCAGGGCCATCAGCTCCGGCAGGTCGTGCATGCTTCCTCCCGCTCGGCTGCGCGGCCCGCGACCGCGGGCTAGGTTCGGGGACGTCGTTTCCCCGAGGGAAGGATTCGGCACGACGCGCCGAGCCGCACGCCCGGCGACGCCCTGCCGCGAGCCGACCGAGGAGGTCACGCGATGGCAGCGAGTTGTGAGCACCTGGTGTCGGCCGATGCGCGCAAGCCGACACCGAGCAGCCCGGACGGCTGCGAGGAGTGCCTGGCCGAGGACCGCCACGACTGGACGCACCTGCGGATCTGCACCGAGTGCGGGCACGTGGGTTGCTGCGACTCCAGTCCGATGCGCCACGCCACCGCGCACTACCACCGCACCAGCCACCCGGTGGTGCGCTCGTTCGAGCCGGGGGAGTCCTGGCAGTGGTGCTACGTGGACGAACGGATCGGCTAGGGGAGCGTTTCAGCACTGGTCCGCGAAGGGGCTGACGCCGCGCCCCTGCCGCGGCGTCCGCCGAGCCCCGGAGTGCGACGGGGTGGCCCCGCGCCGCGCGGGGCCACCCCTGTTCGAGTCGGCCGAGGCTCACAGCCCTCCGGCGGCCTCCTCGATCGACTGCTCCTTGGCGAGCCTGCTGTGGCGGGCGCTGTAGGCGAAGTAGACGACCAGCCCGATCGCCATCCAGATGCCGAATCGGATCCACGTCCACCCGTCCAGGTTGAGCATCAGGTACAGGCAGGACAGCACCGCCAGGATCGGGATCACCGGAACCCACGGGACCTTGAACGCACGAGGCAGGTCCGGCCGCGAGCGCCGCAGCACCAGCACACCCGCCGAGACCAGCACGAACGCGAACAGGGTGCCGATGTTGGTCATCTCGGCCAGCAGGTCGATCGGCGTCAGCGACGAGATGATCGCCACCAGGATGCCGGTGATGAGCGTGATCCGGTAGGGCGTCCGGTACTTCCGGTGCACCTTGGCGAACCACACCGGCAGCAGCCCGTCGCGGCTCATGGCGAACCCGACCCGGGCCTGCCCCAGCATCAGGATGAGGATCACCGTCGTGAGGCCGGCGATCGCGCCCAGCGACACCAGCCCGACCGCCCACGGCGCGCCGATGGCCTGGAACGCCGTGGCCATCGGAGCCGCGGTGTCGAGCTGGGTGTACTTGACGATGCCGGTCATGACCAGCGACACCAGCACGTAGAGCACCGAGCAGACCGCCAGCGAGCCCAGGATGCCGATCGGCATGTCGCGCTGCGGCTTGCGGGTCTCCTCGGCGCCGCTGGCGACGATGTCGAAGCCGATGTAGGCGAAGAACACCAGCGCGGCACCGGCGACCAGGCCGCTGAGGCCGTAGGAGCCGGTGGCCCCGAAGATCGCGTTGATCAGCGGCTCGTCCAGCGCCGAGCCCGCCGCGCCCGGGTCCGGTGGCTGGTGCGGCGGGATGAACGGGCTCCAGTTCGCGGCCTTGACGAAGAACGCGCCGAAGATGATGAAGAACAGCACCACGGCGAGCTTGATGGCCACGACGACGTTGGTCACCGCGGAGCTGAGCCGGATGCCCACGACCAGCACGATGGTGAGCAGCAGCGCGATGACCGCCGCGGGCAGGTTGACCACCCCGCCGGCGCCGGGAGCGGCCGTCATCGCGGGCGGCAGGCCGAGGCCGATGGCGCTGAGCGCCTCGACGAAGTACTGCGACCAGCCGACCGACACCGTCGAGGCGCCGATGATGAACTCCAGCACGAGGTCCCAGCCGATGATCCAGGCGAGGAACTCGCCCAGCGAGGCGTAGGAGAACGTGTAGGCCGACCCCGCGACCGGCACGACCGAGGCGAACTCGGCATAGCAGAGCGCGGCCAGCCCGCACGCTATGCCCGATATCACGAACGAAATCGCGATTCCCGGTCCGGCGTCGGTGGCCGCGGCCACCCCGGTCAGCACGAAGATGCCCGTGCCGATGATCGCGCCGATACCGATGCCCAGCAGGTCCCACGCGGACAGCACCCGGCGGAGCCGGAACTCCGGGGCTTCGGCGTCGCGTATCGACTGCTCCGCTGACTTCACACGCATGAATGTCATGGAATGCCTCCTCGCCGGAGGGCCCCGCCAGCCGGGGCGTCACGCGTCCCGGCGAGCTTGGCGACGTACCGTCACGACAAGAATTGTGCGTCAGGTCACACTTGACAACTCGTCGGCTCGTTTCGCTCGGCTGCCGATACCAGTGCTTGAGCGGCCGAGCGGGCGGCGAGCGCGGTGCGGGGCGAGCCGCCGATCGCGGCGCCGGTGATGGCCCCGTCGATCAGCACGAGCACTTGGTCGGCGAGTTCTTCCTGGTCAGGGGCATCCAGCAGGCCAAGCAGGTAGGCGCGCAGGGTGTCCTTGTGATCCTGCGCGGCGCGTGCCACCGCGGGGGAGATGGCCCCCAGTTCGCCGAAGGAGTTGATGAAGGCGCATCCGCGGAAACCGGGTTCGGTGAACCACTCGTGGAGCCAGTCGAAGACGGCCAGCACTCCGCTGTCCGGGTGGGTGGTGACGTAGCGGTCGAGTGACGCCCGCCAGCGTTCGTCGCGGCGGCGCAGGTACGCCTCGACGAGCCGGTCCTTCGACTCGAAGCACTGGTAGAGCCGCTTGAGCGAGACGCCGGAGGCGGTGCGGACCTCGGCCATCCCGACCGCCTGCACCCCGCGCTCGTAGAACAGCGCCTCGGCGGTGTCGAGCAGCCGCTCCTCGGCTTCGCGGCGTTGCACGCTGCCTCCCGGTGGCGAAGGAGAACGGTCGTTCTCTACTGTAGCGGCCGAGCGGAGAACGACCGTTCTCCAACGCACCTGGAGCCGCCGGATGACACCCCGCCCGCCTTTCCCGCCGTTCGACGAGGACACCGCGCTGCAGAAGGTGCAGGTCGCGGAGGACGCCTGGAACACCCGGGACCCGGAGCGCGTCGCGCTCGCCTACACCGAGGACTCGGTATGGCGCAACCGGGACCGCTTCATCACCGGCCGCGCCGAGATCGTCGCCTTCCTGCGCGAGAAGTGGCAGCGGGAGCTCGACTACGCGCTGCGCAAGGAGCTGTGGGGCTTCCGGGGCGACCGGATCGCGGTGCGCTTCCAGTACGAGTGCCACGACCCGGACGGCGTTTTCTGGCGCAGCTACGGCAACGAGCTGTGGGAGTTCACCGAGGACGGTCTGATGCGCCGCCGGGAGGCCGGCATCAACGACGTGCGGATCGAGGAGTCGCAGCGCCGGATCATCGGGCCGCGGCCCGCTTCGGAACGCGGAGTGCTGCTGCCGGTGCACTGATTCCGGCTTCTCGCCCCACCGGCCTGGTCGGACGACCGGTTGGCGGTCAGATCCCGAGCAGGGACGGCACGTCGGCGAACGAGTCGAGCACGTGGTCGGGCACACCCGAAGCGGCCTCGGTGGTCGCCGCCGTGTACTTGCCGGTGCGCACCAGCACACCGGTGATCCCCAGGCGCTGCGCGGCCAGCACGTCGGACTCGACGTCGTCGCCGACCATCAGCGCCGCCCCGGACTCGACCCCCAGGGAGCGCAGCGCCGAGGTGAAGAACTCCGCGCTGGGCTTGCCGACCACCACCGCCTCGCGGTTGGCCGCCCGCTCGATGCCGAGCAGGAACGCGCCGCTGTCCAGGGCGAGCCCCTCGCTCGTGCGCCACCGCAGGCTGTTGTGCATCGCGACAAAGGCGGCACCGCGCTGGACGTGGCGGAACACGCGGTTGATCGCCCCGTAGCTGAACTCCGGGCCCGCGCCGCCGAGCACGACCACGTCGGGGTCGTCGTCGACGAGCGTGACGCCTTCCAGGTCGTCGGTGACGTCCCCGCTGTTGAGCAGCAGGCACCGGGCGCCGGGGTGGTGGCGGCGCAGGTACTCCGCCGTGGCCACCACGCCGGTCATGACGTCGTCGGTCGCGATGTCGAAGCCGCCGGTGCGCAGCGCGCGGACGATGGAGGAGCGGGTCCGCGACGTGGTGTTGGTGACCAGCCGGACGCCAAACCCCGCCGCGCGCAACCGCGCCAGCGCCTCGACGTTGCCCGGCAGCGGCTGCCACGACACGGTCAGCACGCCGTCGATGTCGATCAGCAGAGCGCGGAAGTCCACCATGTCGGCACCGTAAGGCCGAATCCGCGCTCTGGCCGGACGTCGGCTCGTCAGCTGCCCACAGGGGCGGACAGCAGCCCCGCCACGGACGCGAGCCTGCGGTAGGAGTCCAGCATCCGCCCGCGGTCGTAAGTGCTCGTGGTGACCAGGATTTCGTCGGCGCCGGTTCGCTCGGCCAGCCGGGTCAAAGCCGCGCGGACCTCGTCCTCGGTCCCGTGGACGTCGGCGCGCACCGCCTCCTGGAACAGCCGCCGCTCGCGATCGGTCATCTCCAGCGACAACACCTCGTCGACCGGAGCGAGCGCGGGGAACACCCCGCGCGTGCGGGAGTAGGCCATCGCCCATGCCTCCGACACCAGCAGCTCGTACGCGCGTTCGGTCGTCTCCGCCACCGCCACCGTGCGAGAGAGGACCACGTACGGCGCCGGTGTCGAGGCGGACGGCCGGAACCGGTCGCGGTACCGCTCGATCGCGCGCAGCATCGCGTCCTCCCCGCGCACGTCGGCTATCACCAGCGGGAGTCCGAGCTCGGCCGCGTGGTCGGCGCCGGCACCGGTGGCGAGCACGAACGCGGGGACGCGCAGCCCTTCGCTCGGGCTCACCCGCACGCCGGGCCTGTCTCCGGCGAAGTACCCGAGCAGCTCGGCGACCTGCTCCCGGAACCGCTCGGCGTCCGCCTTGTCCGCGCCGAGCGCGCGCCGGACCGGCCCGGTGAAGCCCAGCGAGCGGCCGAGACCCATGTCGATGCGGCCGGGGAACAGCGACTCCAGCACCCCGAACTGCTCGGCCACCACCAGCGGCCGGTGGTTCGGCAGCATCACGCCACCGGTTCCGACGCGGATGCGCGAAGTGGCCGACGCGACCGCGGCGGCCAGCACGGTCGGGGCGGATCCGGCCACACCCGGGACGCCGTGGTGCTCGGAAACCCAGAACCGGTGGTAGCCCAGCGCCTCGATCTCGCGGGCGAACGCGACGGTGTCCCGCAGCGCTTCGGGGTGGCCCTGCCCCTGGCGGGTGCGCGAGCGGTCGAGCACGGAGAAACGCGGTGGCATCACGTTCAAAGTCAACGCACGCACCACGGCGGGATTCCCGCCGCCGCTCGCGGCAGGCGCCGCCTCGCCGCCGCGCGCGTGTGTTGTGGCGGCTGGCCGCGTCGCGTCGTCGCCGCCCGCGTGCGTTGTGGCCGGTGGCCGCGTCGCGTCGTCGTCGGGCACGTGCGTTGCGCTGGCCGCGTCGCGTCGTCGCCCGCCCGCGTCGACCGTTGCTGCCCGCGTCGATCCGCTGGGGCCGCGTCGACCGTTGCCTCCCGCGTCCGCCTCGGCACCTCGCCCCGAACTCCCGGAATATTCCGCTTTTCTCGTTGTCGAATTTCCCCGGGTGCGTTGCCGTCACCCGGATGGCCGCCGACATGGAGGCGTAGCGGTGCGACTCACATCCGATTCTCCCGCGCTACGCCACGCACACCCCTACGTGCGGCTTTGCGTTCAACGGAGTCCGGGCAGGCGGCCGTGGTTGTCCCGCCGGCGGGACAACCACGGCCGGGGCGTGTTGACAGCCGCTCGTGGCATGCAGCACGGTTGACGATCGGCCGACCTGGTGTGCGGCGCCCCGGAGCAAAGCGAGCGGTACCCGTCGTCGCGCGCCGAAAACCCGGCACGTCCAGGCAACGCATGTCGAACACTTTCCCCAGAAGTGGTGTGTGGCGGTGATTGCTGAAACCCGTACCGAATTCCTGGTCGCATCCAGCCTGGACAATGCTTTGGTGGCGGCCGGGGCGGGCGTAACGAAGCGCACCCGGCGCGCGATAACCCGGTTGTGCTCCGGCGGAGGGCGATTCGTGCTCGTCACCACCCGCCCGCTTCGATCGGCGCTGGAATTGGCGCGGCAGGCGGGTGCTCAGACATTGGTCTGTTCCGGTGGTGGAGTCGTGTTCGACCCTTGGCGGGAGCGGCTGCTGGCGGCGAAAATGTTCTCCGTGCAGGAATCGCGTCGGCTCGCGGCAATCCTGCGGGGCAGGCTCGACGACGTACGGCTCGCGTTCGACTCGCTCGGCGGGTGCGAGCTGGACGAGGATTTCCGGATCGGCTGGGCGGACTCGCCCGGGCTGAGCTGGTCCGAAAGAGCCGAGGTTTCGGGTCCTGTGACAAAGGTCATGGTCCAGTCCGATTCCGTTCCCGTGGCGATCCTGGCGGAGAAAGTCCGGCGTGAAATCGCTTCCATGGGGGCGGTGGCGATTCCCGCGCCCGGTTTCGTCGACGTGCTGCCGGTGGGAGTGGACCACGCCAGCCACCTGAGATCGTTGTGCCGTCAGGGGAAAGCGTCGGCCGCGACAACGGTCGCCTTCGGCGCGGTGCCCGCGGACCTGCCGTTGCTGGATTGGTCGGACATCCCGGTGGCGATGGCCGATGCAGATCTGGAATCGATGGACGTGGCGGGTTATCTCGCCGGACCGCATGACGAAGAAGGGGTTGCCGAGTTCATCGAACGGTTGCTGGGCAAGCAATCATTGTGATTTCGTCACCCGGTTGGATGTATGCCGGGGGTGGGTTTGCCCGTATGGTGGGATTGAATGCCTGGGGGCAAGGATGCGTCTTCGATGCCGCGAGGGCATGCGCGTTATTGGTGGGCATGCCGTCGCGCGTGCGCAAGAAAGGGATCAGTGGTACAGGACATGCGCGATCGCGATCATGGTTCTCGGCTGACCAATGGCGATTCCCGGTCCCTGGACAGTGGCAGGGAAAAGCGAGTGGAACGCTCCGGTGAGGTGCTGGCGACCCAGGTGGGGTTGCAGTTTCCGCATTCGCTCCCATTCGAGGACTGGGAGCGGGCGGGAAAGAAGATTACCCGTATTGTGAATTCGTCGGCCTGGTTCCTCGGTGACTGGGTGGTCTACGGGCAGGCGCGGTATTCGGATCGTTACCGGCGGGCGATCGAGACCGCCCGGCTCGATTACCAGACGATCCGCAACTACGCCTGGGTCGCCCGGCGCTTCGAGCTGTCGCGGCGGCGCGACAAGCTGAGCTTCCAGCACCACGCCGAGGTCGCCGCGCTGCCGGTCGACCAGCAGGACCGCTGGCTCGACCGCGCCGAGGAAGCCGGCTGGTCGCGCAACCAGCTCCGCCAGCACATCCGCAACAGCCGGCTGGCCGTGCAGGGCGCGGGCAGCGTCGAGCGGGCGATGCCCGCCATCCAGGTGACCAGCGAGCGCCTGGAGCGCTGGCAGCGCGCCGCCGAGCGGGCGGGCAGCAGCATCGAGAGCTGGATCGTGGCCAACCTCGACTCGGCCGCGGGCCGCGTCCTGGAGGAAGCCGACCAGCCGCCCCGGCAGGTCGAGGCGCCCCGGCAGACCGAGCACCCTCCCCGCCAGGTCGAGCAGCAGCACCGGCAACTGGTCGCCCGGGCATAACCCGGGACTCCGACCGCCGCGCGGGCATCCTTACGGCGTGTGCCCGCACGGCGGTCACTGCCGCGTCCGGTGCGGCCACCCGGCGGCCGCACCGGACGCGGCATCGCCGCTCCGTGGCCAAGCGCACGGCTGCTGACCACATAGGACGAATAGCGGTTTGTCCCCGACTCGCAAGCGTTCCGAGCAAGTCGTGCGCACATGCTGCCGATATGGAACGACGATCTGCCCGCGTGACGGCTAGGACTTCCTGGGGAAGCGGTGCTCGTTGCGTTCGATCTTGGCCTCGGACGCGGCCAGGAGGTCGACTCCCAGCACGTCGGCGAGGCGGACCAGGTAGATGGTGACGTCGGCGAGCTCGTCGAGAACGTCCGGCGAGAGTTCCGGGTCGCGGGCGGCAGCGGCCGACTCCTCGGGGGTCAGCCACTGGAAGAGCGCCGCCAGCTCGCCGACTTCGCCGCTCAGGGCCATGACGAGGTTCTTCGGCGTGTGGTACTGCTCCCAGTCGCGGTCGGCGGCGAACACGCGCAGGCGGTCCCGGAGTTCTGCCAGATCCATACCGCATGCCTACCAGACCCGGCCCCGCGGCCATGGCCCTGCTCGGCGGGTCAGGACTGCGACTGCTGCATGCGGGCGTAGGCGAGCTGCAGGAAGTCGGCGCCGGTCATGGCGGTGAAGGTGGTGGCGACGAGGCGGGTGAGGCGCGGCGCGAAGACCATGCCGACGGCGAAACCGGTGGCGATCCACAGGTCCAGGCAGAAGGGGCAGGTGATGAGCTCGCCGATGGCGTGCCTGGTCTGGCTGCTGCGGCGGACCTCCTCGTTGACCTCGGCCGGCCCGCCGGTCTCCTCGTACCGGGTGAAGGGCGTGCGTAGCGGGCTGGTCACCGCGTCCTTGGACAGCGTGCGCGCAAGCTTGTGCGTGCCGGCGGTGAGCAGGAGCAAGTCGTATCCGCGGACGTCGGAGGGCAGCCGGCGCCCGGTGGCGGCGGCCAGCCCCGCCGCGGCCGCGACCAGGGCGCTGAACAACGCCATCATCAGCACGTGGCCGCGCAGGGGTCTGGGTGCTCCGCCGCGGTAGGTCTCGGCCTCCTCGTGGATCTCTCCGGCCGCCTTCGCGGACTTCTTCGCCATGCCGTCGGCCTCCCCGGCGATCGGGCGGCGCCGCACGCCGCGTCCTGCGCTCTTCTTCGTCAGGGGTTGCCCGCCGGAGATCCGCTCCCAAACCACCCAGTGCGAAGACCGGCCAACTCGCCAGGCGTCGACGACGGCCCGGCGTCCCAGGAGGCGGGGCCGGCGAGGCGGTCCGGTGGTTCGCGTCCGCGCCCGCGGGGTAGGCGGATGGCATGGCTGCACAACGAGATCTCGATCCACACCAGGGCGAGCAGGACCGCGACGTCGCTCCCGGTGACGAGGACGTCTTCGAGACCGAGCTGGTCGAGGGCGACTCCGAGGGTGCCGAGCAGTCGGCGTCCCAGCCGGAGCACCTCGCGATGCGGCCCCGGACCGAGCAGGAAGCGCCCATCGGCACCGAGGGGATCACTGCGGACCCCGACGAAGAGTAGCGGTCAGAGCGGCACGGGCGTCGGTCCCGGCGTCGGTGTCGGTCCCGGGCACTAAGGTCGCAGGGCTCGCAGGAGATGGGCCGGGGAGGTCTTGGTGAACCGGGATATCCGCACGTCGGAAGACGTCATGCGCATGCTCGACCGACTGCTGGTCGACGACGCGGACCGCCGGCGGGCCGGTGGCTCCGGCTGGTGGGACGGTTTCTACGCCGACCGCGATGCGCCGATCCCGTTCTTCGTCGCCAAACCGGACGAGAGCCTGGTTTCGTGGCTCGAGCGGGGGCTGATCGCTCCGGGCCGGGCGCTCGATCTGGGCTGCGGACCCGGTCGCAACGCACTGCACCTGGCGTCGCTCGGCTTCGAGGTCGACGCCGTCGACCTCTCACCGCGCGCGGTCGCCTGGGGGAGGGAACGGGCGCGCGAGGCGGACGTCGCGGTGCGCTTCCACTGCGCCGACGTCTTCACCGCCGAACTGCCGTCCCGCCGCTACGACCTGGTCTACGACTCCGGCTGCCTGCACCACCTCCCGCCGCACCGCCGGGTGAGCTACCTGGAGCTGCTGGACCGCCTGCTGGTCCCGGGAGGTCACTTCGGCCTCGCCTGCTTCGCGTCCGGAGCCATGGGCTCCGAACTCCCGGACGAGGAGTTCTACCGCCGCGGCAGCCTCGAGGGCGGACTGGCGTACACACCTGAGGCGTTGCGCTGGATCTTCACCGAGTACTCGGAGATCGAGTTGCGCGCGATGGCGGAACAGCCGCCGAACTCGCCGCTGTTCGGGGTTCCCTTCCTGCTGGCCGCGCTCTTCCGCAGGGAGTAACCGAAGGACGGGGAACGGAGAACCGGGTGGCTGCGGACAGAACAAGCGGCGAGGCGCGGTACCGGCCTACGCTTGATGTCCGCTCCGCCACTGCCGAGCGGAGGGACGTCAGGACCGGCTACTACGGGGAGTGGACATGACGAGACCGGATTCGCAGCCGCGCCGGGTGCCACCCGAGGACGAACCCGACTTCGCCGAGGAGCACACCGAGCCGACATTCGAGGGCGAGCAGGCCGACCAGCCCGCCGTGAGCGGTGACGAGGCGGTACCGGAAGGCCCGGCGGGCGAGGACGATCGCGGCACCAGACCGCTGTGAGCGGCTGTCAGGACACAGTGGAGGAACCCGTCTGGCGGCCCGCCGACACGTGATCAACGGTGCACGCGGCCTCCGCACCGTGCGATCAACCGCGCGGATCGAATGCTTGAGCGACGGCGAGACTGTCCTCGTAGACGTGGTGGCGCGTGACTAGGCCGTCCTCGACCGTGAGGTGCAAGGCAAAACGCGCGCGATACGCGCGCCCGGTGGACCGGGCGGTCTGGCGGATCTCGCCGAGCACGACCGCATCGCTGCCGTCCACGAGGACGCGCTCGACCTCGGTCGCCGCCCGCTCGGGCAGGTGGTGCTCGGCGAGTTCGCGGTAGTGAGCGGCGGCGTCGCCGCGGGTGGCGCGGTGGCGGATCCACGGCGTGGCCGCGCGGCCGTGTTCGGACTCCGGCCAGTCGAGCTTCCAGTCGCATTGCTCGGCATACAGCTCGGCGATGCGGTCGGGGTCACCCTCACCGATGCGGCGCAGAAGCTCTTCAACCGCGGTGCGCGTGGCCATGGACATGGGTGATCCCTCCTGGAACTTCGTACTGCAACGGAGAGATCGCAGTCTTGCAGGGCCGCCACGCCACGGCGATTACCTCGGAGGTAATCGGGCCGACCCGTCAGCCGAGCAGCGGGATGAGGGCGGTGCAGGCGTCCTCGCAGCGGCGGCACGCGTTGGCGCAGGCCGCGCAGTGGGCGTGGGCGGTGGCGTGGCGCTCGCACTCCTCGGCGCACTGCTGGCACGCCTTGCGGCAGGCTTCCAGCAGCGCCCTGGTCACCGCGCCGTTGTCACCGGTGTGCCTGGAGAGCAGGGCCGTGGCCGACTGGCACAGGTCTGCGCAGTCCAGGCACTTGCGGACGCAGGCCCGCAGCGCTGTCACGTCGTCCTCGGCCAGGCAGGCGTCGGCGCACGCGGCGCAGGCCTGGCCGCAGACCATGCACTCCTCGACGCACACCGTCAGCGCCTCGAGGTCGGGTGCGTCGACCCGCGTCGGGTAGGTCTCGATCATGCGCATCGCCTGGGACATGGCCGTTCACCTCGAATCGCGGGAAGTGCCGAGCGGGGTACGGCCATCGGCTGCCCGTGCCGCCGCGGCCCCAACCCTCGCCGGGGTCGAAGCCCGCGACCGGGTGACCGCGGCGGCGCGGAAAACGGGCCGAAGGTCCCGGCGGCGCGCGACGTAGGCGATCGGCGGAATCCGGCGAAACACCGATGCGACCCGGCTTTGGCGGAGCCGCGCGCTCGGTCACCCCGAACGCGGGCGGACCGGTAGATCGGCTCCAGAGGTCCGAACAGGATTGGCGACGGGTGCGTGAGGGCACTCCGAGGGCGGAACTGGGCGCGACGATCTTGGTGGGGTTTCGTGGAGGGCTCAATGGGAGTGTGGCGGGTCCGTCAACATCCGGAAGGCCGGTGGCAGGTCCTGACGCCGGGCGACACCCAGGCGTGCAAGCGCATGGAGTCGCAGGCCGACGCGGTCGCGGCGGCCTACCGCTTCGCCGCGGACGAAGGCGGCGGAGCGGTCATCGTGCACGCGTCCGGTGACGAGGTGGAGTGGCGGCGGATCGTGCCGCCCAGCGCCGAGCCCTACCGGTGGGAGTGGGGACAGGTGGAGACCTCCGGCTGAAGCGGCCGAGCGCGGCGAACGCGGGTCAGAGGAAGGCCGGCAGGCCGAGCCCGACCCGCGTGCCCGGCGAGTACAGCACGTGCGCGCTCTCGTCCGGTGGTCGCAGCCCGGCGTCGGTGAGCAGACCGCCGTCGGCGAAGGCGACCAGTTCGCCGGTGCGCAGCGCCCACGGTTCGTGCCTGACCGGAACCCGCATCGTCGTGCCGTACCAGCGGTTGTGCAGGCGCCAGCGCGCGGTCAGGAAGTGGTCGAGCGGGTCCGGTTCGACCACATCGCCCAGCCGAACCCGGAATCTCATGCCGATCGGCGGGAAAACGCCCGAAGCAGCGCGACCGGAAGAACCGAGACGGAAGCGGCGACCCCTACGACGGGCGCTGTACTCGACCTCGGTGTCGGAGGCCCGCCCGGCGACCGCCGCAGAGTGGTAGGGAAGCCGCCCGGCGAGCCTTGCCGCGAACCCGAACGACGGCCGGGACGTCTCCATGGACAGGAACACCAGTCCCCGGCGCCCGCGGGAGTCGACGCAGTAGGTCCGGACGTTGAGCTGGGTGCTCCGGGTGGTGCGCCGAACGGGCGGCGGCACCGGAAGACCGAGCGCGCGCACCGGTTCCATCGCGAGCCCCACGACGCCGATCCAGGCCCTGCCGTCGAAGACGTCGGGTTCGGTGCCCGCGGGCAGCAGCGGGCGGATGCGCTCGGGGTCGTACGGCCAGTGCAGGAAAGTCACGTCGTGCAGCATCTGGTGCACCAGTGGACGAAGTGACGGGTGAGGGGCGTGCGGCGTGACGGGCTCGGTCTCCGGCAATGCTCTCCCCGCCCCGCGCGGCGCCCGCGCCTGCCCGCGGCCTCAGATCGGTGACTCGTTGGGCTCCAGCGCGGCTTGCACGCTGGGGTAGCAGTTGATCGACTCGTCGAGCCAGGCCATGTGCAACGCGTGCTTGATCTCGCGGTCGCAGACGACCAGCCGCATCGCGAACTCACCCGCCTGCGCGCGGTGGTAGGTGTAGTCCAGCAGCGCGAGTCCCGCCACGCCGAGGAAGTCGACCGCCACCAGGTCGACCACGATCAGCCGCACCTCCGCCGACAGACGCGGCAGGAGGGCGTCCTCGAAGCGTTCGACGGTGGCGCCGTCGACCTCGCCCACCAGGGTCACCACGATCGCGTCCGGGCGCGGGCTGGAGATCCGCACCCGCAGGGTGTGGGGGAGCGCCGCCGGCTCTCCGAGATCGGGGCCGGGTGCGCCGTTCGGTGCTTGCGGTTCGACGGTCACGGCAGTGCTCCTCTCGCTGGTGCCGAGAGGGGCGCAGCTCTCCGCTGCTCGGCGGCTGACGCAGCCGGCGGCACGCCGCCGAGACGGATCGCCGGCACCTCGTCGGCCTGGTGCACTCGATCCACCGGCTGGCTGTTCAACCACCTGGGAGCATACCCTCCGCGCCCGCTCGCGAGCACAGTCGCGCGAGCGGAAGGCGGCGGTGGAAAGCGGGTCACGCTTCCACCGCCGGACGGGCCACCGGGCCGACGACTCGCCGCGCCGAAGCGGCGGGAAACCGGTGCCAACGCATCCTTACCCGGCGCCTGCGCGGTGCGAAACCACGCGCTCGGCAGCGCACCATGACGGGTGCCACGGTGCGCAGCGGGCGGGTTTAGCGCCGCGGCGCACAGGTCAATCGAGGTGAATGGCTCGTCCGACGATCGGCGCCGCGCGCGCGGAGAACGACCGTGGACCCTCCGAAGAACGCTGGATGCCGCGCGGGCTGAGCGGGGCGGCCGCGGTGAGCTGGCGAGTGCTCGTCGTCGCGGCGGCGGTGGGCCTGGCCGGCTACGTGCTCACCTACCTGGCGGCGGTGGCGATGCCGGTGGTCATCGCGCTGCTGCTCGCCGCGCTGCTCGGTCCTTTCTCGAACTGGCTGACGGGCAAGGGCGCACCCCGCGCGCTGGCGACCGCGCTCGTGGTCTGCGTGGGGCTGATCTCGGTCACCGGCGTGCTCGCGCTGGTGGTCGGCACCGTGGTCGCCGACCTGCCGCGCCTGCAGGCGCAGGTCTCCAACACGCTGGAGAGCGGGGAGGCGTGGCTGCGGCTCGGACCGCTGCGGCTCGACCAACGCCAGCTCGACGAGCTGGTCAACGACGCCACCGCGACCCTGCAGACGCACCAGGGCGGCATCATCTCCGGCGTGCTGAGCACGGCCGTGACCTCCGGCGAGGTCCTCGGCGGCGCGTTGCTGGTGCTGTTCACCCTGATCTTCTTCCTCTACGACGGGGACCGGATCTGGAACTTCCTGCTCCGCGGTTTTCCCCTGGGGAGCAGGGACCGCGTGGACCTGGCCGGGCGCAGCGGATTCGACGCGCTGACCGGTTACGTCCGCGCGACCGCGGCCGTGGCGTGCATGGACGCCATCGGAGTCGGAGTCAGCGCGGCGCTCATCGGCGTGCCGCTGGCCCCGGCGCTGGCGGCGCTGGTCTTCCTCGGCGCCTTCGTGCCGTACCTCGGAATCCTGATCACCGGCACGCTGGCGGTGCTGGTCTGCCTGGTCACGGTCGGTTTCTGGCCCGCCGTGCTGATGGCGGCGATCGTCATCGTGGTCACGCAGCTGGAGGGCCACGTGCTCCAGCCGCTGCTGCTCGGCAGGGCGTCGCACCTGCACCCGCTCGCCGTGGTGCTGTCGATCTCGGTCGGATTCGTGCTGGCGGGCGTTGCGGGCGCGGTCGTCGCGGTGCCCGTGCTCGCGGTGTCGGCCGCGGCGGTCCGGTCGCTGAGCGAACCTGAGGGGCGGCGAGATCGCGGGACGGAGGAAGAGGAGGCGCACGGTGGCGAGGGCCACGGCGGGGAGGGCCACGGCGGGGCGGACCGAGCCGGGGAGCAGGCCGAGTCGCCCAAGCCGCCGCCACCCGGCCGCTGACCCGGCCAAGCCGTCGGCCGGGGACCTGGCCAAGCCGTCGGCCGGGGACCTGGCCAAGCCGCTAACCCGGCCAAATCGCCAGCCGATTCCCGGCCGAACCGTCGGCCGGGGACTGGCCCGGCCATGCTGCTGACCCGGCCAAGCCGCCGGGAGGCCCCCGGGACCTGACGGTCGCGGGTCCGCCGGCGCGCGCACCGGGCGCGCTACCGCTGGCGCGGGTGCACGACCCGCTTCTCCTGCACCGCGCCGTCGAGGCCGTGGACGAGGACCTCGCCACCGTCGTGCGCCAGCTCCGCGATCGCCTGCTCGACCGCTTCGGCCTGGGTGTCGGCCTGCTGCTCGGTTGCGCCGGTGCTCGATCCGATGACCTTCCAGCCGCCGTGCCCCCGGTTCGGGACCACGTGTCGCTCACCCATGGCGTCCTCTCCTGACGATGTCTCCGACGACCACCGCCTACCCGCATCCGCTCCGCGCCTACACCCGCCGACGTTTGTCCGGGTGGCGGAAGCGGGTAGCACCTGATCACCCGGTTCCAAGCGCCGGGCCGCTGCCGCGCAGGGCGAGCAGCGGGCGGGGAAGACCGCGCTTGGAACCGGCTTCAGCCGGAACCGAGTCGTGCGGGGTGCCGAAGATGAGAGCGCTGACCTGGCAGGGACCGCGGGACGTGCGGGTGCAGGACGTGCCCGACCCGCGGCTGGAGACCGACACCGACGCCATCGTGCGCATCACCAGCACCGCGATCTGCGGTTCGGACCTGCACCTGTACGAGGTGCTCGCGCCGTTCCTCAGCCCCGGGGACGTGCTCGGCCACGAACCGATGGGCATCGTGGAGGAGACCGGCTCCGCCGTCGAGCACATCAGGCCGGGCGACCGGGTCGTCGTGCCCTTCAACATCGCGTGCGGCGACTGCTGGATGTGCCGGCGCGGCCTGCACGCCCAGTGCGAGACGACGCAGAACACCGACCAGGGCTGCGGCGCGTCCCTGTTCGGCTACACCAAGCTCTACGGGCAGGTGCCCGGTGGCCAGGCGGAGTACCTGCGCGTGCCGCAGGCGCAGTTCGGACCGATCAAGGTGCCCGAGGGACCGCCGGACGAGCAGTTCCTGTACCTCTCCGACGTGCTGCCGACCGCGTGGCAGGCCGTCGAGTACGCGGCCGTGCCGGAGGGCGGTTCGGTCGCGGTGTTCGGGCTCGGTCCGATCGGGCAGATGTCCGCCCGGATCGCACGGCACCGCGGATTCCGTCCCATCGCGGTCGACCTCGTCGACGAGCGGCTGAAGATGGCCGAGCGCAACGGGATCGAGGTGGTCGACGCCCGCCACACCGACGACGTGCCCGCGGTGCTGCGTGAGAGGACCGACGGCCGGGGCCCCGACTCGGTGATCGACGCCGTCGGGATGGAGGCGCACGGCTCGCCCGGAGCCGAGTTCGCGCAGAAGATGGCGAGCGTCCTGCCCGACGCGGTCGCCGAGCCGCTGATGACCAAGGCGGGTGTGGACCGGCTGGCCGTGCTGCACCAGTGCATCGACTCGGTGCGCAGGGCGGGCACGATCTCGCTCAGCGGCGTCTACGGCGGGATGGCCGACCCGCTGCCGATGCTCACGATGTTCGACAAGGGCCTGCGGGTCGCCATGGGGCAGGCCCACGTGCGGCGCTGGATCGGCGACCTGCTGCCGCTGGTGGAGGACGAGTCCGACCCGCTCGGCGTGCGCGACCTGGCGACGCACCACCTGCCGCTGGAGGAAGCGCCCAACGGCTACGACATCTTCCAACGCAAGGTCGACGGCTCGATCAAGGTTCTCCTGCACCCGCAGGGGTGATCGGAGTACTCCGACGCGGAAGGGGGTAACCGGCCGACATGGGCACTCCTTTCCGGACCGCCCGGATTCGCCGGCGCAGTGCGAACGTCCTGCGGCGCGGCGCGTGGCACGGCCTCGTGGCCGGTGCCGCCGGAGTGGCGGTGATGACGCTGGCGGAGAAGGCCGAGCAGGCGGTCACCGGCAGACCGGATTCCCACGTGCCGCGGCGAACTCTGCTGCGCGTACCCGGCTCACCGGTGCGGCCCGAGGGCAAGAACCTGACCATGCACCTGGGACAGGGCGTGCTGCTCGGGGCGCTGCGCGGTGTGATGGCCGACGCCGGTCTGCGCGGTGGGTGGGCGTCGGCGATGTTCGGGGTGGTCCGCCTGACCAACGACCAGGTGCTGGAGAACGTCACCGGCGTGGGGGCACCACCGTGGACCTGGCCGCGCCGGGAGCTGGTGATCGACCTGCTCCACAAGGCGATCTACGCCTACGCGACGGGTGCCGTCGCGGACCGGTTGGCCGCGCGCCTCGGTGACGCGCCAGGACTCCGGCATGCCCGGCTGCGCGAAGGGCGGCACCCCCACGTCGGGCCGGTGTAGGGCTGCCCAGGCGGCTCGGAGACCCGCCCGCACAACGTCGCCTTCGGGGGGCTTTTCCGTCACTCTTCGAGGTCCGCGACCCGGTCCTCGGCGCGGGAGCGCTGGCGCTCGGCCCGGTCACGCCGTCGTTCCGCCTGCTCCGCGGTGCGCCGCGCCTTCTCGAGTTCGCGCTCGGCTCTGCGGGTCTCCTCCTGTAGTTCGTCGACCCGGCGTTCGGCCGCGCGGTGCTCCTGACGGGCCTGCGCGAACTCGTCGTCGGCTCGTTGCAGGGCGGCGACGGCCTCGTCCCGGTCTCCGCGCGCGGCGGCGAGCCGCTTCTCCCGCAGGCTGGGCCGTTTCTCCTCCGCCTTGCGCGCGGACTTCTTCGCCGGAGCGGGAGAGGGCTCCGGCTTCGCCTTCTCCGGCTTGGCCTTCTCAGGCTTGGCCTTCTCCGCCTTCTCCGGCTTCGCGGCACCCTTCGAAGGCTTCGCGGAGGTTTCCCGCTCCTTGCGTGTTGTGCGGGTCGCGGCGCGGCGGACGGCCTCGGCGGAAAGCTCGTCGAGTCCGAAACCGCTGTAGTCCAGGGGCTTCGCGAGCGTCCCAGCGCGCACCTCGCCTGCGCTGCCGGGGTCCGACAGCGCCGCGTTGAGGGTCTGCTCGACTTGCTGGCGGGCCTGGTTCCCCAGTTCCTGCCCGGCTTCCTCGGCGAGTGCCGCGGCGCGCTCGACCAGGTCGCGGTGCAGCCGCGACCGCTGGCGGTCGAGCTCGCGCAGGTCGTCGGCGCGCAGCGACCGCTGCGCCGAACGGAGCCGGTCACCGACGTCGACGAGCTGTTCCAGCCGTTCGCGGTCGGCCACCGCGACGCGATTGAGCGCCCACGCGGCGAGCGTGGGCTTGCGCAACTTGCCGATGGCCTTCGCGAGTTCGCGGTCGCCGCGTTCGCGCGCCTGCGCGACCCGCTCACCTCGCACGCCGGTGAACTCGTTCGGCGGGAGTTGATAGAGCTCCCGCGCCACCTCGTCGAGCTCACCGCTCACGCGTTCTCCCGAGCCTGGGCGCTATCGGAGGCGACGGCACTCCGGTTGTCCACAGTGGTACGCCAGCGTCGAGCGGACCCGGACCCCTGCTCCTCGTTCGGGTTCAGCCTCCAGCGCCCGCGCCGCGCCACGGCACGACCTCCCCGCGCCTCAAGCAACCTGCCCGCTGGCGACCAGGGTCCGGCGCTCGTGTTCGCTCAGACCGCCCCAGACGCCGTACGGCTCCCTCGTGGCCAGCGCGTGAGCGCGGCACTCCCGGATGACCGGGCAGGTGTGGCACACCCTCTTGGCGTTGCGCTCCCGCTCGTCGCGCGAGTTGCCGCGCTCGTGGTCGGGGTGGAAGAACCGGCTCGAGGCCAGGTCGCGGCAGGCCGCCTTGAGTTGCCACTGCCAGGAGTCGCTGACAGGCTTGGGAAGTCGCGCCGTCGTCGTCAACTCGATCACCTCCGCGCCGATGGGGTATCCGTCCCTCTGGCAGTCGATTACCCACCGGGCCCTGCGCGGACACACGCAAACGGGTGAAGATCTTCAGTGACCGTGCACACGTCCGCGGCGGCGACTACGGTCCGCTCGCCTCGCGAAGAGCTACGCCCCCTGCCCGCCGTCGGGCGGGATGTCGGCGGGGAGATGCCGCGGGTGCGATTGCTTCGGCGGCTCCGGTTCCTCGTCCGGCGGGGATTCGCGGTCAGGGGTGATCCGGTCTCCGGCCGCCTCGTCGTATCCGGTGTCCTCGGGCACGTCGCTGCGCGGCTGTTCGGCCTCGGCCTGCTCGGGCGCGCGGTCGGGGCGTTCACCGCGTTCGCTGTCGGCCATGACGACCTCCGCGATGTCGCACTGCTCGTTGCACGCACCGGATTGCCGCGAAGACGGGCCGGCCAAACTCCGGTGCGGCTCAGCCGACGCTCACGTGCCCGGTGCCGTGCTGGTTGCGCTGGAACCACATGATCGTGCGCAGCAGCCCTTCCCTGGTGCTGGTGGCGGGCCGCCAGTCCAGTTCCCGCTCGGCGAGCCCGATGTCCGGGCAGCGGCGTTTCGGGTCGTCGACCACGGCGGGGACGTGGGTGATCGGGGAGGCCGAACCGGCCAGCTCGCGGACCAGCTCGGCGAGCCCGCGGACGGTCAGCTCGTCGGGGTTGCCGATGTTCACCGGCCCCGGCCAGTCGCCGGCGGCGACACCGAGGAGACCGCGCACGGTGTCTCCGACGTAGCACAGCGACCGCGTCTGCGTTCCGTCGCCCGCGACCGTGATCGGTTCGCCGGCCAGCGCCTGGCGGACGAACGTCGGCACCATCCGGCCGTCGTCCGGGCGCATCCGCGGGCCGTAGGTGTTGAACACCCGGGCTATGCGGGTGTCGGTGCCCCGGCACGAGCGGTGCGCGGAGGTCAGCGCCTCGGCGTAGCGCTTGGCCTCGTCGTAGACGGAGCGCGGGCCGATCGGGTTGACGTTGCCCCAGTACTCCTCGGACTGCGGGTGCTCCAGCGGGTCGCCGTAGACCTCGCTGGTCGACACCAGCAGGAACCGGGCGCCGTTGCGCTCGGCCAGCTCCAGGGCGTGTTCGGTGCCCGCGCTGCCCGCACGCAGCGTCTCCAGGGGCAGCCGCAGGTAGTGCTCGGGTGAGGCCGGTGAGGCCATGTGCACCACGAGGTCGATGCCGCCGGCGTGCACCGGCGAGCGCGCGATGTCGTGGTCGACCAGCTCGAAACGCGGATCACCGCGCAGCGCTTCGACGTTGCCCGCCGAACCGGTCACCAGGTTGTCCAGGCACAGCACCTCGGTGCCCGCGGCGACGAGCCGTTCGCACAGGTGCGATCCCAGGAAGCCCGCCCCACCCGTGACGGCCGCGCGTCCGAATCCGTTGCCCACCGCAGAACCGCCTTCCTGCCGGACCCGCATCGAACTACCCGTTGGTGGTGCCGGACAAACGCGCGGGCGTGGGACGGCGACCGGCGGGGTAGTTCAACGTCGGCGACCGCGACGGCGAGGAGATTCCGGTGCACCACAACGGGAAAGCGCGTTCGACGGTGGTGGTCATCACCCGCGGCCGGCGCGAGGAGTTGCTGAACACGCTGGCGCACATGACCTCGCTCCCCGACGCCGCCCCGGTCATCGTCGCCGACAACGCTTCCACCGACGGCACCGCCGACGCCGTCGCGGAGCGCTTCCCCGAGGTGACGCTGCTGCGCGAGAGCACCAACCGCGGCGCCATCGCCCGCAACGACGCGGTGGCGCTCGTCGGCACGCCGTACGTGTCGTTCTGCGACGACGACACGCGGTGGCAGCCCGGCGCCGTGGAGCGCGCCTCGCAGGTGCTCGACGAGCATCCCGGGCTGGGCGCGGTGATGGGCCGCTGCCTGGTCGAACCCGGCCTGGCGGAGGACCCGCTGACACCCGAGCTGCGCGACTCGCCGGTTCCGGGCCCAACGTGGCTGCCCGGACCGGCGCTGCTGAGCGTGATGGCCGGGCTGACCACGGTTCGCACCGAGGCGTTCCGCCAGGTGGGCGGGTTCTGCGAGCGGCTGTGGCTGGGCGGCGAGGAGGAACTGCTCGCGCTCGACATGGTCTGCCGCGGCTGGTGGCTGTGCTGGGTCGAGGACATCGTCATCCACCACGCGCCCTCGCACACCAGGGACGCCCGGCGGCGCAGGCAGCTCGGTATCCGCAACACGCTGTGGACCACGTGGCTTCGCAGACCGCTGCCCAGCGCGCTGCGGCGCACCGCCGGCCTGCTGGGCTCGGCGCCCAGGGACCGGCACACGGTGTCGGCCGTCGTCGAGGCGCTGGGGCAGTGGCGCTGGGTGCTGCGCGAGCGCCGCGTCGTCCCCGACCACGTCGAACGGCTCCTGCGGCTGCTGGACGAGCCCCAGCGCAACTCCGCCGCGCGCCGCTACGTCGGCTGAGGCCAGGGCGCATCTGAACCGTGGAGGCGGCGAGGTCCCGGGCGTCCGGGATCCGGCCCGTGAGGCCCGGCTCACCGTGCGGTTGGTTTCACAGCGTTGGCATGAGACCTGTTTGAGGGTCGCCCGGCGGGGGCAAGCTAGACACAAGCACCTCACCGAGGAGGGTTTCCAACCCGTCCGAACCGTCCGAACCGCCGGTGCGCCTCCGGTCGCCGACGGACCCGCCGGAGAGGAGGAGCCGTGATGGATGTGAGCGGTTCAGCGCTGGACGGCTTGGTCAACTACGTCGAAGCGGTGGTCGGCCGCCTGGGCGGTGATGTCGAGGGCGCGGAGGTCGACGTCGACGGCGGTTTCGCCACGGCGATCATCGCGGTGCGGTCGAGGGTTCCCACGCTGCCCGGCTGCCGGGTGCTGCTGACCTGGGACGAGATCAACGGCTGGGCGCTGCGGGTCATCACCAGCGAGGAAGACGACACGGTCGTGGTCAGCTACCTGGGCGAGGACATCCTGCCCAAGCCGCAGACCGTGGACCGGTACCTGCGGGAGGCCGAGGACGGTGAGCACCCCGGCGCGCTCGTGCCGCCGGACTTCCGGCGTCCGAACGCCGACGACGGCTTGGAGCACCGCCTGGTCCGGTTCGGCGGGTAAGGAACGTTTCAGAAGTGGTTTGCATAGCGGGGCGGGTGGCGGAACCTCAGAAGCCTTCTCGCTCCGGGACCGCCGACCTCGAGAATGTCCAATCCGCCACGTCGGCGCTGTCCTCGCCAGAAGGCTTCTGAGAACCCGCGGCGGCGCGAGCTGGGTCCCCCCACACCGCAAGCGCCTGACGCCGCTCATGAAACAGAACCCAGCCGTCCGGGAAGGAGCGCAGCAGTGACGATCCCCGAGCGTCGCGACGACCGGAACGCAACGCGGACGCCGGTAGGCGAGTCGCCCGGCTCGCCGCACCCGGGCACGCCGGAGGTGCCGGACCCGGACTGGCCGGGCACACCCGAGGTTCCGGAGCCGCCGAACACCCCGCGGCCGGTCCAGCCGGGCAAGCCGACCGCCCCGGGCAAACCCGAGGTACCGGACCCGGATCGGCCCGACGCGCCTGAGACACCTGAGGTGCCGGAACCGCCGTCGTAGTTTGGACGCCCTTCGCGGAACTCAGCCCTCCAGCAGCCGGATCATGTCCTCGACGCGCGCCGGCAGCCTTCTCCTGCGCAGCAACGCCGACGGCAGGCGCCGAACCGCCGCGAGCAGTGCCCGCCGCGCCACGCGGTCGTGCCGGGCCGCGGCGGCGAGTTCGCGTGCCTCGCCGAGCGCGACCCGGACTGGTCTGCGCATCCACGCGATGAGCGCGTTGTTGCGCAGTTCGAGAGTCCGGCGCCAGTCCGACGGCGGCCGGTGCGGTGACGGGTGGTGGTGGGCGACCACGGAACTGACGTAGCAAAGGTCCCAGCCCTTGGCCGCCAGGTCGTAGGAGAGCAGCTTCTCCTCGGCGACGAAGAACAGCAGCCGGCTGAATCCGCCCGCTTCGGCGAACGCCCGCCTGCGCACGACGGCCGCGCACGCCGTGAAGCCGAGAACGGGCGGACCCGGCATCGGGTGGGTGCGGGGCAGCGCACTGTCCCGCATCAGGTCGGTGACCGGGTCCGGCGCCCCGTCCGCGCCGACCAGCGTCCGCCCGGCGACCAGCGCCACGGCGGGGTGGTCGTCGAGCACGCGTTCGGCTTCGGCGAGAGCGCCGGGCTCCCACCAGGAGTCGTCGTCGCTGAAGGCGATGTAGGGCGTCCGAGCCCGCAGCACGCCGAGGTTGCGGGCGACCGCGCCGAGATTGCGCGGCGAGCGCACGACTTCCACATCGGGGAACTCCGGCTCCACGAGCAGCCTCAGGTCGGCGTCGGAACCGTTGTCGACCACGACGACCGGTGTGCGCGGGAACGCCGTTCGCTGCTCGCGAAGCGTGCGCAGCAGCTCCTCGGCCCGGTTGCGGGTGGCTATGACGATGGTCGTGCGCGGCGCCGGGCCGCTCCGGTCGGCCAGGTCGTCTCCCGCCGTCGAAGCCGCGCGACGACCGGTGTGAGCGGGTGTGTCGTGGGAAGCCGGCATGTGCTCTCCTATTCGGTCGTGAACGCCCGGTCAGTCCGGAAAACCGAAGCCGCGCAACGACATCGAGATCAGGTGGGCGACGCGGTCTATCCGCGGCTGCTCGACCGCGTCGAGGGCGTGCGAACGTCCCGAGTAGAGGTTGAGCGCCGCGGGCCCGGGGTCGCCGCGGGCCAGCGGCGCCGAGATGAAGCCGTGCACGTGCTGCTCGCGTGCCGAGCGCGCGAAAGCGGGCCAGTGCACTCTGACCTCGGTGAGGTCGGCCCGCACCGTGGTCCCCGCGTGCAGCGCCTGCACGCACGGTCCGTCACCCGCCTGCCGTTGCGCGAGGTCGACCCGCCACGCCCGCTCGTCGGTGCAACCGGCCGGCCGCAGCCGCCCGCGGTCGCTGACGACCACGCTCGCCATCTCCGCGCCCGGGACCGCGTCGACCACGAGTGCGAGTCCCCAGTGCAGGACAGGCGTCCACGTGCGCGCGGTGGACATCATCCGCAGCAGGCGTGCCACCTCCGCGGTGGCCGCCGTGGCGGAACGACCGGTTCGCACCACCGGCCCGGCCATGTGGCACCTCCTGTCAGCCCTGCCGGTCGTCGGCCCCGGAACCGGCGACCGCGCATCCGCGGAGTTCGGCGAGCATTCGTTCGGTCAGCCCCCGGCTGGTGTCGACGTCGGTGCGCGCCCGCATCCGGGCCAGGGCTTGCGCGATGGGCGACGTGCACCATGACCACCAGTCGTCCAGCACCTCCCACGGCCTGCGCGACTGCAGGACCTCGTCGACACCGACCACCGCGGGCCAGTTCCACGCCTCGGCCTGGGCGGAGACCTTGCCGCCGCCGTCGACCGGGTCGACCGCGAGCGCGGGAACTCCGCTGCTCAACGCGAAAACGAGCCCGTGCAGGCGGGAGGTGAGCACCACGTCGGTGCGCCCCACGAGCACGGCGAACTGCTCCGGTGTGGAGCAGTGCCGCCAGTCGCCGGTGTCGAGCCGGGTGTCCAGTTCGAGAGGTGCGCAGTCGAGCGCGTTGATCCACTCCCGCAACACCCGGTGCAACTCGTCGTGGCGGCGCCGGTCGCCGTACTCCGGCTGTCCCGGTGCGAGAGCGACTCCGGCGACCGGCAGCGGGCGGCATGGTCGGTGCGAAGCCAGATCTTGCACCGGTGTTCCCGGCCCGTCGCGTGCCAGCACGACGTCGAAGCCGGTGACCGCGGGATCGCCCGGGTCCACGACGGACACGCCCACGGCGATCCGCCGGCAGCGGGCGTAACGCTGGTGCAGCTCGCGCAGCTGCCATCCCTGCGCGGGACCGCAGGTGAAGACCACGTCGGTGTAATCACGGGGCTCCGCCTCGGAGAGGCTCATCGCACCGGGTTCGAAACCCGGGCTCCAGGCGCAGTCGCAAGGCACCCCGGCGGCGTGCAGCGCGGTGGCCACGCGCTCCATGGCGGCCACGTCACCGGCAGTGGCCTCCCCGTGCAGGAAGCTCGCCCAGCCGACCACCAGCACACGCACGCCATCACCCCTCGTCGTCGACGCATCCTTCGTGTAACCCGAATACGGAAGCGGTAACCGCACGCGGCGTAGCGGCTCTCGCGCGGCGGATCTCCGAAAGTGGTTCTTCATAGGCGATTTCCCACGCCTGCGGAGATCGATACCGCCTGCGGTTCGGCGGTTCGCCGTTTGGAGAGTCGCTTCGCAGGGTAGCGGTATAGGTGGTGGCGCGTAGCACAAGCGCTTCTGGCCACAACCGATCATTCACATCCACTGTGGAGGAGCCTGTGCGCATCCTCGGCATCAACTCTGTCTTCCACGACCCCGCCGCAGCGCTGGTCGTCGACGGCGACGTGGTCGCCGCGGCTGAGGAGGAGCGCTTCAGCAGGCGCAAGCACGGCAAGCAGCCGGTGCCGTTCTCGGCCTGGGAACAGCCCGAGCGCGCGGCGGCGTGGTGCCTGCGGGAGGGCGGCATCTCCGCGGCCGATGTGGACGTCGTCGCCTTCTCCTATGAACCCACGCTGGTCGACAACGGACTGGACGGGCTGGACCCCGGCTGGGAGGACCTGCGCACCACCTACGCCGAACGCGCTCCGCGCTTCCTGCGCACCGCGTTGCCCGGGATCGAACACGCGCGAAGCAGGTTCGTCCCCCACCACTACGCGCACGCCGCCTCGGCCGGGCTCGCGGCGCCGTTCGGCGACTGCGCCGTGCTCACCGCCGACGGGCGGGGCGAGAGCACGTCGATGCTGGCGGGGGAGTACCGCTACGGCAAGCTCGAAGTGCACGCGCAGCAACGGCTGCCGCACTCCCTCGGGCTGATGTACGAGGAGCTGACCGAGCACCTGGGCTTCCACCGCGCCGGCGACGAGTACAAGGTGATGGCGCTGGCCGCCTACGCGAAGCCGGCTCACCTCTCCGACTTCGCGGAACTCGTGCGCGTGGCCGACGGCGGCTTCACCGTCGCCCCGATCGACTGGGAGCGCTGGGCGCCGCGGCGCCGTCCCGGCGACGAGATGCTCACCGCGCACGCCGAACTGGCCGCCAGCGTGCAGGTGCGGCTGGAAGAGGTCCTGCTGGAGCTGACGAGGTGGCTGCACGACCGCACCGGCCGGCGGCACCTGGCGATGGCCGGCGGCATCGCGCTGAACTGCGTGGCCAACACGCGCATCGCCGACGAGGGGCCGTTCGACGAGGTGTGGGTGCAGCCCGCGGCCGGGGACGCCGGTACCGCGCTCGGTGCCGCGCTGCACGTGGCGGCCGAGAGCGGGGAGGCCGTCCGCCCGATGAGCGGTGCCGACCTGGGACGCGGCTTCGGCGAGGCCGAGCTGGCAGCGAAGCTCGACGCCGCCCGCGTTCCGTACGAGCGTCCGGACGACCTGGCCGAGGAAGTGGCCGAATCCCTGGCGCGCGACGAGATCGTCGGCTGGTTCCAGGGGCGCGCCGAGTTCGGGCCGCGGGCGCTCGGGCACCGCTCGCTGCTGGCCCACCCCGGACACGCGGGCAACCTCGAACGTCTCAACGACGTCAAGGGCCGCGAGCAGTTCCGTCCGATCGCGCCGATGGTGCTCACCGAACGGGCACCGGAGCTGTTCGGCCGAGGCCCGATTCCCAGTCCGTACATGCTTTTCGTGCACGACGTGGCCGAGGAGTGGCGCGACCGCATACCGGCCGTAGTGCACGTCGACGGTACGGCGCGCATCCAGACCGTCGACCGGAATCGCGAGCCGCTGCTGGCCCGCGTGCTCGACGCGTTCGCCGCGCGGACCGGACTGCCCACTGTGGTCAACACGAGCTTCAACACGGCGGGCAGGCCGATGGTCGACGACCCCGTCGACGCGCTGGAGTGCTTCGGTGCCTCTCCGATCGACCTGCTGGTGCTCGGGCCCTTCGTGGTGAGGAGGCCGGGGGTGCGGCGGTGAGCGCGGGCCTCGTCGACTACGCGGTCGTGGTGCCCACGACCGGGCGCCGGAGCCTCGGCGTGCTGCTCGCCGCGCTGGAGGACCTGCCGGGCCCGCAGCCGGTCGAAGTGCTCGTCGTCGACGACCGTCGCGATCCGCCCGCACCGCTGGAGGTTCCGCCCACGTCTTTCCCGACCCGGGTCGTCCGCTCGGGAGGGCACGGACCGGCCGCGGCGCGCAACGCCGGCTGGCAGGACACGCACGCGGAGTGGGTCGTCTTCCTCGACGACGACGTGGTGCCGGGACCGGACTGGAAGAGCGCTCTACGACGTGACATCGGCGCACTGCCCGGCGACGTGGGCGCGAGCCAGGCCCGCATCGAGGTGCCGCTGCCGCGGCACCGCCGGGCGACGGACTGGGAACGCGGTACCGCGGGGCTCGCCCGCGCGCGGTGGATCACCGCCGACATGGCCTACCGCCGCGCCGCGTTGACCATGGCCGGCGGGTTCGACGAGGAGTTCCCGCGCGCCTTCCGGGAGGACGCCGACCTCGCGCTGCGCGTGCGGGCCATGGGCTACCGCATCGTCTCCGGTACCCGGACCACCGTCCACCCGGTGCGCCCGGCCGGTTTCCTGGCCAGCGTCCGAGCTCAGGCGGGCAACCAGGACAACGCGATCATGCGCCGCAAGCACGGCCGCTCGTGGCGCACCGAGATCGGGGAGGGCCCGGGGCGGCCTCGAAAGCACCTGCTCACCACCGCGTCCCTGGTGGCGACCGGGGCGCTGGCGCTCGCCGGCCGCAGGCGTCCGAAGTGGACCAAGGTCTCCGCGGTGACCGCCGGTGTCTGGTTCGGGATGACCGCGGAGTTCGCCGCGCTGCGCATCGCGCCCGGGCCGCGCGACGCCGCCGAGGTCGCGCGGATGCTGGTCACCAGCACGCTGATCCCGCCCGCGGCGACCTGGCACCGGCTGCGCGGGGAGCTGCGGCAGGCCCGCAGGCGACGCCGGCGCCGGGGACGGCCCGCGGTGGTGCTGTTCGACCGGGACGACACGCTGATCCACGACGTCCCCTACAACGGCGACCCCGCGCGCGTACGCCCGGTCGACGGAGTGCGTGCGGCGCTGGACCTGTTGCGCACCAACGGGATCGGCATCGGCGTGGTCAGCAACCAGTCGGGTGTCGCAAGAGGACTGATCGACGAGTCCGACGTCGCCGCGGTCAACCGCGAGGTGGAGCGCCACCTCGGCCCGTTCGGCACCTGGCAGGTCTGCGTCCACGGCGACGCCGACGGCTGCGGCTGCCGCAAGCCGGCGCCCGGCCTCATCGAGCGGGCGGCCTCCGAGCTGCACGTGCCCACGAGCGCCTGCGTGGTCATCGGCGACACCGGCGCCGACGTCGACGCCGCGAGCGCGGCCGGAGCCAGGGCGATCCTGGTGCCCACCGAACGCACCCTCGCACCGGAGATCCAGTGGGCGTGGCAGAACGCCGAGGTCGCGCGGACGGTGCCGGAGGCGGTCACCCGGATCCTGGCGGAGGCGGCGCGGTGACGGGCCGGGTCCTTGTCGTCCGGCTCGACAACGCCGGCGACGTCCTGCTGGCAGGACCGGCCATCCGGGCCGTGGCCGCGGGCGCCGACGAGGTGGTGCTGCTCGCGGGCCCGCGCGGAAGTGCCGCGGGCGAGCTCCTTCCCGGCGTGGACCGGGTCGTCGAGTGGTGCGCGCCGTGGATCGACCCGGAACCCGGGCCGGTCACCGACGAGGAGATGACGCGGTTCGTGCGGCGGGTGCGCGAGATCGGCCCGGACGCCGCCGTGGTGTTCACCTCCTTCCACCAGTCGCCGCTGCCGCTGGCGCTGCTGCTGCGCATGGCCGGCGTCGGGTGGATCGGGGCGATCAGCGAGGACTACCCGGGCTCCCTGCTCGACCTGCGCCACCGGGTCGACGGCGATCCGCCGGAACCGGAGCGCGCCCTGTCGCTGGCCCGCGCGGCGGGTTTCGAGCCACCGCCCGGGGACGACGGCAGGCTCGCGGTGCGGCGCCCGCTGCCCGACGTGTCGGCGCTGGTCGGCGAACCCGGCTACGTCGTGGTGCACCCCGGTGCCTCCGCGCCAGCGCGGCAGGCTCCGCCGGAGCGCAGCGCGGGCCACGTCGATGCGCTGGTGCTGGCCGGGCACCGGGTCGTCGTCACGGGCGCACCGGCCGACAAGGACCTCACCGCAGAGGCCGCGGGCGATCGGGCCCTGGACCTCGGCGGCCGCACCGACCTGGCCGAGCTGGCCGCGGTGCTCGACGGCGCCGACGTCGTCGTCGCGCCCAACACCGGCCCCGCGCACCTGGCCGCCGCCGTGGGCACACCGGTCGTGTCGCTGTTCGCGCCGGTGGTCTCGCCGCTTCGGTGGGCGCCGTACGGGGTGCCGGTGGTGCTGCTCGGCGACCAGGCCGCGCCGTGCCGCGACACCCGCGCCCGCGAGTGTCCGGTGCCGGGCCATCCGTGCTTGGCGGGCGTCAGCGGTGAGGACGTCGTGCGGGCGGTCGAGCGCCTGCGGGATTGCCGCGTCGGCACCGGGGAGGCGGTATGAGGGTGCTGACCTGGCACGTGCACGGCTCGTGGACGACGTCCTTCGTCCATGGCGACCACACCTACGTCGTCCCGCGCACCCCGCGGCGCGACGCCGACGGCCGGGGACGCGCCCGCACGTTCCCCTGGCCGGACAACGCCGTCGAGCGCTCGCCCGCCGAGCTGCGCGCCGAACCCGTCGACGTGGTCGTGCTGCAACGCCCGCACGAGATCGAGCTGGCCGAGCGCTGGCTGGGCAGGCGGCCGGGTGTCGACGTCCCCGCCGTCTACGTCGAGCACGACACGCCGCGCGGCCCGGCCGCGGCCACCCGGCATCCGATGGCCGACCGCGCGGACATCCCGCTGGTCCACGTCACGCACTTCAACGAGGTCTTCTGGGAGAGCGGCGCCGCGCCGACACGGGTGATCGAACACGGCATCGTCGATCCCGGCCACCACTACACCGGTGATCTCGACCGGGCGGGCATGGTCGTCAACGAACCGGTGCGGCGCGCCCGGATCACGGGCTCGGACCTGCTGCCCGCCTTCGCCGCCGCCGCGCCGCTGGACGTGTTCGGCATGGGCGTGCGCGGCCTGCCGGACCACCTCGGCCTGCCCGCCGGCCGGATGCGGGTGCACGAGGACCTGCCGCAGCACGCGATGCACCGCGAGCTGGCCGCGCGCCGCGTCTACGTGCACCCCTACCGCTGGACCTCGCTCGGCCTGGCGCTGCTGGAGGCGATGCAGCTCGGCATGCCGGTCGTCGCGCTGGCCGCGACCGAGGCCGTGGAGGCGGTGCCCGCCGACGCGGGCGTGGTCTCGACCCGGCCGGACGTGCTCGCCGACGCGGTGCGCGAGCTGGTCGCGGACCCGGGCAGGGCGAAGGAGATGGGGCGGGCGGCACGGGCCGCCGCGCTCCGCAGGTACCCGCTCGAGCGCTTCCTCGCCGCGTGGGACGAGCTTCTGCAGGAGGTGACCGGATGAGGATCGAGCTGATCTCCGAGCACGCGAGCCCGCTCGCCCCGCTCGGGGGAGCCGACGCGGGCGGTCAGAACGTGCACGTCGCGGAGCTGGCCACCGGGCTGGCCCGGCTCGGGCACGAGGTCGTGGTGCACACCAGGCGGGACTCCCCGGAGCTGCCGCCCAGCGTGCGCGCGGCGCCGGGCGTGACCGTCGAGCACGTGCCCGCCGGCCCCGCCGAACCGATTCCCAAGGACGACCTGCTGCCCCACATGACCGAGTTCGGCGACCGGCTGGCGGTGCGCTGGGGGCTGGAGCGGCCGGACGTGGTGCACGCGCACTTCTGGATGAGCGGGGTAGCCGCCCGCCGGGGCCTGCGCGACCTCGACGTCCCGCTGTTGCAGACCTTCCACGCGCTCGGCCGGGTCAAGCGCCGCCACCAGGGCGTCAAGGACACCAGCCCGCCGCAGCGGGAACGCATCGAGAGCGAGCTCGCCTGCGGCGCGGACGTGGTCGTGGCGACCTGCTCCGACGAGGTGCGCGAGCTCGAGGAGATCGGGCTGCCGCCGCAGCGGGCGGCGATCGTGCCCTGCGGCATAGACCTGGACAAGTTCGCCCCGGAGGGACCGGTCGCCCGCTGCGGCGACGCGCCGCGCATCCTCAGCATCGGCCGCCTGGTCGAGCGCAAGGGCGTCGACACCGCGATCAGGGCCCTCGCCGAGGTGCCCGGCGCGGAGCTGGTCGTGGCGGGCGGGCCGGCGCACCGCGACTGGGACGGCGATCCCGAGGTCGCCCGGCTGCGCGCGGCCGCCGCCGGGGCAGGGGTCGCCGACCGGGTGCGCTTCACCGGGCAGGTGCCGCACGACACCGCGGCCGCCCTGTACCGGTCGGCCGACGTGGTGGTCAGCGTGCCCTGGTACGAGCCGTTCGGGACCGTCCCGCTGGAGGCGATGGCCTGCGGCGTGCCGCTGGTCGTCTCCGCGGTCGGCGGGCATCTCGACTCGGTGGCCGACGGCGGGACGGGGCTGTTCGTGCCGCCGAAGGACAGCTCCGCGCTCGCCTGCGCGCTGCGGGACCTGCTGTCGGACCCGCGCAGGCGGGCCGAGATGGGCCGGGCCGGGGTCCGCCGGGTGCGCGAGCGCTTCGGCTGGGACCGGCTGGCCGCCCAGACCGAGGCCGTCTACCAGCGGGCCCGCACCCTGCACCGGCCCCTGGCGTCGACAGGAGGCAAGCCATGATCGAGGAACACTTCACCGCGCTGGCCGACTCCGCCTCGCGGGCCAGCCGGTACGCGCGGTCGATCGACTCCTGGGGCAGGCACCTGGCGACCGTGCTGGAGTCCGGAGGCAGGCTGCTGGCGTGCGGCAACGGCGGCAGCGCCGCCGAGGTGCAGCACCTGACCGGTGAGCTGGCCGGGCGGTTCCTGCACGACCGCAGTCCCTACGCGGCGATCCCGCTGCACGCCGACACCTCGGCCTTCACCGCGATCCTCAACGACTACGGGGAGCAGGAGGTCTTCGCCAGGGGCGTGCGCGCCCACGGCCGGCCCGGAGACGTGCTCATCGCCCTGTCGACCAGCGGGCGCAGCCAGAACGTCATCGCCGCGGTGAAGACCGCCAACGAGATCGGGATGCGCACCTGGGCGCTGACCGGCCCGGCGCCGAACACGCTGGCCGCCGTCTGCGACGACGCGGTGGCGGTGCAGGCACCGAGCCCGGCCACCGTCCAGGAGATGCACCTCGCGCTGATCCACGCCCTGTGCGCGGTCTTCGACGAGGTCGCCGGCGCCCGGCAGGAGGAGAGGAGCGCGGTGCGGTGATGCGCGGTCCGCTGGTGGTGGTCGGTGACGCCCTGCTCGACATCGACATCGAGGGCACCGCGGAGCGGCTGTGCCCGGACGCGCCGGTGCCGGTCGTCGACGTCACCGCGCGCAGGCGCCGCCCCGGCGGTGCGGGACTGGCCGCGCTGATCGCCGCCCGCCAGGGCGTGGAGGTCGTGCTCGTCGCCGGTGTCGGCACCGACGACCACGGCCGCGAGCTGAGCGGACTGCTGGCCGAGCACGTCCGGCTGGTCGACCTGCCGTTCCAGGGCGCCACGCCGTGCAAGACGCGGGTGCGGGTCGCCGGCCAGTCGCTGCTGCGGGTCGACTCCGGCGAGGGCCAGGTGCTCGACGGGCCGCTCGGCGCGCACCTCCCGCCGGTGCTCAACAACGCGGGCGCGGTGCTGGTCGCCGACTACGGACGGGGCACGACGCGCAACTCTTCCCTGCGCCGCGCCCTGCGCGGGCTGCCCTCCGACGTGCCCCTGGTGTGGGATCCGCACGGCAGGGGTGCCGAACCGGTGGAGCGCGCCGACCTGGTGGTGCCCAACCGCGCGGAGGCCGCGTACTTCACCGGAACGCAGCACCTCGACTCCGCCGCCGGCGCGGGCCGGGAGCTGCTGCGGCGCTGGGGGTGCCGAGCGGTCGCGGTGACACTGGGGTGCGAGGGGGCGATGCTCGTCCCCCCGCACAGGGGTCAGCCCTTCCCGGTGCCCCGCGCCCGCTCGGTCAGGTCCAGCGCCGACGTCTGCGGCGCGGGCGACAGCTTCGCGGTCGCCGTCGCGCTGACGATGGCCGAGGGCTCCGAACGCCCGGACGCGGTGTCGGAGGCGGTCGACGCCGCCAGCCGCTTCGTCGCCGACGGCGGCGCCTCGCACCTGGCCACAAGTCAGGAGCGGGCGGTCGCCACCGACCCGACCGCGGGCAGGCCCGCCCTGGAGGACGGGGCCACGGGCGGGCGCAACGCGCTGGACGTCGCCGCCGACGTGCGTCGCGGCGGTGGGCGGCTGGTGGCCACCGGCGGGTGCTTCGACCTGCTGCACCCCGGCCACGTGCGGCTCCTGCAACGTGCCCGCGAGCTGGGCGACGCGCTCGTGGTGTGCATGAACTCCGACGACTCGGTGCGCAGGCTCAAGGGCCCCGGCCGCCCGGTCGTCGGCGAGGCCGACCGCAGGCACCTGCTGGAGGCGCTCGAACCGGTCGACGCCGTCGCGGTCTTCGACGAGAGCTCACCGTCGGCGCTGCTCGACGAGCTGCGGCCCGACGTGTGGGTGAAGGGAGGCGACTACGACCTCGCCTCGCTGCCCGAGGCCGACGTGGTCCACCGCCACGGCGGTCGCACCGTGTTCGTCCCGCTGGTCGAGGGCTACTCGACGACGAGGCTGCTCAGCGGTCTGAGCACGGCCGTGTAGAGCACGCACCGACCCGAGGAGGGAGAACGATGAAGCCGCTCGGCAACGTACTCATCACCGGAGGCGCGTCGGGCCTGGGCGCCGCGACGGCCCGGGCCGTGGCCGAGGAGGGCGGGAGCCCGCTCGTGCTCGACATCGCCGCCCCGGAGATCGACGCACCGCACGTCCGGGCGGACCTCGCCGACCGGGAGGCCACCGAGGAGGCGGTCCACGAGCTGGTCCGCAAGGCAGGCGGCAGGCTCGACTCGGTGTTCACCGCCGCCGGGGTCGACTCCTGCGGACCGATCGACTCGGTGCCCGCCGAGGAGTGGGATCGCGTGGTGCGGGTGAACCTGCTCGGCACGGCGGCGGTGGTGCGCACCGCGCTGCCGTACCTGAAGCAGAGCCGCGGAGCAGTCGTCACCTGCTCCTCGACGCTGGGCCTGAAGGCGGTGCCGGACGCGACGGCCTACTGCGCGTCCAAGTTCGGCGTGCTCGGCTTCTCCCGGGCGCTGGCCGCCGAGACGGCCGGTTCGGTCGGCGTGACCACGCTCGTGCCGGGCGGCATGCACACGGCGTTCTTCGACGGGCGGGACGAGCAGTACAAGCCGCCGGCGGACGCCAAGCTCAACCGGCCCGAGGACGTGGCGCGGACGGTGCTGTTCGCGCTGCGCCAGCCCGCCGGGTGCGAGGTCCGCGAGATGGTGGTGTGTTCGTCGGAGGAAGGGTCCTGGCCGTGACGAGCACCGTGCTCGTCCTGCGGGCGCTGGGGCTGGGCGACCTGCTGACCGCGGTCCCGGCGCTGCGCGGGCTGCGGCGGGCCCACCCCGGCCACCGCATCGTCCTCGCCGCGCCGCGTGGTCTGGGGCCGCTGCTGCCGCTGGTGGACGCGGTGGACGAGCTGCACCCGACGCCGGACATGCGCGAGTTCGACTGGCCGGATGCGCCGGTGGAGCTCGCGGTGAACCTGCACGGCTCGGGTCCGCAGAGCACCACGGCTCTGCGCGCCGCCCGTCCGCGGCGGCTGGTCACCCACGCGAACCCTGCTCTGCCCGATGTGGAGGGACCCCGCTGGCCGAGCGGTGAGCACGAGGTGCGGCGATGGTGCCGGTTGCTGCGGCACCACGGCATCCCGGCCGATCACGACGACCTCCGGCTACGGCCCCCGGACGCGACGAGCCCGGCGCCGGACGCCGTCGTCGTGCACCCCGGCGCCAGCCACGCCGCCCGATGCTGGCCGCGGGAGCGCTTCGCCGCGCTGGCCCGCTGGCTGGCCGCGCGGGGCCGGCGGGTGGTGATCACCGGCGGCGCCGAGGAGCGCGAGCGCGCCCACCAGGTCGCGGCACTCGCAGACCTGCCACCGGAAAGCGTGCTCGCGGGGCGCACCGCGCTGCCGGAACTGGCCGCGCTGGTCGCGAGCGCCCGGCTGGTGGTGTGCGGTGACACCGGCGTCGCGCACCTGGCCACCGGCTTCGGCACGCCGTCGGTGGTGCTGTTCGGCCCGGTGTCCCCAGCGGAGTGGGGGCCACCGGAGGACCCGAACCACGTCGCGCTGTGGACGGGCACGGTGGGCGACACCTTCGCCGACGAGCCGGACCCCGGCCTGCTGCGGCTGACCACCGACGAGGTGATCGAGGCGGCCGCGGCGCAGCTCGACCGGTGCGCCGCCGTGCCACGTGGGGGACCGCCGTGACGGGCCCGCGCCGCCGGGTCCTCGTCGTCGGCGCCGAGGGGCCGTGCCGGGTGGCGGCCGAGGGCCTTGCCGTGCTGGGGCACGAGGTTCTCCGGTCGGGCGAGTCCGCGCGGCGCGCCGAGATCGTCTTCGTGTGCGGAGCCCGCGACGGCGAAGCGGTGCTGGCGCCGGTGCGCGAGCACCTGCGGCCCGGGGCCGTCGTGGTCAATTCCTGTTGCCCACCATGGGAATCGACATATGCGCTGCGCGCCGGGCTGCGCCGCGGCGACCTGGCGCTGATCAGCAATCCACGGCAGTCCGAATGCTCCACCGCGCAGTGGCTCACGCCGGACGCGGTCGTCATCGGGTCTGATGTGGACGATGCCGGCGATGCGGTCCATTCACTGTACGAGGGCATCGCGGCGCCCGTCGTTCGCACGGACGTGCGGAGCGCGGACCTGCTGCCGCACGCGGTGAACGGCTGCGCGGCGGTGAAGCAGTCGTTCTTCAACGACCTCGCGCAGCTGTGCGACCGGCTCGGCGTCGACATCACCAGCGTCGTCCGGGCGCTGTCCTACGACACCCGCATCGGGACTTCCTGCACGAGGCCCGCTCCGCTGTCTCCGGCGCAGCGGCGCAGCATCGAGGTGCTTCGGGCGGCGGCTGCCGAACCGGGGCTGCTGCACGCCGTCGCCGCCGCCGGCACCTTCCCGGAGGAGGACGCATGTTCGCCCGTCGGATCGTTGTGGTGGGGACCGGTTACGTCGGGTTGACCACGGGTGCGTGTCTGGCGTCGTTGGGGCATCGGGTGGTGTGCAGCGATGTGGACGCGGCCAAGGTGGCGGTGTTGGCGCGGGGTGAGGTGCGGATTCTGGAGCCGGGGCTGGCCGAGTTGGTGGGTGAGGGGCTGGCCGCGGGGCGGTTGGAGTTCGCGGTGGGGTCGGCGGCGGCGGTGGCCGAGGCCGAGGTGGTGTTCTTGTGCGTGCCGACGCCGATGGGTTCGGGTGGTGCGGCGGATCTGGCGGCGGTGGAGTCGGTGGTGGCCGAGGTGGGTGAGTTGCTGCCGGCGGGGTGTGTGCTGGTGTGCAAGTCGACGGTGCCGGTGGGTACCTCGGCGCGGGTGGCCGAGCTGGTGGGGCGTGCGGATGTGGCGGTGGTGAGCAATCCGGAGTTCTTGCGTGAGGGTTCGGCGGTGCATGACTTCCTGAATCCGGATCGGATCGTGGTGGGTTCGGATTCGCAGGACGCGGCGGAGCGGGTGGCGGCGTTGTATGCGCGGTTGGGGGCGCCGACGGTGCTGACCGACGCGGCGAGCGCGGAGATGGTCAAGTACGCGGCGAACTGTTTTCTGGCGACGAAGTTGTCGTATGTGAACGCGGTGGCGGAGTTGTGCGAGCGGTTGGGTGCCGATATCGCGGATGTGACCGAGGGGATGGGGTTCGATCGGCGGATCGGGCAGTCGTTCCTGCAGCCGGGTCCGGGTTGGGGTGGGTCGTGTCTGCCGAAGGACACCGCGGCGTTGATGCGGGTGGCGGAGTCGGTGGAGTTCGAGTTCGGGTTGTTGCGGGAGACGATCGCGGCCAACGCGCGGCAGCGGGAGCGGATGGTGGACAAGGTCGCCGAGGCCTGCGGGGTGGGCGCGGGTGCGTCGTTGCGGGGTGTGCGGTTGGGGTTGTTGGGGTTGACGTTCAAGGCGGGTACGGATGATCTGCGGGATTCGCCGGCGATGGCGGTGGCGGGGTTGCTGGCGGCGCGGGGTGCGGAGCTGGTGGCCTACGACCCGGGGTTGCGGGGCGATGAGCCGGGGGTGGCGGAGTTGGTGACGTTGGTGGATGACCCGTATCAGGCGGCCAAGGGCGCGGCGGGGTTGGTGGTGCTGACCGAGTGGCAGGAGTTCCGGACGGTGGACTGGACGCGGGTGGCGGGGCTGTTGGAGGGCCCGGTGGTGGTGGATACCCGCAACCATCTGGATCCGGACGTGTTGCGGCGGGCGGGGTTGTCCTGGCGGGGTGTGGGCCGCACCCCGGTGACCCCCTGACCCGACACCGACCCCACCGGCACACCGACACACCGACCCGACCGGCACGCGACCTGCCCGGCACGCGACCTGCCCGGCACGCGACCTGCCCGGCACGCGACCTGACCGGCACACCGACCTGGCCGACCGCGACCTGACCGACACGCCGACCCGACCAACACGCCGACACGGCGGCCTCGACGGCGGGCAGTCCTGGACCGCCAAGCCCGACCGGCCTTCTACCGACAGGCCCGCCGCCGAGCCCGACCGGCCACCTCGTCGGCTGGATCGGACCACCAAGTCCCGACCCCGCGAACTCGACCCGCAGCCCGATCGGCAGGCCGAGCCCGACCGGCAGCCTCGCCGACAGGCCCCGACCGCCAACCGCGCCCCGCAGCCCCGATCGGCAGATCCCAGGCCACCCCAGCCCGCCCGCAACCGCGTGCCCCGACCCCAACCCGGCGCCGTGCACCACCAGCCCGCCCTTCCGACACGAGTGCACCGGGCGACCCCGTGGCCGCCCGGTGCACGGCGCAGCGCGCGGTGCGCGCCCGCTTCACCCGCTCTGGTACGGGATGGCCTGGAGCGCCGTGTCGGGCTCCACGTAGGTGCCCTCCGGCAAGTCCTCCAGAGCCGCCAGGCAAGCAGGCGGAGCGCCCTGCGCCACCAGCTTCTCGTGGATCTGCTGCTTGGTCGCCGGGTAGTCCACACCGGACAGCAGGCGCAGCAGCTCACCGCGCGGCGGGCCGCTCATGAGCCACCCCCTTCGCCCACCGAACGCTCTTCCCGGACAACCCCGTCGGTTCCGTGCACGAAGAGCTTCCCGCCGCCGTCGGCCAGCAGGCGGTCCCTGGCGTAGTCGACCGCACCGCCCTGCGTCGTGGTGCGGTGCTCGCTCGAGCCGGGGTCGGGGCCGGTCACCACCCAGCCGCCTTCGGCGTCGTCGCTCGGCCTGACGTGTCGTTCACCCATGGCGTTGGCACCTTCGCATCGGGTCCCTACGGCCACGGGCGTACCCGGCCACCGCCCGCGGTAAGCGGCGAGCCCGGGTCACTCCACCGATGCGTGCGAACGCGCACGGTTGCGGCGGCGGGCGATGCGGCCGGTGCGACGCCGGCCGGGTCGCTGCCACTGGGGTCCGCGCGGTGGACGCACCACCGCCTTGTCCGCCACCGGCGGCAGGTCCACCGACGGCGACGCGGGGTGCACCGCCGCCAGCCGCGCCCACTTCTGCTGCCGAGGCAGGTCGCGCCGTTCCTTCATCCACGAGAACAGCGCCCAGGCGCCCGCGGTCGCGGCGACCGTGACGGCCCCGGCGACCTGCAGGGCGTGCCCGGCTCCGGCGGTCTCCGACATCCAGCCCAGCAGCGGCCCGCCGACCGCGCCCGAGGCGGCGGTGACCATCCCCTTGGCGGCCAGCACGCGGCCGCGCATGTCCTCGTCGGAGTCGAGCTGGATGCGCGTGCTGGTGGCGGTGTCGAGCACGACCGCGCCGACGGCGATGGGGAACACCGCGACCGCGAAGGTCCACAGGTCGGGCGCCGCACCGCTGAACGCCTGCAGGACGCTGGTGCCCAGCGCCATCGCGAGCACCAGGTGCAGGGTCAGCTCCTGACGGGAGGCGGCCACGAACCCGCCGACGATGGTGCCCGCGGCGAACACGACCGACAGCGTGCTGTAGCCGGCCGCGCCCGCGTGCAGCGGCCCCTGGCTCATCGCGGCCATGGTCACCTGGTAGTTGCGGCCGAGGCTGGAGAGCACGAACGTCAGCGCGAACAGCACGATCAGCGGCCGGTGCCCGCACACGTAGCGGACCCCTGCCCGCACGCCGGCCCGCTCGGGCGGGCTGGAGGCGATGGGGTGGATCCCTTCCGGCCGCACGCGGGCCAGCGCGAACAGCACCGCCCCGAAGCTCAGCGCGTTGATCAGGAACAGCACCGGAACGCCGGTCACGGCCACGAGCGCGCCCGCCAGCCCCATGCCCAGGATCCGGCCGCCCGAACTGAGGATCGAACCCAGGCCCAGCGCGTTGCTCAGGTCCTCGCGGGTGACCAGCTGCGAGCCGAAGCGCCCCAGCGCCGGCCCGTCGAAGACCGAGACCACACCGCCGGCCAGCGCGATCGCGTAGACGGCGCCGAGCGGGCCGTCGGCCCACGCCACCCCGGCCAGCACCAGCGCGAGCACGCCGTGCAGCGCCTGCGTCACGTACAGCACCCGCTGCGCGGGCCACCGGTCGGCCAGCGCGCCCGCCCACGAGGCGAGCAGCACGCCCGGAAGTGCCTGGAACAGAAGGGAAAGCCCGAGCAGGCCGGGCGATCCGGTCTTGGTGAGCACGAACCAGTTGAGCCCGAGGTTCTGCATCCACGCACCGGTCACGGACACGAAGTCCGCGGTGGCCCACCGCCGGTAGTCGGGGTATCTGAGCGCGCGGAACGCGCTGGCGGGCGAGGAGCGCACGGCGGTGCGGCCTTTCACGTCGGGGTTCGGGGCCCGCGACCTGCGTGCGCACCTGGATCGCCACGTGGGCAACGCATCGGGGGAGGTGGTCGCGGGAGCACCTCGGCGGGCGCTGGGCCCGCCGGCTGGCACCCGACCACATTGGCACCGGAAACCGAGACGCGAACACCCTTTGTGTTCGTCCTCTCAGGATTCCAGGCCCGTCACCCACGCTGGAAACCGGAACTGACTACGCAGAGTCAGCGCACTGCCGTGGCGTTCGGTATGGGCGCGAGCGGCCGCGTTCGCAGGGGTTCGGTGCGCGGCGCTCACGCCCGGCTCAGGGCTTTCCGCGACGGGGCCGCTGGGAAACCCCACCAGGCGGGTCCGGCGGGGTCCGCGGACCGGTGTGCAGCAACGGATCGCGCCCTCCGCCGCCTGCTACACCGCTGGTCCGCGCTGTCGACGTCCAACGGCGAACCGTGCTCGCCGCCTTCGCGCATGCCTGCCTGAAGGTCATCTTCGCCTCCTCGGCGCTGTCAGGGCTTCGGCGTTGCGGGGCCGTGGTCTGGCCTTGACCTGCCCACTCGCCTGATTCCCTTGCGGCCCAGCGGCAAAACTCGTCGCCGGTCCCCCTGCGAAGTGCGCGCGGAGGCATACCCTCGAAACGTGCGCGAGGAGTTCCACGGGCAGTTGGAGCGGCTGGGCGGCGAGCTGACCGGCATGTGCGGGCTCGCCGCGGAATCCATGCGCCGGGCCACCCGGGCGCTGCTGGAGGCCGACCTGGAGCTTTCCGAGCGCGTCATCGCCGACGACGTCGAGCTCGACGAGGCGGGCGAGCGGTGCGAGGAGCACGCGAGCACGCTGCTCGCGACGCAGGCGCCCGTGGCCACCGAGCTGCGCACCGTGCTGGCCACGATCTACTGCGCGGTCAAGGTCGAACGCATGGGCGACCTGGCCGCCCACGTCGCCGAGATCGCCCGCCGCGCCCACCCCGCACCCGCCGTCCCGCCCGAGCTCCTCGACCGGGTGCGCGAGATGGCCGGGCTCGACATCGACATGGCCACCCGGCTCGCGGCGCTGGTGTCCGGGGAGGGCGCCGAAGGCGGCTTCGACGAGCTCCGGCACACCGACGACGCGGTCGACGCGCTGCACGCCGAGCTGCTCGACGCCGCTACCGGCGCCGAGTGGACGCACGGCGTCGCGGCGGCGATCAACCTCGCCCTGCTCGCCCGTTTCTACGAGCGCTTCGCCGACCAGGCGGTGTCGGTCGCCCGGCGCCTGGAGTTCGCCGCGACCGGCACCCTGCCGGGGTGACCGCCGGTCCCGCCGGTGCCTGCTTTCTGATCGGGAGCGGGTACCCCTGCTGCCGACCAGGCGTGTCCGTCCGGCGTACCCGCCGTTACCGCCGAGGAGGTGCGAAGTGGTGGGCAGGTTCGTGTTCGCGGCGTACCTCGTCGCGGGTCTGGTCTACTTCGCCGCCGTCAGCGCGGTGCACCCCTGATGGGCGCGCCGGCGCGGAGCCTGCGCAACAACGGCCTGAGCATCGCCTTCGGCGTGCTGTTCCTGGCCGCGCTCGCCGGGCAGGCGCTCGCGGGCCACGCGGAATTCAACGAGGAGCAGTCGTCGCACGGGCTGCCCGGGATCGGGCTGGGCTCCTACCTGATGTCCTCGCAGTTCGCCGTCGACGTCGTGGAGAACTGGCGGTCGGAGTACCTGCAGTTCTTCCTCTACGTCTACGCCACGGTCTGGCTGCTGCAACTCGGGTCGCCGGAGTCCAAGCCCGCCGAACGGATGGGCGACGAGACCGACCCCGAGCAGGAGGTCGGGCGGTGGTCCCGGCGGCGGTCACCGCCCTCGGCCCGGGCCCGCGGGGCGCGCCGGAAGCTCTTCTCCGTGTCGCTGGGCCTGGTGATGGGCACGATCTTCCTCGCTTCCTGGGGAGTGCAGGCGTGGTCGGGCTGGTCGGCCTACAACTACCAGCAGGTCGAGCAGCACCACCGGGCCTCGGTCGGCTTCGCGGAGTACCTGACCAGTGGTGACTTCTGGAGCCGGACGTCGCAGAACTGGCAGTCGGAGTTCCTCGCGGTCGGTTCGATGGCCGTGTTCAGCGTGTACCTCAGGCAGCGCGGTTCTCCGGAGTCGAAACCGGTCGGTGCGCCGCATTCGGCCACCGAGGAATCGGGTTAGCCGCCTCCCCGTCCGGTCGGGATTAGACAGCCGGACGCGCGGGTAACCGACCGGCAGAGTTGGGTGGTGAGATTTCGGTGGTTGTTCAACGGCAGCCCGAATCGGGTCCCCTCTTCGAGCAGGATTGGGAGGGGCTCGTGGCGGCCGCGGAAGACGCGGGCCGTCGCGCCGCGCACGAACTGGCGGATAGCCGGGATCCGCGCGAACTGGCGGCGGCAGGCGAAGTCGAATTGCGAGTGGGGCCGAGCGAGAGCCCTGTAGCGGGGTGGTTGCTGCGTACCGGACGAGGACGCCCCGACGACAGCGGGAGCGGAATCCTCGTCGACTTCGCAGTGAGGCCCGATGAGCTAGGTCCGGGGACTTCGGCCGAACAGAAGGCGCGGTCTCCGCTGGTTCGCGAAACCTATGCGCGGGCGTATTGCGCCGTTCTCGCCGAGGAAGCCGGAGCGGTGGCGGAAACGCACGTCGTAGAAGGCGGCGGCGACCGCGAACCGCCCGTTCAGGCGACCGCCGGATGACACCCCGACGCGCTCGTGGAAGGAGATGCGCACGATGCCGCAAGCGTGGAACCGAAAGCAGGAACGCCAGTACGAGCACATCAAGGAGTCGACCAAGGAGCGCGGGTCCAGCGAGCGGCGCGCCGAGGAGATCGCCGCCCGCACGGTGAACAAGGACCGCGCGCAGCAGGGGCAGTCGCGCCAGCAGAGCAAGACCTCGACGCAGGACATCCCGCCGCAGCGCAGGGGAGGCATCCGGTCGGGCAACCGCACCGGCCCCGGCGGGCGGACCAAGCAGCAGCTCTACGAGGACGCCAGGCGCCAGAACGTGAAGGGCCGCTCCAAGATGACGAAGCAGGAGTTGGAGAAGGCGGTCAGCAACCGCTAGGAGCGCTGCAGATCGCGTAGCGGTGCGGGGTGGGGCCCGCACCGCTATGGAATGCGCGCTTCCTGTCGCAGTCGCGAGTGGAACAGCGGGAATGCACCGCAACCAGCGCGAAATCCAAGGGCAGCATTGACAAACCAATGCATCACAACATGACGAACCAGCGCATCACGACGGGGTGGGGTCGGCACGGACGTGCCGACCCCACCCCGGGATCACGCTGCGAGAGCTGCTATTCCTTGTTCTTCTTCGTACCGGTGACCGCGTCCTTCAGCTTCTCACCGGCCTGCTTCAGGCTGCCCTTGGCCTGTTCTGCCTTACCCTCGGCCTGGAGCTGCTCGGTGTCGGTGACGTCTCCGAGCTTCTCCTTGGCCCGGCCCTTGAGTTCTTCGGCCTTGTGGTCGGCCTTGTCCTCGTTGGCCATCACGTGTGCCTCCTCGAATCGGCTCAGCCATGGGATACCCTCTTCGGTTCATCCTCATGCACCGGTGGGCGGCGAATTCGTGTCCACCGGCTCGGGATCGGGTAGTACCGGTTTCGCCGACCGGCGGGGTGCCGGAAGTCGTGACGGAAAGGGGCGCAGTTGAACCAGGACCGGGAAAGCTCGCAGAACTCCGGCGGAACCGACCAGGTCCTCGGACTGGTCACGGACCCGGACATGCCGACCCAGGTCGGTTCCCGTCTGAAGGACCGGCTGGCCGAGTGGCTGGGGGAGCGCACCGGCCGCAAGTGGGTGGTCGAGGTCGTGTCGCACCCGGTGACCGCGGGCGAGTTCGACAGCGAACGCATCCTCGAGGACCTGGAGCGCTTCCGCGACCGGCACGGGTGGGGCTACGCGATCTGCCTGACCGACCTGCCGCTGCTGCTGGAGAAGGGGCCGCTGCTGGCCGACGCGAGCATCCGGCGCCGCGCGGCGCTGGTCTCGCTGCCCGCGCTCGGTGCCCTTAACCCGTACCGGAGCATGCTGCGCATCCTGACGCGGCTGCTCGACGACCTCGTGGAGGCCGAGGGCACGGGCAGGACGATCGGCCGGCTGGCGCCCGTGCGCCGCACGGTGCCGGAAAACCAGCGCGTTGACGCCCGCTACGTGACGACGCGCGTTCGCGGCTGGGTCCGGCTGGTGGCGGGCATGGTGCGCGGCAACCGCCCGTGGCAGCTGCTGTGGGGGCTCTCCAGCGCGCTGGCCGCCGCGCTGGCCGCCGCCGGCTTCGGGCTGTTCACCTCGACGGTCTGGCAGATCGGCGACGTGCTGAGCCCCTGGCGGGCGGCCGGTGCCATGCTGTTCTCCCTGACGCTGATGACCGTCTGGCTGATCGCCGCGCACGGGCTCTGGGAGCGCGTCGGCGAAGGCGTGCGCGACCGGCGCGTGGCGCTGCTCTACAACACCTCGACGGTGGCGACCCTGACGCTGGGCGTGGCCTGCCTCTACGGCCTGGTGTACGTGGTCAGCTTCGTCGCGGCCATCAGCCTGATAGACCCGAGCGTGCTGGCGAACATGGTCGGGCACCCGGCGGGCCCGGCCACCTACGCCCGGCTGGCCTGGATGGTCGCCACGATGGCGATCATCGCCGGATCGCTCGGTTCGAGCCTGGAAACCGACGCCGCGGTCCGCCAGGCCGCCTACGGCTACCGGGAGGAGCAGCGCCGAGCGCGGCACGCCGAGGAGTCCGAGCGCGCCGACGAGTCCGGGAGGACCGAGCGCGCCGAGACGTGAACCGCCCCGGACCGTCACTGCTTGCGGATGCGCAAGGGGAGCAGGAACCACAGCGCCAGGAACAGGAAGCCGACACCGGCCCCGATGGCCGCCGTCCCCCATCCCGGCCCGAGGACTACGATCCCGATCAGCAGCACCGTGCCGGTCATCGACGCCGCCAGCAGGGCCAGGCCGCCCAGCGCGCACCAGTTGGCCGCGCGGATGATCTCCTCCCGCCGCCGCTTGCGGAACAGCACCCGGTGCCACGCCGCCGGTGCGATGAGCAGCGCGGCCGCGCAGGTGGCGAGCAGGACGGTCACGATGTGCAGGCCGTGGGCGAAGCTCCCGGCGCTCGCGAAGCGCTCCATGAACGCCACCGTGAGCAGGAAAGCGAAGAGGATCTGGACGCCGGCCTGGGCGACGCGCAGCTCCTGCAGCAGCTCGCTGAGGTTGCGGGTGAGCCGCGTGTGCCTGGATTCGTCCGGCCGAGTCATGTTGACCTCCCACCGCCTGCCCGGTCCACGGGGGACGCGCGGAACCGCCGCCGCCCGCTGCGGCGCGCGATCCGTGCCGGCGGTCGATTTCCCCGGCGTGGTGCGGAAATCCGATCATCGCACTCGAACGGGCGCTGTCAACCCCGCTCGTGGACCATCCGGTTCGGCCGGAAACCCACGGGACCGGATACGGGGCCTCCGCCGCCACGGCCGTGCAGGGCCGTTTGCAGGGCAGGTGGCGGGGTACTTCTGAAGGCAGAGGGGGCAACGGGGGAAATTCGCAGACGCGACCAGCGACCGGTCGGCACCGACACCCGCGGCACGCGGGAGAGGTGACGCGTCGGCGCCGCGGGCCCGCCTGCGGGGTCAGGGGGTCGACATGAGCACAGCCAGCCTGGTCACCATCGTCATCGTGGTCCTCGTCGTGCTGCTGGTGCTGCTGGTCCTGGCGATCGGCTACGTGCTGTGGCAACGGCGCACGGCACGGCTCCGGGAGCGGTTCGGACCCGAATACTCGCGCACCGTCGAGGAATCCGGCGGACGCCGCAAGGCGGAGGCGGACCTGCGCGAGCGGGAGAAGCGGCACGACAGGCTCGAGCTCCGCCCGGTGTCCGACGAGGCCGCGCGGCGCTACCGCGCGGACTGGGACGCGATCCAGCGCAGGTTCGTCGACGAACCCGGTGGTGCGGTCGAGGAAGCCGACGTGCTCGTGGTGCGCATCATGCGCGACCGCGGCTACCCGGTCGACGACTTCGACCAGCGCGCCGACGACGTGTCGGTGGACCATCCCGAGGTGGCGCAGCACTACCGGGCCGCTCACGGGGTGGCGGTCGAACACCAACACGGGAAGGCCGGCACCGAGCAGCTGCGCGGGGCCGTCACGTCGTACCGCTCGCTGGTCGACGCACTGCTGGAGGACGGCGCGGGAGGACAGCGGCGGCAGTGAGCGGGCAAGGCCGGAACTCGCATCCGAAGGAGCAGGTCATGACCAGCAACGAAGAGAACCCGCAGCGGCCCGACCAGACGCGGCAGGAGTCCGGCCAGGAGCAGCCGACGACGGCGACGCGGGACCGCGGTTCCGAGTCCGCGGGAAGCGCCGGCTGGACAACGACCGGACCGGGCGCCACCGGGGCGGAGGGCTCGTCGCAGCAGGAGAGCGGCGGAATGCGGAGCACCGCGACGCCCGCCGGCGGCGAGGCGGACGGTCGCCCTCAGGAGGGCGGTGAAGCCCACCTGATGCCCACCGAGGTCGCACAGGACATGCGTGCGCGGTGGGATGCGGTGCAAGGAGCCTTCGTGGATGATCCCCGCCGCGCGGTCAACGACGCGGACAACATGGTTTCCGATGTCCTGCAACGGCTTTCGGCCACCTTCGAGACGCAGCACAAGGAGCTCGAGGGCCAGTGGAAGAACGGCGAGCCCTCCACCGACGACCTCCGGACGGCGTTCCACCGCTACCGGAGCTTCTTCAACCGGCTGCTGGAGGTGTGAACCGGTCGCGTGGTCCGGGCGGTGCCGGGAGTGCACCGCCCGGACCACGCACGCGCCGTTCAGTGTTCGGCGTCCTTGCGCTCCATGTCGGTCCCGATGAAGCGCTCCGAACGCCGCTTGCGGTACCACGGCACCGCACCCGCGCCGACCGCGACCACGAAGCCGACCAGCGCCAGCCCCGCGTGCAGGAACATCTCGGCGGGGTCCAGCCGGAACCACGTCGTGGTCTTGTCGGCGGTGCTCTGCGCGGTGCCGTAGAGGAAAAGCGCGGTGAACGCGGCGAACATGAACAGCGACCACCGCAGCATGCCCGTGTGGTTGGTCGCGAAACCCATCGACAACGCGCCCACTACGACCAGCAGGACGCTGTGGCCGGAGTTCAACCGCAGGAAGAGGACGTCGGCCTCGTTGTCCAGCCCCAGCCCGGGACCCGTGCCGAGCGCGACCAGCCCGGCGGTGCCGAAGCCCACCAGGACCAGGCCCACCGCGGCCAGCACCAGCCGCCAGGCCATCGACGCGCGGTACGGCGATGGGGATGGCATCGTCACCTCCGTCCACAGCGGACCGCGTCTCCCGGGTCACCTGCGATCGTCGCGCGAGGGCAGGAACTCCTGCACCTTCGACTTCACGCCCTCCCGGACGACCGACCAGGCGGCCGGGTCGCCCTTGACCAGCGAGGCGGCCACGTTGTTCATCTGCTCCAGGTCGGCGTGCGGCGGGATCGGCGGCACCGACGGGTCGGTCACGAACTCCAGCACGCACGGCCGGTCCGAGCTCAGCGCCTGCTCCCACGCCGAACGCGTCCGGCCCGGGGCGTCGACGCGGATGCCGCGCAGGCCGGTCAGCTCGGCGAACTCGGCGTAGCCGAAGTCGGGGAGCTGCTGCGAGGGCAGGAACTGCGGCGCCCCGCCCATCGCCCTCAGCTCCCAGGTGACCTGGTTCAGGTCGCGGTTGTTGAGCACCGCGACCACCACCCGCGGGTCCGACCACTCCCGCCAGTGCGCGGCGATCGTGATCAGCTCGTTGATCCCGTTCATCTGCATCGCGCCGTCGCCGACGAGCGCGAACACCGGCCGGTCTGGGTGGGCGAACTTCGCGCCGGTCGCGTACGGCACGCCCGGGCCCATCGTCGCCAGGGTGCCCGAAAGCGAGCCGCGCATGTTCCCGCGCATCTTCAGGTGCCGCGCGTACCAGTTGGCCGCCGACCCCGAGTCCGCGGTGATGATCGCGTTGTCGGGCAGCAGCGGGGAGAGGTCGGCGAAGACCTTCTCGGGGTTGACCGGGTCGGCCTCGACCTCGGCGCGCCGGTCCATGACCTCCCACCAGCCGCGCACGTTCTCCTCGACCGTCTCCCGCCAGCCGCGGTCCTCGTTGTACCGCAGCATCGGCAGGAGCTCGCGCAACGTGTACTTGGCGTCACCGAGCAGGTGGACGTCGAAGGGGTAGCGCATGCCGATCAGCGTCGGGTCGATGTCGATCTGCACCGCCCGCGCGTCGCCGAACTCCGGCAAGAACTGGCTGTAGGGGAAGCTCGAGCCGATCATCAGCAGCGTGTCACAGTCGCGCATCAGCTCGTACGACGGCCTGGTTCCCAGCAGACCGGCGGAGCCGGTGACGTAGGGCAGCTCGTCGGACAGGACGTCCTTGCCCAGCAGCGCCTTCGCGACCCCGGCGCCCAGCTTGTCGGCGACTCCGGTGACTTCGTCGGCGGCGTCGTGCGCGCCCTGGCCGACCATGATCGCCACCTTGCGCCCGGCGTTGAGCACCTCCGCCGCACGCTCCAGGTCCTCGCGCGGCGACACCGACACCGTCCGCGGCGAGCCGAGGCTGGAGGGCACCATCTTGAACTCGTGCTTCGGCGGCGTGTACTCCAGCTCCTGCACGTCGCCGGGGATGATCACGGCGGTGACCGTGCGGCGCGCCTCGGCGGTCCGGATGGCGCGGTCGAGCACGTTGGGCAGCTGCTCGGGGACGGTCACCATCTGCACGTAGTCGCCGGCGACGTCCTTGTAGAGCGACAGCAGGTCGATCTCCTGCTGGTAGGCGCCGCCGAGGGACGAGCGGCCCTGCTGCCCGATGATCGCGACCACCGGCACGTGGTCGAGCTTGGCGTCGTAGAGACCGTTGAGCAGGTGGATCGCGCCGGGACCCGACGTCGCGGCGCAAACCCCCAGCCGCCCGGAGAACTTCGCGTACCCGACGGCTTCGAACGCTGCCAGCTCCTCGTGCCGGGCCTGCACGAACCGCGGCTGGTCGTCCGCCCGCTCCCAGGCCGCGAGCAGGCCGTTGATCCCGTCACCGGCGTAGGAGAAGACGGTGTCCACGCCCCACTCGCGCAGTCGCGCCAGGACGTGGTCCGCTACCAGCTGGGCCATCAGCACACCTCAATCGGGTCGACACCCACGTACACCCACAAGCCAACTACCCCGTGAGCGCCGCCCGACAAACGTCAAGTTCGCCGGAGGTGTCGGCCGTCGTGTTCCGCGCGCCCGGCCGACGTTCGCTGGCGGCTGAGTGTGGACGCGAGGGTTCCGGTCCCTGTGAGGGGCTCTAGCGCTCGTCCGGCGGAGAATTCGGCGCGCCCGCCACGTGCTGGTCCCCGCCGCCGGTGCTCCCCGAATGCGGTCCGCGCGGGCTCCCGTCCTCGGAGTCGGTTCCCGCTTCCTCGATCAGCTTCTGCAACGCCTCGGCGAACTCCTGGAGCCGGCCGTCCTCGGTGAGCTGCCTGGCCTGCTCCAGCGTCAGGTCGTCCCGGTCGACGCACCGGATGCTGACCCGCGTCGGGCCGGGCTCGCCGTGCACGTCGGTGCGGAACAGCCGCACGGTGATCCGGCCGACGCTGATGGCCTTGCCGAAGTGGATCACCACGGAGGAGTCCAGCTGCTCGTATATGCGCTCTTCGAGTTCGGTGTCCTTGCACCATGCGGGGTGCCGGAGCCCGCTTGCGGCCATCGCGATCACCCGTCCCTCCGCGTCGTGGCCGAACTGCTCCGATTATGCGTCACGCGAGGTCCATTCAGTTCCGCGCGCACACGGGGGCATCCCAGGTTGGGCCCGCTGGTGTTGAGCGCTCGAAAGCCGATTCGAATGGCCGAGCGCTGTTGTTCCCGCGGGCACTGTGTTCTTGCGGGACTGCTGCTTCGTATACGGACTGCTGATGCTTGCGGGAACTGTGTTCCTGCGGGACTTCTCTTTCGCGCAGGGGTTTCTGGTTTCTGCGGGAACTGCTGTTTCTAACTGCCCTGCCAGTCGTCCCAGTCGTCGCGCTCCTCGTCCTCGGCGCTCTGAACCGCGTTCGACTGCGGCTTCTCCTCGGTCCGGCCGTCGCGGCCCGCCGCGGGCTGTTCGCTTTCGCTGTCGGCCCGGCTCGGCTCGCGCGGCTCGGTGCCGCCGACGTCCGTGGGGCCTTCGGCCGGTTCGGAGGGGTGTTCCCGAGGTGGATCCTGTTCGCGCATCGCCACGCCCTCTGCTCAGTGGCGCGGGACCATAGCGGCCTCGCACGCCGGGACAGCGACCGGTTCCTGCGCACGACGATACGCCGAGAACACCTGCTCGCGCCCCCTGCGACGGGACCCCCGAACGCACGCTGAGCGGCCGCCGGTGCGCGAATGCCCGGGACGGGGGAGTGCGATGCCTCCCGGAGCTGATTTCGTGGGGCGCAGAGGAGCGCTCCCCCGGCTCCGCCTCCAGGAGAGCGCCTCAGCGCCGCCAGAGCGCCATCTCCGCCCGCGACGCCGCCTCAGGACCACGTCAGCTGGTCCGGCACCACCGGCCGGCCGGGAGGTTCCGCCTGCTGTCCCGGTTGCCGCTGCTCCGCTCCGCCTTGCGGCTGCTTGGCTCCGCGCTCCGCTGCGCCTTCTCCCTGCTCCGTTCCGCCGTCGCGTGGGGCCGGGATGTGCTCGGGCACCGCACGCATGTGCAGGCAGTAGTCCGCGGTGCTGGCCGAGCCCTGCCACCAGGCGAGCGACGCCCAGAACTCGGTGACCTGCGCCGCCATCTCCGCCGAGCCGGTCCACCGGTAGCCCGGGAGGCGGTCCAACAGCAGCCGGAGCGCCTGGGTGAGCAGCCCGCGGTGCTCGCGGGCGGCCGGATCGACCCGGATGCCTTCCACGGTGGCCAGCTCGCAGTGCACGCAGGTCCACAGGTCGATCGTGCCGATGTGCCGGCCGTCGAGGCCGATCTCGACGGTGCGCGGACCGGAGGTCCGCAGGTCGGGGAGACGCAGTTCGAGGTAGGCCATGGGTTCCTCTGCTTCCAGACGTTCATTGCCGGGGGTTCGTACGTGGCCGGCGGACAGCTTCCGGATGTCCACGCCGTACTCCCAGGAGATTCCGAAGTGCCTCCTGCGGAGTCGCGGTGGACCAGGTTCGCGCGGTCCCGGCCGGCGAAACCAAGCCTCGCCGAGCTACCGCGCAGCCGCCCGGGCCGAAAGGCCCACGGCGCCGGTGAGACGGACCACTGCCACTCCAGACCCAGCCGGCGAACGCCCGACCCAGCCCTGCCCGCCACCACGCCCTGACGCCGGGTACCGGCCCTGCCCGACGAGATCTGCCGCCCTGCCCGGCTGGCGCCGGCCGCCCGCTCCGCCGACACCTGCCGCCTGCTCCGCCGAGGCCGGCCGCCCGCTCCGCCGACACCTGCCGCCTGCTCCGCCGAGGCCAGCCGCCCGCTCCGCCGACACCTGCCGCGCGCTCCGTCCACACCAGCTGCCCGCTCCGCCGAGGCCAGCCGCCCGCTCCGCCGACACCTGCCGCCCCCCCCGCCGGGCACTCCACGCCGCTCGCGAGACGTCAGTCAAGTCCGCTGCCCGCCGCCCAAGCGCTCCTCCTCTACCTTTCTGCCCGTTCCCGGTTCCACAATTCCGGCGGAAAGTTTCAATCCACTCTTTCGAGTGAAAACAGGCACCCTGAGTTAGCGACGCGCCGAAAGTCCGGCGGTGTTCCCGGGCGTGGCCCGGCCGCGGCCGGGCGTCCGGTCGCAATGCGTTGAAGGTCTGCGGGCAGTCGCTGACCAGCGCCGTTTATGTCCTCTTCGGCCCGGGAATTCCGCCGCTGAGCCGATCGAAAGGAGAGCACCATGTTCCTCGCGCAAGGCGATATCGGCAGGTCGCTGCTCGGTGGTCTCGAAGCCGTGATCGCCTACATCCCCACGATCATCGGCGCCTTGGTGATCCTGCTGATCGGCTACATCGTGGCCAAAGTGGTGCAGAAGGTCGTCGAGAAGGGCCTGCACAAGATGGGCGTCGACCGCAGGCTCAAGGACACGCCGCTGGGCGGTCAGATGGACCGCGCCACGCCGGGAGCCTCTCCGTCGCGCGTGCTCGGCAAGGTCGGCTTCTGGCTGATCTTCCTCATCGGCCTGGTTTCGGCCCTCGGCGCGCTCGGGATCGCGGCGGTCACGAACTTCATGAACCAGGTCCTCGCCTACGTGCCCAACATCATCGCCGCCATCCTGATCTTCATCGCGGCCGCGCTCGTCGCGGGTGCGATAGGCGGGCTCGCGCGGCGGACGATGGGCGACACCCCGACCGGCAAGATCGTCGCGACGGTGGGTCCGACCCTGGTGATGGGCATCGCGGTGTTCATGATCCTCACGCAGCTCGGCATCGCGCCGGCCATCGTCCAGATCACCTACACCGCTCTGATGGGCGCCATCGCGCTCGGCCTGGCGCTGGCCTTCGGCCTCGGCGGCCGCGACATCGCGGCCGACATGCTGCGCTCGGGTTACGACCGGGCCCAGCGGGAGCAGGCCCAGGCGCGGCAGGAGGCCACGGTCGGCCGCGGCGCCGCGGAGGACACGGGCTGGAGCACCACCTCGCCCGGCGGTGCCACCACACCTTCCGGCACCGCACCTTCCGGCACCACCTCACCGGGTTCGGCGACCGGCGCGCCGCAGACCGGCGGCCAGATGCCGAACCGCCCACCTGCAACCTGATGGGCGACCGCCCACGGGAAATCACAACCACCGCTTATGAGAGGTTCCCGGGACGCCGCACAGTCCCGGGAACCTCTCATGTCCGCAGTGGACGCCGACCGCTCAGAACACCAACCCGAGCGCCAGGAACCCGAAGAACCCGGCGACCAGGATGACGATGATCGCCGTCACCAGCAACCACACCCACTTCACCGGCCGAGCCTCGGCCTCCTGCCGGTGGGAGACGCCCTCCGTCGCCGAACCCGACTCCGGCGGAGTCTCACCGGGCGGCACCGACCCGCCCGGTTCCAAACCGGGCGTCCGCTCCGGCTCCGGATCCGGTGGCCCACCGGACTCTCTTGTAGCCATGCCCACCCGGGTAACCGCTCACCGTCCTGGGAAAACCTGTACATTCAGCGGTAGTCGTCCAGGTGTTCGAAAGCGGTGCGGGTCGCGGAGTGCGGCGGTCACGCTCTCGGGAACAGCGGACCACCGATGTCATGGCCGAGCCGCCAGACCCCCGACTGCGACGGCCAGCTCGCGCGCTTGATCGGCATTCAAACGCGGGTCACAAGCCGTCTCGTACCGTCGATCCAGGTCCTCCATGAGCACCGCAGGAGTGCCCCCAACGCATTCGGTGACGGCCTCACCGGTGAGTTCAAGGTGCAGTCCGCCCGGATGCGTGCCCAGCGTCCGGTGCACCTCGAAGAAGCCGGCGACCTCGTCGAACACGTCGTCGAAGAGGCGGGTCTTGTGACCGCTGGCAGCGGTGAAAGTGTTGCCGTGCATGGGATCGCACACCCACGTCACCGGCGCGTGCTCGGCGGCCACCTTCTCCACCAGCGGCGGCAGCAGGTCACGGATCTTCCTCGCCCCCATTCGGATGATCAACGACAGTCGCCCTGGTTGCCGTTGCGGATCAAGCTTGTCGACCAGCGCGAGCACATCGTCCGGATTCACCGCCGGCCCCAGCTTGACGCCGACCGGATTGCTGATCCCGGCGGCGAACCGCACGTGCGCGCCGTCGAGGTTCCGGGTCCTTTCCCCGATCCACAGTAGGTGGCCCGACGTGCCGTAGCGCTGCCCGGTCAACGGATCCGTACGGCAAAGAGCCTCCTCGTACGGGAGCAACAGGGCTTCATGGCTGGTGAAGAAGTCGTTGCCGCCCGGGCCGCCGTCGCTTGTTCGCGGATGCGGCAGCAACGAGTCCCCGGGCGAGGCGGGTTCGTCCTGCTTGCGCAGCACGGCCAAGGTGCCGGCCGCCGTGCGGTACGCCTGGAGAAGCCTGCGCGGGTCCGGAGTCCGCGCCGCTGGTGTGAAAGCCAGGCCGTTCACGGCGTCGCCCCGGTAGCTCGGGAGGGTCTGCCCAAGGTGGGACTCGGTGGGCCACGACCGGGGCTTGGCATACTGCCCCGCGATGCGGCCCACTGTCACCACCGGAAGGCCCATCCGCTCGGCCAGGATCTCAGCCATCTGGCCGAGCAGCCGGACCTTGCGGCCGACGGCTTCCGAAGCGGCCCCGGCGAAGGTTTCCGCGCAGTCGCCTCCTTGGAGCAGGAAAGCTCCACCACCGGCCACAAAGGCGAGCTGGTCTCGTAGCAGATCGCACTCGCGTGGGGAAACCAGGTGCGGTTGCACGGCCAGTTCGGCCAGCGCCGTCCGCAAGGCGGCCGGGTCCGGCCAGACCGGCTGCTGCGCGGCGGGTACGGCGGACAAGGCAGCCTGCTGTGTTCTAGGCATCGGGCTCTCCTCGGCAAATCCGCAGCAGTGCCGAAGCAAGGGTGTTACCGGCGGTACCGAAGCTCGCCCGGTAAGTCTCGGTGATCTCGGCTTCTCTGGCCGGTACAAGCCGCGGCCCACCCGTATCGGTGCGGCCGTGCTGAACCTGCCGGGACAGCTTCCGGCGAGCGTGCAGCAGCTCGATGATGTCCCGGTCGATGACATCAATCCTCCGGCGAAGCGTGCACACGTCGACCTCGCCATCGGTGAATCGTTCTGGCATGGAGATGAGAGACACGGCTACCACCCTCCGGCTATGGGAACGAGATGAGTTTGAGCGGCTGTTCGACGCGATCCGCGACATGGCGGAGGAAACCGGATGCGGTCTCGCCGTCGCAGACTCGGTGGTCGAAAGTCAGGGTCAGTTGCACGACCTGGCGCACCGCGAGTTCGCCACCGTGCACCCAGGGTTTGGCCACGATGCGGCCCACGCCGAGCATCGCGGTCTCGGGATGGTTGATGATCGGTGTGGCGCCGTCGATGCCATACCGGCCGTAGTTGTTCAAGGTGATGGTCGCGCCGGTCAACTCCGACGGGGACAGCGTGCCGGTCCGGGCGGACTCGGTGAGCCGCGCGATCTCACCGGACAGTTCCGACGTGGACATCCGGTGCGCTCCGTGCACGACGGGTACCAGCAATCCCTTGCCGGTTTGGACCGCGAAGCCGAGATTGACGTCAGAGAACCGTATGATCTCTTGACGGTCGGTGTCCACCATGGAGTTCAGTTCAGGGAACCGGAGTGCGGCGGCGACGCACATGCGTGCCAGCAGTGCCAGCAGACTGGTGCGCTCGGGGCCGGAACCGAGCGCTTCCCTCGCCGCGAGAAGGCCGGTGGCATCGGTGTCCACCCAGCAGGTGACGTCCGGAATCTCGCGGCGGCTACGGGACAGCTTGTCGGCAATGGCTTTGCGCACCGAGCGGATCGGGATCCGCTCGCTCTCCGCGCGCCCGGCCGCATGAGCACCGCGGGTCGCAGTGATCGCCCGTTGGACGTCCGCGCGCAGGACGAGACCAGCAGCGCCCGTACCCTGGACCGTCCGCAGGTCGACCCCGTTCTCCCTGGCGAGTCGGCGTACCAGCGGCGACACCACGGCGACCGGTGCACCCACGGGAGTCGCCGCGTCGGTACGCGGACTCGGTGCCTGCCGAGCTACTGGGGTCGTTGCTCTCCGGCTTGGGACGGAGCCCGAGCGAACGCGACGGCGTCTACGTGCGGGCGCGGTATGGACACCGGAGCCGACCAGCACTTTGCCCGCATCCTCCTGGGACTGTTCGGATGTGGCCGCGACCGTCACCAGGATGCTGCCAACGGCGACGACCTCGCCCTCCTCTCCCATCCGGCAGGTGACTGTTCCATCGTGCGGGCAAGGCAGTTCGACGGTGGCCTTGGCCGTCTCCACCTCGACCACCGGCTGGTCGACGTGCACGTGGTCGCCGACGTCCACGAGCCAGCGTACGATCTCCGCCTCGGTGAGGCCTTCACCGATGTCGGGGAGCCGGAACTCAAGGATCGGTGACATGTCAGCTCGCTCCCTCGGGTGCGCCCGACTCCCATTGCAGGCGGGCCACGGCATCGAGAATCCGGTCGACGGAAGGCAGGTGATGGTTCTCGAGCATCGGCGGCGGGTACGGGATGTCCAGCCCCGCGACGCGTAGAATCGGCGCTTCAAGGTGGTGGAAGCACCGTTCGGTGATGCGCGCCGCGATCTCCGCACCCGCTCCCGCGAAGCCGGCCGACTCGTGCACCACGACGGCGCGTCCGGTCCTGCGCACGGCTGCACACACCGTTTCGTCGTCGAACGGCACCAACGAGCGAAGGTCCAGCACTTCGAGCCGCCAGCCCTCCTGCTCGGCCTCCTCTGCCGCTTCCATGCACACCGGCAGGCTCGGTCCGTAGGTGATAAGCGTCGCGGAAGTCCCGTGACGACGGACCGCCGCGACACCGACCGGATCGACGTCCAGGTCTGCGTCGGGCGTCCACTGGGCTTTGGACCAGTACAGTCTCTTGGGCTCCAGGAACACCACCGGGTCGTCGGAGGCGATCGACGCCCGCAGGAGACCGTAGGCGTCGGCATGGGTGCCTGGGCAGACCACGTGCAGCCCCGGCGTGTGCATGTAATAAGCCTCCGAGGAGTCGCTGTGGTGCTCGACCGCACCGATTCCGCCGCCATATGGGATGCGGATGGTGATCGGCAGCGGCATGCGGCCCTTCGTCCGGTTACGCATGCGGGCGACATGGCTGACCAGCTGCTCGAACGCCGGGTACGCGAAGGAGTCGAACTGCATCTCTACCACCGGGCGCAGACCGTTCATCGCCATTCCCACGGCGGTCCCCAGGATCCCGGCCTCTGCCAGTGGTGTGTCCGCGCAACGGTCGTCGCCGAACTCGGCGGCCAGCCCGTCGGTGATCCGGAACACCCCTCCGAGAGCGCCCACATCCTCGCCCATGACGTGCACGGAGGGGTCGGAGCGAAGAGCATCCCGCAGCGCTGTGTTGAGCACCTGTGCCATCGTCATCGAGGACTGGGGCGAAGGCACGATCGTGGTCGAAGAGTTGGTCACGGTTGGTCGCTCCCTTCCGCCTGCAACTCGGCTCGCACCATCGCTTCCTGCTCGCGCAACTGCGATGTCTTCTCGGCGAAGACATGCGAGAACAGCGTCATCGGATCGGGGTTCGGCGGGTGGCCGTGGCGCTCGCGCAGGTCGGCTGCGAAGTCGTCGGCCGAGCGAGCCGCGTCCTCGATGTCGGCGTCACTGAGGACTCCCATGTCGCTCAGGCACCTCTCCAGGACGAGAACGGGGTCGTGCTCGCGCCACGTGTCGGCGTCCGACGGGTCGCGGTAGCGGCTGTCGTCGTCGGAGTTGGTGTGCGGATCGATGCGGTAGGTGACGGCCTCCACCAGGGTCGGCCCGCCGCCGTGGCGGGCGTTTTCCACGGCGGCGGTCAGTACCTGGTGAACGGCGGCCACGTCGTTGCCGTCGACAAGGCGTCCGGGAATCCCGTAGCCGGCAGCCTTGTCCGCCAGCGCCAGTGCGGCGGTCTGCTTGGCCAGCGGGACGGAGATGGCGAAGCCGTTGTTCTGTACCAGGAAGACCACCGGTGCCTGCCACACGGCAGCGAAGTTGACGGCCTCGTGGAAGTCGCCCTCGCTTGTGCCGCCATCGCCCACCATGGCGAGGACGACGGTGTCTTCGCCCTTCAGCCGGGCAGCCCGCGCGAAGCCGACCGCGTGCGGGAGCTGGGTGGCAAGCGGCGTGCTCAGCGGGGCGACCCGATGCTCGTGCGGGTCGTAGCCGTGGTGCCAGTCCCCGCGCATCACCGCCAGGGCTTCGACGGGGTCGACGCCGCGGACGATGGCGGCAAGCGTGTCTCGGTAGGTGGGGAAGATCCAGTCCTGCGGCGACAAAGCGCGGGCAGCCGCGACTTCACACGCCTCTTGACCGGTGGTCGAGGGATAGACGGCGAGCCTGCCCTGCTTCGCCAGTGCGGTCGCCTGCTGGTTGTAGCGCCGGCCCCGTACGACATCCCTGTACAGCGTGTGCAGCAGTCCGGTGTCGGTGTCGGCGGATCGGGCAGTGCCGAGGACGCGGAACGGTTCTCGTTCCGGAAGCAAGGCGGACGGGTCGGTCCGTGGCGGTTCCTGCTTCACCGACGCGGTGGCACCGGTCTTCTGAATCACCGTGGTCACGCCAAGCTCCTCGTCGCGTCGTTGACGGATTCGCCGACCGGCAGACGTGGCCGCGCCACTTGGACGACCGCGTCGGTGGGCCGGTTCTTGCCCAGGAACTCATGAGCCGCGACGAACTCGTTGCTGCATTGGGCCGCGGCGCACCCGATCTCGCCGCCGAGTATGACCGCGGCCATGATCTCGGCGAGTTTGCGAGCTTTCCCGGTCCCGTAGCAGTCGACCACGGACAGCGTCGCACGGAAGGCGGGGAGGCCGGTTCCGCCGCCGACGGTGCCCAGGATGAGGGTCGGCAGGGTGATGGAGACCTCCAGGTCGCCGGAGGGCAGGAACCGGCAGTCCACCACAGCTTGCGAGCATTCTCCCAAGTAGGCCATATCCTGTCCGAATGCCTGGAACAGCGCGGCCATGCCGTTGACCGCGTGGATGTTGAGCGACGGACTCCCGTGCAGGGCCAGGACATTCTTGTAGTTGCGGATGTAGCTGGCCAACTGGTCCAGTCCCACCCGGGTCATCTTCCGCACCACGTCCTCCTTCAGGACCGTGCGCGCGATGACCTTCTTGCCCTTCTTGCGAGCGGGAATGTTCTTCTTGTCCTCCGGGTAAGGTACGAACTCCTCCTGGACCAGCCCGCTGTTGGTCTTGACGTAATCGGACACCCGGCTCACGGCCTTGCTGGCCATGTTGCTTCCCATGGCGTCGCCTGTGGTGCAACGCAGCGACAGGATGACGGAAGTGCCCACGCAGTCGTAGGAAACACCCGTCACACCCAGATGACCGCTACTGGCGACCGCTAGCCCGCGAATGGTTTCCTCGTGTTCCCTGCACCAGGCGATGAGCCGTGCCGACTCGTCGAGCGAGTTGGTGGTGAGCTGGGTGGCGCGCAGGAAGTAGTCGCCGTAGACCAGGGTTTCGCACCCACCGGACAGGTTCATCACCTTGGCGCCACGTGAGTACGAGGCCAGCAGAGTTCCCTCCAGGGTGGACATCGGGACCGCGAACGTCCCCCGGGCCTCCGTACCGCGAATGTCCAGGGGGCCGCACAGCCCGAGTGGAACCGGAACCGCGCCTACGAAATTCTCGATGTTGCCGCGCACGTCCGACTCCGAAAGGGAGCTGCTCAACGACTCGTAGGATTCACCGGTCCCGTCGAGCAGCTGCTTGACCAAGCCGATTCGTTCGTCGAAGCTGTGGCGAGAGATCTCGATGTGCGACGAAGGGTCCGCGGACAGGTGGCCTGGATGCGCGTCCCTCTGCCGGTCGCCTCCTCCGTGCGTGGCGACTTCGGTGGCCGGGTCCCTTGGACTCGGGACTCCGAGATCGGGCCGAAGGATGTCGAGCAGGGACACCGGCCCGACGCGGGCGCCGATGGCGAACAGCACAGGATCCTTGATCGTCTCCACCGGTTCAAGGGTTTCGATGTCGAGCACTTCGAAATACTCGAGTTCGACGTCGCCGGAGGACACCTCCGCCGCCATCGCGGCCAGTGCCCGCTCGCGTAGCACGGCGGTCTCGGTAGCACCGTTGCTCAACGAGTCGGCGGCGGCGCGCAGCGCGCGCGGCAGCGCAACGGCCTTCGGCCGGTGCTCGCCCAGGTGCACGTTGCGGCTCGACATCGCCAAGCCGTCGGGTTCCCGCACTGTCGGCAGTACCTTGACCGACGCGGGCAGGTTCAGATCGCGCACCAAGCGCTCCACCGCGACCCAGTGCGGCAGATCCTTCTCCCCGAAGTACGCGACGTCCGGTTGCACGATGTTGAACAGCTTCGTGATCACGGTGCACATTCCCGGGAGCTGACCGTCCTTGGTCAACCCCGTGCGCCGAAGCATCTCGACGAGCCGTCCACCCACACTCACGGTCGTGGCGAACCCGTCAGGGTAGATCTCCGCCGTTTCCGGAGCGAACAGCACGTCCACGCCCTGCCGGGCCGCGATCGCGGCGTCGCGCCGCTCGTCGCGCGGATAGGTCTCGAAGCCGCCGTCGTCGCTGAACTGAGCAGGATTGACGAAAAGGGACACCACCACGACATCGCATTCGCGGCGCGCGGCCTCCATCAACGATTCATGGCCTGCGTGGAACGCGCCCATTGTGGGCACGAAACCCACGGTGCGTCCCTGCGAGCGCATTTCCCCCACGTAGTCACGTATCTCGGCGATCGTACGCATCGTCTTCATGCTCAATGCTCGTCTCCGTACTGCTCGGAACCGACTGATCCAGCTGATCCGGACAGCGTCAACCGGCCTGATATGGAGGCGCGGTCTGGTGCCCGATGAGGTGAGCTGCGTGGAAGGCAGCAGTGCTCTGTCCGCCTGCGAAGGTTTCCCGCTCTCAGGAAACCCGCTGTGAAGGAATATGCACCCACCGCAGCGATTTGTCAGTAGTTCGGTGCCCGGCCGCCGGGGTTCTTGCCCACCAGGTCAGTGCCGCGTGTACGTCGGGGCACCCGCTCAAGTGCGGGCGACTTGCGGGGTTCCCCGCGGGTCGGCGCGAGTCCGCTCCTGTCCGCCGCGGGCGGCCGAGGCAGCCGTCTTGAGCAGGCAGGCGAGCGACCGGGCGCATCGGCACCGCTCTTCCAAGACGTGCGCCCGCGCCGCATAGACGAGGGACGCTGCGAGGTCAAGGTTGTGTCGCGGAGGACCGGGCCAGAAAGGCAAAGCCTGTGTCCGAAGGTCCAGAGGTTGAAGTCCCCGTCTTCTCCTCCTCTTACGCTCACCTCGGGTTCCGAAATCTGGTCCGGTCAGGCTCATTGTGATGGCTGATCGGCCATGTGGTCCGCCCCATTCTTTTCTGCTTTTCGTTGGCGGGTCACGTCCGGTTGGGATCAGTCGAGCGATGGAGTGGGCCGAATGACGACCGGTGCTGTATTGGCGGGTGTAGGGGCGTGGTTGCCGCCGGCGGTGGTCACCAACACGGATCTGTGTTCGCGGCTGGACACCACGCAGGAGTGGATCGAGAGCCGCACCGGGATCCGGGAACGCCGCACCGTCTCCAATGGAGTGGCCACGGTGGACCTCGCGGTGGAGGCCGGTGTCCGGGCTTTGAAGTCGGCGGGCATGTTCGCCGTCGACGCGGTCGTGCTCGCCACGACCTCACCGGACCGGACCTGTCCGGCGGGGGCGCCGGAGGTGGCGTCCAGGCTGGGACTGGGCAATGTGGCGGCCTTCGACCTCACCTCCGCCTGCAGCGGGTTCGTCTACGGGCTCGCCACCTGTGCGGGACTCATCGCCACCGGGGTCGCCGAGAGCGTGCTCTTCATCGGCGCGGAAGCGTTCTCGACCTTCGTCAACCCTGCGGACCGGACCACGGCCCCGATCTTCGGAGATGGAGCCGGGGCGGTGGTGCTGCGCCGCGGGGACGGCGACGAGCCAGGGGCGATCGGCCCGTTCGACCTGGGCAGCGATGGCCGGCATGCCGATCTGCTGGCCGTGTTCGGTGGTGGCTCCCGGCAGCGAGCGGCGAACGGGCTCGGACACGCTGACGTGCCGGCCGAGGACTGGTACCTGTCGATGTCCGGACGGGCGGTTTACCAGCACGCGGTGGCGCGGATGACCGCTTCGGCGCGCACGGTGCTGGACCGGGCGGGCTGGTCGGCGACGGACGTTGACCGGTTCGCAGGCCATCAGGCGAACCTGCGCATCATCACCTCGGTCGCCCAGCAACTGTGCATCCCCCACGATCGCGTCCTGGCCAACATCGATCGAACCGGGAACGCACTGGCGGCCTCCATTCCGATCCTGCTGGCCGAAACCGCCGCGAGCGGTGAGCTGAGCGCGGGGCAACGGGTTCTGGTCACCGCGTTCGGCGCGGGACTGTCGTGGGGCTCCACAGTGCTGGAGTGGCCGGACATCACGGCCGATTCCCTGATCTGAGTTTCCGTCAGAGTACTTATAGGAGAAGTGATGGACGATCTGTTCAGCCGCGTCAGTGAACTGCTGGCCTCCCGGTTTGAGGTCGAACAGGCCGACCTGCGTTCCGACGCCTCGTTCGACGACATGGGACTGGACTCGTTGGCACAGGTCGAACTGGGCGAGATCCTCGCACAGGAATTCGGCGTCGACATCGATGACGAGGAGATGGAGAACATGTCGACGTTGACCGAGCTCGTCGGCGCGTTGCGGCAGAAGGGAGTGGCTGTCTGATGCCCGGGTTCGCGGCGGCGGTCACCGGCCTGGGGCTCATCACGCCCGCGGGCATCGGCGTGGAGGCGAACTGGGATCGCGTCGTGGCAGGTCGTCCGACGGCGGCCACCGATCCCGACCTGGCCGGTCTCCCGGTCGACTTCGCCTGCCGGGTGCCCGACTTCGACGCCGCCGCGAGCCTCGGTGAGCGGACCGCCTGGCAGCTCGACCGGTACCAGCAGTTCGCGCTCGTAGCGGCGCGCGAAGCCGTCCGCGATGCCGGACTGTCTCCCCAGGACTGGGACGGCACCAGGGTCGCGGTCGTTCTGGGCTCCGGCGCCGGCGGCACCTCGACGATGGAGAGCCAGCAGACCCGGCTGCTCGACAGGGGAGCGGGGAAGGTCTCGGCCCTCACCCTCCCGATGGGGCTGCTCAACATGGCGGCCGGGCGGTTGGCCATCGAGTTCGGGGTGCGGGGCCCCAACATGGCGATCTGCACGGCGTGCGCCTCCGGTGCGAGCGCGATCGGCGTGGCGAGGGACCTCCTGCGCTCCGGCGCGGCCGACATCGTGCTCGCCGGAGGGGCGGAGGCCGCCGTCACCCCCCTGTTCGTCGCCGCCTTCAACCGGATGCGGGCCTTGTCCAGGAACAAGTCCGACCCCGGTACCGCTTCGCGGCCGTTCGACAAGACTCGCGACGGCTTCGTCATCGCCGAGGGCGCCGCCGTGCTCGTCCTGGAGAGCGAGCGCCACGCGCGGGCCAGAGGAGCCCGAGTGCGCGGCAACGTCGTCGGTTACGGAGCCTCCGCCGACGGTCATCACATCACCGCGCCCGACGCGGAGGGCCTGGGAGCAGAGCAGGCGCTGCGAACCGCGATGGACGACGCCGACCTCACCGCGGCAGAGATCCAGTACGTCAACGCCCACGGGACGTCCACTCCGCTCAACGACGTCGCGGAGGCCGCGACGATACGGCGGGTCATCGGCGGGCATGCCGCCGTGAGCTCTACCAAGGGCGTCACGGGACACGCGCTCGGTGCCGCCGGGGCGATCGAAGCCGCCTACAGCATCCTCGCGCTCCAGCACGGGTCCGTTCCCCCGACGGCCAACCTGGAGAACCCGGATCCGCGGATCGAGGTCGATCTCGTGACCGGGTCGGCGCGGTCGGGCGCGCTGCGGACGGTACTCAGCAACTCCTTCGGCTTCGGCGGCCAGAACGCGGTTCTGGCGTTCGCCGCCGCGTGACCAGGCACAACATATCGCCTTCGAGGAATGCCAATGACGCGATTCGCAGAAAAGCTCCCGGAAACCGAGAGCGAAAGCTCCGATGCCCGTGGCGATCTGGTTGATCTGATATTCGACGGGAAGTTCAGCAGCCTGCACCAGGACCTGCGCGCGGCACTGGAGAACCCGCTCTTCGACCAGCGCCCTGGGCTGTCAACCCTGGAAGCAGGCCGGCTCTCCTACGAGCGCGCCCGGTTCCTGCACGAGCACCTGGAGCTCGGTTCCGAGCTTCCGCACGACCAGGAGCGGATGTTCGCGGTCAGCGAGTGGTCGTGCCTGGTCGACATCACGACCCTTCCGGTGCTGAACATCCACTACAACCTGTGCATGGGGACCATCCTCCAGCACGGCGCGGGACGTGACGACCTCGGCGACTACCTCGACGAGCTCAGGAGCATGTCCTCCATCGGCCTGCTGATCGCCACCGAGCTCGGCTACGGCAACAACATCGCCGCGTTGGAGACCGAGGCGGTCTACGACCACGAGACCGGCGAGTTCGTGCTGAACACCCCGAACGCCCGGGCGCAGAAGTTCATGCCGAACACCGGAATCTCCGACATCCCGAAGCTCGCGGTGGTGCTCGCCCGGCTGAAGGTGTCCGGGGCCGACCGCGGTGTCTTCCCGTTCATCGTCCGGATCTCCGACCGGAACGGCCTGCGTCCTGGCGTGCACGTCACGCGGCTTCCGGAGAAGCCGGGCTTCGCGCTGGACAACGGCGTGACGCGCTTCGACCACGTCCGTATCCCGCGCAGGAACCTGCTGACCGGGAGCGCGGGGCGGCTCACCGACGCGGGGGAGTTCCGCGCGAACGTCAAGAACAGGCGTACGCAGGTCCTGCGCGCACTGGACAGGGTGACCCCGGGGCGGATCTGCCTGAGCGGTGCGCTCATCTCGGCCGCCCGCGCCTCCACCTACATCGCGGTCCGGTACGCGTGGCAGCGGCTGACGGCCGCCCCGGGCCGGGGGGAAGTGCCGATCATCTCCTTCCGCAGCCAGCAGTCAGCGCTGTTCACGTCGCTGGCCAGGGTGTATGCGATGACGTTCCTGCTCAACCACGTCAAGAAGGAGTATCTGCACCGCCACGGTGGCGACGACACCGAGGTCAACCAGCTCGTCTCGATCGCGAAGGCGCTGTCGAGCTGGGAGATGTCGGAAGTGCTGCATGTCTGCCGGGAGCGGTGCGGTGCGCAGGGCATGTTCTCCATCAACCGGATCGCGGACTACCTGCCGATGGCACAGGGCGTGGTCACCGCCGAGGGGGACAACCTTCCCCTGCTCGCGACCGTGGCCGGCCAGATGGTCGCCGGACGCAGTGGACGAGTGGCGTCCGCACCGCAGGTGCCGGAGCCCGGAGACATCCGCGACGGCCAATTCCACCTCGACCTGCTGCGCTACCGTGAGGACAGCCTGCGGTGGGAGACACGGCAGGCGATGCGCAAGCGCTCCGATGAGCGTCCGAGCCTGGCCTCCGGCTGGAACGACAACATGAACGCCGCCGTTTCGATGGCGCGCACCCGCGGTGTCCAGGTAGCGCTGGAGCGGTTCCTGGACGCCGCTGACCGGGCGCGAACCGAGGAAAGCCGCACCGCCCTCCAACTCCTGGCGTGTCTTTACGGGCTCATCGAGGTCGAGCGCGACAGCGGGTGGTACCTCGCCAGGAACGCGCTGACGCCCGAGCAGGTCGAGCGGCTACCCCGGGAGATCGACTCGCTGTGCGAGCAGATCCTGCCGCACTCGCTGATGCTCGTCGACGCGTTCGGGGTCAGTCCCGAGCTTCTGCGCGCACCGATCGCGGCGGACGACTATGTCTCGGCCGTCGACCAGGCGGTCGGCCACGCGTTGACGTCCGTGCGCCCCAACGCACCAGCGCCGCGCCAGCCGGTGGAGGCAACGGCGGGGCACACCGGCAACGGGCGGTCGGTGCGCGTTGAAGCAAGTACCGGATGAACCGGGCGGCGGCTCGGCCTCGCCGAGCCGCCGCCGATCACTTCACGCCGTCATCCTCGCGCCGCGGTCGGCCCGCCGCATCGCCGTCTCGATCAGGACGTGCTGGCGACGGAGGCGGGCAGTGAGGGCCGGGGGTCCACGCGCGACACGCCGACGCTCGATCCATTCCTGGTCGGCTTTGCATACGCCGGCAGGTCAAGCCGGTCGCGTTCCGCGACTGAGAGGGAGTCCCGTTCGGTTCGCGGGACAACACCGTTGCGTCCGATGCCGCCGCGGAGTTCGCCAGATGGCACATCTCCGGAGCGAACCCGGCACCACCAGGCGAGTGCCACGGCGTTGTCGAAACGGCCGATCTGGAGCGACGCGCGGTGGCCGCCTGGCACCTTTGCGCTGAACCCGTGCGCCAGCGCGGTCCGCCATCGCCGACCGCATCACCGCCATCTTCATGGCGGTGGTGAAGGCGGTGCAACGGTGAAGGCGGTGCAACCTTCTGAACGCCGTGGCCGGGGATCCGACGGGCGCGGCTGGAGCTCCATCGCACTCCGCTCTTTCCAAGGCCACCAAGCGCCTCGTGAGCCAAAATCACGCCTCCGTCGCCCATTCTGGATATTGACGTTCGTGGCTGGTCGCATAAACTTGTGCCTTACTCGCGGTTTCCCGTCTGCACGGTGAACCACAGGGGACCAAACTGCCCGGTAGGGTGAAGGCCCTTGGTTCAGGTGTGCCCTCGGCTCCCGTAACGCCTGTTCGAAAGGGCACTTCGTGTAACGCGTGTCCGGGTGGGTCGCCCCGTGTACGTCGGCGGACCTGAAGACTTCGTGAAGAAGATATGGATTCGGGGCGTGCATACTCGGAACTCGATACGGAGTCGAGGGAAGAGGAGCACGCGAATGAAGAACCACAGGACCGTCCTTACCAGCATGGTGTTCAAGCTGCTGGCGCCGGCGGGAGCGACCGCGCCGGTCGGCGTGGAGCTGCGGTTCGAGAGCCGCAACCCGTACGAGGTGTCGCTGGCCTTCAGCGCTGGTAGCGGCGGTCACGTGGAGTGGGTGCTCGCCAGGGACCTGCTGGCCGACGGTCTGATGATCGACAGCGGGGAAGGTGACGTGCGGGTGGGGCCCGACGCGAGCGATCCCGCGGTGATCGTGGTGTCGCTGTCCTCGCCGAGCGGGCAGGCCACCTTCGAAGCCGACGCTGAGCAGTTGGTCGACTTTTTGAACCGGACCTACGACGTGGTACCGCCTGGTAAGGAACACCAGTGGATGAGTATCGACGAGGCCCTGGCGCGGATGCTGCCGCATGACCTGTACTGATCGCCGCGGGTCCGGCGCCGGATCGCCGGATGTGCCTCGCCGCTAGTCCGGGGCTTCCCGGGCACTGGAATCGCCGGGCTCGGGGGACGGCCCGAAGGCGGCCGGTGCGCGGTGCGCGGCAGGTCACACCCGTGAGTCTTCTGGTTGCCAGGGCGCCCCAGAAGACTCACGGGTCCTGCTGCTTGACGGGGTCTGCTGCCGCTCGCGGGCATCGCTCAGCACCGCAGGTAGAAATACTCCTCAGCGCCCACCTCGACGAGCTGCCGATCACGCACCATCATGGATCTCGGCCGCTCCGGTCTGGTGCATACCTGCGCCAACGGCGCGGCGAGGTTGTCGGTGTACTCGATGTCGATGACCCGATCACCGTAGACGGCCGCGTACTCGGCGCATTCGGCATATCGCGAGCACTCCTCCGCCACCGCGAATTCGAAACCGGCCTCCTGCTTTGCGCGTTCGCTGAGTTCCGCGGAGTTCTTCTGGCCGATGAGAAGCCCGGACTCGTGGGCGATGCGCCCGAGCTCGGCCGCGAGTGCCAGGTTGTCATGGGCTGTGAGTTTTTCGTTCGACCGGCTGTATGAGTCCAGGTTGTCGATCTCCACCGCGTCGAAGCCGGTCGCGGCGCAACTTCTGATCGTCCGTCCCACGATTTCGGCCAGTCTGCGCCGATTGTCCTCGGTGGAGGTGTCGACGAGGAGCTCGTCCGGCCAGTTCTCGTCGATGACCGGCCCACCGTCATCCCCGGTGAGCACCAGGTCGTCATGTTCTCGAAGCCACATGTCGCGTTCCTCGGGCTGAGTCTGGAACGCGTTGACGTAGCAGATGTTGTAGACGCCGGGAGCGGGTGCGGCCGAGCTGTCCCTGACCACCACCCCGGTGCCGACGGGCGGGGGGTAGGGACCGCCTAACTGGTAGTCCGCCGCTGCACCCACGGGAAAATCCAGCGCCGCGTCATTCGCCGCCGAATCGGTCGTGGGCGTGCGCGCATCCCCGGGCGGTGGGGCCGAACATGCGGCGGCCGACACCGCCGCGAGCAGTAGCCAGAACGACGACCGCGCCATCGGCTTCATTTCTCTGCCTCCACGAGGACGGTGCGTGGGACGAAGGGGCTACGCACCGGCGAACGACTCGCCCACGATAGCCCTGCGAAGGCGGAGGTTCGGCGGGGCGAGCCCCGTTCTGCGGGCGTAGGGACTTTCGGGTCATCGTGCGAGGTTTCGTGGGCAACAGTCGGCAAAGGATCACCTTGATACGAGGAAATCTGCGGTTTGCTGGCTCCCGGAATCGTCAACATGGGTGAGGATCCGCGATGCGGAAGGCGGTTCGGCGCTGGACCGGACGTGGCATCGGCGAGTCAACGTGCCTGACTTCTACGTGTTCTGAGCTGAACGAGGGCTTGGGTGCCGTCGCCGCGGAGTCCACGGGGACGGTATCTCTTCATCGGGGGCCGGCCGCCTCGCCGGTCGGCATCGAAACGGAGGCGTCACATGCCCACCTATCGCGGTAGCTGGCGGTTGACCGTGGTCGGCAAGGAAGCGGCGTGGCCTCAGCGCGTCGTGATCAGCGGTTCGGTCAGCGGCATCGTTCCTGGCGAACCGGGTCGCACCGTGGTGATCGCGGGCGACGAGTGGCATCTCGTGGTAGAGCACGACGACGGCGGCGGCTGGAAGCGCAGTGCGCAGGTGATTCAGCGCCCGCTGAACCGCACCGGTGACCAGGCTTCGCAGGTCATCGTGTCCAAGGACAGGTTTTGGGCGCATGACTCGACTCCCGACGACCTGGTGGTGAGCCTGGAAACCGTCGGCGGTCCATTGTCGGTCGGCAAGCTGTTCGCGGCTGATGCCGACCGCCTGACGCCGCGCGGGAGCGGCTCATTGCGGTCCGGCGACGGTGAGCAACTCCTCGGGGTCGAGATCACCAATACCGGGTTCGAGAGTTTCGGATACGACGCCGTGCTCGACATCTCGCCGCGAGGCCGCTCTGAGCTGGCCGGTTGCGGGGTGCTGGTCCAGGACAAGTGGCGTCCGGCGCTGCTTCGCGCGACGGGGCAGGAGGTATTCGAAGGAGCCGTGTCCGTACCGCCACTGGAGGTTGGAGAGAGCACGACGGTCTACTTCCCGGTCGACTGCGCACAGGCGAGCAGTGCCGCACCGGAGGTCGAGTTCGAGCTTCGCCACCGATCGGGCGTCCGGAGCTTGCGGAGTTATGGCACGGCGTCGATCACCGTGGAGGGGCGGGCGAAGGATCACCGCGACGGTGGCGCTGCGAGTCCGACGGAGCAGCCCCGTGGCCTCGCGCACCCGGCAGCGAGCCCCGCGCTCCGTCAGGAGCCCGGTCGCGCGGCAGGCCACAGCACGGCCTGAGTACGCGCTGGTCGACTCAGGTCGCCTCCGCGGGCTTGAAGGCCGCGCGCCCGCAAGCCAGCGCTCGAGCGGATCGTCACCTTCGTCCTTTCCGTGGTCGATGTCGTAGGCGGCCGCGGTGCGACTCCGCCTCCGCGCGTCCACCTGTTCGGGAGCATTCCCCGCAGCTCCCCGTGCTGTTGCGAATCTGTCGACGACCGACAGCGAGTTGGGAGCAGGTCGGCGCGGCTCGTAGCGGCGTTGCTTCCTCTTGATTAGACACAGCAACGACGTGCCCCTTCGCGCAGCCCCGACCGCACCCGCACATCAGTACGAAGAGCGCTTTTTGCGGTCCTTCACGAGACTTTCGCCTTCAGCAGTTCGGTGATGTGCTCGGAAAGGGCGTTGATGGTCGGGCGATCCCAAAGGACCGTTGGCGGCAGGGCCAGTCCGTACCGTCGCTGCAAACGCGCTCGCATCGCGACCGCGATCACCGAGTCCACGCCGCTCTCCGGTAGCGGCCGGCGAACGTCGACCTCGCTGATCGGCTGTTTCAGTTCCTCCGCCACCTGGCCGATGAGGTCGGCGTTGATGTGCTTGCGCAGTTCGTCATGGGGCAAGCTCGCCCATCCCTCGACAATCGACGGGCCCTCGTCCGGGCCGGTGTCGCCGGAGGCGGTCAGTTCGCTCAGCACGGCCGGGCGTGGGACGTTGCCGGGAATCGGAATGGACCGGAGGACAACGGCATAGGGTAGGTCGAAGCGGGATACGAACTGCCACGCCTGGAAAGCTTCCTCCGGAGTGAACCCGTCGATGCCGTTCGCGCGGGCTTCGGCCATGCTCGACTCGATCGAGGCGGCCATACCGGTGTTGAGCCACGCCATCCATGCGACGCTGATGGTCTCGTGACACCCGGCAGCGCGTCGGTACGCGGCCAGTGCATCGAGGAACGAGTTGGCTGCCGCGTAGGTCACCTGGCCTGTGGTGCGGGCGAACTGCCCGGATGAGGAGAACAGGACGAAGAAGTCCAGCGTGCCCGGCGGAAACTGCTGATGCAGCGCCATCGCCCCGCGTGCCTTAGGGCTCATGGTGCGCGCCAAGCCGTCCGTGTCCATGTTCTCGGCGAGGGCGTCGTTGACCACACCGGCCGCATGTACGACCCCCCGAATCGGCGGCAACCCGAGCGCGGATGGCGTCAGCGAATCCGCGACCTGGCCGGGATCGGCGATGTCGATGGCGACCACGCGGACCGTGGCCCCGAGGTATTCCAACGACCGAACGGCCTCGATCCGGGTCCGGGTGGTGGCGTCGGTGACCGCGTCCCATTCGTGTCGGGGCGGCAATCCATTCCGGCCGGCCAGCACCAGGCGACGTGCACCGCGTCCCACCAGCCAGCGCGCAACCTGAAGGCCGATCGCACCGAGTCCGCCAGTGACCAGGTATGTGCCGTCCGGGCGGCATTCCAGTTCGGAGCGCGCTGGTTCCCGCGTCACCGGGACCATCCGCTCCACATAATCGCCGTCGTCGCCGACAGCGATGATGTCTTCGCCGTCGAGGGGCGTGCCCAGAACCAATTTCAGCAGCCTTTCCTGGCTCCGCACGCCGGATTCCACGTCGATCAGCCCGCCCCACAGGTCGGGACGTTCACCCGAGATGATCCGCGCGGCACCCCACAGCGGCCGGTGCGCGAGTGCCGTGCGGTCATTCCCAGCCCTGACGCCTCGGGTGATGCACCACAACCGCACGTTCTCGGTGGCGGTCCGCGGCAACCGCTGGGTGGCGCGGATCAACGACCAAGTCGCACGTTCAGCCTGATCAACGGGGTCCTCGTCGTGTGTTACGACGCCGGGTGCGATCACGATCAGAGCGGAATCGCCGGGACTGGGCTCCGGCACCGCCTCCGGGGTGGAGATCCGGCGGCACAGGATTCCTTGTTCCTCCAGGAGCTCCGCGAAACCTGTCGTCACCGGGTCGTCGTCCCCGATGATCACGGCCCATTCCGGCAGGGAGCCGATGTCCGGCTCGGAGGCCAGCGGTTTCCAGATGATCTCGTAGGCCAGATCACGCGGAGCGGCCATGGTGCCGGGTGCCCCGTCCAGCACGCCGAATCGGAGTCCGGTGGTTTCGGCGACCACCCGGCCGCTCTCGTCAGCGATGAGGACGTCGATCGTATCCGGTGACTGTACGGAAGCCCGGGCGTGCACGAGCAAGTGGCTCGGCGGATTGCCGGATACCGCGAATTTGCGGATGTGTGCGGGCATACGTGTCAGGTCGTCGTCGGGCAGCAGCAGCGGCGTGATCGTCAGCGCGGCGTCGAGCGCTTCGGCCCAGCTATCGCCGTCGCAGTGCAGGGAGGCAAGGAGCTCGCCGTTACCCGTGTGCAGCGTCTCGACCTTCCATGGGAAGCCGTAACCGTCGACCCCGCGAGCGCGGAACCATTGATCGAATTCATCCCAGGTCCACTCTTCGCGACTGCTCACCCGTCGGATGACGGCTTCTTCCAGGTACTCGGTAGAGAGCCGGGAATGGTGGTCGGCCACAGCCGTCGTGTGGGTGAGCCAGACGTGCTCGTCGGAACTGTCCCCGTCGATTCGGCTGGCCAACCGGAGGTTGCCCTCCTGAAGCACGACCTGGAGCGTGCGGGGCACTTCGACAGCGATCGGGATGCGCAGTTCAACGTCGCTCAACGCGGCGGGCTGATTTCCTTCGGAGACTGCCTTGATGAACGTGTTGAGCAGCACGGCGGCAGGCACGATTTCCACACCGTGGACGGGGTGCTGGTCCGGGTATGGGCGGCTGTCGAAGTCCAAGTGTGTTTCCCACACGCTGATCGGCGACGAGCCGCTGACCGAATGCCGTGCGCCCAGCAGGGTATGGCTGTCAGGTGCGTGGCCACGACCTGAGCCCTGCGCGATCGCCGTATTCACCCAATAATGCTGATGTTGCCAGGCCATCGTGGGGAGGTCGACGAACGCGTCGCGCGGGTATTGCCGGGACCAGTCGACAAGTCCGCCGTGGCAGTGCAGCTTCGCCAATCCCATGAGTAGCTCGTGTTGTTCGTCCCGGTTTCGGCGCAGGCTGGTATGCACAGCGGCGTCGATGTTCGAGGCCTCCAGGGTTTCCCGGATGGAGTGGGCGACGATCGGGTGTGTGGACACCTCCAGGAACGTCCGGTGCCCATCCTCGATGGCGGCCTGCACGGCTTCAACGAAGCGGACCGGGTTGCGCAGGTTGCCGACCCAGTAGGCGTCGTCCAGAGGCACTTCGGACCGGGGATGATCCTGCGACGTGCTGTAGAACGGGATGATTGGCGTACGCGCCGTGATGTCACGCAGCCGGTCGGTGAGTTCCGGCGTCAACTCGTCCATGTGCGCGCTGTGGAATGGGACTTCGGTGTCGACGCGCTGTACGAGCAACCCTTCTTCGGTCCACTCCCGGACGATCGCGTCGACGGCGTCGCGGCCACCGGAGATCACAGTGGACCGAGGACTCGCCGAGATCGCCGGTACGACGTCATCGCGGTCGTGCAGGCGGCGTTCGACCTCGTCGAATGGGAGTGCGACCATCGCCATGCCGCCCGTTCCCTCGGTGCGCCGCACCAGAACCGATCTGCGGCACACGGCCTTGGCCGCGTCCAGGATCTCTACCGCACCGGCGGCCACGGCGGCGGCGTACTCTCCTACCGAATGGCCGATCACGGCAGCCGGGCGGACACCGCGCGTATGCCATAGCTTGGCCAGCCCGGCTTGGATCGCGAAGGTCACGGGGTGGGTGACCGCCACGTTGGTCCAGTCGCCTTCCGCGATCGCCGCACGAATCGAGAACTCGGCCTCTCGCCGCACAACCGGCTCGAGCATGTCGATCACGTCGGAGAAAACGGGCTCGGCTTCGAGAAGTCGCCGCCCCATTCCGCTCCACTGGGCACCCGCTCCGGAAAACACCCAGACTGGGCTGGCGTCCATATCCGCGCGAGCGAGGACGGCGTTTCCGGATGCTTCACCGGCGGACAGCGCCCGCAGTTCGGTGACGAGCTCATCGCGGTTGCCGGCCACCACAGCGCCGCGCCAGGTCAGGTGCGAGCGTCGCCGCGCCAGCGCTGCCCCCACGGAGTCCGCAGTGGTCTCGGGGTGGGTCTCCAACCAATTGGCGAGTTTGCCGGCCAACGCGCGCGCCCCGGCCTCCGACATTGACGAGAGGGGGAAGAGACGCGGGTTGCCGTCACTGGACGTGTCACGCTTCTCAGGCTTGGTGTGGGCGGCGGGGGCTTCTTCCAGAATCATGTGCGAGATCGTTCCGCCGATCCCGTAGCTTGACACTCCGGCGCGGCGCACTCGTTCCCCCCGGGGCCACGGTGTCGTGTTGGCGACCAGCTCAAGCCCCGAGTTCTGCCAATCGACTTCGGGGGTCGGCTTGTCGTGCGGGCTCGGGGGGATCTGTTCGTTCCGCAATGCCAGCACGGTCTTGATCAGACCCGCGACCCCGGCGCCGGCTTCCAGGTGGCCGATGTTCGGCTTGACCGACCCGATGCGGCACGGCCGGCCGGTGGGACGGTTCTTCCCGTAGACGTTGGCCAGCGCGTTCGCTTCGAGTGGGTCGCCGGTGGGCGTGCCGGTTCCGTGCGCTTCGACGTAGTCGACAGTGGCGGGATCGATGCCGGTGCGGTCGCAGACCTGGCGCAACAGGTTCTCTTGCGCGTCCCCGTTGGGCATCATCATGCCGTTGGTGCGGCCGTCCTGGTACATGCCGCCGCCACGGATCAACGCGAGGATCCTGTCTCCGTCGCGTTGGGCGTCGCTGAGGCGTTTCAGGACGATGACGCCGGCGCCTTCGCCTCGTCCGTACCCGTCCGCGTTCGCGTCGAATGCCTTGCTCTGCCCGTTCGGGGAGGTGGCCCCCGCGGAGTCCAGGGCAACGGCGAATGAGGGCCCGGCCATCAGGTTCACGCCACCGGCCAGGGCGAGTTGCGTTTCCCCGCGCCAAAGGTTTTGGCACGCCGTGTGGATCGCGGTCAGCGAACCTGCGCAGGCGGTATCGATGGTTAAGCTGGGGCCGTGAAAGTCCAGCGCGTAGGAAACTCGGTTGGCGATGCCGAACAATCCGGCGCCGTTCAGCGCCCACGCCTGGAGGTTTGGGATGTCGTCAAGCAGCCGCTTGCCGTAGTCGAACGCGCTCGCACCGAAGACCACGCCGGTGTCGGTGCCACGTAACCGGTGCGGAGGAAGCCCCGCGTTCTCCAGCGCCGCCCAAGCCAGCTCCAGCGTGATCCGCTGCTGCGGGTCGATGTAGTCGGCTTCGCGCGGCGTGACACCGAAGAAGTTCGCGTCGAATCCCGAGATATCGTCGAGGTAGCAGCCCAGCTGAGTGGTGCGACGGAGGACTGCTCCGACCTCGGGACAGTGGGAGTCGTATGGTGCCCACCGTTCCGGAGGCACTTGCCGGACCGCATTCCGGCCCTGGAGCAGGAAACTCCAGAATCGCTCGGGTGAGTCGAGATCCGGGGCGAACCGGAAGGCCATTCCGATGATGGCGATAGGCTCGTCGGCGGTGGCTTTGACCGCAGCGTAGGTCGACATCAGGCTGCCTCTCCTGGTTGAGCAATCGGGCGAGCGAACAATGAGATCGGTTTGGGCATTCGCATGGCGGTTGAGGTGTGTCGGTTCTTCTCAAGACTCGTTTCAGAATGATCGGCATGCCTGATGCCGGTAATGGTTGATCAACTTACGAATGCTGCTTGGGGATCGAGGTATTGGCGCCGGATGCATGAGGGCGCGGGTGAAACCGTTGCCACCGGCGAGTCCTCCGCGTCGGGATCGGCACCCGGGGCGGTTGCCGGCCGAGGATCGGGCGGCGCTCCACAACTCACGACGCCGGCCTCGGCAACGGTCAGATGGCCCTATGCGCGCACTTCGCCCGACTACACCAGTTCAAACGTCCCGGCGCCCGCTACGGACGACGAGCCGACGTCCATCTTGGACTCCTCCAATCCGGATACGTCCTGATCTGCTATCGCCAGATCCCGGCATCCTTCTGAAACGAGTTGGAAGGCGCGGCCTGTACTGGCTGGATGTCCAGTGTGGTGGGAGGCGCGGGAGGGTAACGCTGTCCCGTCCGGCCGCGAGGGTTCCCTTTGCCGGGTTCCTCGCGAAGGAGGATGCCCCAACCGATGTCCCTTGTCAGTGGCGCGGGATCCGCAGCGGGACTCTTTGCCCGTTTCTCCAGTATCGGTTGCCTGACTGGGCAGCACGGCTTGTAGTGCACGCTAGCCCGGGGCTTTCATGGCGGTGAGGGCTCTTGGTGCGCCGTGAGCCTTGGATGGTGCCTGACCTGCGGCGTGTTCGGGCCGTGGCCTCGGATCCGCCCCTGTCCCCGCTGATCACCGTACTCGCCGAGGATGCGTTCAGGCGGTGACGACCATCCGGGCGGCGCGTGCGGCAGCTCTGCCGAGCCATGGAAACTCGCCGGACAATCCACACCGGATCACGACACCAATGCCGATGAACCCGGGATCATCGACCTCGATGCCACCCTGGTACCCGCGCCCTCGGGCGAACAACACGCCGCACCGACGTTCGACAAGATCTTCGGTCACCATGCGCTGGGCGCCTGGGCCGACCACGGGCCGGCCGGCACCGGCGAGCCGTTGGCGGTCATCCTGTGGCCGGGCAACGCCGGCAGCAACCCCCGCCGCTGACCACAAGCAGGCGATTCCAATCGCATCTGGGGCGAAATCGTTGTCCTGGCAACAGAACCCGCCACTGGATGCAGACTTTCGCCCTGCAGGACAACCAAGCTCGCCGCTGGGAATCCAAACGGGAACGTCCTACTGTCCTTTTTGGTGTGCCCCGGAGTTTGTCTCTGCTGAGGTTGTGGGACGCGCGCACCTGGGAAGAAGACACCGTGTCGTGTGCGACTCGACCCGGGAGTGGATAGCCGGTTTCTGCTTCGCATGTTGACCAAGGCGGTCCGGTGTTATTCCGGCGACGGGTTTTGCACGGTCAGATCGGTTCCCATGGTATGGCGGGTTGCCGGTTCCGGTTCGTCGACGCGCGGTGGAGAGGCCGGGTGCCCTTTCGCGCCGATCGCCGGGCTGAAAGGGCAGTCTTGCCCATTTTTCACGTTTGGCGGCTGCGGGTACCGGCACGCTCTTGTAGGGCGTGTGAGACCGCGAGGACGAGGACATTGGAGTCTGGTGAGGAGCGATGCCGACAAGGGCCGGTGGTTTCTGTGGCTGGATCCGTGGCGGGCGCCTGAGGCGGCGGATTCGATCCCGCCACCGGAGTCGGTGCTGGGGGTGTGGCCTTCCGACGGCGCCGGCGGTGTGGGTCGGTTGCGCGTCAACCCCGACTACGTTCCCAGCGCTGATGAATCGCCCACGGATGCGGTGGACGCGATGTTGCGTTCGCTGATGAGGCGTGGAAGCGACGCGGCCGCGTATCTGCAAGCGGTGTTGTGTGATGTGTCGTTCGAGGTCGCCATGAACGGTGACGGTCGTGCGCTGGTGGTGCGGTCGCGGGACGGATCCGCATGCCTGGTCGTGGCGACGGCGGAATCGCATCGGCGACGTGTCTCGGCTCCGGCGTGGTGTCGTGTCGATCTTCCGGGAATCCTCGATCTGCTTTCTGACGGTGGCGAGGTGGCGTTCAATCCGGGTGGTCCGGCATCGGTGTGCGTGGCGGATGCGTTTCTCCGTGCGTCATGCACTCTGACTCAGCAGGACATCCTCGCGCTGTACGCAGAATTCCGCGAGCAGAACGCGGATGGTTGCATTCTTCCGTGGCGGTTTGGCGATGATGGTTCCGTCGGGTCGGTGGTTGGTGCCGTTTCGCGGACTGCGTGGCCTGTTGTCTCGCGTTCTGGTGTCAGTGGCGTTTCGATGTTGAATTCGTCTTGGTAGTGGGTGGTTGTTGTGGTTGTTTCGATTAGGTTTACGGAGGAGCAGAGGAAGCTTTTGTTGGTGGTGTTGGGTGATGATCCGACGGATGCGGATGAGGGTTGGTTGTTTTGGGTGGGGGAGCAGTTGGAGGTGAAGGCGGTGGATGTGGCGGAGGTGGGTGTGGTGTTGCGGGAGTTGGTGGGGCGGGTGCTGTCGGAGTTTTCGGGGAAGGCGGCGGATCGGTTTGAGGAGCAGTGGGTGGGGTTTGAGTTGTTTTTGGAGCGGGGTGGGGCGGTGTTGTCGGGGGTGGGGGAGAAGGTGCGGGAGTGGGCGTTGCAGGTGCAGTATTTGAAGTTGATGACGTTGTATGGGTTGAATTTGTTGTTGGCGGAGATGGCGTGGGCGGTTGCGATGGCGGCGTTGTCGTTTGGTGCTGGGGTGGGGGCGTGGTTGGCGTTTCGGTTTGCGGTGATGCGGTTTTTGTTGCGGTCGTGGTGGGGTCAGTTGTTTGTGCGGTTGGCGATGGCGGAGGTGGCGGGGGTGGGGGTGCAGTTGGTGCTGGATCCGGCGGTGCAGGGGACGCAGATCGCGATGGGGACGCGGAAGCCGGATGAGTGGGATGAGAAGGCGACGGTGGATGCGGTGGGTGTGGGGGCGGTGAGTGGGTTGTTTGCGTTGCCGATGGCGGCGTTGGGGAATGTGGTGGGGAATGCGGTGTCGGGGGTGTTGGTGCGGGGGTTGGGTGGTGCGGTGGATGAGGAGGTTTTGGTGGCGGCGGCCAGGCACGCGGTGGCCGAGCATGCGGAGAAGTATCCGATCTCGGCGATGGCGCGTTTTGCTGACGCGGTGGGGCAGAGTGTGAAGGATTATGGGGGGATGTCGTTGGGGGGGATGTGGGCTGCGCGGGTGGGGTCGGGGTTGGGGGAGGCGATTGGTGAGGGGTTGACGGAGATGTTTGGGGAGTGGGCGTATACGGGGGAGTTTAATGTGTTTTCGGGGACGGCGGGGTCCTTTGATCGTGTGGGTGAGTGGGTGGGTGAGATGGGGGGGTTGGGGTTGGCGGGGTCGTTGCTGCCGGGTGGGGGGAGTCCGTATGTGGCGTCGGGTGCTGGTTCGGGTTCGGATTCGGATTTGGCGCCGTTGGTGGGAAAGCCTTCCGATCTCGATGATGATGCGGGTGATGATTCCGGGTATGACTCGGGGTATGGGTCGGGTGGTGATTCGGATGCGGAGTCGGTGTGGTCGGACGAGGGTTCTGGTTCGGGTTCGGGGGTGGAGGTGTCGGGTCCGTTGGGCGGGGGTGCGGGCTGGTCGACCGGCCCCGGCCTGGGGGCGGGTGCGGGTGCGGGTGTGGGGGAGTCGGTCTCGGCCGGTGGTGGTGTGTCCGGTCCGGGTGGCTCGTCGACCGCGGGCGCGGTGGCCGGGGCTTCGGCTGGGGGCTTGGCTGGGGGGTCGGAGACTTCAGGGGGTCCGTCGAAGGGTGCGGCTCCGGCGGTCGGTGGCGGGGTGTCCGCGGCCGCGCAGCCGGGTCCCGGGACGGGCCCGGTCGAGTCGAGCGGTGGTCCGGGTGTTTCGCCGGTTGGTGGTGTGACGGGTGCCGTTCCGGTGTCGCAGGGCTCGGTTTCGCAGGGCTCGGTGTCTTCTGGCACTGGTCCGGCGGCTGGGGGTGCTGCTGGTGGGGAGCACGGCCACGGCCCTGGTGTGTCGGGTTCGGGTGCGGTGGCCGGTGTCGGGGCGGTGCCGGCAGCGTCGGTGGATGGTGGCCCGGTTGTGTCTTCTGCGGGTTCGCGCACCGGCGGGGTGGTGGATCCCGCGACCAATGCTGGTGAGGTGTGGGCTGGGGATGTGGAGGGGGTGCGGTCGCAGACCCCGCCGCCGCCCTATACCGAGTTTGACACCGGGGCTTTCTCTGCCCCGGATGTGAGTGTGCCGCCGCCCGCTTATAGCGAGACCGAGCCCGGAACGGTCCACAGCGGACAAGATGGGTCTGGTGTGGACTCGGCCGTGGGTGCCGGCGATGGCTCTGGGGCACAAACGTCGGTGCCGGGTGCGGTTCCCGTTGGTGGCGCGACCGCGGTGGGGTCGGGTGCTGCGCCGTCATTGGCGGGGTTGCCGTCGGGGGGGACCGAGGGGGCGCGGGTCGTGCGGGTGCCGGAGCCCACCACCGGTGCGGGCACGGAGGGTGTGTCGGCGGAGCAGGTGCGGGCCCAGCTCGGCACGGGCGTGCCCTCGGCCGGTGGGCCGGTGGTGGTGGCGTCGCAGGCGGCCTCTGGTGGCGGTGTGGTGATGTCGCCGGAGCAGGCCAAGACGCTGGCGCGCGAGCTGAACAACGACGTGGTGGTGCTGACGCCGGGGCGTCGAGGGCCTCGGTGGATGCGGTTCCCGGCCAACGCGGCCGACGGCTTGGCGGTGCGCCCGTCCAAGCCGGACACCTCACCGACCGCCACACGCACGGATCTGGGCTCGCTGACGCACGCCTCGACGGCAGCCCCGGAGACCGCCAAGACCCCCACACCTACGCCGACGGGCCCGGAGACGGTGACGGCGACCGCGGACGGCTCGACCGGTCACACAACCACGACGATGGCCGCCGGCAAGCCCGGGGATCTCGCTCGTCCGGCCGACCGGGAGTCCACTGCGGACCGTCGGGGGGCCGGCGCATCGAGGAAGCCGGTCACGGCCCGGGGGCACGGGCGCTCGGTGACGCTTGATGAGGGCCGGTTCCCGAAGGATGAGTCGGCGTTGACGGTGTTCGCCGCGGGCTCGGCGCGGGGGAGGTGGATCGAGGGGCGGCTGCTGTCCGGGGAGGCGCTGGATGCCGCGCTGGCGGCGAGGCGTGGTGGGGACCGGCGGCCGTTGCGGTTGGTCGCGTGTGATTCGGCGGTTGGTGGCTGGGAATCGGATGCGGGGCGGGCGGCCGTCAGGAGTGGGTTGCCGGTGCTGGGTGTGCGGGGTTGGGTGTGGCAGGCCAAGCGTGGGGGCCGGTATCCGGAGGGGATGGCCAGCGCTGCGATGGTGGATGGCAGTGGGCGTCCGGTGTTGCCTCCCAACGGCGGTTATGTGTTGTTCGTGCCCGGCAAGCCGGAACCGTATGACCTGGGTTCCTATGTTCCGGTGAGTCTCGGTGAGGTGGTCGCCGCGGTCGCTGCCGGTGACATGGCACGGCTTGACGAGCTCATCGCCAACGCTGAGGCCACCGCCATCACCGCGGCCGCGGTGGGGCGTATGTCGACGACCGGTGACGCCCACGCGGCGGAGGTCTACAACGGCGCCGACACCGACTGGGCCCACTGGGCCGACACCGACACATCCCACACTGCGACCGGGGAACAGACCTTGGCGCAGCAACGCGTTGTGCTCGGAGCGGCGTTGAAACGTCTCCGCAAGGCGAAGAAGTTGGCGCAAAGGGATATCGCGACTTGGTTGAAGGAGGGTGGGGAGGATCGGGGAGCCCAGTCGACGGTATCTCTTATAGAATCCGGGCGCTATCCTCCGAATAGGCGTGAACTCCTTATCATGCTGAATGCTTATGGGGTCTCGAGGGAGGAACGAGCGCGGCTCCAAGCTCTCCATGACGCGGTCGACTCGACGCGGAGTGCTCCTGAGTCGGATCGGAAACGCGCTGAGTTGGGGAACAAGCTCAAGGAGTTTCGTGAAGCCGCTCGGTTGACTAAAGCCGGAGCGGCGAGAGCGGCGAGTCTGAGGGTCAAGCAGGGCGGTAATGCTATTAGTCGGATTGAGAATGGAGGCATTCCGGAAAAGGAGCAGCTGCGCGCGCTACTGGAAGTTTATAGGGTCCCGGAGGAGGAACGAGAGGAGCTCGAAGCTCTCCGTGACGCGGTCGATCCGACTCGGCTCAGTGGTGTATTGGGGGCGAGGCTCAAGTTGCTGCGTGAACGGGCCAAGTTGTCTCAGTGTGGCGCAGCAGCTGTGTCGGGGGTGAGTCGGACGCGTATCTCCGCTGGGGAGACTGGGCGCGCTGTTCCGAGTGTGGAGCAGCTCGGTGCGTTGCTGAATGTTTACGATGTTTCTAGTGAGGTGCGTGCGGAGGTTGAGGCGCTTTGGCGTGAGGCGGTTGCGAGCGGCGGTGATGGGGCTGCTGTTCCCGGTGCGGGTGAAGGACATGCCGGGGATGGTGGGCCGGAGGCTGAGTTGTTGCGTGAGTTGGATTCTTTGTTGCGGTGGCTGCATGCGGCGCCGGAAGTGTTGCCTGGTTTGAGGGTGCAATTGGACGAGTTTCGGGCGGATGTGGCGGAGCTTGTTGTGCGGGGATGGCCGGTTCCTTATGTGGAGGCCCAGTTGGGTGTGGTGCGGGGGTTGGCGGAGCGGGTGCGGAGTAGTGCGTTTGGGTTTTCCGAGGAGGAAGTGCGTCGGTTGGGTTGGGAGGTGCTGCTGGGGCATGTTGAGGTGGCCCGCGAGAGCTTGTTGCAGTGGGACGAGGGAAGTGTGGCGCGGTGGTTCGCGGCCGCGGATGAATTTTTGGGGCCGTGGCGGGCGTATGAGCCGTTGCGGGTTTTGATGGCGCATCACTTCATGCTGAGCCCGGGTGACCAGGCTGGTGCGGAGGCCTTGCGGGAGCAGTTCAGGCCTTATGTGCCTGGTGGTGTGCGTGGCGGGGCGGGACCGGAGCCGGACGGCGACGGGGTTTCACGGTCGCCGGTGCAGGCGGCGGAGGGTATGGCGTCGGACGGACTCGAGGGACCGGCCGATGCTGTCCGGGAGGAGAATCGGCAGGCCATGCTGGCTCGACTCGAGCGGTTGGCTGCCCCCACGGACGACGGCATTGAGCTGGGGTCGGCAACGGAACGTATTTCGTTGGGGGCGAGGCTCAAGACGCTTCGTGACGCGGCTGGGCTGAGCCAACGTGACGCGGCAACCCTGTCGGGGGTCGACCACAGGGAGATTTCCCACTACGAGCTTGGCGAGAGGGTTCCGAGTGAGCAGCGGCTCGGTGCGCTGCTGGACGCTTACGACGTGCCGGTCGCGGAACGAACGGAAATCGAAGCTCTCCGTGACGCGACTGTTCCGATTCCTGGTGGGCAGAGCCCCAGTCAGTTGGGGTCGAAGCTCACGATGCTTCGTGAAGCCGCTGGGTTGAGCCAGCGTGCCGCGGCGACTCAGATGAGGATTGACGGGATCAACCAGGCGAGTATTTCCGCATTTGAGTCTGGTCGGGCTGTTCCGAGTGTGGAGCGGCTCGGTGCGCTGCTGAATGTTTACAGGGTTTCGATTGAGGAGAGTGCGGAGGTTGAGGCTCTCCGGGATGCGGCTGTTTCGGTTCCTGGCGAGCAGGAGTTGGCTCAGCGACGTGGTGTATTGGGGGCGAGGCTCAAGTTGCTGCGTGAACGGGCCAAGTTGTCTCAGCGTGGCGCAGCAGCTGTGTCGGGGGTGAGTCGGACGCGTATCTCCGATTTTGAGACTGGTCGCGATGTTCCAAGTGTGGAGAAGCTCGGTGCGTTGCTGAATGTTTACGATGTTTCTAGTGAGGTGCGTGCGGAGGTTGAGGCGCTTTGCCGTGAGGCGGTTGCGAGCGGCGGTGATGGGGCTGCTGTTCCCGGTGCGGGTGAAGGACATGCCGGGGATGGTGGGCCGGAGGCTGAGTTGTTGCGTGAGTTGGATTCTTTGTTGCGGTGGCTGCATGCGGCGCCGGAAGTGTTGCCTGGTTTGAGGGTGCAATTGGACGAGTTTCGGGCGGATGTGGCGGAGCTTGTTGTGCGGGGATGGCCGGTTCCTTATGTGGAGGCCCAGTTGGGTGTGGTGCGGGGGTTGGCGGAGCGGGTGCGGAGTAGTGCGTTTGGGTTTTCCGAGGAGGAAGTGCGTCGGTTGGGTTGGGAGGTGCTGCTGGGGCATGTTGAGGTGGCCCGCGAGAGCTTGTTGCAGTGGGATGAGGGAAGTGTGGCGCGGTGGTTCGCGGCCGCGGATGAATTTTTGGGGCCGTGGCGGGCGTATGAGCCGTTGCGGGTTTTGATGGCGCATCACTTCATGCTGAGCCCGGGTGACCAGGCTGGTGCGGAGGCCTTGCGGGAGCAGTTCAGGCCTTATGTGCCTGGTGGTGTGCGTGGCGGGGCGGGACCGGAGCCGGACGGCGACGGGGTTTCACGGTCGCCGGTGCAGGCGGCGGAGGGTATGGCGTCGGACGGACTCGAGGGACCGGCCGATGCTGTCCGGGAGGAGAATCGGCAGGCCATGCTGGCTCGACTCGAGCAGTTGGCCGGCACGGGGGAGGATGGCGCTGGTCCGCGGTCCGCTGTGGACACCGGCGACAACCGGCAGGGTGTTGATGAGTATGCGGGTTCGGTGACGGCTTCTGAGCCTGGTTCGGAATCTGATTCTTCGTCGGTCGCCGGCGTCGAGCACATCGAGGAGTACGAGCACACCGATCAGGACGACAGTAGTTCCGCCCCTTCCGGAACGAGTGCGCGGGACGATGCTGAACGCGCGGCTTACGAAGCCGCCGGGCCGCTGGTCACGGCTGCCTTCGGAGGTCGTGAGGAGTCCGCGGCCGCGGTGTTCCAGGAGCATCGTGAGGCGATCGGCCGCTGGTTGGTAAAGCATGCCGGGACTCCTCGGGCGGTTCACGAGTTCACGGCCATGTGGAACGAGCTGGAGCGACCGGAGCCGGAGTCGGCAGAGCGCCGTGCGGCACCGGACGAGGCGGTCGCCGCCTTCCGCCACCTCTCGGTTTGGGCGCGTGAACTGCACGGTTCGGTGAACCTGGGGGCAGCCATCGCGGCCGGAGCCGAGCAGGTTCGGGACGCGGCCCGGGCGACGCTCAACCTTCCCGGCTCGGAACTCGTTGGTGAAGCAGGTGCGCGAGCGGCACGAGTCGCCGCGGCGATGGAGGAAATGGTCGCTTATCGGAGCTACGAAGACGGGATGACGCCTGGCGCCGCGCAGGCGCCGGAGTTCGCTTCGAAGCTCCGCGACACGTATCGGCGACTGCTCAGCGAGGACGCCTTCCAGCAGGAGTCCGAGGTCGAGCGCTTTCTCTCGTTTTACGCGGCACCGTTGCAACGGGCCACCACCTGGCTGGAGTCGCTCGGTACGGCCGGCCGGGAAATGGCGAAGCGCCGCGACCAGGCCCGTGAGTTGTTCGGCGCAGACTTCGCCGACCTGGCGCGCAGCGACGCGGAGCGGAACCTGCTGGATGACCTGGTCGACTTGGTGGCGCACCGCAACGTGGGCGCTGAGTGGGAGACGCCTCCTGACGAACTCCGCGCTCTGGCGCGGGACATGCGCGAGGACTTCGAGGAACTGCGCTGGGTGGTCGACGTCCCTGCTCCCGTGGCCTTGGATCGGGTCCTGCACGCCCGGTGGCATGAGACCGTCGAGGTCGCGCGCACGACGCTGGGCACGCTGACGGAGGGTCAGCGCACCATTGCCTACCGGCTCGCGTCGGCGTTCCTGGGTGAGCCGCAGCCGTCTCGGCTCAGCGCGGACGCACACGCGGCGCATGCCGCCTGGCTGTACGACTGGGCTGTCCGCTACCGGGGGACCGACGAGGCGGCGAAGCGGTTCAGCGGGTGGAACGGGCACGTTCTGGCGGAGATGCGGGTCACGCTCGACTGGCCGAGTGTGGTGTCGGATCCGTCGGTGCAGTACTACCGGTCTCGTTCGCCGGTGTGGGCAGCAGCGCGGCAGGAGGCGTTGCGCGCAGTCAGGCGAAGTATGCGTCGCGGGGCGGAGTGGCTTCGTGAGCAAGCCAGGACCCTGCTGGCTTTTCCGTCGTCGGGGCCGCGACTGAGCGGTGAGCTGGCGCGACGCAGAATCGGCCTGCAGCGTCGGGTGACGGAAATCCTCGCCTGGAACCTCGAGGTGCTGAGAGATCCGGCGCTGGTGCAGCCGAAGGCGGTGCGCATCCGCGCTGAGCTGGACCGGATCGATGAGGTGGCGCAGGACGGGAGTGCTGCGCGAGGCGTGCACGCCATGATTGACGCCTACGAGGCGAGCACCGAGGACGCGTTCGTGTCCGCGTCCCTCGGGCTCGCCCTGGTGGATGTGGACTTCGGCCAGTACCGCGACGATGGCGGGAGGCTGCTGCTGGCATCTCGTTTCGGGCTGCCCGGAGCGCCGTACGGTCCGGCGGAGCGTGCACTGCTCGATGACCTGGTCAACCTTCTCGCAGTGCGCATGGCGTCGGGAATGCCGGAGTCCGCCGCACGTGATCTCGCCGAGTCGCTGGCCAGAGATTCCCACATGCCACGGACCAGGACGAATCCACCGGACTACATCGCTCGAGAGATCGTCGAGCGCCTGGCTGATGAGGCAGGACTGGAGTCGGCGGCCGACGGTTCGGCATCCGCACCCGGTGCGGATGCCGAACCGCCGGCCGCACCCAGCTGGCTGACTGAGATCAACGCCTTCCGCGAGCAGTACGCACGGTTCTTCGACGAGCTGTGGGCTGATGCGGGCGCCCGGTCGTTGAGCGAGGTCGAGTACGCAACGAAGCTCGGACATTCGGTGTTCGGCGACCTGAGTGGCCTGGAGGCCGCGGCCGCTGAGGTGGCGGAGGACCTGGTATTGGCGCACGGGGAACTAATGCGTCGGCACGGGGACGGATTCGAGGAGTCCGGCCCCGAGCGTGCCGATGCCTTCCGAGCGGACTGGGGCTCGGAGTTCCACACCGGGCTGCGTGCCGTCGCGGGCAAGGTGCTCGGGCAGCTGTTGCCGGAAGAGCCGGCCCCAGAGTCCGTCGTACGCGCGTTCAGCCGGGTTCCGCGTTGGCGTGAGTCGATCGACGAGGCCTACGCCGAGCTGCACTCGCTGGTACCACGGTGGCTTGACAAGGCCCGTGAGGAGCTTGGGCTGCCGCTGCCCGAGCCGGAACTTTCCGGCGGGCTGGAGTACGAGGCCAGTAAGCTGCGCGACGAACTGGCGGCGCTGGTGGCGTTCGAGGCATCGGGGTCACCTCGGAACCTGCTCAGGTTGTGGCAACCGGGCGACGACATCAAAAAGTTCGCGGAGGGACTGCGTCAGGAGTACCAGGAGGTGCTCACACGTGCGACGAACGATCCCGATGGCGCGCTGGTACTGGAATACTTCAGAGACGATTGCAGAGCCAGGGTCGACGAGGCAAAGGAGGGACTGGACAAGCTCTTCCGGAGCGTCCGGGACCGGTGGATCGCGCGGGGTCGAGAGCAGCTCGGCGGCGAAACCTTCTTGCCGGAGCTCAGCGAAGCGAGGAGCCAACTGCTGGACGACCTCGCGGTCACCGTCGGGCACCGCATGCAAGATCGCTCGAACCAGGCGTTGGCGTCGGCGGTGAACCTGCTTGCCGAGAACGACTCCGAGGTGCTCGAAACATGGCGCGGACAGGGGCATGCGGATCTCGGCGCGGTTCTGGCGCAGTCCGCGTTGGAACGGGATGCGTCCGACTGGGTCGCGCGCCTTGCTGGATATGCGCCGCATCTGCGGGCCGACATCCGCTCGGCACTGCACGCACTCGCGACCGTCGAGGCCGACACCGCGCAATACTGGCGGGAAGAGGGCGCGCGTGAGCTGGTCGTCTCCGACGACGAGCACGTGCCGGACGTGGTGGCCTCGATCGCCGGCTACTGGCTGCTGGCCCATCCGTGGCCGCAGGCAGCTGATCTCGCGACGCAGGCACGGGAAGCCTTCAACGTGCTGCGCGACCGGTTCGACCCGCCTCTTGAGGTGGTGGAGGCTCTGCTGTCGGACGATGCCGACGACTCGGACGGATCGCTCGACTACGACAGCGCTTCCGACGGCTGGTTCACTCCCGACACGCGGGATATCGACGAGATCGATGCCTATGTCGATGCGCGAGCGCCGATGGCGGAGGGTGTCTGGAAGGGAGCTGATGGCCGGGACCGGCCCGGTGATCCGCAGACATGGCGGGACTGGATCGAGCACGGGGAAGAGTTGTACGCCTGGCTGGAGAAGGCCCGGCGCATGGGCTGGTGGCGCGGCCGGCTGCTTGCTCGAATTGCGGCCTTGAAGGCTGAGTACAGGCTCGGTATGACCGGCGAACTGGCCGAGCCGCACGAGTCGGAGCCGCGGTTCGAGCTGGCAGCGGAGCCGCCATACACACCGGAGCACGTCGCGAACCTGCGCGATTCGTTCGGCACGTACGCGCTGGAGGTGCTCCTGCCCCTTGCGGACATGCTGGGCGACGGGCTTGGCGACTTGGGGGCCGCCAGCGGGGTGCGCAGGATGGCGAGGAGCCTGGAGCGCGATGTCCGGCGATTCGTAACTGCCGTACACGACCTCAGCGCGCGCGCGGAGCGAGACGGCTCCGTGCCCGCCCAGGAGTTCGAATCGCTGGTGAGGTGGGCCGGACGGATACAAAGCTTCGTAAGCCGAAACCTCGATGGCTTCGGCTTCCTACATTCTGATCGCGACGCTGCGAATGCGTTGCCGAGGGTGATCCACTCTGACATTCGTTTCAACGTTTTGTTGGCCGCGTCGGATATTCCGGGGAGGCTGGTATCGACGGTTCGTCCGCGGTATGCCTTCGATGCGGCAGTGGTGGAGGTTGACCCCAACGCTCTACGGCGGTTGCAGGATTCCATTCAGGCGGAGGGGTTGCTGTGGCGCGTTGACCGCGAGTTGCTCTTCCGGAAGGATAGTCGGACCCCTGCGGAGATCAAGGAGGCGAGGGGGTTCGCGCCGCGGAGCAGCGATTTGGCCGTGTCGCTGTGGGGCTACCAGCAGGTTCCCGGTGAAAGCGGTTTGGTCTCCGTAAGTCGAAGCGAGAGCCTTGCCGCCGAGTTTCGCATGGGTGGCGTGCATTATGAATCCGAGTATGTATATGAGATCGACGCGTTGGGCGGAATCGACTTGGTGGCGACGCTGGGTCGCTGGACGTTACTTCCGTACCAGCAGGAGGTAGTGTTTCCCGGCGGTATTCTGTGGGAGTTCGTCCGCGGTTGGAGAATGGTTCGCGACGGTAAGCTGGGCGAGTTCACCCCTAACCCGGATTACGATCCGCGGGGGGCAAGTCCGTCGGAGTCGGTAAGTTCGCCGGAGCCATCTGGTGCGCCCATGGTGGTGCGCGCCGACGGGGATCAGGGGTTCGTCGTGGGTGTGCCCGGGGTGTCATATCCGGGTCCGAACCGTCCGGATGTGCTGTCTGACCGTTCGCCGCAGGAAGGCCCGCTTCCACCGGTGGTGAACCGCGGGGATTTTGAGATCGAGATCGTCGATGGCACGCCGCATGTCCGGCTTTACACCGTCGTGTCCATGCCGCAGCTTCCAGATGGTGACGTGGCGTCGGGCAAACCGCCGGCGGCTGATGTCGGCGATGTGCAGCAGGACCCGAGCACGGGGAAGATCCTGATACTGAACGCCCGGCTGGGCCGTCCGTTGTCGGTGTTCGTGGGTCGGCCGTTGTCGGCGCTGCAGGTGTTGGCGGCCGCGGAAGCGGAGTTGGCGGAGTCGCAGCCGTGGCGCTCGGCGGTTCCTCCGGTAATCCGGTCGTATCTGGTGCCGGTGGATGTGGTGCGGGAGTTGAGCGGCGGTGCGGTGGCGCCCGAGGCTTATCCGAATCAGGCGAACGGCCGGGTGGCGAATGTGTGGCCGGAGTTCGGTCCGAACTTGTTCGCGGTGCCGCAGTCTTTGGTGGGCGAGCTCGCCGCTTCGGTGGCCCCGAATTCCTTGGTCACCTACACCTCGGGCTTGGGCAAGGAAGAGTTGCTGCGCGGCGAGTGGGCAGGCGCGGTCGAACACATCGATGGGCTGCGGGAGCGCTTGGGGGTGCCGCGTACGGAGTTGCTGCCGGAGTGGCGTCCGTGGCCGACGATGGACGAGCTTGATCGTGGGTCGACGTGGCGAGTGCGGCGGGTCGGTCGGGGTCTGCGGCGGCACTACGCGACCTGGCAGGAGGTGGTGTCGCAGCCGGGCGGCGCCCCCTCGACGTTGCCGCCGGACGAGTCCGTCCCGTTCGAGGAGCGCAAGGTGGCTCTGGAGGAGTTCGTCGCGCGGCATCTCGGTGCGGGGATGCTGGGGCGGTGTGTTGATCACGGCCGCGGTGGGTCGTGTGTGGTGGATGAGTTCATGGAGTCCACGGTGCGGCCGTGGGCGGATCAGGCCGCGATCGCCGAGGTTCTTGCCGAGGATCACGGCAGGATGCTCAAGGATCTGAACATCACCGGTAAGGGGGCGGAGAACGATTTCGCCGCGTTGCGTGAGCAGCGGCCGGAACGGGAGGCTCATCAGCGGCGGGTGGGTGCGCGGATCACCGAGATGTGGCGTGATGAGGGAGCATCGCCGCATGAGATCATCGACTATCTTGTCGCCAAGTTTCCGGAGTTGTCGCACAAGTACGACGAGATCACGGTCTGGAATGAGCGGTATACTTATTACGAGCATGCGCAGATGGTGCTGGGTCAGTATTTGAAGCTGGCGCGTGCGGAGGCGGCTGAGGATCGTCTTGTTCCCGTTGATACGGTCGTGAAGGCGATTCTGTTCCACGATATCGAGAAGGACAACGCGAAGCGGCAACAAAGATCTCGGTTTGAGCAGTATCGGGACGAGTTCGCGGATTTTGGTCGGCGGGGCGAGGAGGCGGCTGCCGAGTACGGCGACGAGATGGCGCGGATTGCGCGCGAGGCGGGGGCTGGTCGGCATGATGCTGCCGCGGAGCATGTGCTGGCGGTGGACATGGTGAGGCGGTATGGCGGGATTTTCGCCGATGATCGGCAGTTGGCCATTGCTGTTGATTTGATTGATTCGGATCCGTTCGGGTTCTATTTGATGGGTCGCCATTCCGCGGATGATGTGTTTGAGTACATCGCGAGGATGGCGTTGCGGGTGTCGGGTGATTCGGGTGCGAGCTTTGGTTCGGTGCCGGAGCTTGCGGAGAGTTCGACGCGTGATATTCAGCGGTTGTTCAACGAGTTCCACCAGTACTATCAGGCGGACTTTTCCTCTTACACCAGCGACAGCACGTACCGGAAACGAGAAGGATCGGAGCCGCTGAACGGCCTGCCCACATTCGACCGGTACCTCGGCTTCCGTGATGGTAAGCTGACCAGGACGGCGGATGAGCGGCATTTCGAGTATTCGGGTCGGTATCGGGAGAAGTTCGCCGAGCTGGCCGCGATGTTCGCCTCGCCGGAAGCCGTCCGGGCGTCGTATGAGCGGATAGCTCCGCCGGCGTCCGATGCTCAGTCGCCGTCCGGTGCTCAGCGGGCCTCCGATGGTGAGCTGGAAGCGGGTCCTGAGTCGGCGTCCACGGCCGTTGGTGAGGGTGTTCGGGGTCGGCACAGGCGTCGGTTCAGTCGTTGGCTGCGTAACTGCTTTGGTGCCGATTCTGATTCCGAGGGCCAGCGTCTTGAGGGGGCCGCGGTGCCGACGGCGGAAGTGGCTTCGCCGTCGGTGAATGAGGCTGATGTGCGGGTGGTCCGTGATGCGGATGGTGAGGTGGCGCTGGTCGGTTTCCTGAGCCGGGAAGGTGATGAGGCGGCGGTTGCGAATTTGGCGCGGCGGATGCCGGCCGGTGGGCATCGCACGTATCGGGCGAAGACACGTGTGGGGCCGGTGGCGGTGACTCGGCGTCGGCGGGTTCCGTGGCCACGTCAGCGTCCGCCTTTGTATTTGTACGTGCACGGTGACGGGGTCAGCGGCCGTGTGGGCGGCGGCGCGGTTGGTGCTGCGGCGTTCGCGCGGATGGCGTGGAGCATGAAGGTGTTCCAGGAGGCCGCGGTGCAGCAGCGGCCGATCGTGTTGCTGTCCTGCGATGCCCGATCGAATCCGGTGCGGGATGCGGGGTTTGCGTCTGAACTTGCGAAGGAGTTCGACAAGCGTGGCCATGCGGGCGGGTTGTGGTCGGTCTTCGGCAGCCCGATGGTGGTGGATACCCGCGGCAGGCTTGATCTGCGGGAGGGAAAGTTCGTCTACCACGGTGAGCGGCCGGCTTCTACCTCGGGTGGCTTGCGGTCCTGGCTGACGGAGTTCGACCGCGGCCGTCGCAGCACCCCGGCCGCGCGTGCGATCTTCGACGGCCACGGGCGGCGGTTGTCTCTCGGCGAATCCGACGCTGTCAGCGACATGGAGATGGCCTCTTCAGCCAGCCGTGCCGCACCGCAGTCCGGCACGGTCGACGACATAGAGATGGTTGCTTCGCCCCAGCAGGGGCAGCGCGGCACGGAAGCCGGCCCTTCGCACGGTTCCCGGCAGGCTCGGTCAATCGAATCGCTGAGTGTTCCGGAAGCTCAGCGGATGGGGTTGGTGCCGCATGCGTTGGATTACCCGAAGCGTATTTCCCGTGCGAAGCCGAAGCCGGATCCGCTCGCGGAGAATCTGGGTGTATGGGAGCGGATCGGGGAGCTGCGCTCGGAGCTCGGGCAGGCCGATGGGGCGGACGTCGACCGGATCAGGGCGGAGATCGACGAACAACGCGCGCGCTTGAGCGGGATGTTGGATGCCTTCCTTGCCGCGGCGGACGCGGGTCAACTGGCGGATGCCATCGGCGCGCGGTTGCAGCTGATCGATCACCTGCGGGCGCGTCGGCGGGAGTTGGTTGAGCAGGGGACGGTGCTGAGCGCGCCGGGCTGGGAGGTCGAGCATCTGGATGAGCAGCTTGTTCATGTTGCTGATGAGCGGGAGGTGCTGGTCAGTGAGGTGGCCAAGAGGAGGTTGGTCGACCGGCCGTATCAGTGGATGGTGCCCGGCGCGCGTGATTTGGAGGTCGTGCGCTGGTTGAAGGCGTTCGGTGAGACGGGCGAGCGTCCGGATGCGGAGTTGGTTGGCGCCAGCGAGGAGCAGCGGGTTGTGTTCGACGGGTTGGCGGGGCGGCCCGGGGTGTCGTGGCGGGAGTTGAGTGAGGCGCAGGTCGCGGCGCTGGTGGTGGTGGAGCGCAAGGGCCGGGCGCAGCAGCGGCGTGATGAGGAGCGGTTGCTGGCCAGGCTGCACCGGGGTGGCGAGGGGATGGAGTGGGCGAAGGCCTATCCGTTGAACGACCGCGCGGAGGCCAGGGTGTTGCTGGAGGACGTGCGGCGGCACATGAACGAGAACATGCTGCTGGCGACCAACTACAACTTCATCACGCCGCGAGGTGTTCTTCCTTTCATGCAGGCGAGGCCGATACCGGACGACGCTCCCATCCCGCTTGACAAGATATGCGACGATCCGCGCCAGGAATTCCGGAGCCTTTGGGAGATCATCAAGTCTGAACGCGACTTTTTCCTTTTGCGGCGCGGTGCTCACGAGGAGAGACTGGGGTATGCCGCGACGCTGCAGTGGGACCGGGCCGAGCGCATGTTCCGACCAGATCGCGATCAGCGGGCCCAGCTGCCCAAGTACGCGGCGTTGGTGTCGGCCTACCAGACCGACGGCAGTGCCGGCGATCGGTACGGGGCTTTCGTGATGTACTGGGAGCCGGAGGTGGCGAACCGTGCCACCTACACCCCAGCCGACAGCATCGCGGCTTCGGGGGCCGCGGGCATCAACGGTGTGACGGGGGCGAATAACAAGCTGGGGTTGCTGGCCGAGGCTTCCCCTGACGTCGTGCGGCTGGCTTTCGCGCAGGCCACCGACTTCCGCCATGAATCCGAGGAGTTCGCCGAGTGGGTCCGCAACGAGGGATACAATCCCGACTACATTCCCGGCACGTACCACGGTGAGTACATCGAGGCGCAGATCCACGGGTCGCTGCGCTGGACGGATCTCGCGGCGGTCGTGATCAACTACCGCGACAGCCTCGAAGACGGGGCCCCCACGTTGCAAGAGGCTGAGCGGGTCAGAACCAGGTTGCTCGCACACGCGCGCAAGCACGCTTACGGCTTCACCGTGGTGCTGCACAAGATCGGTGACCCGCCGCCTGGTCCGGAGCTGTTCGACCAGATCAAGGCGCGTGCCGATGTCCGGCAGGCCGCGGACAGGGGCGAGCCGATCAGCGCCGTGGAGCTCGCCGCGAAGTACGGCAAAGACCTTTCATGGGCGTTCGAGCAGATTTTCGCCGTCGTACGGGCCGATGTCCGGCAGGCCGCTAGGCAAAGACGACCGCGGGCGGTCGACTCGCTCGTCGAGCGTTTCGCGATCAGTCCTGAGGATGCCGAGGAGCAGATCGCGATAGACGCACGAGAAGACCTCCGCCGCGTTGCGGACAAGTGCCCGGAGGACCACTATATCGACGCCGCGGTAAACGCCCCGAAATTCGGTAAGGACCCCCAGTGGCTTGAGGATCGAATCGCCGACGCGGCACGTGCTGATGTCCGGGAAGCGGCTGACGCCGGCCGGCCATACACCAAGGAAGATCTGGCGAAACGCTGGAAGAGGAGCCACAAGTGGGCTAACGACCAGATCAAAGCCGCCCTGGCTGCCGCCATCCGTGAGGCCGCGGATCAAGGTACCCTCTTGACCTCCGATGACTGGGGCGGCTCCTACCAGGAGTGGGTCACGCGATACAACGTTCACATCACATTGGTGCGGGATTCCACGTCGGCGGCGGTGAGAGCGGACGTGCGGGAGGCGGCGGAGCATGGTTCGCCGCACCGTCGGGCCGAGCTGATCCGAAAGTACGGCCCACGTCATCACTGGCACCTCGCTGGGTACCGCTATGCACTGCCAAACCATGACCGGGTGCCAGTCGGTTCCCCACCGAATCGTCAGGAGTCGGACGCGCGCGCCGAGGTGCGGGCCTCCGTGGACCGCGGCGAGCCTTATCCGGTCGAGGCTTTGGCGAAGCGGTACGGCAAGAGCCGCCGTTGGGCCTTCGAACAGATCGCCGCCGCCGCACACGCCGATGTGCTCGACGCGGCGGACCGCGGCGAACCTTACTCGGTTGAGGCTTTGGCGGAGCGGTACGGCATGAGCCGCCGTTGGGCTGCCAGCCGTCTGCGCGGCGCGCATGCGCTCGTGCGGGGTAGGTACGCCCGTGCCTGGGAAGATGCGTCCAGCACGGCAGCCAGCGGAAGTCCCCGCACTGCTGTTGAACTCGCCGAGCTGCACGGCATCACCGTTGAACAGGCACAGGAGCAGATCGACAATGCCGCAACCGGAGACGCGTACCGCGCCGCGAAGCGCGGCGCACCCTACACGGCCGCGACGCTGAGCCGGCGGTATGGCATGAAGGGTGCGAGCGGCGTGCTGTGGGCGCAACGCCGGATCGAGGTGGCCGCATACGAATATGCCCGTTTGCTGGAAAGCACCGGGGCCGTTTCAGCTTTTTGGCTGCAGCACCACTTCAATCTGCCGGAGAGTCAGGCACAGCAGGTGCTTGCGCGCGCCGCCCGCGCTAATGTCCGCGAGGCGGCCGACCGTGGTGAGCCGTATACCGACGATGAGGTCCTCGATATGTACTCGACGCCGGACGGGACGCCGACCGAGTTGGCCTGGGTAAGAACGCAGGTCTCGCTCGCCGCCCAGGCTGATGTGCGGGAGGCGGCCGCTCGCGGCCGTCCTTACACGGCCGAAGAGTTGGCCAAGAAATACGGCAGGGACGAGGTCTGGGCACAGGCTCAGATCGAGGCCGCCGCGCGGGAAGCCATGAGGGAAGCGATCGCCAGCGGCGAGCCGTGTGATGCCGTGGAGTTCTTCGAGAGGTTCGGTGTGCCCGTCCGGTGGGCCAAGGAACAGATCGAGTACCTGCGTAACATGCCAGAGCATTCCGATGCGGACACTGAGGTTGGGTGAGCCCAGCGGCCGCCGGCCGGTCTGCTGTTGGCGGTAGGAGAGGATCACTCGTGGCGAACGACATTCCCGAAGACGCCGGCGATGAGGCGCCGTCCGAGACCAACTGGTTCCTGCTCATCGACCCGTCGTGGCAGCCGGAGTCGGAGGACGACTCGCCACCGCCTGAGGTCGTGGTCGGTGGGTGGCCGGTGGACGAGGAGGGGGCTGCCGGGCCGTTCCGGGCCAACCCGGGTTATCGGCCCTCGGACGAGAACTCGCCGTCGGATCCGTTCGATGCGGTGCTGCGGCTGGCGGTGGAAGGCGGTGTCGACACGACGCACGTCCAACTGCTGCTGCGGGACTCCCTCTTCGACGTCGCGATGAACGGCGACGGGCGTCCGCTGATCGTGAACTCGCCCGACGATGTCGCGTGCGTCGTGGTGGCCAGCAGCGCCCCGCACCGCGCCAGGATCGACTCGCCGGCCTGGGACCGGGCCGATCTCGGCATGCTCGCGGAGCTCCTGGGTGACGATTACGACGTGCTGTTCAACCCGGGCGGGCCGGCCGCGGTCCGCCTGACCGGCGATTTCCTCCGCCGGACCCTTGCCATGGAGGAGGACGAGGTCGCGGAGCTGTACCAGCGGTTCCAGGCCGTGGACGGCATCGACGTCGTGCGGTGGGAAACCGACGCGGACGAGGAGGGCACATCACGCTCGGCGGATGGCGGCGCGTCGTAGGACGTGTGCGGTGAGGGCGAAAGCCGGGGCCGACCGGCTTTCGCCCTCACCAAGCCGCGCCGCCCGCTCAGGCGGCGAGTTGGCTCGGCTCGATCGACGACTTCAGCTTGCGCAGTGCGTGGTGCAGGCGCGATTTGACCGTTCCCACCGGAATGCCAAGGGCGTCGGCGGCGCTGGCGGCGGTGCGGTCGGCGAAGTACACCTCGTAGAGCACACTGCGGTGCTCGGGAATGAGCGTGTGCAGGGCGTTTGCCAGCGACATCGAGGTGACCACCTCGTCGGAGTGATCGCGCAGGATGCCGATGGGGACGCCGGCGGACTCCTCGACCTCGGTCGGCCGGGCACGGCGCGCGCGGATCTTGTCGATGGCGATGTTGCGGGCCACCTTCGTCAACCAGCCCCACGGCGAGCCGAGGTCGGGACGGTTCAGCGCGTCGGCGTGCCGCCAGGCGCGCAGCATCGTCTCCTGGACGATGTCCTCGGCGTGGTGCGGATCGGACATCATCCGGCCGACGTAAGCCCGCAGCGCGGCGGAATAGTCGCGGTAAAGCTGGTTGACCAACGCTTGCGGGTCGATGGCGGGGCTGCCTGGCGTGCCCGCGCTCGTGTGACGTTCCGTCTCGTCGGTGTCCACCTGGTGCGGGGCGACCGCACTCACCATGATGACCCCCTGGTCCGATCCCTCGTGCTGCCCGCGTGACCGAAGCACTCCCGATGTCCCCTGCTCGATCGCTTGCGGTGTGTGATGACCAGGTTTCCTCTTGTACTGAGAGGGGGAATCGGTGAAACCACGTACACCGCGAAGTAGGGAAATAAGGGCAACGTGAACCCTGGCGGCGGTGCGGGCCGTGATATTGACGTGACCCCCAGTACTCGCGGAGCCGGCATGCGAGCCGCTCGGACGCGACGGCGATGTCGTCCTCTCATCACCGTTCGCTGATGCCTGGCGCTTCCCTTGCCGTTGGTGCCGTCTCACGCGAGCCGGGCACGGCCGGGCCGCGGGCCGGTGCGCGACCCGCCAAGCGCGCGATGAGGTACCGGCACGGCGCTCGGAACGCCCGAGGTCGAGTCGCTGTTCGACGTGTTCCCGGATCAGCCGCAGGAGCGGTCCTGCTGGGGCACGGGCTCGCCGGGTTCGCCGGGACGCTCGTGCCGGGTGGCTTCGATGGCGATCTCGACCCTGGAGCGCACCCCGAGCTTGGCCAGGATGCGCGAGACGTGCGCCTCGACGGTGCGTTTGGACGAGAACAGCCGGGCGGCGATGTCGGCGTTGGAGTGCCCGTCGGAGACCAGCCACGCCACCTGGAGTTCAGCCGGGGTAAGGGCTTCCCATCCGGTCGCCGCGTTGGCGCGTCGCCCACGCAGGCGGCGCATGCCGTGGGGGCGCAGCCGGGCGTCGGCGCGCAGCAGGTCCCACGAGGCGCCCAGCTCGGCGTAGATCCGGGTCGCTTCGACGTATGCCGCCCGGGCGGCGCCGAGATCACGGCGCCGGGCGAACAGAACCGCGGCGTCCTCAAGCGCCTGGGCGTGCACGGGAGGCAGATCGAGTCCCCGGTAGGCTCCTTCGACCTTCACCGGGTCGGCCTCCAGCAACCCCCGGCAGTGCTGGGCCGCCGCGGTCATGCCGGGTGCCGTCCCCGCGGCGGCGTCGGCTTCGCACATCTCGGTGGCCTTCGCCGCTGTGCTGCCGTCGCCGGTCTCCAGCGCGAGCCGGACCAGTCGCGGCAGCCAGGTGTAGCGGTTTCCCATGTGCTCGGCGGATGCCGACGCCGCGCTCAGTGTCATGACGGCATCGCCGGGCCGTCCGTCCCTCTCGGACCGCATCGCGCTCGCCAGCACCGTGAAACGGGTGCCGTCAACCTTCTCGGAAGCATCGACGGGCTGTGCTTCGGGCGTGCCGCGGCGGTAGCGGTGTGCCGCGATGACGGCGGCCAGTCCGCGCAGCCGCGACTGCTGCAGCGTGCCGAGCCGGTCGTAAAGACCCATCGCGGCCTCCAGTTCGGCTACCGCGTCGTTCCACCGTCCGCTGTAGTAGTAGTGGGTGGCGGCCGCGATGCGAACCGCCGCGAGGCCCGGGGACGCGGGGCTGCGCTCGGTGCCGGCCAGCACCTCCCGCAAAGTCATTTCGGCGTCGACGGGTTTTCCCGCCGCGGAAAGCGCCATTATGCGGTCCGCCGAGACGCGCAGCCGCATGTCGGGGTCGCTGCCGAGCTCGGTCAGCGCCAGATCGAAGTCGGCGGCGGCGCCGGCCGGATCGCCGCGCCGGGCCGACAGAAGTCCGGTCGCGTGCATAGCCACGCCGAGCGCGATGCGGTCGCCGACTCGCCGCGCGGCGGCGAGCGCTTCGGACGCCTCGGTCTCGGCGGCATCGACCTGTCCGAGGGAAAGCGAAGTGGCGGCGAGCAATCCGCGCAGGCGGGCTGCCCAGCGGCTGTCCACATCCGGCGCTGCGATGGCCCTTTCGACCACGGTCCGTGCCTGCTCGTCCATGCGGCGCCCGCTCAACGACCGCGCGAGGTACCAGTTCGCCTCGGCGGTGGTGGCCGGATCCCGCGTGTCGGCCAGTATCCGCTCGGCCAGCTCCTGGGCGTCCTCCAGACGTCCGAGCATGAGCAGGACGCCGACCAGCGCCAGGCGCAGCGCGTCCCGGCGCGGGTTGGCGGAATTCACCGCCTCGGCGGCGGAGGTGAGGAGGTCGACCGCGACTTCGGGGGTGCGCTGTGCGAGCGGGCGTCCGTTGTGGACGAGCCAGTCGGTGACCCAGTCGTCGTCGAGGACGTCCGAGCCGGGAAGCGCGGCCAGCAGTTGTTCGGCGACGTGCTCGATGCGGGCGCCGGAGGTCGCCAGGGCTCGGGCGGCCTGGTAGTGCAGCGCAGGCCGCAGCGCGGCCGGGATACCGTCGAGCAGCGCGCGCCGGACCAAGCTGTGCCTGAACTCCAGCCGGGTGCCGGATTCGAGCAGGAAGCCGCAGGTCACGGCTTCTTCGACGATCGCGAGCAGTTCCAGCGCGGGACGCCCGGACACCGCGCTCAGGTCGCCTGCCGAGAACGCCGGCCCGAGCAGCGCTCCCACTCGCAGCGACTCCAGCGCGTCGCTGCTGAGAAAGCGCAGTCGCTCGGATACCGCCGCCGCCAACGACTCAGGCAGCATCGACGGCTCGGAGGTCAGTTCAGCGGTGTCCGGTGACCGGGTGAGGTGGCCGCCGCTGCTGAACACGTCGACCATCTCGCGGATGTACGCGGGGTTTCCCGCCGCGGCTTCCAGAGCCAGCCGCAGGCTCGGTCCAGTGGCATCGGCGTCGAGCAGGTCCGCGGCGAATTCGGCCGTAGCGGGCGCGTCGAGCGGCTTCAGCGCGATGACCGAGGCATGCTCGGCGGCCTTGCCGTGGCGGAGCTTCGCGATCTCCGCCCGGCGCGGGGCCGGACTACCGGCGGCGACCAGCAGCAGCGGCAGGTCTCGGGTCATCCGCGCCAGTTGGTGCCAGACCAGGAGGCTGGCTTCGTCGGCCCACTGGATGTCATCGAGCACCACAATCGCCGGTGCGGTCGTGCAGATGCCGTGGACCAGGGTCAGCAGACGTTCGGTGGCGCTCGCGACCGGATCGGCGTGCGGCGCGGACAGCAGTTCACGGATGGCCCGGCGCTTCGGGTCAGGCGAGTCCGAGGTGACGCGAAGGCACTCCAGCACGGCGCGAAGAGGCCAGCGCCGCGCGAGCTCATCGGCGCAGGCCCGGAACACCTGACAGCCGAGTCGCTCGGCCTCGGACAGCCCCGCGTCCAGCAGCGACGACTTCCCGATGCCCGGCTCGCCGTCGATCCACACGGCTCCGCCGTGGTGGTGGGCGACCTGCCGGACGGCGTCCTTCAGCCGCCGCACCTCGTCGTCCCGGCCGACCAGGACAGTGCCGCCAACGAAGACCTCCACGACCCGCTCCTCGCTCTGACATGCCGGCATAACCGGTGCATGCGGGGCGAGAGCCCACCCGTATTGGCGATCGCTTCGCTCCGCCGAGCTGCGCAACCGGCTCCTCGGCGACGCCGCCGAGCCACGGCCTCGGCATTCGCCTCGCCGTGCTTGCGCCTTGCTCCGCCAGATTCTGCCGCGGGCCAGGTGGAGTCAAGCGGCCCCCGGGACCGGGCCGCGCTTTCTGCCTCAAAGGGCAGAACTGCTGGTCGATCGGGAAACGGGAACGTCTTCTTCGGTGGTCTCCTCGGTGGTCGCTCGCACGGCGCCGGCGGGTTGGTCGTCCTGTGATCCCGCTGCCCACGCGGAGCGCCATTTCCTCCTGCGTCCACGTGTGACGAGAGCGGCTGCCAAAGCGCCCAGCGAGGCGGCCGAAACCGTCAGGGCGGTGACGGCCAGGGCGATGAAGACCGGCGTGTCGTCGGCGGCCGGGACCGGTGGGACCCGCACGTCTGGGGCCGGCGCGGGCGTCGGTCGGTCGCCGGACTCCTCTGGGAGCACGGTCGCCAGCGCGGCGCGGGGGTCGACGACGCCGAACCCGAGCGCGGGGTCCGGGAGCACGGCCGGCGGGTGGTCGGCGGTGGCCTCCAGCCGGTGCCGGACCTGAGCGGCGCTCAGGTCCGGGTGGTAGCTACGCACCAGAGCTGCCGCACCGGCCACGAAAGCGACCCCGATCCCGCCGCCGGAGGCCGTGATGTGACCAGCACCGGCGGGGGCGATGCTCACGACGTTGGAGCTCGGCGCCACCAGCGCCGGGGCCTGGGCCGGCGCGTTCGATCCGCCCCTGTTCGCGGGCGAGCCCGACTCGTCGATTCCCGACACCGGCAGCACGGAAGGGAAGGCAGCCGGGTAGGAGGTCTGGCCGTCCTGCACGTTCATGTCGGATGCCGCGATGACGAGCGCGTCACGCCCGGCCGCGTAGTCCACCGCGGCCCTCAGATCCGCCGCCGGGCTGGGTGTGCCCATCGACACCGCGATCACCTTGGCACCGCCGTCGACCGCGGCCCGGATTCCCGCGGCCAGCCTGCCCGGGTCGACCTCGTTGGGGTTCTGGGCCACCCGGATCGGCAGGATGCGGGCCCTCGGCGCGATACCGGCGAAGCCCACACCGGTCGTCTGACCGGCCGCGATCAGGCCCGCCATGAACGTGCCGCGGCCCGCGCAGTCGTTGTTCGCCGGGCCGGAGCCCAGCACGTCCTGCCCCGGCAGTACTCGGCCCGCCAGCGCGGGCGCCGCCGCGCTCACCCCGGTGTCGACGACCCCCACCAGCGTCGAGCCGCCCTGGTTGAGCGCCCAGGCGGACCGCGGTGCCAGCCGTTGTTGCGGCCACGGGATTTCCCGGACGACGTTGTCGGCCGGCGCGGCGCACTGGCCGGGCTGCGCGGAGACCGGTGACGGCGCGGCGACGAGCCCTCCGAGCACCAGCAGCGCGCCCGCGACCAAGGTCGGCCGTCTCATCGTGCGCTCCCCACGGCCGTCCCGGCCGGTTCCAGCCAGGCGGTCTGCAGCAATGTCGCGCTGCGCCGCGTGACCATGTACGCGCGTCCCGGCGGAAGGGTCCGGGGACGCATCCCGTTGAGCAGCGGCATCTCCGTCGGCGGGCAGGACAGTGCGAGGTCCGGTGTGTTGGACTCCTGCATCCGCCGCACCACTGAGTCCATCGACAGCCGGCTGGACCCGGCCGCGCTGCGGGCCAGGACGACGTGCAGGCCGATGTCGGCGGCCTGCGGCAGCAGGTCGAGAAGGCTGTCGAGGGGACCGCCCATCGCGCCGGCCAGGAGGTCGTAGTCGTCGACGAGGATGAAAATCTCTGGTCCCGACCACCAGTCCCGGCGCTGGAGCTGCTGCGGCGAGATGTCCGGTCCGGGCAGCCGTTCCCGCAGCTCGGCCGCGATCGGGCTGATCAGTTCGCCCGCGGCGGAGCCGGAGAACGCGAAACCGCGGCGGTACTCGTCCGGTACCGCCTCCAGCAGCATCCGGCGGGAGTCGACCAGGATCATCTGCGCTTCCGCCGGCGCGTAGTTCTTCGTCACCGCGTCGGCGATGAGCCGCAGCACCGCGGTCTTGCCGCTGGAGGTGTCACCGAGCACCGTCAGGTGCGGCTGGCGCGAGAAGTCGTGCCAGACCGGTTGCAGGTCCGACTCGCCCAGGCCCAGCGGCACACGCAACCGGCCTTCCGGCGCGGGCAGCTCCGCGGCCGGGAGCACGGCGGGCAGCATCCGCACCGGGGGCGCCTCCGGTCCGTTCCAGCTGTCGGCGACCGACTCGGCGAGCGCGCGGGCCGCCTGGGCCAGGTCGTCGGTGCGCTGCCTGCCGTCGATGCGCGGCACCGCTCCCAGGAAGTGCAGCTTCTCCGGCGTGAGACCGCGCCCCGGCTGCTTGGGCACACCCGCGGCGGCGCGCATGTCGATCACCGAGTCGATCGAGTCGCCCAGGCGCAGCTCCAGCCGGGTGCCGAGCTGGTCGCGCAGCGCACTGTGGATGTCCGACCAGCGCGAGGTCGTCAACACCACGTGGATGCCGTAGGTCAGGCCCCGCGCGGCGATCTGGCGGATGGGCTCGTCATGCTCCTCGAAGTCGGCGCGCACCGTCGCCCAGCCGTCGACGACCAGGAACACGTCGCCGAACGGGTCCTCGGTGATCCGGCCGTCGCGGCGCATGGCGCGGTACTCGCTCATGCTTTCCACGCCGTACTTGTTGAACAACCGTTCGCGGGTCGTCAGCACGCCTTGCACCTCGGCCACTGTGCGGCTGACGCGCTCGCCGTCCATCCGGCCCGCCACTCCGCCGACGTGCGGCAGCTCGTTGAGCGTCTGCAGGGTGCCGCCGCCGAAATCGAGGCAGTAGATCTGCACTTCCGCCGGGGTGTGGGTGAGCGCGAGTCCGGCGATCAGCGCCCGCAGGAGCGTGCTCTTGCCCGACTGGGTACCGCCCGCGATGCCCACGTGCCCGCCGACCCCGGACAGGTCGGCCATGTACAGGTCCCGCGCCTGCTCGAAGGGCTTGTCCACGACGCCCACGGGCACCGTCAGCTTGCCGCGCCCGGGCCAGGAGGCCGCGGTCATCCCCAGCACGGGGTCGGGGGCCAGCGGCGGCAGCAACTGGTCCATCGTCGGCGGCTCGTCCAGCGGCGGCAGCCAGACCTGGTGCGCGGGAGGCCCCTGACCACGAAGCCGGCTGACCGCGACCTGCAGCAGCGTCTCACTCGGCTGTTCGGTATCGGCGGCCGCCACCGCGACCGGTTCCGGCTGCTTCTGCTCCTGCCGGTCGGGCAGGCGGGCGGCGCCGAACGGCACCACCTGCCGCCGCACCTCTTCCCTGCGCTGTTCGACCGTGCGCCGCTTGAACGGCGCGGACACGTAGGCCGCCTTGAACCGGACCAGCGTGGCGACGTCGGATCGCAGGTAGCCGTTGCCCGGCGCGCTGGGCAGCTGGTAGGCGTCGGGGACACCGATCACCGAGCGGCTCTCCATCGCCGAGAACGTGCGCAGACCGATCCGGTACGACAGGTGGCTCTCCAGCTTGTGCATCCGGCTGTCGTCGATGCGCTGACTTGCCAGCAGCAGGTGCACGCCGAGCGAACGGCCCAGCCGGCCGATCATGACGAACAACTCGGAGAAGTCCGGGTGCGAGGCGAGCAGCTCGCTGAACTCGTCTACGACCAGGAACAGGCTGGGCATCGGGTCCAGCGGCACGCCGGAGGCCCTGGCCTTCTCGTACTCCAGCAGCGAGCTGTAGTTGCCCGCGCTGCGCAGCAGCTCCTGCCGCCGCACCATCTCGCCCTGCAGGGCGTCCTGCATACGCGTGACCAGCGGTGCCTCGTCCGCCAGGTTGGTGATCACCGCGGAGGTGTGCGGCAGCTCGTCCAGCCCGAGGAACGTCGCCCCACCCTTGAAGTCCACCAGGACGAAGTTCAGGATCTCCGACGAATGCGTGGTCGCCAGCGCGACCACCAGCGTCCGCAGCAGCTCGCTCTTGCCGGAGCCGGTCGCACCGATCAGCAGTCCGTGCGGCCCCATGCCGCCCTGCGCGGACTCCTTGATGTCCAGCTCGATCTTCGTGCCGTTCTCGGCGATGCCGATCGGCACCCGAAGCCGGTCGGGTCCGTTGGTGCGCGGCCACACCTTGGCCGGGTCCAACTGGTCCATCTCACCGACACCGAGCAGCGTGCCCAGGTCGAAGTCGGTGACCATGGGCTCGACGACGTCGGTGGTCGCGCCGAGGCGGAAGGCGGAGATGTTGCGCGCCAGGGCCTCGGCCTTGCGCACGCTGAGCCCGTCGGGTTTGGCCAGCTTCGTGCTGACCTCGGCACCGCTGCGGTCGTTGCGGACCATGTCCAGCTTGTCCGGGGCGACGTCCAGCCGCAGCGTGGTCCGGTTCGCCGGAGTGGGCCAGCGCTCGACGAGGTTCACCACGAGCGCGTTGCGGAATCCGGTGCCCATCATCCGGGACTCGGTGGGCAGGGCCACGTCGTCGACGACCACCACGACGTAGGGCTCGTCACGGTTCGGGGCCGCACCGGCCTCGAACCGGCCGCGCTCGCCCAGCTCACTGGCGAGCAGCGCTTCCAGCCCATCGGCCGAGTCGGTCATGAGCCGCACATTGCCCGCGCCGTCCTGCTCGCTGCCGTGCTGCGAGTGCGGCAGCCACTTCACCCAGTCCCAGATCGCGGCCTTGTCGGGACTCGCGCAGACCGCCACCTTGAGGTCGTCGGGGGAGTGGAAGGTCACCAGCTGGGCCAGCATCGCGCGCACCAGCTGCCGCGCGGCTTCGGCGTCGCCCCGGAGCTGTACCTGCGCGAACCCGCGCAGGAACACCGCGGTCGGCAGGTCGTCGACCGTGCCGTACGCGCGGATGAACCGGCGCAGGGCCCTGGCCGAGAGCGGTTCGAGGTCCTCCACCGGCTTGCTCTGCGGCGGTGTGATGGTCATGGCCAGCTTCTGCGGGATCAGCCCGACGCGGATCTCGGCGAAGTCGGCGTGGGAGACGCGGCGCTCCCACAACCGGCCGCTCATCGCCACCGACCACAGCCCGGCCGGGTCGGGGTGCCGCCAGACCTGGGCGGTGCGCTGCTCGGAAGCGGCGTCGCGAACCTCTTTGCGGACCTGCCCGAGGTAGCGCAGGTAGTCGCGCCGCTCGCCGTGCATCCGCCGCTTGCGTTCGCCCGCGGACCGGCCCATCTGCCCGAACCCCATGGCCAGCATGCCGACAGACATCAGGGCGACCGCGACCAGCGCCATGCCCCCGCCGCGGTTGCCCATGAACATCAGCATCATGGCGCCGGAGCCGATCGCCATCGGCAGGTACATGAGCAGGCCGCCGATGCCTCCGCCGGCCTGCTCGGACAGCGTGGGCGGTTCCTGCAGCGAGATCTCCCCGCTGGGCATCTCGGGCGGCCTCTGCCGTGCTGGCCGGCGGAACAGCGTCACGCTCACGGCGATCGGTCCTTTCTCAGTCCTGACCCCGCACCTCGACCGGGTCGTCGCGGGAGCCGCTGAGGGCTCGGGGGCAGGTCGACGTTCTTCGGCTCCGTTGGTTGAGACACGGATATGGAGGTCCCCGCGGATCTGCCCGTTGTTACCCAAGTTCGGGCCAGGCCGCCGTTGGGGTGAACTCTTCGCTGGACAAGCCGCGTGTTCTGGGCATGACGGGAACGACGCAGCCCACTGTCGGCGCCGGCGAGGTGTGCCGGCTCACGATCTACGGCCCGACGTCGCGCATCGAACTGGCGGTACCGGCGCACGTGCCGCTGGCCGACTTGTTGCCGACCTTCCTCGGACACCTCGGCCAGGAGCTGGGCAACGCCGGCCTCGACCACGGCGGCTGGGTGCTCCAGCGGCTGGGCGAGGCGCCGTTGGACGAGGACCTCGGCACCGCCGCGCTCGGCCTCTACGACGGTGACACCCTCTACCTGCGCCCGCGCAACGACCAGTTGCCGCCGGCCGACTTCGACGACCTGGCCGACGGGGTGGCCACCGGTATCTCCGAACGCAAGGACGCGTGGCGGCCGGAGCTGACGCGGCGGTTGTTCCTCGGTCTGGTCGGCGCGACGCTCGCCTTCGCGGTGCTGATGGTGCCCTTGCTCGGGGACGGTGGTGCCGTTGCTCTCGTGTCTGGAGTCGCGGCACTCGTGCTGCTGGTCGGCGCCGCGGCCACCTCTCGTGCGCTGGGCGACAGGTCCGGCAGCGTCGTCCTGTCGGCCGGCGCGATCGGCTTCGCCTTCGTCGCGGGCTCCGCGCTGCCTTCGATAGGGCGGTCGCTGCTCGACGGCCCCCGGGTGCTGAGCGCGCCCTCGATTCTTTCGGCGGCGTGCTGCGTGGCGGTGTTCGCGGTGCTCGGCCGACTCGTGGTCGGCCGCGGGCCGGACTCCGGGTTCATCTCCGCCGCCGTGTCCGCCGTACTCGCGGCGATCGCCAGCGGGCTCTCGCTCCTGGAAGTCATCGGGGCCAAGGGCGGGGCCGCGATCGTGCTTGCGGTGACCTTGATGCTCGGGATGCGCGTGCCGGTGCTCGCGGCTCGCATGGCCGGCCTGCGCGTGCTGCCGCTGCCCGAGACTCCGGAGGAGTTCCAGCAGGACATCGACCCCGAACCCAGCCGAGACGTGCTGGAACGCACGGCCCGTGCCGACGCGTTCGTGACGGCCCTCTACATCGGTCTGGGCATCGTCGGTGCCGGCTGCCTCACGGTGCTCGCCTGGAGCCCCGGCTGGGCACCGGTGACGCTCGCACTGGTCGCGTCGGTACTGCTGATGCTGCACTGCCGCGAGCTGGTCAGCGCCCGCCAGCGGATCGCCGTGCTGATGCCCGGGGTCGTCGGTGCCGCGATGTCGCTGACAGCCGTGTGCGCGGAAGGAAACGCGGTACTACGGCTGGTCGTGGTGGTCGCGCTGGTCGCGGTGGCCGGGCTGCTGTACGCGGGGGCTCGAATCCTGCCGGGCCGCAAGCTGCTGCCGTACTGGGGCCGTGCCGCCGACTGGGGCCAGACGACCCTGGCCATCTCGATCATCCCCCTCGTGCTGGCCGCGATGGATCTGTACTCCCGGGTGCGGTCCGGATGGTCCTGACCTCGACCCGCCCAAACCGCAAACCGCTGAAGGAGGTGTGCCGTGCATTCGCGCAGTGACCAAGTCCAAGCGCACTCGTTCATGACCGCGCGACTGGTGTCCGCGCTGGTGCGCGCCGAACCCGACGCGGCCGACCGCCCGCTGCGGCGCACACCGTTCGGCATGGCGATCGGGCTCATGCTGGCCGTGCTGATCGTGGCCGGTTTCGCGGTGGCCTCGATGTTCTGGCCGGGCGGCGCGACCAAGTGGATGCAGCCGGGCACGCTGATCGTGGAGAAGGAGACCGGCACGCGTTACGTGCTGGCCGGCGGAGTCCTGCACCCGGTGTCCAACCTGGCCTCCGCGAGGTTGCTGCTGGGGGCGAACATGCAGGTGGCCAGCACCCCGCAGTCCTCGCTCTCCGAGGTGCCGCGCGGGACGCCGGTCGGCATCATCGGAGCTCCGGACTCGCTGCCGGACCCCAGCCGCCCCGCGAACGGGACGTGGTTGTTGTGCGCGGATTCCACGACGGACGCCTCCGGTGCGCGCCAGCCGACGCTCTCGCTCGGTGTCGGCGAGGCTTTCCAGACGCAGCCCGTGCCCGACGATCGGGCCGTGCTGGTGCGGGTCGCCGACGGTACCGAGTACCTGGCGTGGCGGGACAAGCGGATGAAGCTGGTAGGGCCGTGGGTGGGGCGGGCCCTCGGGTACGACGACGGTGCCGCGGTCCGCGTCCGCGACGCCTGGGTCAACGCGCTGCCCGCCGGGCCGGACCTCGGTGCGCCGCCGGTGTCGAACCAGGGGCAGCCCGGGCCCGTGCTCGACGGCGAGCCCACCAAGGTCGGCCAGGTCTTCCGCGTCGACGGCATCGGGGTGCAGGAGCGGTATTTCGTCCTGACCGGTGAGGGGCTGCTCCCGGTGACCAAGACCGGTGCCGCGCTGGCACTCGGTAACCCGGCCACCGCGTCCGCATACGGCGGCGCCAAGGTCGAGGCGCGCACGCTCAGCTCGGCGGCGCTGGCCTCGGCGATGGTCCTGCCCGCACCGGAGGCGATGGCGGCGTGGCCGCCCGTCCCGCCCGCCCTGGTGACCGGTCAGCGCCCGTGCGTCCAGACCGTCACCAACGGCACCAGCGCCTCCCATCGGTTGGTGTCGGCGCACAGTGTCGGCAACGCCGCGGTCGTCGGCGGCCCCGGCATCACCGGCACCGAGCTGACCGCGGACCGGATCGCGGTGCAGGCCGGCGGCGGCATGCTGGTGCGCACGCTGCCCGCCCCTGGTGTGGCCGGCGCGGGTCTGTACCTGGTCGCCGAGCCCGGCGCGAAGTTCCCGGTGGCCGGCCAGCAGACCGCGACCGCGCTCGGGCTCCCGGCGGACAAAGCCGTCGGGGTTCCCGCGAACCTGCTGGATCTGCTGCCGACCGGTCCAGTGCTTTCCGGCCAGGGTGGGGGGTGACGCCGCTACGTCGTGACGATCACAGCACGTTCTCGAGCAACACACGACTTACCCGAGTTTCTCGTACCGGTTGAGAAGGAGAAAGAACAATGACCGCTCCAGGCACCTATGGCCTCAAAGTCGCGCAGATGGACGAGATCATCCGCCGTACGGAGGAAAAACTGCAAGAGATGAAGGTCCTGAACACCATGGTCACATCCGATGCCGGCGCCATCATGACCGCGAACCAGTCGGATTCGGGCAAGCTCCTCATGGACAAGTTCAACGTCTGGACCAACGACTTCAACCAGATTCGTTCCAAGCTGGTCGAGCTGAACGACAAGGTGAAGGCGCTGCGGCAGTTGCAGCTCGCCAACACCCATGACGCCACCAGCGTCTCCGGCGCCGACATCTGATTCTTCAAAACCGCTAGAAAGGGGAAAAACCATGTCCGACTTCTTGGTCAATTTCGGTTCCTACGGCGAGGTCAACCAACGTCTCACGCAGGCTGCCAACCGGATGGGCACGATCCTGGACGACCTCAACAATTTCCTCAAGAACATGGGCGAGGCGACTAAGGGTCAGGCTGCGCCGCTGTGGCAGGAGCAGCAGCTGAAGTGGACGCAGGCCTACATGGACATGAACACCCGGCTGAACACCGGCGCCCGGACCTCGACGGAGGTGGCGAACATCTTCCAGGAAGGTGACCGCCGGGGCGCGAACATCATGATGTGATGCATTCCCCCGTGGAATGCTCGACTCCGGTCCGGGCCTTGCGGTGACGCCGCGGGCCCGGACCGGGCCCCGAGTCCCCAGCGCTTCCGCTCCGAAAGAGAAGGCCCATGACGGATAGTACGAGTATTCCCGATCCGGCTAAGTTGACCCCGCCGTACCGGAGGAACCTACCACCCGGTGGCGACACCAATTCCGATCCCAACGTTCCCGCCGGCCACATCACGGCGTTCGACAGGAGCCAGTACGAACGGCTGATCAAGGCGGTCGACTCGGTCGACCATTCGCTATCCCAGCAGTTCCTCAAGCCCGGTACGGACATCCGGCTGGACGAGTCGCTGGGCAGCCGGCTGCACGTCGGCAGCGACTCGTGGTCGGCGGTGACGGACTTCATCAACGCCGCCAACAAGTTCGGTACGTCGGTCGACACGATCAACGAGAAGTTCAGTGACGACTGGCGGGGATTCATCAAGGCACTCAACGCCGCCAAGGATGTCTTCGACGACACCAACAACCTGGCGAACTACAGCGCTCAGAAGTTCCTGAACGACTATCCCGAAATCGGTGGAGAGGGAGCCTCCTCGTACGGCGGTGGTATGGGGTCGTACGGCGGCTTCGGCGGTACCGGCGGGATGGGTGGTGAGGGCACGACTGGCGGTACCGGCGGGGCTGGTAGTGAGGGCACGACTGGCGGTACCGGCGGGATGGGTGGTGAGGGCACGACTGGCGGCACCGGCGGGGCTGGTAGTGAGGGCACGACTGGCGGTACCGGCGGGGCTGGTAGTGAGGGCACGACTGGCGGTACCGGCGGGGCTGGTAGTGAGGGCACGACTGGCGGTACCGGCGGGGCTGGTAGTGAGGGCACGACTGGCGGCACCGGCGGGGCTGGTGGTGAGGGCACGACCGGCAGCACTGGCCCGACCGGCAGCGGATACTACGGCCCTCCAGGGAACGCGCAGTTCACGCCGAATTCGCAGAAAGCGGCGCCGGACCAGAACACGCCGTGGCAGCAGCGGCCGGTGGGTACCGAACTGCAGCAGGACACAGCGCCGCAGCCTGTGCCGCCGCCGCAGCAGCCGTGGGGGCAGCAGGGCACGACGCCGCTGGAACCGAGGCAGGCTTTGAAGGTCGTTCACGTCGATCAGAACGGGAACCCGCTGCCGCAGCCCGTGCCGTCGGCGTCGCCGCCGCCGGTGCAGCGGTGGGGACAGCCGGTGGACAGTCAGCCGAAACCGGACGCGACGCCGCAGCAGCCGATGCACTCGCACCCGAAGACCGTGGTCGAGATCGTTCACGTCGATCAGAACGGGAACCCGGTGCCGCAAGGGCAGCGGCCGTCGGATCCTGAGCAGGACACGCCGCCGGCGCAACCGGTGTATTCGCATGAGAAGACGAAGCCCGAGATCGTCAACGACCCGAACCAGGGCACGGCGCCGCAGGCTGTGCCGCCGGCGTCGCCGCCGCCAGCGGAGTCGTGGGGGCAGCAGGGCACGGCGCCGCAGGCTGTGCCGTCGGCGTCGCCGCCGCCGACGCAGCCGTGGGGGCAGCAGGGCACGGCGCCTCAGGCTGTGCCGCCGGCGTCGCCGCCGCCAGCGGAGTCGTGGGGGCAGCAGGGCACGGCGCCTCAGGCTGTGCCGTCGGCGTCGCCGCCGCCAGCGGAGTCGTGGGGGCAGCAGGGCACGGCGCCGCAGGCTGTGCCGTCGGCGTCGCCGCCGCCGACGCAGCGGTGGGTTCAGCCGGTGGAAGGGGTTCAGCCGGTGGATGGCCAGCCGAGGCCGGACACGCAGCCGGACAACCCACCGGGCCAGTAAGTGCGTGCCTCTGATCAGGGGTTCGTGCCCCGAAGCGAGCTGGGCAAGGGCGAGGATGTGAGCAGCCAGGCGCGGGAGGCGGTTGAGCGGAGTGGGCTCCGGCGCCTGCTGTCGATGGAGGACAACCGCTCGGATGGGGAACGACCGTGAAACCAGTCCCGGTGACGGAGCCTGCGTCGCGGCCAGGCCCTGTACGCCGAGCTAAGGCCGATGTTGGATCCAGCTGAGCACGGGCCGCGGTGCCGGATCGTCGGCCATCGTGGCGGCGACCAAGCGCCGTGAAGCCCTAGTGCCTACCGGCCGTGGCCTGACCAGTCAGTCGATGCGGGTATCCGCTGAGATCGAGGAGAATTCATGGCTGAAGAGTCAGCCTCAGGGTTGAGCGTCCCCGACAACACGCATTGGGCGGAGTGGAACTTCGGGCAGGTGCTCCTCGCGCTCACCGGCGACAAGATCGATTTCGGCGCCGTGGACAAGACCTGGGTGAAGTTCAACCCCGATTCCGCCGGGAAGGAGTTCGAGGGCGAGCCCGACGGCAAGGACGCGATCAGCTACCACGCCTACTACAAGTACTACTACGGGGCGAACTACAACCACGAGGCCTTGCGGGCTTGGCGGGATCTGTGCGCCAAAATGGACACGATCGCCGAGCATCTCTGGTCGGCCCGGCGTGGCTCGCTCGACATTACGACCATCCGCGACGCACGCCTGAAGCTCGAGGCGTACGAGAGGTGGCTGAAGGAGTCCGGCGACGACTACCGGGCCTGGGCGAAGAACCTCAACTCGGATGACTCGAAGTTCAAGGGCCAGGCGGCGTCGGTTATCCAGCAGCGTATGGACACCAATGCCGACGCGCTCGAAGATTTGCACGAGCAGGTCACGGACAACCACGGTGTCAGGATCGCCAAGACGTTGCGCGACCTCGAAGACCAGTTGAACTCGGCAGCCGTGAAGATGTCTTCGGCATGGTTGCGCATCAGTAGCGAGATCGCGGGGTACCCGGAAAAGACCGCGGGGAACAGCGTTCAAAACGTCGTCGATTACATCCGGGGCGCGGGTATTGTCGCGGGGCATCCGAACTACCAGTTGGAGACGATAGTCCAAACCCAAGGTTGGTGGAAAACCGAGGTAGGTGTGAACGCTGCCAGGGACTACATCGACAAAACTCTGGCCGGCTACGCGGGCGGAAACCTCACGAACGCCGAGACCTGGAACAAGATGAACGATGAGATCAACAAGCAGATCACATCGAAACTCGAAGAGCTGGACAACGTGGCGCGGGAAGTCATGCGAAATCTGCACCCCGCGATGCTCACGGCGACCACTGCCCTGACCGAGCTGACGACTCCGACGCAGTCGAACCCGAGTGGTGGCGGGTCGAGCTTCACGCCTCCGCCTGGTGGTGGGACGGACTTCACGCCTCCGCCTGGTGGTGGGACGGACTTCACGCCTCCGCCTGGTGGTGGGACGGACTTCACGCCTCCGCCTGGTGGTGGGACGGACTTCACGCCTCCGCCTGGTGGTGGGACGGACTTCACGCCTCCGCCTGGTGGTGGGACGGACTTCACGCCTCCGCCTGGTGGTGGGACGGACTTCACGCCTCCGCCTGGTGGTGGGACGGACTTCACGCCTCCGCCTGGTGGTGGGACGGACTTCACGCCTCCGCCTGGTGGTGGGACGGACTTCACGCCTCCGCCTGGTGGTGGGACGGACTTCACGCCTCCGCCTGGTGGTGGGACGAGCTTTACGCCTCCGCCTGGTGGTGGGACGGACTTTACGCCTCCGCCTGGTGGCGACCTGAACGTTGCTTCCCCGGGTGGGAGCGGCGGAGACTTCGAGCCCGCGAACGGAGGGGCCGGATTCGTTCCTCCACCCATCATGGGAGGCGGTCTCCCGTCCGGCGATGGACTTCGCAGCAAGCAGACCCCGCCCGCCTTCAACGGTGGCGCGTCGTCCGGCCTGGACCAGGACGGGAACCCGTTGCCTGGGTTCGATGCGCAGGGCAATCCGTTGCCTGGGTTCGACCAGGACGGGAACCCGTTGCCGGGCTTTGACGCCCAGGGCAACCCGTTGCCGGGCTTCGAGCCCGCCAACGGCGGCATCGGCGATGGTTATGTCCCCGGGCTGGACCAGAACGGCAACCCCTTGCCTGGCTTCGACCAGAACGGGAACCCGTTGCCTGGGTTCGATGCGCAGGGCAATCCGTTGCCGGGCTTTGACGCCCAGGGCAACCCGTTGCCGGGCTTCGAGCCCGCCAACGGCGGCATCGGCGATGGTTATGTCCCCGGGCTGGACCAGAACGGCAACCCCTTGCCTGGCTTCGACCAGAACGGCAACCCCTTGCCTGGCTTCGACCAGAAAGGCAACCCCTTGCCTGGCTTCGAACCCGCCAACGGCGGCATCGGTGCCGGCGGTGGGCTCGGTGCCGGTGCCGGTGCCGGCGGGGGCGCCGGGATCGGCGGCGGAGCCGGGATCGGGGCTGGCGCAGGCGGTTCCACCTCCATGCCGAGCTCCGGTTTCTCCACTGGCGCGAGTTCCGGTCTGGGGGGCACGGGCGCGACGCCGTCCGGCGGTCTTGGCGGCGGTGCTCAGATGCCGCCCGCGCAAATGTCGGGTGGCGCACCGGGCATGAATGGCGTCGGCTCGCCGATGATGCCGCCGATGATGCCGCCGATGGGCGGTATGGGAGGCATGGGTGGCAACAACGACCAGAAGGAACGCGAGCGCCAGACCTGGCTGTCGGAGGACGACGAGGTGTGGGGCGCCAACGAGGCCGCCGGCATGAGCGTGATCGGCCGGCCCGACGAAGAGGGCTACGAGTTCGACGAGTCGATCCTGGCCGCTGGCCCTTCTCGTGGTCCCCGCCAGCCAGTGCAGCAGCAGCCCGCCGAGGGCGAGCAGACGGAAGAGACCGCCAGCGGCAGCGCGTAGCGCGCGGTCATCTAATCCAGCGTCAGGAAGGGAAGGTTTCCGTGTCCTCACCGATGTTCAACGATATGGAGGCGGCGCTCGAGGAGCTCCGCGCTCAGCAGAAGCGCATCAAGGAAGCCAAGGAGCAGGCCGAGAAGGAAACCACTTCCTTCCGGACCAAGGACCGCATGATCACCGCGACCGTCGACCACAAGCAGCGGCTGACCGAGCTGAAACTCTCGGGCTCGCGCTATCGCAGCATGGCGCCCGACGAGTTGGCCAGCCGCATCGTCGAGGCGGTCCAGTCGGCTCAAGACGAGGCAGCGAAGAAGTCCACGGACGCGTTCGCGAAGTTGCAGCCCACCGCATCGGGTTTCCAGCTCGGCGACATGTTCAACGGGAACTTCGACCTGGACCGGATGTTCGACGAGGCCGTCCGCATGGCCGAAGCACCTTTGTTCCCGGAGGACGCCAAGAAGAACGCCAAGAACCAGGAGGCGGATACCGATGGTAAGTAGTGGTTCGGGAAGTGGCGCTCCTGCGAGCGGCTCCGGCTCGGGGTCTAGCTCGGCGTCGGGAAGCGGCTCCGGGACGGGGTATGACTCCGGGGCAGGGAGCGGCTCCGATGCGCAGTTCTATGCCAACATACAGGGGATGCAGGCCGGCTCGTACAAGGTCAAAGACTTCGGTGAAGCGATGGCCGGGAAGCGCGACGAGCTCAGGGATCTGACCAACAAGCTCATAGATGCCGCGGGAACAAACAAGGATATGAAGGAGTACGCCTGGAAGTTGGCGCCCGAAATCGAGGGTGTTTTGGAATTGGTCCACGCGCTCAGCGCGGAATTGGACGGGTCGGCCGATCGTCTTAAGGCGCTCGGGGGCTCTTACGAGGACATGCTCACGGACGCGGCCAAGGAAGCGGGGCGAGAGGACGGTCCCACTGTGACCCGGAAGTAGCACTGTTCTGATCGCTTGATCGTGCTGGTTCCACGGCGTTGCCAGCGCGCCGGCACCGTGGGGCGGCAACGGAGTCGGTAGTCGAGACCGGGGGCAAGGCGGGACCTGACGGGACCGCCTTGCCCCCGGTAATGGCTTTTTATCGCGGTGACGGAGCCACCGTCGAGGTCTCGCGATGTGGGAGGTCCGGGGCCGGCGTCACGGGCATTCTGCCCCTTTGGTCTTCCCCCGGATGGTCGAACGTGCATGAACGCGGCGTTGCCGCGTTGATGGCTCGGTTGGCCCGCCTGGCGGGTTCATAATGCTGACGTCCCCCGTTCTACCAAGCTGTCGGATAACGAATTGGGTAGGTGGTTGTTGTGGTTGGTTCGATTATGGTGCCGGAGGAGGTGAGGCGGCTTTTTTTGGTGTTGACGGGTGAGGATATGACGGATGCGGATGAGGGTGTGTTGTTTGCGGTGGCGGAGTTGTTGGAGGCGGGGGCGGTGGGGGTGGCGGAGGTGGGTCCGGTGTTGCGGGAGTTGGTGGGGCGGGTGCGGTCGGAGTTTTCGGGGAAGGCGGCGGATCGGTTTGCGGAGCGGTTGGAGGGGTTTGTGCCGTTGTTGGAGCGGGGTGGGGCGGCGTTGTCGGGGGTGGGGGAGAAGACGCGGGAGTTGGCGTTGCAGGTGCAGTATTTGAAGTTGATGACGGTGTATGGGTTGAATTTGTTGTTGGCGGAGATGGCGTGGGCGGTTGCGATGGCGGCGTTGTCGTTTGGTGCTGGGGTGGGGGCGTGGTTGGCGTTTCGGTTTGCGGTGATGCGGTTTTTGTTGCGGTCGTGGTGGGGTCAGTTGTTTATGCGGTTGGCGATGGCGCAGGTGGCGGGTATTGGGGTGCAGTTGGTGCTGGATCCGGCGGTGCAGGGGACGCAGATCGCGATGGGGACGCGGAAGCCGGATGAGTGGGATGAGAAGGCGACGGTGAATGCGGTGGGTGTGGGGGCGATGAGTGGGTTGTTCGCGTTGCCGATGTCGGCGTTGGGGAATGTGGTGGGGAATGCGGTGTCGGGGGTGTTGGTGCGGGGGTTGGGTGATGCGGTGGATGGGGAGATTTTGGTGGCGGCGGCCAGGCACGCGGTGGCCGAGCATGCGGAGAAGTATCCGATTTCGGCGATGGCGCGTTTTGCTGACGCGGTGGGGGAGAGTTTGCGGGATTATGGGGGGATGTCGTTGGGGGGGATGTGGGCTGCGCGGGTGGGGTCGGGGTTGGGGGAGGCGATTGGTGAGGGGTTGACGGAGATGTTCGGGGAGGCGGCGTATGGGGCGGTGACGGGGGATGGGGAGTTTAATCCGTTTTCGTTGACGGCGGGGTTGTCGGAGGGTGTGGGGTCGTGGGTGGGTGATGTTGTGGGGTTGTGGCGGCGGGGGTTGTTGGTGCCGGGTGGGGGGAGTCCGTATGTGGAGTCGGGTGCTGGTTCGGATTCGGATTCGGCGCCGTTGGTGGAAAAGCCTTCCGATCTCGATGATGATGCGGGTGATGATTCCGGGTATGACTCGGGGTATGGATCGGGCGGTGATTCGGATGCGGAGTCGGTGTGGTCGGACGAGGGTTCTGGTTCGGGTTCGGGGGTGGAGGCGTCGGGTCCGTTGGGCGGGGGTGCGGGCTGGTCGACCGGCCCCGGCCTGGGCGCGGGTGGGGGTGTGCCGGTGGGGATCGATCGCGGCGTTGCTTCGGTGCCGGGGGGTGCGGGCTCCGGTGGGACGACGTCTGCTGGTGGTGGTGTGTCCGGTCCGGGTGGCTCGTCGACCGCGGGCGCGGTGGCCGGGGCTTCGGCTGGGGGCTTGGCTGGGGGGTCGGAGACGTCGGGGGGTCCGTCGGAGGGTGCGGCTCCGGCGACCAGTGGCGGAGAATCCGCGGCCGCGCAGCCGGGGCCCGGGACGGGTCCGGTTTCGCATGGCTCGGTGTCTTCTGCCACCGGCCCGGCGGCTGGGGGACACGGCCCCGCTGTGTCGGGTGCGGTGCCGGCATCGTCGGTGGATGGTGGCCCGGTTGTGTCTTCTGCGGGTTCGCGCACCGGCGCGGTGGTGGATCCGGCGACCAATGCTGGTGAGGTGTGGGCTGGGGATGTGGAGGGGGTGCGGTCGCAGACCCCGCCGCCGCCCTACACCGAGCATGACACCGGTGCTTTTTCCGACCCGGATGTGAGTGTGCCGCCGCCCGCCTACAGCGAGACCGAGCCCGGCACGGTCCACGGCGGACAAGATGGGTCTGGTGCGGACTCGGCCGTGGGTGCCGGCGATGGCTCTAAGCCCCACGTGTCGGAGCCGGGGCGCCAGGACACGGTGTTGTCGGAGGACTCGTCGAGCAGTTCCGCGGTCGTGGGTGCCGGGCACGCGGGTGTGCCGGCCGGCGGCACGGCTGGGGCGGCTTTGGTGGGGTCGGGTGCGGGGTTGTCGTTGGCGGGGTTGCCGTCGGGGGTGGCTGAGGGGGCGCGGGTGGTGCGGGTGCCGGAGCCCACCGGTACGGGCACCGGCGGTGTGTCGGCGGAGCGGGTGCGGGCCCAGCTCGGCGCGGACGTGTCCACCACGGGTGGGCCGGTGGTGGTGGCGTCGCGGGCGGCTGCTGGTGGCGGTGTGGTGATGTCGCCGGAGCAGGCCACGACGCTGGCGCGCGAGCTGGGCCGGGACGTGGTGGTGCTGGCGCCGGGGCGGGGGCGTCGAGGGCCTCGGTGGATGCGGTTTTCGGCCAATGGTGGACGTCCCAAGCCCGCGGCCGACGGTGTGGTGGTGCGCCCGTCGGAGCCGGACACCTCACCGACCGCCCCGCGCACGGATCTGGGCTCGCTGGCGCACGCCTCGACGGCGGTTCCGGAGACCGCCAAGCCCACCACGCCCGCGACCGGGAGCGAGGACGCTGCTGGCCCGGAGGCGTTGGAGACCGCTGCGGTCGGCGCGGATCTCGGCGGGCCGGGGCGGCCGGTCGCGGGGTCGGAGCCCGCCACGCGCGGAGAGGTGTCTGATGCCGATGGACCGGCGATGCCGGCTGGTGCGGAATCGGGTGTGGAGGATGGCTCGGTCGATTCCGTGACAGCCGAGGCCGGTAGCGGTGTCGGAGATACCTCGGCGGAGTCGGTGAGCACTGCGTCGACGTCCCGGCCGGAGCCTGGCCGGTCTGAGAGCGCCGGGGCCGTTGACGCCCGCAAGGAAGCGGTTCGGATCGTCAGGGATACGCATGATCCGGTGAAGCTGGCGCGTTCGCCTGAGGTGGTTTCGGTCGATGAGGTGATTGAGCGGATCGCGGCGCTGGTACGAGAGCACGGTCCCGCGTGGGCGCGTCAGTACTCCCAGGAACTTGCCGACGAGCTCGGCACCGCGGGTCGGGCTTATGGCATTCGTGGCGGGGCGGGACCGGAGCCGACCGCGCAGCCAGGGAACCAATCTGGGGGTTCGGGCCTGCGACGCCGGGGTGCTGTGCGCGGGCGGGTTGGTAACCGGCTCCACCCGGATAACCAGCCGGTGGTGCCACATTCGACTCCACCCGCGCAGCCGCCTGGCAGCGACGCTCGTGGCCACGAGGAGGCTCAGCCTCCGGACGTGCAGGACGTGAATGCCGGAACTCGAGGCGATGATCCGTCCAGGCTTACCGGGCCGCTCGATGCGCCGCACGTTGGTGACGCCGGGCCGGTCGTTGATCTGTCTTCACTGGGTGAGCCGTCCCTGGGGAGGGACTGGAGGCCGGCGGATAGCCAGCGCGGGGATGCGTCTGGCTCCGGCGATCCGTTTGTTGATTTGTCTTCACTGGATGGGATGCCACAGTCCTTGGCCGCGCGGGCGAGCGGCACGGATGTGGCTGGCCCCAACGAGTCTGGCGGTTCTGAGCAAGACAGCCGGACCGTGCAGGCGGAGTCGGAGTCCGAGCCGGCCAGCCCGATTGTTGGCGACCACGACGGGGACCCTGGGAGCCCGGTGTCTCCATTGGACCCCGATGACTCGCGGCCGCTGTGGCCGAGCGTGGACCGGGGCACGGGTGTATCGCGCGGTGAGCGGAGCCCCGAACACGAGGAGTCGCTTGACGTCGACCTGACGCAGTTCGCGGGTGAGCCTCCGGCGCTGTATCAGGGGGAGGTCTACCTGACCGGTGGGTCGTCGGCGCGGCCGGTTGGCGGCGCTGACGGCTTCGCGTACCCGATCCGTGACGACGCACCACAGCGACCGGTGGGCGCACAGCGGTACAACGCGACACCGTGGCAGGACGTTCGGCGGTGGTATTGGAAGCGGCGGGAGCAGGACATCGAGGTCTCGCGCGAGATGCTGGCTGGCAAATTCGGCATGTCCGAGGATGAGGCCCTCCGCGCGCATGAAGCCCTCCTTTACGAGGAGTCTGTGGCTCCGACTGCGCCGCCGCGGTATGACTCGTCGGGCCGCGATGGGTGGACTGGTAGGCGGGGCGAGGGGCCTCTTTCGGGGCGTGATCTGCAGGAATCTTATGAGCGGGCTTGTTTGCTTTTGGCGGAGCAGGCTCGGCTGCGGGGCCAAGGAGCTGTGGCGGGGTGGTTCGCGGACGCGGAGCACGTGTTGGGCTCGCTTGGAGCGTCCGAGACGTTTCGGGTGTTGATGGCGCACCATTTCATGGCGAATCCGAATGACTGGGAGGGTGCGTGGAACCTGCGGGGGCGGTTCCTGGAATACATGGCTCGGGGTGTGTCTGCGGGTGCGGGGCCGGAGCCGGGTGGCGAGGGTTCGCGGTCGTCGGAGGAGACTTCTGAGGAAGAGCGGCAGGAGATGCTGGCTCGGCTCAAAGAGTTGGCTGACCCGGCGGACGATGGCGTTGAGCTGGACACGAGCCGGGAGGAACCGGAGTCTGGCGCGGAGACCGCGAGCCGCCGTGTGTCCTGGCCTGGGGCGCTGACGAGCGAGCAGCGTTCCACTGCGGACAGTGCTGCCGTTGTGACGGCGGATGGTGCGACTGGCGCCACTGCGGATGCCGGCGGCATCGCTGCGATGGACGGGGGAGAGTCGACTGGGCGTGTCCAGCCGGTCGCGGGCCCGGTGTCGGCTCAGGGGCAGTCGGGCCAGGTCACGCTTGATGAGGGCCGGTTCCCGAAGGACGAGTCGGCGTTGACGGTGTTTGGTGCGGGTTCGGCGCACGGTGTGCGGATCGGTGGGCGGTTGCTGTCGGGGGAGGCGTTGGGTGCGGCGTTGGCGGCGAGGCGTGGTGGGGATCGGCGGCCGTTGCGGTTGATCGCGTGTGATTCGGCGGTGGGTGGTCTGGACTCGGTGGCCGCGCGGGAGGCCGCGCGGAGTGGGTTGCCGGTGCTGGGTGTGCGGGGCTGGGTGTGGCAGGCCAAGCGTGGGGGCCGGTATCCGGAGGGGATGGCCAGCCGTCCAGCGCTGGATGGCAGTCGTCCGGTGTGGCCGCCCAACGGCGGTTATGTGCTGTTCGTGCCCGGCCGGGACGGCAAGGTCGTCGAGCATGATCTCAAGGCCACTGTCCCGCCGCAGAATTTGGGTGCTGTGGTCGCGGCGGTCGAGGCCGGTGACGCGGCCCGGCTGCACGAGCTCACCGCCGCTGCGGGTCGTGACATGGCCAGCAGTACCGGCGATGCCCAGGCGGCGGGGGTCTACACCGACACCGACTGGGCCCACTGGGCCGGCACCACACGCCCGGTTAGGGCTGGGGAACAGCCCGTGACGCCGCAAAGCGGGACGTTGGGGTCAAGGCTGCAGACGCTTCGTGAAGAGGCTGGGTTCTCTAAACGCGCCGCGGCAGAAGAGGCGAAGGTCTACTACGGGTGGATTTTGCACTACGAGGACGGCCGCCGTGTTCCAACGCCGGGGGCGCTCCGAAAGCTGCTGGATGCTTACGACGTTTCGGGTGACGAGCGGGCGGCCGTCGAAGCTCTCCATGATGCGGCTCGGAGTAAGCTGAAATTGGCTCGGCAAACCGCTACGTTGGGGGCGGAACTTACGTCGCTTCGTATCAAGGCTGGGTTGAGCCAACATGAAGCAGCGAAGCGTGCGGGGTTCGGACAGGGGCGTATCGCCGATTATGAGGTTAACAAGTTTCCCCCGAGCTCGGAGCGGCTTGAGGCGCTCTTAAGTGTTTACGATGTCTGGGGCGAGCGGCGAGAGCAGGTCGTGGCCCTTCGCGATAAGGCTAATTCCGGCCGTAGCCCTAGTGAGCAGGAAATAGTCCAGCAACGTGGTGCGTTGGGGGCGAAGCTCTGGATGCTTCGCGACGCGGCTGGGTTGACCCGAAAGAAGGCAGCGGCCAAGGCGGGGGTCAAGGAGTGGTCGATTGCCTCCGTTGAGACTCGCCGCACTGTTCCGCACGCGGACTGGCTCGCTGCGCTGCTGGACGTTTACCGTGCCTCGGACGCGGAACGTGCGGAGGTCGAGGCTCTTTACCATGCAGCTGGCGGTCGGAGTGGGGCAGGCACGGAGACGACCGCTGAGCCGGAAACCGGGTCGAACCCTCCGGAGTATAAGTGGCTAACGGGCAAAAAATTGGCGGATACTCGCGCCATGCTCGGGGAACGGGTCCTTAACCGGCTTGCGGAGGTGGAGCCGGAAGGCGGTGTGAATCGGCGGGACGAGAATGAGGCGGCGCGTCAGGAGTGGATCAGTGCCTATTACGCTGGTCAGCAGCTAACGGGTGCCCAACTTGGGGAGCGCTACAACAAGGACGGCCGGTGGGGTAGTGCTCGGGCGGCGGAAGCGCGGCGGCGAATCGAGGACAGCCGCCGGGAGGCGGATGAGCGGCAGCGTGAGGCGGCGAGTCGGGAAGCGCCTGGTTTGGCGTCTGAACTTTTGGGTGAGTTGGACTCGTTGCGGGCGATGGCGGACCCAGGGTCGGATATGCGTTCGCGCCTGGATTTGGTTCGGGCGCAGGTGATCGAACAGCTTGATTTGGGGCTGTTGCGGGATTCTGACTTGCAGGAGCATTTGGATGTGGTGCGGGGGTTGGCGCAGCAGGTGCGGGCTGAGAGTGGCGGGGCGGGCAGTAGTGGTGGTGATACGGCGGATTCGTTGAATGCGGTTGAGCTGCTGGCGGATGCCGAGTCGGCGCGCATTGCCTTGGAGGCGGGGGCCCGGCAGTGGGGTGAAGCGGCTATGGCGCAGTGGTTCGCGTACGCGGACAGTGTTCTGGGGTCGATGAGTGCTTCTGACCCGTTCCGGGTTTTGATGGCCCATCACTTTATGCAAAATCCCTGGGACTTGGACGGTGCGCAGCAGTTGCGTGCGCGGTTGATGGGGTACATGGCTCGTGGTGTGTATGCGGGTGCAGGTCCGGAGCCGGGTGGGGATGCGGATTCGCGCTCGCCGGATGAGACTTCGGAGGAAGTCGCCCACGAGCAGGGGCGGCAGGAGATGCTGGCTCGGCTCGAGCGGTTGGCTGGCTCGGCGGTTGATGGCGTTGAGCTGGGCACGATCCCGGAGGAACCGGAGTCTGGCGCGGAGACCGCGAGCCGCCGTGTGTCCTGGCCGGGGGTGCTGACGAGCGAGCAGCGTTCCACTGAGGACAGTGCTGCCGCTGTGACGGCGGATAGTGCGGACGGCGCCACTGCGGATGCCGGCGGCATCGCTGCGATGGACGGGGGAGAGTCGACTGGGCGTGTCCAGCCGGTCGCGGGCCCGGTGTCGGCCCGCGAGCGGTCGGGCCAGGTCGCGCTTGATGAGGGCCGGTTCCCGAAGGATGGGTCGGCGTTGACGGTGTTTGGTGCGGGTTCGGCGCACGGTGTGCGGATCGGTGGGCGGTTGCTGTCGGGTGAGGGGTTGGGTGCGGCGTTGGCGGTGAAGCGTGGTGGGGATCGGCGGCCGTTGCGGTTGATCGCGTGTGATTCGGCTGTGGGTGGTCTGGGCTCGGTGGCCGCGCGGGAGGCCGCGCGGAGTGAGTTGCCGGTGCTGGGTGTGCGGGGCTGGGTGTGGCAGGCCAAGCGTGGGGGCCGGTATCCGGAGGGGATGGTTAGCCGTCCGGCGCTGGATGGCAGTCGTCCGGTGTGGCCGCCGAATGGCGGTTATGTGCTGTTCGTGCCCGGCCCGGACGGCACGGTCGTCGAGCATGACTTGGGTATTGCGGTGCCGCCGGCGGATCTGAACGCGGTGATCGCGGCGATCAAGACGGGTGACAGGGCGCGGCTTGTCGAGCTTACCGCCGCTGCGGGCCGTGACGTGGCCAGCAGTACTGGCGATGCCCACGCGGTGGAGGTCTACACCGACACCGACTGGGCCCACTGGGCCGGCACCGACACCGTCGACACAGGCCAGACCCAGGCCGGGGCGCGTGTTGAGTTGGGCAACAAGTTGCGGGCTCTTCGTGAAGCCGCCCGGTTCGAAACCCAAGCCGCCGCGGCCAAGCAGTTGAGGAAGACGCCTTCGAGATTTTCTGAGTATGAGTCTGGTTCTCAGGTCCCGAGTTCGGGGCGGACCAAGGCGTTGCTGGAGTTGTACGGGGTTAGGGATGCGGCGCAGCGAGAGGAGGTGATGCGTCTTCGTGATGAGGCTGCCGGGCCTCGTGGTCAGCAGGAACCGTCGCCGGCGCGTGTTGTGTTGGGCAACAAGTTGCGGGCTCTTCGTGAAGCCGCCCGGTTCGAAACCCAAGCCGCCGCAGCCAAGCAGTTGAACATTACGGCTATGGGTATTGGTAGGTATGAGTCTGGTGTTGCGCTTCCGGGTTCGGGGTGGACCAAGGCGTTGCTGGAGTTGTACGGGGCCGATGCGGCGCAGCGAGAGGAGGTGATGCGTCTTCGTGATGAGGCTGCCGGGCCTCGTGGTCAGCAGGAACCGTCGCCGGAGCGTGTTGTGTTGGGCAACAAGTTGCGGGCTCTTCGTGAAGCCAAGTTCGAAACCCAAACCGACGCGGCCAAGCAGTCGAACATTAAGGCTGTGAGTATCGGTAGGTATGAGTCTGGTTCTAGGGTCCCGGATCCGGCGCGGACCGAGGCGTTGCTGGAGTTGTACGGGGTTAGGGATGCGGCGCAGCGAGAGGAGGTGATGCGTCTTCGTGATGAGGCTGCCGGGCCTCGTGGTCAGCAGGAACCGTCGCCGGTGCGTGTTGTGTTGGGCAACAAGTTGCGGGATCTTCGTGAAGCCGCCCGGTTCGAAACCCAAGCCGCCGCGGCCAAGCAGTCGAACATTAAGGTTAGGAGTTTTTCTAGGTATGAGTCTGGTTCTAGGGTCCCGGATCCGGCGCGGACCGAGGCGTTGCTGGAGTTGTATGGGGTTAGGGATGCGGCGCAGCGAGAGGAGGTGATGCGTCTTCGTGATGAGGCTGCTGGGCTTCGTGGTCAGCAGGAACCGTCGCCGGAGCGGCTCATGGAGCTTGATGAAGCGGCCGGGTTGGAAGCCCAGGCCACGGCGGCAGGGGTTGGTGTGCATGTTGATGAAGATGGTGTTGTTGAGTCGCTGGTTGCCAAGTTGGAGGGCAGTGTGGCTGCTCTGGAGCGGCATTTGGCGGCGTTGCCGGCGGATTATTCGCCGGAGTTGCGTGAGCGTGTGGTGTTGTGGTCGAGGGTTTTGCGGGATCGTGCGGACCAGATTCGCAGCGGTGCGGACATGGCTCGTTTGGAAAAGCGGGCGAGCGATGCGGCAATGTTGGTGGAGCGGGTGCGGCGGGATCGTGAGATTGTGGCTGAGTTGGATTCTTTGGTGGGGTTGTTGGATTCGGTCTCGGATGCGTATGTGATGCCGGTTTTGCGGGAGCAGATAAATGATTTGCGGGCGGAGGTGGTGAGGGGAGACCAGGTTGCTGATGTGGAGTCTCGTCTTAGTGTTGTGCGCGAGTTCGCGGACGACGTGCGGAGTCGGTTCGAGCAGGGTGTGCCGGGTACGGAAGATTTGATGCAGGTGGAGGAGGCTGGGGACACGGCTAGTGCTGGTGCTGTTCTTGGGGATACGGAGTTGTCGCGGATCGAGGCGCTTCAGTTGCGGGAGTTCGCCGCGCGGGCGCGCGCGGCTTTGGAGGAGGCTGATCAGGAGGAAGTTAAGGAGTGGTATAGGAAGGCTGGACGCTTCCTGGGGGAGCTTCGGGCGTCTCCTGACTTTCTGGACTTGATGGCGCACCATTTCATGGCGAATCCGAATGACTGGGAGGGTGCGTGGAACCTGCGGGCGCGGTTCCTGGAATACATGACTCGTGGTGTGCGTGCGGGTGCGGGGCCGGAGCCGGGTGGCGAGGGTTCGCGGTCGTCGGAGGAGACTTCGGAGGAAGTCGCCCACGAGCAGGGGCGGCAGGAGATGTTGGCTCGGCTCGAGCGGTTGGCTGGCTCGGCGGTTGATGGCGTTGAGCTGGGCACGATCCCGGAGGAACCCGAGTCTGGCGCGGAGACCGCGAGCCGCCGTCAGTCCTGGCCGGGGGTGCTGACGAGCGAGCAGCGTTCCACTGAGGACAGTGCTGCCGCTGTGGCGGCGGATGGTGCGGCCGGCGCCACTGCGGATGCCGGCGGCATCGCAGCGACGGAACGGGACGAGACCACCGAACGCCCCCAAGACGTCCAGGACACCCTGTACAAAACGATCACCCGGCAGGACACCGAGTACACCGAAGCGACCGAGTACACAGCGACCGACTACACCGCAGCAACCCGGGAAACCGAGCCCACAGAGCTGTCCGACACCGAAGACGCCGGCGACAACGGCAGTGAGCCGGTCGACGACGACGGTGCATCGAGGCAGGCCGCGGGCGAACGCAACGGTGTCGGCTCATCGCGGCCGCGCTTGCCCGACTACTTCCTCAGCGGTGACTCGCTGGGCCGATCACCGCAGCTCAGCGAGACCGTCGGGGCCGACCGAGTGGTCGCGAGCGCGGAGAGGCTGTTGCCCAAGGACAGCAGCCGAGACGGCATCGACAAGCTGGAGCAAGCTGTCCGAAAGCAGTTCGGCAGCCTCTTCAAGCATGGCCGGAAGTTCAAGGTCGGCGACGTGACGCTTCTGGTCAAGGCCGACTTCACCGCGGACCCGCGGACGCTCGTCCAACCCGCGCGCGGCACGCAATCGGCCTCCACGAGCAGCGACTACATCGCAGGAGCCAGTACCCAGTCCGCGCACCGGCCGGACTTCACGCTGTTCTGGTTCATCCCCGGCGTGCCGGGTGTTTTCGGTACCGGGGTCATCAACATCCCGCTCGGCGCGTCCGATGTCCGCGGCACCAGCCGCACCGACACGCACAGCCAGTCGATGAGCCTCACGCTGCCGGCCCAAGCAGGCCCGGACAGCGACAGTGAGTACACCGGAACGCGTGCGCTCTGGGCACCGTTGAAATTCGAGATCTCGCGCGTAGACGACGACGGCCGGGTCCTTGGCGACAGCGAGTTCGTCGGTGGGAAAGACGACCCCGATTCCCGCCCGGTCGGCGTCGCGTTGGGCGTGGCCACCGGACTGCGGCCGCTGGAGAGCGCCCGCCCCCTGCCGATGCCCCGCGAGCTGCCTCCTTCCGTGGTGGAAGCACCGCTCGTCGATGAATCGGCCCGCGGTTACTACAAGGGCAAGCCCGTCGGGGTCAAGACCAAGGACGGGCAAGCGCCGACCATCTACGAGCAGGTGGCCGCGCAGATCCCTTCCCTCAGCGAAAAGGGAAAGGAAACGCTCGAGAACTTCATCGCCGGCATCGGCGAGCTTCTGCCGCCGATCGCCGTGACCCAGGAACAGGCGGACGCCGGTCTGGGCTGGCAGTCGTCGGAGGCGCTGCTGCCCTCCGGAAACCCCCTCAAGCGGCTACTGCGGAGCCGCGCGATGCGCGTGCAGGCGCGGGCAGTGGTCCGGAAGGTCGCCTACCTGGAGACCATCGACAACGCGCCGTTCGCGTCGTCGACCAAGGATGCCTCCCAGCTGACCAGTCAGCACGGCGCGGGAAGGGAGGTGAGCGCCTCGCAGCTGGTGGGGGCAGGTGTGGACGCCCTGGGAATTCTCGCCGCCGGGGGAGGGCCCTATTTCGGAGCCGGTCTCGGTTCCAGCCAGGAAAAGCAGTTCGCGAGCACGACCGAGCATGGTGAGGCCGCGGCGCGCGACGTCAAGCTCCTGCGCTACCGCAAGGTTCTCGACCTGGAGGTCCGGCTTCCCGGGCGCCCCGCGATCACGTTCCCCGGCGCCATCGACTCCGCGAACTGGACGCCGGCGGAGTTCGCCCAGAACGCCGGAATGCTCGACACCGACGGTCGGCCGGAGGTGGACCTCGCGACCGACATCACTCGTACCGGCCTGCGGTCCAGCGGGGCGGGCGCGAAGCTCGCCGAGATCTTCCGCGAATCGGCGCGGACCATCCCGGGACACCACCGATGGAGTTTCTGGCGGGACACGGCGTTGGTCACCGACTTCGGTGATCCGAAGCTGAAACGGGGAATCAAGGGCAGGACCGACGAGCAGCTCAAGCGCGGCGACCAGATCGACGCCGCCACCTCGGGCGCGCGGTTGTCGTCACCGCAGGTGGTCGAGGAGATGCTCACCGACCAGGCCACGGTGGTCGAGCTGGTCGAACAAGGCCGGGGACACGACTACCACGTATCGCTCAAGCTGGATGCGAAGGTGCTCGAGGTCAAGGCCCCGGAACCGGTCGACGAGGTCGCCGCGACGACGACCACGACCGAGTCCGAGTCCGCGCTGCACAGCACTGGAAGGAGCTGGACGGCCGCGGGGGGTTTCGCCGGGCGCGTCTACTCGGTGGTGGCCGGAGCGCCGGCCTTGATCACCAGCTACCACAAGTTCGGTTTCACCCGGTCGAAGGCGTCGGCCATCGGGGAGAAGACTGAGCGGACCTTCGGCGGTGCCCGCGGCAAGGAGCCGGCCGCCAGCGGGTCGGTGGGCCCCGAACCCCGCAAACGCCTGGCCTTCCGGGTGCGCTACACGGCTTCGGGAACGCATTGGCAGGAGTGGAATGCCCTGGTCAAGGGTGTGACCATCGGCAGGCCGGGTGTGCACACGACGGAAGTGAAGAACCTGCCGATCGTGGACAGCACGGCCGCCGCGGAGGGCCGCGAGCCGGGCGTGGTGGAGGTCGACCAGGTCATCGAACTTCCCGCGTCGAAGGCCGACCAGCTCCATGCCGAGCTGCTCGAGCTGATGAACTCCGCGGTCGAACCCGTGGACCGGCACGAGGTCCCCGACGACGACGAGACCACGTCCCATGGTTTCTCGCGCCTGTATGACGGCACGGAGCTGATGTCGCTGCACGGGCTCCGCCACATCCGGGAATCGGCGTACCGGCAGCTCGAGAAGCTCTCCGGCCACGGGAACTGGAAGCTCGCGGACAACGGGCGCCTGGTCAACAGCGGGATCTCGCTCGGCGCGATTCGTCGCAACCCGCGCTCGTGGAGCAAGAAAATCCGGCTGGGTGGCCTGGTGTCGGAGCGGCGCCGCCGCGGCCAGGTCGGCGCGGTCGAGTATTCGCTGATGCGGCGAAACCCCAGGGTGCTGCTGGACGACAAGGGCAATCCACTCGAGGACTGGAAGCGGCCGGCGCACTCGATGACCGGGGGGCGCACCACCGACAGCAGCACGACCGGTGCCGGCACGTTCGTCAACTCCATCGAGCCCGGAATCATCCCGGCCAGCGACTTCTCCGGCGAACACGATGGCAGCACCTTCAAGCTGGGTGCGCTGGCCCTGCTGGAACTGACCCCTTGGAAGGGTTCTTTCTTTAGCAAGCGGGGTTATACGACCACCAGCAGCCGCACGCGTTCGGAGAAGCACACGGCGGTCAAGGGCAAGTGGATCGAGGCGGATGTCGAGGTCACCGTCGCCGCGGAGATCAAGACATCCAGCAACTTGCCCCTGAGGAAGCTGTTCAAGTCGAAGCCGGACGAGCGGTCGGCCGAACGGTTCACGCTGCCGAGGGCGGGCAAGTTCTGGGTCACCGACGAAGAGCTGCACGAGATCAGGACCAAGCAAGCCGAGGTGGACGCACAGCGCGCCCGGGAAGCCGCCGAGAACCCGCCGGCGCCGAGCCCGGCCGCGCAGCCCGCCCCCTCAACGGACCTGGCGCCGCTGCCCCCCGGACAGACTCTCGCCACGCCGTCCTGGAGTGGAGGGGTCACGGCGGCCGTGGACCTCACCGAACGGACCGACCGGACCGATCGGGACCCGATCTCAAAGCTTCACGAGCGGTTGGTGAACCACCTCGGCTCCAAGCTGGCCGACCAGGTGCTCCCGCGTTCCGCGCAGGACACTGGCCACCCCAACTATCCCGATGTCGCGGGGTTCCTGTCCAATGTCCAGGCCAAGCTCGGCGACGTCGAGAACGGTGGGGCCAGCACAACACTGCGCATCGAGGACCGCAGGCGGAAGGGGCACACCTACGAACTCCACGTGGACGCCGAGCTGCTGTCGGAGCCGGTGGCGCAGGGAATCACGCACGGCGAGCTGGTGACCGCGAACGACGCGACCGTCACACTCAGCGAGACGCGCCAGCGGAGCAGGGTTCTCCTCGAAGTGTTCAGTGCCCTGATCCCAACGCTCGACATCGCGGGGCCCGATTCATCGGTGCCTTCGCCGACTGGCGAACCGACTCAGCAGCACGGAGGGGCGTACGCCAAGCTGGGCCTTGGGCTCGTGCACATCGCAGAGTGGCTGAAGCAGTCCCGCACCCGCGCACGGTCCGAGGCCAAGCACTACACGCAGACCGAGACGGTGTCCGGTGCGCTGGCGGCGCATCGCGCTGACGTGCTGTTCGACCTGCGGATCGAGCGCCACGGAGAAACCCTCGCCTCCGTACAGGAGCCCCGCAACAACGTCGGGATCCGGACGGCCGTCGAGGACGCCCTCCCCGCCGATGTCGCGCAGCGGCCACGGGGTGGCGTGTTCGTCGATCGGGAGGCGTCGGAGGCGACCGGCGAGGCGCTGCGCCGGTGGCGGGAAGCCGAAGGCTCGGAGCGCCTGCCCGATGACTCCCGGTTCCGGGCGGTGGATTTCCTCGGCAAGGTCGACGACCTCGTCGAGGCCGTGGAGCACTACGTCACCCAGGCCGGCGGGTCCGTGGACGCCGAAACACGCCGCAAGCTGCGAGCGTGGTTCACCCCGCACCGGTTGGAGGCGCTGCTCGGGCCACTGGCCGCCCGGGGAACCCATGCCGTGGAGGTCGAACTACCGGACTGGCTGGGCGTCGACGTCGCCATCGCCGTCAGGCTCGACCGGGGCACGCTCACCTCGACCAGCGGGCGGATCAACCTGGGTGGCCAGCCCACGACATCAGAGACCGAGCAGGACGCGGTCAGCTCGGGCAACGGCCATGCCGTCTTCGCCGCACCGTTCGTCGCCGGTGGCGTGTCTCAGCCGGAAGGAGCGGAGACCTACGAGGAGGGGCGGAACCCCTTCGGTTCTGTAGGCGACTGGAACATCCCCCTGCGTTCTCTGGGCGCACACGAATCGGAGCTGGAGCAGGAAGCCGAGGAGCACACGACCGGTGCGTCTGGGCGCGGGACGAGCACGGACTACTCGCTGAAGGACATCACCAGCACCTGGTCGCACCGCGCCGAGTTCCGCATCATCGCCAGCGGCAAGCGCACCGCCGTCGGCGACGTCCCGTTCGAAGCGGGCTATGTGATCCGCCGCGGTGACCGCGGAGACGAGCTTCCCGCCGAGTTGGTGGCCGCGACGCGCCAGTTCGCCGAGAGCGACAGGGAGTGGACCGCCGCCACTTACCAGGAGCACGCCGCTCACTTCCACCTGTCGCGGGCAGAGGCGGACGAAGCGAAGGCGAAGCGCGAAGCTGACGAGCTGGCTCAGCACGAGGCGGAGGCGCGCAGGCAGGCTGACGAGTGGGGCCGGCGCGAGTCGGTGGCGTGGACGCAGGCCGCGGGTCCGGAGTGGCACGGGGACGCGGTTGGGCGGGAAGCCGCTGAGGGGGTCTGGCGCGATGCCGCGGTGGGCAAGGAGGCCGCGGAAGAGGTTCGGCGCGAGGCGGAAGCGGCTAACCGAGCCGCGCAGCAGCGCTGGCAGGAAGCGGTGGCGAGCAAGCAGGCCGCGGAGCAGCTCTGGAACGAGGCCGCCAGGCGGAAGCAGGTCGCTGAACAGACCTGGTGGCAGGCCAAGCAGTACTACGAGTTCCAGCTCGCCAAGGCACGCACGGAAAGCGACCTCGCGGGTGGTCCAGCGGATGTGAGCGTGACCTTCCCGGACGACGCCGATACCCTCCCGCTCTCGAAGCTGGTCGAGCTGAACGGTGTCACCAGGAAGGCACTCGACCACGCCGTCGAAACGGGTCGCCCGGCCCGTATCCGCTACGTCGTGCACGGCGACCTTCGCGCTGTCGATGAGGCCCACCAGTCGCGGGCCAAGCGGGACTTCTCGGAAGCGATGGGTCAGCTTCGGCGTTCGCTCAACCTCGTGCAGGCGGGAATGGGCACTCCGAATCACGCCCGCCTGGGGCCGGAGGCCGTTGGGCTGTATGCGACACCGCAGTTCCTGCACTCCGAAGGACCGACCCGGGTGCAGATCTGGGTGGAGCAGGACGCGGCCGTGCACGAGGACGGCTCCGGTGGTCATGAGCCGGCGGATGCCCGTGGCCAGGAGCCCGTGGAGTCCGCATCAGGGTGGTCACGCGAGGACCTGCGGCGCGAGGCGCAGCAGGCCAGGTCCAGCCTCGATGACGCGGATGCGGCCGAGCGGCAGCGGTTGCGGCGGGGCGCCGCGGCGGTTCTGGCGCGCCATCACGACTTCACCGGCCAGACGAACGGCCGTGCGGAACACGACCTCGCTGCCCTGCGCGAGGACATGGAAGCGGTGGTGGCGCAGCGGCTGTCCGAGAGCGGCGAGACGCGGGCCCGGGAGCTGTCGCGTGGTTTGGCGGAGTGGTTCCAAACCTGGCGCGGGGTGCGCGCGGGCGCGGGTCCAGAGCCGGCGGATGGTGGCATGCCTCCGGAGGGCGGGGAGACGGGGCTGAAGCGGGCTCGGGGTGGCAGGACGCTGCGCGGGGTCGCGAGGGCGATCGGGGTCACTCACTCCACGTTGTCCCGTTGGGAGAAGGGCAGGGGGGATATCGATCCCCATTATCGGGAGAGGTTGGCTGCATTTTATGGGGTTTCTCAGGAGGAGCTTTTTGCTGATATTCCTGAGGCGAGCGGGGAGACGAGGCTGAAGCGGGAGCGGGCTCGGGTTGGCAGGACGCAGCGCGAGGTCGCGGAGAAGATCGGGGTCCATCTCTCCACGTTGTCCAATTGGGAGCATGGCAGGGACAATATCGCTCCCCGTCATCGGGAGAGGTTGGCTGCATTTTATGGGGTTTCTCAGGAGGAGCTTTTTGCTGATATGCCTGAGGCGAGCGGGGAGACGGGGCTGAAGCGGGCCCGGGGTGGCAGGACGCTGCGCGAGGTCGCGAGTGCGATCGAGGTCACCTCCGCCACGCTGTCCCGTTGGGAGCATGGCAGGGGGGATATCGATCCCCATTATCGGGAGAGGTTGGCTGCATTTTATGGGGTTTCTCAAGAGGTGCTTTTTGCTGATATGCCTCCGGAGGGCTCGTTCCAGCGGGTGGCTGGAGGGTTTCGGGGTGTGTCGTCGGTTGTTGTGGTGCCGTTGGTGGATTCGCGGGCGGGTGGGGATGGGTTTGTGGGTGTGGCGTTGCTGAATGCTGCTGAGGGTTGGGTGGTGGCGGATGCGGTGTGGAGGGGTGCTGCGGGGGTGTTTGGTGCGGGGTCGTTCGTGTTCGTGGCGCATGGTTCGGTTGAGGGTTTTGCGGGCCCTGGTGGGATGTTGGATGCGGCTGGTGTGGCGGCGGTGATGTTGGCGCATGGTCTGGGTGGGTTTGAGCGGGCGGCGGTGGTGGCGTGTGCTCCGGGTGAGGCGGGGTTGCGTGGGTTGTGGGGGTCGTTGCGGGAGGGCGGTTTCCGGGGTGCGGTGGTGGGTACTGAGCGTGATCGGTTTGTGGTGTTTGAGTCTGGTGCGATCACGTTGGAGAGCGGGTCTGGGGCGGTGTGGCCGGCGAATGATGGTGAGGCGGTGATCCTTGACGAGTGGGGGAACCGGTCTGTTCGCAGCCTTCCGTGGCCGGCGACCGCGCCCGGCGGGGCGAGTGTCATCCTCGCCGACGAGGACATGGCGGGGGATGGCTCGTCGCAGGGGGATGCTGGTGGGTCTGGGACGCCGGATCCGATGAGTTTGGACGCCATCCTCGACACGGTGCCGTCTCAGGGTGGTGCGAAGCGTAAGCGTGGCGATGAGGGTGTTGGTGGTGCTTCCGAGGTCAAGCGGGTTAAGACGCCGCCGTTGGTGACGGGTTTTGCGCCGCGTGACAATGCGGTGGGTGGTGTCGCGTTCTCGGCCGACCCGGGCACTGTTGCGAGGTGGCAGCACATCTACGAGGGCATGCCGCAGGTGCAGGGCCGGAACACTCAGCCGTTCTACGTGTTCGCCGACACCAGGGACGGTCGGTTCGTTGTTGACGGGCAGTTGGTCGGCGGGGCGGAGTTGGCCGATCGCGTGTCCCGGTCCGATGAATACCGGGCGACCGCTGCGACGAACCCGGACGTTCCCGTGATCGTGCTCGCAACGGACCCGGCTCATGCGCAGGAGTTCGACGCGTCGATGAACCAGTTCGCCGATGCGCTCCGCGGCAGCGGTCCGCCTCGGGAGGTGCTGGCACCGAACCAGCCGGTGGAGCGAGGCCCGCTCGGGCCGTCGTATGTGACCAACGGTGGATTCTTCAACGATTTCTCCGCGGTTCGGGTCGGGGACTTGGTAAGAACCGAGCTGCGTGACATGGATTCGCGTGAGATTGGGATGGCCTTCGTCGCTGATCGGAGCGCTGCCGACCGGTTGCGCGCGACGATGGCGGCGTCGACGGACTTCTCTGAGCGTGTGGTGGCTGAGATTTCCACCCGTGCCGACGGCACGACGAAGATGGCGGAGTCGGTGCAGGAGTGGGCGCCTGCCACCGATGGTGAGCGGATCCGTCCGGTGCGTCTGTTCCTGGAGAGCGAGAACGGGCACTACAAGGTGCCTAAGCGAGACGGGGCGACGGTGTCTCTGCGGCCGGAGACGGTGGCGCAGATGGTGTTCGCGAGTGGCTTTTTGCAGCGGGCCGAGGTTGAAGGGGTGCGGCCGCCGCTCATCGTCGTCACCAAGGACGATGGTGCGAGCCCGAGCACGGGGTTGAACGCGCGGTTGCTGGACCGGTTGCGGGAGTTGACCGGTCCGCGGCAGACCTTCGAGTACTCGGGCTATGTCGATTACCAGCCGGACGGCAAAGACGGTCACGTGCAGAGCGGTGTCATCGGCACGGCCAAGGGCGTGGGGTTCACGGCGGGGCGCTTGGGGCCTGACGATGTCGAGTACACGCGGCGTGGGGACGTGTTCGACTTCGCCACCGATCCGGATGATCCGGATGCGCTCGATGAGCTCGACCAGTTCGCGGCCGGGGTGGAGAAGAAGACCGCCGATATGGACGGGCTGGGGACGCCGTTGGTCGTTTCGGTTGTCGCGATGGATGACGGCTTCGCGCGGGTGCGGTTGCCCGATGGTACCGAGGCGGATCTTGGGGGCCGGGAGCTTGCGAAGCTGCTGCTCGCCGATCCGGAGTTTCGGGCGCGGCTGACGGCTGATCCGGCACCCTCGGTGCTGTTGCTGGGCGAGAACACGGGTTCGCGGGACGACATCGGTGGGTTCGGTTTCGATTTCGCGGGAGGGCTGCACGAAGCCGGGATCTACAACGACGTCATCGGAACCAAGGGCGTTGCCTGGTTCGAGGATTCGAAGCTGCAGAAGACGCCGACTACGACTTTTGCGAATGTTTCGCGGCTCCGTGCGGGTGATCTGAAGACCGCCGCGCTTTACGGCAAGGACGGCAGGCTGGTTGCGGTCTATCTCCGTGTCCGCGGTGATGACAAGGTGCTCAGCAACCTGCAGGACTGGGCGAAGGATGTGACGCCCGATTCTCTTGCTGAGGTCATCGGCCCGGACGGAAACTCGGTTGCAGCCCTGTGGGCGAAGGACAATCCGCCGGTGCTGGTAATCACTCATTCTGTCGCGGATAAATCCGCCGGACAGAGCAGGATTTACGCGATTCGCAATGACGATCGATCGATCTTTTTGCGCAAATTCTCGCTCAACGGCGCGATCCATGATGAGCTCGCCGACGCGCTGCGCGATGACCCGGTCCTGCGCGAAGGTATGGGCAACTATGGGGTTGGGTATGGACGAGGTTTCCTGCTGGCCGGGTTCGGAGAAATGGACGCGAAGTATTTCGCCAACGGTATTTCGCTGGGCGGGTACGCGCGTGCGGTGTACTACGGCCGTATAGCAACTCGACCTGGTGGACGGCTCGCCGTCGGACAGGTCCAGGAGCTTTCCGCCCTTTTCGATGGGAAAAACGTAGCCAGCCAGGTATACAAAGATGTTCTCGGTCCATATGGTCAAGCATTCCACAGTCAGGATTTCGATGCCGCACGAGGAATGACGGACCACCGCAGGCGGATCCGAAACCGGCCGGGCTACTACTTCATTGAGACGACGGACTCCTCCGGTAATACGAGAAAGAACCCGGTGGCAGTACCCTGGCAGGGGCGTGCGTGGCATTGGATCGGGCACGGGACTCCGAGCGTGCTCCAGTTCGGCATGCGTACTGGCAACCCGTATGTGCGCGGCGACGCAGTGTTGGTGGGCGCTGAGTTGAGTGCTGACGCCTTCTCGGCAAGCACACACTTCTCCCGAGCTATGGGCATGCCGAACGTCTTCTACCACTGCAACGCGAACTCTCCGGACGACCAGAGTCCGGATCGTGTGACGGTTGCGCGCCGAATCATGCTGGAGTGGGAGAAGAAGACCGGCCAGCCGGTTCCTGCGTTGTATGCCGCCACCGGCAAAGTGGCTAACGATTTCCGCGGCGGACTGGTTGTCAAAGACGGAGGCCAGTTCGACAAGGTCCGAGATCCGAACGAACCAGGGATCACCCCGGTCCCGCTGTCCAACCAGGCCGCACCGCCCGCCGCCAGCCTGGTGTCGGGCATGACATGGGCCTCGGACACCTCTACGCAGGCACCCGAGGGCCAGACGCCCGAACAGGTCGGAGAGCGCGCCAACAGGAGCGCCGCTGAGGAATTCGATCAGGAGACGGCGCGCCAGTACGTGCGCCAGGCGTGGGCTGCCAATCTGCCCGTCTCGGGCCGGCAGGTCGGGGCGGAGTTCGAGCGGAATGAATCCGAACACGTCGGAGAGACCGCCACCGATGCCGACCATGAGATGGTCGTTCTCGGTCCGGACGGCAGCCGCAGCACACGCAGGCTCTCGTGGCCCACGCCTGCCCCGGCCGCTGGCGCGACTTCGGCGGCGCCCGCCGCCCACAGCATGGGTTCTGGCTCGGCATCTGCCGATCGCACGGCTGGTGATGTGGACGCGTTGTCCGCGCGCCGGGCGGAGTTCATCGCCGGCTTGCTTAAATTCGAGGAACCGGACACCGGTGCGGTGTTGGGTGAGCTGGGTCGGCTTCGGGGTGATGCGGCGGAGATTCGCGGGCTGCGGTCCGCCTTCTGGCAGCACACCGGCAGGGAGCTGGATTCGGTGCTGTCTGAGCACCTCAGTCCAGCACAGTTCGACCACGCTCTGACGATGCTGGGTTTCCGCAACGACTTCAGCACCAACCCCGCGCACACCCCACCCAAGGTTGTCGCGAGCCCTGGGCAGAAGCTCTCCGAACTGCCGCAGGTCCGCGCCTTCGCGGAACAACTGCGGGCCCACGTCGAGGCGGACGAGTTCGACGAAGCGCTGGTGATGTTGCGCGGCCTGGACCGCAATCTCCGCGCCGTGTGGGCGGTGCAGGAGGCCTACCACGCCTCCGGCAGTCGAATTCTCGGTGTCGATCTGATCAAACTGCGCCCCGAACACTCGCACGCGGTGCTGGACGCACTGGCGTTCGTCAACGACAACGCGGTCTCTCTGGAACAGGCCATTCACTGGCACGAGCGGCTCAAGACATCCACTTTCGAACACCACAGCCGTGGCACTGTTCCGATCCGCATCGACTACCCCGACCAAGGCTGCAACATCCGGGCCCACCTGTGGTCGCTCGATCTGCAGCGCATGGGTGCCCAACCGAGCAAGGTATTCGTTACCCGCAGCAACCCGAAACTCACCATCACGTCCGCCAACGCCGCCGACGCCACACCCGGTGTGCCCGGCACCGTCAGCTGGCGGTACCACGTGGCGCCATCGGTTGTGGTCCACACGCCACAAGGAACGCAGAACTACGTGCTCGATCCCACGCTGAGCGGTACACCCCTCCCCGTCTCCGACTGGCTCGCCATGATGGGGGTCGATATCAGCGACGAGAGTGGCACGATGGTGCTCGGCGGTAGTCCCCGATACATCCAGGAGGTCGTCGACCGGCATTTCCTAGACCATCCTGACCAGTGGGAGACCGTGGACGGCTTGATTTTTCCCACCCAGAAGGCGTTCATTGTCTTCGGCGACCCCAGCATGCTCGGGTGGCCCATGCCGCTGGTCAACGTCACGTCGCGTGGCAGTTTCAAGGCGGCTGACGATATGATTCGCGCAGGGTTTGAGGGCGAGCTCATTGAAGCCAACGAAGAGGCCGAACGTCGCGCGCAGCAACGTCAGCGCATGGTCGACCTCATGACCCTCATGGGTGCGAGCCATCAGGCCGGCTTCAATGTTTTCTCCGCCGATCCCAGCGACCCGAACTCCTTGTCCTACAACCCCGGAAAATTTCAGGAGTTCGTCAACGAGGCCATCGATCCCAACCTATTGCACATCGATCCCGTCCACCTGAACGCCATCCTCGACAGCATCGACAACGGCTTCCCAGAGCTGCTCGACACCACGAACGTCGGTATCAACCCCGAGTTGCAAGATCTGTTCGCCGGTACGAGCGCTGGGTTCGATCCGAATGCGCTGGGGCTCGATCTCAACGATGGCGTCAACCCACAGGACTACTTCATTGCTGTGGAACACAGCGCCGATGTGATGGATCTCGATGGTGCCGAATCCGATCGGATGAATCTCGATGTTTCTGCTGAGGCTCCGGTGCATGGCGAAGACGGGCCCGGGGAGAGTGCTGCCGAGTCTGCCACCGAGGAATTCGAGGCCGATGAGGCGCTGACTCTGGATGAGCAGGGGAACCAGTCCACTCGCGAGCTTCCGCGGCTCGCGAACACGCCCAGCGGAGCGAGCGTCGTCTTCGCCGACGAAGACAACACGGCAGGACCCGCTCCGGAGCAAAACCAGAGTGCCAGTGCTCGGCGTGCAGCGCTGCGTGAGAAGGCGCGGGAGGAGGCGCGGGAGGTGGCGCGGAAGGAGGGTGATCCGCATGCCGGTGAGATTGTGGTTCTCGGCGAGGACGGTTCCCTCAGCACGCGTAAGCTTTCCTGGCCCACGCTGGAAGCGGCCGGGCCGGGCGTAACTTCCGAGGGGTCTTCCGGCCCCGGTGCGGGGCCTGGCTCGGATTCTGCCGCCGGGTCGTCCGGTGATGTGGACGCGTTGTCCGCGCGCCGGGCGCAGTTCATCGCCGATTTGCTTAAATTCGAGGAACGACGATCTGGCCGCGGCGCGCGGCCGAGGACGCCAGTGCGACGGCGTGCTCCCGGCTCCGGGTCGGGCACACGGTCACCTCGGCCGGACACCGATTCGGTGTTGCGTGAGCTGGGTCGGCTTCGGGGTGATGCGGCGGAGATCCGCGGGCTGCTATCCGCCTTCCGGCAGCACACCGGCACGGAACTCGATTCGGAGCTGAATAAGCACCTCAGCCCGGCACAGTTCGACAATGCCCTGAGGATGCTGGGTTTCCGCAACGACTTCAGCACCAACCCCGCGCACACCCCACCCAAGGTTGTCGCGGAGCCTGAGGCGCTTGGCCGGAATCTCGCTCTCGGGCACTCCCCTGCTCCGCCAACGATAGCCATGGCCTCGCCGAGAACCCGCGAAGCCGCCCGCTCGAAGGGTAAGACTCCGCTGCGGCAAGCGCGGGAGGCCATGGGGTGGACGCAGGCATACGTCGCTGAGAAGCTTGAGGTCAGCAGCAACACCGTGTCGAACTGGGAGACCGGTAAGACACCGATGAGGAGCGGTGACCGGGAGAGTTTGCGTGTGCTTTACGGCCGCTCCACGGACGAGACGTTGTTCGATGGCCTTCCTCCGGTGAGTGACGGGATACAGGCGCCGGAATCTTCTCGCCATGAACGTGCCGCGCAGTATCACGAACAGGAACAGGTGAGCGGCCCCACCGTTCAGGATAAGGTTGTCGCGGAGCCTGAGGCGCTTGGCCGGAATCTCGCTCTCGGGCACTCCCCTGCTCCGCCAACGATAGCCATGGCCTCGCCGAGAACCCGCGAAGCCGCCCGCTCGAAGGGTAAGACTCCGCTGCGGCAAGCGCGGGAGGCCATGGGGTGGACGCGGGCATACGTCGCTGAGAAGCTTGAGGTCAGCAGCGACACCGTGTCGAACTGGGAGACCGGTAAGACACCGATGAGGAGCGGTGACCGGGAGATTTTGCGTGTGCTTTACGGCCGCTCCACGGACGAGACGTTGTTCGATGGCCTTCCTCCGGTGAGTGACGGGATACAGGCGCCGGAATCTTCTCGCCATGAACGTGCCGCGCAGTATCACGATTCGGATGACGATGACGCGGTGATGGGCGGTGCGCTTACTGAGGCGGTGTGGGAGGAAGAGCGGCCTGCCAGCCCGGGGGAAGGCGAGGCGCAGGACGGTCTGTCCCGTCCTGGTGATGAGGAGAGTGCGCGCGCGACTGCGCTGCTTGCTCAGCAGAGGGAGGCTGAGGCCGAGGGCGGTTTGTCCCGTGACGAGTTGCAAAATCTCACAAGGGAAGCTGGACGAGCGGAGGCGCGGCGTCTTTTCGCACGGGGTGAGTTGCCTGACGGTGCGAGTGTGGCAACGCCGTTCAACCAGCACCCGTCGTGGGGTACGGCTCGGATACGGGAGGTTGAGGCCGAGGGCGGTTTGACCCGTCGTGAGTTGGTCGGTATCAGGCGTGCGGTGGAGAATGTCGCGGTGTGGGAGGAAATCAGACGTGCTCATGCGGCGGTGCCGGCGCTGAACGTCCCCGAGAGCGGCGATGTTCAGTCGCTGGAGGAGGCCGGCGGGGCAGAGCCGGTGATCGATCAGAGGATGTATGAGTTTCTGCGTCAATTGACGCATCTTCAGCGGCAGCCTGTCGAGTTCGCGTGGTCCGGGACGGTCGTCAATGCGAGCGAAAGCGACCCGTTCCAGCCGGGTGCGCTGGATAAGTTGAAGCGGACGGTCCATGCTTTGGCGGAGGAGGCGCTGGCGCGCGACGCGCTCGGTCGGGTACCGTTGACCCTCTTGCTCGCCGGAACGGGTAGCAGTCGTCTCCAGCACAAGGTAATCCGTTTGCTCGGTCCCCTGGCGGCGGAAGTGCTGGGAGACCGGGTAGCGGAGTTGTTCCACGTTGAGCCGATGACGCTGCCCGGGGCTTACCGGAAGACGCTTGAGGAAGCCCGGAAGAACGCGGAAACCGCAGGCGTGCCGCGGGATTTGATGGTGCTGGCGGTGGGCCGGCGCGAGCAGGACAAGGAGGATTACCAGAGGCGGGGTAGCTCATTCGACATCGGTTTGGTGAGCAGCCCCAAGGGGTTGGCGTGGGTGGAGCGGCAGCAGTTGGAGTGGGCGTTCGAGGCGTTGTTCACGCTGGTGGAGGAAATTCCTGAGGGCAAGCGCCCTGTGCTCGGCTTCACCCTCTACGTGGACTCCAGATACAAGCAGAGAAAGTCGGAGACTTTTGCGGAATTTCGTCGTAATTTCTGGGCGGAGAAGGTAAACGAACGCGATTCTTACACGCCGACGGAGCTTGATGGAAACTATTTCCGCGTCGGGGTCAAGACCATATCGGAAATCCCCGGGGAAAAGAAGGGATTGGACTTCAGGCAGGGTTTCGTGCGGGTTGGTGTGGAGTGGGTTGATGGTGCTGACGAGCTGGGTTGGCGTCCTGGGGATCCGGAGCGGGGTGGAAACGAATCCGCCAATTGGGATGTGCGGGCACGGGATTATCTGCAGCACCTGCCCCCGCTGAGGCGGCGGCCCGTCACGGGGTTTTGGGCGGGACGCTATTCCGGCGCTTCCAGAAAGGGGTTGATGGAGCCGGATCCGCCGTATCGGGCTGGGTTCGAGGACGCGGTTCGGGAATTGGCGGTACAGGCGCTGGCGAGGGAGCGCGCGGGATTCGAGCCCCAGGAGGTCCTGGTTGCCGCCATTCCGGCGAGTTATTACATCAAAAAAACCGCGGTATCGTGGGTGTCTCGTGTCCGGGAGATCGCGCGACAGACGTTGGACGATCGCGTTGATGAGTTGTTCGCGGTTGAACCCGCGAGTTTGTACGGCACCAATGGCACGACGCCCGAGCAGATCCGGAGGAAGCTGGCCGAGACGGGGGCGCCGGAGGGTGTGGTGGTGCTGGCGGTGGGCATGCCTGCCCGGCGCATCACCGAGTACGAGGAGGTGGGGACCACCTTCGGTATCCACTTCGCCCTGAGGGAAGCCTGGATCCCGGATGCCGATCGACGAAGGCTGAAGTATGCGGGTAGGGGTTTGCTCAACCAGAACCCACCACCGGGCAAACGTGCGCTGCTGCAGATCACCGCTTATGTCGGTAACGAGGGCGTGGAAAAACTGAACGCGTTCGCGGCTGCGCTGGCTGAGTTCTGGGCGAAGGACAAGCCCGCGGGGGGGCTGGGTTTCACCAATGAGCACGTGCGGATGGTCTGGCGAACCTCCAATGCCGAGGTGCGGGAGCGCAAGGCCGCGGGGCTGCCGGGGCGGCACGTGCGGGCGGGTCTGTTGTGGCTGGAAGCCGACGACAATGTGGCGAACCAGGCCGGGGGCGATGTGCGGTGGGAGCATGCGGCACCGGAGAGTGTGGAGGAGCGCGCGGCGAGGGCCGAGACGAAGCTGAAGGCCGCCCGCATTCGCCGGGGCTGGACCTACGACGACGCCGCCCGGGCACTCGCCGACGCGATCAACGATGCCGGTGGCGAGCCCGTAACGCCCAACTACCTGTCGAAACGTCTGATGCGGTGGGATTTCGGCACGCCTGTTCCGGCGGAGTACAGGCCCTTCCTCCGTGAGATTTTCGGCCTGACCGACGTCGAGATCGGCTCCTCCGGACTGGCTTCGGCAGGTGCGTTCGAGGTGCAGGCGCACGAGCCTGCTGATGCGGCGTTGATTGAGGACGACGTTGTGATGGGCGGTTGGAGTGAGCCGGAGTCAGGGACGGGGCTCGGCGCTGATGGGGATGTGGCGGTGCAGTGGGACCCTCAGCCAGGCGAGGACGTTGAGCCGGCCGCGTCGCCTGTCGACGGTGCGATGGAGATCGATTCGTTCGAGGACGAGTCGGCAATGGTCGGTAATGCTTGGGGGCCGCTGTCGGGATCGGACGCGACCCGTGCTGCGGAGTGGGCCGGGTTGGCTGCTGAGTGGACGATCTTGCTGGGTCAATTGCGGAGGACCTTTGCTGCCCTGGACGGTGGGGTGGCAGATGGGGTGCGGGAAAACTTCGAGTCGTGGATGGAATCGTGGCAGCCTGATTTGAACCAGGGGCCGGCTGCGTTGCCGCTTGTGCGGGCTCATGTGCGTGTGGCGGTCGGATTGTTGCAGGGGTTGGCGGCGTCGGCTCCGAGTCAGGGTGTGTCAACGGTGAGTCTCGTGCCGTTGGTGGATTCGCGGGCCGGTTATGCGCGCTTTGTGGGTGTCGCGTTGCTGAATCCTGGCGAGGGCCAGGTGGTGAGAGATGCGATGTGGAATGGTGCTGCGGGGGTGTTTGATGAGGGGTCGTTTGTTTTCGTGGCGCATGCTTCGGCCCGGGGTTTTGTGGGGCCGGGTGGGTTGTTGAATGCGGCCGACGTCGCAGGGTTGATGTGGGCTAATCGGGTGGGGAGTTTCCGCCGGGCGGCGGTGGTGGCGTGTGCTCCTGGTGAGGCGGGGTTGCGTGGGTTGTGGAAGTCGTTGCGGGAGGGCGGTTTCCAGGGTGCGGTGGAGGGGAGTGAGCGTGATCGGTTCGCGGTGTTCGAGTCTGGTGGGATCACGTTGGAGAGCGGGGCTGGGGCGGCGTGGCCGGCGAATGATGGTGTGGCGGTGATCCTGGATGAGCGGGGGAACCGGTCGACCCGTCGGCTTCCCTGGCCGTCTACGCCGCCGGGGGGTGCCAGCGTCACCCTCGCCGACGAGGAGCGGGCTTTGGCGGCACCTGTTGCCGGCACGGTCGGTGATGGTCAGCGTGCGGCGACGCTGCTTGCTCAGCTGCGGGAGGCTGAGGCTGCGGGCGGCTTGACCGATGGTGAGTTAGCTGCTCTTCGGAATGCAGCGGCGTGGGAGGTGGCGCGGCGTGCGTGGGAGGAGGGTCGGCCGCATACCGCTGCGAGTTTGGGTGCGGTGTTCGACAAGAGCAAGACGTGGGGTTCCGAGCGGTTGCGGGAGGTTGAGGCTGAGGGTGGTTTGTCCCGTCGTGATGTGGTTGATGCGACTCGCCAGGTGGCGTTGGAGGAGGCGCGGCGTGCGCTGGCGGATGGTCGGCCGCATACCGGTGCGAGTTTGGGTGCGCTGTTCGACAAGAGCGAGTGGTGGGGTCGGGCTCTGTTGCGGGAGGTTGAGGCTGAGGGTGGTTTGTCCCGTCGTGATGTGGTTGATGCGACTCGCCAGGCGGCGTTGGAGGAGGCGCGGCGTGCGCTGGCGGATGGTCGGCCGCATACCGCTGCGAGTTTGGGTGCGCTGTTCGATAAGAGCGAGTGGTGGGGTCGGGCTCTGTTGCGGGAGGTTGAGGCTGAGGGTGGTTTGTCCCGTCGTGATGTGGTTGATGTGACTCGCCAGGTGGCGTTGGAGGAGGCGCGGCGTGCGCTGGCGGATGGTCGGCCGCATACGGGTGCGAGTTTGGGTGCGCTGTTCGATAAGAGCGAGTGGTGGGGTCGGGCTCTGTTGCGGGAGGTTAGGGCTGAGGGTGGTTTGTCCCGTCGTGACGTGGCTGGTGTCAGTCGTGATGTGGTTGATGTCAGTCGTGATGTGGTTGATGCGACTCGCCAGGTGGCGTTGGAGGAGGCGCGGCGTGCGCTGGCGGATGGTCGGCCGCATACCGGTGCGAGTTTGGGTGCGCTGTTCGACAAGAGCGAGTGGTGGGGTCGGGCTCTGTTGCGGGAGGTTGAGGCTGAGGGTGGTTTGTCCCGTCGTGATGTGGTTGATGCGACTCGCCAGGCGGCGTTGGAGGAGGCGCGGCGTGCGCTGGCGGATGGTCGGCCGCATACGGGTGCGAGTTTGGGTGCGCTGTTCGGCAAGAGCGAGCGGTGGGGTTCCGAGTGGTTGCGGGAGGTTAGGGCTGAGGGTGGTTTGTCCCGTCGTGATGTGGTTGATGCGACTCGCCAGGTGGCGTTGGAGGAGGCGCGGCGTGCGCTGGCGGATGGTCGGCCGCATACCGGTGCGAGTTTGGGTGCGCTGTTCGACAAGAGCGAGTCGTGGGGTGCGGCTCTGTTGCGAGAGGTTGCAGCCGAGGGTGGTGTGGTGGTGGCTGGGGGGGCAGCTTCTGGGGCTGACTCGCGGCGCACACACGAGCTTGCGGGGCCCTCGAACACGTCCAGCGGGACCGGCGGCACCCCTGTCGACGAGAACAACATGGTGGGAGAGAGGCCTACTGCGGAGGAGGACCCGAGTGCTCGTGCTCGGCGTGAGGAACCGCGTGAGGCGGCGCAGGCGAAGGGGCGGCGTGCGCGGGAGGTGGCTGATCCGCATGCCGGTGAGATGGTGGTTGTCGGCATGGACGGCTCCCTCAGCACGCGCAGGCTTTCCTGGCCCACGGCGGCACCGGGCAGCTCCGGCGTAACTTCCGAGGAGTCCGTCGGCCGCAGTGCGGGGGCTGGCTCGGCTTCTGGCGTCGGGGCGGACGGTGATGTGGACGCGTTGTCCGCGCGCCGGGCGAAGTTCATCGCCGGCTTGCTTAAATTCGAGGAACGACGATCTGGCCGCGGCGCGCGGCCGAGGACGCCAGTGCGACGGCGTGCTCCCGGCTCCGGGTCGGGCACACGGTCACCTCGGCCGGACACCGATTCGGTGTTGCGTGAGCTGGGTCGGCTTCGGGGCGATCCGGCGGAGATTCGCGGGCTGCGGTCCGCCTTCTGGCAGCACACCGGCAGGGAGCTGGATTCGGTGCTGTCTGAGCACCTCAGTCCAGCACAGTTCGACCACGCTCTGACGATGCTGGGTTTCCGCAACGACTTCAGCACCAACCCCGCGCACACCCCACCCAAGGTTGTCGCAAGCCCTGGGCAGAAGCTCTCCGAACTGCCGCAGGTCCGCGCCTTCGCGGAACAACTGCGGGCCCACGTCGAGGCGGACGAGTTCGACGAAGCGCTGGTGATGTTGCGCGGCCTGGACCGCAATCTCCGCGCCGTGTGGGCGGTGCAGGATGCCTATCACGCCTCCGGTGCCGGGATTCTCAGCGATGACTTGAAGAAACTGCGACCCGAGCACTCCCAGGCGGTGTTTGACGCGTTGGCCTTCGTCAACGGCAACGCGGTCTCGCTGGAGCAAGCAATCCGGTGGCACCAGCAGCTCAAGACTTCCACCTTCGAACACCACAGCCGTGGCACTGTTCCGATCCGCATCGACTACCCCGACCAAGGCTGCAACATCCGGGCCCACCTGTGGTCGCTCGACCTGCAGCGGATGGGCGCAGAACCGAGCAAGGTCTTCGTCACCCGAATCAATCCGAAACTGACGATCAGGTCCAGCAACGCCGCCGACTCCGCGGCTGATTCGCCCGGCGTCGTCAGCTGGGAACACCACGTGGCACCCACCATCGTGGTCCACACTCCGCAGGGACCGCAGACCTACGTGTTCGATCCCGTGCTCAGCGAAGATGTGCCACTCAGCGTCTCGGACTGGCTCGCCAAGATGGGAGTCGACGACAGTGACGGGAGCGGGACCTACGTGCTCGGGGGGAGCCCCCGGCACATCCAGGACGTAGTGGACCAGCATTACCGCGACCACCCCGACCAGTGGGCGGAGCAGGACCCGGGCTCCGGCTACTTCAGGCCCAGCGGGAAAACGTTCGTCATCTTCAGCGACCCCAGTGTGCTGACCGCACCCTGTCCCAACAGGGCACTGGGGGCGCGCAGCTTCCAGCAGGCCGACGACTTCGTGCGTGGCTCGGAGGAAGACAAACTCATCGAGTTCAACGACGAGGCTGAACGTCGCGCGCAGCAACGCCAGCGCACGGTCGACCTCATGACCCTCATGGGTGCGAGCCATCAGGCCGGCTTCAATGTTTTCTCCGCCGATCCCAGCGACCCGAACTCCTTGTCCTACAACCCCGTTGAACTCTGGGATTTCGTCAACGAGTCCATCGATCCGAACCTGTTGCGCGACCCCGTCGACCTGGACGCCATCCTCGGCAGCAACGGCTTTTCAGAGCTGCCCGGCACCACGAACGTCGGCCTCAACCCCGAGTTGCGAAGTCTGTTCGCCGGTACGAGCGTTGGGTTCGATCCGAATGCGCTGGGGCTCGATCTCAACGATGGCGGTAACCCACGGGGTATGTCCGGCGACGACCGTGTGCGGGCTTTGCAGGAGGAGGCTGGTGGATTCGGCGAGTCGCACGTTGCGAACAGGAATCGCCAGGTTTCCGCGGCTGAACAGCGGCGTGAAAGGGAGAGGTCGGCTCTGCTGGGGCGTGAAAGGGTTGTGCTGGGGGCGTACCTCAACCGTGTGCTGTACACCGCGCCCGAACTGCAGGAAAAGCACGGTTGGAGTCCGGAGCAGGCGGAGAGCGTTCTTGCCAGCGTCCGGAGGGACTACAGTCTTCTGAGATTCCGTGAAGCTGATCAAGTTGTGCATGGTTTGGCGAAGGTGGAGGCTGCCCGTGCCGCTCGAAGCGGAAACGGGTACACCCTGCGTATGTTGGCCGCTCGGTATTGGCGGAACAACCTAGGCAGTTTGGGACCGGTTGAGGGATACGCCGGGCTGGATCCGTCGGTCGTGGTTGTGGTGGAAGGGCTTGTTGCGTTGCTGGGTCCGGGGATGGATGTGAATAGTTTCGTCGCGGCTGTGTGGGGGATTGGTGAGGGCTGGCGGGGTGTGGTGTTCGATGCGTTCGAGCGGATGACGGGTAGTCCGGTTGCTCGTGCGGTGGAAGTGGCGTGGTTTGAGGGGTGGTTGTCCGAAGCGGGCCGCGCCCAGGCTCTGCGGGCGCTCGGCGTGGAGGACAAGCACGAGCGAGCTCGTCGTGAGAAGGGGCTTGCGGCTCTTGATCTTCCTGCGCTGTCGGGCCCGCGGTTGATGGGTGCGCGAGCCGGCCAGGAGCAGTGGGCGAGCAGGCTGCGTTCGATTCCTAAGGACGGTGAATGGAAGAAGAATGTGAAGTCGGTTGTGTTGGAGGCTTACCTAGCGCATCACCTGTATACGCCTGTCAATTTGCAAAGAGACGCTGGCGGAGGTAAGCGTGTGGCGGAGGGTATCCTTGCCGAGGTCCGGCGCGATTACGGTGTTCTTGGCGCCAATGAGGCTAGTCGAGTCGTGCGTAGTCTGGGGCGTGTGAAGCCTGGTCAGGCCGATGGGAATGTAGCGGGGCTGGAGGCATCGGTGGTGGCTGAGGTTGAGACGCTTGTGGGGTTGCTGGGTCCGGGCATGGATGTGGATACGTTCGTGGCGACCGTGTCGGGGATTGGTGCGGACAGGCGAGGCGTGGTGTTCGATGCGTTTGAGCGTATGACGGGTGTTCGGGTTGCTCGTGCGGTTGAGGTGGCGTGGTTCGAGAAGTGGTTGTCCGACGCGGACCGTGCGCGGGTGTTGCGAGCGCTGGGTGAGCCGGATACGCATGAGCAGGCTCGCCGTGATCTCGGGGAGCGTGCCGAAGACGCTGCCAGCGATGCGCCTCGGCGGGGAAGCCGTCGTCAAGCGTGGCCTGCCACGGGCAGTTCACGGTCGACGGGGGCCGAGGGACCGGATTTGCCGTCGCGGGCGGAGGGGACGGAAGTCGCGGAGCGGTCAGTCGCCTCTGGGCCGGTGTCGGTGGCGGATGTGGTGGACGGACTGGAAGGTCTGGCGGCGCGTGCGTCCGGGGAGACGCCGGTGGAGCCGGGTACGGAGTTGCTGGGCCCGGATGTGCTCGGGTTGCGGGGCTCGGAGCCATTGGCCGCGGTGCGGGGGCGTGACTACTCCGGTTGGAGTGTGGAGCAGGCTATTGGCTACCTGCTGAAGGCGAACATGCTGCGTGGTGTGGAGCCGACGTGGGAGGAGATGGATCCGGCCAATCTCGCCAACGACGCCGGTATCGAGATCCTGGAGGCGGACACGCCGCAGGAGGAGATCGAGCATTGGCGGAGCAGGGGAGTGCCCGAGAGCGAGATTCCGGCCAAGCGCCGGATTCCGCTGATCATGCATAGTTACTGGGTGGGTGATCCTCTTCGTCGTGACGGCCGTGAACGCGAGGAGTTCATGGGCAACATCGGCGTCGCCACGAGGATGTTTCCGCAGTTGCTGCCGGTGCTGTGGACAGATGTTCCCCGGCGCGTCATCAACGACGTGCTGGCGTCGGAACCGCCGTCTGATGGCAGTGCGGATCCGCATGCGGACGTGCGGGAGGTGGTCGAGTGGGCGAGGCGGCGCAACATCGTCCTGGCGAATGTCTGGGAGTTTCCGGGTGTGGAGTTGCGCGCGTTCTTCGAGACGGAGATGTTCAAGCTGTCCGGGCCGGGATTCGCCGGCTCAAGCGATGTGTTCCGGTCGCACCTGGACTGGTTCGGCGGCTTCTACACCGACGGTGACAACCAGGTGGAGAGCATCGACTTCCTCGACGAGGTGCTGGAAGCCGAGCACGGGTTCGCGCTCCAGGAGTTCCGTGTCTCGGATGCGGACGGAAAGACGCGGGTGGCCGGGGTGAACTCGGCGTTGGTGGCGGCGCACCGCCACCCGTTCTTCCGCTTCGCGTACCGGCCCTCGATCGTGGACAATTACGCTCAGCCGCAATCGGCGTTGTTCCAGCGGATACCTGAGTCGGAGCGTCGCAGCATCGAGGTTAGCTTGGACGTGCCGCATGGCCGTGCGCGCCGGTATTCGACCTTGCTACGGACCGTGCCGGAGCCCCGGAATCTTCTGGCCAAAGCCGGGCTCTCGTCGCCTCCTCTTTTCCGGGGCATCACCAAAGGCAACGGCATGAGTTGGGCTCCGGCTGTTCCGCGCGCCGCCGAGTCGAAGGTGCGGGCGGATGATCTGGCGGGCACCGTCGAGCTGACGGCGAAGGTGGTGCACACGCTGATCCGGGACATCTACAACCGGGAGGGTGATCTGCACCTGCCGGCTGTCGAGTCGGCGATCAAGCGGCACGAGGACCCGCGGATGGTGCTGACGGCGGCGCTGCAGTTCATCGCGTCGCGTCCGGAGTTGGCGTCGCGGGTGTCTTCGGTGACCGATTTGAAGTATGACAACGGTGAGACCCTGTCTTTCGCCTTGCCGGATGAGGCCCAGGGGCTGCTGGAGTACCTCCCGGACGGTGCGCACACGTGGTTCATGGGCGAGGGCACCCGCCCGGTTGTGATGGTGTCGCGGGAGGCGCCGGGGCATGAGCCTGTGGCGGAGGGGTCGGTGGAGTCGCCGTATCCGGTTGCGTGGGGGTTGAGTGGTGATGCGGTGTGGGCGAAGAGTTTCGCCTCGGAGGAGCATGCGTATCGGTATGCGAAGGATCGATATGGGTTTTTGGCGGGTGTGAACCGGTTCAACTACTTCAGGGGTGGGGAGGGTTTCCGGCGGAATTGTCTGAAGGCGGTGGTGGCGTTTTTCAATGCGGTGCGGTTGGGTCGGCGGTTTGCTGCGGGGTCGGCGGATGTGGACCGGGATCCGGTGGCGCTGGAGGCGGCGTTGCGTTCGCGGTTCCGGCGGGTGGGTGGTTTCGACGAGGTGAAGCGGTGGATGCGTGGTCAGCGTGATGGGGCGGGTGCGGTGGTGTTGTATGAGCGGCCGGGCAAAGTTGCGCATGCGATTGTGGTGGTGCGGCATCCGGATGATGGTGTGATCGATTTTGTTGATCCGCAGGTGGGGTCGATGGCGGAGTTGCCGGGCGATGTCACGCGGGTGTGGCTGATGCCGGCGGGGTCGATCGCGCGTGGTAAGGATGCGGTTCCGTTTGTGTTGCCGGGTAATGGGTCGGAGCTGCGGGCCGCGCGCGAGCGGTCCGGTATTGCTGCCGACGGTGATCTGCCACGCGAAGCTGGAGCGCGTACGGGTCAAACGGATGCTGGGGGCCCTCAGCCATCGGGCGATGGGACGCAGGGCGGCCGACGGCGGGGGCGTCGAGCAGCCTGGCCTTCCAGTGGGAAGTCCGCGGAGAGCGGGCACGGTCCTGAGGGCGGATTGAAACGGGCGCATTCGGCCGAGACGGCCGGGCAGCGGGCGGTGCGTGGACGGCACGACACCGGCGCGGAGGAGCAGACCTCGGCTGCCGGTTTCCCGGACACCCGCGATGAGACACAGGGCTCCGGCGCGGCGCAGCAGCAGGTGGCGGTGGAGCTGTCGGGGCCGCTGGAGAAGGTGGTGCGGTGGCGGCCTGAGAGTGACGGGGACACCTTGTGGAAGTACCTGGTCGAGCTCGGCTTGGTGGATGGCTCCTTGGATGCCAAGGAGGCTTGGCCCCAGTTGGGGTCCGAGCTGCAAAAAGCGGTGCGGCGTTGGGCCATCGGCATGGCGGAGGATGACGGAGCCCGGAAACGCTACTCAGGGTCGCAGATGGCCAGACTTTCCGGCGACCTGATCACTAAGGACCAGGCCAACAAGTGGCGGCTACGTGCTGAACCGCAGCGGCCGGAGGTCGTCCGGCGATAGAAATTCCGGAGGGGTGGCGGCCTGTGCCTGGCTCCGGGCCGCAGACGTTGAAGGACTACCTGCTCGCTGAGGGGGTGCCGGAAAGCGTTCTTGTGAAGAGGGGCCCGCGTCGGCTGGATCCTGCGATAGAGGCACAAGTGCGACGGTGGGTGATCGGCCTCAAGGGTGACATCAACCCGTTGCTGAGCAAGTTTTACACCATCAAGGACGCGAACAAGCAGTCTGGCGGCCTGGCCAGTCAGGAGCAGGTTCAGTCGTGGTGGAAGGAAGCTTCCCAGCAGCGGGCGGCGGTGGGCGAGCCGGACTGGCTGGGGTGGCGGCCTGAGCGTCATGGGCCGCAGAACTTGAGGGACTACCTGCTCTCTGAGGGGGTGCCGGAAAGAGCCCTTGCCAAGGACGGCCGGGACCGCCTGGAGCCTGACCTGGAGGCGCACGTGCACCAATGGGCGCTCGGGTTGGCGCGCGAGGGCTACAGCACCCACGACATCGCGAAGCTGTCAGGCGGCCTGATGAGCCAAACCACGGTCCATAGGTTGTCGCAGCGCGTCCCCTTGCGGCGGCCGGCGGTCGAGGTGCCGGCCGGTGCGACGGAGTGGCGGCGGGCTGAGTCCGGCGGGCCGAGGACGTGGAAGGACTACATGCTCGGCGAGGGGGTACCGGAGGACGCCTTCACCATGGATCGCAGGGGGTATCTGGTCGTGCCGGAGATCCGGGAGTCCCTGCGGCTTTGGGTGATCGGTTTGGGACGAGAGGTCGACGAGTCGCGCCGAGGGCGGCGCTACGGTTCGAACACGGCAGCCGCGATGTCCGGACTCGGAATACGTCCCGCCACAGTCCGGAACTGGTGGCAGGAGAGTTCCAGGCAGCGCCAGGAGGCCGGGGTGCCCGCCGAGGTGCTGCCGGAGTGGTGGTGGCCTGAGCATCCCGGCGACACGGTGCGGGAGCACCTTGTCCGGCAGGGTGTACGGGAAGACTCCTTGGCCGTGAATGGCAACGGTGTGCTGCCGAAGCCGATCCGGGAGCAGGTGTGGCGCTGGGTGACCGCGTTGGGCCAGCAGGTCGACGAGGCGACTGGAAGGCGGCGCTACAGCGCCGACAAGGTAGCCGAGATGACCGGCCTGCTTGTCGGGAGCACGGTCCGCAGCTGGTGGCGGAAGGTCTCCCAGGAGCAGCCGATGGGGGTCGTGGAGCACCAGCTCAAACCGGATCCGGAGATGGAGAAAGCGTTCCCGTGGCGGGATGGGGCGGACCCGGCAGGGCGGGTGTACGCGCCGTTCGCTGACGAGAACGGTGCGGTACACCCCACGGTTCGTGCGAACGCCGACCATGTCCGCGCGGAGGGCTTCGCGCACAGCCTCAAGTGGTTGAAGGACATCGCCCGGGATCCGGACGACCCCCGATTGCCGGTCGCCATGGCCAACGACATGGAACGACTGTGGTCGCTGCTGGAACAGGACGTGGCGGCCGAGGTCCGCCGGACGATCAAGGGTGAGGACCCGCCGTTCGCCCGAATCAAGCCCGCGCTCCTGGAAGCGCGGCACCTTCGGGATCACGAGAAGATCCTCGAAGGTCAGTGGGGGCTGTTCCTGACCACCCGGCCTGCCGAGACGCCCGCCGACCAGCGGATGTCGCTGTCCAACGGCCGGATACTGGGCCTGTACCTGGGCGCCGTGCTCGAAAACGAGGAGGAAGTGGAAAGTTTCAGCCAAACCTATACTCGTTTCCCTGACTTCGCGATGGACGTTCCGAACAAGAACGGGCCCTTGTTTACGATGGCAGGGGAAGCTGTCACCAATTACACCGCTTTCGCGAACACCGCGACCCGGCCGAATACCGCCGAGCCGCAGTTGGACCACTCGGTGATCAACGCGGAGTTTGTGGCTTTCGCTGTTCGGATGCCCACGAACAAGGGCCGGTGGCGTTGGCAGGGAATTGTCGCGTTGGTTGCCTTGGACAACGCCTTCGATCCGATCGCCAATCCGCATGGGATGATCATCGCCAATTACGGTGACACATATCTCCCTCTCTTGGCGTAGCCGGCCGAAGCCGGGTCTGGCGATGGCGAAGCTGGGCCTGACGCTCCAGCTACGGCGGCTGAGGGGAGCGGTCTGGTTGGTCTGGACTTGGCCCTCAGGTGGTGGCAGGAGGAGGCTTCGATGTGCCGCCGCACTTTCCGCACGCGCGGAGGAAACGGAGGTGGGGGAACCTCAGCAGGTACCCGGACATCTTGGCTACTTGCTCGTAGTTGTACAGCCGTTTTCCGATCGACTCGTCGGTCTCACCCCCGCTCCACAACCGTGATCCGGTTCTGTCAGACCACGTCGGTACATGACCAGAGCACGGTGCCGGGGCATGCGGGATCAGCTCACGTCAACGGCAGGCTGTGGTACGGCGTCGTTGCGCGGCACGGTGTTCATGTCGGCACCGCAAAGGGGACTTCTACTCGAAGCGAATCACGTGCAGGTTCAGGACTTCCTGGTCCAGAGTCGGATTGCCGTCCTCGGCCATCGCATCGACCAGCCGCACACCGTCGGAGGCAGCGTCGGCCATCAGCAGGTTCCCGAGGGTCTCCCGGCCACGCGCGTCCCGGCGGCGGACCCACACCACGGCTCGGGCGTCCTGCGAGAGAGTGGCGAGCTCGGACAGGACCTCGCCCCAATGTTGGTGAACGTTGGTGCTGACCACTCGCCCGAGCTGTTGTGCCATCGGGCCGAACCAGGCAGCCGCCCCGGGGGCCGGCGGTGCGGCCAGGCCGGATTCCCCGGCATCCCACTTCGCGAGGTAGTCCCACGGGTCGGAGTTCGGCAGCCCGAACGGTTCCTCGCCCGCGGCCTTGGGCACCACGAGCGCGGCGTCGAGCATCTGGTCCTGCCAGTGGCCACTGCCCAGGAAACGTGCCGTCGTGCAGGCGAACAGCCATCCTCGGCGCGTCTCGTCGGCAGGGCCAGGGGCGACCAGCACCACGTCATCGGAGTATGCCTGGTCGAGCCAGCTACGGGCCTTGGCGAGCGCCGAAGCCAGATCCGCGGCTCCGGCCTGCCACGGCACGGCGATCGTTTCCATGGGGGCCGGCCGGTGGAACCGCGCCAGCACCAGTCCGGATACGTCCTCTTCCAGTTTGGCCAACGAGCCTCGTTGGCCGTCGAGGAAAACGGCTTGCCCCTCATCGTTGAGGACGTTCACCAGATGACCGGTCAACTCGACACCGTGCAGGCGCCTGCGAAGCCAGACCGCCCCTCGCGTGTCGGGGCCCGCGTCGAGAATCGCGTCCGCGACCTCGGACCAGGACGTGCAGACCGCCACCTCGGCGTCGGGGAAATACTCGGCGAGCAGCCGCGGCCACCAGCCGGGCGCTTCGTCCCGCGGTTGCCAAGGCAGTGCCGTCGCGGGCCGTTGATCGAGTCCCGCGTCCGTGGCCACCAGGCAGTTGCGTGCGTTCGCGCGCCAGGCCCACGGTCGCCGCCCCAGATCGAGTGGCCGGGACATGTTGTACGGCTCGTCCAGCGGGTCGCTGTTCGCCGGCGGAAACGGCTCCGCACCGTCCATGGGCACCACGATGGCCGACGCCAGCATCGGTTCGTCCACGGCGTCGGCGTATTCACAACCGAACAGCCACGTCCGCTCACCCGCGACGACGGGTTCGTCATCGGCCAGCCGGACCAGGCCCGCGTAGGTGCGGTCCAGCCACTCGGCGGCCCTGCGGCCGACCTCGTCCACCATCGTCGTCCTCACCCGTTCATGCGCGTCCCGGCCGCTGAGAACAGCCTGCGTGGCGTCCGCACTCCGGCACGGGACTCCACGTCCGAGATCGTGAAGGCGGCCGCTCCACTGGTACCGGACTCGAGGGCTGTGCCAGCCTGTCCTCGCTCGGCCCGCGACGCAAGACGTCGCCCGGCACACTGCCCTTAGGGGAAAGGGCACAGGGGTGGATGCCGGCACGGGTGCTCGTCCGCAGTGTGATGCTCTGGCGCGGAACGCGGGTAGCGATGCGCTCAAGTGCAGAGAACGTGGGCCAAAACGCCATTTCCGGTGCGGGGCGGCCAGCTGTCCGGCTTCGTCGCTGTACCGTCGTGCCGGGTTTGCCGGATCCGGTAGGGAGCCGGTACGCGGCATCCGCGTGCGAGCGGGGGTGCCGAACCCTCCTCGGCAACGTCGCAGAGCAGGGTGAGGAGTCAGTGATGGCGGCCTGGGAAGCAGTCGAGACGATGACCGATGTGCAGCGCCCGGACAGTGTCGACACTCCTGCGCCCCCGGGGGAGGCTGGGGAGCGAAACGGTGCGGATGCCGCCGAGAAGTGGTTCCTTCTCATGGACCCGGCATGGAGTCCGACCGCCGATGAGCCCGATCCACCGGTGAGCGCGATAGTCGGGGTATGGCCGTTGGAGGACGGCGCTGTCGGGAAGTTCCGTCCTAACCCGGGCTACGAGCCTTCGGATGAGAACTCGCCGAGCGATCCGGTTGACGCGGTGCTGCGAATGATGGTGCGGGCGAGCGCGGATGCGGACCAGCTCCGGTTGATCCTGCGCGACTCGGTGTTCGACCTCGCGATGAACGGCGACGGCCGGCCGCTCGTGACGCGCTCGCCTGACGACGTGCTGTGTGCCGTGGTGGCCACCTCTGAACCGCACCGCCTCCGGATCACCTCACCGTCCTGGCGCCGGGTTGACATCGACGAGCTGGTGGAGTTGCTCGCCGATGACGCCGACGTCCTCTTCAACCCTGGGGGCCCGGCGACCGTGCGCCTGGTCGGCGGCTTCATCCGCAGCGTTCCAGCCCTGACCGACGACGAAGTAGCCGAAATGCACGACAAGTACGTCGGAGACCTCGACGGTCGAGTAGAGGTCATGCCATGGCAGCTCGACGAAGACAGCACACCCGAGGCGGAGCAAGCGGCCAAGCTCTGAAACGCTTCGCTGCCAGAGCGGGCGTCGCCGATCGCGGTGAAGTGACCGGCCGCTGTGGGAGCCGGCGTGGCGAGCTGGGGCGTCGATCCCGCGTGCGCCGTCGGCGGCGAGCTGGCCTGCATTCGGATCGAATGCGACGCCGGTTTCGTGGCTCTGCCCGCGTGACCAGGGCTTGAAGACTGAACCCGAGGGCGTCTTGTGCGTGCCAACATGAAATACGGGCCGGGGCCTTCCGTCGGCAAGATGGCATCTTGGTGAACAACGATGCAAATGGTCTAAGGGCTTGAACCTCTTAGAGGTTCGACCCGTGTTGTCGTCGTGGAAATGATGCGGGACTTGCGTCGCGCGGCTGAGGCTGGGCGGACGCCGGCCGTGTGTTACCGCACGCGGCTGCTGGTCGACATGGGGTCGGCGGCGAGAAGTGCGCGGCGTTCGTTGTCCGGATTGGGCCGGTTGGCGGTCTCTGGTTTCGATTCGTGGAATGGGTGAGTTACGGGTGGTTGTTTCGATTAGGTTTACGGAGGAGCAGAGGAAGCTTTTGTTGGTGGTGTTGGGTGATGATCCGACGGATGCGGATGAGGGTTGGTTGTTTTGGGTGGGGGAGCAGTTGGAGGTGAAGGCGGTGGATGTGGCGGAGGTGGGTGTGGTGTTGCGGGAGTTGGTGGGGCGGGTGCTGTCGGAGTTTTCGGGGAAGGCGGCGGATCGGTTTGAGGAGCAGTGGGTGGGGTTTGAGTTGTTTTTGGAGCGGGGTGGGGCGGTGTTGTCGGGGGTGGGGGAGAAGGTGCGGGAGTGGGCGTTGCAGGTGCAGTATTTGAAGTTGATGACGTTGTATGGGTTGAATTTGTTGTTGGCGGAGATGGCGTGGGCGGTTGCGATGGCGGCGTTGTCGTTTGGTGCTGGGGTGGGGGCGTGGTTGGCGTTTCGGTTTGCGGTGATGCGGTTTTTGTTGCGGTCGTGGTGGGGTCAGTTGTTTGTGCGGTTGGCGATGGCGGAGGTGGCGGGGGTGGGGGTGCAGTTGGTGCTGGATCCGGCGGTGCAGGGGACGCAGATCGCGATGGGGACGCGGAAGCCGGATGAGTGGGATGAGAAGGCGACGGTGGATGCGGTGGGTGTGGGGGCGGTGAGTGGGTTGTTTGCGTTGCCGATGGCGGCGTTGGGGAATGTGGTGGGGAATGCGGTGTCGGGGGTGTTGGTGCGGGGGTTGGGTGGTGCGGTGGATGAGGAGGTTTTGGTGGCGGCGGCGAGGCACGCGGTGGCCGAGCATGCGGAGAAGTATCCGATCTCGGCGATGGCGCGTTTTGCTGACGCGGTGGGGCAGAGTGTGAAGGATTATGGGGGGATGTCGTTGGGGGGGATGTGGGCTGCGCGGGTGGGGTCGGGGTTGGGGGAGGCGATTGGTGAGGGGTTGACGGAGATGTTTGGGGAGTGGGCGTATACGGGGGAGTTTAATGTGTTTTCGGGGACGGCGGGGTTCTTTGATCGTGTGGGTGAGTGGGTGGGTGAGATGGGGGGGTTGGGGTTGGCGGGGTCGTTGCTGCCGGGTGGGGGGAGTCCGTATGTGGCGTCGGGTGCTGGTTCGGGTTCGGATTCGGATTTGGCGCCGTTGGTGGGAAAGCCTTCCGATCTCGATGATGATGCGGGTGATGATTTCGGGTATGACTCGGGGTATGGGTCGGGTGGTGATTCGGATGCGGAGTCGGTGTGGTCGGACGAGGGTTCTGGTTCGGGTTCGGGGGTGGAGGTGTCGGGTCCGTTGGGCGGGGGTGCGGGCTGGTCGACCGGCCCCGGTCTGGGCGCGGGTGCGGGTGGGGGTGTGCCGGTGGGGATTGATCGGGGCAGCGTGCCGGTGCCGGGGGGTGCGGGCAGTGGTGTGGGTGCGACGTCGTCGGCTGGTGGTGGTGTGTCGGGTCCGGGTGGCTCATCGATCGCGGGGGCCACGGCGTCGTCGTCCACGGGCGACACGTTCATCGATGGCCAACACGCGTCGGATCCAGGGCGATCCAGCATCGGCGCCTCTCCGGCTGCGACAACCAGCGGCACCGTCGGCGGGGAGAGCATCGTCGATCCCAACACCGCGGTCCCCGCTTCGCGCGGCGAGGAATCGGTTAGTGCCGCCGGAAACGACACGCGTGATCCTGGGCAAGGGGAGAATCCATCGACGAAGAACGATCGCACGGTTGGTTCATCGATGGCGGACACGAACACCGCGACGTCTTCGGCCGGCAGCGGTCAACGGCCCACGAACACGGGGGACTTCGCAAGGCCCGCTTCGCCGCCTCCGGCCTATTCCGTCGAACCTCCGGCCTATTCCACTGAGCCTCACACGGCGCACGCGGATCCGCCCCCCGCGTACAGCGAGACTCCCTCCGGTTCGAGCTCCCACACGACCGGCTCCGCGAACGCGGACGGGTTGAAGAGCCTGAGCGGGACTACTACCGATTCTTCGGCGCTCGGGGCTACGCCGAACGGCATGTCCGAAACGGACTCCGCGGCGACTCACGGCAGTGCGAAGCCGGACGTCCACGTTGTCTCCCCGGCTGGTCATGCTGCCGACTCCGCGCCCACCCCTGAGACCGCCACCCGGCCAATGCCCGATGACCGACGTGGTCTCGACGGCCTGCCGACCGAGGTGTCGTCGGCGGCGACGGTGGTCCGCGTTTCGCAGGAGCCCGGCGCCAACGCCCCGTCCGCCGACTCTGTGCGGGCGCAGACCACCCCGGGAACGCCGAGTTCGGCACCGGTCGTCGTGGCGCCGGCAACCGGTTCCGGTGACGCCGTGGTGGTGTCCTCGAAGCAAGCGAAGGGGCTCGCGCAGGAACTCGGTCGTGACGTCATCGCACTCGTGCCGGGCCGGGGACGCCGTGGCCGACGTTGGATGCGGTTCCCGGCCACTGGGGGGCGACCGCGGTCCGTGGCCGATGGTCTGCCGATCACCACGCCCGGGACCAACATCGGGGAAGCGGTCCAATCGGTCCCGGACTCGCTGGTGAAAAGTGCTGCGGCTCTTCCGGCAACCGGAGGAAGGACTGCTGCCGCGGCACCCGCGTCAGAGACATCCGGGGCCAAGGACGTACCGACCGCGGCACAAACGGTCAGTGCCATGTCCGCCGATGGTCGCGCGCTCCCTGAGACGGCGGCGACCGGCAAGCACGCGAAGGACGAGCAGAACCCTCATCCGTCGTCGATATCGGGCACCGCGAACGGCCAGCGCGGCGAGGGCGCAGTTTCAGCGCGGAAGTCCCGCACCGATGACGGCGAAGCGTCACCCGTCGCCCGAATCCCCGGGGGCCTGTTCGTCCGGTCGGGACTCGATGACGATGGTGCGATCCGGACCGCGGCGGGCAGGATTCCGGTTGAGCGTGGCCGCTTCGCGGTGGTGGTCCGCGGTGATGGTCGCGGCGCCGTGCGGGTGGACGGGAAGTCGGTGCGACCGCGGACGCTGGCCGGTTTGATCCGGAGCTCCGATGGCTGGGATGGCGCGACGCCGGTCCGGCTGTACGCGTGCGACGTCAGCGAGGCTTTCGCGCGTGAACTGGATGGCGAGCTGGGTGTCGAAGTCGTCTGGTCGCCGTACAGGGTGTGGTTCGGTCCGGAGACCGGTGGGTATGCGTCGGTGGCTACCGGTGCGACCGTGGGGGCGGATGGGCGGATGCTTCCGGACTTCCCGCCCAGCGGGACGTGGAAGACGACCCGGCCGGGCGGTGAGCAGAGTGTTGATCAGGGTCCGTATGCGGTTCGGTTGCCGCAGGGTGCTGGTTTGCATCCGCGGTGGATGCACCTGCGCATGCGCCCGCCAGACCAACGGTCGGATCTTGGCCTGATCGAAGAGCTTTCAGACGAACAGACTCCGCTACCGGAGCGCCAGCTTGCGGAGGTGGAGCAAGACGCGCGGGACGCTGCGCGGGCCTTTGCCGGGACGGCTGAAGCTGAACCAGACGGATATGACTCGGACCTCGAGCCGTTGCTCGGGCGTGATCGCCCGTCTGACGTGGGTGCCGCCACCCCCGCGGAGGATGAGCGCCGTGCCGGTGCCGAGGCGTTGGTGACGATGCTCGCGGACGAGTCCGAGTTCGCGCCGGACGCCGGTAGCGGTTGGGAGGGGTTGGCCAGGTCCATTGGGCTGGACGAGTCGGGGGTGTTGCCGGAGGACTTTGAGCGGCGGTTGCTGAACGTCGCGGAGCTGGCGCTGGGCGAATGGCGGGACGACGCTCCGTTGCCGGATGTTGAGACCCTGCGACGGACGAATTCCTTGATGCGCCAAGCGCTGGACAACGGTCTCGGGGACCCCATCCGCTACGAGGTCACGGTCGACGAACTGCGTCAAGCTCGGGCGATAGCCGAACGCGAGGATGCTGGGTCGGATTCCATGGCGGCTTTCGATCCGCTGCTGGGGGCGGATGAGCTGGTGCGCCGATTCGATCCCGGGGTCCTTGGTGTGGGCGTGCAGGGCCGGCTTAGCCGCGAGGAGCGGCGGCGGATTGTTCGTCTGGGTGCGTTGGCTTCGGTGCTGGCCGGTGTGGCGAGGGCTGCGGATTTGCGGGCTGAGGACGTGCTGTATGCCCGCGAGGTGGTTGAGGCGTTGGCGGAGACCGTTCCCGAGTTGGTCGGGACGGACGGAGTGGCACTACAGCATCTGCGCGGACTCATTGGCGCATGGCTGGGTCTGGGCGATGATCCGAGGTCTACCGCTGACGTCCAGAGCCTCGCGGCGCGGTTGGTGGTGTTGCGGGAGGAGGCGGGTCGGCCGGTGACCGTGGACGAGCTCGGTTCGTCCTGGGTGTCCGATCGTGTGAACGCGGCTCTTGCCGGGCTGTCGAGTGCTTACGACGTGCTGGCCTCCTACTTGGCGGATCTGCCGGAGGACTATCGGCCCGGTCTGCGGGCGGCGATGGCGGAGGCCGCTCCGTATCGGAATGCGCCGCGCGGATCGTGGAGCCAGGAGGACGGGCGCCGTGTGCGGGATCTGGAGGCCCTGCGGGAGCATCTGGATGCTTTGGCGGCTGAAGTGATGTCGGACGCCGATGAGCGGCCTTCGGTCCGTCGGTCGGGGACGGTGCCCGGTGGTTCTGGGGTGTCGGAACTGGCCGATGTGCTTCCTGAGATGCCGAGGCTTTCCGCCGCACGGGAAAGCACGGCCGGTTCGCCGGAAGGGGCGGACGGCGGGGCCGGCGTCGTAGAGAGTGCCGATCTCGGCGAGTTGGTCGATGCGTTCTTGAACGTGGTCATGGAGCAGCCGCGAAGTGGCCAAGCCAGCCCACATCCGGCCACGTCGCTGGATTCGGATGTATTGGATGCGGATCGTGCTCCCGCTGACACTCGGCAGGATGAGATGGGCGGGCCCGCTGAGATCGTCGAGTCGGAGACACCCGCGTTCGTGGAGCTGATCCCGGCGGGAATGCTCGTGGTCACCGACTCCATCGGTGAGGTTCACGCCGCTGCGCGGAACTTGCCGCTGGAGGCAGGTGTGTATGCCGTGGTCGTGCAGGGGCATGGGGCCGGCGGGGTGGTCGTCGACGGACAGCCGGTGTCCGTACAGGAGTTCGCCGATCTGGTCAGGCGCGGCGGGTGGACGCCGGACACACCGATTCGCCTGTACGCGTGCGAGATCAGCGGGGAGTTCGCGCAAGGGCTGGACGAGGAGCTGGGTGTCGAGGTCGTCTGGTCGCCGTACAGGGTGTGGTTCGGTCCGGGGACCGGTGGGTATGCGTCGGTGGCTACCGGTGCGACCGTGGGGGCGGATGGGCGGATGCTTCCGGACTTCCCGCCCAGCGGGACGTGGAAGACGACCCGGCCGGGCGGTGAGCAGAGTGTTGATCAGGGTCCGTATGCGGTTCGGTTGCCGCAGGGTGCTGGTTTGCATTCGGGGTGGGTGCACCTGCGCATGCGCCCGCCAGACCAACGGTCGGATCTTGGCCTGTTCGGGGAGCTTTCCGACGAACAGACGCCACTACCGGAGCGCCAGCTTGCGGAGGTGGAGCAAGACGCGCGGGACGCTGCGGTGGCCTTGGGCGGGCGGGGTCGGGGTGTCGATGCCGAGGCGTTGGTGGACGGGCTCGCGGCCGAGTTCGCGGTGGATGGCGGTAATGGTTGGGAGGGGTTGGCCAGGTCCATTGGGCTGGACGAGTCGGGGGTGTTGCCGGAGGACTTTGAGCGGCGGTTGCTGAACGTCGCGGAGCTGGCGCTGGAAGAATGGCGTGACGGTGCTCCGTTGCCGGATGTCGTGACGCTGCAACTGACGAACTTCTGGAGGCGCCAAGCGCTTGACCACGGTCTCGGGAATCCTCTGCTCGGCGAGGTCACGGTCGACGAGCTGCGTCAAGCTCGGGCGATAGCCGAACGTGAGGCGGCTGGGTCGGATTTCGAGAGTTCGGGTGAATCGCCGATCGCGGATGAGGTTGCAGAGGAGCGGTCGGTTTTCGATGGAATCGACCCCGATGTGGCGCGGCTGAACGAGGAGGTTGCGCGGGAGTGGCGGGAACTGGGTCTGGAGGGCCGCCGGTCCGGTGATGAGCATCCCGGTGCGCCGGTAGCGAGGAGTGGAGCGGAGCCGGGTCCTGCGGGTGCGCCCTCGTCCGCTGATCTCCCGCCGGTGGAGCCCTCGTCCGCGTCGGATTCGGACGGAAACAGCTCGGGGCTGTCAACTTCGTCACCGGAATCGGGAGATGCGGGTGTTCGTGCGCAAAGCTCGTCGAGCGATCTCGGACCAACGGCACGGCGGCTGGTCAAGGCTCTCGCGGACCGAAACGGTGGTCACGTTGAGTTGGCCGATGCCATTGGCTTGCATCATCAGGAGCGGGGTTTCCGGCGGTTGGGTGCTCGCTGGGTGCGCGATGTCCCGCGGCGACTGGAGAACATCGTCAGGCTGTGGCTGGAGATTTCCCACAACCGGCGCACCGTGAGCCTCGGCGACCTGCGCGACGTCCGGCGGCTGGCTGACGCCGTGCGGCGGCGGTATCCGGATGTCGGATATGACGTGACGGCCGATCATCTGCGTCGGATGGTGCGGGATTTCGCGCCGGATGATGCTCGACCTGTCACAGATGAAGAGGTTCGCTATCTCGCAGGTCTTGTCGGCCCGGTGAGGGATCACGGGCGTCCGGTGACCTATGAGGCGTTGCGGACTGCTTGGCGTGCCGGCGCGGAAGTTCTGGAGCGCCGTGCGCGTAGCACGCTGGACGAGCTGGATCGATCGTTGCAGGAGCTGACGGGCGCGTCGGCCGTGGCGCACTCGGGTTTGCGGGAAGCGACTCGCTCGCTGGCTGACCGCGCTCGCAGGGAGCGCGATATGCCGTGGCGCCCGACCGATGAGGGCCGAGCAAGGCTGCTGGAAGAGCTCCGCACCGAGGGCGCCTGGTTCGCTGAGGAGATGAGGGCTGTCCGGGGCAGCAGCGGTGTCCCGGCTGAGGCCGCGCTGTTGGCGCTGGCGCGGGAGCATGGAGGCGGGCGGCACATCGCGCGCGAGGTAGGTGTGGATTCGGCGGACGCACGTGATGGCTGGGCGCGCTTGGTCAGTATTTCGCAGCTTGCGGTGTTCATGTTCGGGGAGCGGCCGAACCTGGAGCAGTTGCGGCGTGCTGCGCAGGACGCACATCGGTTCGCACCCAGGCTGGTCCAGTTGCGGCAGGCGGTGGGCGGTGAGGCCGGGCTGGGGATCGGCGAGATCGACGAAGCGCGGATCACCGAGCATTTTGGGGCGGCGGTGCGGCGTTGGGCGGATGGTTTCGAGGCCGCCGGGCAGCATCCGGTCACCGAGGCTGATGTGCATCATCTGGCTGAGTTGGTGTTGGGGCTGGCGCGTGAGGGAGACGTGACGTGGGACGGCCTGCGCCGCGTCTGGACCGCGCAGCGCAACGAAGTCGCCGATCGTGCGGGGAGGGCGCTTGCGGCGTTGCGGGATTCCGTCGCCAGGGCAACGGAGGATCTGGCGGAGTCGCCGAGCTGGTACCAGCCCGAGTTGCGTAGGCGGTTGGACGCGATCGAGGCGGTGGTCGGTGAGAGCGCGGGTCCGTGGCGGCCGTCGTACGCACGCCAGGCGTCTTCCCTTGAGGAGCTCCGCACGGATGCGGAGGTGGTGGCGGCGGAGGCTCGGGCGGCGCGTGTGGCGTTCGAGGTCTCCGGTTTGGGTCCGTTGCTGTTGGCTGACGAGCTGGTGCGCCGGTTCGGTCCCGGGGTCTTTGGTGTGGACGGACAGGACGGGCTTAGCCGTGGTGACCGGCGGCGGATTGTTCGTCTGGGTGCGTTGGTTTCGGTGCTGGCCGGTGTGCGGAGGGCCGCGGATTTGCGGGCTGAGGACGTGCTGTATGCCCGCGAGGTGGGTGAGGCGTTGGCGGAGACCGTGCCCGAGCTGAGTGGATCGGATGGGGTGGCGCCGGAGCATTTGCGTGGATTGGTTCGTGAGTGGCTGGGGCTGGGTGGCGCCGATCCGGTTTCCGTGGCGGATGTGCGGAGCCTTGCCGAGCGGCTGGTGGTGTTGCGGCAGGAGTCCGGTCGGCCGGTGACCGTGGACGAGCTCGGTTCGTCCTGGGTCAGCGAGCGGGTCGATGCGGCTCTTGCCGGGCTGTTGAGCGCTTACAACGTGCTGGCCTCTTACCTGGCGGATCTGCCGGAGTCCCACCGGTCCGGTCTGCGAGCGGCGATGGCACAGGCCGCTCCGTATCGGAATGCGCCGCGTGAATCGTGGAGCCGGGAGGACGGGCGTCATGTGCGGCACCTGGAGGAGCTCCGCGAGGAGTTGGATGCTCTGGCGGCCGAAGTGCTACTGGATGTTTACGACCCGACGTCGGTCAGTCGGTCGGCGACGGCGCCCGGTGGTTCTGGGTTGTCGGAGCTGTTCGATGTGCTGCCCGAGGTGCCGAGGCCCTCCGCCGCACGGGAAAGCTCAGTCGGTTCGCCGGAAGGGGCGGACGGCGGGGCCGCCGTCGTCGAGAGGGTTGACCTCGGCGAGTTGGTCGATGCGTTCTTGAACGTGGTCGCGGAGCAGCCGGGAGGTGGGCAGGACAGTCCGCGGGCCACTGAGGCACCGGATTCCGACGAGCTGGATGTGGATCGTGCGCCTGGGGTCGTGGAGCTGGTTGCGGCCGGGATGCTCGTGACCAGTGATTCCACGGGCGAGGTCCACGCGGCTGCGCGCAACTTGTTGGTGGAAGACGGCGTGTTTGCCGTGGTGGTGCAGGGGGACGGTCGCGGTGGGGTGGTCGTCGACGGGCAGGCTGTGACCGCGCGTGAGTTCGCCGATCTGGTCAGGGGCAGCGGTTGGGTGCTGGGCACGCCGGTTCGGTTGTATGCCTGCAATATCAGTAAGGGTTTCGCGGGCGGGTTGGATGCCGAGCTGGGTGTTGAGGTGGTCTGGACGCCGGACATGATGTGGTTTGGTCCGGAGGGGCTTGGTTATGCGCCGGTGGTCACTGGGGCGACGGTGGGGGCGGATGGGCGGATGGTTCCGGCCTTGCCGGCGACCGGTGTTTGGTATTCGACTCGGCCGGGCCGGGTGCGCGGTGTCGAGCGTGCGGGTGGCGTGTCGTTGCCGGAGGGTGCCGAGCTGCTACCCGGCTGGGAGCACCTGCGCATGCCGCGGACTGAACCCCCGTTCGACTCGCTGGCGGATCCGGGGGAGCTTTCTACTGAGCAGAGGCAGCTTGCTGAGCGGCCGCTTGCCGAGCGGCAGCTTGCGGAGGTGGAACAACAGGCGCGGGAAGCCGCGCAGACCTTGGCCGGGCAGTGGCGGAGTGTCGATGCCGAAGCGTTGGTCGACGAGCTTGCGGCCGAGTTCGCGCTGGATGGAGGCAATGGTTGGGAGGGGTTGGCCCGCCGGATTGGGCTGGACGAGTCGGGGGTGCTGCCGGAGGACTTTGAGCGGCGGCTGCTGAACGTCGCGGAGCTGGCGCTGGGTGAAATGCGTGGCGAAGGTCCGTCGCCGGATGTTGAGACCCTGCGACGGACGAATTCCTTGATGCGCCAAGCGCTGAGCATCGGCCTTGGGGATCGTCAGTTCTATGAGGTCAACGTCGGCGAAGCACGTCGCGCTCGTGAGCTAGCCGATGGCGGGACGGCCGAACTGAACTGGTCCGGGGATGCGGACACGGTGGTTGGGGATGATGCCGGGTCTGTTGGGGATGCGGACACGGTGGTTGGGGATGATGTCGCGTCTGTCTCGGACGCCGCCACGGTGGTCGGGGACGAGCGGCGGTCCGATGCCGAGGCTCTGGTCAACGAGATCGCGGCCGAGTTCGCGTTGGAAAACGGCTTTGGGAATCGCGAACTCTACGAGGTTGCGGTTGATGAGCTGCGCCAAGCTCCGGCGATCGCCGAACGCGAGTCGGCTGGGGCGGATTCCGAGGATTCGGCTGAGTCGCTGATCGCTGATGAGGGGGTTGCCGGGGAGCGGTCGGCGCTCGAGGGATTCGACCCCGATGTGGCGCGATCGAACGAGGAGGTTGCGCAAGATCGGGTGGAACCGGGTCTGGAAGGCCGCCGGTCCCGTGATGAGCATCCTCAAGGGGATGCGGTAGCGGAAAGTGCGGCGGAGCGGGGGCTTGCGGGCGTGTCCTCGACTTCTGCCCTCTCCCCGGTGGAGGAAGTGGCCGCGTCGGATTCGGGCGGGCACGATCCGGGGCGCTCGGCTGCGTCGCAGGAACCGGGCGATGCGGGAGCTCGAGTGGAAAGCGAGTCGGTCGACCGCGAACGCCTGGCACGGCGGCTCGTGGACGAGCTCGCGCATCGGTACGGTGGTCACGTCCGGTTGGCCGATGCCATTGGCTTGCACCACGGGGAGCGGGGTTTTCGGCGGTTGGGTGCGCGCTGGTTGCGCGATGTCCCGCAGCGACTCGAAAATCTCGTTGCGCTCGCGCACCGACGGCTCGGTCATCGAGTCGGTCGGCGCGCGGGAGCTGTTCCGCTGTGGGAGGAAATCAACGAGGAATTCGATAGGGCCTCGGGCGTTCCAAGTCTCGTCGAGCTGCGTGACGTCCGGCGGCTGGTCGATGCCGTGCGGCGGCGGTATCCGGATGTCGGCTATGACGTGACGGCCGATCATCTGCGTCGGATGGTGCGGGATTTCGAGCCTGGTGACACTCGCCCCGTCACCGAAGACGATCTTAGCTACCTGATCGGTCTTGTCGGGCCGGTTAAAGATCACGGGCGTCCGGTGACCTTTGCGGCGTTGCGGGCTGGTTGGCGTGCCGACGCTGGGACGCTGGCAGATCGCGGTCGTAGTGCGTTGGTTGGGCTGCAGCTTTCCCTGAATGTGCTGACGACGGCCGAGGCCATGGCGGCACGGCCGAGTGTGCAGGAACGGGCGAACCAGTTGATGACTCTCGTCGGCGAGGAGCGCGGTGTGCCGTGGCGGCCGACCGACGGGGACCGGGCGAGGAGGCTGGAAGAGCTCCGCGCTGAGGGTGAGTGGCTGGCCGAGGAGATGAGGGCCGCCCGGGACAGCACCGGTGACCCGGCCGAGGCAGCGCTGCTGGAGCTGGCGCGGGAGTATCGGAACGGCTACGAACTCGCGCGCTCGATAGGCGCGTACATATCGGACGCCCGTGACGGTTGGGCGCGTTTGACCAGCCTCTCGCAGCTTGCGGTGTCCGTGTTCGGGGAGCGGCCGAATCGCGATCAGTTGGCCATGGTCGCTGAGGAGACTGATCGACTGCCACCGAGGCTGGTCCGGTTGCGGCAGGCGGTGGACGGTGAGGCCGGGCTCAGGTTCGGCGAGATCGACGAAGCGCGTATCGAAGAGCATTTGCGTGCGGTAGTGCGGCGTTGGGCGGATGGTTTTGAGACCGCCGGGCAGCATCCGGTCACCGATGCCGATGTGCGGCATCTGGCTGAGTTGGTGCTGGGGCAGGCGCGTGAGGGAGAAGTGACGTGGGACGGCCTGCACCGGGTCTGGACCGCGCAGCGCAACGAAGTCGCGGAACGTACGGAGAGAGCGCTTGCCGCGTTGCGGGATTCCCTCGCCAGGGCAGCGGCCGATTTGGCGGCGCTTCCGAGCTGGTACCAGTCCGAGTTGCGTATGCGGGCGGACGGCATCGCGGGGGTCGTCGGTGAGAGCGCGGGTCTGTGGCGTCCGTCAGACGCACGCCAGGCGTCTTCCCTTGAGGAGCTGCGCACGCACGCCGAGGTGGTGGCCACGGAGGCTCGGGCGGCGCGTGTGGCCTTCGAGGTTTCGGGTCTGGGCCCGTTGCTGTTGGCCGACGAGCTGGTGCATCGATTCGGTGGTGATGCGCTGGGTGTGGACGGACAAGACGGGCTTAGCCGCGGTGACCGGCAGCGGATCGTCCGTCTGGGTGCGTTGGCCGCAGTGCTGGCAGATGTGCGGAGGGCCGCGGATTTACGGGCGGATGATCTGCGCTATGCCCGCGAGGTGGGTGAGGCGTTGGCGGAGACCGTTCCCGAGTTGAGCGATTCGGTTGGGGTGGCGCCAGAGCATTTGCGTGGGTTGGTTCGTGAGTGGCTGGGCTTGGGTGACGTCGATCCGGTGTCTGTGGCGGATGTGCGGAGTCTTGCCGAGCGGTTGGTGGTGTTGCGGGAGGAGTCGGGTCGGCCGGTGGCGTTGGCCGAGCTGGGTTCGTCCTGGGTGAGCGAGCGCGTGGATGCGGCTCTTGCCGGGCTGTTGAGCGCGTACGACGTGCTGGCCGGTTACCTCGCGGGTAGGCCCGAGTCCCACCGGCCTGCTCTGCGTGCGGCGATGGCGGAGGCGTCTCTGTACCGCCACCAGCCGCGTGAATCGTGGAGCCGGGAGGACGGGCGTCATGTGCGGCACCTGGAGGAGCTCCGCGAGGAGCTGGATGCTCTGGCGGCCGGAGTGATGTTGGAGGCCGATGAGCCGCCTTCGGCCGGTGAATCCGTGGCGCGGTCCGGTGGCTCTGGGTTGTCGGAGCTGTTCGAGATGCTTCCCGAGGCGCCGAGGCCCTCCGCCGCACGAGAAAGCTCAGGCGGTTCGCCGGAAGGGGCGGACGGTAGGACCGGCGTCGATGGGCTCGATCTCGGCGAGTTGATCAATGCCTTGTGGAACGTGGTCACGGAGCAGCCGCGAAGTGGCCAGGACAGCCCGCGGACCACTGAGGCAACGGCTGCCGACGAGCTGGACCCGGATCCGGAAGCGGAATCCCTCGACCCGGAGGGAAGTTCGGCGCTTTCCGACGAGGCCGGTGCTCCCGCGGATGCTCTGCAGGACCCGCCGGAAGCGCCGGGCGGGACCTCTGAGTTCGGCGAGTCGGGGGCGCCTGGGGTCGTGGAGCTGATTCCGGCCGGGATGCTCGTGACCAGTGACTCCACCGGCGAGGTCCACGCCGCTGCGCGGAATTTGCCGGTGGAAGCCGGTGTGTTTGCCGTGGTGGTGCAGGGGCGTGGGGATGGTGGGGTGGTCGTCGACGGGCGGGCTGTGACCGCGCATGACTTCGCGGATCTGATCAGCGGTTGGGTGCCGGGCATGCCGGTTCGGTTGTATGCCTGCAATATCAGTGAGGGTTTCGCGCGCGGGTTGGACGCCGAGCTGGGTGTCGAGGTGATCTGGACGCCGCAGCTGATGTGGTTTGGTCCGGAGGGGCTTGGTTATGCGCCGGTGGTCACTGGGGCGAGGGTGGGGGCGGATGGGCGGATGGTTCCGGTCTTGCCGGCGACCGGCGTTTGGAACACGACTCGGCCGGGCGGCGAGCGGAGCGTCGAGAGGCCGGGCGGTGCACCCCTGCCGGAGGGCGCCGAGCTGCTACCCGGCTGGGAGCACCTGCGCGCACCCACTGCCCGTTTCCGGGCCGGTCCGCCACTCGACCTGGCGCGGTTGCGAAACTCGGCCCGCACCGAAGGAGTGGCCGACGCCCGGAACAGGGTCACGGCGTCGGACGCCAGGCTCACCGAGATCTACAACGCCATGGACGCGGCAGCGCCGGACGCGCCGGCCCCCGCCGATGTCGAGGTGGCCGACCCGGCGGAGACCGACGCGCTCGTCACAGCGGCGGCTGACCTGGCCGCCTCGGCCGCGGTGAGCGTTGAGCACGCCCAGCGTCGAATGGAGGAGCTCGCCGCGGCCTGGCAAGAGCTGGCGGAGGCTGAGCGGCGGCAGGACGGAAAGCGTGCCGACCTCGACGAGGCTCGGCAGGACCTGGTGCTCAAGCGCGCGGCTGATTGGGGCGCCCGTGTTGAGGCGCAGATGCTGCGGGAGCAGCTCGACCTCGCCACACCGGGGTCCGAGGAGCGCGCATCGCTCATGCGGCTCGCCGCCGACGCGGCAACGCGCCTGCGAACCGCCGCCGAGGAGCTGCGCGCTGGGCAGGAGCGTGTGAGCGAGCTGTCGGCCGCGCATCGCGAGGCGAGCGCCCGTGCCGACGATGCCAGGGACAAGATCGAAGCCGTGCGGGCGCTCGCCAAGCAGGAGGCGGCGAACGCCGGCAAGGCGATCGCCGGCGCACGCTCGGCGGCGGACCGCGCCGATGTGACGGTCCGGCAAGTCGAGCTGCCGCCCTACGCGGCCAGTGGCGCTGTCGGCAGCGGGAAGGTGCAACAGGCCGGTGAAATCGAAGTCCAGAAGGTGCTGGACGCGTTGCCGGAGGACCTGCGGGAAGCCGCAGGCAAGCCGATCCGGAACCTGTTCACCGACACCAGCATCATGGACACGCTGAGGAGGCTGGAAGACGAAGGAATCCGCCTGGAGGTCGGCTCCCGTGAACTGCACCTGTTCTTCGAACGCACGGCGGCCACGGCGGTGGTGCTCCCGGAGGAGGAAGGTCTGGTCGAGTACGGCGTCCACTACGCCGATGCGAACCTGACCGCCGCCCAGGAGCAGTCGTCGCAGTCGGGCATCCCGGTCACCCTGCCGAACCTGATCGGTACCGCGAAGAAAGGCGTGCTTCGCAACCTCGTCCTCACCCCCTCCGCGCGGGGTAGTGGTGGCAGCAACCAGCAGCGCGGCGTCAGCACCGCGATCGACTATTCGCGGTCGATGTCCGGCCGGGCCACCCCGCGCCACTTCGTCGTGGACGGGAAGATCGCCATCGACGTGCGGGAGGGCTCGGAGGAGACGCCCGAGACCTACCGGACGGACCCGCTCGACAACGTGGCACTGATCCGCTATCTCGCGGAGGACTTGCCGCCCGCCACCGTCAACCCTGGTGCGGACCAGCCCGTGCGGGCCGTTCCCTCGTCAGCGCTGCACGAGGTGTTCGCCGCGCCGCAAGCCGCCGCCATGCGGCGAACCCGTGCGCAGGTCCTCGCCAACCTCCCGTTGTCCACGGTCGGTACCGGCGTGCGCGACGCGGTCGCCCGCGAGCTGTCCGAGGAGTCCGTGCTCTCGCGGTTCTTCCAGATCACCGGTGGGGGCTATCGCCCAAGCGCCTACCGGCTGCCGGGCGTGGGGCTGAAAACCCTGTCGCTGGAGGTTTCCGCGGATCTGCGCGCGGTGCGGAGGGTGGACGAACGCGTCGTTCCGGGAGTGGTGCTACGTCAGAGCGCCTCGACCGACAAGAAGGTCGACAGCAGTCAGACGCGGTTCGCCAACTCCGAGCTGTCGGTGGTCACGGGTCCCGGCATCGTCGCCGATGTGGACGAGAACCGCCGCGGGCTCGGTGCTTACACCATGATCACGCCCTCCTCGGTGTCCGGTGCCAGGACAGCGGCGGAGTCGATGACACAGGGCATGACCAGCGGTGCGGGGAAGAAGAGCGTAACCACCGTCGATGGCGACGCCGTCCTGGTGGAGGCGACGCTGGACGTGCGTGTTGAGCGGACCTCCTCCGAGCCGGCGCTGGAAGGTGTGGATCTCGTCGAGGAGAAGGCATACCTCTGGATGCCGGCCGAAGACTTCGCCCGCCTCGAGGAGGTTTCCGCGGCCGAAGCCGCTCTGCGGCCACTTCGTACTCTGCTGGCCGAGAGTTCCGGGACCGGGCGCCGGCTGCTGGAGCAGTGGTTGGACGAGCCGTTCGAGTCCGCCGGGCTTGACGATGTGGTGGCCGGCGGTTCGAAGATGCCGGAGATCACGGTCGTCGAGGAGCGCCCGCAGTCGGCGGCCGACCGGTTCGCGGGGGGTGACGCGGCGCGGCTCGACGATGTGGTGGCCGGCGGTTCGAAGATGCCGGAGATCACGGTCGCCGAGGAGCGCCCGCAGTCGGCGGCCGACCCCTTCGAGGAGGGTGAGGTGACGCGGCCCGCCGTTGTCGTGGCGGATCACGCGAGGCGGCCGGAGATCACGATCCCCGAGGGCGAGCCCCGGCAGCCGGACATGCTGGCCGCGAACAAGACCATCGGCGGTGGCACGGTCAGCCGCCTGCCTGGAGCCGAGCTGGTGCTACCGGAGGTGTGGCGGCTGGTGCGCGAGTCGGTGGGCGACGAGCTCGGCTCGCTGCGCCACGACCAGCGGGCGGCCGTCGAGGCGCAGGTGACCGCGGCCTTCGGTGTGCCCGCGCTCTTCGGCCGGTTCAGCACGGACCTGCGCGGGGTCACCAGGACGGTCCGGATCGGTGACCAACTGGTGGTGATCGATGCCAAGCCGCAGTTGGGGGCCCTGATCGGGACCGGCAAGCTCGACAAGGCCACCGTCGACCTGACCATAAAGAGCGCTACCCGGACCGAGTTCAAGACGAAGGCCGGCAGCCAGCACCGCTTCGGTCTGGAGTCGGGTGCCGCGATCGGTACGAGGCGAAAGGACTTCTGGCGCAACTTCGGAATCTCGCTCGGTTCGTCGGCCGTGTTCTCGTACGCGGCGGGTACCGCCATAGGGCAGGGCTACAAGCTCAACCGGCGCCAGAAGTACAAGGGGCCGGCGATCACCTTCGACCGGCGGGTCACCTGGTTGGTCTCGGTTTCGACGGCGGCCACCACACCGCCGACGGCGCGGCTGGAGCCGTGGTATCGCAGGCTCGGCCTGTTCCAGATCGGCTCGGGTCGGCGCGACGGCGACGAACGGGAGGGCGCCGGCATCGAACTCGGCTCGATGCCGCGCGACTCGTCGACGGCAAGCAACCCCTCGACATGGAGCAGCTACTCGGTCGTCGGGAGCTCCAAGGTCTCGGGTTGGGCGCGTATCATGGTGCCCGAACCGCTGGCACCCACCACACCGCAAGACGATGTGGCCCACCTCGGGCAGCTCATTCGCGACTTCGACTACGACGCCCAGGACGACAACCCGTTCAAGCTGGACGTCGAGTTCCTTGTGCCACCGGGTGTGGCCAGCCCCTACACCTTCCTGGGCGAAGACATCGCCGATGTGCTGGAGGGCCTCCCGGGACGAGCCGACGCGGTACCCGAGCAAGAGGAGCCGCTGGCGTCGCACTTCGACCAGCTGCTGGCGCCCGAGGGGCTGCCGGTTCCCGGGGGCCGGGTGCGACTGCGGCTGTTCGACGCCCACCCGGTCGGAACGGTGCCGGACAAGCTCAGCCTTGAGGACGTCTCCGACGGCGGGCTGAAGGTGGATGGGCAGAAGTCGCAAGGAAAGGGCCTGGACGGCCGGTTCCGCCTCTCGTCCCTGTGGCAGTTCGGATCGAAATCAGGTGAGCGCGCGCACGTGATGCCCGCGTTGGCCGGGCGGGCCACCGCCATCTCCGAGGAGGCAGCCTCCTACGGTCTGGGAACCTCGCGCCGGCGGATCGGCAAGACGACAGGAGCGACCCACCTTTACCGGGCGCACGCCCTGTTCGAGATCACCGGTTACGGAGAGCCGGACTCGGTCCCGGAAACGGAACTGATCGCGGTGAACGGCGGTATCGAGTTCCTGCTGGCCGATGTCATCGCCCAACGGCTGCGCCGGAACCCGGGGCTGGAGCCGGAAGCGGAGGGACAGCCGCCGCGTACCAGGTACCTCGACCTGCCCACCGGGGTGGAGCCGAGGCCCGAGCCGGCCATCGAGATCCGCTATCCCCCCGAGTTCGTGTTCTTCGGAGCGGGCCTGGGCCCGACCATCGTTTCCGAAATCTCCAACGCGCACTTGGTCGCCTCGGTGATCAAGGACCTGATCGCCGAACACGCCCCTGGTTTCGGCACGGGTCGCTTCCTGGAGCTGTCCACCGGTATCTCCGGCTCCGTGGACGCAATGGCCTCACCGGTCGCTCTGGGCAGTCGTTTCGGCCAGGCGTCGACATCCGGGGTGTCGCTGCTCGCCGCGCGGTCGCAGGGAGTGGGAACCGAGACGATCGAGTTCGTCGTACGCGCGGGGTACGCGCCCGACCCGCGGGCGGTTCCGAACAACGAGTTCAAGTCCGACACGTCGTTCCAGCACTCGGAGAAGCGCTGGCAGTCCGCATCGCGCGGAAGCGGCGCCGCGATCACCGGTAGCACCCTGGCGGTGGCGAGCTTCGACGGGAACGTGCGCCGGGCGGGTGGCCACCCCGACGGGACCTACACCCGGGAGCAGGCGCGCGGCCAGCGCGATACCAGTAGTGACGCGTTCAAGAGGCGGCTGACCGGGGAGGACGAGACTTCGTACTCCTACACCTGGCCGGTCTGGTTCCAGGTCGAGATGTACCGCTCCTGGGTACCGAACGCGGCGCTGAACAGCTTGCTGCTCACGGCCCCGAAACGGGGCATCGAGCTGTGGTCGGCGATGCAGGATTCCGCCCGGACACCGCAGCAGCGGCGGTTCGTCGGAGACGGGACAGCGGTGTTCACGATCCCGGCCGGCCTGACCACCACGGCGCCGCCGGTGCCGCGGCCGGTGCGGATCAGCGGCAAGGCCGTACCGGCGGGCGGCGCGATGGAGATGGGACCGCTGCCGGTGGACCTGCGGGGCCTCGACATCATCCCGGTGGCGTTGCCCGGAAGTGAGCGGTTGTTCCCCTGGCTGGCCGCCACGCTGGCACGCCCGGACCAGCAGCCGGGCGACGACGCCACCGTGGTGGACACGTCGATGCGGGCACCCAGCGGAAACGGCTGGGTCCGTCCGGCCACCCTGCCGGGGCACCTCGTGTGGCAGCTCGGCGGGGAAGAGGGCCTGACCTCGATGATGCCGGAGCTGCTCGACGCTCCGGTGCTGATCCCGGACATGGTCGACAGCGGGATGGTCTGGGATGACGAGCACGGCCTGGCGGTGCGGCTGCGGTTCGCCGACATCGAGTACGTCGGCTCCCTCACCGCGACCGGCGAGCTGACCCACGAGGAACGATCCGAGCACGAACTCAACCACCTGGCCAACAGCACCCTGAGCGCGTCACTGCCCGCGATGGCGCAGTTCATGACCAGCAGCTCCGGTTCGCAGCGTCAGAACCTGATCCTTCCGGGCGAGGTAAGCACGCTCGACCCGTCGGCAGGCGTCGCGGGCGGTAGTACGAAGGTGGACAGCCAGGTCGCCACGGGCAGCGCCGCCAGGGAGGTCACCACCGAGAAGAAGGGGACCTTCCACCTGTACCGGGCGGGCAAGGCGCTCTACACGCTCACCGACCGGACCCTGCATCGCAACTTCTTCCACTCCCTGCGGGGCAAGCCGGCCGAGGTCGAGGTCACCATCGACAACGGCGGCTACTTCATCGTGGAGGCCGACCAGGCGGCGGCGAAGAACCTGCCCCTTCCGCCTTCGGAGCCGTCCCAGCCATCCGCCGTACCGGCTGCGGCCTCGTCGGGGATGCCGGAGGCATGGACGCCTGGCGGCGATGCCGCCGACCAAGCCGCGCTGGCGCTGCTGCCCAAGGTCCCCGGACACCTGGTCGTCGGCCTGACCGCCGATGCGGTTGGCGCCATCTCCGACGGAGCGGGCGGCACGCTCACCATCTCCGAGCTGGCGTTGAGCATCGAGCGACTGCCGGGCTGGGCACGACGGCCGATCGTGCTGGTCGGCTCCTCCGGTCTCGCCGACGCGACCGAGCTGCGTGACACCCTGGGCGTCGACGTCATCGCGGCCGACCACGAGGTCTGGCAGGCGGCTGACGGCCGGGTGGTGTCCGGTGACCTGTCGTTCGTCCGCCGCGGAACGCAGACGTGGGCCCAGTGGGCCGACTCGGTGTTCGGAGGGGACGGGCGGACCGCGACAGCCGGGCATTGGCATTTGCTGCCGTCCACAGGTGGAGCGCGCCGGCTGGCCGGCGCGGATCTCGTATCGGCGCTGGCGAGTTCCGGTGTCAAGGCCCAAGGCGGGCGTGCGCCACGCTCCGACTTCCGCTGGGGCATGCGCAGCGCACCGGTGGCCCTGCCTTTCCACGGGTCTCGCGAAATCGCCGAGTACCCCGCCTGGACCCGGTCACCGCGCCACGCCGCAGCTGCCCCGCAAGCAGCCCGTCCGCTGGTGGTCATCGGCCACGGAGGCACCGTCGTCTCCGCCGAGGCCGTCACCAAGCTTGGGGATACGGGCGCGGACGTGCTGGCGAGGGTGGACCGGGGCCGGGGCGCGAAGTGGATGCTGCACCGCGCGGACGGGAGCCGGCCACGACCGGTCGACCCGCCCACCGAGATGATCCAGGCGCCGCGTGCGGAACCGTTGCTGTTCCGAGGACCGGAGGATGACGAGGGGACCCTGGACCGCGCAGCGGAGCTGGCGCCGGAGCTCCCGCGCACCCAGGTCGTCGGAGTGCACCTGACACTGGACGGGCGGCGTGCGTTGCTGGACGGACGGGAGGTCGCCCCGGAAGAGTTCGCCGAGGAGGTGCGGCGGCACCGGGGTTACGTACCGGGATCGGAAATCGCGTTGCTCGGCTGCGCGGCACACCGGCGGGCGCCGGGTGAACTGACGTTCGCGGAACGGTTCGCCCGCACGCTGCGTACGCGGGTGTGGGTATCGAATGCGACTGTCAGTCAAACGCCGGACGGCGCCGTGCACGCCACGGAGGTGTCGGTGACCGAAGACGGCCGACTGGTGCCGGAATTCGTCGACGGATTGGGTACCGGCCAATGGTTTTTGCTGGATGGCCAGGGGCGGGAGCTGGTGCGGTCCGGTCCGGAGCTGCGGGCCGCGGTGAACCGTTCCGAGCCGTCGAGGTATCCGGACGATGCGCGGATCGAGGCTGTGATCCGGTGGGGTGGTCGTGGCGGACTCAAGATCAGCTCGTATGTCCCGCCCAACGTCGCCAGGCTGTTGTCCGACTGGAAAATCAACATCGAATTCGATGATGCCGGTTTGAAACGACTGGCCGGTGAAATTGGCTATGACGAGGACACCAGCGACCCGGATGAATGGCGGTGGGTGCGCAAGAGGCTCTTCAACACCCTTGCGCTGACCGCGGAACTGGCTGAGAGACCGTCTATCGAGGACGCGTCGGCGGCTCAGGCGCTGGACGACTGGCTCCGCGACACCGATCGAGTGGTGAGGAGGACCGCCTCTGCCGAGGACGCCCATCCGGTGGTTCGGGAATTGACTGGCAGTACCGCGGCGGTTCGTCCGGAGGAGGTGCGGTATCTGGGCGAGTTGCTTTTGGATGCTGAGCGGCGTCTCGGTGGGGGGTGGCCGCCGACGTTGGAGGAGTTGCGTGTGTTGTGGCATGAGCGCACGCGGGCTGTGGCGGTGCGTTTGGGTGGTGGTGTCGAGAACACCGTTGTGTATGCGGTGGATGATGTGTCTGCGCAGTGGTGGGAGGGTTTCCATGGTGGTCGGGTGGATCTGGGTCAGGTGCGGGGCGAGTTGGGTATTGGCCCTGGTTTGGATCCGGTCATCGTGGTGGTTCAGTCGAGGAGGGAGAGTTCCGGGACTGATCGGCTCTTTTTGCTGACTGATGGGGCCAGCGGCGAGCAGTTGACGATCGCTACGCCGCGGGAGCTTGGTCGGCGGGTGGCCAAGACCGCGCAGTATCGGCGGGTTGCGGGTCGTAATGGGTCGGGTCCGGTGGTGCTGGTGGTGATGGGTGGGAGCGCGGGTCTCGGTGCGCTGAGTCGTGAGCAGCTCGTGCGGCGGTTCGCTGAGGGTTTGCGTGAGGGTGGGGACCGTGTTCGGGATGGTCTGCTGGCGTATGGCTACATTTCACATGATCCGCGCGGTTTCGGTCTGGTTGCCGCGCGGGAGCGGACCGAGGTCGAGGGCACGGGACTTGTGCTGAGGTCTGGCTTGGAGCCGAGCGTGCTCCCCCTGCAGCTCGACTCGGCGAAGTTGAACGCTCTGGCTTATCCCACTGACAGCGACAAGGTGGACGAATTCCGAAGAATCGCGGCCGGGATGCATAGCATGAAGGCCGCGCGGGACGCGGTTGGCTCTCGGTCGCCGGCCTTCGTGCTGGCGTGGATCACTCCAGGGGGCAGGTTCACCGTCGCCGACAGCCACCCCTGGAGAACGGAAGACCTGCGCCCGCGTGAGTTCGCTCGTCAGGTGGTCGAGGATCTCCGGTCCCACCGGATCGGCGGACGAGCCAGCAACACTCGTGCTGTCGTTGTCTTCACCTACTTCTGGGGGGGTGCGGAAGCGCTGACGGAGCTGGGCCGGCAGGAGTTGCTCGCGGGTTTCCGGGAGGCGGGACATCGCGGGCCGATCCACGTAGCCGCATACGACGGGCTTTCGCACGGCCCCCAACTGGACAGCGAGAACAACGCCGTTCTGGCTCAGTCCTTCGATCGAGTGGTCCCCTGGTCGCCGGTGCTGGGCATGATCGCGGGCACGGATACGACGACACCGAACCTGGTCGCCTACCCGACGAGCCCCGTACGCGCGCAGAGCTGGCAGCAATGGCTCGATGCGGGTGTCGATCTCCAGGAGGTGCGGACAGCGGTCGGCCATCCGTCACCGATCCTCGTGCTCGCGGCGTGGAAAGGCCGCGAAAGAGTATTTCACACTGTCGATCCGCGCACGTTCGAGGACGACCACCTGAGCCCCGGTGAGCTCGCCCGCAGCGTGGTGGAAGGTGATTTGTTCCGCCAAGCCGCAGCGGGCAATCCCACAAGGCCCGTGGTGCTGTTGACGATTCTGCCGGGCGGTGGGAGTCCCATGGACGAGCGGGCCCGGCAGGAGTTCGCCAGGGCCGTTCGCCGTGCGGGACACGAGGGCCGGGTCTGGGTTTCCAATCAGGTGGAACTGCAGGTCAGCGATGAAGGGCAGGGCCGCAACCGTTTCCGGATCGCGGGAGATCCGGCCTTGCGTCCTGTCGGCGGACTTCCGTACGCCATTGATGAAGATGACGCGCTTCCGGTTAGGGATCTGGGTCTCTTCGGGCAGCAGCGCCTACTAGCGGCGAACGCGACGACGGCGGATCTGGACTGGTGGATGAACTGGTCTCTGGACGGGTTCAACGCACCGGCCACTCTCGGCCTGGGGGCGGCGACCGTAGTGCTCGCGCGGTTGTGGGGAGACGAGTTCGTCACGCACACCGGCAACGTCGACGCCTATGAGTTCGGCCGCCGGCTGGGGCTCAGTGAGCACTACGTCTCGACTGCCATTCAGCAGGGGCGCGGACCTGTCGTGTTGGCGACCATTGGATCGCCAACCGGTCTCAGTGAAGAGGCCGGGCGGCAGTTCGCCCGAGGTTTGCGGTCCAACGACACGAACAGGGATGTCTTCGTCACCGACCGAGACTTCCGACTGCTGAGAGACGATACGGGCGCAGGTCGCCTCGATCTCCGCACGAACCCACCGCGCTTCGTTCCACCCCCGGGATGGACACCGATGGGCGATGAGGCGGACCGCCCAGAAGGCGCCGATCACGCCCACGCGCGGGGAATCGTGGTGCAGTATCGCGCGTCGGCCTCGGTGCGGTCGTTCAACGTGAATGTGGACTGGATCCCCGCGGAGATCGGCGGTGACAAGCCCGCCTTCGTCCTGATGGTGCGCCCAGAGCGCGGGCGCTTCCACGTGGTTGATCCGTCGACTCGTAGAATGTTGGTTGTCGGTCCTTCGGACTTCGGTTTCAGCGTCGCTGGAAGCGCGCGTTTCCAGGAGTTCGTCAACGGCGATAAGACTCGTCCGGTTGTGGTCCTTTTCAGCAGCTGGCCGACCGGTTTGACAGAGCAGGACGTCCGGTCGCTCGCGGCGGGTCTGCGCGGCGACGGTGTCCAACGGCCAGTATTCCTGGCGGTAGGGCCACTCGGCTTCAACGGGGGGCGGTCGCAGGCGCTGGTCGAGGTTCCGTCGGGTGTCGGCCAGCGTGGTGGTTCGGGTTTGAGGCGGCGGCCGCGGCTGGTTTCCTTTGTGCGGGATGCCGATCTGGACGTTGTGGAGCGGATTCGCGAGTTCGGTGTTTCGAGGTTGCTATCGCAGTTGGGGTATGGCGGTGGTCGGCAACCGGTGGTCGTGGTGGTGAGCCAGGCGGGCAACAAGATCGTCGACCCCATCACCGGTGACCTACCCGCCGCACGGTTCGGACGGAACCTGGCGCGGGAACCGGAATACCTGGATGCGATTCGAGGTGACTGGCGGCGGCCGGTGGTGATCGTCAAGGTGGGTGAGGCGGGAGAGCCCGTTGAGAGCGAGGACCTTGACGGGTTGGTGATGGGGCTGTTGGGTACGCCTGATCCTGATCGGGCTGTCTATGTTTCGGAGCACCGTGTTTCGCTCTTGGGGGGCAAACTCTTGGTGCGGGCGGGTCTGAGGGTGCTGGCGCCCAGCGGCATGGTCGCTCCCCGACTGGAGGCGAGGGTCAGGGCTGTGACGTTGCGCGTGGGGGAAGGAGAGGCGGACAACGCCATCGGTTTGACCACCGCCCAGGAGCAAGGAGATCGGTGGGCGAGGTGGGGCAAATGGGATCTCTACGGGGGAATGCTGCGACGCGCGGTCGAGGTTCTGGACCCGGACCCCGTGTTCGTCTTCGTAAACGTCGAGGACGAGGAAGTTCCGGTGCTCAACAGCCAGAACGAGCGGGCGTTGGCGGAGCAGCCCGTCGTGCTCGGCATGGATCTCCTGGCGTCCCCTCAGTTCGCGGCGGTGGGTGGCAACCGTCCGGGGCGCACGGTGGCTATCGTGGCATACGCGCGAGACAACACCTCGCTCCCGGACTGGTATGCCACCGCATTGGCCGAGGGGTTGCGTGAGCTTGGTGGCCCGCCGCGGCCCGTCTTCGTGTACGACGGCTACCGCACCCCGGCTTTCGATATTGACACCGCGTTGGATCAGTTGCGCGGTGTCACGGCGGGGTTGCATTGGCGGCGGGGTGGTGAGGTCGGTGATCCTGAGGCGCTTGGTGAGGTTTTGCCGGGCTATGAGGGTGGTTCGGTGCCGGCTTATGGCGGTGCTGGTGAGGTCGCGTCCGCGGTCTCTTCCGCGGACGGGCAGCGTGCGGAGGCTGGTGGTTTCGTCGCTGGTGAGGGTGTCGGGTCGGATGTGTTGCGGTCGGTGGGTTCTGGCGAACGTCGCATGTTGGTGGCTGAGTTGGGCCGGGAGGCGGCGGTTGCTGGTGTGGAGCGGCGGTGGAGAGGGGAGTTCGAGGAGAGCGAGCGGTATTTGGGGGGCTTGTCGGCTGATCAGGTGGCGGTATTGCAGCAGCGGGCTGAGAGGGTTTTGGAGAGTGTGTGGCCGGGCCCTCCGCGTTCCAGTAGACGGGTTGGGATGGTGTTGCAGGGTGTGTGGGGGCGGATGGTGCAGGTGGTTGCTGCTCGGTTGCACGTGGATGGTTCGTCGGAGTTGGGGGCGTGGCGTGTTGCGGCTGTGATGGCGGCGTCGGTGCCTGTTGAGGTGCGGGGTGGGCGTCCGTCGGAGTATGAGACTGCGGAGTCTGCTGATGCCGGTGGTGGTGTGGATTCGGCGGAGGCGGTGACGGATTCCGACATCGAGATGGTCGATGCCGGGTCGGTTGGTGCGGGCAGTGGGACGGTGATCGACGGTGATACCGAGATGGTGGATGCCGAGTCTGCTCGGTGAGGTCGATGTGGATGTGTCTTCGGCGCCGGCGGATGCGGGCGTTGTCGGCGCTGCGGAGCCGAGGCCGCTTGTGCTGTGGTTGCCGGGACGGTCTGAGCCTGTCGAATACCGGGAGTGGACGAGGTCGTTCAACTTCGCGGTGGCTTCGGATAATCAGGATGGGTTGTTGCTGGTGTTGGGTCATGACGGTGAGGTCGTGTCCGGGGAGTGGGTGGCTCATGTGCGTGGGGTGGGTGTGGATGTTTTGGCGCGGGTTCCTGGTGGGCAGTGGGTGTTGTATCGGGGGGATGGGAGTCGGCCGCGGTTTGTGGATCCGCCGGTGGAGGTGACGTCGGTTCCGGTGCCGGAGCCGCTGATGTTCTTCGGCCCTGAAGACGAGCAGTTGGTGGTTGATCGGGTGCGGGCGTTGGTGCCGGTTCTGGCGGGGACGCAGGTGGTGGGTGTGCATGTGACGGCGGAGGGGCGTGCGGTGTTGCCGGATGGTCGTGAGGTGGGGGCGGAGGGGTTCGCGGAGGTGGTGTTTGGGGATCGGCGGTTTGTTCCGGCGTTTCGGGTGGCGTTGTTGGGGTGTGGTGCGGGGCGTCGGTCGGGGTCGGGTGAGGCGTCGTTCGCGGAGCGGTTGGCGGTGGCGTTGGGGGTGGAGTTGTGGGCGACGGATGCTGGTGGTGTGTGGCAGACGGCTGATGGTGGGGTGCATGCCACGGAGACGGTGGTGACGCGTGATGGCCGGGCGTTGCCGCGGTTCGTCGGCGGGGTTGGTACCGGTCGTTGGTTTTTGCTGGGCAGTCAGGGTCAGGAGCTTGTCCGCTCCGGTCCGGAACTACGGGCGGCCGCCGCCTTGTCGTTCCAACAACGGTACGCGGATGGCGCGCATCCGGCCCCCGTGTTCAGGTGGGCGGGAGCGCGTTCCGAACCGCGGGAAGCGGCCGGTGAACCGCTTGCACATGGTGAAGGCCCGGTCGTTACACCGATGGGATTGGTTCCGCACCCGATGGACTACCCGGCCGGCAAGGACCAGGGGAAGGGTGGGGCCTGGAGGGATCCGCTGCCGGAAGTGCTGCATCGGTGGGAGTCCATCGAGAAGCTGCGGTCCTTGCGGGACGAGCGGAGCGAGAAGTTCTTTACTGAGACGATCAGTCCGCACATCGACAAGGAGCTTTCGCATGCCCGTGACCCTGAAGAGCTCGGAGGTTTCATCTATCTGGCGAACAACGCCGATCTGGTGCGTGCCATCGTGGCGCGGACGACGGAGATCGCTCGTCTGACAGCGCGACGAGACGGGTTGGTCGAGCGCGACGGACGGGCGTGGCGATCCGCGCACATCGATGAGCAGATCGAGCAGTTCACCCGGGAACGGGATGTACTGCGAGAGGAGCTTTCCAAGCGGGAGCTGGTGAACCGGCCGCACCAGTGGATGGTGCCCAGCGCGAAGGATGCGGAGGTCGTGCACTGGCTGCTGAACCGGGACCGCGGGGTTGAATGGCTGGGTGAGCGGTTGCGCGGTGCCAGTGCCGAGCAGCGTGCGGTGTTCGACGCACTGGCGAGCCGCCCGATGAACTGGCGTGACTTGGACGTCTCGCAGGTCGCGGCGCTTGTGCTGGCGGAGCGTAAGGGGCGCATGTACGCACAACGCGATGAGAAGCGACTGCTGGACCGGTTGCGCGATGCGGCCGGGAACATGGCATGGGCGAAGCGCTATGCGGGCGGACTGAAGACGGACCAGGACGCCAAGGAGCTCTTGGCGTCCGTGCGCGCACACATGGAACACGGCATGCTGCTGGCGACCAACATCGACTTCAGCAAGCGGATCGCCGGCGATCAGGGACCGCGCATGCACCGCACCCTTCTGGACGCGCTGATGGCCGACTCGTCCTCGCGCATCAAGAACGCCTGGGAGACCGCGGATTCAGCGCCGGAGTACTACTCGAAACGCGGTGGTGTCGAGGAAAACCTGGGCTACGCGCCGGAGCTGCGGCGGGATCGATACGCGGACGGCGATGGGAAGTTCCTGGATGTCACAAGTCTCGACAACGTGTTCAACCCGACGCGCGACGGGAGTCGCAGGCTGCCGAAGTACGGTGAACTGTCGTCGTCCTACAGGTCTCTTGAAGTCGTACCGCAATACGGTTCCTCTGTGATCTATTGGGATCCGGGTGTGGCTAACCGGAGCACTTTCACGCCTGGCGACAGCATCTATCCGGACGCGGCCGGTGCGAGGGGGGTTACAGGTGCTGGTCACCGTCTGGGGCTACTGGCTGATGCCGATCCGCGTCTGGTGCGCCTGATCTTTGCTGAGGCGACCGGATTCCGGCACGACGAGGAGTTCGGCAACCAGATCCGTGCCAAGGGATATGTGGAGGACCGTTCGTATCTGGAGGTGCAGTTCCACGGGGACATGACCCTGAACGATGCCCGGGTGATCGTCATCAACTATCGCGCCGAAGACGGCAAGCGCTTCGCCAGAGTCCCCGCACTTGAAGAAGCCGAGAAGATCCAGGAAAAGCTGCGAAAGCACGCGCTCAAGCACGGCTACGGCTACAAGGTGCTTCTGCACAGGGACGGTGATGCGCCGCTGGGACCGGAGTTGCTGAAGCTGATCAACGATCAGCGGACCCATCGATAGGGACCCGGGTTCGGATTCGCACGGAGGTCTGCGTTACCGGTCAAGTATGCGCCGCCGCCCACTGGTATGAGCGGCGCCGGAAATGTCTCAATCGACCAGTCGGCGAACCGGGGCGTCGATCACCTTGACGGTTCTCTCGTCGTCCTCACGACAGTCGACCCGTATCGGCGCGGTGATTCCCATTACGCGCGCGAGTGTCTCGCACATCGGCAGAGCCTCGCGAAGCACGTGTTCGTCGCGCTCCGGATCCGCCCCGGCCGTCACCGGCTGCGGCGAGGCCGCACCCGCACCGGATCAGCGCAGGGGCCGCCCAGCGAGAACCTGGAGCCCTGCTTGCCGGCCGTGCGCGATTCGAAACGGAACCGATGCGCCAGCACGGCGAGCATCAGCAGTGCGTGTTCCATGGCCACCAAGGCTCCGGGGCAGTCGTTGCGCCCGATGCCGAAGGGAACGAAAGCCATCGCCGGTCGGCTGTTCTGGGGCGCAGTGTCGAAGCGATCGGGGTCGAACTCGTCCGGTCTCGGCCACACCCGGGGGTTCATGTGCACCGCGCGGATCGCGTAATGGACGACTGTTCCGGCGGGAATCCGGTAGGCGCCGAGAGCGATCCCGTCGGGCGCGCGGCGCGCGATGCCCGGCACCGGCGACGCCAGCCGGACCGACTCGTTCAAGGTCCTCCGCAGGTAGCGAAGGCACGGCAGCTCGTGGAAAGCAGGAGCAGCCTTGCCGCCGAGGACCGTCTTGAGCTCCGCACGCAGCCGCTTCGCCACGTCGCGGTGCCGCATCAACTGCCGCAGCGCGTGCGAGACGACGGTACCCGTCGTGCGATGAGCCCCGATCAGAATCGCGAGGAGGGTGTTCACTAGGTCCTTCGACGATTGCCCCGCCCGCCGGGCTGCGGAGATGAGATCAGACGGTGCGACCTCGTCGACCAGGAAGGTGACGACGTCGCGCAGTGTCGTGAGTGCGGAATCCACAGCCGGCTCCTGGCTCGTGGTGCGCACGCCGTACACCTGGCCGAGGAAGAACTCCGGCAGCCTCTCGAAAGCATCGGTCACCCGCTCGACGATGGCCGCCTGACCCGGCGTGGACCCCAGCACGCTCGTGCACATCAAGCGAAGCGCGAGGGTGTCGAGCTCGCGCTCGAGCGCTACCGGTTCCCCGGTCGACGACCATCGTTGCGCCGACTCCTCGATGATGTCGATGAACCGGGGGTGGTCCGACTCGGCCCGGTGCGGGCAACTCAGCGCGGGGATGACCGTGCGACGCCATCGTGCGCGGTCCTGTTCGCCGCTCAGCAGGACGTTCGCGGCGTCGGCCAGCGGTGTCAGGAACGGTGCGAGCTCCATCGGGCATTCGGGCAGGTCCAGTGTGCTCTCCAGCACTTCCGGCGACGCGACGGACACGACCTGGGCGTTCGGCATGGCGAAGTGCGCGATCTCGCCGTACGTGCGGTGCAGCCGGACCTGGAAGCCGGGCAATCCCCCGGCCTCGGCGATATCGCGCAGGTTGTGCCCTCCAGCGGAGGGGGGCGGACCGGGGATATCGGACGACGACAGCACCGGACCCGCCATGAGCACCCCTGTCTCATTCGATTCAGCAAAGTGCGTCCATGCTCCACCGCGATCCGGTGCGTGTGGCCTCTGGCGGGACGTTCGCTGCACCCGAGTGCCTAGATCAAGGTACGAAGGGGCGGTCTTGTGAGCAGGACGCGTCGCTGGCCAGGCACGTCCCGGTAGCCCTCGTTCCAGCATCCGCGCACAGGTGAACGTTCCCCCGGGGGACAACCGTGACCAGCGGTAGACCGCCAGCACGGCCACCGGGTGACTCGCCATGCGAGTCACCGCGATGCGGCGCCGACCATCCACGTGTTGAGGAGCAGAACATGACCGCACCTGACCGCCAAGCGGCCGCCAGGGCAGGGATGCACGACCTCTTGCTGCGGCAGGCCGGTCTCGCGCCGGACGAGTTGGTGGCCGAGGCGCGTGGGTGGCTGTCCGAAGACCGGTTGGGCGAGGTCGCCCGGGCGGTGGCGTTCAGCGCCACCCGGTACGGCCTTGCGCTCAGCGAAGACGACCTGGGCATGCTCTCGGCGGTCCTCCAGGCCGACGGCGCACCGCTCGACGCGCTGCAAGGCATCGAGCCCGCGGTCGATGACCAGCCGCTGGTGTGGCAGTTCAGCGCCGAGGGGCCGGAGGCGCCGGGCGCCGAGGATGATCCCGCCGCGGCGGCTCTGATCGACCTGCTCGGTGCGGAGCCCGCGGCGCACGGGCTGTGGCGGGCGTGGCGGGCTCCCGCGGACGGGTCGCCCTACCCGCCGCCGAAAGCCATCTACGTCGTCGAGGCCGACGACGACGCCGAACTGCCCGCGCTGACCGCCCGGCTCCAGCAGGCGCTCGCGGCGGCCGGCGAAGTCGCTCCCCAGGTCGAGGTCACTCCGGTGGACGGCGATGTGCCCATCTACCAGCGTATGGCCCGCGCTCACGGTGTGCTCCTGTGGGCCGCCACGGAGGCACCCGACGTCAAGGTTGCGCGCGTGTTCGACGTGGTGCACCCCACGTCCGGACCGGGCTTCCTCCCGGACCACCCCCTGATGGACGACGAGGCCGAGCGCGGTCAGGTGCTGGACTACCTGCGCTCGGGCACCGCGCTGATGATCACGACGGCGACTCTGGGCGATGTCGTCGAGCCCGACCGCGGGTCCGTCGTGCCGATGAGCTTCCGCACTGACGGCAGCTGGATCTGGCCGGACACCGTGACGTACTACCTGGAGCACCACCGGTTGGCGCCGGATCCGGAGCTGCTGGCGCACATCAGGGAGTCGGGCCTGCTCCCTCCGGAACTGGATGCCGTCGCGCTGCATCGCGCGATGGAGGCGTTGCGTCGTCCTCCGGAAGACGAGCCGGTCTGGAGCACCGGAAACGGCTGATGCGAGACGTGAACCCTCAGCGTTGGGCCGAACGTGGAAGAACTGACGGGTTTGGTGCGGAGGTGGGTTGCGGATGGCTGCGATCGTGGTAGAGCGGGCGGGTACATCGGTGTTGGTGCGCGCCGGCGGGGCCCGGGACCCGGGTCTGGCCTTCGCGGACAAGATGGCGGCCGAGGACCATCGCAGAGCTGTCGTCCTGGACCAGTCGGGCTACGCGGCGCTGCACGGACTCGACTCCGGCGTGCTGAGCGATCTTGCCGGTGCGCTCTCGCGCGGTCGCGGCCGACGCCCGGACAACGTGCGGCTGGTGGCCAGCGGCTCTGGCAGGACCAACCCGGACGGCACGCCGTCACTGGCTGCGCGCCTGGCGCAGGAGCTGGGCGTCGAGGTGATCGCACCCGATGGCGAGCTGGTCATCCTGCGCGGCGGCGAGCTTTTCTCCGCGGGCCCCGGTGCCGGGTGGCTGCGTTTCCGCCGCGGGCGCAAGGCCAAGCACGACGGGCCTCGATTTCCCAGTCCGAAGTGGGAGTCGGCCTTGCCGGCGGACCTGGGGGAAAGGGTCGCCGGCCGGGCCGGCGTGGTCGCCATCCCGGCTGGTCTCTGGGTGCGGATCGGGGGTGCCAAGCCCGCGTCGCTCGCCGACACCGGCTTCGGTGTACCGCCGGGCGAACGGCCGCGCATCCTGGTGGGAGCACCGGGCGAGGACCTGCCGGAGGTCGCCGACGTCGCGAAGATCGTCCAGGCCCTGCCGGAGCCGCTCAGGCAGAACTTCGTGCTCACCGTCTACGGACCCGAGCCGGCGTGGGCGGTGCCGTTCGCCCAGCGGCTCGCCGGCTATCTCGGTGTTCCGGTGCGTGCGAGCCATGCCATGCCGTACTACGCCGGTACCGGTGTCCGCAGCATGGTCGCGATCGACCGCGCGGGCCGGCCGACCTGGCGACCGTTCCTGCACGAGAGCATCTACCTCCCGCAGGGGGCTCCGACCCCGTGCAGCGGCGTGGCTCCGGCCCCGGGCCTGCACAGCGCGGGTCCCGGTCGTTACTGGCTCACCGAAGGCTGGTTGGTGAACGCGATCCCGTGCGGGTTGCTGGTGCGCCCGGCCGCGGCCACTCCGGAGTCGGCCGCCACTCGGCTGCCCGTCGACCCGGACCGGGTCAGCATCGTGGTCACCGCGGTCACCCGGTCGCCCGACGAGGTGCCGGCGCGGGTTCTCACCGCGATCGAGAAACTCGCCCGCTCCCTGCCGGCGGACGCCCAGCAGCGGCTGCGCCTGGTGGCTTCGCCCTGGGTCGATCCCGCTTCTCTCGCTGGGGTGGGCGCCGCGCTGCAAGTGCCCGTGCAAGTCCTGACCTCGGCCGGTATCGAGCCCACCCGGCCCGCGGCGAAGGAGCTGCCGGAGAGGACTCGACCGAATCTGGGAACCCCGGCGCGGGGTGGGACGACCGGTGAACGCAAGCCGGGCAACGGCGAGAAGTACGCCGAGGCGTCAACAGTGGAAATCGACCGTGCTGCCACAAGGAGACCGTCCGGCTCAGCGCCGGCCCCGGCCACCATTGGCCGGCCCGACGCCGAGGCACCCTCCGGGGCGGCTGATCCGCGGCCCGTCCCGCCGCCCACGGACACCGAGCGCCCCATCAGCACCCCGGTCGACCGGCCGACCGTAGCGATTCCCACGTCGGCGGGCGAAAATCCGACTACCCGCACGGCGGAGCCGGTGCGTCCCGATACGACCGGCGGGGCGGACGGAAAACGCGCTGAAGCGGCGTCGTCCTCGGATGTCCCGACGCCGTCCACCTCTTCCGCGACCGGGCACCGTGCCGGCCGCACCGCGCCGGTCACAGTGGACGTTCAAGGCCGGATGCGGCCGTTCGGGGAGAACTGGCGCCGCAGAAGCCGGTCCGCTCCGATCGCTTCCGAGCCGGCGACGCCGCCGCCTTCGCAGCCGGTGACCGAGAACTCGCCCGAGCCGCAGGACGCCCCGTCCCCGCCGACTTCGGTGTCCGGGCTGGCGATGCTGGGATCGACCGTCTCGGTCCCGACCGTCATGCGCCCCGGCCGGGGGCCACAAGCCGCGACCACGGCTCGCACGGCAGGCGGACAGGCGCCGGTGCCGCAGTCGCAGTCGGTGCCGCAGTCGCAGCCGCCATCGCACTCGCAGCCGGCGCGGGAGGTACGCCGGCAGCCGTCACAGTCGGCACCGGACCCTGCGCCGGAGCCCAGTACGCCGGGCTCCGGCGGCTACTACGAAGGGCCGACCCTGGTTATGCCGGCGCTGCCCTCGGTCCACGCGGCGCCGGACGCGGCCGGGCGGACGAGGACCCCGCCATCGCCCCCGGCGACGCAGGCGTGGTCCGTTCCGGCGGCACCGCAGCAGCCGATGCCGCCGGTGGCTCCGGGCAACGGTGCCGGCGCCCGAACCCAGCCGGGTGGCCATGCCGCCCCGGCCCCGGCGCAGTCGGTCCCGCCGGAACACACCGGGACACCGGCGCGCGAGGTGCGGGAATCCCAATCCGAGCATGCGGCGGAGCCCGCAGCGAACCCGGGGCCAGCAGCAAGGGCGCAGGAGTCCGCACCGGAGCCTGCTCCAGAACCCGAGCCCGCTCCAGAACCCGAGCCCGCTCCAGCGGCCAGCCCGCTGCGGCTGGCCGACCGCACCAGCACCGACGAGGACCGCAAGCAGTTCCGGCAGGGGCTCGGCTGGCGGTTCGACGCGGCGACGCAGATGGTGAGCCGGATGCTGGCCGAGCGTCCCGGGATGCGGACGTCCTCCGGAGCCGACGACGCGATGATGACCGAGCTGGCCGCCGTGCAGGTGTTCGCCTCCTCCGAACAGACCGACGTGGTGGAGGCCGTGCGCAGCGGTGGCGGACAGATGCACCCGGCGTACTTGTACTGCCTCGCCAGCGGTCTCCGGCGGTTGCCGTCGTTGCAGGGGGTCGTCGTTCGCGGCGGGCCGGCCGACCCCGCTTCGGTGGACGACTACGAGGTCGGCGCCGAGCTCTGCGAGCCCGCCCCGATCGTGGCGAAAGCCGATGCCGAAGCGGTGGTGCCGGGAGCCGTCGAAGTGCTCATCTGGTCGGTCACGGCTCGTCGCCTCGGGGGGCTGGTCGACGGGGCGCGAGAGGCCGACGTCGTGTTCCTGCCGGGCACGGTCTTCCGGGTGATGGGTGTCGACAGCGGCCCGCGCAAGAGCCGGGTCCTGCTGGCCGAGGTCCCGCCCGGCTGGGACATCAGCAGCGAGAGCGGCGAACGGCGCGCCACTCGCATCCGGACGAAGCTGGATGCCGCGGCCACCGCCCGCGAGAGCCTGTACGCGGCGGACCCCGTCGCAGAGGACCAGGAGCGATTCGCCGCTCTGCCCGGCGTGCTCGCCATCCCAACCGCCACGAATACGAGGAGCGCGTCGTGAATCCCGAGACCTCCGTCGTCGAGCGCGACGACCTGCACGACCTCCTGCTGAACCTCGCAGGCCGGGTCCCCGACGACGGCCTGGCCATGATGCGGACCTGCCTGGCCGACGGCGAGGACGACCAGGTCGCATCGATGCTGGTCACCGCTGCCAAGACCGGACGGCTCACATTGACTCGCGAGGAGGCGCAGCTGATCCGCGCGGTGGCCGAGGAGCACGGAGAGGAAGTCAGCGGGGTTGAAGAGGCTCCCCGCGCGGAGGAACTGCCGCCGCCGCCTTTCGAGTTCAGCGCGGAGGACGACGACGCGATGGACGAACAGGACCTGATCGTCGTCGACGCGGCCAACCGCGTCGGCGGCCTTCTTGGCCTGTGGCGGGTGATGCGCATCTCCGAGGCCGAGGAGGTGCGGATCTACCTCGGGGAGACCGAGGAGACGGCCGACGTCGTCGAGCTGGTCGCCGAGGTGCAGCACAGCCTGGCCGAGGCGGGTGCCGAACCTCGGGTGGAGATGTTCACCGAAGGCACGGTCCTGGTTCCCTACCACGAAGCGGCACTCGCGGCGGCCGAGCTGGTGTGGACCGCGGAGCCTCCGTCCCCGATCCGCCTGGCCCGCGTTTTCGACGGTGCGGACCCGGAGACCGGGCCGTTCTTCGAATCCGACCACCCGCGGCTTGATGGTGACCGGTCCCAGCGTGTCCTGGACTACCTGCGAGGCGGCGAGGTCGTGCTGACTACCGACGGGCTGATGGACGACGTGGTGAGCCCCGAGCAGGTCGCCAGCGTGCCGGTCGGCTTCCGCTCCGACGGCACGTGGATCTGGAGCGACTCGACGATCTACTACCTGGACCGGTACCGGCTCGCACCCGAGCCCGCCCTGGTCGAGCACGCGCTGGCCGCCGACGGCCCGCCTTCCGCGCTGAGCTGGCGCGCCTACCACCACGTCCTCGCCGAGCTGTCCGCGCCCGCACCTGAGGAGCCGATGTGGCAGGCAAGCTGATCAACGCGGGCAGCACGCGGTCGATGCTGACCGTCTCGGCCACCGAACCCGACTGCTACCGAACCATCGGCGACGCGGTGGCCGCCGCCAGCACCGGCGACGTCGTCTCGATCCAGCCCGGCACGTACCAGGAGTCGGTGGTACTGCACCGCGATGTGACCCTGTCGGCCGCTGGCCCGCCGGGGGCCGTCCGCATCGAGTCCAGCGGCGACCCGGCGATCCAGATGACCAGCGAGTCGGCCGCGCTGTCCGGCATCGTCGTCGTGCACAGCGGTTCCGAGACCTCGGCGGTCGACGTGCCCACCGGGCGCCTGCGGTTGGACGAGTGCACCGTGGAGGCCCAGTCGGCCACCGCGCTGTTCGTGCGCGGCCAGGGGGAGGTGCTCGCCAACGCCTGCACCTTCGTCAATCCCGCGGGCGCCGGCGTGATCGTCGTGGACCGCGGTAGCGGCGGTTTCGACAACTGCACGCTGCGGGAGATGAAGAACTCCGCCGTGGTGCTGCGCACCGGCGCGAATCCGCAGTTCGTGGGCTGCACGATCACCGAGGTGGAGGGCACCGCCGTGCTGGCCGCGGAACGCTCGCGCGGTACCGTCCGCGGCTGCCGCATCGTGCGGGCCGGCAACCCGGCGGTGGTCGTCGAGAGCGGCAGCACTCTGCAGGTGACCGGCACGGCCGTCGTCGAGAGCACCGGTGTCGGTGTGCTCGTCGCGACCGGCGCCACTCCGCTGCTGGAGGACTGCTCGGTCGACGATGCGGCGGCGCAGGGCATCGTGCTGGTACAGCAGGGCGCTCCGGAGATGCGACGCGTCCGGGTCAACCGTCCCGGCGGATACGGGGTCCACGTGCTGGAAGGGTCGGCCGGAACTTTCAGCGAGTGCGAGGTCAGCGACCCCGGCGACATCGGGGTGTGGATCGCCGAGTCCAGCACGGCGTTCGACGGGCTCCGCGTCGAAGGCAGTGGGGGAACGAGTGTCCTGGTCCGCGACTCCGCCGCCCCGTCCTTCTCCGACCTCCAGATTCAGCGGTCCGGTGGCTGCGGCCTCGAAGTCCGCTCCGGTGCCTCGCCCCGGGTGACCGGAGCGGTCATCGCGACGACGGCTGAGGACGGAGTGCTGGTGGCCGAGCAGGGCCGCCTCACGGTCGAGGACATGTCGGTCACGGGCTCGGAAGCCGTGGGCGTGCGGACCACCGATGGCGGCCACCTCGACCTGCACGGCGTCACGGTGTCCGGCAGCGCCGAGAACAACGTGCTGGTGGCCGACAGCGAGGCGGTGCTGCGCGGATGCGACCTGTCCGGCGCCGGCCAGCAGGGTCTGCTGATCTCCGGCGAGTCGTCGGTGGAACTGTCGCAGACCCGAGCCAGCGGTTCGGAGGGCTCGGGTGTCGAATGGGCGGCCGGCACCTCGGGCACCATGGCCGAGTGCGAGGCGTCCGGCAACGGCGGCGACGGCGTCGTGATCGGCTCCACCGAGCCCATCTCGGTCCGGGACTGCCTGATGGAGGCCAACGGCGGTGTCGGGCTGCGCATCTCGGTGCGCCGGGACAACCTCAAGCTCAACGGTATCGAGAGCAAGCGCAACAAGGACCCGGAAAGCGACACTTCCGGCAGCGGCACGCGGTTGTCCGAACAGCTGAAGCAAACCGGGAGTACCCGGACGGCTCGGCCTCCCAAAGCCGCGGACGGGGAGAACGAGGAAGCACCCAAGGACGTCCCGTCCCGCAGGCGGGAGGGGCCGCTGGGCGAGCTCCTGGACGAGCTCAACTCACTGGTCGGGCTGGCGGACGTCAAGCGGGAAGTGGAGATCCTGACCCGGTTGGAGCAGATGGCCGAACGGCGGGCGGCGGCCGGTCTGCCGATGCCACCGATGAGCAGGCACCTGGTCTTCACCGGTTCGCCGGGTACCGGTAAGACGACGGTGGCGCGGCTCTACGGCAAGATCCTCGCGGAACTGGGAGTGCTGCGCAGCGGGCAGCTCGTCGAGGTGGGCCGGGCCGACCTGGTCGCCAGCATCGTCGGCGGGACGGCCATGAAGACCACCGAGTGCTTCGAACGGGCGCTGGGCGGAGTGCTGTTCATCGACGAGGCGTACACGCTGTCGGCTTCCAGCGGCAGTGGGGCGGACTTCGGCCGCGAGGCGATCGACACGCTGGTGAAGCTCATGGAGGACCACCGCGACGACATCGTGGTGATCGTGGCCGGTTACACCCTGGAGATGCGCAAGTTCCTGGCGTCCAACCCGGGCCTGGGATCCCGGTTCTCCCGCACGATCGAATTCGCCGACTACTCGTCGGCGGACCTGGTAACGATCGTGGAAGGACTGTGCCGGGCCAACGACTACCGGCTGGAGTTCGAGACCCGCGAAGCGGTCCTCAACTACTTCGACAAGCTTCCGCGCGACGAGTCGTTCGGCAACGGCCGTACCGCCCGGAAGGTGTTCGAGGAGATGATCGGGCGCCAGGCGTACCGGCTGGCCGACTCCCCGGACGCCAACGCGGTCGAGATGACCCGCCTGCTGCCCGAGGACATCGGTTCGCTGCCCGGAAGCGGAGTCGGGGCCGGAGCGGCCTCGGCGGACTCGGCGAAGGTGGAGCTGCTACTCAACAAGCTCCAGCAGATGGTCGGGTTGAGCGAGGTCAAGTACGAGGTCAACAACATGGTGGACCTGCTGGCCTCGGCGCGCCAGCGACAGGCGGCCGGGCTTCCCGTGCCGTCGCTGAGCCGGCACCTGATCTTCGGCGGGCCACCCGGTACCGGTAAGACGACGGTGGCGCGACTCTACGGTGAGATCCTCGCCGCGCTGGGCGTGCTCGCCCGCGGTCAGGTGATCGAGGTCGGGCGAGCCAACCTGGTCGGGGAGTACGTCGGGCACACCGCGCAGCGCACGACCGAGGCGTTCGACCGGGCACGAGGCGGGGTGCTGTTCATCGACGAGGCGTACACGTTGTCGTCGCAGCGCGGCTCCGGGACCGACTTCGGCAGGGAGGCGATCGACACCCTGGTCAAGCTGATGGAGGACCACCGCGACGAGGTCGTGGTGGTGGCGGCCGGCTACGAGGAGCAGATGGAGGACTTCCTGGCGGCCAACCCCGGGTTGTCCTCGCGGTTCTCGCACCGGGTCCGGTTCGCCGACTACACCAACGACGAACTCGTCACCATCGTCACCCAGCACGCGGCCTCGGCGGGATACGAGTGCACCGGGCCGACGGTGGCCGCTCTGCGGGCGCACTTCGTGGCCGTGCCGCGCGGAGCGTCGTTCGGCAACGGCCGCTACGCCCGCCAGGTCATGGACGCGGCGGTGACACGGCACGCCAAACGCCTGCGGTTGACGGCTTCACCGACGCTGGAAGACCTGTGCATGCTGCTGCCGGAAGACATCCCGGGACCCGACGAGATCGTCGGTACCTGACAAGCAGTGTCCGCACCGCTCAGTCCGTGGACGGGGACCCGCCGGAAGGGATGGGCTGCCGCAGCACGGCATCCCGCCGGCGGGTCCGGACTCATCCGCGACGCGCTCGCTCGGTGAAGAGCGGAAAGGCAACGACTGTTCCGGCCACCCTTATTTCGCCGTCAGGGTGAGAAAGTCGGTGACGAAGCAGGCAACTTCTCCCCCAGCGGTGTAGCCGATCCAGGTCCCGTAGTATCCGTCGCCGCCCGAACTGAAGATCACGAGGTTGTCGCCCGTCAGCTCGTCGGTGTAGACGGCGACCTTGTCCGGGGCTTCGAGTCCGGTGACGATGTCCATGACGATGTCGGGATCTTCGGCGTTCTTGAGCCCGTCGAACACCTCGGGAGACCCGAACGAGCCGGTAGCACCGTCGACCGGGTACCCGTAGAGTTCGCCGTCCGCGAGTTCGGCGTCGTCCTGCCCTTCGCGCAGTGCGAGTCGCCAGGCGGCGACCGGTTCGGGACGGATGAGCAGACGCGCCGCGGCGACTTCGTCGAACGTCGTATCGCCCCGCGGATCCACCGGGTCGCTGAAGGTGGCCACGACCAACTCGACGGGGTAGACGCCCGGCTGGACTCGCTGGATGAACGCATCGCGGTGCGCTCCGTCGGGGAAGCCGGTCCACGGCTCGCAGGCCAGCACCCTGCCTGTCGGCAGCCGCAGGGCCGCACCGGCCACGACCCTGACCGTCGCGACGCGTCTCTCTCGCAAGCGGCCGCAGTCATGCTTGCTGCCCTCGGCGAAAAGTCGGTCGAAATCGGGGGGATGTGGGCTCACCCTGAGTCTCCAGTTGTCGGCTCTGTCCGAGTACGGGGAGAATTTACCGTCAGGCAGCCAAATGTGAATGGCTCCGTCCGGAGGTATTGTCGTGAGCTGATTGCTCGCGGCGCGACAGCGTCCGCTGCGAGAACGTGCGCCGCAATCGGCCATGACTGGTTGATGCTGAAAACATTTCAACGTTGCGGGCGGCGGCTGCGTTGTGGTTGAGATTCCCTCATTTCCCGGCCGAAGTGCCGAATCCTCTGGAAAGCCGAGGACGGGGTGAGTGAGTGTTCGAGTTCGGAAATGGGGCGGCGAGCGGGGGCGCCTTGTGCCGGTGGTACTGAACGGATCGCCTCTGAAGGGCCGGCACAGAGCGGAAGCCGGTGCAGGCCACCAGGGGGAGCCGCTGGTTCACCAGGAAAAGGATGCCGGTGGCGCCTCGGTATCGGCGCGCGGATGGCCAAAAAGGCAGACTTCGCTTCCCGTTGTGGATACAGCTTCGAGGTTGCGGTAGATGAGGGGATGGGCCTGCGTAATGGTAACCCTGGCGGGGGAGACGAGGAAGTGTGATGACGAGTAGGCGTTTGTCCTGGACCGCCATCGTGGCGGCGGTGTTGTCAGTGGTGCTGGCCGGTTGTTCGGCGACCAGCGGAGCCGGCGACGGCAAGACCCGGATCAAGATCGCTACCTTTGGTGAGTTCGGTTACGAACCGCTGTTCGCCGAGTACGAGGCGCAGCATCCCGGCATCGACCTCGTGCCCGAGGTCTCCGACTTCGAGAGCCATCACAAGGGGCTGGCCACTCAGCTCGCGGGTGGAAGCGGTGCCGCGGACATCGTCGCGATCGAAGAGCAGTACATGCCGCAGTTCATCCAGTCGCGGGACAAGTTCGTCAACCTGGCGGACCTCGGGGCAAAGGACATGCAGGGCCAGTGGGTCCCGTGGAAGTGGGAGCGCGGGGTCAGCAAGGACGGCGGCTTCGTTCTGGGTCTGGGAACGGACATGGGTGGTCTCGCCCTCTGCTACCGACGCGACCTTTTCGAGAAGGCCGGTCTGCCGACCCAGCGCGAGGAGGTCGCCAAGCTGTGGCCGACGTGGGAGGACTTCACCCGGGTCGGCGACAGGTTCAGCGCGGCAGTTCCCGACGTGAAGTTCGCGGACTCCGCCGGCAGCATCTACACCGCGATTCTCAACCAGGCCGAGGAGAACTTCTTCTCCAAGGCGGACGAGTCCTTCATAGCCGACCGCAACCCGAACCTGCGCCGAGCGTTCGACATCGCCGGGACCATGGGGGCCAAGGGGCAGACCGCCAACGTCACCACCTACACCCAGGCGTGGAACGTCGCGGTCAAGCAGGGCTCGTTCGCCGTGATGAACTGCCCGGCCTGGATGCTGGATCAGATCAGGTCCGCCGGCGGCGACGAGAACAAGGGCAAATGGGACGTCACCACTGTTCCCGGTAACAGCGGCAACCAAGGCGGCTCTTACCTGACCCTGCCCAAGCAGGGCGCGCACCACAAGGAGGCCTACGAGGTCGCCAAGTGGCTGACCGCTCCGGAGCAGCAGAAGAGGATCTTCCTGCAGAGCGGCATCCTGCCCAGCGCACCGGCCGCGTATCAGGCTCCCGAGGTGATCAGCAAGACCGACCAGTACTTCAACGACGCGCCCGTCGGCCAGATCTATGCGGCCTCGGCGGACTCCCTGCGCCCGAACTACCGCGGTGCCAAGGACAGCGTCGTGCGGCCCCTGTTCGGCCAGGCGCTCGGCCGTGTCGAAGACGGGAAGCAGGGCGTCGAGGCGGCCTGGGCCGAGGCTGTGCAGCAGGCGCGCGGCGCGATCGGATAGCCGAGGATGTCCCGGAACGCCTTGTCGCCCCTACCCGCGCGGGAGCCGGCGCAGCGCCGTCGTGGGCAGCATCCGGGTTGGCGTCCGGGACTAAGGCTCGCCTGGCTCGACATCCGCCTCACCCCGTTCCTGTTCATCGCGCCCTTCTTCGTCCTGTTCGCGGTGTTCGGGCTGTTCCCGCTGCTCTACACCGCTTGGATGTCACTGCACGACTGGAACCTCGTCGACGGTGACCAGGGGTTCGTCGGGTTCGCCAACTACACCGAGCTGTTCGCCGACCCGAACTTCTACAACGCCCTGTTCAACACCGTCAGCATCTTCGTGGTCTCCACGGTCCCGCAGCTCCTCGCGGCGCTCGGCATCGCTTACCTGCTCGACCGGCCGCTGCGCGCGGCGACCGCGTGGCGGGCCGGGGTCCTGCTGCCCAACGTGGTGTCGGTGGTGGCAGTCGCACTGGTCTTCGGCCAGCTGTTCGGGCGTGACTTCGGAGTGGTCAACTGGGTCCTCGGCCTGGTCGGCGTGGAGCCGGTCGACTGGGGCCAGGAGCGGTGGTCGTCGCATCTGGCCGTCGCCGCCATGGTGATGTGGCGTTGGACCGGCTACAACTCGCTCCTCTACCTGGCGGCGATGCGCAACGTCCCCGCGGAGCTTCACGAGGCCGCCGCGCTCGACGGGGCGTCGCGCTGGCGGACGTTCTGGTCGGTCACGGTGCCGGCCATCCGGCCGACGATCATCTTCACGGTCGTGGTGTCCACGATCGGGGGCTTGCAGCTGTTCGCCGAGCCGCAGCTGTTCGACGCGGCGGGAACGGCCGGTGTCGGGGGAAGCGACCGCCAGTTCCAGACTCTTGCCATGTACCTGTACGAGAAGGGCTTCAACCTGTTCGACGCCGGGTACGCGGCCGCCATCGCGTGGGTGTTGTTCGTCGTATGCCTGCTGTCGGCCCTGGTGAACTTCGTGCTGGTACGCCGGATCCGGGGGCGGGAGTGAGCCCGCGCACCAATCTCGACCGGCGAACGCACCTCCGGCGGCCCGCGGGCGTACGTCCGCGGGCGCGCCGACCAGGGGCCCTCGCCTACGCGCTGCTGGTCGCGGTCATCGTGTCGTCGGCGTTTCCGTTGTACTGGTCCTTCGTGGTGTCCTCGAGCGACAGCTCCGCGATCGGTGAGGCGACACCTCCCCTCGTTCCGGGCGGCTACTTCGTCGACAACGCCCTCCGCGTGTTCGACACCGTGGACTTCTGGCTCGCCATCAAGAACTCGCTGATCGTCTCGGGCACCGTGATGGTGTCGAACGTGGTGCTGTCCAGCCTCGCCGGGTTCGCCTTCGCGCGACTGCGCTTCCCCGGGAGGAACACTCTTTTCCTCGTGGTGATCGGGACCGTGATGGTGCCCGCGCAGCTCGGTGTGGTCCCGCTGTACATGGTGGTCAGCGACTTCGGGTGGTACGGGAAGCTGGAGGCGGTGATCGTGCCCGCACTGGTCAACGCGTTCAGCGTCTTCTGGATGCGCCAGGCGTGCGAGGAGTCGGTACCGGTTGAGCTGGTGGACGCGGCCAGGGTGGACGGATGCTCGTTGTGGGGCACGTTCCGGCACGTCGGCGTCCCCGCGATCCGGCCCCAGGCGGCCGTGCTCGCGATGATGACGTTCATGACGGCGTGGAACGATTTCTTCTGGCCGCTGATCGTGCTGGACCCCAACGACTCCCCGACCGTGCAGGTGGCTCTGTCGAGGCTGGCCAGCGGCTACTTCCTGGACTACTCGCTGATGCTGACCGGCGCGACTCTCGGAGTCCTGCCCGTAATCGCAATCTTTGTTCTCCTGGCAAGGCAGATTGTCAACGGACTCACACGAGTCTCGGTCAATGGATGAGGTAGGACATGACCAACCAGAAAGCGCTCGAGTTCCCACCAGGGTTCGTCTGGGGAGCGGCCACGGCGTCTTACCAGGTGGAAGGAGGTGTGAAGGAGGACGGCCGGGGACCGTCGATCTGGGACACCTTCTGCGCCCTGGAAGGAAAAGTGCTCAACGGGGACACCGGCGAGGTGGCCTGCGATCACTTCCACCGCTACGCCGAGGACGTGGGACTGATGGCCGAGCTCGGCCTGCCGGCGTACCGCTTCTCGGTGTCCTGGCCGCGAGTCATGCCGGACGGGCGGACGGTGCACCCGCCCGGTGTCGGCTTCTACGACCGGCTCGTCGACGAGCTGCTCGACCAGGGCATTTCGCCGATCGTCACGCTCTACCATTGGGACCTGCCCCAGGCGCTGGAGGACGAGGGCGGGTGGCGTGTCCGCGACACCGCCGCGCGCTTCGCCGACTACGCCGCTGTGATGCACGGCGCTCTCGGCGACCGGGTCCAGGACTGGATGACGCTGAACGAGCCGTTCTGCGCGGCGTTCCTCGGCTACGGAAGCGGTGTGCACGCTCCGGGCGTGGCCGATCACGGGACCGCGCTAGTGGCGGCGCACCACCAACTGCTGGCTCACGGGCTGGGAATGGCGGCCCTGCGGTCGGCCGCGGCACCGGGGCAGCGGTTCTCCCTGGCGCTGAACTTCTCGCCGGTGCTGGTCGACGTGGACGACGAGGCCCATCGAGAGGCAGCGCGCAAGTTCGACGGGATGCACAACAGGATGTTCCTGGACCCGGTGCTGGGCAGGGGCTATCCCGCGGACGTCCTCGCCGACGTCGCGCATCTGAACGCGCTGGAGCCCGCGATCCTCGGCGGCGACCTGGAGACGATCGGTACCGGACTCGACTGGCTCGGGGTGAACTACTACGCGCCGACGCGGGTGACTCCACTGGCCGATCCGGCGGTACCGAGCAACTGCGGTCTGCCCGGCCTGCGAGGCTTCGACGTGCTGCCTCCGCGCGGCCCCCTGACCTCGTTCGGGTGGGAACAGGCACCGAGCTCGCTGACGGATCTCCTGTTGTGGCTGCACCGCCATTGCCCGGAGATTCCGCTCGTCGTCGCCGAGAACGGTGCGGCCTTCCCCGACACGATCGACAGCGACGGACGGGTGCGGGATCACGACCGGGCCCTGTACTTCGCCGAACACCTGCGAGCAGTCCACTCGGCCATCCGCCAGGGCGCCGGCGTGCGCGGCTACCTCGCATGGTCGCTGCTGGACAACTTCGAGTGGGCCATGGGTTACACCCAGCGGTTCGGACTGGTCCACGTCGACTTCGAGACCCAGCAGCGCACGATCAAGGACAGCGGGCGCTTCTACTCCCGCATCCTGGCGAACAACGCCGTTCCGGCCGATGACTCGGCCGAGCTCACCACGAGCTGAAGAGCACTCGCCGAATTTCCGTCCAGGTAGCTTGGATGCGAAATCATCACTTCCACGCCGTCGAATCGCGGCGTTCGCGGCGGTGCCGCGGACGCGTGCCGGGCGGTGCCGCTCCGACGGCTGTTGAGCGAGCAGACCACCGTTGACGGTTCTTCAACGCCCCAAGGGCGTCGATGCGGGTACCGAACGCCGGAAATGGGCGGCATTGATGCCCTTCGGGCAGATCGACTACGGCTCGTAGGCGGAAAAACACGTTTCGCGGTGCCTCTACGCGCTGTCGAAGGTGCCCGGAAATCCCGTCCTTGCTCCGAAGGCTTGATGGACCGGGGCGCGCGGGCCAGCATTGCTCTTCATCCGTCATGAGCGGAAACACCTCCGACCAGATCCCGTGCGTCACATTCGTACGTGGAACGACATCCGAAACGAGTGGGCCCAGTGACCGACCGAACTTTGCAGGGCGAACGTCGACCGGAGCCGCGAGAGCATGTCGACGCCGGCGATATCGGGTACAGCAAGGCGTTGAAAGCCCGGCACATCAACATGATCGCGATCGGTGGAGCGATCGGCACCGGGCTTTTCCTCGGCGCGGGCGGGCGGTTGGCGCAGGCCGGTCCGGCGCTGGCCGTCGCCTACGCGGTGTGCGGCGTTTTCGCGTTCTTCGTGGTCCGTGCTCTTGGCGAGTTGATCCTGCATCGGCCTTCGTCCGGTGCCTTCGTGTCCTATGCGCGCGAGTTCATGGGCGAGAAGGGCGCGTTCGTCGCGGGGTGGATGTACTTTTTGAACTGGGCGACCACCGGAATCGCCGACATCACCGCGATCGCGTTGTACGCGCACTACTGGAGCCTGTTCACCCCTGTTCCGCAGTGGGTGCTGGCGCTGGTGGCCCTGGTGGTGGTGCTTTCGCTGAACCTCGTCTCGGTGAAGCTCTTCGGTGAGATGGAGTTCTGGTTCGCGATCATCAAGGTCGGTGCGCTCGTCCTGTTCATGGTCATCGGCATCGGCCTGCTGGTAGTGGCGCATCCCGTCGGGGACACCGTGCCTGGTCCGCAGCTGATCTTCGACCACGGAGGTGTACTGCCCAACGGCCTGGTGCCGCTGGTCCTGGTGGTCCAGGGGGTCGTCTTCGCCTACGCCGCGGTGGAGCTGGTCGGCGTCGCCGCGGGTGAGACCGAGAACCCGGCGAAGATCATGCCCAAGGCGATCAACTCGATCATGTGGCGTATCGGCGTCTTCTACGTCGGCTCGGTGGTCCTGTTGTCGATGCTGCTGCCGTGGAACGCCTACCAGAAGGGCGAAAGCCCCTTCGTCACGGTCCTGTCCCAACTCGGTGTGCCCGCGGCCGGCGACGTGATGAACCTGGTGGTGCTGACCGCGGCGATGTCCAGCCTCAACTCGGGGCTCTACTCCACCGGCCGCATCCTGCGGTCGATGGCGGCCGCCGGTTCGGCTCCGGGCTTCGCGGGCCTGATGAACCGCAGCCAGGTGCCCTACGGCGGCATCCTGCTCACCGGCGCGGTCTGCGTGCTCGGCGTGGTGCTGAACTTCTTGGTGCCCGCCGCGGCGTTCGAGATCGTGCTGAACTTCGCGTCGATCGCGATCGTCACGACCTGGATCATGATCATGATCTCGCACCTCCTGTTCGTTCGCGCGGTCAGCAGCGGCGCCCTCCGGCGCCCGGCCTACCGCCTTCCCGGGTCACCGGTGACCCAGATCGCGACGATCGCGTTCCTGCTCGCCGTCGTGGTCCTGATGTGGTTCGACGTCCCCGCGGGCCGGGTGACCGTGCTGTGCGTCCCGTTGCTCGCCGCCGCACTGGTGATCGGCTGGTTCTGCGTACGCAAGCGAGTGGACACGGCCAAGGCACTGGAGGAGGCCGGCGGGAATCACTGAACGGGTTCAGCCGGATCGCCGGAATCCGGCGGCTCAGAAGAACACTGGTGGGAAACGCGATCACAAACAGTTCGTGATCGCGTTCCCGTCCTGCTCGGATTTATTCATGAACTCCCCGAAAAAGTCCGGTCTTGCTTTCCGAATGGCCGGTGCTAGGCTTGTGGCGTAATTGTTGGTTGCGTGGTCAAGCGGTGTGTTGAGGGGTTGAAGCGGTGAAAACGGGTACGGTAGTCCGATTCGACGGGATCAAGGGTTACGGCTTTATCGCGCCGGACGCCGGTGGCGAAGACGTGTTCCTGCACGCGTCCATCCTCGACGAGGAGCTCAAGGAGGTCCTCCGGGGCGGCATGCGGGTGGAGTTCGAGGCGGTGCCCGGCAACCAGGGCACGAAGGCCATGACAGTGAACCTGCTCGGTGCGGCTACGCGGACGCCTCCGCCTTTGGAGCCGGAGGCGTCGGCGAAGGCGGAGGCGGGGGCCGCCTCGCGGCAGCACGAGGAACGTGCGGACGACGAGATGTGCGACGTTCTGCCGACCGCGGAGTTCGCGCAGAAAATCACTGATGTCCTGATCGAAGCCGCTCCCAGTATGACGGGTGGGCAGATCCTCCAGGCGCGCAAGCAGCTCGTGGCATTCGCCCAGCGCCATGGCTGGGTGGAAGGCTGACGAAGTCCGGTGGGGCGTCACAGGCTGCGGCGCCGCCGAGTCGATCGGCACCGCCGATCGCGCTGAAGTGCATCCTCGTACCCGGTCGGGACGCAACGCGTCCCGGCCGGGTACGAGGCATTCGAGCACCGTTTCGCGGCGGGCGGTATTAGCGCTGCGCCCCGTCATCGTTGATGTTGTGATGGTCGCCCGGTGCCGTGAACTCGGGAATTCAGGACGACTGGGGCGGTTCACTGTCCGAGTGTTCCGGAAAGGCACTCGCTGAGCCTGGGGGCATCTTTTCGCTCAGCGTCGCGCGGATGGGCGAGGTAGGCGGTGGGTTTCCTGGCTCGGCTCGTGTTGACGCGGCCGGACCGCGATCGAGGTCGCCATCGTCGAACGCGACGTAGCGCGGTCGGAGTGCCGCTGTGACGGCCATCTCACTTAGCCCGTGCTGCGTCGAACGGAGGGTGCTACGAGGCAAACCGGGTTAGTAGAAAGGTCAGTACTTGCCATTGGAGCGGTCAGCGCGCAGAGTTCAGGGCATATTTGGATCTGTGTTCCCGACTCGAGGAGGTAACTTTGCTGAAGACCGGTCCGCCCGGGGATGTCAGGCTCGCCCTGCGGGAACTGGAGGCGGAGATGGCGGAAGCTCGAAAGTATGTGTTGCGGTGTCGTGAGTCGGGTGACGAGCCCGCGGCCCGTCTGCACGTCGTGTGGATCGACTTGCTGTTGGAGGAGTGGAGTCGTTGCCGCGTGTCCGGGGAGTCCGGGGCGGGCGCTCAGGCGTAGAGATCGCGTTCAGGCGTAGAGATCGCGTAGAGAACTTGTGAAGACGGCCCTCGCAGACTGGAACCACATCGGCGCAGAGCGTGTGGGAGACCCAGATGGAGCGTGTGCGAGTAGCAGTGCAGGCTGCTGATCCTGTCACTTTGGCCGGCCTGGCGAGTTGCTTGAAGTCACGGGCGGAGTTGCTCGTGGTGCCGACCCAGGCGGAGGCGGATGTGGTCGTCTTTGCCGCGGACAGTGTCACGTCTGAGGTTTTGGCTGATTTGCGGCAGTCGGCGCAGCGGGTGTCGGTGCCGCGGGTGTTGGTGACCAACGAGTTGAACCCGGCCAACGTGCTCGCGGCGGTCGAGTCGCGGGTGGTGGCGGTGTTGCCGCGTACGGCCGCGACTGGGGCGAGGCTGATCAACAGTGTGCTGGCCGCGGCCAGCGGTGGCGGTGTGATGCCGCCGGATTTGCTGGGCGAGTTGCTCAAGCAGGTCGACTATCTGCAGCGTGAGGTGTTGACTCCGCGTGGTTTGAACGCTTCGGGTTTGACCACCCGGGAGATCGACGTGCTGCGGTTGATGGCCGATGGTCTGGACACCGCGGAGATCGCGCAGAAGTTGTGTTATTCGGAGCGGACGGTCAAGAACGTCGTCTATGGGGTGACCAGTCGGCTCAATCTGCGCAACCGGCCGCACGCGGTGGCCTACGCGATGCGAGCCGGAGTGATCTGACAGAGACGGGAGACCGGCCGGCCAAACTGTGGACACGGCAATGGTCGGCCGTTTTCGAAATCTCCTGGCACCGTAATCGTCGTGGATCCGTTGCGCATGCACGGATCGGCCTTTCCGGACCCGCCGCACGTGAAGAGATTCGCCAAGTGCCCGAGCTTTACCCGGGCTACCACGTATAGCAACGTACCGCTTTGAGGGGAGAACCATGTACATCTTCGATGGTGGCACGATCGTTCCCGGCGCTGCGGGCACCATGACCGACGAGCTGGACGAGGTGCTCCTGCACCTCGGCGACAGACTGAGCGACGAAGCGACGAATGACATCTCCGCCCATCTCGATGAAGGGCGGGAGCTCTACGCCGCCGAGACGATGGCGTCGACCGCGGTGGCCAACCACCTCACGCTGTCGGCCACGGATCGCGCGAGACTGCGCCAGGTCATCGAAGCTCACGGCGGCAACCGGAAACACATCGACATGCTTGACTCCAGGGACATCGGCGCCGACGCCACCGTCAGGATGGGGACGTTGCGTTTCCGCGGGCACCTGACGGCCGCGTGGAGTCCGCGGACCGGATACGTCCGCTGATGATCCCGCTGGACCCGTCGCTTCGCGGGGAAACTCGCCAGGACACATCCTGAGACGGCAGGTGGACACCTCCCGCAAAAATGATCCGAGGTGCCGAGTCACTGGTGTGTCGGCAGGTTCGCGAAGCCGCGCCACGGCCGTGTGAGCGTGGCGAGGCAGAGCGGAAGGGCCGAAAGGTCAACTTTGTCCCGCCAACGGCGATTTCGCGAAGGGCCTCGGCCATGATGGGTTGCGGAGACTGGTCGAGGAGGTAGTCCACCAGTGACGGCCGATGAGTGCGCGGATGCCGAGGCCCTCCTGAGGCAGCTGGAGACCGAGATCGGGCAGGCACGTGAGTATGTGTTGCGGTGTCGTGAGTCGGGTGACGAGCCCGCGGCCCGTCTGCACGTCGTGTGGATCGACTTGCTGTTGGAGGAGTGGAGTCGTTGCCGCGTGTCCGGGGAGTCCGGGGCGGGCGCTCAGGCGTAGAGATCGCGTAGAGAACTTGTGAAGACGGCCCTCGCAGACTGGAACCACATCGGCGCAGAGCGTGTGGGAGACCCAGATGGAGCGTGTGCGAGTAGCAGTGCAGGCTGCTGATCCTGTCACTTTGGCCGGCCTGGCGAGTTGCTTGAAGTCACGGGCGGAGTTGCTCGTGGTGCCGACCCAGGCGGAGGCGGATGTGGTCGTCTTTGCCGCGGACAGTGTCACGTCTGAGGTTTTGGCTGATTTGCGGCAGTCGGCGCAGCGGGTGTCGGTGCCGCGGGTGTTGGTGACCAACGAGTTGAACCCGGCCAACGTGCTCGCGGCGGTCGAGTCGCGGGTGGTGGCGGTGTTGCCGCGTACGGCCGCGACTGGGGCGAGGCTGATCAACAGTGTGCTGGCCGCGGCCAGCGGTGGCGGTGTGATGCCGCCGGATTTGCTGGGCGAGTTGCTCAAGCAGGTCGACTATCTGCAGCGTGAGGTGTTGACTCCGCGTGGTTTGAACGCTTCGGGTTTGACCACCCGGGAGATCGACGTGCTGCGGTTGATGGCCGATGGTCTGGACACCGCGGAGATCGCGCAGAAGTTGTGTTATTCGGAGCGGACGGTCAAGAACGTCGTCTATGGGGTGACCAGTCGGCTCAATCTGCGCAACCGGCCGCACGCGGTGGCCTACGCGATGCGAGCCGGAGTGATCTGACCGAGACGGGAGACCGGCCGGAAGTGCTTGCGTACCGCAAGGTTCCTCGCGCTGCCGGCGATCCTGACGCCCGGGAAGCGCAGCGTCGAACCACAGCGGACATGCTCGCACGGTCGAGCGGTCGCGCGCCGCAACGCATGCCTCCCGTTCGAGTCCAGCCCGCGCGACCTCCCATGACCGGTGCGCTACGAAACGGTCGGGAGCCGTTCCCGCACCTCGCCGACGATGGCACTGCGGGAATGGGCGTTGAGCTTGCCGAGTATGCTGGCTACGCGGCCTTGTATAACGCGCCGTGGCAGAGCCAGCAACGCCGCGATCTCGGGGTTCGAGCGTCCTTCGGCGACCAAGGCCGCGATCCGGATCTCCTCGGGCGACAGCGCCTCCCACCCGGCGGCGGGGCAGGTGAAGGTCGTGGTGGTGCCCGGGCGCAACCCGAACTCGCGGAGCCGGGACTCGGCGCGTCGGATGTCCCAGCGTGCGGACAGCTCCGCGTAATGCTTGATCGCCTCGTCGAGCGCACGTTGCCCGTCGCTCAGCATGCCTCGTCGTGCCAACAGCAGTGCGGCATCTTCCAGCGCGGTGGCGAGTTCGACCGGACGGCACACTTCCCGATAGTGCTGCGCCGCGTCCAGAACCGGTTCCGGGTCCCCGGTGAGGAGTCCCTGGCATCGGGCGGCCGCGCAGAAGGCCCGGGCCCGCTTGGTTTCCGCAGCCGCTTCCTCCTGACACACCGCCAGGGCCTGGTGCGCGCGGTCGAGGTCGCCGAACTCGATGGCCAACCGGACGAGGTCTGGCAACCATTGGTGCCGCAGCATGAGGGGCGCGAAGCTGGGATTCAGGATGGGGTCGAGGATGAGCAGGGACTTGTCCTGCTCGCCGCGTTGCTCGGCCGCCAATGCCTGGGCGACGAGCAGGAAGTCGTAGCTTTCCCGCTCCGCGCCGGTGGACGGCGTGTACTCCTCGGCTGCGTCCAAATGGTACGCGACCATGTTCGGGTCACCGCGGCGTGCCGCGATCAACGCGCCGACGCCGTGCGCCAGCAGTGCCGCGGGACCGGGTTCGCGCAACCCGTAGAAGGAGATCGCCGGCCCGTCTTCGGTCAGGGTCTGCAGTTCGAGGTTCGCGTCGTCCCAACGGCCCACCCAGTAGTAGTGCACCGCCTCGGTCACCTGGAGACCGCTGGACGGAAGGTGTTGCGCCGCGACCTTGCGAGCAGCGCGCATGGTTGTTTCCGCCTCGTCGAGGCGGTCGAGGTTCTGCAGCGTGAACGATCGGTTGTCGAGCAGGTCGAACCGGAACTCGGAGAGAGCGGCGTCTTCGCCGACCACTTCGAGCGCATTGTCGATATGCACCAGCGCGCCGTCGTGGTCACGGCGGACCGAGTCCACCAGCCACCGGGTCTGCAACGCATGCGCGATGAGGTAGGGATCACCGGTGGTCAGTGCCTGAGAGTACGCCTCGCGGGCGTTGCGCTCGGTCAAGTCGAGATCGCTGAGGTCGCCGCGCCGGAAGTTCGCGAGCAACGACCTGTGCCTGGCGCGCCAGATCTCCGGCACAGCCGGGTCGTCGGCCGCGTTGCCCAGCGTGTCGATCGCGGCAGGCGTCTCACCTCTGCGGTGCAGCATCGCCGCCACCAGTTGCCGCATCTCCGCGGACCGGTACGGGTCCGTCGCGAGCGCCAACGCCTGCTGCGCCTGCATCAACGGATCGCGGCCCGCCCGGAAGAGCACCTTCACGAGCGCCGCCAGCAGTACTTCCCGGTTGGGTTCACCGACCTGGCCGGTGCGCAACACGCGTTCCAGAAGCTCGATGGCGATCAGCGGGGCGCGGTTGGACAACGCGACATTGTTCTCGGCCAGCCAGTTGACCACCCAGCGGTCGTCAGCCGCGGTCGCGACGACGAGGTGTTCGGCGACCTGCTTTACCGGTGCGCCGATGTTGGCAAGGGTTTCCGCGGCTTGCCGGTGCAGGGCATTGCGCAGGGCCTTCGGGATGCCGTCGTAGAGCGCCTGGCGAAGCAGAGGGTGGCGGAACGCCAGGTGGTCCTCGGCGTTGACAAGGACGCTCGCGCCGACCGCTTCCTCCAAGGTGCCCATCAGCTCCGACACGCGCCGGCCCGCGGCCGCGGCGAGGTCGGTCACAGAGAACTCAAGGCCGAGCAGTGCACCCCAGCGCAGCACCTCCCGGGTCGATGTGGAGAGGAAGTCGAGTCGTCTGGCGACCGCGGCGATGAGCGAATCGGGGGCTTCGGAGACCGACGCCGCGGGAACGTCGGCGACTCCGTCGACCACGCGCACCGCATCGTCGCGGACCAGGGCGTCGGCCAGCTCGCGCACGTACATCGGGTTGCCCGACGCACGGCTGGCGATCTCCCGCAGCACAGGCCCCGGCTTGGCGCCGATGACCTCGCCGAGCAGCCGCTCGATCTCCGGTTCGGTCAGCGGTCCGAGCCGTAAGACCACGCCGTCACGCGCCTCGATCGCTCGGCGCAGCTGCCCGAGCTCGACCCGTTCGGGTGCTGGGCGGGAAGCCGCGACCAGCAGCAGCGGCAGCTGGCGGGTCGCCGCGCAGAGGCGGTGCCACACCATCACGCTGGCCTCGTCGGCCCACTGCAGGTCATCGATGACGAGCATCAGCGGCGCGGTCGCGCACAACTCGTCGACGAGTTCCAGCAACTGGTCCACCGGTTCCGCGGAGCTCTCGCTGTGCAGGGTGGCGGCCAGCCGTGCCCGCCTGGGGTCGGGAGCTTTGGCATCGATGCCGAGGCATTCGGTCATGACCTGCAACGGGAACCGCTGGCTCAGCTCATCGGCCACGGCCCACGCGAGCTGACACCCGCGGCGTCCGGCGTCGGCGAGGGCGAACGTGAGCAGCTCCGATTTCCCGATACCGGGTTCGCCTTCGATCCACACCGAACGGCCTCTTCCGGCGAGCACCTCCGAGACCAGCTCACCCAGTTGCGCGGCCTCCGCCTTGCGCCCGACGTACCGGCTCTCCCCGCGCTGAAGTGCCCGAGCGACCTGTGCTGGGACGACTGAAAGGAGTGCGGTGCGGGGCGAGGGCTTGCTCACCGGAGCCGGGTCCAGGGCCGGATCGTTGGCCAGCACCTGTTCGTGCATGCGGGACAGTTCAGGCCCGGGTTCGATGCCCAGCTCCTCGACCAGCACCCGGCGGGCGTCCCGGAACACCTCCAACGCTTCCGCGTGCCTTCCACCGCGGTAGAGGGCGGTCATCAGCAATACGCGCAGCGACTCGCGCAGGGGGAACTCGTGGACCAGCTCGGCCAGCTCAGCCGCCACTTCCGCGTGGCTTCCCAGGGCCAGCGCCGCGGCTGCCCGGCGCTCGGCGGTCGCCAGCCGCAGATCCGAGAGGCGTTGGCGCTGAAGCTCGGCGAAGGGTCCGGGGACACCCGACAGCACCTCTCCCCGCCACAACTTCAACGCACCGTCCAAGGCCTCGAGCGCGCCTTGGTGGTCGCCGCGGGCGAGCCGTTGACCTCCTTCCTCGCGCAGCCGGTCGAAGACTCTGACGTCCAGGGACTCGTCGGGAAGACGCAACGTATAGCCGGCTGGGTGGGAGGTGAGAAGTCCGTCGGTCGACCTGCGCGAGCGTTGCGGCTCCAAGGCGCGGCGCAGGCCCGAAACGTAGGTGTAGACACTGCCCTCCGCGCTGGCGGGCGGGGACTCGCCCCACAGTGCGTCGACGAGTTCGTGCCGTGACACGACCCGGTTGGCGCGCATCGCCAAGACCGTGAACACGGCACGTTGGCGCGCCGGGCCGAGAGTGACCTCGTTTTCCCCGCTCCACGCGCGCGGCGGTCCCAGCAATTCCACTCTTAGCGGGCCAGTTGCGCCGGTCGGCATAGCGCCTCTTACTCCCCAGGTTCAAGCTGACTCGGAACACTGTCCAAGTTAATGCACCTTCGGGAACCGAACCTTGCCCGAGCTGTTTTCCGCTAGAAAGTTTGCCTGTTTGTACCAGGGGCCCCGGCCCGGGCTTTCGGTCCTCTGGAGGCGAGGTCGATGAGCCGGTTGATTTGTCTCGTATGCTCGGATTATCCTGTGATGCCGAAGTCGTTGAGTATCCGCTCAGATGAGCATTCGTAGGGTGGGTTCGTCGCCGCGAGGTCGCAACCTCGGCGGTCCTGTTCGTGCTATTGGCAGCCGGTGCGGTGCTCCGTAGGCTGGAGTCGGCGAAAGCGGAGATTCCTGCGCGCTGAAGCCGCGGAACCGCCGGCGCGTTGATACGCGCGTGCCATTCTTCGCGAACGCGCGGTGGCCAAATAGCGGAAAGGAGGTGATCGGAGCTGAAGAACGGTGCCTTGGCCCCGGGCGTCGTTGCCCGTGCCTGGCGCGCAGGCGTGGGGAGGGCTGTCGCCCCGGGCTCCTCGGCGGTGAACGACCGCTGGCCTGTCCTGAGCGCGCACCGGCGCGGACTGGTCAGTGCGGTGATGCGGTGTTCGTTCAGATGATCCCGAGCCGAATCGCGTAGGCGACGGCGTGCGCGCGGTTGCGGAGTCCTAGCCGCTTCATGAACTGGTAGAGGATGTTCTTGATGGTGCGCTCCGAGTAAGCGAGCTTCTGCGCGATCTCCTCGAGGCTCAGGCCGTCGGCGACCCCGTGGAGAACATCGACCTCCCGGCTGGTCAGTCCGTGCATCGTGAGGTCTCTGGGTGCGAGCACGTGCTCGCGAATGCGCTCGAACTCTTCCACCAGTGCCCCCTGCAGTGCGGGAGGCAGGACTCCTCCGCCGTTTCCGATGGTGCGGATCGTCTCGAGAAAGGCCTTACGGGAAAAGCGTCCGCGCCAGAGCACGGCGCGGACGCCGTACCGGACTGCCGTGGCCATGTACCGCTTCCATTCGTACTCGCTGATGAGAAGGACGCGTCCGCTCGCGTTGGAGCGCAGGTCGCGCAACGTGTCGAGCGTGGACAATGGTGTGTCTTCCGCGACCGCGACGACATCGGCGTCGGCGATATCGCTCTCCGACATTCGTGGTTCCTGCTGTACCCAGATGGCCAGGCCCTCGCGAATGAGTTTGTCCGAGGCGTGAATGGCTACGCGAAATGTCGCAATTGCTGTATCTTGCTCTTTGTGACCCTTGCTGGCCGTTCTCGTGGAGCTGTGGAAGTGGTCGGCGGTGTGATTTTGCAGGATTGTCACGCGACGAGCTCCTAGCGATGCGGCGGTGGTTTCTGTCACGCGCGGTCCAGGCGGTCGGCCACCAGCTCGCCGACCATGATCGTGGTGAGGTTGGTGTTGGCCCTCGGTACGGACGGGAAGATCGAAGCGTCGGCGACGCGGAGCCCGTCGACGCCGAGGACCCGGCATTGCGGGTCGACCACGGTGGCGGCGTGGTTCGGGTCTCCCATGCGGCAGGTGCTGGTCGCGTGCTGCGCGTCGGCCGCGGTGGCCAGCAGGTGGTCGTCGAGCTCGGCGTCGTCGTCGAGCACGGAAAACAAGGTGGCGTTGACGCGTTCGAACGAACCGTCCGAGATCGCCGACACCTCTTCGCCTCGGGCCATGTCGACCAGCGCCCGGATGCCCGCGCGTAGCCGGGCGAGGTCCCGTTCGTCGGAGAGCATGGCCTCGCGGACTTCAGGCTGCACGCGCGGGTCGCGCGAGGTCAGGGTGACAGATCCGCGCGACCACGTCTGGTTGACCCACACCCCGAACGCGCCGGCGCCGAAGCGCACGTCGGCGCATTCCATCGACAGCACGTTCTGGTTGAGCGACACGAGCATCATGTCGTGCGGCCGGGCATCGGGATGGTCGCTGGTGTAGCGGACGCAGACGTTGGTGTGCCGGTCGTCGGGCGTGCGGAGTGCCGACTCCTCGTTGAGCGGGATCGCCACACCCACCAGGGGATGGTCCTGCAGGCCGTGTCCGACCGGCAGGTCCGCGACGACGTCGATGCCCAGTGCACGCAGCTCTACGGCCGGACCGATGCCCGAACGCATCAGCACCGCCGGGGAGTGCACGGCCCCGGCGCTGAGCACGACGAGGTCCGCCCGCTCCTCGGTCAGGGTGCCGCCGGCGAGGTAGCGCACCCCCACCGCCCGGCCACCGCTGATCAAGACCCTGTCGACGAGGGCGTCGCCGCGGATGGTCAGCGTCGAGGATCCTCGCTCGGGTTCCAGGTAGCCGTCGTTGACCGTGACCCTGCGGCCGCCACGGGAGTTGATCGGGTACGGGGAGACTCCCCGCGCACCCGGCGCGTTGACATCCTCGGCCCAGGCGTGGCCGGCGGAGAGCGCGGCGGTGCACAGGGCGGTGTCCACGGAGCCCCAGTCCTCCCATGGCATTCGGTGGATCGGTGTCGGCCCGCCCCTGCCGTGGTAGGAGGCGTCGCCGAACTCCTCGTCGTCCTCGGCACGGCAGAAGTAGGGCAGCACGTCTTCCGGTGACCAGCCTGCACATCCCCGTCGGACCCAATCCTCGAAGTCCTCCATCGGCGGTCTGATCGCGATCTGTCCGTTGATCGAGCTGCTACCGCCGGTGCCGCGGCCGCGCCAGTACAAGGCGGCCTCCTGCTTTTCGGTCCTGGTCGCCAGCAGGTCCGGCCACACCAAGGACCCGTGCGCTTCCGGGGCCAGCAGCGCACGGAGGGGGTTCGGCGAGCGCCACGCCTCGGACATCTGGTCGGAGCGGTAATCTGGACCCGCCTCCAGGAGTAGAACCCGTCGGCCGGTCGCGGCGAGTCGGCACGCCAACGGTGCCCCGGCGGACCCCGCACCGACTACGATCGCGTCCCAGCCGTTCGTCATCGCAGGAGGCCTCCGTGAGTTGTTGCAGCGTCCGAAGAGCGTCAGCGCTTACCGGTAATATGACCCGCACCCAACTCTCAGTCAATAGTGAAAATTCACCGTACACTGAAATGGGAGCTCGTGTCCGACGACAGTCCCCGGTCTAGCAGGGCCGAACTCTTGATTGATGACTTCGCCACAGTCATCGGCCAGGCGATGGGCTGGCCTCCGACGGCAGGCCGGATGGCGGCCGTGTTGCTGCTGAGCGACCAGCCGATGACCGTCCAACAACTGCAGGACGAACTCGAGGCCAGTGTCGGGACCGTCTCGGAGCTGACCCGGCTGTTGATCACCAACGGCGTGGTCGCGCGTTCCAAACCGGCGGGAGCCCGTCATTTCGTGTATGAATGGCGCCCGGATGCGTGGGTGGGATGTCTCGGGCACATGGTGCGGCAGGCGGAACAACTCCGTGAACTGTCTTATCGCGCCGAGCATCTCGGGGCGGACCTCCCGGCGCTCCAGCAGCGTCGGCTACAGGACATGGTCGGCTATTACGACCTGTTGGTCGCGCGACTGCGCTCAGCGCTCGAGGAATACAACGCGTCTCTCTGAATGTGGGAAGTGCCGCTCTTGAATGCTCTCGGTGGTGGGGTCGTCCGCGTCCTGCCAGTGTTTTCCGGACATGCGCAGTGCTGGTTGCCGGGCTGGTCACGGGGATCCTCCATCGGTGTCAGGCGTGCGGTTGGGTCGGTGTAGCTGACGGCGGTGGCTGGGCCCCGTGGTGTGCTTCTCGCGCGGTCGCGAAGTGCGCGGTATGCCTGTCCATCGCCACGCTTGAAGGCTACACATCTTGAACCGATCGGTTCAAGTAGTATCGTGCGCAACGCAGTCCGAACCATCGACGCATCGGCAAGGAAGTGCCGCGTGGCAGGCAAGAAGCAGTTCGACATGGACACGGCGCTCGACGCCGCGATGATCCAGTTCTGGCGCGACGGCTACGCCGACACCTCACTGGACGATTTGTCTCGGGCAACCGGTCTGAACCGCAGCTCCATCTACTCCTCCCTCGGTGACAAGGACACGCTCTTCCTGCGCTGCCTGGACCTCTACGCCGCGCGCTATGGCGAGCAGTACGACGCCGCCCTGTCGTGTGCGGCCTCGGAACCCGTTGCCGCTCTTCGTGCGTTCTTCGACGTCACCCTGGGGCGCATCGCCGATCCCGAAGTACCTGATGGATGCCTGATTGCCCAGTCGGCCATGACAATCCCAGTGCTGAGTCCGAGCGTCGCGGCCCACGCCAAGCGAATGCTCGGCTTACAGCGCCTGCGCCTGCGCACCGCGCTGAAGGCCGGCCGACTGACCGACCAGGACGCCGAAGCCTTCGCCGTACACGTGGCGGCAGTGAACCAGTCGCTCGCCATCATGAGCAGGGCCGGGGCGAGCCCGGCGCAGCTCCTGGCTATCGTGGGCGTGACCGTGGATGCGCTGTCGAATGCGTTGCGCGCGTAACGAAATCCGATACGGCCGTCGGGGTCGCGGCCTGGTACGCACAGCCATTTCATGAGTTCGAGGCGTGTGCGGTGGTGGTGCCATGACGCTCACGGAGCGGCCCGCGCTCGTTCGCGCCACCGGATGAGCCGAGAATCTCCGCAGCTCAAAGGCGCTGACCCCACGTCAGGAACGAAGTCTCTGACTGCCGTACTAGAAAACGCCGAGGCGCGGAGTCAGTGCTGTCCGGGTGAAAGAGGGGCACTCTCGCCGCTGGTCGATACCGCGCGGTGGGCTGGAGGTTTCACGGCGGCGATGACCGGTCTGTTCGACGATGATGAGGGGTCGAAGGCGCTGGAGATCGCCAGGCTCCTACGAGCTGGTCCGCGGACTCGTCATCCCGGCGCGTGCGGCGGCATGCGAGGTCTCGGCCTGCTGCCGTGCATGATCCGCGTGCTGGCGGCGTTCGGCCGCGTCAACTGCGCTGCCGACGCCACAGAGCGACCGCCGGACCAAACCGATCCCTCGCGTCGAAGCCGCGCTTTCCTCTATACACGGTCGGAGCTCGCGGACTATCCGTAGCCAAACCTGGCCGCCTACATGGACACCATCGCTGAGTCCGTGAGACATCGGCAATGGTGCAGATGACCATTGGTATGGCATGAACCCATCCGACCCGCGCTTCGGTGGACAGATCTTGGGGACTGATCCCAACGCAGGGCACTCATTATTGGGATCGTAAGCAATCGAGTGGCTCAATATCCCAGGTAATCGCAGGCAACAAGGGGGAGATCCCGAGCAATCCTCGATAACACCAGAAGGCCCCCCTATGCATCAAGACCCGCACCAGGCGTGTCGCTCTCTCACCAACGTCCCGGAACAACACGCCTAGTACCTGTGCTGGCCCCGCAACAACAACCGCGGCCGACCCGACAAGCACGAAGGGCACCCCTAGACCGTGTACCTGCGCGAAGACCACGTGCTCGGCGCGGTGTCACGGTTCTTCGCCAAGCGGGTCTTCGGCCTGATCGGTGAGAGCTCCTAACCGCCGACCTTGAGAGCACCGACGACCCCGCATCCCGTCAACGGCATGCCGAGAGCGATCGGTGTCAATGCCAGCTCACGGACATCACGCGTCGGCTCAAGCTGCCAGTCGACTACCTACCCCGCCATTGCCCAAGCAGCGGAAACAATCAACGAGACAATGTCATCCACACACCCCAGGCGCTTGTGTAGATGCTGTACGTGCCCCCGGTGCGATTCGAACGCACACTGGACGGATTTTGAGTCCGCTGCCTCTGCCGTTGGGCTACGGGGGCCTACCTGGTCCGAGCATACGCGAGGGTTGATCAACTGGCGCGGGAGGGTGCCTGGGTGGGGCGGCTTGGTGTCGGGTTTGCCCTGGTTCGGGACTCTGGTGCGGAGATCGTCGCGGGGTTAGGTTCGCAGCCTCCTGTCGGGATTGGATCTACCTTTCGGGGGCTGGGATGGCCGATGGTGCGGGGCGCGGGCGACCGGCGGATGGCGGGGCGGGCGGCTCCGATGCGGCCGGTCCGGTAGGTGGCGGGGCAGCCGACGGTGCGGAGGCGGCGGTCGGTGGTGGGGCCGCCGACGTCGCCCGGACCGCCGGCGTCGCCAGGCCCGACGTCGCCAGGACCGCCGACGTCGCCAAGGCCGACGTCGCCAGGGCCGACGACTCCGGGCTGCGGCGGAGTCTGAAGAGCCGGCATCTGCAGATGATCGCGCTGGGCGGGATCATCGGGGCGAGCCTGTTCATCGGCAGCGGGGCGGTCATCGAGACCGTCGGGCCCGCGGCGGTGCTCTCCTACGCGCTGGGCGGGGCGATCGTCGTCCTCGTCATGCGGATGCTGGGGGAGATGGCCACCGCCGCGCCGGCGCTGGGGTCGTTCATGGAGTACGCGCGAGCGTCGCTGGGCGGCTGGGCGGGCTTCACCATCGGCTGGCTGTACTGGTACTTCTGGGTCGGCGTGGTGGCGTTCGAGGCGGTCGCCGGCGCCAAGCTGCTCCAGCCGCTGCTGCCGTCGGTGCCGCAGTGGGTGTTCTCGCTGCTGCTGATGGTGCTGCTGACCGGTACGAACCTGGTGTCGGTGCGTTCGTTCGGCGAGACGGAGTTCTGGCTGGCCTCGGTCAAGGTCGTCACGATCGTGGTGTTCCTGGCGCTGGGCGCGCTGTTCGTGCTCGGGTTGTGGCCAGGCGCGGACTTCTCCGTCGGCAACATCGCCCTCGACGGGTTCTTCGCGACCGGTGGCTTCTCCGTGGTGCACGGCGTGGTGATCGTGATCTTCTCCTACTTCGGCACCGAGATCGTGACGATCGTCTCCTCCGAGTCCGACGAACCCGAGCGCGCCGTCGCCAAGGCCACCAAGGCGGTGGTGTGGCGGGTGCTGCTGTTCTACGTCGGGTCGGTGGCGCTGCTGGTCATGATCACGCCGTGGGGCGACATCCCGTCCGAGACCAGTCCCTTCGCCGCCGCCTTCGCCCGCTTCGGCATCCCCGCCGCCGGGACCGTGGTCAACGTCGTGGTGTTCACCGCCGTGCTGTCGGTGCTCAACTCCGGCCTCTACACGGCCTCGCGCATGCTGTTCGCCCTGCGCAGGCACGGCTTCGCCCCGAACTGGATCCAGGACGTCAACGCTCGCGGCGTGCCGTGGAAGGCGATCCTGCTGTCGACGCTCGTCGGCTACGTGGCGGTGGCCATGAGCTACGTCGCGCCGGACACGATCTTCTACTTCATCATCAACTCCGCCGGCGCGGTGGCGCTGTTCGTCTACGCCATCATCGCGATGTCGCAGCTGCGGATGCGCCGCCGCCTGGAGCGGGAGTCGCCGGAGTTGCTGAAGTTGCGGATGTGGCTGTTCCCATACCTCACCTGGGCGACGCTGGCGCTGATCGCCGCCGTGGTGCTGACGATGGGCCTCATCGGCGAGACCCGCTCCCAGCTCGGGCTGAGCCTGGTCAGCCTGGCCGCCATCCTGCTGGTCTACGTCGCGTTCGTGCGCCGTAGGGCCGCCGTCTCCTGATCTTCACCTGCCGGAAACCGATGTCGGAAGGCTCACCCCTCCTGCGCGGCTCGCGGCGGTGGCATGGCCTGTAGGCTGCACTTTCCGGTGCGACCGCACCGGGCGGACCCGAGACTGATCCAGGAGGATCCGGTGACCACGCCGGCTGCCGAGGACCCACGCGAGGCCAAGCCCGTCGAACGGCGCGTACTCGTGGCCGAGGACGAGGCGTTGATCAGGCTCGACCTGGTCGAGATGCTTCGCGAGGAGGGCTACCAGGTCGTGGGCGAGGCCGCCGACGGCCAGGAGGCCGTCCGGCTCGCTGACGAGCTGCGCCCGGATCTGGTGATCCTGGACATCAAGATGCCGAAGATGGACGGCATCGAGGCGGCGTCCAACATCGCGGGCGAGCGGATCGCCCCGGTGGTCATCCTCACCGCGTTCAGCCAGCGCGACCTGGTCGAGCGGGCGCGCGACGCCGGGGCGATGGCGTACCTGGTCAAGCCGTTCGCCAAGCGCGACCTGGTGCCCGCGATCGAGCTGGCGGTGTCGAGGTTCACCGAGGTCCAGGCCCTGGAGGCCGAGGTCGCCGACCTCAACGAGCGCCTCGAGGCGCGCAAGACCATCGAGCGGGCCAAGGGCCTGCTGATGAGCAAGCACAGCCTTTCCGAGCCGGAGTCGTTCCGCTGGTTGCAGCGCACCGCGATGGACCGCCGGACGACGATGAAGGCCGTGGCGCAGGCGGTGCTCGACAACCTCTCCTGAGGGCAGGCGGGCACCTGCGAATGCGGGCCTTGACGGCGGCTCCTGACGTCGCGCATCGAGGGCGGCGCTCCCGACGGCGGACCTGGCTACGAGTCGATTCCGCCCGGCGGCGGCCCTGACGACGCGCCCTGGCAGCGGCCAGGCGCCCCCACCTGACGCGCACGGCGGCCGGGCAGCGCCGAGGCCGCCCGGCCGCCGTGGCCGCTCAGCTGTCCGCGGGCCGGTCCCGCAGCACGCAGGTGAGGCGGGCGGTGCAGGTGCGGCGTCCCTGCTCGTCGGTGATCACGATCTCGTAGGTGGCGGTGCCGCGCCCCTGGTGCACGGGCGTCGCGACGCCGGTGACGATGCCCTCGGTCGCCGACCGGTGGTGCGTGCACGACAGCTCCAGGCCGACGGCGATCCGCTCCGGCCCCGCGTGGATGGCCGCGGCGACCGAGCCGATCGTCTCGGCGAGCACCGCGTTGGCGCCGCCGTGCAGGAGACCGTAGGGCTGGCGGTTGCCCTTCACCGGCAGCGTCCCGACCACCCGATCGGGGCCGTGTTCGGTGATCTCCATGCCCATCCGGTCGATGAGCTGCTCGTCGGCGGCGAGGATGTTCCGCACCACGTCGTCGTTCGCGCTGTTCACGGGGCTGTTCCCGTTGGTCGCAGGCACCGTCGTCCGCTCCTTCGCCTCCACGTACCCCCTGTCGGGGGTTAAGCCTAGACTCGCCTGCCGTGATGGATTCCGAAGACCGCCGCCTGCTGCTGATCGACGGCCACTCGATGGCCTACCGCGCCTTCTACGCCCTGCCGAAGGAGAACTTCCAGACCGGCACGGGCCAGCACACCAACGCGGTCTACGGGTTCACGTCCATGCTGATCAACCTGCTCCGCGACGAGCAGCCGACCCACCTCGCGGTCGCCTTCGACGTCTCGCGCAAGACCTTCCGCTCCGAGACCTTCGCCGACTACAAGGCCACCCGCGGCACGACGCCCGACGAGTTCAAGGGCCAGGTCAGCCTGATCCAGGACGTGCTGGCCGCGCTGTGCGTCCCGACGCTGAGCAAGGAGCACTACGAGGCCGACGACGTCATCGCCACGCTGACCACGCAGGCCACCGGCGAGGGCTTCAAGGTCTCCATCTGCACCGGCGACCGCGACGCGCTCCAGCTCGTCACCGACGCGGTCACGGTGCTCTACCCGACCAAGGGCGTTTCGGAACTGACCCGGTTCACGCCGCAGGCGGTGAGCGACAAGTACGGCCTCTCGCCCGAGCAGTACCCCGACTTCGCCGCGCTGCGGGGCGACCCGTCGGACAACCTGCCCAAGATCCCGGGCGTGGGGGAGAAGACCGTCACCAAGTGGATCCAGCAGTTCGGTTCGCTGGCCGGGCTGGTCGACCGCGTCGACGAGGTCAAGGGCAAGGCGGGCGACGCGCTGCGCGCGAACCTGTCGGCGGTGCTGCTCAACCGCCAGCTCACCGAGCTGGTCAAGGACGTGCCGCTGGAGCTGGCCCCCGCCGACCTGGCGGTGCGCCAGTGGGACCGCGACGCCGTCCACCGGCTCTTCGACGACCTGGAGTTCCGGGTGCTGCGGGAGCGGCTGTTCTCGACGCTGTCGGCGGCCGAGCCGGAGGTCGAGGAGGGCTTCGAGGTCAGCGGCGGCGTCCTCGCCCCCGGCGCGGTGGCCGCCTGGCTGGACGAGCACGCCCGCGACGGCCGCCGGGTGGGCCTGTCCTTCACCTGCACCTGGTCGCGCGGCAGCGGCGACCTGGACGGCCTGGCGCTGGTGACCGCCGACGGCGCGGGTGCCTTCGTCGACGCCCGCACGCTGACCGACGACGACGAGCGCGCGCTGTCGGCCTGGCTGGCCGATCCGGCCTTCCCCAAGGCCGCCCACGACGTCAAGGGGCCGCTGCACGCCGTCCGCGACCGCGGGTGGAAGCTGGCGGGCCTGAGCAGCGACACGGCGCTGGCGGCCTACCTGGTGCGGCCGGGGCAGCGCTCCTTCGACCTACCCGACCTGGTGGTGCGCTACCTCCAGCGGGAGCTGCGGGCAGAGCAGGGCGAGGACGACGGCCAGCTCTCCCTGCTGGAGGACGAGGAGCAGACCAAGGCAGGCGCCGCCGCGTCGGAGCTGGTGCGCGCCCGCGCGGTCGCCGAGCTGGCCGACACCCTCGACGACGAGCTGGCCCGCATCGACAGCACCCGGCTGCTGACCGAGCTGGAGCTGCCGCTGCTGCAGGTGCTCTCGGAGCTGGAGGCCGCGGGCATCGCCGTCGACGCCGACCAGCTCGCCGGGCTCGGCGCGCACTTCGCCGCGCGCGTCAAGCAGGCCGCCCAGGACGCCTACGGCGTCATCGGCAAGGAGATCAACCTCGGTTCGCCCAAGCAGCTGCAGGTGGTGCTCTTCGACGAGCTGGGCATGCCCAAGACCAAGCGCACCAAGACCGGCTACACCACCGACGCCGAGGCGCTGCAGAGCCTGTACGAGAAGACCGAGCACCCGTTCCTGCAGCACATGCTGGAGCACCGCGACGCGACCCGGCTCAAGACCACTGTGGACGGACTGGTCAAGTCGATCGCGGACGACGGCCGCATCCACACCACGCTGAACCAGACCATCGCCGCCACCGGCAGGCTGTCCTCGACCGAGCCGAACCTGCAGAACATCCCGATCCGCACCGAGGAGGGCCGCCGGATCCGGGAGGTCTTCGTCGTCGGCGAGGGCTACTCCGAGCTGATGACGGCCGACTACAGCCAGATCGAGATGCGCATCATGGCGCACCTGTCCGGTGACGAAGGGCTCATCGAGGCGTTCCGCACCGGTGAGGATCTGCACAACTACGTCGCCTCCCGGGCGTTCGGGGTGCCGATCGACGAGGTCGACCACGAGCTGCGCAGGCGGGTCAAGGCGATGTCCTACGGCCTGGCCTACGGCCTGTCGGCCTTCGGGCTGGCCCAGCAGCTGCGGATCTCCACCGAGGACGCACGCGAGCAGATGGAGGCCTACTTCGCCCGCTTCGGCTCGGTCCGCGACTACCTGCGCGACGTCGTCGACCAGGCGCGCAAGGACGGCTACACCTCGACCATCCTGGGCAGGCGCCGCTACCTGCCCGACCTGAACAGCGACAACCGCCAGCGGCGCGACATGGCCGAGCGGATGGCGCTCAACGCGCCGATCCAGGGCAGCGCGGCCGACATCATCAAGGTCGCGATGCTCGACGTGCACGAGGCGCTGCGGCCGCTGCGTTCGCGGATGCTGCTGCAGGTCCACGACGAGCTGATCATCGAGGTCGCCGACGGCGAGCGCGAGGAGGTCGAGCGGCTCGTGCGGGAGCGCATGGGCGCCGCCTACGCGCTGGACGTGCCGCTGGAGGTCTCGGTCGGCGTCGGCGGCTCGTGGGACGCCGCGGCGCACTGAGCGCCGCGAGCGACTGTCCGCTGTCGACTGGTGACGGGATGTTGCGTCCTGGTCACGAAATCGCGGTTGCGGAGCGCCGGATCGGCGGCATCCCCTTGGATGGGCGCCACACCGGCGGACCGCGCTCGAACGCGGTGAGCCGGTCCCGATAGCCTTCGTACTTCGCGAACCGTCCCATACAGGAGCAGCATGATCAGCATCGACAGAGTGGACCACCTGGTCCTCACCGTGGCCGATGTCGATCGGGCAGTGGATTTCTACGAGCGGATTCTGGGCATGCGCGCGGTGACCTTCTCCGGTGACCGGCGCGCGGTGAGCTTCGGCCGGCAGACGATCAAGCTGCACGCGGCCAGCGAGCTGGTGGAGCCCACGGCTACGCACCCGGTGCCCGGTTCGGCCAACCTGTGCTTCGTCACGTCCAGCGCGATCAGCGAGGTCCAGGACCAGCTGCGGGCCTGCGACGTCCGCATCGAGGAGGGCCCGGTGAGCCGCACCGGCGCGCTCGGCCCGATCACCTCGCTGTACCTGCGGGACCCGGACGGCAACCTCATCGAGATCGCCCGTTACGACGAGCCCGTCGACGAGCCGGCGGCCGAACCCGCCGGGGAGTCCGCGCTGTAGCGGGCGCGGCTCCACGACGAAAGCCCGAAGGGGTGGGCGGATCCGATCCGCCCACCCCTTCGCGCTGTTGCGGGGGCTGCGCTACAGCGACAGCTCCGGCTTGAGCCGTGCCGGGGTCCAGACCCGCTGCCGCCAGGCGGCGATGGTGCTCAGCAGCAGCCCGGCCACCAGGTAGCACAGCAGCACGCCCGCCGCGTTCGTCACCGCCGCCATGCCGGGTCCGCCGTAGAGCAGGTGCCGCAGGCCGCTGACGACGTAGCTCAGCGGCAGCACCTGGTGCAGCGGGTGCAGCGGTTCGGGGATGGTCTGCCACGGGAACGTGCCGCCCGCGGTGACCAGCTGCAGGACCAGGATGATCAGCGCGATGAACTTGCCCTTCGGCCCGAAGGCCGCGTTGAGGGCGTGCACGACCGCGGTGAACGCGAACGAGGTCAGCACCAGGAACGCCAGCGTCCACCAGGCGTGGGCGGGGTGGACGCCGACGGCGAACACCACGACCGCGTAGAGCAGCACCGCCTGCACCAGCCCGACGATCGCGGCAGGCAGCCAGCCGCCGAGCGCGATCCGCCACGGCGCGACCCCGGCGGCCAGCGCCCGACTGGAGAGCGGGCGCATCAGCAGGAACAGCACGAACCCGCCGATCCACAGCGCCAGCCCCATGAAGAACGGGGCGAGCCCGGCGCCGTAGGTGGAGGCGCTGACCTGGGCGTGGGTGTCGACGGCGACCGGGTCGCCGATGGTGGAGGCGGTGGCCTCCCGCGTCGGGTCGTCCGGGTGCGGGATGTCGTCGGCGCCCTTGCCGAGCTCGTCGGCCAGCGTGTTGGAGCCGTCGGCGAGCTGCCCGGAGCCGTCGGCGAGCTGCTGGGCTCCACCGGCCAGCCGGTCGGCGCCGTCGGTGAGCTCGCTGGTGCCGTTGAGCGCTTCGCGCTCGCCGTCGCGCAGCTGCACGGCACCGTCGTTGAGCTGGTTCGCACCGTCGGAGAGCCGGCCCGCTCCGTCGGTGAGCTGCCCGATGGCACCGGTCATCGCGGGGGTGGCGTCGGCGAGCTTGCGGTTGCCGTCGGCGACCTGCCGGGAGCCGTCGGCCAGCGCGCGCAACTGCCCGACCTGGTCCTGCACCTTGCCGTTGGCGTCGGTGACGGGGCTGTTGAGCTGGTCCAGCCCCGCGGTGACGCGGTCGATGGTGGCCTGGTCGACACCGGCCTGCCGGAGCTGGTCGGCGATGCGGGCCTTGGACTGGTCGAGGTTGTCGACGATGTCCTGCGAGACCCCGCCGAGCACGTCGGCCTTGTCGGCCAGCTTCTCGTTGCCGTCGGCGACCTTGTCGGCACCGTCGGCGAGCTTGGCGGTCTGCTCGGGCAGCGCCGCGGTGGCCTGGCGCAGCTGGGTGAGCCCGCCGTGCAGCCGGTCGGCGCCGTTGGTGAGCCTGCCGGTGCCTTCGGCGAGCTGCTCGGAGCCGTCGGCGAGCCGGTGGTGGCCGTCGAGCAGTTGGTGGGCACCGGAGGAGAGCTGCGCGGTGCCGTCCTTGGCCTGCCCCATGCCGTCGCGCAGGCGGTCCGCGCCGTCGGCGAGCTTGCCCGCGCCGTCGGCGGCCTGCACGGTCTTGTCGTGCACCGTGCTGAAGCCGAGCAGGAACTGCTCGGCGGCCTCGGTGCCCGCGTTCTCGGCGACCGCCTTGCGCACCTCGGAGACGACCTTGTCGGCGATGGTGCCGACCAGGTAGTTGTTGGCGTCGTTGGTGATCAGCCGCAGCCGGGCCTGGCGCGGCTCGAACTCGCCGGGGGAGAGCAGCGCGCCGGAGAAGTCCTTCGGCACCACCAGGGCGAAGGTGTAGCGGCCGCTGGAAACACCTTGCTGCGCCTGGGTTTCGCTGACCCGCTGCCAGTCGAAGGTGCCGGATTCCAGCAGCTCGTCGAAGACGTCCTGACCGGCCTGCAACCGGGTGCCGTCGTCGCGCGCGGCACCCTCGTCGTCGATCACCACGGCGGCGGGCACCGAGCTCAGCCTGCCGTAGGGGTCCCAGTTCGCGTACAGGTACATCGCGCCGTAGAGCAGCGGCACCAGGGTGACCGCCAGCAGCGCGAGCTTCGGGAGCTTGCCCGAGGTCAGCCTGCGCAGCTCGGTGCGGGCGAGGCGGAACGTGGTCATCGGGGAGAACCTTCACTGTGAGCGGGGTTGAGATCCACTTCGGTGTCTTCGGGCCGGTTGTCCTCGCCGATCAGCGCGTGCGGGGCTTGCAGCCGCAGGGCCGAGTGGGTCGAGCAGGCCACGACCACGGCCCGGCCGCGCTCGGCCTCTCGGCGGGCCAGCGAGTACCAGCCGGCGGGGTCGCCGCCGTGGCGGTCGGGGGAGTCCAGGACCAGAGCGCGGGGGTCGGCGGCGCGTGCGAGGTCGACCAGCAGGCGGGTGCGCACCAGGGCGGGCAGGTTCTCGAACCGCTCGCGCTCGTGCTGGTCGGCGTCGTGGGCCGCCAGCCAGGTGCGCACCTGCGACCGGCGCGACGCCAGCCCGGCGAAGCTGAGCCCCTCGGCCACGACCGTGCGCACCGACACCGTCGGCTCGGGCTCGGTGACCTCCGGCGCGTCCACGACCGCGACCGCCTCGCGCAGGCCCGCGGGGGTGATCGTGCCGTCCAGCCGGACCGTGCCCGCGGTGGGGGCGAGCCGGCCGGCCAGCGTCAGCGCCAGTGCGGTCCGCGCGATTTCCGAGTCACCCGCGACCAGCAGGAGCCGGCCGCCGCGCACGCGCAGCGACGTGCGTTGCAGCAGCGGTCCGTGCGCGCCGGTGACCTCGACGCCCTCCGCGACGATCTCCACGCCGTTCCCTCGACTTCTCGCTCCGGTGGCGGTGCGCGGCCACCGGCGAGCGTCAGCGCAGCGCGGTGGCGGGGCGCACCTCCCACATCGTCCACAGTGGCCGGTAGCCCTGACGGGGCCAGAACACCGAGGACAGTGGGTTCGGTGGGTTGTAGTACAGGAAGCTGCCGACCGCTCCGGCGCGGGCGAACTCCTCGTGCGCCACGGCCATCAGCTCCCGGCCGATGCCGGTGCCGCGCGCTTCGTCGCGCACGGACACGCAGTTGACGTAGGCCCAGCGGCCTGGCCTGAGCCGGTGCCCGCCTTCGTGGCGTTCGGTGTCGAACCAGCCGCACTCGGCGACCGCGACCGGCCGCCCGTCCAGCTCCGCGAGCCAGACCGGGTCCCCGGCGTGCAGGCGCACCCCGGCGGAGCCCCGCTTCAGCTCGCGGGCGTTCGGGCGCCGGGTCGAGGCGCCGACCAGGGCGGCGTAGTCCAGCTCTTCCAGCGTGAGCTCGACGACGGCGTCCAGGTCGGCCGGTCCGGCCCGACGAATCTTTACGGTACCAGAGAGTTTCGTATTGGGGACCTCGGGTTCGGGTGACGGCGGTCGCACCGCGAGCACCGACAGCGGGGTGAAACCGTGGTCCAGCAGCGACCTGGTGGCCGGCACGTCCCGGCTCGGCCACATCACCACGCAGGCGGAGTCGGTCGACGGCGCGCCGTGCTGGGCGAGCTGCGCGCGCCAGGCGGTCAGCAGCGCGTCCATCCCGGTGCGCGGGTGATCGCCGACGATCGGGAACAGCTCGAAGGTGTCCAGCGCCTGCCACAGGCTCTGCTGCGAGCCCGGCTCGTGCCGGGTGTGCGCGACAAGGCCGGCGACCGCCTCCCCGCCGGGCACCCGCGCCATGATCGGCTCACCGCGGGGCAGCAGGTAGCGGTCCGGCAGCCACGGGTCCAGCGCCGCGAACCGGGCGGACTGCGCGTCCAGGAGTTCCTGCGCCCTGCTCACGCCTTTCCCCGCCCCCTCGCCGCCGTCGTCAGCCCAGCACGCACCGGAAGATCGCGGTTCCGGGAAACAGCCTGCCGCGCAGCGGGCTCCACTGCCCCCAGACCTGCGTGTGGCCCTCCGGCCACTCCGGCTCCACCAGCTCCACCAGCCGCAGCCCGGCCGCGGCGAGCTGGCCGACGTAGTCGCCGAGCGTGCGGTGGTGCTCGACGTAGGTGGCCCGGCCGTTGCCGTCGACCTCCACGTAAGGAGTGCGGTCGAAGTAGGACTGGATGACGGTGAGACCGTCGGGGCCGGGGTCGTCGGAGAACATCCACCGCATCGGATGGGTCACCGCGAAGACCCAGCGGCCGCCGGGGCGCAGCACTCGCGCCACCTCCCGCATCACCGCGCCGGAGTCGGCGACGAACGGCACCCCGCCGAAGGCCGAGCACGCGATGTCGAAGGAGTCGTCGGCGAAGGGCAGGGCGTCGGCGCTGGCCTGCACCAGCGGGACGTCGATGCCGCTGCGCCCGGCGCCCTCGGCGGCGTGGCGCAGCATCCCGGCCGAGATGTCCAGGCCCACCGGGCGGGCGCCCTGGGCGGCCAGCCACCGCGCGCACGGCGCCGATCCGCAGCCCACCTCGAGCACGTCGGCGCCGCGCACCTCGCCGAGCAGCCCGGCCTCGGACTCGCGCAGGCCCTCCGGGCACCAGACGAAGTCGCTGACGCCGAGGAAGTCGCCGTGCTCGCGGTGGTAGTCGTCGGCGTCGGCGTCCCACCACAGGCGGCTGGCCAGGCGCGACTCGACCACGCCCGCCGTGCGTTTGCTCACACCGACGGTGCCCAGCGTGGCCTCCGCCGCGGCGTGGCCGCCCGCGTTCTGCTGGTCGGGACGCTCCGGACTGCTGGGGCCGGCCAAAGGTGTGCCTCCGACTATCCTGGGTATTGCTCGTTCATGGAGCATTCTCCTCGCGGGGCGGCCCGGGGTGCCCGGGTGCACCGCGGTTTGCCCAGCGATCGAGAAAGCGCGTACGATACCGGCCGCGCCGTGGGTCTCTTTGTTGTCCGGACGTCCACGCCGGGTTCACACCCGGACATCGACGACCGGAGAGCACCGTTCCCCGTCGGATCACCTCGCCGGACCGCCTCGTGCGGAGCCGGGGCCGGTGGCCGCCGGGGCGAGGAACCCAGGGTGCGCCCACAATGCAGATCCAGCGACCACTATCCGTACCGGAGCAACCCACCTGATGTCCACCGACACCACCACCGTCCCGACTGCAGCCGCCACCAAGCCGCAGGTCGCAGTGAACGACGTCGGGACGGAGGAGGACTTCCTCGCCGCCGTCGACCAGACCATCAAGTACTTCAACGATGGGGACATTGTTGAGGGCACCATCGTCAAGGTCGACCGTGACGAGGTGCTGCTCGACATCGGTTACAAGACCGAGGGAGTCATCCCCTCCCGCGAGCTGTCGATCAAGCACGACGTCGACCCGGCAGAGGTCGTCACCGTCGGCGACTTCGTCGAAGCCCTGGTCCTCCAGAAGGAGGACAAGGAAGGCCGGCTGATCCTCTCCAAGAAGCGTGCGCAGTACGAGCGCGCCTGGGGCACCATCGAGGAGCTCAAGGAGAAGGACGAGCCCGTGCGCGGCACCGTCATCGAGGTCGTCAAGGGCGGCCTCATCCTCGACATCGGCCTGCGCGGCTTCCTGCCCGCTTCGCTGGTCGAGATGCGCCGCGTCCGCGACCTGCAGCCCTACGTCGGCCGCGAGCTCGAAGCCAAGATCATCGAGCTGGACAAGAACCGCAACAACGTGGTCCTGTCCCGCCGCGCCTGGCTGGAGCAGACCCAGTCCGAGGTCCGCAGCGAGTTCCTCAACCAGCTGCAGAAGGGCCAGGTCCGCAAGGGCGTCGTGTCCTCCATCGTCAACTTCGGTGCGTTCGTGGACCTCGGTGGTGTCGACGGTCTGGTGCACGTCTCGGAGCTGTCCTGGAAGCACATCGACCACCCGAGCGAGGTCGTCGAGGTCGGCCAGGAGGTCACCGTCGAGGTCCTCGACGTGGACATGGACCGCGAGCGCGTCTCGCTGTCGCTCAAGGCCACCCAGGAAGACCCGTGGCGCCAGTTCGCCCGCACCCACGCGATCGGCCAGATCGTGCCGGGCAAGGTCACCAAGCTGGTGCCGTTCGGTGCGTTCGTCCGCGTCGACGAGGGCATCGAGGGCCTGGTCCACATCTCCGAGCTGGCCGAGCGCCACGTGGAGATCCCGGAGCAGGTCGTGCAGGTCGGCGACGACGTCATGATCAAGGTCATCGACATCGACCTGGAGCGCCGCCGCATCTCGCTGTCGCTCAAGCAGGCCAACGAGGGCTTCACGCCGGACTCGGAGTTCGACCCCACCCAGTACGGGATGGCCGCCGAGTACGACAACGAGGGCAACTACATCTACCCCGAGGGCTTCGACGTCGAGACCCAGGAGTGGCAGGAGGGCTACGAGGCCCAGCGCGAGGAGTGGGAGCGGCAGTACGCCGAGGCCCACGCCCGCTACGAGGCCCACATGAAGCAGGTCGCCAAGGCGGCCGAGGCCGACGCGGAGGCCGCGGCCCAGGCCGCGACCGGCGGCGGCAGCGGTGCCGAGGAGCAGGGCGGGAACTACTCGTCGGCTCCGGCCGAGCAGCAGGAGGACGCCGGCTCCCTGGCCAGCGACGCCCAGCTCGCCGCGCTGCGGGAGAAGCTCTCCGGCGGTGCGTGATCCGGTAACGGCATAGCGCGAGGCGGCCCCGCAGCTCGAAGAGCTGCGGGGCCGCTTGCTGTCCGAGCTGTCTTCGGCTCGCCTTGCGTGGCGGCGCGGGTGGCGGAACCTCAGTGCCTGTTTTTGATCTTGGTTGGTGGGTGAGTTGGCGGGTCATGAGGGTGATGGCGGCCCAGTTGATGACGGTTTCGGAGTGGGCGGGCAGGCGTTCGTAGTCGCGGATGGTGCGGCGGGCTTGGGTGATCCAGGACAGGGTGCGTTCGACGACTCAGCGTCGGGGTAGTACCTGGAAACCGATCTGTCCGGTGATTTTGCGGACGATGTGCAGGGTGATGCCCAGGGCGGTGTCCGCCCAGGTGATCAGGCGGCCCGCGTAGCCCGCGTCGGCCCGCAGCAGGCTGAGCCGCTGCTGGGTTTTACGGAGGTAGCGCAGGAGGAGTTCGGCGCCGCGTCGGTCGGTGACGTGGGCTCCGGTGACACACACGCCCAGCAGCAGGCCCAGTGTGTCGGTGGTGATGTGTCGTTTGCGTCCGTTGACTTTCTTGCCCGCGTCGTAGCCGCGGGTGTCGCGGCCCGCGGTTTCGGCGGCGCGCACGGATTGGGAGTCGATGACGCCCGCGCTGGGCTGGTGGTGGCGTCCGGCGCGGGTGCGGATCTGCTCGCGCGGGCTGTCACGCAGGGCGAGGACGACGTTGTCGCGGCTCCAGCGGTTGTAGAAGCCGTAGACGGTCTGCCACGGAGGGAAGTCCGCGGGCAGTCCGCGCCATTTGCAGCCGTTGTCGATGACGTAGCGGATGGCATCGACCACGTCGCGACGCGGGTGCTGTTCCGGGTGACCGCCGCTGGAGGTCTCACACGCCGGAGTGGGCAGCAGCGGTTCGATCAACGCCCACTCGGCGTCGGTGGTGTCGGTCGGGTAGCGGTGTGGGCGGGCGGTAGAGCTGTCCTGGGCTGTTGTGGTGTACAAACGGATCGGGCCTTTGCTGTGTCGATCTTGATGTGGTGTCACGATCACTAGCAAAGGCCCTCTTCCACCCCACCCCCGGGGATCAAAAACAGGCACTCAGGCGCCCTCTGGCTCCGGGATCTTTTCTCGCGTATCACGCCTCGCCAGAGGACGCCTGAGAACCCGCGGCGGTGCCGGTTGCGGGGGTGGGCCAAGCGGCTTCGCTGCTTCGAGGATCGAAAGGCAGGTCTTGGCGCCTCGCCTCCGGCGCCGGTGCGGAGGGCGGCTGGCAAGATGGGCCGGGTGTTGCGCGTGGGACTCAGCGGCGGGATCGGATCGGGCAAGTCCACGGTGGCGAAGCGGCTGGCCGATCTCGGCGCCGTCGTCATCGACTCCGACGTGCTCGCCAGGGAAGTGGTGGCGCCGGGCAGCGACGGGCTGGCCGCGGTGGTGGAGCGGTTCGGCAGCGACGTCCTGGACGCCGACGGAGCGCTCGACAGGCCCGCGATGGCGCGTCGGGTCTTCGGCGACGACGAGGCCCGCGCGGCGCTGAACGCGATCGTGCACCCGAGGGTCGGTGCCCGGACCGCCGAGCTGATGGAGCAGGCCGCCGAGGACGCGATCGTCGTGCACGACGTGCCGCTGCTGGTGGAGCTCGGTTACGCGCCGAGCTACCACCTGGTGGTCATCGTCGACGCGCCGGTCGAGGACCGGGTGCGGCGGCTGGTCGACCGCGGCCTCGAGGAGTCCGACGCCAGGGCCCGCATCCGCGCGCAGGCCACCGAGGACCAGCGCCGCGAAGCGGCCGACGTGTGGCTGGACAACAGCGGGGCGGTCGACGACGTGCACGCCGCGGTCGACGCGCTGTGGGCGGACCGGCTGGTGCCTTTCGAGGCGAACGTGCGGCTGCGGACCCGGCCGCCCGAGCGGTCGCCGGTCCTGGTCGAGCCGGACCCGGAGTGGCCGCGCACCGCGCGGCGCCTGCTCGCCCGCGTGGAGCGCGCGGCCGGGGACGCCGTGGTGCGGGCCGACCACGTCGGGTCGACGTCGGTGCCGGACCTGCCCGCCAAGGACGTCGTCGACCTCCAGCTCACCGTCCGCTCGATGGCCGCCGCCGACGGGCTCGCCGAGCCGCTGGCGCGGGCCGGTTTCCCGGTGGTGCCCGAGATCCGCGGCGACAACCCCCACCCGGTCGCGCCCGCCCCGGGGCAGTGGGCCAAGCGCGTGCACGTCTCAGCCGACCCCGGCCGCTACGCCAACTTGCACGTGCGTGTCGCGGGCGGCCCCGGCTGGCGCTACGCGCTGCTGTTCCGCGACTGGCTGCGCGCTGACGACGATGCCCGCGAGGAGTACCTGCGGATCAAGCGCGAGGCCGCGCAACGACACGCTTCCAACCCCGATGCCTACACCGAGGCGAAGGAGCCGTGGTTCGCCGACGCGCTGCCGCGGGCGGAGGAATGGGCGTCGCGCACCGGGTGGGAACCGCCCGCGGTGTGATCAGCGCCGGGGCGGCTCCGCGCGTTCGAGGGTGTACTCGGTGGCGATCTTGAGCAGGATGTCCCTCTCGACCCGCAGCAGCCGGTTCTCCCGGCGCAGCCAGTCCAGTTCCTCCCGCTCGTCCACCGAGATCTCGTCGGTGCTCATCGCAGCGGGTCGAGCGGTCGCAGCGCGGCGGGCTGCTTGCCGCACACGATCTGCTCCGACAGCAGCTGCCCCGTGACGGGCCCCAGCGTCAGACCCCACATGCCGTGCCCGCCCGCGACGAAGACGCCCGGCATGCGGGTGGCGCCGACGAGCGGGAGCCCGTCGGAGGTCACCGGCCGCGGCCCCACCCACTCGTCCTGGCGAGCGCTCCAGTCGACGCCGCGCAGCAGCGGACGGGCCGAGCGCACGATCGCCTCGATGCGAGCCGGCTCCGGCGGTGCGTCGGGGTCGCGGAACTCCATGGTCCCGGCGACCCGCATCGCGCCCTGGTAGGGCGTGCAGGCGACGCGCACGGCGGGCAGGTAGACCGGCCCGGGAACGGGATGCTCGGTCGGGACGGTGAAGGAGTAGCCGCGCCCCGCGCGCACCTGCCTGCGGACGCCGAACCCGCGGGCCAGCGGCGACAGCCACGCGCCCGTCGCCAGCACCACGGCGTCGGCGGTGATCCCGTCGTGCTGTTCGCTCCTGACGACGAGCCGCGAGCCGCTGCGGAACACGTCGCGCACGGCGAAACCGGTGCGGATGCTCGCCCCGCGCGCTTCGGCACCGCGAGCGAGGGCGCGCGTGAACTCGCCGGGGTCGACGAAGCGCTGCCCTTCCAGCCGCAGCACCGCCTCGATGCGCGAGGACAGCTGGGGCACGTCGACCTCGGCGATGTCCGGCTCGCTGAACTCGACGTCCTGCCCGGCCTGCCGGATCTTCTCGAACTCGTGGCGCAGCTCGGCGACCTGCTCGCGCCGCTCGAACGCGGCGGTGATCGGGGCGGGCACCGCGCGAGCCCGCACACCGCCCCGGGCCAGCTCGTCGAACGCTCCGAGGCAGGCGGCGTTGAGCGGTGCGAAGGCTTCCATCGACCGGCGCCATGCGCGCGCCGTGCAGTGGCGGGCGAACCGGGCGAGAAACGACCAGAGCCCGGCGTCGGCTGATGCGGGCACGTACAGCGGCGCGTCGCGGTCGGTCAGCGAGCGCAGCCCGTAGCGCAGGACGCCGGGTTCGGGCAGCGGGACGGTGAACCCGGGGGAGACGTATCCGGCGTTGCCCCAGGAAGCACCGGCGGCGACCGCCCGCCGGTCCACGACCGACACCTCGACGCCGTGCTCCCGCAGGAACCACGCCGTCGACAGCCCGACCACACCGGCACCGACCACGACGACCTTCTCCGGGGCCCGGTCCATCCCGTCCTCGCGCATGTCCTCCACCTCTCCTGCTCCGACAGCGACGAGCATGGCTCCGGCTGGCGGCGAAGTCGCTGTGGATTTCGCACAATTCGAGCGGCTCAGATTGGCCGAACCGCACCGTCTCCGGGTTCGCGCTTGACCTTCACATCTGTGTGAATGTTTCACCGTGGGTGCCATGGACAACGAACTCTTCGGCTACAGCCCGATCGTGGAGCGGGAGCCGATCCACTGGCCGGGTGGTGCGCGGGTCGCCTTCTACGTGGGCGTGAACATCGAGCACTACCGGGTCGACCGCCCGGCGACGAGCATCTTCGAGGGCACCGCGCGGCTGGTGCCGGACCCGCTGAACTACGGATGGCGCGACTACGGGCCTCGGATGGGCCTGTGGCGGCTGGTCGACAGCCTCGACCGGCACGGGATGCGCGCGAGCGCGCTGCTCAACTCCGACGTGGTCGAGCGGTACCCGCAGATCGTCGAGGCCGGGCTGGCCCGCGACTGGGCGTGGCTGGCCCACGGCAAGAACAACTCCACGTTCCAGGCCGACCTGCCAGCCGACGAGGAACGCGCCTACCTGGGCGAGGTCGTCGGCACCATCGAGAAGGCGACCGGTCGCCGGCCGCGCGGGTGGATGGGACCGGGGCTCACCGAGAGCTTCCAGACGCCGTCGCTGCTGGCCGAGCTCGGCCTGAGCTACGTCCTCGACTGGACCAACGACGACCAGCCGTACCGGCTGAACGCACCGGGGATGCTCAGCGTCCCCTACGCCATCGAGCTGAACGACATCAGCCTGTTCGTGGGCAAGAGCCTCAGCGGGCCGGACTTCGTGCGGATCGTGGAGGACCAGCTCGAGCAGCTCCACGCCGACGCGGCGGGCAGCGGCCGGGTGATGGCGCTGGCCCTGCATCCCTTCGTCATCGGCCAGCCCTTCCGGGCCAAGTACCTGGACCAGGCGCTGGAGCACGTCGCGAACCACCCCGGCGTGTGGCTCACCACCAGCGACGACATCGCGGAGCACTACCTGCGTTCGGCATAGCCTGAGCTGTCGTTGAACCGACTCATCCTGCTTGGCGGCGCGGGTGGCGGAACCTCAGGCGCCCTCTGGCTCCGGGATCTTTTTCTCACGTATCCAGCCATACGCCGCGAAAAATGCGGGGGTGGGCCAAGCGGCTTCGCTGCTTTGGAATCTAGACAGCCAGGGCGATGATCATGGCGAGCCGGGCGTCCGGGTCGTCCAGTTCCAGCGGGACGATCTCGGCCATCTTCCGCATCCGGTTGCGGACCGTGTTCGGGTGGATGCCCAGGCGCGCCGCGGCCGCGGCGAGGTCGGACTGGCACTCCAGCCACGCGCGCAGCGTCTCGGCGTAGTGCGTCCCGTGGACCTCGTCGTGGCGGCGCAGCCGGGCGACGGGGCCGCGGGCTGGCTGGCGGCCGGCGCCCGCGGCCCGGCGCAGCCGCTGGAGCAGGATCTCGTGCCAGTCGTCGTCGTAGACCACGGCGACCTCGGCGCCGCCGCGGGCGGCGTGCAGCGCCAGGCTCTCGTCGGCCTCCTGCCTGCTGCTCACCAGCTCTCCCGGTCCGGCGGCTCCGCCGATCCCGGCGAGCACGGTGATCCCGGACGGGATGTCGCGCGCCAGCGTGCGCACCCACTCGCGGGCGCGGGCCGCCTCGTCGTACGGGAGGACCGTGTAGACGGTGTTGGCGAACAGGGCGCTGCGCCCCGGACGCGTCCAGCCGAACCCGGTCGTCGCGCGTTCGAAGGCCAGCAGCGCCGACGCGGCGTGCTCGCCGCCGTCGTGGGCCTGCACCGCCACGACCCGGAAGCTCGCCCCCCGGAATCCCAGCCTGCTCAGTTCGGCGGCGGGGTCGCCGTCGCCTTCGACGAGCCCGATCACCAGGTCGGACTCGATCTGGCGTTCCAGGTCCGCGCTCGCGCGACTGCGCAGCATGTGCAGCGCGGCCGTGCGCGCCCCGTTGACCAGCGCGGTCTCGCCCGCCGGGCCCAGCGGAGCGGGCGTCTCCACCCAGATCGAGCCGAGCAGCTCCCGGCCCGCCCGCACGGCGGCCACCGCTCGGCCGCGCCCCGCGCCCGCCTCCAGCGGCTCCACGAAGAGCGGCTGGTCCGACGCCGCGAGGTGCTCGAACACGCCTCGGGCGGCCAGCTCGCGCCGCACCGCCTCGGGCACCCTGCGTCCGAGGATCGTCTCCAGCCGGGCGGGGTCGGCACCGGTCTGCTCGCTGGAGTAGGCCAGCACGCCGCAGTGGTGGTCCTCGATGGTCACCGGCCCGCCGACCGACCCGGCCAGCGTGTCGGCGAGCGCGAACAGGTCGGTCGGCCCGCGTCCGGCCTCGGTCTCGCGCCCCTCCAGCACCAGGCCGTAGACGACACCGGCGAGCTGGCCCCACGACACCTCCGGGGCCGCGACCACGACCGCGACACCGCGCTCCCCGGCGGTCGCCAGCGCCCCGTCGCCGAGTTCGGATGCCCGGAAGACGACGACGGCGGCGCGCGTGGACGCGAGCAGTTCCGCCGCCGCCGATGCGTCGACCCCGACGGCGAGCAGCACGTCGTCGGACCGGTCGGCCGGTTCGGCGGGATCGTGCAGCGCCACCGAGCGCAGCTCGGTCCGCCTGCTGCGCGGCGCGCACACGAGCCTGGCGCCCAGTCCACCGAGGACGTTGATCAACCGGTCCAGCTTGACCATCTGGTGCTCCGCTACCCGGCGGCCCCGCCGCTGCGGGGACCGCGCTCACCCTTCGGCATCGAAGCTAACCGCCTCCGCGCGCGGGCCGCGCGCGGGCCGGGGACACCACCGATGGGCTGTGGGCGCCCCCCGGCTCGCGTCCCGGCGAGGGTCAGCAGGTCACCAGATGTCGAAGATGCCCCGGTGGGCCAGCCACTGGTTCAGGTCGCGGTGCAGGCTGATCTCCTCCAGCGTGCGGTGCACGGTCCGCAGCGCGTAATCGGCTTCGCTGAGCCGGATCAGCCCACCGGAGACCGCGTCGGCGAACTCCTCGTACTGGGCGATGCGCGCCGGCCCCTGGTCGGGCACCTCCAGGCCGAGCAGCAGGTCGGTGGTGGTCCAGGAGCGGGTGTCGCGCTCGACGTGCACCGCGGTCAGCAGGCTCGGCCCGCGGCGGGAGTGCCTGCGGCGCGGGCGGTGGCGGGTGAGCTTGAGGCCCAGGTCGGGCAGCAGCCAGGTGACCTCGCTGTCTGCGGCGGGGTCCTCGGGCGTGGAGCACTCCAGCGACAGCCCCCAGGGTTCTACGCGGCACACGTCCAGTCCCATCACGGCGCCCGAGGAATGGGACCGCCGAGCGCTGAACAGGTCGATAACGTCCACCAGCCGAGGAGAAGAAGCCACCATGCCCACGGCGCAGAGATTAATGGCAAAAAGCGTGGTGTAGATCAACAGTAGCGACTTTTAACATAACTTTTCAGAGCTCGTCGGATATCGATTCCGCGCGTGCCGCCTCCGTCACCGGGATGGCGGTAGCGGGAGTGCGCACCGCTTCGGCAGACTCAAGAACGGTGCCCGGGCCAGGAGAGTTCGATTCCGTTGTGCCGCAACCACTCCGCCAGGTCGTAGCCGTGCCGGGCCAGTCCCTCGACGGCGGCGCAGGCGGTCTCCAGCGCCTGCCGCGCGGTTGGCTCGTCGAGCAGATCCGCTTTGGTGGCAACCAGGAACTCGTCGACGTCGAGCAGCCGCGCCTCGCGGCCGGCGCGGACTTCGATGTCCAGGTAGTGGTCAACGGTGCGCCAGCTCTCCTCGCCGCGCTCGACGCCGACCACGTCGAGGTAGAAGTCCAGATCCCGCTCGTGGCCGGGGTGCCAGTCGAAGCGGCTGATCCGCAGCCCGAGTCCGGGCAGCAGCCACGACCGCAGGTAACGAAGCCGCGGGTGGCCCGGCATCGGGCGCGCGAGGTAGAGGCCGAACGGCTCCACGCGGTAGAAGTCGACGTCTCGCACGATCTGCTTCGGATCGGTGTTCGTGCGCGCGGCGAGGTCGAAGATCTCGGTCTTCGGCGGGTGGACCGGCAGCCCCAGCCGGTTGGCGATGTCGCGCTGGGTCGTCACGTCCGCACCCTATGCAGGGGCGCGACGTCGCGTCCAACGCCGCGCCCGGTTTCCTGCGACAATACTCGCCACCTCCGATCCGGTCGGGGTCAAGCTCTCCTCCCCCCACGCTGCGGCATCATCGAGGGGGCCATGGTGGCCAGGCCCGCCAGCAGCACGACCGCGCCGCCGATGACGTTGCAGAGCACGGTGGTGGCCGTGATCGCGGTCCCGCTGATGACGAATACCGACAGGATCGCCCAGAGACCCAGCACCGGGCAGACCCACGCGATCCCGTGCGTGCGGTGGAAAGCCGCCGCGAAGCACAGGCCCAGGACCGCCGTGGCCAAGCCGGTGACGAAGTTGTTCATCGCCAGCGAGCCCACCCCGCTGAACCCGGCGATCCATGGGGAGAGGGCGATGAACAGCCCGCCGAGGACGATCGCCCCGTCGGCGGCCTGCGCGGTGGGGGTCTCGGCGGCCCGGTCGTAGCGGGCGCGCAGTTCGGCAAGGTCAGGATGCCCGGTGATCGGTGTACTGGTGGACATCACACCACCTCCAGAAGCGGCTGCGACCGTCCCCGGTGGCAGAGCCGCCGGAGCGGTCGACCCCAGTATCAGCCCGCGGAAGCCGTTCGGCAGCGGCTCACCGGCAACCAGGGACGCCAGTGCCAACTGCGTTGCGGGAGGCGCGGCGGCGGTCTGTGGCGGCGGTGACCGGTGTGGCGCCTGGGGCGGCGCGGCGGCGACATCGGTGCGGTGTCGGTGCCTGGGGGTAGCGTGGACAACCGACGGCGGCGACGCCGGGAAGTGTCCACCCCCAAGATCTGGTTCGGCAGGCTATGGCTTTCGCGACTGAGCACCCCGTCCTGGCCCACTCCGAGTTCCGCCCCGTGAGCGACATCCCGCGCACGGGCGGGCGCTTCCGCATGGTCAGCGACTACCAGCCCGCGGGCGACCAGCCGCAGGCGATCGACGACCTGGAGCGCCGCATCAACTCGGGCGAGACCGACGTGGTGCTGCTCGGCGCCACCGGTACCGGCAAGTCGGCGACCACCGCGTGGCTGATCGAGCGGGTCCAGCGGCCCACGCTGGTGCTGGAGCCGAACAAGACGCTGGCCGCCCAGTTCGCCAACGAGCTGCGCGGGTTCTTCCCGGACAACGCCGTCGAGTACTTCGTCAGCTACTACGACTACTACCAGCCCGAGGCCTACGTCCCGCAGACCGACACCTACATCGAGAAGGACTCCTCGATCAACGAGGACGTCGAGCGGCTGCGCCACTCCGCGACGTCGAACCTGCTCAGCCGCCGCGACTGCGTGGTGGTCTCGTCGGTGTCGTGCATCTACGGCCTGGGCACGCCGCAGTCGTACCTGGACCGCTCGATCCAGCTGCAGGTGGGCGGGGAGACCGACCGCGACGTGCTGCTGCGGGCGCTGGTCGACGTGCAGTACACGCGCAACGACATCGCGTTCGCCCGCGGCACCTTCCGGGTGCGCGGCGACACCGTCGAGGTCATCCCCGCCTACGAGGAGCTGGCGGTGCGCATCGAGATGTTCGGCGACGAGATCGACCGGCTCTACTACCTGCACCCGCTGACCGGCGAGGTGGTCCGCGAGGTCGACGAGCTGCGCATCTTCCCGGCCACGCACTACGTGGCGGGCCCGGAGCGGATGGAGAAGGCGATCCGCAGCATCGAGGCCGAGCTCGACGAGCAACTCGCCAAGCTGGAGAAGCAGAACAAGCTGCTGGAGGCCCAGCGGCTGCGGATGCGCACCCAGTACGACATCGAGATGATGCGCCAGGTCGGCTTCTGCTCCGGCATCGAGAACTACTCGCGGCACGTCGACGACCGGCCCGCCGGTTCGGCCCCGGCGACCCTGCTCGACTACTTCCCGGACGACTTCCTGCTGATCATCGACGAGTCGCACGTGACCGTCCCGCAGGTCGGCGGCATGTACGAGGGCGACGCCTCCCGCAAGCGGACCCTGGTCGAGCACGGCTTCCGGCTGCCCAGCGCGCTGGACAACCGCCCGCTGACCTGGGAGGAGTTCGCCGACCGGATCGGGCAGACGGTGTACCTGTCGGCGACGCCGGGCCCGTACGAGATGGGGCAGGCCGGCGGCGAGTTCGTCGAGCAGGTCATCCGCCCGACCGGGCTGGTCGACCCGGAGGTCGTGGTCAAGCCGACCGAGGGCCAGATCGACGACCTGGTGCACGAGATCCGCGAGCGCGCCGAGCGCGACGAGCGGGTGCTGGTGACCACGCTGACCAAGAAGATGGCCGAGGACCTCACCGACTACTTCCTCGAGCTCGGCATCCGGGTCCGCTACCTGCACTCCGAGGTCGACACGCTGCGCCGGGTGGAGCTGCTGCGCCAGCTGCGGCTGGGCGAGTACGACGTGCTGGTCGGCATCAACCTGCTGCGCGAGGGCCTGGACCTGCCCGAGGTGTCGCTGGTGTCCATCCTGGACGCCGACAAGGAGGGTTTCCTGCGCTCCGGCACCAGTCTGATCCAGACGATCGGCCGCGCGGCGCGGAACGTCTCCGGGCAGGTGCACATGTACGCCGACCGGATCACCGACTCGATGCGGCACGCCATCGACGAGACGAACCGGCGGCGCGAGAAGCAGATCGCCTACAACGAGGAGAAGGGCATCGACCCGCAGCCGCTGCGGAAGAAGATCGCCGACATCCTCGACCGGGTCTACAGCGAGTCGGAGGACACCGAGGAGGTGGCCGTCGGCGGTTCGGGCCGCAACGTCTCGCGCGGCAAGAAGCCCAGCGGCGAAGCGGTGGGCAGCGCCGGCCTCCTGGAGGACCGCGACATCAAGTCGATGCCGCGCGCCGAGCTGGCCGACCTGGTCCAGCAGCTCAACGACCAGATGATGAGCGCGGCCCGCGACCTGCAGTTCGAGCTGGCGGCGCGCCTGCGCGACGAGATCCAGGACCTGAAGAAGGAACTGCGCGGGATGGACGCCGCCGGCATCGAGTGAGGCGGTCGGCGCCGCCGGCTCCGTCAGCGGCGCACGACTCGGTCGGGACGCCGTTCTCGGTCGGGATGCAGTACTGGATCTGGGCGCCGCGCCGCCGGATCTCCGTGCGCAGCACCGCGCACAACTCCGTGCGGCGCAACCGCGAAGCCGCACTGGGGATCTGGTTGCGGCTTCGGAAGACCCGGTCTGCCGCGGATTCCCCAGCGCTGGGCGGGAACCCGAGCCGCACCGCCCACGTCCTACGCCACGAACGGGATCGTGCGGGAGTGCACGGTCGAGGCGGCGGGTTCGCGGATGGTGGACGACATGGGGTACGGCACTCTGGAGCTCAGCGACTACGAGCGCCGGTACGTCGCGATGCTCGACGAGCTCCGCGGCGCCGGGGAAGTGGACCTCGTGCACGAGGAACTGGGGCCGGTCGCCGACATCGGGGACGCGCAGAACGCGTTCGGGCTGATCGCCGACCAGCACGGGGTGGTGCTGGATCCCGCGCTGCGGCGGCACTTCCTGGGCTTCGAGGTCGTCGGCTGCAAGTGGCGTGCGGGCGACCTGGTGGGCGAGTTCTCGGTGTGCCACCTCGCCGGGGCGATGGCGCAGACGGGCGCCTACCTGGAGACCGAGTTCGCGACCGAGGCGGAATCGCAGGTGTACCAGCACATGCACCCCTTCGACGAACATCCGGTGTCCGGCGACGGCGTGCTCTCGGCGCTGCTCTTCCCGGCCGGTGCCACCTCGCCGGAGGTCTGGTACTTCGACGGCACCAGCGAGCTGTACCGGCTCGACCTCGACTACGGCGGGTACCTCGACGCGCTGCTGGTGACCAAGGGCGTGGTCGGCTGGCAGCTGCTGTTCGCGGACGTCGACCGCGGATGCGACGAGTTCGATCTGGTGGCCGACGACCTGCGGGAAATGCTGGAGGTCTTCCCGCGGATCTTCCCCGGCCACGACTACGAGCCGCTGCGGGACCGGCTGGACGAGCGGGTCTGAGGGGTTCTGAATTCGCTTTTGGACTCGCCTTGCGCAGCGGGTCCGGTGGCGGAACCTCAGGCGCCCTCTGGCTCCGGGATCTTTTTCTGACGTATCACCGCGGGTTCAGGGGGTGGTTGCAACTCAGGGGTCGCTGGAGGCGGCCAGCGAGGCCGCGGGGGTGTCCGCGCCGACTGGGGGAAGTGGTTCCGGCAGGCTGGCGGGGTGATCAGCAACGTGAGAGCGAGATCTCGGGTCGGTATCTGTCGCTGGCGGGGCGGGAGGAGATCGCGATCCTGCACGCCTGGGGGCACGGCCGGGCCGAGATCGCCCGCCGGCTGAAGCGGCATCGCTCGACCATCGGCCGGGAGCTGGACCGCAACACCACCGGCCGTGACGGGTATCGGGCCAGCACCGCCCAGGTGGCCGCCGAACAGCGCGCCAAGCGTTACTGCTCGGCCACCCGGGAGGCTGGGGACCGCCGCACGGCGGTGGCCCCGGCTGGATCATCGGCCTGTTCTTCCTGCTGCTGCTCGCGGGCCTGATCACCGCCGTGGTCTGGCTGGCCGTCCGCGGCTCGCGGCAGCGCGACCGCTCCGGCGCCCAGCGCGCCAAGGACGTTCTCGCCGACCGCTACGCCAGAGGCGAGATCAGCACGAAGGAGTACCGGGAGCGGCTCGACCAACTGGGCTGACACGGTCGGGCGCGGCCGCTGCGAACGGCCGCGCCCGGCGGCACCGGTTGGGCGTCGGGTTCGGCGGGTAGCTTGGGCGCGGAGGTGTTTGGGCACCAGACCCCGCCCCGGCCGCGGATCTGGGACCTGGCCGCCTACCTCAAGTGCACCAGCACCATCCCGTCGTTGCCGGGGGCCACCTCCACCCGCCGGTACAGCTTCTTGATGTGGGGCTGCTTGAGCATCGCGAGAACGCGGTTCTTGAGCTTGCCGGAACCCTTGCCTGGAATGATCTCGACGAGCGGGACGTTCTCGCCGGCCGCGCGGAAGATCACGTTGCGCACCGCGTTGTCGATGTCCCTGTCGCTGCGGAAGATCGGGTGAAGATCCACGGTCAGCTTCGCCGGCATCGCGTTCTCCTTGATGTGATTCACTGACTTTACTCCCGCTGGACCCAAGCACGAAGCGAGCGAGGACCCAAGCCCTGTGCACGGATCGAGCGCGAACGCGCTGGGAAGCGTGCCCGTAAAGGACGCTCGGTCTGCCCTACGCCGAAGACCTCGCGGGCCGCTTTGCCGAGCGAGACACCTACAGCTTGGAATCTATCCTAAAAGGACCAGCGGGCGCTCATGCGGCGCTGTCCGATCCGGTCCTTCACGGTGGCGGGCGATCTCGCGCGACGCCGGCCGCATGATCGGGCAGAGGTGTTGCCCGGAATTGCCCTAGCGGCCACGGCGGCCTCGCCCGGTGGCAGGGGTGGAACAGCTGAATCAGCTGGCCGGTACCCGTCGCTGGAGTCACGTGTGATCAGGAATCGAAGCAGAGCCCGGCGGGGATGGCTTCCGCCGGGCTCGGTCCCGCTTGGGCGAGCCCGGGTGTGGCTTCCGCCCAAGGCGGACGGGCGGATGCGGACGCCCGACGAAAAGAGCCCCCGCACTGCTCGTGGTGGGTGGACATTTCTATCGCCGTCGGAGGGCCGGTCGTTGCGCGGCGGGCCGGGATTGCTCTTCGCCGGACCGGAAACAACTCGTTCGTCCGCATCGTCGTGCCGTCCAGCGCACCGAACGTGATCGGCGAACCCGTGTGACGCAGCGGAACTGCTCCATCGGAGCGCCACCGCGCTACCTTCGGGTGTTCCTGCTCTTCGCCGCTATTCCTTTTCCCGGAACTGAGTAATCTCATCCCTGCCCTGGGGGTCAGGGTGAGAAGAAATCGGTCACCATTCATGGTGGTCGCGTGGAAACACGGGGGTTTTGAATGAGGAGAAGAATCACGGTGTGCGCTGCCGCCTTCGGCCTGGTGCTGGGATGGACGGGGCTCGCCCATGCGACTCCGGCGACCGGCGAGGTGCGGGCAGCCGCGCCGAGCGCCACCGTCTCGGTGCTGTCCGGCGACGGTGACGCCGTCACGGCGGCGGAGTGCTACTACCCCGTCTACTCCGGGGACGGCGGCGCGATGGTGTGCTTCAACCCCACCGGGGAACACCTCTACATCTGCGACAATGCCTCGGACGGGCACCACCCGGTCGCCCGCTACTACCGCAGCGACAGTTCCGGGCTGAAGACCAAGCACGCCGACGTCGGGTTCGGCACCTGCCTGGACCACAACCTCTCCATTCCCGACTCGGGCTGGATCAATTACCAGGCGTGCAACTACGAAGGCAGCACCCAGCTCAGTTGCGGTTCTTTCTCCGGCCGGATTTCAGCGAACGGCTGATTCGGTCACGGTTTCCGAATGATGTTCCCGGGGCGGTGTGCGCCGTCCCGGGAACACCGGTCGGGTGTTGACTTCGAGTCCGCTGGAGCTCCTACCGTCGGCGCACCGGCAGCAGAGGAGGAACCCGTGACCGACCACTCCAGCCCACTCGACCACCCCGCCCCACTCGACCACCCCGCCCCACTCGACCACCCCGCCCCGCTCGACCATCCCGCCCCGCTCGACCGCGCCGCGGTCGCGCGCTGGGTCGGCGAGCGCGCCCACCCCATCAGCACCGGCACTTCGGACGTCGACCCGCTCAGCGACCTGGAACCGTTGCGCGGCATCGTCGGCGATGCCCAGGTCGTCGGCATCGGCGAGGCGACGCGGTTCGCCCACGAGCTGTTCGCGGTCAAGTTCCGCCTGCTGAGGTTCCTGGTCGAACGCATGGGTTTCCGCGCGCTGGTGATCGAGGAGGACTGGACGAAGGCCCAGCAGTTCGACCACCACATCCGCACCGGCGAAGGCGATGTCCGAGCGCTGCTCGACGACGCTTGGGGCGTGTGGCGCACCGAGGAGTTCGTGTCCGCGCTGGCGTGGCTGCGAGCCTACAACCGCGACCACCCCGGCGATCCCGTCCGTCTCGTCGGCATCGACTACGCGCGCGTGCGCGCCGACGCCTACGACGCGGTGCTCGTCCACGTGCGCCGGCACAGCCCGGACTCCGCCGAAGCGGAGCGGCACTACGCCGAGCTGCGGCCGAACGGCGCTGTCGCCGACCACGTCGAGTGGGTCCGTTCCCATCACGACCGGGCGGGACTGCTGGCGCGCGCCCGCCGGGTCCACCAGATCGTCAGCGCGCTGCCCGCGCACGAAGGGCAGGCCGAGGCCGAGTGGAACGCCCGCATCGTCGCCGGTTTCTTCGCCTACCACGCGGGAGAGCACGACAGCACTCTGATGGCCGACGGCATCATCCGCTGGCACGAGGTGACCGGCGCGCGCATCGTCTACTGGGGAGGGACGGGGCACTCCGCGGTGCACCGCCCGCAGGGAGCCACGCGCACCGCGGTGACCGACGGCACCTACCTCGGCGACCACTTCGGCGCCGAGTACGTTTCGGTCGCGCTGACCTTCGACCACGGCAGCCTGCTGTGGGAGGTGGTGCCGGCCTCGCCGGTGCTGGCCGAGTCGGTCTTCGCCGAGATCGACCAGGACGCGTTCGTGCTGGACCTGCGCGGCCCCGTGCCGAGCGAGGTCCGGCGCTGGCGCGACCTGCCGACCCGCACGCGCGTCATCGGCCCGCGCTACGACGCCGCCGCCGACGCCGACCACAGCCTGTCCGGCTGCGCGTTCGGCACCTGGTTCGACGCCGTGGTCCACATCCGGGAGGTCACGGCGGTCCGGTTCATCGAAGAACCCGCGCGTGCGGCACAGCGCGTCAGCGGAGGAGTTCGAGGTCGGCCTCGACCCGGAGACCGGGGACGCCGGAGCTGACGATCGCGAGGTCGTGGGGATGGTGGTGCGTACCCGGCTGCCACTGCCCTCCGGCCAGCGGGATGGTCGCGACGTTGGGGACCGGTCCCCGCGTCCAGTCCAGGACGCCGGCGATCGTCTCCAGCCGGGTCGTGCTGATCGCCTCGGCCACCGAGCCCCGTTCGGTGGGGTCGGAGGCGGTCGACAGGGCGTGCGCGGCGACCTCGAAGAGGGCGTAGGCCAGGCCGAGCGGCTGGAGCCACTGGTTCCCGGTCTGCCGCTCGTACGCCTGGACCAGCCCGTCCGGGCGCATGCCGTCGATCGACGAGCGGTACGGGTGGCGCGGCGTCCAGTAGACCAGGGTCGCCACCTTCGCCTCGGCCAGGTCCGGGCCGCTCGGGTAGGCCAGCCAGCGCGAGCAGGTGATCAGCCGAGGGAACAGGCCGCTCTCAGCCGCCTGCTTCCGGAACAACGCGAGATCGGCGGCGGTGGCGGTGCTGGTGATGACTTCCACCCCGGAGGAACGGAATCGCGCGATCTGGTCGTCGAAATCCGTAGCGGGTTCGTGGTATGCGGGCGCATCGACCAGTTCGTGGCCCCGCGCTTCGGCGACCGGGAGGAACCCGTGTTCGCGGTGGCGTGACCAGTTGCCCTGTTGGTCGTCGTTCCACAGCGCGCCGACTTCCACCTCGGGACCCACTCGTTGCCACATATCGGCGAATATCCCGGCGATGTCGCCGAGCCCCCAGCAGAAGTGGTACGTCCACCGGAACGGCCGGTCGGCGGTCGCGCCGCGCCCGTAGTAGTAGACCTGCCACGGGAAGGTGCTCGACACGCACGGCACGCCCAGTTCCTCGCAGGTGTCGGCCACCGCGGGCAACACCTGCGTACCTGCGAGCGTCACGACGACGGCGGCGCCTTCGTCCTGGACCAGTTCCCTGGTCGCGGTGCGCGCGGCGGTGGGTTCGGAACGGCTGTCCCGGCTCACGAGCCGGACCTCGTACTGGCGACCGGAGTTGGTGATCCGACGCAGCTTCGGCGCGAGCAGGTCCATCGCGAACTGCAGCGGGTCACCCAGCTTCGACAGCCGCCCGGTGCGCGCGACGACGACACCGGTGGTGAGTTTCCTGCCACGGCTTTCCGACATCCGCTCCGCCTTCCGTCCGGCGCGGCGATCCGCCGGCGCGACCATGTCTTCACGCTAGCGAGCGCGGCACCGCCCGGCGATCACAGCGAACGACGTCCACTCGGCCGAGCGAACAGGCGTTCAGAACCGGCGCAGGAGGCGGTGAAGGCGAGGGCTGGCCGTCGGGGTCGCGTCCGGGTCACGGGCGCAGCTCCGCGGGGAACCCGGTCCACCGCAGGGTCTCCGGAAGATGGCTCAGGTCGTTGAAGCACAACAGGGATGGAGGCCGGCCGGGGTGGTAGCGGATGATGGTGAGCGAGCAGTTCGCCGCGTTCAGGCCCATCCAACGCCAGTCCGGCGCGTCGAGGGCGTGCCGGACGAACCAGCCGATGACGAAGGCGTGCGTGACCAGCAGCTCGTGGCTGTCGGACTCGGCCTCGCCGGTGAAAAGCCGGATCGCGGCTTCGGCAAGCGAAGCGCCCCGCTCCAGTTCGACCGCCGGTTGGGCGTTGATGAACTCCCGATATGCGGCCGGAAGCTCAACGCCGTCCGTTACCGGAGGCACGTGGTCACCGAGCGCTTCCGACACCGTGACCGCAACGTTCGGGACCTTCTCGGCGACCAGCTTCGCGGTCTCGACGGCGCGCGGCCACGGGCTGTGGTGGATCGCGGAGAGAGGGACGTCGCGCAGGCGTTCGCCGAGCAGCGCGGCCTGGGCGCGGCCTGCTTCGCTCAGCGAGTCGCCGGCCGGGGCATCTCCGTGTCGTGCGAGGTAGAGGGTGCGAGACGCCATCGAAGGCCGTCCCTGGTTCAGAGCCGACGCAGGAAGGCGGTGAAGGCAGTGGGGGTGAAGACGAGGGCGGGGCCGTCGGGGTCCTTGGAGTCCCGGACGGCAACGGCCTCGGGCACCCGGGCGACCTCGACGCAGTTGATGTTGCTGCCGCTGTAGCTGCTCTTTTGCCAGGTCAGGGTGTGCGCATCGATGGTGGTCATGTGCCGGTCGCCTCCGAGTCCAGCCGTCGAGCCAGGTCCGTCATCAACTGTACCGACTGCCGTTCGTCCAGAGCCCGTTCTGACAAGGTGCGGAGAGCGGACTCGTACCGCTCTATCTCGATGCGGTCCTCCAGGAATATGCACGAGGTCAGGGTTTCCGCGAAGATGACCGGCGACCGGCCTGAGCGTCGTAGGACCGTGAACGCTCCCTCGATCCCAGGGTGCGCGAGCCCGTCGTTCGGCACGACGCGGACGTTGATGTTGGGCAGCGTGCTCGCCTCGACCAGGAACTCGAGTTGGCGACGCAGTACGTCACCGCCGCCGATGCGCCGGTGCAACACGAGTTCGTCGAGTATGGCGAGCAATCGCGGTGGTCGCTCCCGCCGGAGCACCTTGTGCCGGTGGAGCCGTGTGACCATGCGTGCCTCGATCTCGGACTCGGGCTTCACGCCAACGCCCTGCATGATCGCCCGGGTGTACTCACCTGTCTGGAGCAGTCCCGGCACCACGATCGCCTCGAAGTTGACGATGCTGTCGGCTTTCGCCTCCAGCGACACGAGTGTTCGTTGCCGTTCCGCGAAGCCCGGGTGGTTGCGCTGCCACCAGCCTCGGCGTTCGGACTCCCTTGCCAGAGCGAGGAGCTCCCTGCGCTTCTCGCCGGTCACGCCGTAAAGCACCAGCAGGCCGGAGACGTCTTCGGCCGACGGGGCGCTGATGCCGGTTTCGATGCGGCTGAGCTTGCTGCCGGAGGCGTCGATGCGCCTGGCCGCGTCGACGAGGCTGAGGGTGTTGGCCTCGCGCAGCGCGCGGAGTTCGTCGCCGAGTTCCTGGCTGCGGACCGTTGGGTCGGACTGCGTCATGGGGTTCCCCCGGGGTTCGAGTGGAGGCGCCATGATCCCGGCGCCGAGGTGCGCGAAACAGCCGGGCGCGCCGGTGTTCGCGCACAACCACCCCAACGCTCGACGTTTTGCCCTCGGTGCAAACGAAAGGCGGGCCGCCGGCACTGCCGACGGCCCGCCCTTCGCTTCCAGGATCAGGCGAAGGCGCTGATGCCGGTGATGGACTTGCCGACGATGAGAGTGTTCATCTCCCGCGAGCCTTCGAAGGAGTACACCGCCTCGGCGTCGGAGAAGAACTTCGCGATCTCGTGGTCGAGCACGATCCCGTTGCCTCCGAACAGCTCCCGCGCCCAGGACACCACCTCGCGCATGCGGGTCGTGGTGAACGCCTTGGCCAGCGCGGCCTGGTCGGCGCCCGCGGTGCCCTGCTCGGTGAGCTGCGCCAGGCGCACCACCACGCCGAACATGGCCGTGACGTTGCCGAGCATCTTCACCAGCAGGTCCTGGATCATCTGGAACGACGCGATGGGCTTGCCGAACTGCACGCGCTCCACCGCGTACTCGCGCGCCAGCTCGTAGGCGCGCATCGCCACGCCGACGGCCTGCCAGGCCACGCCGCCGCGGGTCTTGGCCAGCACGCGCGCGGTGTCGCGGAAGCTGTTGATGCCCTGCAGCCGGTTGGCCTCCGGCACGCGCACGCCGTCCAGGACGATGTCGGCGTTCTGCACGGTGCGCAGCGCGATCTTGCCCTCGATCTTGGTTGCGGTGAAGCCGGGCGTGCCCTTCTCGACCACGAAGCCCTTGACGTTGCCGTCGGCCTCGTCGCGCGCCCACACCACGACCAGGTCGGCGAAGGTGCCGTTGCCGATCCAGCGCTTGGCGCCGTCGAGCACCCACTCGTCGCCCTCGCGCCGCGCGGTGGTGCGCATGCCGCCCGCGACGTCGGAGCCGCCTTCGGGCTCGGTGAGGGCGAACGCGCCGATCTTGTTCATCGCGACCATGTCCGGCATCCAGCGGTCCCGCTGCTCCTGGTCGCCACCGCCGTGGATGCTGCCCATCGCCAGTCCGCTGTGGACACCCGAGAACACCGCGAGGGACGGGTCGACCCGGTTCAGCTCGACGCTGAGGAACCCGGTGAACAGCGCGCTGCGCGGCTTTCCGTCGCCGTAGTCGGGGTACTGGACGCCCGCGACGCCGAGCTTGGCGAACTTCTCGATCGCCTCGGCGGGGAACTCCGCGTTCGCCCACGCCTCGTTGGCGATCGGCTTGATCTCACGCTCCAGGTACTCGCGGATCTCGGCCAGCTCGGCGCGCTCGGACTCGGAGAGCAGCTCGGCGAAGCCGAAGAAGTCGGGGTTGGGGTTCACCTTGGCCATTTCTGATCAGTCACCTTCGATCTGGGAAATCGTGTTGATGGCGTTCTGCTTGCGGTCGCGGATGCGCGCGCGGGTGCGGTAGGCATCGGGGCCGGCGCCGTAGGCGTCCTCGGTCTGCTCGACCACCAGGGCGATGTCCGACGGGGTCGGCTCGGGCTGCCCGAGCTCCTTCCAGCGCTCGGCCATCCCGGCGCCGAGGTGGCGCATCATGTGCCGGATGCCACCGGGACCGCCGCCGAGGTGGAAGCTCTCGAACGGCCCGACCGCGGCGTAGCGTCCGCCCAGCGACGACTTCATGACGGTGTCGAGCTCGTCGGCGCGCACCACGCCTTCCAGGACCAGGTGGGTCGCCTCGCGCATCACCGCGCTCTGCAGCCGGTTGGCGACGAAGCCCGGCACCTCCTTGCGCAGCCGCACCGGCGTCTTGCCCAGGGCGGTGTAGAAGGCGGTCGCCGCCTCGGTCACCCGCTCCTCGGTGCGCTCGCCGGGGACGATCTCCACCAGCGGCACCACCTGCGGTGGGTTGAACGGGTGCGCGATGAGCAGCCGTCCCGCGACGTCGTCGGGCAGGTGTTCGGCGATGGCGCTGGCGACGATGCCGGAGCTGGACGATGCGAGCACCGCGCGCGGGGGCGCGTGACGGGCGATGTCGGCGAAGAGATCCTGCTTGAACTCCAGGCGCTCCGGCCCGTTCTCCTGCACCAGGTCGGCGTCGGAGACCGCGTCGGCGAGGCTGTCGGCGATCTCGATGCCGGCGAGCAGCTGGTCGGGATCGCGCCCCATGCTCTCGGCCAGCAGCGGCATCGCGTCGCCGACGACGGAGGCGAGGTCGTCGCGCGGGTCGGTGATGCGGACCTCCAGGCCGTGCGCGGAGAACAGCGCCGCCCAACCCAGCCCGATGGTGCCCGCACCGACCACCGCGATCGTGTTGCTACCTCCGGGATTCCACTCAGGACTCATGACCATTCCAGGTAGTCGTGGACGGGAACCGCACCGCCGAGGGTGAGGTCGGTGACGATGTGGCTGGCCGAAACGACTTCCCGCACCGGCAGGTCGGCCAGCGGAGCCAGCACGTGCTCGAAGAGCTGCAAGCGAGCCGGACCGGTGTAGGACTCCTTGACCACGATGTCGGTGATCTGGCTGCGCACCAGCTCGCAGACCCTCGGCTCGCCGCCGTAGCCCGGCACGATCTTGAGCATGAACGTGGGCACCGTGATCCGCGTCCGGGCCTCGTCGGCGTCGAGCGGATGGTGCTTGTAGCCCATGGTCGCGTTGGCCACGCGCAGGCTCCCGACGTCGACGGTGCCGACCAGCGCGGCGCCGTCGGCGTACAGCGCCGGCTTTCCCATCACCTTGGGGTATGCGCTGATCTCGCGGCCGGCGGCCGTGGCGGGGAAGTTGTCGAGGTACATGGCGTGCAGGTACTCGCCGCGCTCGTCGCCCAGCCGCACCGGGATCGCCTGCCCCGCCTCGACGTAGGGCCCGAACGAGGTGACGTCGCCCATCTTCATGATCTCGAACCGCACCAGCGGCTCGTCGATCTCCAGCGGTTCGGGCACCGCGGCCCGCAGCGCGTCGGCATCGGTGCGGTAGACGATGTTGAGGTACTCGCGGTCGGTGAAACGCGCCGCCACCGGCGCGTAGGCCGGACTGGTCAGCGGTGTGCTCACGCTGCGCAGGATCTGCTCGCGGTCCATCAGCGTCCCGTCCATTCCGGACTCCGCTTCTCACCGAACGCGCGGACGCCCTCGGCGAAGTCGTCCGAGCGCACGAGTGCCGCGATCTCCTTGTGCTGCTTGGCGAACGCTTCCTGCTCGGGCGCGGCCCCGGCCTCGCGGACGATGCGCTTGACCGCCGCCAGCGCCAGCGGCGCGTTGCGGCTCAGCTCGTCGGCCACCGCGAGCGCGGCGTCCAGCGCGGTGCCCTCCGGCACGACGTCGTTGGCCAGACCCAGCGCGTGGGCGCGTTCGGCGGTGATCGTGCGCCCGGTCAGCAGCAGCTCCATCGCCACGTGGTGCGGAATCCGCTTCGGCAGCCGGATCACGCCGCCACCGCCCGCGATCAGGCCCCGCTTGACCTCCGGCAGCGCGAAGCGCGCGGTATCAGCGGCGACGACGAGGTCGCACGCCAGCGCCAGCTCGAAACCGCCGCCGAACGCGAAGCCCTCGACCGCCGCGATCAGCGGCTTGGCCGTCTCGGCCTCGGTGATCCCGGCGAAGCCCTTGCCCGCGACGCTGACCGACTCGCCGCGCGCGGCGGCCTTGAGGTCCATGCCCGCGCTGAACGTGCCTTCCGCGCCGGTGAGCACGCCCACCCGCAGCGCCGGGTCGGCGTCGAGCTCGTCGACCGCCGCGGCGATGCCCTCGGCCACCTCGGCGTTGACGGCGTTGCGCGCCTTCGGGCGGTTGATGGTGATCACGAGTGCGTCGCCGCGGGTCTCGGTGCGCACCGCCGTGTCGGGAAGTGCGGTGGTCATCACTGCTCCTCGTGGGCGTCTGAGTTCGCTTCGGTGCTCGCGGAGTGCCTGGCGAGCTCGGCCAGGACCTCCTCGGTGTGCTGGCCGGGCAGCGGGGCGTGCCTGCGGACCGAGGCAGGGGTGGCGGAGAAGGACATCGGCACACCGATCACGCGGTAGGCGCCCTCGCTGGGGTGCTCGGCGACGTCGAGCAGCCCGCCCTCGCGCACGTAGGGGTCGGTCGCGGCCTCGTCGAGCCGCAGCACCGGGCCGACCGGGATGCTGTGCTTGGCGCACACCTCGATCCACTCCGCGGTGGTGAGCTCGGGCGTGACCTCCTCGATCATCCGCGTGATCGCCTCGCCGTGGCTGCGCGCGTCCAGGAACTCGCCGTTGACCCGCGGGTCCTCGGCCAGGTCCGGGCGGCCGGCGGCGTGGAAGAGGTCGCGGCAGTTCTGCGGGGTGTAGGGGATGATCATCGCCAGTCCGTCCTTGGTCGGACGGGCCCGGTGGCCCTTCATCAGCGACTGCGGGAAGCCGGTCGGGCCCATCGCGGGCTCGAACGTCCGCCCCTGCAGGTGCTCGACGAGGTTGAACGACAGCAGCGTGTCGGCCATCGGGACCTCGACCAGCTGGCCCTGCCCGGTCGCCCGCTGGTGCACCAGAGCGGCCAGCGCGGAGTAGGCGATGGTGAGGGCCGCCACCTTGTCGGCGAAGATGCTCGGCAGCACCGCCGGCGTGCCGATGTCGCCGGCGCGCTGGGCGAGGTCGAGCAGCCCGGAGGCGGCCTGCACGGTCTCGTCGTAGGCGGCCAGCTCGGCCCGGTCGGAGTCGGGGCGGAAGCCCTGCGCGTGGGCGTAGACCAGGCGCGGGTTGGCCTCGGCGAGGGCCGCGTAGTCCATGCCCAGGCGTTGCAGGGCGCCGATGCGCATGTTCGTGATGAGGATGTCGGCCTCACCGATGAGCTCCAGCGCCCGCGCGCGGCCGTCGTCGTCCTTGAGGTCGAGCTCGACGCTGCGCTTGTTGCGGTTGACGTTGAGGTTCAGCGGGGTCATGCCGGGTGTGCGGTGCAGCGTGCCGTAGCGGACGGTGTCGCGGGGCGACTCGATCTTGATCACGTCGGCGCCGAGGTCACCCAGGATCTGGGCCGCGTAGGGCCCCATCACCACGGTCGCCATGTCGATGACGCGGACACCCGCAAGCGGGCCCGTCCTGTTCCCGGTGGCGCTCGTCACGGAATTCGTGGGCGCGGTCATCACCACTCCTGATTCGAAGAGAAAGGCGCGGCGTCTGCTTTTCGCGGCGCTTGTTTGGCTCGCTAACGACGCTAGTGATGACTTCCCGGAGGTCGCAATCGATCAGTGACACCAATGCGCGAAAGGCGGCGTGACCGCAGCGGTCACGCCGCGTCCGGCACGATCTCCGCGGCCCGTTCCACCAGCTTGCGCAGGTCGGACTCGGCCCGGTCGCTCCGCCACACCAGGCCGGTGGCCAGCGCGGGATCGAAGTCGTCGAAGGGCAGCACCACGTTCGACTCGGTGCGGTAGCGGTGCATGCTGCTGCCCGGATCGAGCATCGAGATGGAGAAAGCCGATCCGTTGGAAATGATTTCCGCGCTGGCGCCGTAGTCGCCGGAATTGAGCGTGATGGTGTTTCGGATGCCGGCGTCGGCCAGCCGAACCTTGAGCTGTTCGAAATAGGTCGGCACCATTCTCGGCGCCGGGCTGACGTAGGTGTGGTCGACCAGCTCCGACAGCGACACCGACTCGCGCCCGGCGAACTCGGCGGCGGGCACCACCGCGCCCAGCGGCTCGCGCATCACCTCGAGCACGCTGACGCCCTCGGCGTGCACCGGCAGGTGCACCAGCGCCATGCCCAGCTCGCCGCGCTGCACGGCGGCCAGCAGGTCGGCGCTGCCGCCGGGCCACCGCTTGAGCACGTACTCCTCGGCGCAGGCCCGCTCCAGCTCCTTGACGCGCTCGCGCATCCGCTGGTGCAGCCCCGGCGGGATTCCGATGTAGACGGTCGGGCGCGCGGAGCTCGTCTTCTCCCGCAGCCGCCAGGGGATGTCGTCGAAGCGGCCCAGCACGTCCTTGGCGATCGGCAGCAGCGCCGAGCCCGCCTGCGTCAGCCGCACGTGGTGGGAGTCGCGTTCGAACAGCCGGGTGCCCAGCTCGTGTTCGAGGTCGCGGACCCGCCTGCTGAGCGGAGAAGTCGCCATGTGCAGCCGGCGTGCGGCCTGCGAGAAGCTCAGGTTCTCGGCGACCGCCACGAAATACCGCAGGTGGAACATCTCCATGGTGCGCTCTTGACCTCGGTGGCACTCGGCGGCGGGAACGGGCGCGCGGCGGGATGCGGTGCGGTGGTGCTCGTTCGCCCCCGCCCGGCACGGGCCCCGGCGCGGGCCTCATCGTACGCCGGGCGCGGGGTGGCGGCCGTGCGCGACGACAGGGGAGCCGGTCGCGGGGATCAGGAACGGACCTCGGCGAGGTAGTCGGCGGCTCCGGCCGGATCCATGAACCAGAGGAAGAAGTCGCGCGGCTCGTCGAAACCGTTGACGAAGCGGCGCGCGACCCGCGGGTTTTCCGCCGCGGTGGCCAGGAGTTCGAGCACGTGCGGCGGAGGAGGAGCCAGCAGCGCGTTGGTCCAGCCGGTGGGGAAGCGCGCGTAGTCCCAGTACAGCTCGAAGGCGCCGCGCATGAACTCCGCGTCGAACGGCCGGCCTCCGTGCGCGGTGATGCTCGCCAGGTACGAGGCCGCGCACTTGCTCGCGTTGTTCGAACCCTGCCCGGTGATCGGATCGTTGAGCACCACGACGTCGGCCATGCCGAGCACGACCGCTCCGGACGGCAGGACTCCCACGGGGTGGCGCACGGTGGGTGCGAAACGTCCCGTGAGGACTCCGCCGTCGTCGGTCAGCGACACGTCCCGCGAGCGCTCGCCCTCCCACGGCACGAACGTGTCGAGCACCCACTTCGACCTGGCGAGGTGCTCGGCCGGGGTCCGCACGTCGCCCCAGCAGTCCATGGGTCCGCCGGGCACGCCCTCGAAGACCATGATGTCGCAGGGTCCGCTCGTGGTCAGCGCGGGCATCGCGAAGTACTCGCCGACGCCCGGGATCACGTTGAAGAAGACCGCCGAGTGCTCCGGCACGGGACGCATGCCGCGGACGTAGGTCAACGCCAGCGCGCGCTGCGGCGTGGCGTGGGCGGACCTGCGCTCGTCGCGCGGGAACAGACCGGAGATCTCGCCCTTGCCCGCCGCGACCACGACCAGGTCGGCCTCCCGGGCGTACTCCTCCAGATCCGGCACGGTCGCCTCGGCGTGCTCGACCTCGCCGCCCCGGCGCTGGAACTCCCGCAGCCAGGCCGGGAACTTCACGCGCTGGTCGACCGACTGCGCGGGCAGGTCCAGCCGCGCGATCCAGTCGACCGACCGGCCGCCGGCACCGTCGGCGATGCTGAAGCCCATCCCCTCGACCGGCGGGCACGACTCGTCCCAGAACCCCAGCCCCAGCGCGCGTTCGCGGGCGAGCGCGCTGCCGAACATGCACTGGCTGGACATCACCCGCCCGTCGCGGATCTGCTCCGCGGTGCGGTCGGACACGACGGTGACGCGATGACCGGCGTCCAGCAGACCGACGCCGAGCTGGAGCCCGGCCTGGCCGGCACCGACGATGACGATGTTGCGCATCGGGAGGGACCTCCCCGGTGGGCGGCGATCATTCGACGATGTGTTGATCGGTGCGGTGCGCGGACCCGTTGCACCCCGATGTGGTGATCGTGTGGGGCGTTCTCGTCGTTTCCGGTTTCAGCAGGTGCCGAGGGCGGTGTCGAGGGCGCCCTTCTCGGAGTCGGTGATGGTGAGCTTGTACTTGTGCTTGGAGGCCACCCACATCGAGGCGTAGGTGCAGTGGTAGCCGGTCTTGGACGGCATCCACTGGTCGGGCGTCTGATCGCCCTTCTCCTGGTTGATGTTGTCGGTGACGGCGATCAGCTGCGGGCTGTCGAGGTCGTTGGCGAAGGCCTCGCGCTGCTGCTGGGTCCACTGGGCGGCGCCGGAGCGCCAGGCGGCGGCCAGCGGGACGACGTGGTCGATGTCGACGTCGCTGGGCTTGGTCCAGCTGCCGCCGTCGTAGGGGCTGTTCCAGGTGCCGGAGGTGGGGTAGCAGTCGGAGCCGGTCTGGACGTTCTCGCCGTCGCGCTTGAGCACGGCCTCGCGGGTGTTGCAGTTGTCGGGGCCGTTGCTCCAGTGCGGGAACTTCTCGCGGTCGTAGCCGTCCATGGAGCCTTCGGGGGCCACGGTCAGCTCGGCGAGCCAGCTCTTGGCGGTGGCGGCGTCCGGGATTCCGGGCGGGGAGGCATCGGAGGGCGGCGCGTCGGTCTGGGGTTGCGAGGCGTCGGCCTCGGGCGGAACGGCGACCTGCGGCGGCGGGGCGTCCTGGGACGCGGCGGTGCACCCGGTCAACACCGCGACGGGCAGGCACAGAACGCCCGCGAGGAGACAACGGAAGTCCATGGCCGCCCCACCTCTCGATCGATCACCGACCCTACTGAACGACGCACCGGTCGATCGCCGGTCGTACGAGTGAAGGCTGTGGGCGAACCGTGTGGCCGCCGCCGCCCGAACGGGTGCAGGAGCGACGAGGCGGCCGCCGCGGTGTGGAGCGCGCCACCACGGAGCCGCTACACTGCACGTGCTGCGACCCGTTGGGGGATGCAGAAGAAGGGCCAGGCCGCCTGGGGCACTACCGGGAGCCTGGCCTGACGTTTTGCGGCGACGTCGCGCTCAGCAGCCCGTGTCGAGGCAGACGTCGTAGATCCGGTCCGCCAGCACATCGCGGTATTCCGCCTGCCCCAGGCGGTCCGCACGGCAAGCGCCTGCGGTGATGTCAGCCGCGGCAAGCAGGACCTCATGCGTTCCGGGGCAGTGGTCGACGTGGAAGCGGGTGCCCCTCGGCAGTGCGGCGTGACGGACGCCTGCCACCGTGCGCACGTCTCCCGCGTCCTGCACCTTGTGCCGCGCTTCCAGGATGAGCGTGTCGACGCCCGCACCGTGCAACTCGACTACCAGTCTCGCCAGGCACAGCGCGCGGGCGCGTTCCTGTCGACGCGGCGGTACAGGAGTGCCGATGACGACCATGTGCAACCCGTCGACGCCGGCGAGTTGCTTGGCGGCGTGGCGACGCTGCTCGTCGTCCATGGCGGTCCAGTGGATCTTCCTGCTGGGGTGGTGGCGTTGCAGGTCCTGGAGCACCGCACGCGCATGATCGAGAGCGTGCGGTTCGAACACTGCCGCCGAAAGCACGTAGAACCCTGCGTCGGGGTGTTCGTGGAAAGACTCGTCTCCGTAGGCGTGCACCGTTTCCCCAGTCTGGTCACCGACCCGGAACGGGCGGCGGTAGGACAGTGCCGGACACACTACGGGCGGACAGGGTCGAGGCCGCAAGTTCGGTAACTGGAACGGGAGTCTTCTTCGTCCGCGTGGTGGACAACCTCGCACGACACCGGCCGTGAGCACGGAAGCCGAACCACGCGTCGCCCCGCTAGCTGCTGATGTCCTTCTTGGCGAAGCGGCCGAAGGCCAGCAGCAGGAAGACGGTCGCGTACAGCAGGCCCGAGAAGGCGCCGTTGGCCATGCCGGTCCAGTCGACGTCGGCCGAGAGCAGGTCCGACCACGCCCGCGAGTGGTGGGTCGGCAGGTAGGCGCGCAGGTCGCCGAGCGCGGTGATCTGGTCGAGTATCTGCGACACGATCGACACCAGCACCGCCCCGCCGACCGCGCCGAGGGGGGAGTCGGTGCCCACGCTCAGCCACAGCGCCAGGCCCGCGATCCACGTCAGGTGCGCCGCCAGGTAGGCGCTCGCCACCGCGACCCGGACCACGCCGCCCGAGAACGGCACCGCCTCGCCGGTGGTGCCCATCATCTCCGCGGCGCCGAACCACACCACGCCGACCACGACCGCCACCGCCGCCAGCAGCAGCAGCCCGACGGCCGACAGGATCGCCGCGGCCACCGCCTTCTGCCGCAGCAGCCTGCCGCGCGGGACCGGCGCCGCCAGCAGGTACTTCAGGCTCGCCCACGACGCCTCGCCGGCCACGGTGTCGCCGAAGAACAGCGCCACCATCACCACCAGCAGGAAGTTCGTCGACACGTACAGCGTGAACATCGCGAAGTTCGGCCCGCTGGAGGTGGCGAGCTCGGCGAGGTTGCGCGACCGCCCCCGGCCGTCGTCACCGAGCTCGAACGCGAGCAGGAGCAGCAGGGGCAGCACCGCCAGGAACCCCAGCGCGAGCCGGGTGCGGCGCCTGCGCAGCTGGCGCGCCAGCTCCACCCGCAGCGGCAGCGTGCGGGTCGCCCGGTAGCCCTCGATCCCGCCGTCGGGCTGGCAGGGTCTGCGCGGGCCGGCCTTGACGACCCTGGTCTCCGGCTCCGAGTCGGTCATCCGCGAGCGTCCTCTCCGACCAGTTGCAGGAAGGCGTCCTCGAGCCTGCGGCGCGGCCCGACCTGGCTGACCATCACCCCGGCGGCCACCAGCGCGTTCACCGCGATCCCGGCGCTGTGCCCGCCGAGGTCGGCGTGCACCACCTCGCCGTCGGCGGTCACCTCGCCCAGACCCTCGATCGACCGCAGCGTGCGCACGGCCAGATCCGGCGCGTCTACCCGGAAGCTCACCTCGCCGTCGACGGCGATGATCTCCTCCACCGGGCCCGCGCTGACCAGCTCACCGCGCTGCATCAGCACCACGTGCGTGCAGGTCCGCTCGACCTCCGAGAGCAGGTGGCTGGACAGCAGCACCGCACGCCCGGTCGCGGCGTAGCGCCGCAGGATCTCGCGCATCTGGTGGATCTGCGGCGGGTCCAGGCCGTTGGTCGGCTCGTCGAGGATCAGCAGCTCCGGCAGGCCGAGCATGGCCTGCGCGATCGCCAGCCGCTGCTTCATGCCCTGGCTGTAGGTGCGCACCGGCCGGTCCGCGGTCTGACCCAGGCTGGCGATCCGCAGCACCTCGTCGAAGCGCGCCTGCAGCATCGGCCGCCCGGTCGCCGCCCAGTAGTACTTGAGGTTCTCGGTGCCCGACAGGTGCGGCAGGAACCCCGGCGTCTCCACCAGCGAACCGACCCGCGACAGCACCGGAGCGCCCGGCACCAGCCGGTGCCCGAACAGCCGGACCTCTCCGTCGGTGGGCCGCAGCAGGCCCAGCAGCATCCGCAAAGTGGTGGTCTTGCCCGCGCCGTTGGCTCCCAGCAGACCGACGATCTGCCCGCTCTCGACCCGCATCGACAGGTCGCTGACCGCGGTCAGCTTGTCCGAGTACTGCTTGGTCAGGCCGCTGATCACCAACGGCGTCCCCGTCAGCGCCGGATCGACGTCGGGCACGTGCCTGCGGCGCACGCGGGCGACCACCCAAGCCAGCAGGCCCACGACGACGATCCCGGCGATGCCGATCAGCGGCAGCACCGGCACGCCGGCATCGTTGATCGTCGTGCCGCGCACCGACGGCACCGAGAGCTGCTCCGCGCCGGCCAGCGCGATGCGGTGCACCGCGGGCTCGGTGGGCGTGGCGTAGGCCCAGTCGGTGGTGGTGACGGCGAGCTCGAGGTGGTGGCCCGGCTCCAGCGATCGGACCACGCCGGGCAGCGCCACGTCGACCTCGCGCTCGGTGCCGTCGGGCGTCAGGCCGGTGACCCGCATCGGCGACACCCCGTTGCCGAGCAGCGTGCGCTGTCCCTCCGGGCTGATGTCGTAGAGCTTGGCGAACAGCACGGCCTCGCCGGTGGTGGGCTGCCCGGGGACGGCCGCCACCGAGATCCGCGTCTGCGGCACGCCGGAGATCATCGTGCGCGTCCGCGCCGGATCGGTGCGGAACACCGCGGCCTGGCCCGGCAGGTCCGAGGCCAGCGTCCGGCCGAGGGCGCTCGCGGCGTCCTCGACGTCGCCGGCCCCCGGCAGCGAACTGGTCGACGACGGGCTGCCGCCGGGCGGGTTGATGACCGGCTGCGCCTCACCGAGCAGCGGCAGCGCGAAGCGGGGAGTGCGCTCCGACCGCACGCCCGGGTACTCGGGCGCGGCGACGGTGCGCACCGGGACCTCGCCGTTGCGGCGCGGGTTGCCGGGGATGTCGTACTCGAACACGGTGCCCGGGTCGGGGACCGTCTCCGGCGGCATGCCCGGCTCCTGCGGGCTGCTCACCCCGAGGTGGAAGGCGAACCAGTCGGCGATCCGGGCGCGCACGGCCGGGCCGGGCGGCTCCCCGTCGTGGCCACCGGCGTACCAGACGACCTTGACCTTGGTGCCCGCCTCGGCGATCTGGCGGGCGTTGGCGTCGGCCTGGTCCAGACCGAACAGGGTGTCGCGCTCGCCCTGCACCAGCATCGTCGGAGCCTTGATGTTGCGGGTGACGCTCTTGGGCGAGACGGCGTCGAGCAGGGCGAGCGTCCGCGCACCGGCCCGGCCCGTCTGCGAGACCTCGTTGTAGGCGGCGCAGACCTCCGGCGTGAAGTTCCCGCACGTCAGCGGAGACGGACCGGCGGGCCCTTCGGTCGGCTCGGACACCGGGGGATGGCCTGTCCGGGTCGGCTCGGCGGGACCGCCGGGCTTTTCGGCGGGCGCAGTCCGGCTGCCCGCCGAGAACAGCAGTCCGGCCCACCCCTCCTTGAACACGCCGTGCTCGCCGTAGGAGCCGCGGGCGGCCGTGTCGTCGGGGATGGGAGCGGCCGAGGCGGTGTTGGGGATCAGCGCCTGGCCGAGGTCGTTGTAGGTCATCACCGGTGCGGTGACGTCCACCCGGGGGTCGGAGCCGGCCAGCAGCAGGCTCAGCGCACCGCCGTAGGACGAGCCGGTGACCCCGACGCGCGGGTCGCCGTCGTGGTCGCGCAGCACCTCGGGCTGGCGGGCGAGCCAGTCCAGCAACTGGCGGGCGTCGGCGACCTCGTACTCCGGCGCGTTCAGCGCGATGCGGCCGGTGCTGGCGCCGAAACCGCGCGAGGAGTAGGTCAGCACGGTGAACCCGCGCGCCGCCAGCTCCTTCGCCTCCTGCGCGACGCTGTTCTTGTCCCCCCCGAAGCCGTGCGAGAGCAGCACCGCCGGCGCCGGCGTCTCGGCAGGCGCGTAGAGCGTGAGATCGATCTGGACCCTCTCGTTGCCCCCGGGCCCGTCGACGACGTCGAGCAGGGCCTCGCGCGGCGGTGCCGGCTCGGAAACCGCCGTCCGCCGTTCGCCGCCGGAGAGCAGGAAGACACCGAACCCGAGAAGGGCGACAAGGATCACTGCCGCAAGGACGAGGCCCTTGCGGCGCCGGGGGGTGGGGGACACGAAGCCGACACTAGGTGAAGACAGCGGCACCAGTTCCATCCAGACGCGGGCGAAGACGAAGACGCTATGAACCAGAGACCAAACAGCAACCGGACGAGTCGATTCTCGCCCGAGTGGGTGAGGTCGTCGCCGCATCCCCGCGTGCGGTCCGGGCGGCCTCGGCCGACCGGCGGGCGTGATCATAACCAGTCAACCACGCGTTCGATCAATGCCGGAACCGAGAAGGTCGAGGAAAAATCCCAGCGGTGCCCGGGACGGAAAAATTCACACGTGCCGCCGGCGCTGCGGTTTCCCGCCGATTCCCGCGAAGTTCTCCCGGGGCGGCGGCTCGGCGTGACTTTCACCTCTCCATGCGGACCAGGGTGTGCAGGCGCATCCGGGCGTACCGCCCACCGGGCGCCATCGGCGCGTTTCGGTCGTGCGACGACGGGCCGCCTGTCGCCCTGGCTTACCGGCCGGCCGACGCCCGCCGAGCCTGCTGCACCGCGCCGCTGGGCGGTCGTCCGCCGCCCTGCGCCCGGGCGTCGGTGGCCCAGCCCGCCCAGCCGTCGTCCAGCCGAGCCGCGCGCCCCGGGGTTCGCCACGGCGTCGAGCCATGGGCCCACGGCGCCGCGAGGCTGCGCGTGCCGCCGCCCGCGAGGCTCCGCCCGCCGCGCCGCGAGGTTCCGCGTGCCGCCGCCCGCGGGCCGCGCGAACCGCCGCCAGACGGCCCGGGCCGGCGCCGGGACTGCCCACCGCCGGCTGCGTGCCCACGTCGGCCGGCGTTCGCCCGCCGCCGACCTGCGCGTACAGCCGTCTCGCTCACCGTCCGTGTTCGCCCGCCGACGGTGTGAACCGCTGGGCACGGCATTGCCAGCCTGGGCGGGGGCCTCGTACGGTCGCCGCGTGATGATATTCGGTGCCGATGGTCACCCCGGGTGGTGTCCAACCCGGTACATAAGTGACAATCTTGGCAAGGTTGTGGAGGGGAGTATTCCTTCGCGACGGCATCGTCATCACGGTTTCGCCCGCAGCTCACGCCGGGGCGGCGCCCGGTGCCGCCGACCGGCTGAGGCTGGTGGAAGAGACCTCCGGTCCCCGGCGCATGCCCTGAACCGGAGGTGATCCATGGGCGCCGACATGGTGTTGGCCCAGAACGTGAAGCCCGTCGCGGTCGACACGATGCACGTGCATTGGTGGGTGTGGGCTGCGACGTTGGGCGGCTTGGCCGTCCTGCTGATTCTCGACCTGGTCATCGTGGACCGCAAACCGCACGAGGTGACCACCAAGGAAGCCGCCAAGTGGGTCTGCTTCTACGTGGGATGCGCGATCCTGTTCGGCATCGGGGTCTGGATCTTCGGTGACGCGCACTTCGCCATAGAGTATTTCACCGGATACATAACCGAGTATTCGCTGAGCGTGGACAACCTGTTCATCTTCATGGTGATCATGTCCAGCTTCGCGGTGCCCTCGATCCACCAGCACCGGGTGCTGCTGATCGGCATCCTGCTCGCGCTGGTGATGCGTGGTGTCTTCATCGCCGTGGGTGCGGCGCTGATCGCCAAGTTCGTGTGGGTCTTCTTCCTCTTCGGCGGCTTCCTGCTGTGGACGGCCATCGGCATGGTCCGCAAGAAGGACGAGGAAGAGGAGTACAAGGAGAACGCGGTCGTCCGCTGGGTCCGCAAGATCTACCCGGTGACCGAGGACTACGACGGCACCAAGATGTCGAAGAAGATCGACGGCAAGCGCTACCTGACGCCGATGTTCGTGGTCATCGTCGCCATCGGCAGCGCCGACCTGCTGTTCGCCGTGGACTCCATCCCGGCGATCTTCGGCATCACCCAGGACCCGTTCCTGGTCTTCGCGGCCAACGCCTTCGCGCTCATGGGCCTGCGGCAGCTGTACTTCCTGCTCGGCGGTCTGGTCGACAAGCTGGTCTACCTGTCGGTCGGGCTCGCGGTGATCCTCGGCTTCATCGGCTTCAAGCTGATCCTGCACGCGCTGCACGAGTACCACCTGGTGCCGGAGTGGCTGGAGATCAACAACTGGATGTCGCTGGGCGTCATCGTGGTGGTCCTGGCGATCACGACCTGGGCCAGCCTGGCCAAGTCGAAGAAGGACGAGGTCGAGGCGCAGCAGTCGGAGAGCGGCCGCGCCTGACCTCTCGCACGAACCGGCGGCGCCGCGGAACCCGTTCCGCGGCGCCGCCGTCGTGTTCGGCACCGTCCGTCCAGGAGGGACGCCGGTCCGAAGCTGACTTCGAACTCACCGTGCGCAGGGGTGCGCTGTCCTTGCCGGAGGACGTCTGAGAGCCCGGTGGCCGGTGCCGGTGGCCGCGGGTGGGCCGAGCGGCTGCGACGCTTCGAAGATCAGCGACAGGGCTCTGGGAGCAGCGGGTCGCCGGGACCCCGGCTCAGTCGAGCAGCGTGTAGCTCAGTTCCTTGCAGACCCGGCCCAGCGGGACGTCCAGGCCCGGGTGGTTGAGCGGCAGCAGCACGTCCGGCGACTCCGGCAGCGCGCTGGCCGACGGCGGGTCCCACAGGCAGATCGACGGGTTGCCCGCGTCCATCGAGGACCGGTACCAGAGCCCGTCCAGCTCGGGATAGGCGGCGCGGATGCTGCGCGCCCACGCCTGGGTGCGCTCCTTGGGCCCGCTGCTGATGGCCTGCGACGCGCCGGCGCGGGTCGGCCAAAGCCCGGAGAGGTCCAGCAGCCGCAGCGTGCGGCGCGGCCGGAACAGCACCAGGTGCGGGCTGCGCGTCCGGCGATCCACAGTGGAGGTGGCCTGGAAGACCTCGGCTATGCAGGTGCGCACCGACAGCGAGAAGTAGAGCACGCCGTGCTCGCGGGTGACCGTCGGACCGCCCTGCTGGTTGGGCACGTGCGGGTCGAAGCGCGCGTGCGGCAGCGGGCCGGCGTAGCGGAAGGTGTCCCACTGCTGGGGATGGTTGCCACCCGAGGTGAACACGCGTACCAGCCTGGTCCCGGCGGGTACCGCGATGACGTCCTCGGTTCGCCGGAGCATGGCCTGCAGCACTGCGGGCGCAGGCGGCTGGGGGAGCCGTGCCAATTGGGGGTTCCTGGAGTCGTCTCGTCGGCGTCGGGCGTCGGACTAGGCGGGCATGCCGATGGTCGCGGCGAGGTCCGCCACCTGGCGCGGGCTGCCGCCTGCCAGCAGCCACTCGCGCGGGCTGACCGCCCGTTCGCCGATCTCGAGGTCCTCCTGGGGGGTCGCCATGAAGTTGGCCAGCACCAGCGCGGGCTGGTCGATGGGCATCGCCGCCAGCACGGTCTCCAGTCCCGGCAGCACGTCGTTGTCGCTGAACTGCCACGCGGGCAGCCGCCAGCCGCCGCGGTCCTTCCAGCCGATCAGCCTGCGGTCGCCGATGCGGTGGCGGATGCGGCTGCTGTCCACCCCGATCCGCTCGGCGGCCTGGTTGACCGACAGCGCGGTGTCGCGCAGCACGGCCTGCTCGGCGACGGTCCGGGCGCGCGGGTCCACTTCGGTGTCGGTGAGCGGCGCGAGGTCCAGACCAGCGTCGGTGAGCGCGAGGCGTTCGGCGGCGGAGAAGTGCGCCGCGGGGTCGGTCGGGGGCGAAGTCAGCTTCTTGGCTGCGTCCTCGACAAGGGAGAGGAATTGGCTGGCCGTCACCTTCAATCCGGCGCGGGCCAGCACTGTCTCCAACGCGGCTGTCATGGCACCAGGATACCGCGATTCCCGCGAAAGGTGTGCGCCATCGTGCGCCCGGTGTGAAAAATCACTACTAGTAGCAAGAAGAATGCACGCGGTAACAGCGTTGACGAGTTGCAACGGGGTGACCTTTCCACCTACCGGTTGTCGATCACCCCGTTGTGATCGCGACTTGTTACGGGAGTGAATCAAGGTGCGCACGAACGGGGTTGGAGAACGCGCCCCCGCTGGTGGCGTCCCAGTTGATCGACCACGTCATCACCCCGCTGAGTCCTGGGTGCCCCTGAGCTGGGCGGAAGCTGCCGCAATCGGTCACCGCGGTCAGGCAGTCCAGAGCGTTGCCGATCACCGACGGGTCGACGTAGCCGCTGCCGGCCGCGGAGGGCGAGGCCGGGAGGCCGAGGGAAACCTGGTCGGGGCGCAGGGTTTCCAGGAGTATGCACGCCTGTGCGGTGATGAAGTCCACTGAGCCCTGACTGTGGACACCGCCGTCGCATCCGTTCATCGACCCGGAGTTGTAGTACTGGGTGTGCACGACCGTCACAAGATCCTTGACCTGCTCGATGAGCTGCAGGTACGAGCCGCCGGGCTGCACGTCGAGGGTCTGCGGCGCCATCGTCAGGTGAAAGTCCGGGCCCGTTCTTTCGCGAAGTTGCCGGATCGCACTCGCTGTGTTGGGCACGTTCAGCCCGTGTTCCAGGTCAATGTCCAACCCGTCTATGCCGTAGTCGGTAAGTATTTTTCCTACCGAATCCACGAAGTTCGACGCGTTTGCCGGGCTGCTCAGGTCCACATTGCCCCGCTCGCCGCCGACGGAGAGCACGAATGCCTTGCCCGCCGCTTTCTTCGCCGCGATGTCGGCTTTGAGGTCGGCGTCGGTGTAGCCGCCGAGCGCGGTCGCGAGCTGGGGGTCGACGCCGAAGGTGACCGCGCCGGGCCGGGCGGGGTCGGCGTTGGCGAACGCCAGCGCGATGAGGTCGTAACTGTCCGGAACATTACTTACGCGCAGCGGCTTGGCGTTGTTGACGAAGTTCTGCCAGTAGCCGGTGAGCTGGTGCTTGGGCAGTGCCGGCGCGGTGGGTGCGGTCGCGGCGGTCGCGGGTGCGGCGTCGGGGATGGTGGCCGCCTGGGCGACGGCCGGTGTGACCGCCAGGGCCGAGGCGAGTGCGGCGACGGCCAAGGGCTTTCGACTGGGCATGGCTCCTCCGGGGGGCGAGCGATACCTGCGTCACAAAAATGGACTAGACCACTGCTGTCGTCAAGATCCGCGAGCGTCGTAGGGCGAGGGTTGCGCCGGTCGGAGCACGGTGGCCCCGCCAGGGTTGACGCGAGCCGCCGAGCGTCGTTGACTGGCCCGTACCGACTGGTCGGTCTTGAATGGAGGTGGCGCGTTGGTCAGCGCGTACGACGAACGGCCCTGGCTGGCTCTCTACGGGGAACTGCCTTCCGAGCTGGTTCCCGAGCACGACACCCTGCTCGCGATGTTCGACGCGGGCGTCGCGCGGCACCCCGACCGGGTCGCCACCACCTACTTCGACGGGCGGCTGACCTACCGCGAGCTCGACGAGCTCAGCGATGGACTCGCAGCTCACCTGGCCGGTCGCGGCCTGGCCGCGGGCGACCGGATGGCGGTCTACCTGCAGAACGTCCCGCAGTTCGTGATCGCCGTGCTCGCCGGCTGGAAGGCCGGGGCGATCGTGGTGCCGCTGAACCCGATGTACCGCTCGCACGAGCTGACCAGAATCCTCGCCGACGCCCGCCCCACCGCGGTGGTCTCCTCCGAGCGCGGCTGGCACGACGTGCTGGGCGAGGTGGCTCGCGACGCCGGCATCGGCATCGCACTGACCACCAGCGACCTCGACCTGCAGACCCGCGACGACGAACGGCTGTTCGCCGGCCACCGCCGCGGCCCTGCCGCCGACGCCGTCGACCTGCTCGAGGCGGCGCGTGCGGGCGGTCGGCGGCCGGAGGTGGCGGTCTCCGGGGACGACGTCGCGCTGCTGGTCTACACCTCGGGCACCAGCGGCGTGCCCAAGGGCGCCACCAACACCCACGGGAACCTGGCGTTCAACTGCGCCGGGTTCAAGGCGCGCGCGGGCCGGGAGGCGCCGGGCTTCTTCGCGCTGGCGCCGCTGTTCCACATCACGGGCATGGTCTGCGAGCTCGGCGCGGCTATCGCCCTGGGCGGCAGGCTGGACCTCGCCTACCGGTTCGAGGCGGGCGTCGTGCTCGACGCGCTGAAGGAGCACCGGCCCGACTACATGATCGGGCCGTCCACGGCCTACATGGCGTTGATGAACCACCCCGACGTCAGCGCCGACCACTTCTCCTCGCTCGAACACATCTACTCCGGAGGCGCGCCGCTGCCGTCGGCGGTGGTCGAGCGGTTCCGCGAGCTGTTCGGCCACTACATCCACAACGGATACGGTCTGACCGAGACCACCGCCACCGCGACCTCGGTGCCGACCCACCTGGAAGCGCCGGTGCACGAGGAGTCCGGCACGCTCAGCGTCGGGCTGCCCACCTTCAACACGGTGCTGCGCATCGTCGACGACGACGGCCGGGACCTGCCGGTCGGCGAGGTCGGCGAGATCGTCATCGAAGGACCGATGGTGGTGCCCGCCTACTGGAACAAGCCGGACGAGACGAAGGCGGGGATCCGGGACGGGCGCCTGCACACCGGCGACGTCGGGTTCATGGACCCGCAGGGCTGGTTCTACGTCGTCGACCGCAAGAAGGACATGATCAACGCCTCCGGGTTCAAGGTCTGGCCCCGGGAGGTCGAGGACGTCCTCTACTCCCACCCCGCGGTGCGGGAGGCGGCGGTGGTCGGCGTGCCGGACGCCTACCGGGGGGAGACGGTGAAGGCCTTCGTCAGTCTCCGCGCCGGCGCGCGGGCGACCGGCGAGGAGCTGGCCGAGCACTGCAAGCAGCGGATGGCGGCCTACAAGTACCCGCGCAGCGTCGAGATCATCGACGAGCTGCCCAAGACCGCCACCGGCAAGATCCTGCGGCGCACCCTCCGGCAGGGTGCGACCGGCAGCACCGCAACCGGGAAGGGAACCGAATGAGCAAGCGTTTCGACGGCCGGGTCGCGATCGTCACCGGTGCCAGCAGGGGCATCGGACTGGCCATCGCCGAGCGGCTGGTGTCCGAGGGCGCGAAGGTCTGCCTGACGGCGCGCAAGCCCGAGCCCCTGGAGGAGGCTGTGCGGACGCTCGGCGGTCCCGAGCACGCCATCGCCGTGGCGGGCAAGGGTGACGACGCCGAGCACCAGGCCGAGGCGGTCGCGCGCACCGTGGAGACCTTCGGCCGGGTCGACGCACTGGTGAACAACGCGGGCATCAACCCCGCCTACGGGCCGATGATCGAGCTGGACCCCGGAGTGGCGCGCAAGACCTTCGAGGTCAACGTGCTCGGCGCGCTGTCGTGGACGCAGCAGGTCTACGGGGCGTGGATGCGCGAACACGGCGGCTCGGTGCTCAACGTGTCCTCTGTGGCCGGTCTCAAGCCCGCGCCGGGCATCGGTTTCTACGGCGCCACCAAGGCGATGCTGGCCCACGTCACCCAGGAGCTGGCGGTGGAGCTCGGACCGTCGATCCGGGTCAACGCCGTGGCGCCCGCGGTGGTCAAGACGAAGTTCGCCACCGCGCTCTACGAGGACAAGGAGGAGGCCGTCGCCGACGCCTACCCGTTGAAGCGGCTCGGAATCCCGTCCGACATCAGCGGTGCGGCGGCGTTCCTGCTCTCCGACGACGCGTCGTGGGTCACCGGCCAGGTCCTGGTGCTCGACGGCGGTGTCACGCTCACCGGAGGTGTGTAGTGCTCGCGGACTCGGTGGTGGTGGTCACCGGCGGCGGCAACGGCATCGGCGCCGCGATGGCCCGCAAGTTCGCCGCGCAGGGCGCGCACGTGGTGGTCGCCGACCTCGACGCGGGCGCCGCCGGCCGGGTCGCCGACGATGTCGGCGGCCTCGCGGTCGGTGGGGACGCGGCGAGCGAGGAGGGCGTGCGGCGGCTGGTGGACGCGGCGCTCGACCGGTACGGGCGGATCGACGTCTTCTGCGCCAACGCCGGCGTCGCGCACGCCGGCGGCCCGGAGGCACCCGAGGAATCCTGGGCGCAGGCGTGGGAAGTCAACGTCATGGCCCACGTCCGGGCGGCCCGCGCGGTGCTGCCGCACTGGCTGGAACGGGGAGGTGGGCACTTCCTGGCGACGGTGTCGGCGGCCGGGCTGCTGACGATGCTCGGCTCGGCGCCGTACGCGGTGAGCAAGCACGGCGCGCTGGCCTTCGCCGAGTGGCTTGCGGTGACCTATGGCGACCGCGGCATCACCGTGCAGGCGCTGTGCCCTCAGGGCGTGCGCACCGACATGCTCGGCAACAGTGGCGAAACCGGGCAGAGGCTGCTCGCCGACGGCGCCCTGGAACCCGAGGAGGTCGCCGACGTGGTGCTGGAGTCCTTCGCGGACAAGCGCTTCCTCATCCTGCCGCATTCCGAGGTCGGCGAGTACTACGCGCTGCGCGCCGCCGATCCGGACCGCTGGCAGGGCGGGATGCGCAAGTTGCAGCGCCGCGTCCAGCAGGCGTGAGCCCGCGGCGGTGCCGGGTGCGACCGCCCGGCGCCGCCGCAGGCAGCCGGTCCGCGCGTGTGGGGTCTGGCTGGTCAGTACCCTGGGTGGCTGAGGTTAGGGAGGCAGTCATGGCGCGTGCAGGGAGCGTCGGCGCGCGGGTTCGCGGCCCGGAGACCGAGGGTGAGCCGGTGCCGCAGCGGCTGCTTTCGGTGGCCACGAAGCTCTTCGCCGAGCAGGGCTTCGAGACGACGTCGGTGCAGCAGATCGTCGACGCGGCCGGGGTCACCAAGGGGGCGATGTACCACTACTTCGGCTCCAAGGACGACCTGCTCTACGAGATCTACGCGCGGGTGCTGCGGGTGCAGACCGCGCGGATGGAAAGCGCCGCCGACAGCTCCGAGCCGGTGGAGAAGCGGCTGCACGCGGTCGCCGCCGACGTGGTCGCCACGACCGCGGCCAACCTCGACGACACGGTGATCTTCTTCCGCTCGATGCACCTGCTGCACCCGGACAAGAAGGCCGAGGTGCGCGCGGAGCGGCGCCGCTACCACGAGCGGGTGCGCAGGCTGATCGAGGAGGGCCAGCAGAGCGGGGTGTTCCGCTCGGACAAGTCGGCCGACCTGGTGGTGGACTTCTTCTTCGGCGCCGTGCACCACCTGGGCACCTGGTTCCGCCAGGACGGGGAGCTGACCGGTGAGCAGGTCGGGGAGAACTTCGCCGATCTGCTGCTGGCGTCGCTGCGCCCCTGACGGCGCTTCGGCGCCGCCCGCGGCGGGTTCGCCGCTTCGGCTGGATGGCTCGGCGGCGCGGTTCACCGCTTCGGCGGCACGGTTCGGCGGGATGGTGTACACCGACCAGTCGCGCCGATAACATACCGACCAGTCGGTCTCAGTTTGCGAGGTGTCTCATGGTCAAGGCGTGGCAGGTCCACGAGCTCGGGCAACCGCGGAACGCCATGCGGTTGGAGGAGGTCCCGGACCCGAAGCCCGAAGCCGGCCAGGTCGTGGTGCGCGTGAAGGCGAGCCCGGTCAACTTCCCCGACGTGCTGCTCTGCCGGGGCGAGTACCAGGTGAAGCCGCCGCTGCCGTTCGCCCCCGGCGTGGAGCTGTGCGGCGAGGTTGTCGAGCTCGGCCCCGACGTCGAGGGCCTGGCCGTCGGCGACCGGGTCGTGGGCGGTGCCGTGATGCCCCGCGGTGCCTTCGCCGAGCACGCCGTGCTGGACGCCTCCCGCGCGCTGCCCGCGCCCGAGACCCTGTCGGACGCCGAAGCCTCCGCCCTCTACATCGGGTACCAGACCGGCTGGTTCGGCCTGCACCGGCGGGCGGGGCTGCGGGCCGGGGAGACGCTGCTCGTGCACGCTGCCGCGGGTGGGGTCGGCAGCGCCGCGATCCAGCTCGGCAAGGCAGCGGGCGCCACGGTGGTCGGCGTGGTCGGCGGACCGGAGAAGGCCCAGGTCGCGCGTGATCTCGGCGCCGACGTCGTGGTCGACCGCCACCAGGAGGACTTCGTCCAGGTGGTCAAGGAGCTCACCGGTGGCCGGGGTGCCGACGTGATCTACGACCCGGTCGGCGGTGAGACCTACCAGCGCTCGACCAAGTGCATCGCGTTCGAGGGCCGCATCCTGATCATCGGGTTCGCCGGCGGCACCATCCAGACCCCGGGGCTCAACCACGCCCTGATCAAGAACTACTCGATCGTCGGCCTGCACTGGGGCCTGTACGTGCAGCGCGACCCGGAGACGGCGCGGCAGGCGCACGCCGAGCTGGCCAAGCTGGCCGAGTCCGGCGCGGTGCGCCCGCTGATCAGCCGGCGGGTGGCCCTGGAGGAGCTGGCCGAGGCGGTCCAGGAGGTCGGCGACGGCAAGACCGTGGGCCGGGTGGCCTACGACGTCTCGGCGTAGCGCGGCGGCGGCAGTCCACTGTGGCCGGACGTCGTCGCGAGCGGCGCGAACGGCGGCGTGCGGCTTCAGTCGAGCTGCTTGAGGGTTTTCATGGTGAAGCGCGATGTCACGCGTGCGACCTTGGGGATGGTCATGACGTGCCTGCTCAGGAAGGTCTCGTAGGCGTCGAGGTCGGCGACCGCGACGCGCACGAAGTAGTCGGGCGCGCCGAACAGCCTCCGCAGCTCCCGGACCACGGAGAACCCGGCCATGGTCGCCTCGAAGTGCTCGACGGTCCGCGCGTCCTGTGCTTCGAGCGTGACCTCGAGCAGCACCTCGAACGACCGTCCCAGGTGCGCTGGATCGGTGACGGCGCGGTACCCGCGGATGACTCCGTCGGACTCCAGGCGTTGCACGCGGCGCAGGCAGGGCCCCGGCGTGAGGCCGACGCGGCCGGCGAGCTCGACGTTGGTCAGGCGGCCGTCGCGCTCCAGCTCGGCGATGATTGCGCGATCGAGTTTGTCCATGCGTGAATGTTGCCCGGAGGCGGCGCGAGCGGGCAATGTTCGCAACCAAACACCACGGGTGTTGCGGGAGCATGGACACGTGCAACAACCCGTACTCGACTCGCCGGACGCGGTGCCCTCGCCCTCGCCCTCGGCCTCGCGGCGCGAGCGCATCGCGGCCGGCATTCGCGACTCCTCCTCGGCGGGGCTGGGGATCTTCCCGCTCGGCATCGCCCTGGGCCTGCTCGTCGTCCAGGCCGGGCTGCCGTGGTGGCTGGCGCCCGCGCTGTCCCTGGCGGCGTTCGCCGGCTCGCTCGAACTGCTCCTGGTCGCCATGGTGGCCGCGGCCGCTCCGCTGGCCGCGGTCGCGCTGACCGTCTTCGTCGTGAACTTCCGCCACGTGTTCTACGCGTTCTCGTTCCCGCTGCACCTGGTGCGCAACCGCTTGGCACGGGCCTACTGCGTCTACGCGATGATCGACGAGGCCTACGCCGTCTCCGCCTCGCTGCCCGCAGCCGAGCGCTCGGCGGCCCGCCTGCTGGCGATGCAGATCGCGAGCCAGGTCTACTGGGTCGGCGGTGGCCTCGTCGGCGTGACGGTCGGGGTCGCGCTGCCCGCGCCGATCGAGGGACTGGAGTTCGCGCTGTGCGCGTTGTTCACGGTGCTGGCCCTGGACGCCTTCGCCTCGCGGCGCGAGATCCCCTCGGTGCTGCTGGCCGCCGCCAGTGCCGTCCTCGCGCTGGTTCTCGCGCCGGGAGCGGCTCTTTTCGTCGCCCTGCTGGTCTTCGTCGCGCTGCTCTTCGTCCGCTACGGCGTCGCCGTCCGGTCCGGCACCATCCGGGAGGTCGTCGATGCCTAGCACCGGCTACCTCGTCGCGGTGCTGGCGATCGTCTTCGCGATCACCCTTGCGCTGCGCGCCCTGCCCTTCGCGGTCCTGCGGCTGCTTCGCGAGTCCCGCGTGGTGCGTGCGCTGTCGTTGTGGATGCCCGTGGGCATCCTCGCGATCCTGGCGTGCACATCCCTGCACGGCACCGTCACCGCCGCCCCGGGCGCTGCCCCGTACGCGCTCCTGGCCGTGGCCGTCACCATCGGAGTCCACCTGGTCTCCGGCCGGCGCACGATCCTCAGCGTCGGAATCGGCACCGCCTGCTACGTCGTCCTCGTTAACGTGCTGTGACGATGGACCACCGAACCGAGCAACGAACCAGGAGAGGACCTTTCCGTTGACCGACCCGATGACCGGCGCGCCCGGCTACTTCGAGCGGCTCGGCCCGAACCGCTACCGGCCGACCGTCCACGCCGTCGGGGCGTGGAGCACCGACGAGCAGCACTTCAGCCCGCTCGGCGGACTTCTGGTCCACGCCATCGAGGCGGAGCGGGCGCGCGAACAGCGGCCTGGGCTGCTGATAAGCCGGATCAGCTTCGACATCCTGGGCCGTCTCGCCCTCGACGAGTTCGACGTGCGGGTGGAGACCACCCGGCCCGGCCGCACCATCGAGCTGGTGGAGGCCACCGCGGTCATCGGCGGGCGCCCCGCCGTGCGTGCTCGCGCGTGGCTGCTGTCCGAGCAGGACACCAGCGCCGTCGCCGGCGGTGAACCGGACCCGCTGGCGCAGCCGGAGTCGCTGGAGCCATGGGAGCTGAGCACCGTGTGGCCCGGCGGGTACATCCGGTCCCTGGACATCCGGCCCGTCGGCACACCCCAGCCCGGGCGCACCACGGCGTGGGTGTCGACCTCCACCGCGCTGGTGGCGGGCGAGGAGGCGAGCCCGCTGGCGTCCTACGTCGCGCTCGTCGACACCGCCAACGGCATCGCGGTGCGCCAGGAGCCGACGAAGTGGATGTTCCCCAACGTCGACCTGTCGATCCACCTCCACCGCCGGCCCGAGGGCCGCTGGACCGGGCTGGACACCAGCGTCGTCTTCGGCGGCAACGGCCAGGGCGTCACCAGCACCGTACTGCACGACGTCCGGGGGCCTGTCGGACAAGCGCACCAGATCCTCACCGTACGGCCGCTGGAGTCGTAGCGCTTCGCCGATCCGTTGCAGGACGCGGGCTTTCCGCGCGGATGACGCCCGGCCCCGCCGCGTTGCGGCAATCGGCGCCAAGGGGTTGCGCCGATCCCGCCGACCGGGTGCGGTGTCCCGCAAGCGCGTGGCACGCGCACGGCAAGTCGGGCTGCCGGACGGGAGCGGTGGATGACCAGCGCCGTCGTCACGGGTGCCAGGGCCACCCGGCTCGATCGGGTGCTGAACGTCCTGGAACGGGCCGGGAACCGGCTGCCCGAGCCGTTCCTCCTCTTCGGACTGCTGCTCGTCGTGGTCGCCGTCGTTACGCGGACATCCCGCTGGGTCCCGGTATGGGGATCCACATCGGACGATGAAGGGCCCGGGCGCCGACCAGGCATCCGGGCCCCTTTCGCCTCCGCCTCAGAACACCAGCCGGGAGAGGCTTTCGGCGACGCAGGCGGGCTTGTCGACGCCCTCGATCTCGATGGTGACGTTGACCGTCAGCTGCAGCCCCTGGTCGTTCTCGGCGACGTCGGCCAGCTCGGTGTGCGACCGGACGCGGGCGCCGACGGGCACCGGGTGCGGGAAGCGGACCTTGTTGAGGCCGTAGTTGATCCCCATCTTCACGCCCTCGAACCGGTAGGTCTGCGCGTTGAGCGCGGGCAGCAGGCTCAGCGTCAGGAACCCGTGGGCGATGGTGCCGCCGAACGGCCCCTGGGCCGCCCGCTCGGCGTCGAGGTGGATCCACTGGTGGTCCAGGGTCGCGTCGGCGAACTGGTTCACCTGCTCCTGGGTGATGGTCAGCCAGTCGCTGGTGCCGAGCTTCTCGCCCTTGGCGGCCACGACCTCGTCCCGGTTGGCGAACACGCGCATTCGTTTGCTCCTAGCTCTCCAGTCCGACCAGTTCGGCGATGCGGGCGCGGTGGCGTTCGGCGATGCCGAAGGCCAGCTGCGAGCTCTTGGCCCGGCCCAGGTACAGGTGCACCGGGTGCTCCCAGGTCATGCCGATCCCGCCGTGCAGTTGCAGGGCCTCCTCGGCGGCGAGCACGACGAGGTCCGAGCAGTACGCCTGCGCGACCGCGACCGCCAGCTCGGTCTCCTCGCCCGAGCCGGTCAGCGCGTCGGCCGCGCCGCGGGCGGCGGCCCTGGCGGTGCTGACGCCCGACCACAGGTCGGCAAGCCGGTGCTTGACGGCCTGGAAAGAGCCGATCTGGCGGCCGAACTGGTAGCGGGTCAGCGCGTACTCCACAGTGGAGTCCAGGCAGAGCTGGGCGAGCCCGGTCTGCTCGGAGGCCAGGGTGCCCGCCGCGACGGTCAGCGCGCGCCGCAGCACGCGCGCCGCATCACCGCCGACGCGCTGCGCGGCCACCGCGCTCAGGTCGAGCGTGCCGATCCGCCGGGTGAGGTCCAGGGGAGTCGCCGGGGTGGTGGTGACGCCCGCCGCCGAGGTGTCGACCAGGTACAGCGCCGGGCCGTCCTCGTCGGTGGCGGGCACCAGCACGCGGTCGGCGACCTCCAGGTCCACCACCGAGGTCACGGTCCCGGTCAGCGTCGCGCCCTCGGCCTTCACCGCCGACGGGAACGGCGCGTGCGGGGCCGTCGTCAGGGGCACCGCGACCGTGCCGACGAGCGAGCCGTCCGACAGCCGCGGCAGCAGCTCCCGGACGCCCTCGGCGTCGGCGCACCCGGTCAGGGCGGTCGTGGCCAGCAGGTTGCCCAGGAACGGCACCGGTGCCACCGCCCGGCCCAGTTCCTCGGCGACCACGCCGAGCTCGCGCGCACTGGCGCCCGCGCCGCCGAGCTCCTCGGGCACCAGCAGCGCCGCCAGCCCGAGCCCGCCGGCCAGCGTGCGCCACAGCTCCAGGTCGTAGGGCTGGTCGCTCTCGCACCTGGCCAGCACCGACGTCCAGTCGCAGCGGTCGCGCAGCAGCCTGCGCACGCCTGCCCGCAGGTCGTCCTCCACCTCGCTGTAGAGCAGGTCCGGCGCGCTCATCGCGGCAGCTCCTTCCACGGCACGTCCTTGTCGGTGCGCGGCTCGGCGGGCAGGCCGAGGATGCGCTCGGCGATGATGTTGCGCAGCACTTCCGACGTGCCGCCCTCGATGGAGTTCCCCTTGGCCCGCAGGTAGCGGTACCCGGCGCTGCGCGAGGTGAAGTCGGTGGTGTCCGGGCGCCGGAACGTCCAGTCGTCGTAGGTCAGACCGGCCTCGCCGAGCAGCTCCAGCTCGAAGCCGGAGATCTGCTGGTTCAGCCGCGCGAACGCCAGCTTCACCGCCGAGCCCTCCGGACCGGGGCTGCCGACGGCGAGCTGCTGGCGCAGCCGCAGCCCGGTCAGCCGGGTCGCCTCGGCCTCCACCCACAGCCGCAGCAGCCGGTCGTGCAGGCCCGGTGTGCGCAGCTCCGGGTGCTGCCGCCACTGATCGGCGACCACGCCGATCATCCCGGACTCGCGCGCGGTGTTGCTGCCGCCGATGGCGACCCGCTCGTTCATCAGCGTGCCCATCGCGACCTGCCAGCCCTGGCCGACCTCGCCCAGCCGCTGGGAGTCGGGAATCCGCACGCCGGTCAGGAAGACCTCGTTGAACTCGGCCTCACCGGTGATCTGGCGCAGCGGGCGAACCTCGACGCCCGGATCGGTCATGTCGCACAGGAAGTAGGTCAGCCCCTTGTGCTTGGGCAGCCCGGGGTCGGTCCTGGCGACCAGGATGGCGAAGCGGGCGGTGTGCGCCAGCGAGGTCCACACCTTCTGCCCGTCCAGGACCCACTCGTCGCCGTCGCGCACCGCGCGCGTCGACAGCGCCGCGAGGTCCGATCCGGCGCCGGGCTCGCTGAACAGCTGGCACCAGACCTCCTCGCCGGTCCACAGGGGACGCAGGTAGCGGCGGCGCTGCTCGTCGTGCCCGAACTTCAGGATCGTCGGCGCGGCCATGCCCAGGCCGATGCCGATGCGCTGCGGGTCGTTGTCGGGCGCGCCCGCCGCCTCCAGCTCCGCGTCGACCACCTGCTGGAGCTGCCTCGGCGCCGCGAGCCCGCCGAGGCCGACCGGGTAGTGCACCCACGCCAGACCCGCGTCGAAGCGGGCGCGCAGGAAGTCGAGGCGGTCCTCGACCGCGGGATCGTGCTCGGCGAGGAAGGCCCGCACCCGCTCGCGCAGCTCTTCGGCCGTCACCGTGCTCATGCCCGCGGCCCGCCCGCGACGTAGAGGACCTGGCCGGAGACGAAACCGGCCTGCTCGCCGACGAAGAACGACACCGCGTTGGCGATGTCCTCGGGCGCCCCGGCGCGGGCGACCGGGATCTGGGCGACCGCGGCCTTGGTGAAGTCCTCGAAGGACACCCCGACTCGGTCCGCGGTGGCCTTGGTCATGTCGGTGGCGATGAAGCCGGGCGCGATGGCGTTGGCGGTGACGCCGAACTTGCCCAGCTCGATGGCCAGGGTCTTGGTGAAGCCCTGCAGGCCGGCCTTGGCGGTGGAGTAGTTGGCCTGCCCGCGGTTGCCCAGCGCCGAGGTCGACGACAGGTTCACGATGCGGCCCCAGCCCGCCTCGGTCATGTACTTCTGCGCCGCCCGGCTCATCAGGAACGACCCGCGCAGGTGCACGTCCATCACGGTGTCCCAGTCGTCATCGGTCATCTTGAACAGCAGGTTGTCCCGCAGCACACCGGCGTTGTTGACCAGCACCAGCGGGGCGCCGAGCTCCGCCGCGACCCGCTCGACGGCGGCGTCGACCTGCGCGGAGTCGCTGACGTCGGCACCGACCGCCAGCGCCCGGCCGCCCTCGGCCTCGATCGCCGAGACGGTGTCGGCGCACTGCTTCTCGTCGAGGTCGACGACGGCGACGGCCAGGCCGTCGGAGGCCAGCCGCTTCGCGGTTGCCGCGCCGATGCCCCGGGCGGCGCCGGTCACGATCGCGACGCGGGTGTTGGACTCGGGCATGGGTGGTTCTCCTTCATCGGTTCGTCGGGGGAAAGGCGTTGCGCAACGGTGGATTACCACACCGGCGCATCGCCGGGTCAGCGGTACTTCTTCAGCTCGCGGCGGGCCAGCGAGCGGCGGTGGACCTCGTCGGGGCCGTCGACGATGTGCAGCGTCCTGGCGTGGGCGTAGAGGTTGGCCAGCGGGAAGTCCTGGCTGACGCCCCCGCCGCCGTGGGCCTGAATGGCGCGGTCGATGACCCAGGTGACCATCTCCGGCACCGCCACCTTGATCGCCTGGATCTCGGTGTGCGCGCCCTTGTTGCCGACGGTGTCCATCAGCCACGCGGTCTTGAGCACCAGCAGCCGGGTCGTCTCGATGCGGATGCGGGCGTCGGCGATCCACTGCTGCACCACGCCCTGGTCGGCGATCGGACCGCCGAAGGCGACGCGGTCGCTCACCCGGCGGCACATCAGCTCCAGCGCGCGCTCGGCCATGCCGATGGCGCGCATGCAGTGGTGGATGCGCCCCGGACCGAGGCGGGCCTGGGCGATGGCGAAGCCCTCGCCCTCCCCGGAGACGACGTTGGAGGCCGGGACCCGCACGTTGTCGAAGACGATCTCGGCGTGCCCGCCGTGGTCGCCGTCGCTGTAGCCGAAGACGTACATGCCGCGCTTGACGTGCACGCCGGGGGTGTCGACCGGCACCAGCACCTGGCTCTGCTGGCGGTGCCGCTCGGCGCCCGGGTCGGTCTTGCCCATCACGATGAGGATCTTGCACCGGGGGCTCATCGCCCCCGACGACCACCACTTGCGGCCGTTGATGACGTAGGAGTCGCCGTCGCGCTCGATGCGGGTGCCGATGTTGGTGGCGTCGGAGGAGGCCACGTCCGGCTCGGTCATGCAGAACGCGGAGCGGATCTCGCCCTCCAGCAGCGGCTTCAGCCACTGCTCGCGCTGCTGCTCGGTGCCGAACATCGACAGCACTTCCATGTTGCCGGTGTCGGGTGCCGAGCAGTTGGTCGCCTCCGGCGCCAGCCGCGGGCTGCGGCCCATGATCTCGGCCAGCGGCGCGTACTGGAGGTTGGTGAGGCCCGCGCCGTGGTCGCCGGGCAGGAACAGGTTCCACAGGCCCTGCGCGCGGGCCTTGGCCTTGAGCTCCTCGACGATCGGCGGGTGCGCCCACACGTCGTCGGACTCGGCGAGCTGCTGCGCCAGCACCGGCTCGGCCGGGTAGACGTGCTCGTCCATGAACGCCGTGAGCTGTTCGCGCAGTTCCTCGGTCCGCGCGTCGAACGCGAAATCCATGTCATACCTCCTTGAGGGCGGCCAGGCCCTGGGCGACGAGTGGTGCGACGAGCCCGCCGACGTGGTCGAAGCCCTCGCCGACGGTCTGCTTGCGGGTGTAGCGGTAGTGGATGCCTTCCAGGATCACGGCGATCTTGAAGTAGCCGAACCCCGCGTACCAGTCCAGTTCGGACAGATCGGCGCCGCTTCGCTCGGCGTAGCGGTCGAGCAGCTCGCGCGCGGTGGGGAAGTCGTACTCGGGGCCGACGCCCTTGGCGATCGGGTTCTCGGGGATCCCGCGGAAGCCCTCCCAGTACACCGCGAGCAGGCCCAGGTCGGTGAACGGGTCGCCGAGGGTGGCCATCTCCCAGTCCAGCACCGCGGAGATCCGCAGGTCGTCGCCGACGATGACGTTGTCCAGCCGGTAGTCGCCGTGCACGATCGCGGCGCGCGCGGTGTCCGGCACGCTCGCGGCCAGCCGGTCGCGCAGCTCCTCGATGCCCTCGATGTCGCGGCTGTGCGAGGCGGCGAGCTGCTTGCTCCAGCGCCGCACCTGCCGCTCCAGGAAGCCTTCCGGGCGGCCGAAGTCGCCGAGGCCGACCGAGGCCGGGTCGATCGAGTGCAGGTCGGCGAGCACGTCCACCAGCCGCATCGACAGGTCCCTGCGCTCGGGGACGCTGAGCCGCTGGGTCAGCTCCGGCTTGCGGTAGACGGTGCCCGGGACGTAGCGCATGACGTAGAACGGCGCGCCGATGACGTCGTCGTCCTGGCACAGCAGCAGGGTCTCGGGCACCGGGACGCCGGTACCGGCCAGCGCGCTCATCACCCGGTGCTCCCGGCCCATGTCGTGCGCGGTGGCCAGCACGTGGCCCAGCGGCGGCCTGCGGACCACCCACCGGTCGGTTCCGTCGGTGACGAGGTAGGTCAGGTTCGACCGTCCGCCTTGGACGATCTCGGCGCTCAGCGGGCCCCGCGCCAGCCCCGGCAGGTGCGCGTCGAGGTGCTCGCGCAGCGCGTCGAGGTCGAGTCCGGGCAGCTCGTTCATCTGCTCTCCTGGGCGTGGTCGGGCTGGAGTGCGGGCAGGAGCTCGGTCAGCTCGCCCCGGGTGCGTTCGGCGTCGACGTGCAGCACGGTGTGCATGCCCAGCTCGGACGCGGCGTCGACGTTCGGCGGGCCGTCGTCGACGAAGACCGCCATCCGGGGGCTGATGCCGAGCCGGTCGAGGGCCAGCCGGTAGATCTCCGGCTGCGGCTTGCGCAGCCCGGTCCGGCCGGAGATGACGCTGACCTCGAAGAGCTCGTCGAGCAGCTCCCACGGGTAGTCGTTGCCCCAGCTGTTGGACAGCAGCGCGGTGCGCACGCCGCGGTCGCGGAGCTCGCGCACGAGCCCGAGCATGGCGTCGTCGTGGCGCATGTGCCCGAACAGGCGGCTGAGCAGGCCGTCGGGCGACACCGGCAGGTCGTCCTCGGTGCGCAGCCGCGCGGCCAGGATCCGGTTGAACTCCTCGGCGTCGATCTCCCCGGTCTCCAGGCGGTGGATCGGAGTGCCGGGCGGGGCGCTGCGCGACAGCCATTCCTTCAGCGCCGCGGAGTAGGTCTCAGGCCGGATCCGCTCCGCCCTGGTCCACGCGGCGATCGCGGCCCGGCCGGGGGTGGTGAGGACCCCGCCGTAGTCGAAGATCACCGCACGAATGTCGTTCGAGCCCATGCTCAGGACCGTACCGACTAGACGGTATGTGCGCTAGCCCTCGAAGGGCGCAAGGTGGCGCACACGGTGCGACGTGCGGCGATGCGGGCGGCCGTGGCCAGAACGATGACGCGTGCGGCTGCGGGCGTCGGCTCCCGGGTGCCTGTCTCGCGTGGCGGTGCGGGTGGCGTGGACCGAGCGGCTGCGCCGCTGAAAAGCTCAAGGACAGGCTCGGCGACCGCGATGTCGACGCCTGCGGCGGGTAGGTCGTGCTCAGGAAGCGAAGGTCCTGCGGAACCGGCCCGCGAGATCGAGCAGCTCCTCGGCCGAACGGGCGCTGCCCTGGAGGTCGACGAACGCCTCCTCGACCCCGAGCTCGGCGACCTGCCGCAGATACCGGCAGACGTCCTCCACCGTGGAGGTCGCCGGATCGCCCGAGGGGCCGTCCTGGAGCTGCGGGTTGATCCGCAGCGCGGTGCGCACCGGCTCCCGGCCCGCCTTCCGCGCGTGACCGCGCAGCGCCGCGAGCACCTGCTGCAACGCCTCCGGCGGCAGCGGCAGGCCGAGCCAGCCGTCGGCACGGCGGCCGGCGCGGCGCAGCGCGGCGGGCGAGGCGCCGCCGAGGTAGATCGGCAGGCGGTCCTGCACCGGCTTCGGTCCGAAGGTGCCGCGGCTGATCGTCCAGAACCGGCCGCGGTGCTCGACCGGATCGGGCGACCACAGGGCTTCGAGCACGTCGATCGTCTCGTCCAGGCGCGCCCCGCGCTGCTCCCACGGCACCGAGACGGCCAGGTACTCGTCGCGCGACCAGCTCAGCCCGAACCCGGCGACCAGCCGGCCACCGCTGAGCCGGTCGATCCCGGCGAGGGCGCGCGCGAGGTGGATCGGGGAGTGCAGCGGAGCGTTGAGCGTGCTGGTGCCGAGCCGGACGCGGCTGGTGGCCGTGGCGGCGACGGTGAGGGTGAGCAGCGGGTCCAGCCCGGCCCGGAACAGCTCCGGGAACGTCCCGTTGCCGCCCGGGTACGGATCCATCGGCTCCAGCGGGGCGTGCACCCGCTCGGCAGCCCAGAGGGAGTCGAAGCCCATCGACTCGGCCTCGGCCGCGACGCTCGCGACGGCGGACGGGTCGGCGAAGGGGCCGAACTGCGGCAGTGCCAGGCCGAGGCGCATGGCCGCCATGCTGCCGTGCAGGATGGACCACCGGCAACAGCGCGGGCCGGACGCCGATGCGAGGAGGACACCATGAGCACGCCGGTGGGTGTGATCGGGCTGGGACCGATGGGCGCGAACCTCGCGCTGCGACTGGCCGAGGCGGGACTGGACGTGGTGGCCACCTCGCGCAGCCAGGGCACCCGGGAAGCGGCCGCGCGGGAGGGCGTCCGGGTCGTCGACGACGTGCGCGCGCTCGCCGGGCGGTTGCGCGCGGCGAGCCCGAAGCCGGTGGTGGTCGTGTCGCTGCCGTCGGGACCGCAGGTGCGCGCCGCGGTGGTCGACGGCCTGCTCGCCGACGGCGGGGAGTTCGTGGTGGTCGACACCAGCACGTGCGCGCCCGCGGACGCGCGGTCGCTGGCCGACGACCTGCACGCGCGCGGCTGCGCCGTCGTCGACGCCCCGGTCTCCGGCGGCCCGACCGCCGCGCGGGCGGGTTCGCTGTCGGTCATGGTCGGCGGCACCGAGGCCGACGTCGCCGCGGCCGACGAGGTGATCCGAGCGTTCGCCGGCCGGGTCGTGGTGTGCGGAGGCCCCGGTGCGGGCCAGATCGCCAAGGCGTGCAACCAGCTCGTCGTCACGGCGGGCATCGCGGTCGTCGCCGAGGCGCTGGTCACCGCGTCCGCGCTGGGCGCCGACCCGGCCGCGGTGCGCGAGGCGCTGCTCGGTGGCTACGCCGCCAGCCGCATCCTGGAGCTGCACGGCGACCGCATGCTGCGCCGGGACTTCACGCTCGGCGCGGCCGCCAGGACGCAGCTCAAGGACATCGGCATCATCCGCGAACTCACCGAAGGCGTGGTGGACAACCAGGTCTTCGAGGCGGCGGCCAGGGCGATGGAGGAGCTCGTCGAGTCCGGCGGCGGCGACCTCGACCACAGCGCCGCCGTCCGGATCGTCGAGCGGCGCGCGGGCCACAGCCTGGGCTGAACGCGGGCACGGATCCGCCGAAGTCGCGCCGGCGCGCAACATTCGACGAAGTTCTCACCGCGGGAAAGGTGCGTCGAACGCTCCCGGGTGCGGACGGGTGGCAGCAGAGTGGCAGGGCAGAAGCACTCGTTCGGCCGCTGCCGGTCACCGAGAGCCGAGCCGTTGCGGCGAACGGGTGTTGCCGGAATCTCGGCATTGGCGAACATCGCCCCGCTGCCGGCGGTTGACCCCGGCGTGGCGGATCACGGTCGGTGCAACCGGGAAAAACCTGGCAATTCCGCGAACCCGCACTTCGTTGACGCCGTCCCTACTCGTCAGTAAATATCTCCAGCGCCGCGCGGCCCTTCGCCCATCCCCCGACTGTTTTCCGAGGTGAGGCCAATGAAGTCCGCTCATCGTCCAAGTGGCAGACGCACCTTCGTCGCGACCGCCGTGGCCGCCGTCGCGGCCCTGGCGTTCACTCCCCAGGCCGCCGCGGCGTCGTTCGACGTCAACTTCGACTGCTCCGGAGACTCCCCCGTGGGTGAGCAGCTGTTCACCCTCTCCCAGACCACCGACGTGACCGCACCCGCGACGGTCGCTCCCGGCGCGGCGCTGGACGTCGTGATCGACCCGGCGGTGAACACCATCCCCGGTGAGGTCAACGGATACACCGTCAAGCGCGTCGAGGGGCTGGACCTGAAGATCCCGATCCCGGCGAACTCGACCTTCGTCTCCGCCGACCTCGCGGGCGGCTCGAACCTCGGGCCGAACCCGCCGACGATCACCCTCGACGGCAACGTCGCCGTCCTGCACCTCGACGGCCCGATCGGCGGCGGCCAGCAGTTCGAGCTGCCCACGGTCACCGCGCACCTGACCGCGGGGCAGTCCGGGACGATCGAGACCAAGCTGCACGGCACCAGCCACGACGACCCGGGCCTGACCTTCACCGCGGTCGTCGGCTCGATCATCGGTGACCAGCAGGTGCCGTCGCGCTGCTTCCCGAACCCGAACCCGGTGCTCACCACGACCACCATCGGGTAGTCCGTTCCGCGAGGCCGCACTCCGCGGACGCCGGTTCCGCCTGGCCGGCGCCGTGGAACGGCACCGGGGACGCGCAACCACCCGGCGCCCGTCCGGATCTTTCCGAACCGGACGGGCGCCGGTGTGCTCGACGATCCTCCCGTGTCCACATCGGATTGCCGCGCCGGCTGCGCCCCATGGGCTTCCACGCGGTTGGTGGACCGGGCTCCTGTCGGCGAGACTGGTGCCATGCGGTTGCTGCTGATCGCGGACACGCACCTGCCGAAGCGGGCCAAGGCGCTGCCGGACGAGGTCTGGGACGCGGTGGCCGCGGCGGACGTCGTCTTCCACGCCGGTGACTGGGTCGACCTGGCTTCGCTGGAGGAGCTGGAGGCGCGCAGCGCCCGGCTGGTCGGGGTGTTCGGCAACAACGACGGTCCGGAGCTGCGTGCCCGGCTGCCCGAGGTCGCGCGGGTCGAGCTGGGCGGGGTCCGCTTCGCGATGATCCACGAGACCGGCGCGGCCGAGGGCCGGGAAGCGCGGTGCGACCGGTGGTTCCCGGAGACCGACGTGCTGGTCTTCGGACACAGCCACATCCCGTGGGACAGCGTCACGCCGGGCGGTCTCCGGCTGCTCAACCCGGGCTCGCCCACCGACCGCCGACGCCAGCCGCACTGCACCTACATGACGGCGGAGGTTGTCGACGGACGGCTCGGTGCGGTGGAGCTGCACCGCCTCCCGCGGCGGAAGGCGAGCTGACTGACCGGGAGCGGAGACCGAAGTTGTCCACATCGGACTGAAAGGCGCTGCGGCGCGGGGAAATCCCGCGCCGCAGCGCCGGTCAGTGCTCGCGCGGGCCCTCCGGGACGGGGGACCGGAGGGCCCGCGCGAACGGGCGAAAGGTCAGGCGTTGTCCTCCTTGAGCATGTCGGAGCACTTCTCACCGATCGCCATGGTGGTGATGTTGGGGTTGACCGCCACCAGGAACGGCATCGCCGAGGCGTCGGCCACGCGCAGGCCCTGCACGCCCTTGACCCGCAGCCGCGCGTCCAGCGGGGCGTTCGGGTCGTCGTCGGCGCCCATCGGCACCGACGCGGCAGGGTGGTAGACGGTGTTGTGGGTCTTGCGGATGTAGTCGGCGATCTCGTCGTCGGTGACCACGTCCGGTCCCGGGTGCAGCTCGGCGCCCGCCCACTCGCGCATCGCGTCCTGGGACACGATCCTGCGGGCGAGCTTGATGCCCTCGGTCATCACCCGCATGTCGTGCTCGTCGGTGAAGTAGCGCGGGTCGACCGCGGGCTTGTCCCGGTAGTCCCGGGACCGCAGGCGCACCGTGCCGATCGAGCGGCTGCGGGTGACGTTCGGGGTCAGGCAGAAGCCGTTCTCGGTGGTCGGGTAGCCCTGCCGCGCGGTGTGCATGTCGAAGGGCACCGAGCCGTAGTGGAACATCAGGTCCGGCCGGTCCAGGCCGGGCTCGGTGGTGGTGAAGATGCCGATCTCCCACCACTGCGTGGAGTCGGAGACCATCGGCTGCTTGGCGTCCCAGCCGATGACGCCCTCGGGGTGGTCCTGCAGGTTCGAGCCGACGCCGGGGGAGTCGACCAGGACCTCCACGCCGAACTCGCGCAGGTGCTCGGCCGGGCCGATGCCCGAGAGCATCAGCAGCTTCGGGGTGTCGATGGCGCCGGTGGACAGCACCACCTCGCGGCGGGCCCCGATCCTGCGGGTGTGGATCAGGTCGGGGGCCAGGACCTCCACGCCGGTCGCGCGCTTGCCGTCGAAGCTGACCTTCTTGGCGCGGGCGTCGGTGCGGACCTCCAGGTTCTGCCGCTTGCCCATGATCGGGTGCAGGTAGGACACCGACGACGAGGAACGGGTGCCGTCCTCGCGGGCGTTGATCTGGAACCAGTTCGCGCCGTGGGTGACGGTCTTGCCCGAGTTGAACTCGGTGATCGGGATGCCGGCCTGCTCGCAAGCCTGGAGCAGGGCCACGCCCGACGGGTCCTTCGGCGGGACGCTGCGCAGGGTCACCGGGCCGCTGCGGCCGTGGTGGTCACCGGGGCCGTCGTTGGTCTCCAGCCGCTTGTAGAGCGGGAAGATGTCCTTGGCGCCCCAGCCGGTGGCACCCATCGACTCCCACTCGTCGAGGTCCTCGGCGGGCGCCCAGAACGCGATGCAGGAGTTGTGCGAGGAACAGCCGCCGAGCACCCGGGCGCGGGCGTGGCGCATGAAGGAGTTGCCCTTTTCCTGCGGCTCGATCAGGTAGTCCCAGTCGTAGCCGGACTCCAGCAGACCCATCCAGCGGTTGAGCTCCAGGATGGCCTTGTCGCCGACGTCGGACGGGCCGGCCTCGAGCAGGCACACGGTGACGTCGGGGTCCTCCGACAGCCGCGCCGCGACCGCGGCGCCGGCGCTGCCACCGCCGACCACGACGTAGTCGAAGACATCGTCGAACTGTTCGGTCATCTTCGTGATCTCCGTTCTCTGCTCAGGAAATCGCCGGCTTGGGATCGGCGGTGGTCTCCGGGGGCTCGGACGCGGGAGCGGCGGCATGCTCGGCCAGGACACCGATGCGGTGGCGCTGGACGAACCAGTAGTAGAGGAACCCGCCGCCCGCGGCGATCCCGACGAACAGGACCGAGCTCCACTGCAGGTACCAGTGGAACGGCGGCTCGGCGTTGTAGACCTCCTGGCGCGGCCAGGCCAGGTTGATCGTCATGCCCAGGCCCCACAGGACCGCCAGGACGTTGACCGGCAGACCGAACTTGCCCAGGCAGAACCGGCCCTCCTGCTTGGCCGACGACCACTTGCCGCGCAACCGCGCGACCAGCATCGGGATGGTGACCATCAGGTAGGAGATGTAGATCAGGATGATCGCCAGGCTGGTGACCGCCGAGAAGATCTGCGGCTGGCCGATGTTGACCACCAGCAGCACCACCGCGATGACACCGATGATGATCGCGGGCGTCACCGGGGTCTGGAACCGCGGGCTGACCCTGGCGAGCTTGGAGCCGCCGGGCAGCGCGTTGTCGCGGGCCATGGCGAAGGCGATGCGGATCGCGGCGGTGTGCACGGCCAGCACGCACACGGTGATCGCGATGAACACCACCAGCAGGAACATCCGGCCGACCATCGGTCCCAGGGCGTCGGTGAGCACGAACTGCAGGCCGTCGGAGGTCAGCTCGGGCGCGTTGAGGTCCCTGGCGGCCATGAGCGCCAGCAGGATGATCAGGCCGCCGAGCACGAACGAGGCGACCAGCGAGCGCAGGATCGCCCGGGGCGCGTTGCGGCGCGGGTCGATGGACTCCTCGCCCAGCGAGGAGGCGGTGTCGAAGCCGTACATCACGTACGACGAGGCGATCGCGGCGACCAGGAACGCGCCGAGGTAGCCGCTGGAGTAGGCAGACCCGGTGTTCTGCGTCTCCATGACGACCTCGGGACCGCGGGTCGCGGCCACGGCCAGGAACAGGATCAGCAGCACCGCCGCGACCAGTTCGATGAACACGCCCGCGCTGTTGATGCGGGCCATCAGCTTGACGCCGAAGGCGTTGACCAGCGTGGTGAACACGATCAGCGCGGTCGCCAGCACGACGCCGTTGGAGGCCTCGCTGGTGCCGGTGCCGTCACCGATGAACTGGAAGGCGCCCCAGATCTGGGGGAGGGTGTGCTGGTAGGCCAGCGCGGTGGCCGCGATCGAGACGATCGAGGCCAGCAGCATCATCCAGCCCGCCAGCCAGCCGACGTGCTGGCCACCCAGCTTCTTCGACCAGTTGTACACCGATCCGGCGATCGGGTAGTGCGATGCCAGCTCGGCGAAGCTCAACGCCACCATCAACTGCCCGAGGAACACCAACGGCCATGACCACCAGTAGGCGGGACCGCCGGATGACAACCCGAAGTAGGACAGTTGGAAGGTGCCGGTGAGCACCGAGATGTAGCTGACCCCGGCGGCGAAGGTGTGGAAACCGCCGAGCGATCTTTTCAGTTTGTTGGTGTAGCCGAACTCGTTCAGTTCGGCGTCGCCGGTGGGCGCGCTCATGCCCCGAACTCCTTTCCCGGTCTTCCCTCCCCGACGCCGGATGCGTCGGAGAGGGCGGACACGGGTGGTTGCTGCGCGATCTGTTGAGAAATGCCGCCTGGTCGGCGGCGGTGAATTGATTGGTGCCGATTCCTCCGGTTTCCGGACTGTGTGGAAAGAACGGAGAATCAGCGCGGGGAGAACCAGTTCTGCGGCTGCGGCCGCAGGTTCTGGTAGACGTGCTTGGCCTCCTGGTACTCGCCGAGCCCGGCGCGGCCGAGTTCGCGGCCGACCCCGGACTGCTTGAAACCGCCCCATTCCGCCTGCGGGAGGTAGGGGTGGAAATCGTTGATCCAGACGGTGCCGTGGCGCAGCCTGTTGGCCACCCGCTGCGCCCGGCCGGCGTCGGAGGTGAACACCGCACCGGCCAGGCCGTAGTGGGTGTCGTTGGCGATGCGGACCGCGTCGTCCTCGTCGGTGAACCGCTCGACGGTCAGCACCGGCCCGAAGGACTCCTCGGTCACCGCGTAGGAACCCTGCTTGACCTCGTCGAGGACGGTCGGCAGGTAGTAGTGCCCGTTGGCGAACTCCTCGCCCTCGGGGCGACGCCCGCCGGTGCGCAGCACCGCGCCCTCCTCGACGGACTTGGCGACGTAGGCCTCGACCTTGGCCAGGTGCTCGGCCGAGATCAGCGGACCCGTCTCGGCGTCGGAGTCGAACGGCCCGCCCAGCCGGATCATCCCGGCGCGGCGGACGATCTCGTCGACCAGCGCGTCGTGCACGTCGTCCTGCACGATCAGCCGCGCACCGGCCGAGCACACCTGCCCGGAGTGCAGGAAGATCGCGGTCAGCGCGTAGTCGACGGCGGTGGCGAAGTCGGCGTCGGAGAAGACGATGTTGGGGTTCTTGCCGCCGAGTTCCAGCGCGACCTTCTTGACCGTGGCCGCCGCCGAGGCCGCGACGCGGCGCCCGGTGTGCAGGCCGCCGGTGAAGGAGACCAGGTCGACGTCGGGGTGCTCGGAGAGCACCGCGCCGACCTCGGGCCCGGTGCCCAGCACCAGGTTGCCGACACCGGCGGGCAGCCCGGCCTCGGCCAGCGCCTTCATCAGCAGGATCGCGGTGCCCGGGGTCAGCTCGCTGGGCTTGAGCACGAAGGTGTTGCCCGCCGCGATGGCCGGCGCGACCTTCCAGGCGACCTGCAGCAGCGGGAAGTTCCAGGGCGTGATCATCCCGCACACGCCGACCGGCTCGTAGCTGACGCGGCTGATGGCGTCCGGCGAGCCGGTGTCGACCAGCTTGCCCGCCTCGGTGCCCGCGATCTTGCCGAAGTAGCGGAAGCAGGCGGCGATGTCGTCCATGTCGTAGCCGCTCTCCACCAGGCGCTTGCCGGTGTCCAGCGACTCGGTGCGGGCGAACAGGTCGCGGTCGCGGACCAGGATGTCGGCCACGCGCAGCAGCAGGTCACCGCGCTCCCAGGCCGAGGTGCCGGTCCAGGCTCCGTCGTCGAAGGCGCGCCGGGCGGCGGCGACGGCGCGCTCGGCGTCGGCCCGGCCGCCCTCGGCGACCGTGCTCACCAGGCTGCCGTCGGCCGGGCAGTGGATCTGGCGCGTGCCACCGGCCTCGGCCGGTACCCACGAGCCGTCGATGAACAGCGTGGGTTCTGCGGTATCCGACATGGATGTCCTATTCCCCGTTTTGTCGTTCTTGTTGACTTCTTCGCGAATTCCGGTTCTGCGGCACGGCCGGTGCCGGACGCGCGAGGGCCCGGCTCGCACGCGGTTGACGTCGATGCGGGCGGTTCACCTGCGGTCGGCGCGGCGGGGACGAACAGCGGCCGGGAATCGAATGGGCCGCCGGAACGATCTGGGCGCGGGCTTCGATTCTTTTCTCATCCGCCACCAGCACATCGTGCCGTGAAACTCACCTCCTGGCGATCAGGCGGTGGCGCTGCAATTCTCGTCGGCTGCCACGGCAGGCGTGGCGCCAGATCGACTTCGTCCTCGAAGTGGGTTCGTCCTCGTGCCGCGAAAGACCCTAACACCGGTGGTGTACATCTGTACATCATCGGCTTGCGAGAATTCCGGGACGAGCCGTCTTCCTGCTGGATGAACAGGCCAAACACACGCTGGGTGACGTGGACCGCATCGCAGCGGCCCCTCGTCGTGACACGCTGTAGGTGGCACCTCGCGCCGCGGGGCGCCCAACGCTGGCCCATCGAGGAGGACGGGAGCGCGATGTCGACCACGGAGCCAGCGGCCACCCAGTCCGCGCCGGGCGAGCCCGCCTCGGGTGCGTCCGCGGCCGGAGGCGGCCACGCGGGCGAAGCCGGGACGGAGCACGCCCCGGCGGGCGGTGCCGCCGTCCGTGCCTCGGCGGGCGAGGCCGCGTCCGGGCAGTCCGTTTCGGGCGGTTCCGCGCGGTCCACATCGACCGGTCCGGCACCGTCGCGCTCATCGCGTTCGGCACCTCCGCGTCCGGCGCCCTCGCGTTCCGGCGCGGGTGCCTCCCGCGCGAGCGGCGGGGGACGGTCCACCACCGACAGGTCCGGCCGCGCCTCCACGGCTCGCCCGGCCGGGCGGCCGAAGGATCCCGCCCGGCGGGAGCGCATCGCCCGCGCCGCGATCAGCGTCGTCGCCGAGCGCGGCATCGAGAAGCTCACCCACCGCGCGGTGGCCGCCGCCGCGGGTGTCCCGCTGGGATCGACCACCTACTACTTCGCCAACCTCGACGACCTGCTGGCCGAGGCGTTGCGCCAGGCGGCGGGCGACGACGTCGCGCAGCTGCGCGAGTGGGCCCGCGGCCTGGACCCCTCCGCGGACTTCGCCGCGGCGCTGGCCGACCTGGTGCTGCACTACCTCGGGCCGGAGCGCTCGCGCACGGTGGTCGAGCACGAGCTCTACGTCGCCGCGCTGCACCGCCCCGCGCTGGCGCACGTGAGCACCGAGTGGGACGCCGCGCTGGCCGAGGAGTTCACCGCCCACACCGACCCGGTCACCGGCAAGGTCCTGTCCGCCCTGTTCTGCGGGCTGCTGCTGCAGGGCGTCGTCCGCGAATCGGTTCCGACACGAGATGAAATCGAGACGCTTTTCCGGCGCGTGCTCGGCCCGGCCGAAAAGAGCTGACACGAGCAGGGATTTCGCGCCGGGTGTCGGTCGGGCCGACAGCGGATGTCGCGCGGCTTTCCCGAGAACGAACAGTTGATCTTATCGCGGGCCGGGGTGAACAATGGCCCGCAGCGATCCGTTGTCCCTGCGCAGAGTGACTGCGGCGGCTCCACCGGTTCAGTCCGCCGGAGCACATCGCAAGCCGCTTCGGGGGTGTACAACGGAATTTGCCGCGTCGGGGCGTGGCTCGCTCCCAGCAACAGTATGAAGATCAACTTGAGTGTGGGGTGAGACCGTGGGGCACAACGATGACCGGGAACTCGTGCCGTTGAAAGCGGATTTCGACACCGTCTGGTACGGGTTCCGGCGTTCGCAGGTGAAGTTCTACCTCCAGCAGACCGAGGCCGAGGTCCGGATGCTGACCGAGGACCGCGACTCGGCGCTGAGCCAGGTCGCGGACCTGTCCGCGCAGCTCGAGCAGTCGCGGGCCGAGATCGAGTCCTTACGAGCGCAGCTCGACCGGGTCAGCCGGACGCCGATCGACGAGGAGGGCCTCTCGGACCGGATGCGCCGGATGGTGCGGCTGGCCAACGACGAGGCCGCCGAGGTCGTCGCGTCGGCGCAGGCCGCCGCCGAGCACGAGTGGGCGCGGGCCGAGCAGTCGGCGGCCGAGCTGCGCACCCGCTACGAGAACCTGGTCAACGAGGCCGACCAGTGGCGGCGTCAGGCCGAGGAGCAGCGCAACGAGTCGCTGCGGCGCACCCGCGAGGACATCCAGCGGATGGCGCGCGAGGCAGAGCAGTACCGCCGCAAGCTCGACACCGACGCCGAGGAGCGGCGGACCCAGATCGAGCGGGACTTCGAGATCTCGATGGCCGCCCGGCGGGAAGAGCAGATGCGGGTGCAGGCCGAGCGCGAGCACGCCAGCAGGCAGGAGGCGCAGCGCCGCGTCCGGGAGGCGACCGCGGAGGCCGAGCGTCGCGTCCGGCGGGCCGACGAGTACGCCGAGACCATGCTGCGGATGCGCCAGGACCTGGCCGAACGGGTTCGCGGGGCGCAGCGGGTGCTGGCCGCGGCCGAGCCGTTCCTGTCGGCCACCGAGGCCGGTGCCCCCGGTGAGCACTCCGACACCTACGTGGACACGACCGTCCACAACGGACAGGTGCCGATGGCTGACATCGAGCGGGACGAGGTCGCCGTGCCCAGGCAGCGCGACGAGGAGCCGGTCGCCGACGCGCCGGAGGTCGCGCACGCCGACGCCCGCGCTTAGCGGCAGCGAGCGCAGAGCGCGCACGGGGTGCCGGTACGGGGCGGGACGGCACCCCTGCGCGGGCGTGCGCGTCCGGGGGCTGTCAGCCGACCGCGAGCGTTCGACCAGCGGTTTCCGCGGTCGGTCGCCGGTCGGGTGGGCTTGGCCGCGCCGCGAGCTGAGCACTGGTGGCCACGCCGGGCGTTCTGCGCTGATGGCATCGCGCGCTTCTGCGCACCTTCGGCACGCCAGGAGCCGCGCACGAGCGACGGCTCGCACTGACGTGCGGGCGGGATTCGCGTCCGACCGCGGGCGGCCGGACGCGCGAAGACCCTCGCGAACCGCGTGGACCAGGCGGGTGGGCCAGCGTGCCTGGAGCCGGTCAGCGGTCAACCCATGTTCCAGCCGTGCCAGGAGGACACCTGGATCCAGGCGCTGACCCGCGGCCGGTCGCGGTCCGGGTAGGGCTTGCCGAGGTAGTGCCGCGCGAGGCGGTCGATGTCGGCCAGGTCCGGGTCGTCGGCCATCCGGACCACCTTCCCGCGCAGGCTGATGTGCTGGTACCAGTCGTCGTCGTTGAGCACGGTCAGCGAGACGCGCGGGTCGCGCCGCAGGTGCTTGAGCCGCGCGCGGCCACCGTCCATGTTGACCAGCACCTGCCCGTTCTCCCACAGGTACCAGGTCGCGACCGTGACCGGGTCGCCCTCGGCGTTGACGGTGGCGATCACCGCCGGGTTCGGGCGCGCCAGGACGTCCAGCGCCTGCCGCGGCAGGTCCGATTCGGACATGTACACCTCCAGGTGAGCGGGTGGGCTGCTCCGCGCCCGAGTCCGGTGCCCGCCGCCGCCCGGTTGCGGGAACACGACAGCACGATCGGTTCGCCTTCCTCGGCGCTATGCCCCAGGCTACTTTCGGTGCCGATCAACGGCCGGACGCCGCACGCGCCGCCGCCCCCACCGGGAGCCGCACGCGGCGGACGACCTGGCACGTGGGTCCCACGAGACGCTGGGAGGCGAGATGAAGTGGCGTGGTCTGGTCACCGCGACCGTCACGTGCGGGCTGCTGCTCACCGGCATGCCGGCGGCAGCGGCCCCGCAGGCCGACGACGTGCGGGAGAAGCTCGACGGCATCCCGGGGCTCACCATCACGGGTGAGCGGCCGACCGAGCCGGGGTTCCGGCTGTTCGACCTGACGTTCACCCAGCCCGCCGACCACCGCGATCCGGCGGGCGGGGTGTTCCAGCAGCGGCTGACCCTGCTCCACCGCGGGTTCGAGCGGCCCACGGTCGCCTACACCAGCGGGTACAACCTGCCGGAGAAGGCCAGCCGCGCCGAGCCGACCCAGCTGCTCGACGGCAACCAGGTGAGCCTCGAACACCGGTTCTTCAAGCCGTCGCGGCCCGAGCCGGCCGACTGGGACGAGCTCGACATCTGGCAGTCGGCCACCGACGAGCACCGGGTCATCAACGCGCTGAGGGCCGCCTACGGCCAGGAGTGGATCACCACCGGCGGCAGCAAGGGCGGGATGACGGCGGTCTACCACCGCCACTTCTACCCCGGCGACGTCGACGGCACGGTCGCCTACGTCGCGCCCAACGACGTCGACAACGACCGCGACGGCTACGACGAGTTCCTGGCCACCGTCGGCACCGACCAGGCGTGCCGGGACGCGCTGGTGACCGCGCAGCGGGAGGCGCTGCTGCGGCGCGGCGAGATGCTCGAGCGCTTCGGCGACTACGCCGCGAAGGAGGGCTACACCTTCGACAAGACCATCGGCGGCATCGACCGGGCGCTGGAGCTGGTGGTCTCCGACACCCCGTTCACGTTCTGGCAGTACGGCGGCCAGGCGGGCTGCTCGACGATCCCGGCCGCCGGCGCGAGCACCGACGACCTCTACGCCTTCTTCGACAAGACCGTGCAGTTCTCCTCCTACACCGACCAGGGCGTGGAGAAGTACGTGCCGTACTACTACCAGGCGGGCACGCAGCTCGGCTGGCCGGGCGTGTCGAACGCGGCGCTGGCCGACCTGCTGCACCACGACGACCTCAGCGACCCGCGCGGGCTGGTGCCCAGGGACATCCCGATGTCGTTCGAGCCGGGCGTGATGGGCGAGATCGACGACTGGGTGCGCTCGGCGGGCTCGGAGCTGATGTTCGTCAACGGCGAGTACGACCCGTGGAACACCGAGCCGTTCGAGCTGGGTCCCGGCAGCGAGGACTCCTTCAAGTACGTGGTTCCCGGCGGCAACCACGGCGCCGACATCGAGGCGCTGCCCGCCTCGGAGCGCGACGAGGCGACCGCGACGCTGCGCAGGTGGGGCGGTGTCGATGCCGGCGTGTCGGTGCGCGACACGCCGCTGGACGAGCGCCCGCTCCAGCGCCGGCCGTTCTGAGACACCCGCGCGCGGCCGGGTCCGGAGGTGCTGGGCCCGGCCGCGCGTCGTGCGCAGGCCCGGGAGGCCCGGAGAGCGTTGCTGAGCGCCTCGCGAGCTGCTCAGGCGGACTTGGCGGGGCCGGGGCGCAGCCGGTCGTAGGTGCCCATCAGGAAGCGGTGCGCGGGACGTTCCACGACGCGGGTCAGCAGCCAGCCCACGACCACGCCGGTGCCCACCATCGCCGCGGTCTGCGCGGTCGGTCCCGCACCGGCGTCCTGCAGCTTGCGCGAGACGATGTAGCCGATGGTCTGGTGGGTGAGGAACACGCCGTAGGAGATCCCGGCGAACCACTGGACGCGCCTGCCCACCCAGTCCGGCACGACCCGGTTCCAGTCCGGGCCGTAGGCGGTCGCCGCCACGACCACCATCCCGGCGCAGACCGCGACCGTCGAGCCCCAGTCGGCCACCAGGCCCTCCGGCGTCTCCGAGTAGTTGTGCAGCGCCTGGGCGACCATGCACGAGGCCAGCAGCGCGCAGAAGTGCGGTGTGCCGATGCGGCGGGTCGACCACAGCCAGATCACCACCCCGGCCACCAGCAGGTGCCAGCGGTGCGCGCCGATGCCGTCGACGAGCATGCGGTACAGCTCCGGCGGGTTGGACACCCGCAGCGGCCACTGCGCGACCGGCAGCAGCACCGCCGCCCACAGCACCACCCGCAGTCGCGGGCCGCGCCCCCAGCTCGACCGGTACAGCAGCGCCGCGGCGGTGAAGCCCATGAGCTGCAACGGCACCGTCCAGTGCGAGCCGTCGATGAAGGGGTGGTCCTGCGGGTGCCAGTTCCACAGCATGAGCAGGTTGGCCAGCAGGTCGCCCCACCCCGGGTCGAACCAGCCGTCCACCGGGAACAGCCGCATCACCGCGTAGATGAGCACCACCGCCGCCAGGAAGGGCGGCAGCAGCCGGGCGACGCGGCCCCACCAGTAGCGCAGCACCGGCCCGCGCCCGATGGTCACGCAGGCGAAGTAGCCCGAGATCAGCAGCAGCAGGCTCGCCCCGACCTGGTACGGGAAGACCAGCTCGCGGCTTTCCAGCTCCGGGTGCAGGAAGACGCCGAGGAACGTCGCGTGGTAGAGCATGACCAGCATCACGCAGCCCGCGCGGACCACGTCCCAGCTGATCTTGCGCTTGCTCCGGGTGCCCGAGGGGGCCGAGGTCGCGGTGCTGGTCTGCTCGGACACGCCGCCACGTTAGCAAGGGCGGTTCGTCCGCATCGCCGCTGAGGTCGCCACCGGGAATTGCCGCCCCGGCCAACGGTGTCCGGCTGCCCACGGGACGTTTGGGTTGTCATGGCACGCCAAAAGACTTCAGGCGTCTCGTACCTGGGACGTGCCGGTGTGGCGGTGCGTTGCGGTCCTCAGGGTTTGCAGCCGACGGCGACGTAGGCCATCGACCGGTCGACGGGGATTTCGTCGTCGCGGTGCCCCGGGTCGGGCCGCCACTGCGGGAGGTGGACCACGCCGGGCTCCACCAGCTCGAAGCCGGCCAGCAGCTCCCGCACGCGCTCCCGGCTGCGCAGGGTGTTGGGCCTGCCCTCGTGCATGGTGAGCTGGCGGACGGCCTCCATCTCCTCCGGCCGGTCGTCGCCGGTCAGGTGCGACAGCGCGAGGTACGAGCCGGGCACCAGCGCGTCGCGGTACTGCCCGAGCATGCCCTCCGGGTCGTCGTCGTCGGGGATGAACTGCATCAGCGCGAACAGAAGTACCGCGACGGGCTGGTCGAAGTCCAGCAGCCGCCGGGTCTGCTCGTCGTCCAGCACGGCCCGCACGTCGCGGACGTCCTTGCGCACGATCGCGGTGTTCGGGTCGCCGTCCAGCAGCAGCTCGCCGTGCGCGACCGCCATCGGCTCGCTGTCGACGTAGACGACGCGGCAGTCCGGGGCGACCTCGCGGGCGGTCTCGTGGGTGTTGCCCGCGGTGGGGATGCCGGAACCGAGGTCGAGGAACTGCCGGATGCCGCGCTCGGCGAACATGCGCACCACGCGGCGCATGCACGCCCGGTTCTCCAGCGCGGCGTGGCGCAGGTCCGGTACCAGCGCCAGCAACCTGCGCGCGTAGGTGCGGTCGCACAGCAGGTTGTTCTGGCCGCCGAGGTAGAAGTCGTAGATCCGTGCGCCGTTCGGGCGGTCAAGGTCGTGGTCTGCGGTGAGCCACGTCGGGTCGGACATCACGGCCTCCGTCGGCTATGTGTTCTCGCGCACATTAGCGCCTGAGCCGACGCCCCTGACAGGGCCGGTTCGGGTAGCGGCGGCGCGGTGACGCAGAACACCCGCGCTGATCCGTTGACCTCCAGCGCGCTCGAGGTTCGAGACTCGGCGTCGCAAGGGCCAAGATCGATGCGAGGAGTCCGGAATGGCTCAGTACGTGCTGCCCGAGTTGGATTACGACTACGCGGCGCTGGAGCCCGCGATCTCGGGGGAGATCAACGAGCTGCACCACAGCAAGCACCACGCGACCTACGTCAAGGGCGCCAACGACACGCTCGACAAGATCGCCGAGGCCCGGGACAAGGGCGACTTCGGCTCGATCGTCGGGCTGGAGACCACGCTGGCGTTCAACCTGGCCGGCCACTCGCTGCACCTGGTGTGGTGGAAGATCCTCAGCCCCGACGGCGGGGACAAGCCCACCGGGGAGCTGGCGGCGGCCATCGACCAGGACTTCGGGTCGTTCGACAAGTTCCGCGCCCAGATGGAGGCGGTGTCGACCACGATCCAGGGCAACGGCTGGGGCGTGCTGGCCTGGGACCCGGTCGGTCGGCGGCTGATCACCCAGCAGCTGCGCGACCACCACTCCAACCTGTCGATCGCCACCACGCCGCTGCTGGTGTTCGACATCTGGGAGCACGCCTACTACCTGCAGTACCGCAACGTCAAGGCCGACTACGTCAAGCAGCTGTGGAACGTGGTCGACTGGGACGAGGTGGCCAAGCGGTTCGAGGACGCCCGCGCCGGCTACAACGGGCTGCGCCTGCCCGCGGCTGACTGACCCGGTTCCGGCGATTCGGGTGACGCAACCTCGAGTGTCCTGTCGTTCCGGGAACCCTTTCTCGCGTGCGTCGTCAATGAAGAGCCCGCGGCGATTGGGCGGAATCGCGCGGTACGCGCGAAATGGGCCGGTGCTATCGGCTCGGGCGAAACGATCACCCTTTGCGGTGCGCTGAGGGAAAACGCGGGAATTCGAATCCGCAGCAGAGCGCTTGGCCCGGAGGAGAACTCCGGGCCAAGCGCTACTCTGCGGCTGCCACCACCGAGTGAGAGGTCCGAACAGGCTCAGCTGTGCTGCGTACCCGTCTGCTCGTTGGTGTGCACGTTGACCTGGGTGTTGCTGTTGTTCAGGGCCTGTTCCTGCTTGTCCCCGTGGGACTTCTTGCCGTGGTGGGACTTCTTGTCGTGGTGGGACTTCTTGCCCTCGTGGGACTTGCAGTCCTGGTCCTTCTTGCAGTGCTGCTTCTCAGGCTTGCAGTCCTTGTCCTTCTTGCAGTGCTCCTTCGCGGGCTTGCAGTCGTGCTGCTTGCAGTGCTCGACCGGCTTGTGGTGGTGGTCGCCGTCTGCCACCGCCATGCCCGGGGCGCCGAAAACCAGGGGGAGGCCGAGAGCCGCCGCGACAAGGACGCGCTTGATAAGCATTACCGCTCCTTCGATTGATGCGTGGATCGGATGACAAGAATCCGGGGAGACGTTCGCGGAACGCGAATTCCTCTCCCGGTTCTGTGGAATTGCCAATTCAGTTGTGGGTGGTGCCTTCCTGAACATAGCTCTGCCGTTTCGGTGCGCAAGTTGATCAGCTTCATACGACGACGAGAACCGACTGTTCGGGTTACGGCTGTTGTGCGGTCGGTTTGCCGTCCGCAGAACGAGTACCGCTTTGCCGCCTACATGCGCAAAAGTCTTGCCCCGTCGCATACGACATGCAACAGGGCGACCGCGAACCGGAGTTTCACAGCCAGCGGTAGCGGCGTTCCGGACGTCCGGTGCCGCCGTAGCGCAGGCGCACCTCGGCGCGACCGGTCATCACGAAGTGCTCCAGGTACTTGCGGGCGCTGACCCGGGAGAGCGCCGTGGCGTCGGCGCATTCGGTCGCCGAGAGGTCACCGCCCTCGGCGGAACGCTCGCGCAGGATGTCCTCGACGATCCGCGCGGTCTCGCTGGAGACGCCCTTGGGCGGTGCCGAGGAGCCGCGCGCGCGGGAACCGAAGAGCCGGTCGACGTCCTGCTGCGCGGCCGGGGCGTCCCCGGGCATCGCGCTGAGGCTGCGGTGCAGCGACCTGAAGTTCTCGAGCTGGTCGCGCAGCGCCTCGTAGCTGAACGGCTTGATCAGGTAGTGCAGCGCGCCGCCGCGGATGGCGCCGCGCACGGTGTCCAGGTCGCGGGCGGCGGTGATCACGATGACGTCGGGGTCGGCCGACGGCCTGGCGGTGCCCGCCCGCAGCTCCCGCAGCACGGCCAGGCCGTCCATGTCGGGCAGGTAGATGTCGAGCAGCACCAGCTCGGGCCGCAGCTCGCCGACCGCGCGCAGCGCGTCGGCGCCGGTGTGGGCGGTGCCGACGACCTCGAAGCCGGTCACCCGCGAGACGTAGCCGCTGTGGATCTTGGCCACCATGAAGTCGTCGTCGACGACCAGAACCTTGATCACGACGTCCCTCCCGGAGCGGGGCCGATCGGCAGCCGGGCGGTGAACACCGCGCCCCGGTCGTTGCGAACCTGCACCGAGCCGCCCCGGCGGCGGCAGATCTGCCTGGTCAGCGCCAGTCCCAGTCCTCGTTCGCCGCCCCGGGCGGCCTTGGTGGTGAACCCGTGGCGGAACACCTCCTCGGCGATCTCCGGCGCCACGCCCGGTCCGGAGTCGCGCACCACGACCGTCACCTCGTCGTCGTGGCGCAGGTCGACCTCGACGAAGTCCCGCGTGCTGCCCGGCGAACCCTCCAGGGCGTCCAGCGCGTTGTCGACGAGGTTGCCCAGCACGGTGACCAGGTCCGCCGAGAGCTGCTCGTCGATCTCGCCGAGCGCCGCGCCCTCGTGCAGCCGCAGGCCGACGCCGCGCTCGGCGGCCAGGCTGGCCTTGGCGATCAGCAGCGCGGCGGTCGCCGGGTCGCCGACCCGGGCGCCGACCTCGGCGTGCCACTGCTCGCGGGTGTGGCTGACCCGGTCGACGTAGCGCTGCAGCTCCTCGTACTCGCCCAGCTCGATCAGCCCCGAGATGGTGTGCAACCGGTTGGTGAACTCGTGCGCCTGCGCCCGCAGCGTGTCGGTCACGTCGCGGTGGGCGTCCAGCTCGCGGCGCAGGTCGACCAGCTCGGTGCGGTCGCGCATCGTGACCACGGCGCCGACCGAGGAGATCGGCATCCGGTTGAGCACCACGACCCGGCCGCGGCGCAGCACGATCTGGTCGACGCCGTCTGCGCGGCCGGTGAGCACGTCGGCGGCGCGCTCGTTGAGCCCGAGCTCGTCGATCGGCCTGCCGACGCAGTCCTCCGGCAGCGACAGCAGCGCGCGGGCCTGGTCGTTGACCAGCGTGATCCGGTTCTGCTGGTCCACGCCGAGCACCCCCTCCCGGATGCCGTGCAGCAGCGCCTCCCGGTGCTCGACCAACCGGGTGATCTCCTGCGGTTCGAGGCCGAGAGTCTGGCGCTTGACCCGCCGCGCCAGCAAGACCGAGCCCGCGATGCCCAGCACGGTGGCGAAGGTCAGCAGCGTCAGCGGGTTCTGCGGTGCCTCCCGCAGCCCCTGCAGCACGTCCGGTGTCTCCCGGCCCGCCGAGACCACGCCGATGATCCGCGCGTCGGCGGAGATCACCGGCACCTGCGCGACCAGGGAGTCGACGCCGTCGGTGTCGATCTCGCCCACCCACGCCCGGCCGGAGAGCGCGGTGCTGGCGCCAGTCGGCAGCCGCTGCCCGCGCTGGCCGGGATCGGGCGAGGTCAGCACGATCCCGCGGCCGTCGGCGATGATCACGTGGTCGGCGCCGGAGAGGCTGCGGGCGCTCTCGGCCAGGATCGGCAGCACGTCGTGGCGGAACGGGTCGGGCAGGCTCACCCGGACGCCTTCGGTGGCCGCGAGGTCCTCGGCGACCGAGAGCATCCGGCGGCCCTCCGTGGCGCGGAACGCGGCGTCGGACTGGGTCACCGAGAACACCGCGATCGAGGCGAGCAGCACGAAGATGATCAGCAGCTGCCAGACCAGGAGCTGCCGCGACAACGAGCCTCGCACCTCCTCCACCTCCCTCGCTCGCGGAAGCCGACGTTAACCCGCCCCTCCGGCCGGCGGACCACGCGGGTCGGAGAAACCGCAGGTCGGGGCGCCGGGTCGCGTCCTTCGGAGCCCGGATCGGCGGCCGGTCCGGTTACGCAAAGAACAAAACGATCGATGCTTGCGCAAGCGAGACAGAACGCGCGGTGCGTGTTCACCATGACCCAACTCACTTTTTCCCACCACAACGGAGAGGCGGGACAACCGTGCGACTACGCAGTGCGCTGGCGGTCGTCGCGTCGCTGCTGCTGGTGCTCCTGGTGCCGCCGCTGGCGAGCACCGGCACCGACAGCGGCGCCGACGCCCAGATCCGCGGGTTGCGGATGCTGGTGCCGAACTCGCCCGGCGGCGGCTACGACATAACCGCGCGCACCGCGGTCAAGGCGATGGAGGACGCCGAGCTCAACGCAGGGGTCGAGGTCTTCAACCTGCCCGGCGCGGGCGGCACCGTCGGCCTGGGCCGGGTGGTCAACGAGCGCGGCAACGGCAAGCTGGCGATGTCGATGGGCCTGGGCGTGGTCGGCAGCGTCTACACCAACCACTCGCCGGTGTCGTTGCAGGACACCACGCCGGTGGCGAAGCTGATCGAGGAGTCCAACGTCGTTGTCGTCGGCAAGGACTCGCCGTACCGCGACCTCGACCAGCTCATCGCCGACTGGAAGGCCCGGCCCGGCGACGTGCCGGTGGGCGGCGGCTCGTCCCCCGGCGGCCCCGACCACCTGGCTCCGATGCTGATGGCCAGGGCCGTCGGGCTGAGCCCGAAGCAGGTCAACTACGTCCCGTTCGACGGCGGCGGCGAGCTGCTGGCCTCGGTGCTCGGCGGCAAGGTCGCCTTCGGCGTCTCCGGCATCGGCGAGTACCGCGACCAGATCGAGGCCGGCGAGCTGCGGGTGCTGGCGGTGACCGGCAAGGAGCGCCTGCCGGGCGTGGACGCGCCCACCCTCACCGAGGCCGGCGTGGATGTGGAGTTCACCAACTGGCGCGGCATCGTCGCACCGCCCGGCCTCTCCGAGCCCGACCGCAGGAAGCTGGTCACCCTGTTCACCCGGCTCAACAAGAGCCCCGAGTGGCAGGACGCGCTGCGGCGCAACGGCTGGACCGAGGCGTTCGCACCGGGCGAGCAGTTCGGCGCGTTCCTGCGCCAGGAGAACGACCGGGTCGCCTCGGTCCTGAAGGAGTTGGGGCTGGCATGAGCACGACCGAACTCCGGCCCGCCGCCGAGCCCCGGCGCTCGCGGCACGGCTGGCTGAAGGAGCACTCCGAGCTCGGCATCTGCGTGGTCCTGGCCGCGCTGGGCGTGCTGGTGCTGGTGGACGCCTTCACCATCGCCACCGACTTCACCCAGCGCGGCCCGGTCGGGCCGAAGACCGTGCCCTACCTGGTGGGCGGTCTGCTGCTGCTGGTGTCGGTGCTGCTGGCGCGCGACGTGCTGCGCGGCGGTCGCGGCAAGGCCGAGAGCGGCGAGGACGTCGACCTGTCCGCGCCGAGCGACTGGCGCACGGTGCTGCTGCTGTCGGCGGCGTTCCTGGCCAACGCGGTGCTGATCAACGTCATCGGCTTCCCGCTGTCGGGGATGATCCTGTTCTGGGGCTGCGCCTACGCGCTGGGCAGCCGCGACACCGTGCGCGACCCGCTGGTGGCGGCGGTGCTGTCGGTGCTCACCTACGTCGTTTTCAACCACCTGCTCGGTGTCCCCCTGCCCGGCGGCCCGCTGATGGGGGTGCTGTGAAGTCATGGAATCGCTGAACCTGCTCCTGGAGGGCTTCTCCACCGCGCTGACACCGATGAACCTGGTGTGGGCGGCGATCGGGGTGCTGCTGGGCACCGCGATCGGCGTGCTGCCCGGCATCGGACCGGCGATGGCGGTCGCGCTGCTGCTGCCGGTGACCTACGCGCTGGAGCCGACCGGCGCGTTCATCATGTTCGCCGGCATCTACTTCGGCGGGATGTTCGGCGGGTCGACCACGTCGATCCTGCTCAACACCCCGGGGGAGAGCGCGGCGGTGGTCGCGGCGATGGAGGGCAACCCGATGGCCCGCAAGGGCCGGGGCGCGCAGGCGCTCGCGGCCGCGGCGATCGGGCACTTCATCGGCGCCATCGTCGGTATCACGCTGCTGACGCTGCTGGCGCCGACGGTGGCCTCGCTGGCGGTCAACATCGGCGCGCCGGACTACCTGGCGATCATGGTGCTGGCGTTCATCGCGGTCACCTCGGTGCTGGGCAGCTCGCGCATCCGGGGCATCGCCTCGCTGCTGATCGGCCTGACCATCGGCCTGATCGGGCTGGACGAGATGACCGGTCAGCAGCGGCTGACCTTCGGGCTGCTGCACCTGGCCGACGGCGTCGACGTGGTGATCGTGGCGGTCGGGCTGTTCGCCATCGGCGAGTCGCTGTGGGTGGCCGCGCACCTGCGCCGGACCTCCGGCCAGGCGATCCCGGTGGGGAGGCCCTGGCTGGGCGCCGAGGACGTGAAGCGTTCGTGGAAGCCGTGGCTGCGCGGACCGCTGATCGGGTTCCCGTTCGGCGCGATCCCCGCAGGCGGCGCGGAGATCCCGACGTTCCTGTCGTACGTGACCGAGAAGCGGCTGTCCAAGCGGCGCGACGAGTTCGGCAAGGGCGCCATCGAGGGCGTGGCGGGGCCGGAGGCCACCGCCAGCGCCTCGGCGGCGGGCACCATGGTGTCGATGCTGACGCTGGGCCTGCCGACCACGGCGGTGGCCGCGGTGATGCTGGCGGCGTTCCAGCAGTACGGCATCCAGCCCGGCCCGCTGCTGTTCGAGCGCGAGTCGGAGCTGGTGTGGGCGCTGATCGCCAGCATGTTCATCGGCTCGGTGCTGCTGCTGGTGCTGAACCTGCCGCTGGCGCCGCTGTGGGCCAAGCTGCTGCAGATCCCGCGGCCCTACCTCTACGCGGGCATCCTGTTCTTCGCCAGCGTCGGTGCCTACGCGGTCGGCGGGGAGTCGCTGGACCTGCTGCTGCTGTTCGTCATCGGCCTGATCGGCTTCGCGATGCGCCGCTACGGGCTGCCGGTGCTGCCCGCGATCATCGCGGTGATCCTCGGCCCGAGCGCCGAGCAGCAGATGCGGCGGGCACTGCAGATCAGCGACGGGGACCTGACCGGCCTGGTCAACACCCCGTTCTCGGTCACCGTCTACGGCGTCGTCGTGCTGATCCTGTTGTGGCCGCTGATCGTGCGGTTCACGCCGTGGGGCCGGGCCAGGCGCGCCGCGGCGGCCGAGGAGAAGGAGAGCGTCGAGGTCTGAGCATCCGCGCGCGGGATGGCGCGGGTAGTGCGGCGCGTGGGCCGCGCGGCAGGCGGCGGCGCACGCGCCGCACCGCGGGGTGGTGGTCCGGTTCGTTCCCCCGTCACCGGATCACCACCCCGCTCCTGGTTTCCGGCGGGGATCTCCCGGCGCGGGGAAGGTCCCTCGCTGGGAAGCTCCGGGCCCGGGGATTTCCTCTTCCGGCCAATCGGCGCCGACGCGTCGTCGTGCTCGCTACGCTGCCCCGGTGGACGCCATGGAGTGCTGGTTCTGCGATGCCCCGGCGAGTCCCGCTGACCGGGTGGACGTCGTCCTGAGCCGGGACCGCACGCAGACGTTCATCGTCATCGGGTTCTACGAGACGTGGCGGCAGACCTACCGGTTCGTGCCCCGGTGCCGGCGCTGCCGGAACGGGCACGGCCTGGAACGCGGGTTGCGGCGGGTGCTGATCGGCTCGGCGGCGTTCACCGGGCTGATGCTGCTGCCGCTGGCGGCCGGCAACCTCAGCGGGGAGCCCTGGAAGGACCAGTGGCTGGCGGTGTTCCCGGTGCTGCTGACGCTGGGCCTGCTGATGCTGTGGTGGGGTGTGCTGGACAGCTGGTTCGGCTGGCACCGGCTGGCGCCGCGGCCGGAGCGCTACGCGCTCGAGCATCCCGCGGTCCAGGAGATGTTCGAGGAAGGCTGGGGAGGCGGCACCTCGCCGTAGCGCTGCCCGGCCCTGGCGTGCACCCCCTCCGGGGGTGGGGCAGTCCCCACCAGCGAAGTGGGGAGTCCGCCTGGCAGCCCGGGGGAACACACCATCGACCCGGACCCCTCGGGCTGGCATCTTCTGTTCACGGGGACAAAAGCTGAGGGGTGTGGACGTGGCCGTCCGGCCGGTGACCGGGCGGCCACGTCCGCGCCCGCAACCGCCGCGTCCGTCCGGCGACGGGGGCGGCGGACGGACGCGGCGGGCGCCTGCGACAGCTCCGCGACGCGGCGGGCGCCTGCGACAGCTCCGCGACGCGGCGGGCGCCTGCGACAGCTCCGCGACGCGGCGGGCGCCTGCGACAGCTCCGCGACGCGGCGGGCGCCTGCGACAGCTCCGCGACGCGGCGGGCGCCTGCGACAGCTCCGCGACGCGGCGGGCGCCTACGACAGCTCCGCCTCGGCGGCCTCCACCGCCGCGAACTCCTCCTCGGGCGCGTTGGCGATGAGGTGGTGGCGGCTGTAGAACCAGAAGTACGCCAGGGCCGCCACGAAGATCGCCGCCGTGATGGCCGCGGCGACCTCGTCGACGAAGAACGTCGCGACCACCGCCGCCACGGCCAGCACCAGGGCGGTGCCCGTCGTCGCGGTGCCGCCCGGGGTGCGGTAGGGGCGCTCCAGGCCGGGCTCGCGGCGGCGCAGCACGATGTGCGAGAGGTTCAGCAGCACGTACGACACGGTCGCGCCGAAGACCGCGATGTTGATCAGCTGCGCCCCGTCCTGGGTGATGGCCGCCAGCGCGAAGCCGATGGCGCCCGGCACGATCAGGGCCGCGTAAGGCGTCCGGCGCCGTCCGGTCACCGACAGCCAGCGGGGCAGGTACCCGGCGCGGGAGAGCGCGAACAGCTGCCGGGAGTAGGCGAAGATGATCGAGAAGAAGCTCGCCACCAGCCCGGCCAGCCCCACGTAGTTGACCACCTCGGCCAGCAGGCTGCCCTCGCCCTTGGCGGCGCGGACCGCCGCGGGCAGGGGGTTGTCGGCCCCGGCGATGACCGACGAGCCGGCCCCGCCCGGTGCGACCAGCAGGATCGCCAGCCCCGAGCACAGCAGCACCAGCACCGCGGCGATGATGCCGCGCGGCATGTCGCGCCGAGGGTCGCGGGCCTCCTCGGCGGCCAGCGGCACGCCCTCCACGGCCAGGAAGAACCAGATCCCGTAGACCAGGGCCGCCAGCACGCCCGCGTAGCCGAACGGCAGGAACTCGCTCGCGCCCGCGGCGCCGGTCGGGGCGATGTCGAAGAGCTTGTCGGTGGAGAACTCCGGGATCATGCCGAGCACGAAGGCCACCAGGGCCACCGCCGCCACGGCGGTGATCACGAACATCAGCCGCAGCGCCTCGCCGACGCCCCACAGGTGGATGCCGACGAAGACCGCGAAGCACACCAGGTAGACCGGCCAGCTGTTGGTGAGCCCGAACAGCCCGAGCGACTCGACGTACCCGCCGATGAACACCGCGATCGCGGCCGGGGCGATGGAGTACTCGATGAGGATGGCGGTACCGGTGGCGAAGCCGCCCAGCGGTCCCAGCGCGCGCCGGGCGAAGCCGTAGCCGGCGCCGGCGACGGGAAGGGCGGAGGCCATCTCGGCCAGGCCGAAGACCATGCAGGTGTACATGGTCGCCATCAGCGCGGTGGCGATGAGCAGGCCGCCCCAGCCGCCCTCGGCGAGACCGAAGTTCCACCCCGCGAAATCGCCGCTGATGACGTAGGCGACGCCGAGGCCCGCGAGCAGCACCCAGCCCGCGGCACCGCCCTTGAGCGACCGGTTCTCCAGGTAGTCGTGGCCGACGTGCTCGTAGTCCACTTGCTGGCGGTGTCGTCGTTGTGCGGTCACCAGATGTTCCTCCCGGCGTGCGGCGGCGGGCTGTTTTGGTATGTCTCTGGCCCTTTGGATAGTTGGGCAGAGTGCGCCGACGGCTGCCCGCTGTCAAGACCGCGCCGCGATTCCCGCCTGGTGTCGAACGAAACCGACTCGTCTCGCCGTTCGCACCCGGCCGGGTGTTGACACCTCCCCGGTCGCTCCCCATGATGTGCCGCAAAGGTCTGGTAGTGAACCAATAGTCATCCGGGAGTCCCCGGAGCGGCCGAAAGGGGAAGCCCGTGGGGCCAAGCGATCAACCGCTGGCGGTCGAGGAGCTGCGCGGCCTGGTGGAGTCGGGCGCGGTGGACACCGTCGTGGTCGCCATGACCGACATGCAGGGCAGGCTCCAGGGAAAGCGGTGCTCCGGGCGCTACTTCCTGGAACAGGTGCTCGACCACGGCACCGAGGCGTGCAACTACCTGCTGGCCGTGGACGTCGACATGACCACTGTGGACGGCTACGCGATGACGTCGTGGGAGACCGGCTACGGCGACTTCGTCCTGCGGCCGGACCTGGCCACGCTGCGGCTGGTCCCGTGGCAGGAGGCGACCGCGCTGGTGCTGTGCGACGTGCTGTGGCACTCGGGCGAACCGGTCGCCCCGTCGCCCAGGCAGGTGCTGCGCGGCCAGCTCGACCGGCTCGCCGAGCTCGGGCTCACCGCCCACGTCGGCACCGAGCTGGAGTTCCTGGTGTTCCGCGACAGCTACGAGCAGGCTTGGGACAAGCGCTACGAAGGACTGACCCCGGCCAACCAGTACAACGTGGACTACTCGGTCGCGGGCACCGGCCGGATCGAGCGGCTGCTGCGGCGGATCCGCAACGACATGGGCGGCGCCGGGCTGTACGTGGAGTCGGCCAAGGGCGAGTGCAACCTCGGCCAGCACGAGATCGCGATCCGCTACTCCGACGCGCTGACGAGCTGCGACAACCACGCGCTCTACAAGAACGGGGCCAAGGAGATCGCCGCCCAGGAGGGGCTGAGCCTGAGCTTCATGGCCAAGTTCGACGCCCGCGAGGGCAACTCCAGCCACATCCACGTGAGCCTGCGCGACGCCGGCGGGCCGGTGCTGCCGGGCGACGGCCCGCACGGGTTCTCCCCGCTGATGGAGCACTTCATCGCCGGGCAGCTCGCCTGCCTGCCGGAGCTGACCTACTTCTTCGCCCCGAACATCAACTCCTACAAGCGTTTCGCCAAGGGCAGCTTTGCGCCGACGGCCGTCGCGTGGGGCCGGGACAACCGCACCTGCGCGCTGCGGGTGGTCGGCCACGGCGACGGGCTGCGGGTGGAGAACCGCGTGCCCGGCGGCGACATCAACCCGTACCTCGCGGTCGCCGCCACCCTGGCCGCCGGTCTGCACGGCATCGCCGAACGGCTGCCGCTGGAACCGATGCTGGAGGGAAACGCCTACGCGGCGCAGAAGGAAAGCGTGCCGACGACGCTGCGCGACGCGGCCCGCCTGCTGGCCGACAGCAAGGTCGCGGCCGAGGCGTTCGGGCCCGAGGTCGTCGAGCACTACGTCAACGCCGCGCGGGTCGAGCTCGACGCCTTCGACACCGCGGTTACCGACTGGGAGCGCATCCGTGGTTTCGAGCGGCTCTGACCGGCCCCGCATCGGGATCAGCACCTACGTCGAGACCGCGAGCTGGGGCGTGTGGCAGCGCGACGCGGCACTGCTGCCGACCAGCTACGTGCACGCGGTCCACCGGGCGGGCGGGATTCCGGTGCTGCTGCCGGTGCTTCCCGACGGCGAGTCGGCCGCGCTGTCCGCAGTGGACGGACTCGTGCTGGCGGGCGGCGCCGACGTGGACCCCGCGCGCTACCGCCGCGCTCCGCACGAGACGGTGCGGGTGACCCGGCCCGAGCGCGACGACTGGGAGACCCGGCTGCTGCGCGCCGCGCTCGACCGCGACCTGCCGGTCCTCGGCGTGTGCCGGGGAGCGCAGGTGCTCAACGTCGCGCTGGGCGGGTCGCTGCACCAGCACCTGCCCGAGCGGGTCGCGCACGAGCGCCACCAGCCCGCGCCCGCCGTCTTCGGCCGCACCCGGGTCCGGCTGCGGCCGGGCAGCCGGATCGCTCGGGCGCTGGGCGAGGAGGCCGAAGTGCCCTGCTACCACCACCAGGCGCTGGACCGGGTCGCCGACCGGCTGGAGGTCACCGGCCACGCCGAGGACGGCACCGTCGAGGCCGTCGAGCTGCCCGGTCACCGCTTCGTGGTCGGAGTGCAGTGGCACCCCGAGGAGGACACCGACGACATCCGGCTGTTCGAGGCGCTGTCGGCCTCGGCCGGAGATTCTGGAGGTATGCGGTGAGCACCGCCCACCCCGTGATCAACCCCGCCACCGAGGACGTATTCCGCACCGTGGCGATGTGCACCGAGGACGACACCGACCAGGCGATCGCCCGCGCCGTGCGTGCCCAGCGGTCGTGGAACGCCCTGGCACCGGCCGACCGGGCGCGGCTGCTGCGGCGCTTCGCCGAGGCGGTCGACGCCGACCGCGAGCACCTGGCGTGGCTGGAGGTGCAGAACTCCGGCCACACGATCGGCAACGCGCGCGGCGAGGCGGGCAACGTCCGCGACGTGCTGCACTACTACTCCGCCGCGCCCGAGCGGCTGTTCGGCCGCCAGATTCCGGTCGCGGGCGGGGTGAACGCGACGTTCCAGGAGCCGCTGGGCGTCGTCGGCGTGATCGTGCCGTGGAACTTCCCGATGCCGATCGCGGCGTGGGGCTTCGCCCCGGCGCTGGCCGCGGGCAACGCCGTGGTGCTCAAGCCCGCCGAGCTGACCCCGCTCACCGCGATCCGCATCGGCGAGCTGGCCCTGGAGGCCGGACTGCCGGAAGGTCTGTTGCAGGTGCTGCCCGGGCAGGGCGCGGTGGTCGGGCAGCGGTTCGTGACGCACCCCGACGTCGGCAAGGTCGTGTTCACCGGCTCGACGCAGGTCGGCAAGTCGATCATGGCCGGATGCTCCGAGCAGGTCAAACGCGTCACCCTGGAGCTCGGCGGCAAGAGCGCGAACATCGTCTTCGCCGACGCCGACCTCGAACGGGCGGCGGCCACCGCGCCCTACGGGGTGTTCGACAACGCCGGGCAGGACTGCTGCGCCCGCTCGCGCATCCTCGTGCAGCGCGCGGTGTACGAGCGGTTCATGGACCTTCTGGAACCGGCGGTGCGAGGTGTAGTGGTCGGCGACCCCTCCGACGAGAAGACCGAGATGGGACCGCTGATCTCGGCTCAGCACCGCGCCCGCGTCGCCGCCCATGTGCCCGACGGGGCACCGGTGGCCTTCCGCGGCGAACACCCGTCGGGGCCCGGTTTCTGGTATCCCCCAACGGTTCTGGCACCGGTCGACCTGGACGACCCGGTGTTCGCCGAGGAGGTCTTCGGCCCGGTCGTGGCGGTGGTCCCGTTCGACGACGAGGCCGACGCGGTCCGCATCGCCAACCGCACCGACTACGGGCTGTCGGGCTCGATCTGGACCCGCGACGTGGGCCGTGCGCTGCGCGTCTCGCGAGCGGTCCAGGCGGGCAACCTGTCGGTCAACTCGCACGCCTCGGTCCGCTACAGCACGCCCTTCGGCGGGTTCAAGCAGTCCGGCCTGGGCCGCGAGCTGGGACCGGACGCGGTCGACGCCTTCACCGAGACCAAGAACGTCTTCATCGCCACCGAGCCGGACTGACCGCGGTCGCGGTCGAGACGAGCAGCGCGGTCGCCGGGGACCCCGACCCGCCGGCGCTCGCGCCCCCCGATACCCAACCACTTACCGAGGAGTGATCCCGTTGTCCCAACGCCTTCAGGACCGCGTCGCCGTCGTCACCGGCGGTGCCGGCGGCATCGGCCTGGCCACCGCCCGCCGGTTCGCATCGGAGGGGGCGAAGGTGGTCGTCGCCGACGTCGACGCCGACGCGGGCAAGCGGGCCGCCGACGCCGTGGGCGGCCTGTTCGTCCAGGTCGACGTCACCAGCGAGGCCGACGTCGAGGAGCTGTTCGCCCGCGCGAAGCGCGAGCACGGCTCGGTGGACATCGCCTTCAACAACGCGGGCATCTCCCCGCCCGAGGACGACTCCATCCTGGACACCGGCCTCCAGGCGTGGCGCCGGGTGCAGGAGGTCAACCTGACCTCGGTGTACCTGTGCTGCAAGTACGCCATTCCCCACATGCGCGAGCAGGGCAGGGGCTCGATCATCAACACCGCCTCGTTCGTGGCGAAGATGGGCGCGGCGACCTCGCAGATCTCCTACACCGCCAGCAAGGGCGGCGTGCTGTCGATGTCGCGGGAGCTGGGCGTGCAGTTCGCGCGCGAGGGCATCCGGGTCAACGCGCTGTGCCCGGGACCGGTGGACACGCCGCTGCTGCGCGAGCTGTTCGCCAAGGACCCCGAGCGCGCGCAACGGCGCCTGGTCCACGTGCCGATGGGGCGCTTCGCCGAGGCCGACGAGATCGCCGCCGCCGTCGCGTTCCTGGCCAGCGACGACGCCTCCTTCATCACCGCGTCGGAGTTCCTGGTCGACGGCGGCATCTCGGGTGCGTACGTCACGCCGCTGTGACGGCGCGGCGTATCGTCGCCCCCGACGAGGTACGTGCGGGGGAGAGCTGGTGACGAGCGAGGAAGAACCGCTGGTGCTGCGCAACCGCGCCAGCGACGCGTTGTTCCGAGCGGTGCGCACGGGCAACGCCTTCGAGGAGACCGTGGAGCGCCTGCTGCAGGCGATCCGGCTCGGCGTCGTCGCGCCGGGGGAGCGGCTGCCCGCGGAGCGGGAGCTGGCGACCCGGCTGGGCGTCAGCCGGGTCACCCTGCGGGAGGCGATCCGCGCCCTCCAGGAGTCCGGCTACGTCGAGTCGCGCCGCGGCCGCTACGGCGGCACGTTCGTCAACGTCGAACCGCCGCGGGCCAGCCGCAAGGGCCCGCGGCGCATCGCCAGGGAGATGGGCGTCGACCTGCACGACGCCCTCACCCACCGCCACGTCCTGGAAACCGGCGCGGCGGAGCTGGCCGCCTCCCGCGAGCTCGGCGAGGCCGAGCGCGCGCACCTGGTGTCGCGGCTCTCCAGCGCCGGGACGGCGGAGCTGCACACCTACCGCAGGCAGGACTCCCGGCTGCACCTGGCGATCGCGGAGCTGACCGGCTCGGCGTCGCTGACCTCGGCGGTCGCCGACGTGCGGATGCGGCTCAACGAGCTGCTCGACGCGATCCCGCTGCTGGAGCGCAACATCGTGCACTCCAACGAGCAGCACGAGGAGGTCGTGCGGGCCATCCTGGACGGCGACCCGGCCGCCGCCCGCAAGGCCATGGCCGAGCACCTGGAGGGCACCGCCTCCCTGCTGCGCGGCTTCCTGTCGTAAGCCCCTCGGTGGCGCGACCGTGGTGTGGTCACCGTGGGCCTTTCCTCCGGCCCGTGCGGCTCCCCCGCAACCGCTCCGGGGGAGCGAGGGGAGATCATCCCCGGTTGCCCGCACCCTGATCCCGACGGCAACTAGACTGCGTGGAGTGGCGGAGTACCGGATCGACGACTTGGCGCAGGCAGCGGGCACGACGGTGCGCAACGTGCGCGTCTACCAGGACCGCGAGCTGTTGCCGCCGCCCCGGCGGGAAGGCCGCGCCGCCATCTACTCGGACGCGCACCTGGTCCGGCTGCGGATGATCATCAACATGCTGGAGCGCGGGTACGCGTTCGCCCAGATCAGGGAGATGCTGTCGGCCTGGGAGTCCGGCCGCAGCCTGGCCGACGTCCTCGGCCTGGAAGAGGTGATGGGCGAGTCCTGGGCCGAGGAGGCGCCGCGGGCGGTCACCACCACCGACCTGCGGACCATGTTCGGCAAGCAGTTCACGCCGTCGAACATGCGTCGCGCCCAGGATCTCGGGCTGCTGGAGCGCAGGGGCGCCAAGTTCGTCGCGCCGAGCCCGCAGCTGCTGGACGCCGGCCGCGAGCTGGTGTCGCTCGGCGTGCCGCTGAACGAGGTCCTGGACCTGGCCGAGCAGCTGCAGAGCGACGTCGACCACGTCGCGGGTCTGCTCGTCGAGGTCGTGCGCAAGCACGTCCTCGGGCCCGCGGAGTGGACGCCCAGCCGCGACGAGGTCCCGCACTACGCCGACGTCCTGCAACGGCTGCGGACGCTGGTGATGTCGGCGCTCAGCGCCGCCGCCGCGCGTTCGGCGCAACGCGTCATCCCGGAGGTTCTCGGCGACAAGCTCATCGAGCTGCTGGAGAAGAAGCCCGGCGAGGCTTCCTGAGCGCTGCCGCGCCTTCCGTTCCTCTGGGTCGCCGCGCGCTGTTCACCTGAGCTGCTGCGCCCGCTGTTCACTTGGGCCGCCGCGCCTGCTGTTCACCTGGGCCGCTGCGCGTGCTGATCACCTGGGCGCCGAGTCCTCTGTTCACCTGGCCGCCGTCCCGAACTGATTTTGCGCGCAGTTGATCGGTGCTACCTTGTTTCGGTCATGATCGAGCATGGAGGGTGCCGCATGCGCGCTGGCAGTCGACTGATGGCGGTCCCGTTGGCCGCAGCCCTGCTCTGCACCGCGGCCGGCTCCGCCGCGGCGGGCCCACCGGGCGACGACGACGCGACCTTCGGCGTCGTCTCGCTCAACGCCTGGCACGGCGGCACCCAGGTCGACGACGGAGTGGCGAAGACCGAGGCGTTCGTCCGTTCCAGCGGCGCGGACGTGTTCGGCATGCAGGAGACGGAGGGCACGCTGGCCGACGAGCTCGCCGGTCGGCTCGGCTGGCACAGCTACCAGACCGGCGACGTCGCGCTGCTGAGCCGCTATCCGATCGTCGAGCGCTTCCAGTCCCGCGTCGGAGTGGGTGCGCGGCTGCAACTCGACGACGGCAGGCAGGCGGTCGTGTGGACCGTGCACCTGAACTACACCCCGTACGGTCCCTACGACGCGTGCTTCGACCACATGACGCCGCAGCAGATCCTCGACCGGGAGGAATCCTCCGGCCGCGTCGACGAGATCCGCGAGACGCTGGAGAAGATGGCGCCGCAGATCGAGCAGGCGCGCGCCGGCGGCGCACCCGTCTTCCTCACCGGCGACTTCAACGCACCGTCCCATTTGGACTGGACCGGGGCGGCGCAGGACAGCCACTGCGGCTACACCGTCCAGTGGCCGACCAGCGTCGCGGTCGCCGAGGCGGGTCTGGCCGACTCCTTCCGCGAAGCCAACGCGGACCCGGTGGCGACGCCCGGAAACACGTGGTCCCCGGTCTACCCCAAGCACGACGGGTCCACCGGCGCCGACGAGCCGCAGGACCGCATCGACTTCGTGCACCACGCCGGTTCGGCGCGCACGGTGTCGTCCACCGCCGAGGTGCGCGGCGAACCCGCGCCCGTTCCCGACCACGCGGGCAACGAGTGGCCCACCGACCACGCCGCCGTGGTGAGCTTCTTCAGCTGGTGACCGCGACGGCCGCGGCCGCCGCCATCCACCTTCGGGCGTTCAGGCGCCCCGGGTGTTCCGCTCAGGCTGTCAGGTGTTCCGCTCAGGCGGCCAGGGTGTTCCGCTCAGGCGGCGAGGGTGTTCGGCTCAGGCTGTCAGGTGCTCCGCTCAGGCTGTCAGGTGCTCCGCGAAGAAGTTCTGGACCCGCCGCCACGCGTCTTCCGACGTCTCGTGGTGGTAGCCGAAGCCGGCCACCCTGGCCAGGACGTTGAACGGGCCCAGGGGCAGGCGGTTGGCGAAGCTGTGCCCGGCGTCCGGGTACTCCTTGACGTCGTGGGTGATGCCTCGCGCGGAGAGTTCGGACTCCAGCTTGGCCGCCGCGCCCCGCAACATCGGGTCCTTCGCGCCGAAGGACGCGACGATCGGGCAGGCACCGTCCAGGACGGACGGGTCGCTGGGGAGTTGGCCGTAGTAGGGAGCCGACGCGTCGAATCCGCGTGAGGCGCCGATGATGGCGAAACCGCCGCCCATGCAGAACCCGGCGACGCCGACCTTGCCGGTGCAGTCGTCGCGACCGGTCAGGTGGCTCCGCGCCGCGTCGACGTCGTCGAACGCCTGGCCCCGCGCCTGCTGGAGGTCGCGCATCACCGAGCGCACGCACCGCGCGAAACCGCCGCGCGCGTAGAGGTCGGGAGCGACGGCGAGGTAGCCGGCGGTGGCGAAGCGCTCGGCGATCGCGCGGATGTCGTCGCTGAGGCCGGCGGCGTCGTGCACGACCACGACGCCGGGCCACGGCCCGGGGCCGGACACCGCGGGGAGCGGGGTCGCGACGTAGGCGGGGATCATGCCGTTGGGGGTGCTGATCTGTGCGGTGGCCATGCGTGCGAACCTAGCGCGGAACGCAGGCGTCTCGCATTAGGTTCGGCGGGCCCGGTCCGGGGGCCGGCCGCTCACAGCAGCACGGCGTACAGGCCGCCGCCGAGAGCCGTGCCGAGCACGGCACCTCCGATCGCCTGGGCAGGGGTGTGGTCGCCGGTCACGACGCGCGACCAGCCGACCAGCGTCACCACGGAAGTGGCGAGCCACCACCACAGCCCGAACGTCAGCGCGGTGATCGCGACCGTGCCCGCCGCGATGGCGGCGTGCATGGAGATCTTCCACCACTTCGTGACGACCGTCGCGGCGGTGAGGCAGACCAGCATCGTCGTCACCAGTGACACCAGCGCGCCGGGCGCACCGCCGAAGACGAGTATGACCAGACCGAGCAGCACCGAACCGACGGCGACCGTGAGCGGCAGGATGCGGTCCTCCCGGTCGCGGACGTGGTGGGTGTCCCACCGGCCCGCCCGAGCGCCGCGCGCGAGGAACCAGATCGGGATGCCCGAGCAGAAACCCGCCGACACCAGCGCCCACAGCAGCCCGGCGGGCAGGTCAGGGCTGCTGGCGAGCGCGATCGCGACGGTGACCGCGCAGACCAGCACGGCGGGCGCGAAGACCTCGGCAACGATCCGGGCCAGCCGGATTCCCGCGGCCTGCGGGCCTTCCTCGGTCGCGGCCACCGGGCCCACCTCTCGCTCGAAGTGCTCTGCGCTCGCTCAGCACACTATCCGCGCCCGCCGGGAGCTTGGGCGCATGCTGGGCAAGATCGTCTGGCGGCAGGCCGGGGCCCCGGACACGCGCGCCACCGCCAGCCATCGCGAGCCACCGAGCCGAGCCAGGCTTCCGCCGCCCGCGGCGTTCCATCCACCCGCTGCCGCCCGGATCTTCGCCGCTGCCACCAGGACCACCGCCGCCGCCAGGACCACCGCCGCTGCTGCCGGGGCCACCGCCGCTGCCGCCAGGACCACCGCCGCTGCCGCCGGGGCCACCGCTGTCATAGCGCGCGGGCCACGGCAGCGCTTCGACCGCCGCCGATCCGCTGCTCCGCCCCGATGCCACTGCGCGCCCGTGTGCGCCACCGCGGCCGAGGGCCGGCGCGGCTTGGCTCCGCCCACTACCGCTCCGGCCGTGACGCTGCGAGTCCGCCGCCGCGCCATCATCCCGTCCCCGTCAGGCTGGTCAACCGCAGCCGCGCCGCCGCTGCTCCGGTCGCTCCGCTGCCGCCGCGCATCCGCTCCGCTCCCGGGCGCCGTTCCCGGCCTCCGCTACCGCTCCGGTCGCCTCCGGTCGCCGCCGCTCCGCCGCCGTCCGGCGTCCGGCGGGCCGCTCCGCCCCGGCCGTCCGGGTCGCCGCTCCGCGGCTCGTGCTGCTCCCGCGCTGCGCTGCCGCCCCGGCCTTCCCGCGGCCCGCCGCTGGCGCCCCGCCTCCGGCCTCCGCCGTCCCGGCCGCCGCTCCGCTCCGGTCGCCGCCGCTCCGCCGCCGTCCGACGTCCGGCGACCGCTCCGCCCTGCTGCCCGGGTCACCGCTCCCGGCCTCCGGCCTCCGCCGCTCCGGCCTCCGCCCTCCCGGCCGCGGCCGTCCCGGCCGCCGCTCCGCTTCGGCGGCCGCCGCTCCGCTTCGGCGGCCGCCGTCCGCCTCCGGCGGCCGCCGTCCGCCTCCGGCGGCCGCCGTCCGCCTCCGGCGGCCGGACGGCCAGCCGCGGCCTACCGGCCGCTGCGCTGGCCGCCGCCGTTGTCGAAGCCCGCGCGGCGCAGCGCGTCGGCGAGGGCGCCTTGCGGCGCCTCGCGGCGCTGCTGGCCGCCGCGCTGCGGGCGCTTGCCGCCGCCGTTGCCGCCGCCGTTGCGGCGGCCAGCAGCGCCGCCGGCGCCGCTGCCTCCGGCGGACTGGCCGCGCTCCGCGCGGCCGCCGGAGCCGCCGGCTTCGTCGTCGAGCCGGAGGGTCAGGGAGATCCGCTTGCGCGGGATGTCGACGTCGAGGACCTTGACGCGGACCACGTCGCCGGACTTGACGACGTCGTGGGGGTCGCTGACGAAGTTCTTCGACATGGCCGAGACGTGCACCAGGCCGTCCTGGTGGACGCCGACGTCGACGAACGCGCCGAAGGCGGCGACGTTGGTGACCACGCCCTCCAGGCGCATGCCGGGCTTGAGGTCGCCGATCTTCTCCACGCCGTCGGCGAAGGTCGCCGTCTTGAACGTCGGGCGCGGGTCGCGTCCGGGCTTCTCGAGCTCGGCCAGGATGTCGGTAACCGTAGGCAGGCCGAACTTGTCATCGACGAAGCTCTCCGGCTTGAGGCCGCGCAGCACCCGGGTGTTGCCGATGAGCCCGGAGATCCCGTTGTCGGTGCGCTCCAGGATGCGGCGCACGACGGGGTAGGCCTCGGGGTGCACGGCGGAGGAGTCCAGCGGGTCGTCGCCGTCCGGGATCCGCAGGAAGCCCGCGCACTGCTCGAACGCCTTGGGGCCGAGCCGCGCGACGTCCTTGAGGGCCTTGCGCGAGCGGAACGGGCCGTTGGAGTCGCGGTGCAGGACGATGTTGTCGGCCAGCCCCTCGCCGATGCCCGAGACCCGGGTCAGCAGCGGCGCGGAGGCCGTGTTGACATCGACGCCCACGGCGTTCACGCAGTCCTCGACCACCGCGTCCAGCGAGCGCGACAGCTTGGTCTCGGACACGTCGTGCTGGTACTGGCCGACGCCGATCGACTTCGGGTCGATCTTGACCAGCTCGGCCAGCGGGTCCTGCAACCTTCGCGCGATCGACACCGCGCCGCGCAGCGACACGTCCAGGTCGGGCAGCTCGCGCGAGGCGTAGGGCGACGCGGAGTACACCGACGCGCCCGCCTCCGAGACCGAGATCTTGGTGAGCTTGAGGTCGGCGTGCTTCTTGATCAGCTCGCCCGCCAGCTTGTCGGTCTCGCGCGAGGCCGTGCCGTTGCCGATGGCGACGAGCTGGACGCCGTGCGCGCGGGCCAGCTTCTCGAGCTTGGCGATCGCCTCGTCCCAGCGCTGCTGCGGCTGGTGCGGGTAGATGGTGTCGGTGGCCACCACCTTGCCGGTGCCGTCGACGACGGCGACCTTCACGCCGGTGCGGTATCCCGGGTCCAGGCCCATGGTCGCGCGGGTCCCCGCCGGGGCGGCCAGCAGCAGGTCGCGCAGGTTGGCCGCGAAGATCCGCACGGCCTCGTCCTCGGCCGACTGGCGCAGCCGCAGCCGCAGGTCGATGCCGAGGTGGGTCAGGATGCGGGTGCGCCAGGCCCAGCGCACCACGTCGGACAGCCAGCGGTCGGCCGGCCTGCCCTGGTCGGCGATGTCGAACCGCTGGGCGATGCGCCGCTCGTACTCGGTGGGCCCTTCGGGCTGCTCGGTGCCGTCGTCGGGTTCGAGCGCGATGTCGAGGAACTCCTCCTTCTCCCCCCGGAACATCGCGAGGATGCGGTGCGAGGGCAGGTCGGTGAAGGCCTCGGAGAACTCGAAGTAGTCGGAGAACTTCGCGCCCTCCTCGTCCTTGCCGTCGCGGACGCGGGAGACGAGCCTGCCGCGCGTCCACATGCGCTCGCGCAGGTCGCCGATCAGGTCGGCGTCCTCGGAGAAGCGCTCGACCAGGATCGCCCGCGCGCCGTCGAGCGCGGCCTGCGCGTCGGCCACGCCCTTGTCGGCGTCGACGTAGCCCGCCGCGGTCTCGCGCGGGTCGTGCGAGGGGTCCGAGAGCAGCAGGTCGGCCAGCGGCTGCAGCCCGGCCTCGATCGCGATCTGGGCCTTGGTCCGGCGCTTGGGCTTGAAGGGCAGGTAGATGTCCTCGAGCCGGGCCTTGGAGTCGGCGGCCATGATGCTGGCTTCCAGCGCGTCGTCGAGCTTGTCCTGGGAGCGGATCGACTCCAGCACCGTGGCGCGCCGCTCCTCCAGCTCCCGCAGGTAGCGCAGCCGGTCTTCCAGGGTGCGCAGCTGGGCGTCGTCGAGGGCGCCGGTCGCCTCCTTGCGGTAGCGGGCGATGAACGGCACGGTCGCCCCGCCGTCGAGGAGGTCGACTGCCGCCTGCACCTGCCGCTCGCGGACGCCGAGCTCCTCGGCGATCTTGTTGTGAACAGATGTCGTCACGATCCTGATCCGCCTTATCCGAGCTACGCCGAAGATCCGCCGTGCATTCTGCCGGAAGCCGCGGGCGGCCCCGCCCGGCACTCGCGTCGGCGTGTCGGGAGCCGCTTGCCCAGCACTTTCGCCCGCGGGGAGGGGGAGGTCACCGAGCGCCGGAGGTGCTCCCGGCAGCCCCGTGCCGCTGTGGCAGACTGCGCCGCCGGGTCGAGCCGGTAGATCGGCGGGAGCACGACCGCGGCTTGAACGAGCGGTGCCCAGGCCGCGACCAGGAGTCCCCGGCCAGGGGCGGACTGCCCCCGGACAAGGCCCTGAACAAGATCGCCGGTCACCCGCTGTGTCCGGGGTCTCATCGTCGCTCGTTGTGACCGAGGTCTGTGACCCAAGCCAAAAAACAGCTCGTTTCTCACAGGTTGTAGTCAGCATAGAGGTCCATGGTTACCCCTATCGGGTCAATCTAGGTAGTCGCGTACGTACAAACCGCGATGCTCGTGCACTCTCCGTGCTGGAGTGTGGGGACACGTGAGACCCGAATCCCCCGACCAATCCCGAAACCCCGAAACCCCCGACACCTCGAACGAGACGCAGGACCGCGGTCTGCGTTCCACGGCCCTCAAGGCCGACCACGCGGTGCGTTCCGCCGTGGACCAGGTTCGGCCGGTGGTTCACCGGATCGGTGAGTCGCCCGCCGCGCAGCGCGTGCGGCAGTGGCTCGCGCCGCTGCTGCTGCGCATCCAGCAGTGGATCGCTCCGCTCGCGCGGCGCCTCTGGGAGAGGGTGGCGCCGCAGGTGGAAGCGGCCCAGGACAAGGTCCAGGGCAGGCTGAACTCGGCCTTCGGCAACGACCTGACCGCGGGCAAGCAGTCCCCGGTGCCCGCCCGGGTGCGCTCGATGCAGCTGGGCGCGGCGGCGGCCGCGCTCGGCATCGTCGCCGTCGTGGTCGGCAGCGCCGGCGGCGTCTCCGGCGGCCAGGACGTGGAGGAGGCCGCGCAGACGGCCGCGCTGCCCGCCGGCGCCCCGCAGAACCCGGGCCAGGCTCCGGTTCCCGCCGACCCGCACGGCGGGGACGGGGACGTGCCGCCGGAGGCGCCGCCGGCCCCCGAGCCGGAGGCTCCGTGGGGTCCGCCCGCCGAGGGCATCGACGTCTCCAACCACAACGGCTCCATCGACTGGCGCAAGGTCGCCGCCGACGGCAAGCAGTTCACCTTCGTGCTGGCCACCGACGGCACCAGCTTCACCAACCCCCGCTACAGCGAGCAGTACCACGGCGCCAAGGAGGCCGGGCTGATCGCGGGTGCCTACCACTTCGCGCGGCCCGACAAGTCCGCCGAGGCGCAGGCCGACCGGCTGCTGGCCACCGCCGACTACCAGCCCGACGGCCGTTCCCTGCCCCCGGTGCTCGACCTGGAGGTCGACCCGAAGGGCGGCGGCTGCTACGGGCTGTCGGTGCAGGAGATGCACCAGTGGACCGACACCTTCAACCGCAAGATCAAGGACGCGACCGGCAAGGACCCGATCATCTACGCCAACCCGTCCTTCTGGAACCAGTGCATGGGCGGCACCGCCGACTACGGTGACCACCCGCTGTGGCTGGCCTCCTACGGTGTGAGCAACCCGAAGGTCCCCGCGGGCTTCGACAACTGGGACTTCTGGCAGTACACCGACAGCGGCAAGGTGGCAGGCATCAGCAAGCCGACCGACCTGAACCAGTTCCAGGGCGGTATCGAGCGGCTCAAGCAGCTCGCCTCGAACTGACCCGGGCAGCAGAACGGGCCGTCCGCGCCGAGCGGGCGGCCCGTTCTCGCGCGTCAGCGCAGGTCGGGACCAAGGGCCCGGGACGGCGTGCGGTTCGAACGTGCATGCTGGCGGCCACCGGGAGGGCAGGGGTCTTTTCCGGTCCAGACCCGCGAGGAGAAGCTTTGATCCTGAACCAGTCGCCATGCGCCCACGGCGAGTCCGGCCTGCTGCCGGTGCTGACCGCGCTGGAGTCCGCCCGCGTCCTGCGATACCGGATCGACGTGCTGGACACCGCCGACGCCGACGACCTGACGGGCCTGCGGCACGAGGCCGCCATGCTCCGGCACTGGTTGGAGGTCGGCCACCGGGAAGCCGAGTACACCGCGCTGCTGGAGGGCCTGGCGGCTTTCGCCGACCACGTCGACCACCTGCTCGCCGAGGCCTGAGCACGCGCCGACCGCGGAGCCCGCGCCGCCGGGTTCCGCGGTTCACGTCCGCCGCCCGCGGCTCAACGCCCGAGACCGGGCCCCGCCGCTCAACGTCCAAGTCCGGGCGTCGCATGCGGCTCGAGTCACCCGAGACCGGGCTCTGCGGCTCACCGCCTCGTCCGCCACCTGCGGCTCGCCACCCGAGACCGGGCCGCCCGCGGCTCACCTGCCGGGGACACGTCCCGGTAGCGAGCGGGTACCGGATCGGTCCAATCGGGTCACTGGCCGACATTCGGGCTACCCGCAAGTAGCTCTTTGTTCTAGTGTGCTGGAACACGCAGCCCCCGCAGGGCGTTTTGTCTGGTCCACTCCCCGGAGGGATTCGATGGAAGCCAGCACGCAGACCCCGACCGGCGTCGAACGGCGTCCGGCCTCGGTCGGCCGGATGTTCCTCGACCGGGTCGCCGACACCCCCGATCTGGAGGCCTACCGCTTCCCGCGGGGTGACCGCTGGGAATCGGTCACCTGGGCGCAGGCCGCCGACCGGGTCGCCGAGCTCGCGGCCGGACTGCTGACCCTGGGCATCGGGCCGCAGGAGCGGGTCGCGATCGCCTCCGGGACCAGGTACGAGTGGGTGCTGGCCGACCTGGCGATCATGTGCGCGGGCGCGGCGACCACCACCGTCTACCCGAGCACGGTGTCGTCGGAGGTCGCCTACATCCTGTCCGACTCCGGCAGCCGCATCGTCTTCGCCGAGGACGACGAGCAGATCGCCAAGCTGCGCGAGCACCGCGACGAGCTGGGCGACGTCTGCAAGGTGGTCACCTTCGACGGCACGCCCGACGGCGACTGGGTGATCTCGCTGGCCGAGCTGGAGGACCTGGGCGGCCAGCTGCTCTCCGAACGCCCGGACGTGGTGCGCGAGCGGGTCGAGGCCACCGCGCCGGACGCGCTGGCGACCGTCATCTACACCTCCGGCACCACCGGCGCGCCCAAGGGTGTGCGGCTGCTGCACTCGGCGTGGACCTACGAGGGCTGGGCGGTCGCCGAGCAGGGCATCGTCTCCCCTGACGACCTGCAGTACTTCTGGCTGCCGATGGCCCACGCCTTCGGCAAGGTCCTGATGTGCGCGCAGCTCGCCGTCGGGTTCGCGACCGCGATCGACGGCCGGATCGACCGCCTGGTCGACAACCTGGCCGTGGTGCGGCCGACCATCATGGGCGCGGCGCCGCGGATCTTCGAGAAGGCCCACGCGCGGATCCTGACCATGGCCGCCGGCGAGGGCGGGGTGAAGAAGAAGATCTTCGACTGGGCGTTCGACGTCGGGCGCCGGGTCTCCAGGTTGCGGCAGGACAAGAAGCCGGTGCCCCCGCGGCTGGCGATGGCGCACAAGGTGGCCGACCGCCTGGTGTTCACCAAGATCCGCGAACGCTTCGGCGGCCGGGTCCGGTTCTTCATCTCCGGATCCGCGCCGCTGGACCCGCAGATCGCCGAGTGGTTCGACGCCGCGGGCGTGCTGATCCTGGAGGGCTACGGGCTGACCGAGACCTCGGCGGGCACCTCGATCAACCGGCCGGACAACTACCGCTTCGGCACCATCGGCGAACCGCTGCCCGGCACCGAGATGCGCATCGCCGATGACGGCGAGATCCTGATCAAGGGTCCCGGGGTGATGTCGGGCTACCACCACCGCGAGACCGAGACGGCCGAGACGCTCGACGCCGACGGCTGGCTGCACACCGGCGACATCGGTGAGCAGGACCCGGACGGGCTGATCCGCATCACCGACCGCAAGAAGGACCTGTTCAAGACCTCCGGCGGCAAGTACATCGCGCCGACGGCGATCGAGGGCCGGTTCAAGGCGATCTGCCCGTACGTCAGCCAGTTCCTGGTGCACGGCCCGGGGCGCAACTACTGCACCGCGCTGGTGACCCTGGACGAGGAGACGATCGTGCCGTGGGCCCGCGACAACGGGCTGGAAGGGCGCAGCTACGCCGAGATCGTCTCCTCCGCCGAGGTGCGCGACCTCGTGCAGGACTACGTCGACCAGCTCAACGCCGGGCTCAACCGGTGGGAGACGATCAAGAGCTTCACCATCCTCACCCGCGATCTGTCCATCGAGGACGGTGAGCTGACGCCGAGCCTGAAGGTCAAGCGGCGCGTCGTCGAGGAGCGCAACAAGGACGCCCTGGACGGGATGTACTCGTCGTGACGACGGGCTGAGGTCCCGGAGGGACCGGACGGCGGTCCGGGCGGATCGGTGCCTGCCGACGCACGGAGCCCGCGGAACGCCGCCCAGCCCGCGGAACGCCGCCCAGCCCGCGGAACGCCGCCCAGCCCGCGGACCGCTGCCGGGCAGCGGTGCCCGCCGGCTGGGCGCCTACGCGCGTGGGGGCGCGTCGCCGGAACGCCACTCGCTCGCCAGCAGCGACCACACCTCGATGTCGAACCTGCGGCCCAGGTAGGGGAAAGCCTCCCGCAGGACACCGTCGAGGGTCATGCCCAGCCGCTTGGCGACGGCCTTGCTGCGCTCGTTCTCGACCGCGTTGCGCCATTCCACCCGGTGCATGCCGCGTTCGCCGACAGCCCAGTCGATCATGAGCCGCGCCGCCCGGGTGATCAGCCCGCGGCCCTGCGCTTCCGGGGACAACCAGACACCGATCTCGCAGAGGCCGTCGGCTGGGCTGAATATGCGGAACAGCGTGCCGCCGACCAGCCTGCCGTGCGACCAGATCCCGTAGATCCGGCCGTCGTCGGCGGCCTGCCGGTCGGCGTAGCGCTGGAGGAAGGCACGCGCCGACTCCTCGTCGGTGACCAGCTGCGTCCACTGCAGCCACGGTTCGAAGTGGGCGCGGTCGCGGTCGGCGTGCGCCGCGAACTCGGCGGCCTGCCACGGTTCCAGCGGCCGGAGCTCGGCACCCTCGTCCAGTCGGCACGACAACATCCGCGACTCCGTTCCACTCGAATCCCCGTTCGCATCCTAGCCGGATCCGGTGGCGTGCAACCTCGGATTTCCGCGGCAGCCAAGGCATCAGACCGGTTGCACCGAGTACGGCTTGAGCGTGACCGACCGGGCTGCCCGGTTGAGCGGTCCCTGGTCCTGCTCGCCGCGCCCGTTGGTGATGGCGAGCTCCTGGCACGCCCGGACGTATTCGCGCATCTCCCGCTCTTCGAGACCGGGCTGCGCCAGCTCCTCGACGGCCTCGAGGCCCGGCTCACCCGCTAGGGGTTTCCAGACTTGGTTCACGTGGCGGTGTGGGCTGAGTCCCACACCGCAAGCGGCTCCGCCGCTTGTGAAGCAGAGCTTTGCCCGCTCCCGGGCCGTGCGCGAACCGTCGGCGTTTCGTGCGCGCCCGGCGGCAGAGTCGGACAGGTCAGCCAACGACGAGCGGGAAGAGACCATGAACGAGCACAAGGAAGCCGTCACCGTGATCGGCCTGGGCCCGATGGGCCGCAGCATCGTGCGGGTCCTGCTGGCCGCCGGGCACCCGGTGACCGTCTGGAACCGCACGCCCGGTCGAGCCGACGCCCTGGTGGCCGAGGGCGCCGTGCGCGCGCAGACCCCGGCAGAGGCGGTGGCGGCCTCCGGGCTGGTGCTGCTGAGCCTGACCGACTACCAGGCCATGTACGACATCCTGGGCGACGGGGAGTCCCTCTCCGGCAAGGTCGTCGTCAACCTCAGTTCCGACACCCCGGAGCGCGGCCGGGAGGCCGCGAAGTGGGCGGCCGAGCGCGGCGCGCGGTTCCTCACCGGCGGCATCATGGTGCCGGAGAACCTGGTCGGTGACGAAAGCGCCTACACCTACTACAGCGGCCCGCGCGAGGTGCTCGACGCCCACGAGCCGGTGCTGCGCCTGATCGGCAGGCCCGACTACGTCGGCACCGACCCCGGCCTGGCCCAGCTCTACTACCTGGCGCAGATGGACATCTTCCTCGGGTCGCTGTCGCTGTACCTGCACGCGACCGCGCTGCTGGGCTCGGCGGGGGTGCCGCCGAAGGAGTTCCTGCCGTGGGCGGTGCAGAACTTCGACGGCGTCTCCTACTTCCTCGCCGGTGCGGCCGAGGCCGTCGACGAGGGTGTCCACCCGGGCGAGGCGGCGTCGGCGTTGATGATGGGCGCCTCGGCGGATCACCTCGTGGGCGCGAGCGAGGCGGCCGGGATCGACCTGGTGCTGCCGAAGGCGATCCAGTCGCACTACGCGCGGGCCGTCGCGGCCGGGCACGGCAAGGACAGCTGGACCAGCCTCATCAACGTCATCCGCGACCCCTCGCTCTGAGCGCCTGTCTCAAGGGCGGGCTCTGAGGTCTCGACGGAAGGCGTCAGCGGCGCCGGAACTCCTCGGGTGACGATTGCGCGCCGCGCTCGAACTCGGCGGCGAACAGCTCGTCGCCGAGCTCGGCGCGCGCGGCGGCGGTGATGCGGTCGACGTCGGCGGACTCGGCCGGGATCAGCGGCGTGCCCACCGACTCGCGCGCGCGGGCCGCCGCGCCCAGCAGCCGGGCGGCCCGGGCGTGCCTTCCGGCCAGCGCCTCGGCCCCCGCCAGCCCCTCCATGGCCAGTGCGACGGCCCTGGAGTCGCCGAGCTGGAGCGCGAGCTCGAAGCCCCGGTGGTGGTGCTCGGCCGCGCGCTCGGCGTCGCCGCGCAGCTCGGCGACGAAGCCGAACTCGGCGTGCACGAGCGTGCTGCTCGGCTCGAACGCCGAGTCGCGGTACCAGCGCAACACCTCGTCCAGGTGGTGCTCGGCGAGGTCGAGGTCGCCCTCCCGGCGGGCGCCGAGGGCCAGCCCGGTCACCGCGTACAGCTCGCCGGCCCGGAAGCCGCGATCGCGGGCGATCTCGGCGGCGCGCTCGTGGTGCTCGCGCGCGAGGGCGTGGTCGCCGGTGAGCAGCGCGTTGCGGCCCAGCCACGTCAGCTGGTAGGAGACCTCCGGCCAGAGTTCGAGCTCCCGCGCCTTGTGCAGGCCCTCGCTGTGCAGCCGCCGCGCCCGCTCGTGGTCGCCGAACGTCTCGGCGAGCACTCCCCGCGCGAACGACGCCTGCAGCTGTCCCCACCGGTCGCCGAGTTCGTCGAACAGCTCGGCGCTGCGCCGCGCGGCGCGGTCGGCGGCGGCGAGGTCGCCCGCGCCGAGCGCCTGGCTCGTCCGGTCGGCCAGCGCGGCGGCGATGCCCCACTTGTCGCCGAGGGCCTCGAAGTCGCGCAACGCCGCGTCGGTGAAGCGCCGCCCGGCCGCCATGTCGCCGATGGTGGACCGGACGTAGCCGGCGAACCACAGCGCACGCGAACGCGCCCCCGGGTCGGCGATGCCCGCGGCCTGCCCGAACGCCTCCTCGTCGACCGGATCTCCACCCAGCACCGCGAGACCCGCCGCCCAGACCGCGACCTCGCCGCGTCGCGACCGGCTCGCCCCGGGCACCGACAGGGCACCGCGCAGCGCCCTGCACGCTTCGCAGAACCGGCCGCGCAGGAACCAGAACCACGTCAGCGCGCGGGCCAGGCGAAGCGCGGCGCCGGCTTCGCCGTGCTCGACGAAGGTGTCCAGCGCCGACCGCAGGTTCGCGGCCTCGGCGTCCAGCTCGTCCAGCCGCGCGCGCTGGTGCGGGCCGCGCAGCAGCGGTTCGGCGCGTTCGGCGGCGACGAGGTGGTGGCGGGCGTGGCGCAGCCGGACCGCTTCCAGTTCTCCGGCTTCCCGGAGGCGGTCGAGGCAGTAGGCGGCCACCGACTCCAGCAGGCGGTAGCGCTGGCCGGTCCGGCCGGGCTGGCTGACCACCAGCGACCGGTCGACCAGGCGGGCCAGCACGTCGAGGACGTCCTCTGGGCGCACGCCGTCGCCGGAGCACACCGCCTCTGCCGCCGCCAGCGTGCACCCGTCGGCGTGGACGGCGAGCCTGCGCAGCACGGTCCGCTCCGCTTCGCCGAGCGGCTCCCAGCTCCAGTCGATCACCGCCCGCAGGGTGCGCTGCCGCGCGGGCGCGTCGCGCGGGCCGGTGGTCAGCAGGCCGAACCGGTCGTCGAGCCTGCTCAGCAAATCGCCGACGCCCAGCGCGCGCACCCTGGTCGCGGCCAGCTCCAGAGCCAGCGGGATGCCGTCCAGCCTGCGGCAGATCGCCGCGACGGCGGCGGCGTTGCCGGAGTCCAGCGCGACGCCGGGCCGCGCGGCGGCGGCGCGGGCGAGGAACAACCGCACCGCGCTGAACCGCCCGACCTCGGCCGCGGCCACGACGTCGGCGCCGGGGACCTCGAGCGGCGGGACGGTCCAGACGACCTCGCCGGTGAGGCCGAGCGGGACCTGGCCGGTGGCCAGCACGCGCAGTCCCGGCGCGGCCCGCAGCAGGCGGGCGACCAGCGCGGCCACCGGCTCGACGACCTGCTCGCAGTTGTCCAGCAGCAGCACGACGTCCTTGCCGCGCAGGACGTCGGTGAGCCGGTCGGCGGAGGCGCCCGCGGCCTCGTCGCGGATGTCCAGCGCGGCGGTCACGACGGCCACGCCCCACTCGTCGAGGGAATCCGGACCGGCGCCGACCTGCCGCTCCAGACCGGCGAACTCGACCAGCCACACGCCGTCGGCGGCCTCCAGCGACCTGGCCACCTCCACCGCGAGCCCGGTCTTGCCGACACCGCCCGGCCCGGTGAGCGTGACCAGCCGGGCCCCGGAGACCAGGGAGCGCACCGCCGCCACCGCGTCGTCGCGGCCCACCAGCTCGGTCAGCGGCGCGGGCAGGTTCGTGCGCCGCGCGGGGCGGACCTCCAGCGCGGCGTCCTGCCGCAGGATCGACCCGTGCAGGGCGGAGATCTCGGGGCCGGGCTCCAAGCCGAGCTCCCGGTCGAGCCGCTCGCGCAGGTCGAGGTAGGCGTCCAGCGCCTCGCTCTGCCTGCCCGCCCGGTACAGGGCCCGCATCTGGACGGCGCGCAGCCGCTCGCGCAACGGGTGCGCGGCGACCAGCTCGGCGAGCTCACCGGCCAGGACGTCGTGCTCGCCGAGGTCGAGCCGTGCCTGCGCCCGGTCCTCCTCGGCGACGAGGCGCTGCTCCTCGAGCCGCCGCGCGAGCGGCGCCGCGAACGGCGCGTCGGCGAAGTCGGCGAGCACCGGGCCCCGCCACAGCGCGAGGGCGTCGGTGAGGAGCGCGACGCGTTCTCGGGGGTCTGCCGCCGCGCGGGCGCGTTCGGTGAGCGACTCGAACCGCCGGGCGTCCAGCGACTCGTCGTCGACGTGCAGCACGTATCCGGGCGGCTGGTGCCCGACCAGGTCGCGAGCGCCGGGTTCGGCGGCGTCCAGCACCCGGCGCAGCTGCGAGATCTTGGTCTGGATGGTGTTGGCGGGGTTGCGCGGCAGCCGCTCGCCCCACAGCCGGTCGGCGAGCCGGTCGACCGAGACCACCCGGCCGGGATCGACCAGCAGGCTCGCCAGCAGCGCGCGGACCTTCGCCTCGGGCACCCGGACCGGCCGCCCGTCGGCGGCCCACGCGGCCAGCGGCCCCAGCACTCCGAAACGCACGGTATGACCTTAGGGCTGTCTTCGAACCCACCTTGCGTGGCGGTTCCGGTGGCGGAACCTCATGCGCCCTCCGGCTCCGGGAACTTTTCTCACCGCTCTTGGGGAACGTGTCGGACAAGGTTGGCGCAGCGGTGGGAAACGGGTCCACACCCGCGCGGCTGATGTCGCTTATGAGGAGGCTGTGCGCCCCGACACTTGATCGTGCCGATGAGATCGCCAGAATCGGACGCATGGCTTCTCCGAACGAGGACCCCGGCACCGGCCGCCGCGGTTGGTGGCGCGCCCCGCGGTTGAAACCCCGCCGCCCCAGCGCCGACGTGAAGCGCGGTGCGGTCGCTTCGGCGCTGGCGGTGGCGATGATCGTGGCTGCCGCGGTGGTCGATCCCGCCGCGCTGTTCCGCCACGGCTCCGCGCTCTACAAGACCGCCGCCATCGCGGGCGCGATCGTGTTCGTCGTGCTCGGCGCGGTCGCCGTGCAGAGCCTTGCCAGGGAGGCGGGCCGGCGCACCCGGGTCCGGCTGAGCCCCAGCCACGCCGGGGCGCTGCGGCTGGTCGTCTCCCTGGCCGGGTACGCGCTCGTCGCGGTCGTGGCCCTGGGAGAGCTCGGCGTGCGCGTCGACCAGCTGCTGCTCGGCGGTGCCGTCACCGGTGTGATCATCGGTATCGCGGCGCAGCAGTCGCTGGGCAACGTCTTCGCCGGGCTCATGCTCGTGACCGCACGCCCGTTCACCCTCGGCGACCACCTGGTCATCCACTCGGGAACGCTCGGCGGTCCGCTGCAGGGCCGCGTCACCGAGATGGGGCTGGTCTACCTGACGCTGGAAAGCGACGAGGGCCCGGTCAAGCTCCCCAACACCGCGGTCCTCAACTCCGCCATCGCCCCCAACAACAAGATCGACCCGGCGCAGTCCGGTCAGAACAACGGGCTCGGCAGCGAGCAGACACCCGCCGGCTGGAAGACGGCGTGAGAGCGGGCACACGGGCCGTGCGGCGGACTTGGTACCAGCGCATTCGCCCGGTTGGCGTGCGGTTGGTTCCCACGACCGCCCGCCTGAGCCGAGCCGCGGCGATCAGTCCTGGACGGGGCCGCGACGGGAGGGGAACAGCGGCGTTCTGGCGTAGCCTTGACGTCGTGGACGACCTCGGCAGACCGATCGCCTACCTAGCCCTGGCCGAAGGCACACCGGTCTTCGACCGCAGCGGCGAGCGGATCGGCGTCGTGGAACACGTCGTCGCGGACCTGCCGATGGACATCTTCGAGGGCGTGGTCGTGCAGGGGGCGCGCCTTCCCGGCCGCCGCCTCTTCGCCGACCCCGACCAGATCGCGCAGATGCACGAACACGGCGTGCTGCTGCGCGTCGGCCGCGACGAGCTCGCCGAGTACCGCGACCGCGCCAACCCCAAGCGCGACAGCGCGGGCCGCCCGTTGCCGGAAGGCCGGTTGCACGCCCTGCTGCGCCGCACCTGGGACCTGATCAGCCGGCGCTCCTGACGCCGGGCCGGTCACGGTCCGCACGGTCGGTCCAGTGGAACGACGCGCCGAAGAACGCCGCCCGTGCGTCCGCGACGCCGAGCCGGGCCAACGCCGACGCGTCCGCCTGCCGCCAGTCGATGTTGCCGACGCCCGCGCGGCGGGCGGCCTCGCGGGCGTGGTCGAGCATGCCGGGCTGCGGGTCGACCGCGACCACCTGGCGGACGCGGCGGGCCAGCGGCAAGGCGAGCTGCCCGGTGCCGCAGCCGACGTCGAGAACGAGGTCGCCGGAGTCCAGACCGGTCCGCTCGGCGAGCAGCTCGACCAGCTCCGCGGGGTAGCCCGGCCGGTACCGTGCGTAGAAGGGCGCGGCCTGCGCGAACAACTGCTCCGGGACGTAGGGCACGCCGGCAAGTGCACTCGGGTCGCCGAGGCCGTGCAACCGCGTATCCGATCTGAGTAGTGCTACCGATGCGTCTCCGATCGCCCCTGGCGAGACTCTGGGCCCATGTCGCACTCCAGTTCAGGTGAGCAGGCCGACGGCGGTCCCGATCAGGACGGCACGCTCGTGCTGCTCGCGGGAGAGCTCAACGCGATCGGGCAGCGGCTGACCGAACTGGGCGCGGTTCTGCAGTCCCGCGCCGCGGGACCTGCCCCGCGGCAGACGCGTGTGCCGCAGCAGCAAGCCATGCCGCAGCCGCCAGGTGTGCCGCAGCCGGCGATGCTGCCGCAGCAGCAGGAAGCCTGGGCGCAGCAGCCGTACGGGATGCCGCCCGCCCCGCCGCCGCAGGCACCCCAGGACCCGCCGTACCCCGCGATGCCGCAGCCGGTGCAGGCCGCGCGGTCCCCGCGCCGCGTCAGCGCCGGACAGCTCACCACTAGCCGCGTCCTCGCCGTCGCGGGCACCGCCGTGACGCTGCTCGGCGTGGTCTTCCTGCTGGTGCTCGCCGCGCAGCAGGGCTGGCTGCTGCCGCAGTTGCGCGTCGGCGGCGGAGCCGCGCTGGGCGCGACGCTCGTCGCCTCCGCCGTCTGGGTCCACCGCAAGCAGGCGGGCCGCATCGGCGCGTACGCGCTCGCCGCGACGGGTTTCACCGCGGTGCACCTGGCCGTGGTCGCCGCGACCTCCCTCTACGGCTACTTCCCGAAGCCGGCCGGCCTCGGCCTCGGGCTGCTCGTCGCCGCCGCGGGCCTGGCGCTGGCCGACCGCTGGCGCGCGCAGTCCCCGGCGGTGGGCGCGGTGCTCGGCAGCGCCGTCTGCGCGCCGATGATCACAGCGCGGCCGGACGCGATGCTGGTCGGTTTCCTGCTGGTGCTGCAGATCGCCGCGACGCCGGTGCAGATCCGGCGCGGGTGGCGCGGGCTGACGCTGGCCGCGGCGGTCCCGTGCGTGCTGGGCGCGCTGGTGGCCGACGTCTGGAACCTGGTCCTGCCCCGCCACGACGGGACGACGCTGCTGGCCGTGCTGGCGGTGTCGCTGCTCGGGGTCGTGCTCGCGGCCGTCACCGCCGGAGCCCGCCGCGGCGACGACGTGACGGCGGTCGGACTGCTGGTCGCCTCGCCCGCGCCGGCGCTGCTGTCGGCGCCGATGGTGGAACGCGTGCACGCCGGACTGCTCGCGGCGCTGGTGGCCGCGATGCTGCTCGCGGTCTGGGCGGTGGGCAGGTTCCTGCCCGCGTTCCGCTCGCTGCTGCCGGGCCGCTTCACGGCGGTCGCCGGAGGCGCCGGTGCGGTCGCGGCGTTGCAGGCGACGGTGACCTTCGTCGATCCGTCGGCGTGGGCGACCGCGCTGCTGTGCGAGGCGCTGCTGCTGGCGCTGGGGGCCTTCCAGTTGCGCAGCAGCGGAATCCTGCTCGGCGCGCTGTGCTTCGGCGTCGCCGGCTTCCTGGTCTCGACGGTCCACGAGGTGCCGATCGCGGCGCTGCTCGGCCTGGGGCGCGCGCAGGGCGTCCCGGGTGTGCTCGCGGGGCTGCTGATCGCGGCGGTCGCCGTGCTCGTGCCCGCGGTCGCGGTCCGGCTCGGCGCGCTGAGCCGGGAACCCGGCGGCGTGTGGGCACTGCCCGGGGTGGTGCTGCTCTACGGCAGCGCCAGCACGATCATGGCGCTGGTGCTGATCGTGCGCGATGACCGCACCGGCTTCCTGACCGGGCACATCCTGATCACGCTGAGCTGGGTCGGAGCGGCGATCTACCTGCTGCTGCGGGGAGTCCGGCTCACCCACCTGCGGGTGGCGGGCATGGTGCTGATCGCGGTGGCGCTGGCGAAGCTCTTCCTGTTCGATCTGGCCACATTGGACGGTTTCGCGCGCGTGGTGGCCTTCCTGTGCGCGGGTCTGGTCCTGCTGGCGGCGGGCGTGCGCTACGCCCGTCTGGTGGCCGCCGAGCAGGCCGACGGCTGACTGCGCCCCGGTCAGGTCCTCAGCAGCGAGTGCACGGCCATGACGGCGGGGGAGGCCCACCGCGTCGCCGAACGCACCAGCCAGAGGTGGTGCTCGGACGTGCGCGGACCGTGAAGCTCGACCAGCCGGCCGTCGGTGATCTCCTCCTCGACGGTCGGGGTCGGCAGCAGCGCCACGCCGAGGCCCGCCGCCACGCAGCGCTTGACGGTCTCGACGCTGCCGAAGCGGGTGGGCGCGGCGGCCGGGGCGGCGGCGGACAGCAGCGCGGCGAGCTCGTCGCTGTAGCCGCAGCCCTCCTCCAGCAGCAGCGCACCGGCCTCGGCCAGCTCCGCCGCCGTCACCCGGCGCTCGCGGGGGAGACCGGTGGTCGGTGCCGCCACCAGCGACAGGTGTTGCGGTCCGAGGTCGACGACGTCGAGCCCGTTGCCGCTCACCGACGGCTCGAAGACCAGCGCGAGGTCGGCGCGGCGGTCGGCGACCGCGCTCAGCGCGTCCCCGGTCGCCGCGGGCGCAAGCGACAGCCGCACGTCGGGGTAGCGCTCGGAGAGCCCGCGCAGCACGCCCGGCAGCCGGTACGCGCACACCGACTCGGGTGCTCGAAGGCGGACCTCGCCCGCCGGTGTGCGGTCGGCCGCGGCCAGTTCGGCGAACATCCGGTCCTCCAGGTCCAGGATGTGCCGGGCGTGCTCGGCGAGCCGGGCACCCGCCGAGGTCGCGACCGCGCCCGCCGCCGACCGGTCGAGCAGCCGGGCGCCGGTCGACCGCTCCAGGGCCTGCACGTGCGCGGTGACCGTGGACTGGGCGTAGGACAGCTCGGCCGCCGCCGCGGTGATACCGCCGGTGCGCACCACCGCGAGGAAGCTGCGGAGCAGTCTGGTGTCCATCGAGTTCCCCGATCGACGGCATCGGAAGTCATCGTTGGACATGATGTCACCGGGTCGGCAGGCTGGTCACCATGGACGACATCGACGTGTTGCGGTACAGCGCCTTCGACGACGGCGGCCGGGGCGGCAACCCCGCCGGGGTGGTGCTCGACGCCCGCGGGCTGACCGAGCAGCGCATGCAGCAGATCGCCGCGGAGGTCGGCTACTCCGAAACCGCGTTCCTCGTCGAGCGGCCCGGCGACCGCCATCACCGCATCCGGTACTTCAGCCCGGTGGCCGAGGTCGGGTTCTGCGGTCACGCGACGATCGCCACGGCGGTCGCGCTCGCCGAGCGCGACGGGACGGGAGAGCTGCTGCTGACCGCACCGGTCGGCGACGTCGCGGTCGACACCCGGACCGAGGGCGGCCGGGTCGCCGCGACGCTCACCAGCGTCGCCCCGGCGGTGCGAGAGGCCGACGAGGGGGACCTGGCAACGGTGCTCGGCGCGCTGGGCTGGGACGCGGCCGAGCTGGACCCTGACCTGCCGCCGCGCATCGCCAACGCGGGCAACGACCACCTCGTGCTGGCCGCCGCCACCCGCCGGAGGCTGGCCGAGCTGGACTACGACCGCGAGGCGCTGGGCGCGCTGATGGCCGAGCGGGACTGGACGACCGTGCACCTGGTGTGGCGGGGCGAGGACGGTGAATTCCACGCCCGCGACCCGTTCCCGCCCGGCGGCGTCTACGAGGACCCGGCCACGGGCGCCGCGGCGGCGGCCTTCGGCGCGTACCTGCGGGCGCTCGGCGCGGTCGAGCCACCGGCGCGGATCACCATCCACCAGGGCGAGGACATGGGACGGCCGAGCAGGCTGCTGGTCGACATCCCCGCCGGGGCGACGTCGGGCATCGCGGTCACCGGCTCGGCCGTGCCCATCACCGGGTGACGTCGGCGACGCAGGCGGCTCGGCTGGGTGGGTCGCCGGCCGGCGCGGGACGCGCACCCGGTGGCTCGGTCGGCGCACGGCTCGGCTGGGTGGGTCGCTGACTCGCGCGGCGCGGCGAGGCGGGTCCGCTGGCTGGCGCGCGGCTCGGCGGGGTGGCTCGGCGGCGGTGAGGCTCGGCGTGGTGCTCGCTGGGCGAGCGGCTCCGCGGGGTGGTTCGGAGGGAATGGGGACTCCACGTGACGGGTCGCTGACTGGCGCACGGCTCGGCGGGGTGGGCCTCGGCGTGGCGGCGGTGCGCCTCCGGGCCGCTGCATCGCCGGGCCGGCGGACCGGGTGCCGTACGGCGGGGGTGCGCTGTGGCTTCTCTCATGTGCCCTGGTGGCGGGGGAGGGCTGTCGCCCCGGCGGTGTGATCGTCACAATGGCGGGCCATGAGCAGTCACCCGCCCCAGGGGCCGCCGCCCGGTGCGAGACGGGGCCCCGGTCCGGCTCCGCCCGGACCCGGGCCGCAGGGTCCCGGCCCCGGCGCTCCCGGCCCGCAAGGCCAGGGCCCGAGTCCTCAGGCTCCGAATCCTCCGGGCCCCAACCCCCAGGGCCCCAACCCCCAGGGGCCGAACCCGCAGGGTGCGCCGCCTCCGGGTCCGCCCCCGGCTGCGCCCGGCCCGTCCCAGGGCCCGCCGCCACCGGGGCCTCCTCCGCAGCCACCCGCGCCGCCGGGACCACCGCCCGCGCAGGGCCGGCCGCCCGCGCCCGGACCTCCCGGGCCTCCGCAGGCGCCGCCCCAGGGCGCTCCGCCTGGTCCGCAGGGCGCTGCTCCGCAGGCCGCCCCGCCTGGACCACAGGGCGCCCCACCCGCGCCGCAGGGCCCGCCGGCGCCGCCGCAGGGGCCGCCGCCCGGCGGCGGGCAACCGCCGATGCCGCAGGGCCAGCAGCCGCGTCCGCCACAGCCACCCGGCCAGCCTCCAGGCCCGCCACCCGGCCAGCCTGCAGGCCCGCCACCCGGCCAGCCTCCAGGTCCGCCGCCGGGAGCACCGGAACCGGCGACACAGGCGGCACACCCGCCGAACCCGCCGACGATGCGGTACGAGCAGGCGCCGGCGTGGCAAGAGCCGGAGCCACCGCCATCCCGGTACGACGACCCGGACCCGTACGACTACTACGACCGGGACCGCGACTACGACGCCCCCTACGACCGCGAGAGCGATCGGGACTGGGACCGGGACTGGGATCGCCACGACCGGGAGCGCGACCGGTACGAGCGCGACCGCTACGACCGCGACCGTGACCGCGACCGGTACGAGCCGCCGCCTGCCCGCTACGACCGGCCGGAGCGCTCCTACGAGGAGAAGCGCGCCCGCAGGGCGGACCGCGCGAACACCCTGGCCATGGTGGTCCATCTGTTCACCGGGGTGGTCGCCACGGTGTTCGTGCTGCACATCGTGTTCCAGCTGTTCGGCGCGAACCCCGACAGCGGGTTCGTCTCGTTCGTATACCAGACGGCGCGGATCTTCGTGTTCGGCTTCGGGGACGTGTTCACCCCGGGTGACGCGACGATCGGCCTGGTGCTCAACTACGGCCTCGCCGCCGCCGTCTACCTGGTCGTGGGCCGGGTCGTCGCCGGAGCGCTGCGCCGCCGCTGACCTGGCGCGACGGCGCGGGGCCAGGACGCCGGCCGTGCGGACGGGGCTGCCGCGGGTGCCGCGCAGCCCCGTCCGGCCGCCGGGCCGCGACTGCGCCGCCGGGCCGCGACTACGCCGCCGGGCCGCCCCGCCAGCCCGCGGGTACCTGACCCAGGCGCATCCGCTGCGGGTGGTCGCCGACCTGGACGCTGCCGACCTCCTGCCCGGTCTCGTAGGAGATCGCCGACACCTTGTCGTCGCCGCTCCACGACACGTAGCAGTGCTGCCCGTCGGCGCTGGGCGTCGCCCAGTACGGCTTCTTGCCCGAGCGCACGAGTCCTTTGTGGCGGAACGTCTCCGGCGAGACGATCGTCGCGTAGTCCGACATCGTGCCCGCCACGCACAGGTCGGTGCCCGCGGGGTTCATCGCGATGCCGTGGTGGGCGGAGTCCAGCAGGTACCGCTCCCTGGGCAGGTCCTCCACCTCGTCGGAGATCGGGAGGTTCGCCACGCGGGTCACCCGGTCCTGCACCAGGTCGTACTCGACGAAGCCGTGGAAGAACGACACCTGCAGGTAGGCGTAGCGGGCGTCCGGGCTCAGCGTCATCGGACGCACCGCGGAGCTCATGTGCGGATAACCCGTCTCGTCGAGCTCGGCACCCATGTCGACGCGCCGGACCACCTCGCCGGTGGCGCGGTCGACGATCTGGAAGTGGCGCTCGCCCTTGGTCGTGTCCAGCGCCGGGTGGTCCAGCGGCGAGTAGACGTGCCCGATGCTGGCGTGCAGGATCCACCTGCCGTCGGCGGAGTAGACGTTCTCGTGCGGCGAGTCGCCGGACGGGAAGCGGCCGGTCTCGCGACCGGTGGCGACGTCGAGCAGGTGCACCACGTTGCCGGTGGAGGCCGAGACGGCGACCTCGGTGCCGTCGGGGGAGATCGCCATGTGGTCGGAGCGCCGGCCGTCCACCGCGAAGCGCCACACCAGCTCGCCGCCGGCGATGTCGATCGCGACCACGTCGGCGAAGCTCGGCCGCGAGACCACCAGCAGCCGCCCGTCCTGCACGCTGTAGGCGTCGTCGACGAACTGGTCGTGACCCTCGCCGACCAGCGCGCGGATGCCGAGGAAGTAGGCCAGCCGCACCGGGTTCGCGTAGATCTCGCGCATCCGTTCGGCGCGGTCGGGAACGGCGTTGATCCGGCCGATGCTGGTGAGCCCGCCCTCCGCGGACACCACTTCGACGGTGCCGTCCCAGTTGTTGCCGACGAAGAGCACGTCCCGCGGTGCGGGCGCCGTCGCGTAGCCGGGTGTCACGACGGCGGCTCCGGCGAGTGCGAGGGCCGCCAGGCCGGTGGTGAGTCTTCTCCTCATGGGCGCACGTTCCCTTCGTCGGTCGGCGGTCGGTCCGTTCGGTGGTCCTGTCCGTTCGGTGGTTCTGCCCGGTCGATGGTCGGTCCGTTCGGCGGCGGGAGAATGACGGCGACAAGCCTGGTTACCGGCAGGTAGCTTGATCTCCGTAACATGATGGGGCATCCGGTCGTTGGGTCGACGTGGGATTCTTCCCAGACAACAGCGGAGATCTTCGTGACCGGACACAGTTCTGCCCCCTCCGGGGAGCCGCCGACCGCGATCGACCCCGGCGCCGCCGACCCCATCACCGCCGGCGGAGTTCCGTTGCACCAGCGGATCACCGCCGCCGCGCCGGAACTGGTGGCGGCCGTCTTCGAGCGCATCCTCGCCGAGCTGCCCGCCTACGCCCGGATGCCCGCCGAACTGCTGCGCGGTGACGTCACCCGGATCATCGGCGCCGGAGTCCGGGCCTTCGCCGAGGTCGTGCGCACCGGGCAGCGGCCGTCGCCGCGGTTCCTGTCCTCGCTGCGGGAGAACATCGCCCAGCGGGCCGAGGAAGGGGTGCCGATCGACGTGGTGCTCAGCGCGCACCACCTCGGCGTGCGGGTGAGCTGGGAGTTGCTGGGGCCGCACGCCGAACCCGCCGACCTGCCGGGACTGCTGCGGCTCAACAGGTTGCAGCTCGGCTACCTCCAGGACGTCACCGCCGCGGTCTCGGCCGGGTACTTCCAGGAGCGGCAGGCGGTGTTCAGCGAGGTGCAGGCGGCCCGGCAGGCGCTGCTCTCGGCGCTGCTGGAGGGCGGGGCAAGCGCGGAAACCGCCGCCAGAGCGGGAATCCTGCTGCCCCCGGCGTACCTGGTGCTGGAGCTGGTGATCGGTGCGCACCCCGACGAGGACAGGTCCGATGTGGACGGTTCGGTCGCGGCGCGGCGCAAGCTCCGCAGGCTGCGCACCGAACTCGAGCACGGGGCACGCGACCCGGTGCTCTGCGCGCTCACCCCGGCAGGCGGCGTCGCGCTCGTGCCGTGCGCGCAACCCGCCGACGAGGTCGGCGAAGCCGACTGGCGGCGGCTGGCCGCGCTGGTCGAGTCGGCGTCCCGTGCGGCGGGCGCCGACGTCACGGCGGGCGCGATGCCGGCCGCTCCGGCCGGCGTGGGCGAGGCGGCGGTGGTGGCGCGGGAGGTCCTCGACGTCGCGCTCGCCTGCGGGCGTCCACCCGGCGTCCACCGGCTCGACGACGTGGCGCTGGAGTACCAGCTCTCGCGGCCGGGTCCGGCGGCGGAGAAGCTGGCGGCGCTGCTGGAGCCGGTCGCGCGCAGACCCGAGCTGCTCGAGACGCTGCGGACGCACTTCGGCCACGGTCTCAACCGCAGGCACACCGCGCGGGCCCTGCACATCCACCCCAACACCGTCGACTACCGGCTGCGCAGGATCGCCGCCCTGACCGGGCTCGACACGACGGTGCCCGCTGAACTGCCCCGCATCCGGGCCGCGCTGATCGCGCGCCAGGCGCTCACGTCGGCGCGGCGGCGCTGAGCACCTGAGAACCCGCGGCGGTTCCGGTGGCGCGGGTGGGCCAAGCGCGCGCAGGTGATCGAGGACAGTCGTTGAGGGGCCCGGCGGGGTGTCCGCCGGTACGGTGGGTGGTGCTCGGCCGCCCGTGCGAGCCGGGCGCACCGGAGCCGACGGGGACCTCCCGATGAGGACACGTCACCACCCGCACCCCGCCCGCCGCGCGTGTCTCGCGGTGGCGCTGGCCGCGGTGCTCGCGCAGTGCTCCAGCCCCGCTTCGCCACCGGCCGGCGGCCCGCCGCCCGCGTCACCGCCGCCCACCGTCCCGGCGCGGTCGCCGTTCACCGCCGAGGTCGTCCCGGTCACCGCCGCCGAGCTGGGGCCGAGCTGGCGCCCGGGTTGCCCGGTGGGCCCCGCCGAGCTCCGCCGCGTCCGCCTGACCCACGTCGGCATGGACGGCGCGACGCACGTGGGTGAGCTGGACGTGCACCAGGACCGGGTCCGGCAGGTGGTCGACGTGTTCGGGCAGCTCTACGCGATCGGCTACCCGGTGGAGCGCATGCGTCCGGCCGGCACCTACCCGGGTGCCGAGGACGAGCTGTCGATGCGCGACAACAACACCTCGGCGTTCAGCTGCCGCGACATCCCCGGCAGCGGCCGGTGGTCCCAGCACGCCCTCGGCCGCGCGGTCGACGTGAACCCGCTGATCAACCCCTACGTCGACGACACCGGCGCCTTCCAGCCCGCCAACGCCGCGCCGTACCTGGACCGCGCCCGCCGCGACCCGGGCGTGCTGCACGACGGCGACCCGGCCGTGCGCGCCTTCACCGACCGCGGCTGGACCTGGGGCGGGCACTGGACCACGCCGATCGACTACCAGCACTTCGAGATGCCTTGAGCGCCGCCCCGCCACATGGTGGTGCCAGCCGACGACCCGGCGCTGGGGGTGTCCTGCCATGCCTGACCTGGCCAACCTGCTGGTCGTGACGGTGGTCGCGCTGCTGGCGCCGTTGCTGCTCGGCATGGCACCGCGGGTGCGCGTGCCCTCCGTTGTCCTGGAGATCGTCGCCGGCGTGGTGCTCGGACCGTCGGTCCTCGGGCTGGTCGAGGTCGACGAGGCGGTGCGGATCGTCGCCCTGCTCGGGCTGGCGTTCCTGCTGTTCCTGTCCGGCCTGGAGGTCGACGTGCACCGGCTGCGGGGCTCGCTGCTGCGCACGGCCCTGCTCGGCTACGCCCTGACGATGGTCATCGGCGTGCTGGCCGGGTTCTCCTTCGGCGCGGCGGGCTGGGTGCGCGACCCGCTGCTGATCGCGGTCGCGCTGTCGGCGACCTCGCTCGGGCTGGTCGTGCCGGTGCTCAAGGACGCCGGTCGCGCCGACGACGCGGCGGGCCAGACCACGATCGCGGCGTCCTCGGTCGCCGACTTCGGCGCCGTGGTGCTGGTGTCGCTGCTGTTCTCGGTGTCGGAGACGACCCCGGGCGAGCGGATCGCGTTCCTGGCAGTGTTCGTCGTCTTCGTCGCCGCCATCGGGGTCGCGGTCGCGCTGGCGGGCCGGTGGTCGCGGCTGGACATGGTCTTCCTGCGCCTGCAGGACACCACCGCCGAGCTGCGGGTCCGGGCCGCGGTGGCGCTGCTGGTGGCCTTCGTAGTGCTCGCCGAGCTGTTCGGGCTGGAGAGCATCCTCGGCGCGTTCCTGGCGGGTGCGGTCGTGGGCCTGATCGACCGCGACACCAGCACGCACCCGCACTTCCGCACCAAGCTCGACGCCATCGGCTACGGGTTCCTGATCCCGGTCTTCTTCATCTCCAGCGGGGTCACGCTGGACCTGCGGGGGCTGGTCGAGGAGCCCACGGCGCTGCTGCGCGTCCCCCTCTTCCTGCTGGCGTTGCTGCTGGTGCGGGGCGTGCCCGCGCTGCTCTACGTGCGGGCGCTGGGGTCCCGTTCGGCCGTGGCGGCCGGGTTCCTCCAGGCGACGTCGTTGCCGTTCCTGGTCACCACCACGCAGATCGGCGAATCGGTGGGCCTGATCGCCCCGGTGACGGGGGCCGCGCTGGTCTGCGCGGGCCTGCTGTCGGTGCTGTTGTTCCCGAGTGCCGCACTCGCCCTGCTGCGCCGCGACCGCCGCCCGCGAGCCGGGTCTCGCACCGGCTGACGCCGTTCCTGACCAGACGTCCGGCGGGTCAGCCCGGGTCGTGCGCGGCCATCAGTTCGGCCAGCTGGGGGTGCGCGGCGCGCAGGTCGGCGCGCACCCGGGCGCGGACGTCGGGCGGCATGTCCTGGCTGAGCTTGAACGTGCCGCGGACCGAGCCACCCGCACTCGGAACGCGAATACGTGCCCGAGCGGCGGCGGGGGCACCTCGGAGCTGCTGTCCCGGGTGCAGAACCAGACGCACTTGGCCGCGCTGCGCAACGCCGGAACCGGCGCGTTCCCGGTCGGGCGATGCGGTCGCCATCCGTCGGCAAGATCGACTTCGCCAGGGCGGAGCAAGGTGCACAGCTCGATGCACCGGGCGGTCCAGCCCTTCCACACCGAGGTCGACGGTGACATCCTGTTCGCGCTCACCACCGACGAGGTCGATCTCACCGGTACCACCGCGACCGGGCTCGGGGCGCTCGCCTCCGAGCTCGCCTGGGACACGGGCTCAGCGGCGTCGAGTGAAGCGGGTCCACGGCGGCCCCGGGTAGGAGGAGTCTCGAATGTCCTTGCCAGTGCACCGGTCCGACGAGCTCGACCCGGCGCAGCGCGGGCGTGGCTTCGGCCGCGCCTGGCGGAAGCAGGTCCAACGCTCCTACGCCGGTTATGCCGAGCTGTTCGCCGCCGTCGGAGCCTCCGACGTCCGCGGCTGGAGCGAGCAGGCGCACGCCGAGACCGCGGCGTGGGCACCCGCGCTCGCGGAGGAGATCGCCGACGTGGCGGAGGGTTGCGGACTGCCGACGTGGCAGGTCGCCGCGCTCAACGCGCGCACCGAGATCCTGGCCGCAGCGGCGAGCAACGGCGAAGGCGAGTGCTCCACGTCGGTCGTGCTGCCCGGCGCCGGAGTCGCGCCGCGCACGGTGCAGACCTGGGACTGGCACGACACCTTGGCCGACGGCATGGTGATCTGGTCGCTGGAGCCCCGCGCCGGGCACCGGGTGCACACCTTCACCGAGTTCGGCGTGCTCGGCAAGATCGGGGTGAACAGCGCGGGGCTCGGCGTGCACTTCAACGTGCTGCGGCACGTGCGCGACAGCGCTGACATCGGGGTGCCGGTGCACGTGGTCGCACGCCGCATCCTGGACGAGGCGAGCACCGTCGGCGAGGCGGTCGCCATCGCGGGCTCGGCCCGCCTGTCGGCGTCCTCGCTGATCACCGTCGCCACCTTCGACGGAGAGCGCGGTGAGGTGCGCGGACTGGAGCTGTCACCGGCAGGAGTCGCCGGACTCGAACCGGACGGCACCGGAACATTCCTGCACACCAACCACTTCCTGGACGTTGAGCTGAGCGCGGGGGAGCGGACCACCGAAGCGGAGTCGAGCACCTACCAGCGGCACGCCCTGCTGCGGCAGCGCACGCACGCCCTTTCCGCCGACGACCCGACCGCCCGCGCCCGCGCCTTGCACGCGCACCACGCCGACGGCGCACCGGTGTGCGCCCACGCCGACCAGGCGTTGCCGGCACACCGGCGCGGGCAGACGCTGGCGACGCTCACCCTCGACCTGGCCGCCGCCCGGCTCGGCGTCCACGAGGGCGGCCCCTGCGGCGTCTCGGCGGAGAGCTGGCAGTGGACGGCTTGAGCGCCCCAGCCGCGACGAAGAGTCGGCCGCCGATCGCGACACTCCACAGTGGATAGAGGACGATATTCGCTTCGGGAGAGCGGTCTTCCGGGCTAACCTCGTGCTTGATCTTTCTGCCCGTCCGCGTTCCCCCGGAGGACCTCCTTGAGCACTGGAATCAAGACCGCTGTCGTCACCGGAGCGGCGAGCGGGATCGGGCGGGCGCTCGCGGAGGAGCTGCGGGCGAGGGGCACTGACCTGGTGCTGGCCGACACCGACACCGACGCTCTCTCCGAGGTGGCGACGCGGCTCGACGCGACCGGCGTGCCGGCGGACGTCTCGGACCAGGCGGCGATGGACGCTCTCGCGGCGAAGGCACCGGACGCGCGGCTGGTCTGCCTGAACGCCGGAGTGGTGGGGGCCTCACTGGGCGCACCGTGGGAGGTCCCGCCCGGCGAGTGGGACCGCGTGTTCGGCGTCAACGTCGTGGGTGTCGTCAACGGACTGCGCGCGTTCGTGCCGAAGTTGCTCGCGTCCGGCGAGCGTGCTCACGTGCTGATCACCGCATCCCTGGCGGGACTGGCGGTTTTCCCGGGCGGGGGAGCGTACGGGCCGTCCAAACACGCGGTCACCGCCGTCGCGCAGCATGCGGCGATGGCGCTGGCCGACACACCCGTGCGGGTGAGCATGATCTGCCCCGCGCTGGTCGCCACCGGGATGTCGTCCGAAGGGGCCGATCCGGCCGATGTCGCCCGCGAGGCCCTGCGGACCCTCGACGACGGCGTTTTCTCCGTCGTCCCGGCCGAGTGGCGGACGGCCGTCGTCGAGCAGGCGGAACGGCTCGCCTGCGGTCAGCAACCCAAGCCTCCGACCCCGGACTCGCGATGACCTGGCTGTGGTCGCCCGCGGCGCGGCGGTTGACGTTCGTTGCGGTCGCTCGCCCTGATCGGCAGTCTCGACGGCGATGAGGTGGGTCGAGGGGCCCGGCGGGTTCTGGCGTGGCTGCTCGCCGCGCTCGCGATCGCACTGGTGGCAGCGGTGACCGTCGTGGTGGTGTGGTTTCCCCCGCTCGCGGCCACGACGTGTCCCGGGTGCTACGGGCTGGAGCGGGTGGCACCGGGCGTCTACGCGGAACCCGGCCTACCGGCATCCCGGAGGCAGCAGGTGGTATCCGCTGTGGAGGAGGCGAACCGGCGCGTCGACCGCTTCTACGGCGGCAGGGTGAGCTCCCCGCGGATCGTCGCCTGTCTCACCGACGGCTGCTACCGGCGGATCGGCGGAGGCGGGGAACGCGGCGTCGCCGTGCTGAACAGCGCGGTGATGCTCTCGCCGCGCGGCGTGGACCCGGTCATCGCCTCGCACGAGATGTCGCACGTCGAACTGCACACCCGGCTGCACTCGTCAGGTGCGCGGGTGCCGCAGTGGTTCGACGAGGGCCTGGCCGTCCTGGTCTCCGGCGACCCGCGCCATCTCGCACCGGCGACGGCGCCCGACCGCTGCCTGGTGCCGGCGGCGGAACCGCTCCCGGAGACCTTGGACGGCTGGCTGAAGGCCGCGGCGGCCGACCCCCGCACCTACGCCGAGGCGGCGTGCCGAGTGGACGGCTGGGTCGCGGCCCACGGCGGATCGCCCGCCGTTCTGGACCTCGTCCGGCGCCTCAACTCGGGCGAGGACTTCCACGCGATCACCGGCATGTGAACGGCTCGCTGGTCGCCGGGGGGTGAACCGGTTGGACGGGCCGCCGGGAGGTGAACCGGCTCGACCGACCGCGGGGATGTGCGGCTGGACCAGCCGCCGGCGTCGTTCCGCCGACTCAGCCCCGCGGTGCCGTCGACCCCCGCTCCACCAGCCCTATCGGCAGGTCGCGCACCGCGCCTTCGTCCGCTCTCCCCGCCAGCAGGTCGAACAGCAGCTCCGCGCAGGCGGCACCGGCTTCGCGCGGGCGCAGGTCGATGGCGGTGATCGGCGGATCGGTGTGCGCCAGCGGGCCGCTGTCCACGCATGCGGCGAGCAGCACGTCGCGCCCGACCTCCCGGCCCTCCTCACGCAGCACCGGCAGGGCGGCCGCCGCCGAACCGTCAGGCGCGCAGACGAGCGCGTCGATGCCGGGTTCGGCGGACAGCAGCGCGCGGATCTCGTCCTGCGTGACCTCCGGCGGTGCGCCGTAAGGCAGTTCGCGCAGCCGGACGGCGGTTCCCCTGCGCTCGCACCACTCGCGGTAGGCGCGCTGCAGGATCGCGCCCCAGTCGGTGATGGTGCTCGACGCCAGCAGCGCCGGCCGCGCGGCCCCGGCGTCGTGCAGCCGGTCGAACAGCAGGGACAGCATCGCGGCGTGGTCCGAGCGGACGGTCCCCGCCGGCTCGGCGTCGCCGGTGAACCGCTCGCAGGTGACCACGGGCACCGACGAGGCCAGCAGGCCGTGCACCACCGGATCGGTCACCAGCGGGTCGCCGAGCACCACCCCGTCGAGGCGGTGGAACGCGGCCCGCGCCCTCGCGCCGCGCGAGGTGAGCAGCGTGACGTCGTAGTCGTGCCGCGACGCCTGGTCGATCACGCCGAACACGAACGACATGTAGTACTCGGAGCGCGTCAGGACCTCCGGCAGGTGCAGCCCGATCGCCCCCGTAGTCGCCGCCCGCAACGACCGCGCGGAGAGGTTCGGCGTGTACCCCAACCGATCGGCCGTCTCGGCCACCAGCTGCCGCGTCTTCTCCGACACCCGGCCGGACCGCCGCAGGGCGTCGGACGCGGTGGTCTTGGAGACCCCGGCCGCCCGGGCGACCTCCACCAACGTAACCGGGGCGTCAGCGCTCACCACCCGTACGGTAGTCGCCACACCCCACCCGGCGAACACCGACCGAAGGCGGGGCCGTTGCTTGTGCAGGGCATTCGGGGCGTGCTGGATGCCGCTCTTCGAGTGATCTCGGGCCAATAGGAAGAACTCACCTTTTGCCCGCCGCTAGTGTCGTGAGTCGTTAATTCGTTGGCAGTAGGCTGCGAGGGTTTGGAAGATTTCGTCGGCGGTCTTGGTCCAGACGAAGGGTGTGGGGTCGGCGTTCCAGGATTCGATCCAGGCGCGGACGTCTGCTTCGAGTTCGGTGACGCTGCGGTGGGCGGATCGGCGGAGTTTGCGGTTGGTCAGCTCGGCGAACCACCGTTCGACGAGGTTGAGCCAGGAGGCGCTCGTGGGGGTGAAGTGCACGTGGAAGCGCGGGTGGCGCAACAACCATTTCTTGATCACGGGTGTCTTGTGCGTCGCGTAGTTATCACAGATCAGGTGCAAGTCCAGTTCGGCGGGAGTGTTCTTGTCGATGGTCTTCAGGAATTTCAGGAACTCCTGATGGCGGTGCCGCCGGTAGTGCTGGCTGATGATGGATCCGGTGGCCACGTCCAGGGCGGCGAACAGGCTGGTGGTGCCGTGCCGGACATAGTCGTGGGTCATGCGCGCCGGGGTGGTGGGCATGACCGGCAGGATCGGCGCGGTGCGATCCAGAGCCTGTATCTGGGATTTCTCATCGACGCAGAGGACCAGGGCGTTTTCCGGTGGGTCCAGGTAGAGGCCGACGACGTCTCGGACCTTTTCCACGAACAGCGGATCGGTGCTGAGCTTCCAGGTCTGCACCAGGTGCGGCTTGAGCTCAAAAGCCCGCCAGATCCGGGAAATCGCCGTCTGCGACATCCCGACCGCGTTCGCCATCGAACGAGTCGACCAATGCGAGTCCTCGTTCGGCGGCGCCTCCTCCAGTGTCTTGGCGATCACGGTTTCGACCTGTTGGTCAGTGATCGTGCGCGGGGCACCCGGCCGGGGCTCGTCCGACAATCCCTCCAGGCGATCAGCGACAAAGCGGCGGCGCCACTTCGTCACCGTCGGAGGGGAAATCTGCAACTGCCGCGATACGTCCATGTTGGACACTCCCTCGGCGCAGGCGAGCACGATCCGTGCCCGCAACGCCAACGCCTGCGCGGTTTTCGGGCGACGCGCCCACCTCTGAAGCGTCTCCCGTTCAGCGTCCGTCAACGCCAAATCGGGCAAACGCGGACCTCTACGACCCATCACCAAAACATACAACAAACTTCCAACTCAGGACACTAGTTTCGGACGCCGCGTGGGGAGGAGGACGTTCATGACCGGCTTCTTCGTTGATCCCGACTCCATCGATGGAAACTCGCACTTGCTTGCTGAGCAGGCCGGCCTGCTTCAGGAAGGACGGCTCGACGGCGACACCGCCACCATGGCGCGCCCGCCCAGAGCGCACCCCGCTGTCGGCGGGGAAGTCGAGAAGTTCACCAACTTCGCCGCCGATCAGTGCCGCGATCTCGTCGCGCTGCTTGGCGCGCTGGCGACCAAGCTCAGGGCCGTCGGGGAGGAGCACGTCACCGTCGACGGCCACGTCCGGGACGAGTTGGAAAGGTTCCTGACCTCCGGCGTCTTCGTACCGCCGGGAAAGCGGTGATCGGAAATGGCCTACTACGCCGACGTCGAGTTCCTCGAAGAAGCAGCACCTGAACTGGTGATGCGCAATGGCGACGAGTTCCGGCGGATGCACAACCTGCTGGAGTCGGTCAAGCCGTCCGTGCGGCGGGCCAAGGACGAGACCCGGTGGCAGGGCGGTGGTCGTGAGCAGTACGACGCCCGCCTCGACGACGTCAGCGGGCTGGTCGACGCGCTGAGCACGGCGTTCGCCAAAGCCGGTCGTGCACTGACCGACTACTCGCCCAAGCTGGGGGAGGCCCAGCGCATCATGCGCGAAGGCAAGGCCACCGAGCGGAAGCTCGCTGACGAGATCGGCAAGGTTGCCGACGCCGTTACCCGGACCGCGCAGGAAGCCGAACCGATGCGCCAGTGGGAGGACATCCGCGCGACCACGGGATTCTTCGACTGGATCGCGGAACTGGGCATGGATGTCGACTCCATCCGTGCCAACGCCGAACGGTTCTACGAACAGACCAAGAGCTCGTTCGAGAAGGCGAAGACGATCGAGGAGAACGCGCGCCGGGCGTGCCTGGCCGAGCTAGGCGACGGCTACGAAGCCCTGCCCGACTTCCGCGCGAACTCCAAGGACGCGGCGGCCATCATCGCCGGCGTCGACGAAGTGACCAAGGAAGCGGGCGAGGCCAGGGGCGACGACAACGTCGCGTTGCCTGGCAGCGGTCCGAAGAGCGACGTGCAGGCATCGGACCCGAACGCGAAGGTGAGCCCGACGCTCAAACGCTTCCAGGAGATCGCAGCGGGTCTGCCTGAAGGCACGACCACCTCTTACTTCCTAACCGAGAACTCCGACGATTTCCGCAGGCAGTGGATCCACGACAACAAGGCGGCGATCAACGCTGCTGCCGAGGAAACGGGACTTCCCCCGGAACTGGTCGCGGGAATCGCGTGGCAGGAGGTCGGCGGCAAAGGCCGGGTGTGGGACGACCTGGCCCAGACCGGTCGGGACATGGCCGAGGACGGCTGGCTCCCGGTAACTCCCGAGAACCTGCCGAGCCGTCTTGGTGGTTCACCGGACGATGTCTCCTACGGCCCGCTGTCCATCCAAACCCGTCGGGCGGCCGAGGTGCTGGGTTACGACCCGGAACACCTCACCGACGAGCAGCGAGACGAGATCAGGGCCGCCGCCGAGGATCCCCGGACCAACGTCCTGATCAGCGCGCAGCACTTGGCCGATCTCAAGGCGCAGAGCGGATACGCCGATGTCCCGCCGGAAAAGATGACCGACGAGCAGCGCAAGGAGATGTACGCCGAGATCGGGGCGCGCTACAACGGCGGGCCGAACTGGAACACCAACCCCGACGCCGCAGCGTACGGTAAAACCCTGGTGCAGCATCTGCCCGAAGCACGGAAGGCATTGCAGTGACGGCGACCTCACCGAGCCGACGACCGAAGCGACGCGTTGCCGCCACGGTGATCAGCGCGGTTCTCTGCCTCGTGCTGGACCTCGTCACGCTCTACGCCGTTGCCTCGTCGTTCCTGATGAGCCCGCGCGGACCATGGGACGACGACGTGCTCACCGCCATCCAGGTGAGTTCCTTCGCCGGTGGTCTGCTCGCTGTGCTGGGCGGACTGCTTCGAACCCTGCCCGTTGCCCGTCGCTGGTTGTCCTGGTGGTGGTTCCTGCCACCGATGGTGCTGCTGCTGGCCGCGATTGCGCGGTTCGGTTCGATGGACATCGCCTACCCGTCCTGATCGACCTGGCCGAGACGGCGACGAGAGGCTTCTTGCGCTTGCCGCCAGGGTCGAGGAGTAGCCGGCCAGGCACCGGTGCTCCTTCGCGGGATTCTCCTACCCAGGACCCGAAAGTCAGAACCTGATGGTGGTTTCGTGGACGTGCTGCCAGCGGAAGCCGTTGGGGGCGGCTGGGTCCTGGCGGAGGACGGCGGTGGTGCGGCGCTGGGTGGTTCTGCCGTGGTGGCGGTGGGTTTCGCGGAAGCGCACCACCGCGAGGTCGGGCGAGGACGTCACGAGCTCGATGTCGCTCACGGCGATCTCCAGGCCAGGCGTGGTGTTGCGGGATTCGGCCAGGTCGCTGAAGAGGTCCTCGGCGGCGAGGGCCGCGCCTTCCACGGTGGTCATGGTGAAGCCGGGCGAGTGCGACTCGCGCAGTTCGTCGATGACCGACGAGTCGCACTCGGTCCCCAGCCAGCGTGCGAGCAGGCGGTGCTGCCGCTCGACTTCGGCGGCGACGCGGCCGGCGAGGTCGGTCACCAGCCGCGCTCGCGCCACTCGGCGAGCTTGGGGCGCTCGGCACCGAGGGTGGAGTCGTCGCCGTGCCCCGGGTAGAACCAGGTGTCGTCGGGCAGCTCGGCGAAGACGCGGGTCTCGACGTCGTCGATCAGGGAGCGGAAGTCCTCCGGCGACGTGGTCTTGCCGACCCCGCCCGGGAACAGCGAGTCGCCGGTGAACAGATGCGGGTGACCGGCCGGGTCGCGGTAGAGCAGGGCGATCGAACCCGGCGTGTGCCCGCGCAGGTGGATGACCTCCAGCGCGGCCTCGCCGACCTGGATCGTCTCGCCGTGCTCGACCAGGCGGTCCGGCGGCACCGGCAGCTCCGAGGCGTCGGCCGGGTGGGCCATGGTGTAGGCGCCGGTCTGGCCCGCGACCGCACCCAGCGCCTGCCAGTGGTCGCCGTGGCGGTGGGTGGTGACGATCGTGCGCAGGCGGGGGCGCTGGTCGTCGTGGCCGAGCAGGTCGGCCAGCCGCTCGGAGTCGTTCGCCGCGTCGATCAGCAACGCGTCGCCGGTCCTGCGGCAGACCAGCAGGTAGGCGTTGTTGTCCATCGGGCCGACGGACATCTTGGTGATGGTCAGCTCGTCCAGCTCGCGCCGGGCCGGAGCGCCGCCGGCCTCGACGTGTCCCGTGTACTGTCCTCGTGGCTCCACGCCAGCGAGCCTAACGGCCCGGGGAGGCGCGGCTCACATCAGCCGTGGGTGAGGCCCCTGTGCGGGGGATCATCCGCCCCCGCCCATGCAGTGGGCGGCAACCCAGGCGGCGGACGACGTCCCAGGCGGCGGGCAGGGAGCGGACGCGGCCCAGGCACCGGACACCTTCCAGGCGGCGGGGACAGCGGCCCATGCAGCCGACGACTGCCCATGCAGCCGACGACCACGGCCCGTGCAGCAGACCACGGCCCGTGCAGCGAACAAAGGCGTGCGCAGCGAACAAAGGCGTGCGCGCTGGATCAACAGCCCCGGCCCGGCAGCCCGAGCCGGAAGCTACGGGTGTTGCGAATGGGACGATCGCGCACTTCCGTTGCGGGAGAACGCAGAACGCCCGAGCCCCCGACCCTCAGAGCCAGGGCGGCAGGGTCGGCAGGGGGTCGCCGGTGAGCCGCTCGCCGCTGGTGCGTCCGAGCAGCCATCCCAGCATCGCGCCGGGGTCGCCGTGCACCTGGCTGGGCCGCGACGTCGTCCCGCGCAGCTCCCAGCTGCGCTCCCGCCCGTCGAAGTCGACCACGACGGTGAGCGCGGGCACGTCGTGCCTGCCGCCGAACTGCTGGACGACGTCCTCGAGGATCTCCTCGACGTCGGGGCGCGGGATGTCGTCGAACCCGAAGCCGTGGTCGAGGTCGACCAGGTGCACCCACAGCTCCAGCAGGCGCCCGCGCAGCACGCCGTGCGCCGGGATCGGGTCGCCCGCCCAGTCCAGGACCTCCGCGGTCCAGGCCCACACCGGCAGCTCGCAGGCGGCGCGGGCGAAGCGCTCGCACGACGCCGCGAGATCCTCCAGCAGCAGCTGCCTGCCGCGCACCGCGCCCTCTTCGATGTCGGCGTCGCGGTCCGACGCGCTGGCGTACATGGGGTGCTCGACGCCCGTGCGCGCCCACCGCAGCAGGTTCAGGAACCCGTCGGCGTTGCGCGCCACGTGCGATATGACGTGCGCCCGGGTCCACCCCGGCAGCAGGCTCGGCCCGTGGATCGACAGCTCGTCGAGGCTCCTGGCGGTCTCCATGAAGCGGTCGCCGGCCTGCTCGATGGCGGCCAGTGCGACCGAGGTCCGGTGGGCTAGCTGCGCGGCGCCGGTGGTGCTGTCGATGTTGCTACGGTCGCCGGCCCCGAGAGCGATGTCAGCCATGGGTCGTCCTCGCTTCAAAAGGGGATTGCCGGTGCTGCACGCCGGTGAGGTTTCGAGAGTAGATGCGATGGCGCCGAGGCCGACAGTGCCCATTCCGGGGTAATTTTGCGTATTGTCGGACGAGGCCCCGGCGCGGTGACGCCGTCCTCACGGCCAGTCACTCGTTCAGGTGACAGCGAGTGACAGTGGACACAGGTCACGCGGTGGTGGACCGGACGCGATCCGAGACTGTCGGTGCCCCCGAATAGCATTGATGTGCGACGTCCTGCAGGCGTTTCACCCCGGCGCCGACCGCGGTGCACCAAACCGGTGCACCGGCACGGTGGACCAAACCGGTGCACCGGCACGGTGGGCCAACCGGCGCACCAACGCGGTGCACCACGGTGCACTGGTCGGTGCACCACTCCGGTGCACCACCGCGGTGCCCGACGCCGGTGTCTCGCCCGGGACGTGCTCGCTGACCCGTTGGGGCCGGCACCGCCTCCTGCCCACACCCGGGCCCGCCCGACACCGGGCCCGCACCGCCGGGGGGTCGCACCCGACCCGGCGAGAACTTCGAAGGGATTGCAGTGGCTGACCGCCTTGTCGTCCGCGGCGCCCGTGAGCACAACCTGCGCGGGATCGACCTCGATCTGCCCCGGGACAGCCTGATCGTGTTCACCGGGCTGTCCGGCTCCGGGAAGTCGAGCCTGGCTTTCGACACGATCTTCGCCGAGGGGCAGCGACGCTACGTCGAGTCGCTGTCCGCCTACGCCCGGCAGTTCCTCGGGCAGATGGACAAGCCCGACGTCGACTTCATCGAGGGCCTGTCGCCGGCGGTTTCCATCGACCAGAAGTCGACCAGCCGCAACCCGCGGTCCACGGTGGGCACCATCACCGAGGTCTACGACTACCTGCGGCTGCTCTACGCCCGCGCGGGCAAGCCGCACTGCCCGGTGTGCGGCGAGGCGATCAGCAAGCAGACCCCGCAGCAGATCGTCGACCAGGTGCTGGCGATGCCGGAGCGCACCAAGTTCCAGGTGCTGGCCCCGGTGGTGCGCAGCCGCAAGGGCGAGTACGTCGACCTCTTCGAGAAGCTGCAGTCGCAGGGCTACGCCCGCGCCCGGGTCGACGGCGTCGTGCACCCGCTGGAGAACCCGCCGAAGCTGAAGAAGCAGGAGAAGCACGACATCGAGGTCGTGATCGACCGGCTCACCGTCAAGCCCACCGCCAAGCAGCGGCTGACCGACTCGGTCGAGACCGCGCTGCGGCTGGCCGACGGCCTGGTGCTGCTGGAGTTCGTCGACGCCGAGGAGAACGACCCCCACCGCGAGCGCAAGTTCTCCGAGAACCTGGCCTGCCCCAACGGACATCCGCTGGGAGTCGACGAGCTGGAGCCGCGCTCGTTCTCCTTCAACTCCCCCTACGGCGCCTGCCCGGACTGCGCCGGCCTGGGCATCCGCAAGGAGGTCGACCCGGAGCTGGTCGTGCCCGACGAGGAGCTGTCGCTGGAGGAAGGCGCGATCGCGCCGTGGGCGGGCGGGCACACCGCCGAGTACTTCACCCGGCTGCTGACCTCGCTGTCGGAGGCGATCGGCTTCCGGATGGACACCCCGTGGAACCGGCTGCCGACCAAGGTCAAGAAGGCGGTGCTGCACGGCACCAACGACCAGGTCCACGTGCGCTACAAGAACCGCTACGGCCGCACCCGCTCCTACTACGCCAACTACGAGGGCGTCATCCCGTTCCTGGAACGCAGGCTGGAGCAGACCGAGTCCGACTACGCGCGCGAGAAGTACGAGGGCTACATGCGCGACGTGCCGTGCCCGGCGTGCGACGGCACCCGCCTCAAGCCCGAGATCCTCGCGGTGACGATGGAGGGCGCCGAGACCGGCGAGATGTCCATCGCCGAGGTCAGCGCGCTCAGCGTGCGCGAGTGCGCGGACTTCCTGAACGGGCTGGTGCTCGGCCCGCGCGAGGAGATGATCGCCGGGCGGGTGCTCAAGGAGGTGCAGGCGAGGCTGGGTTTCCTGCTCGACGTCGGCCTGGACTACCTGTCGCTGGACCGCGCCGCGGGCACGCTCTCCGGTGGTGAGGCGCAGCGCATCCGGCTGGCCACCCAGATCGGTTCGGGACTGGTCGGCGTGCTCTACGTGCTCGACGAGCCCTCGATCGGCCTGCACCAGCGCGACAACCACCGGCTGCTGGAGACGCTGAGCAGGCTGCGCGACCTCGGCAACACGCTGATCGTCGTCGAGCACGACGAGGACACCGTGCGCAGCGCCGACTGGATCGTCGACATCGGTCCCGGCGCGGGTGAGCACGGCGGTCAGGTCGTGCACAGCGGCCCGTACAAGGAACTGCTCGACAACGAGGCGTCGATCACCGGCGACTACCTCGCGCGGCGCAAGCACATCCCGCTGCCGGAGACCCGGCGGCGCAACGACCCCAAGCGCCAGCTCACCGTCGTCGGCGCCCGCGAGCACAACCTGCACCGCATCGACGTGTCGTTCCCGCTGGGCTGCCTGGTGGCGGTGACCGGGGTGTCCGGCTCGGGCAAGTCCACGCTGGTCAACGACATCCTCGCGTCGGTGCTGGCGAACAAGCTCAACGGCGCGCGCCAGGTCCCCGGCAGGCACACCCGCGTCAACGGGCTGGGCAACGTCGACAAGCTGGTGCAGGTCGACCAGTCGCCGATCGGGCGGACCCCGCGGTCGAACCCGGCGACCTACACCGGAGTCTTCGACCACATCCGCAAGCTGTTCGCGGCGACCACCGAGGCCAAGGTGCGCGGCTACCAGCCGGGCCGGTTCTCCTTCAACGTCAAGGGCGGCCGGTGCGAGGCGTGCGCGGGCGACGGCACGCTGAAGATCGAGATGAACTTCCTGCCCGACGTCTACGTGCCGTGCGAGGTGTGCAAGGGCGCCCGGTACAACCGGGAGACCCTGGAGGTGCACTACAAGGGCAAGACGATCGCCGAGGTCCTGGACCTGCCGATCGAGGAGGCCGCGGAGTTCTTCAAGCCGATCAACGCCATCCACCGTCACCTGCGGACGCTGGTTGACGTCGGCCTCGGCTACGTCCGGCTCGGGCAGCCCGCGCCGACGCTGTCCGGCGGTGAGGCGCAGCGGGTGAAGCTGGCCAGCGAGCTGCAGAAGCGCTCGACGGGCAAGACGGTCTACATCCTCGACGAGCCGACGACGGGTCTGCACTTCGAGGACATCCGCAAGCTGCTCGGCGTGGTCAACAGCCTGGTGGACAAGGGCAACACGGTGATCGTCATCGAGCACAACCTCGACGTCATCAAGACCGCGGACTGGGTGCTGGACATGGGACCGGAGGGCGGTAACGGCGGCGGCGAGCTGATCGCGGAGGGCACTCCGGAGGAGGTCGCCGAGGTCGAGGACAGCTACACCGGCCGGTTCCTGGCGCCGATCCTCGCCGAGGGCTGAGGTCCCGGACCGGTTCCGAGGCTGGTCCGCGCCGAGGGCTGACCCGGCGCCGGTTCTCCCACAGCGGCGATCCCGCCTGGTCAGGCCGCGCCAGGTCAGGCGGGGTGCCGGGCGAGCGGCGTCGGTCCGGTCTGGTCAGGCGGGCCGCGGCGGTCGGTCTGGCGTGGTCAGGTGGGCGGCAAGCGGCGCGGTGGTCGGTCAGGCTGGTCAGGTGGGCGGCGGGCGGCGCGGTGGTCGGTCAGGCTGGTCAGACGGTGGCCGAGCGGCGTGGGCGGTGGGTTTGGCCTGGTCAGGCGGGCTGCCGAGTGCGCCGCAACCGGTCCGGCCCGTCAGGCGGCGTGGGTGGTTGGCCCGGCTGGTCAGGTGGGCGGCCGAGCGGCGCGGGCAGTAGGCCCGACCTGGTCAGCGTGCGGCGGGGACGCGGCCGAAAAGCCTGCCCCCGAGGTCCGCGCCCACGACCGCGCCGCTGCCGTCGCGGGTGAAGTAGCCGCGCTCCCCCTGCAGGCCGCCCTCGGTGACGATGTACTCGTCGCCGTCGCCGGGCAGGAAACCGACGGCGGCCGGCGGGTAGTCCGGGGCCATCTCGACGTCCGAGGCGTGGCGGATCTCCGGCCTGATCCCGACGCCGAGAGTGAGCCGGGAGCCGTCGGTGGCGATGTCGAGGTACATGGCGTCGTTCTCGTAGCGTCCGGCGACCTCCCGAGCCCGGGTGTCGTCGTGCGGCACCGGCTGCGGGTCCCGATCCACCACCCCGAGGTAGTGCTCCAGCGCCCACCGGACGACTGCCCGGTTGCACGGGTGGCCGTCCGGTCCGGCGTTGGACAGCGAGACGACGGCGAAGTCCCGTTCGGGCACGATGAGCAGCTCGGCGAACTGGCCGTTGCCCGATCCGCCGTGCCCGATGGTGCGCACGCCGCCGACGTCGCGCAGGAACCAGCAGATCCCGACGCCGTCGCCCAGGGAGCTCGCCCGCAGCGCGACCGTCTGCTCCCGCATGCGGTGCAGCGCATCGGCGGGCAGCACGCCGTCTCCGGTGCCGAGGTGGAAGCGGGCCCAGCGCAGCAGGTCGCCCACCGACGACACGATGCCCCCGCCGGGGTCGTTGCCGCGGGCGCCGGCTCGCCACGCCTTCCACGGCCGCGCGAACCGCAGCTCCCCGTCGTCGCCGCGGTTGTGCCCGACGGCGAACGACCGGACCACGACGTCGTCGAGGTCGAAGAACGTGTTGGTCAGCCCGACCGGCTCCAGCACCAAAGAGGCAACGGCCTTCTCGAAGGGCAGGCCCGTGACCTTCTCGACGACCAGCCCTGCCAGGTTGTAGGCGGCCTGGCTGTAAGAGGCGCGTTCGCCGGGCTCGCCGATCATCGGCAGTCCGGCCATCCTGGCGACGAACCCGGCAAGCGAGTCGGCCTCGTCACCGGCTTCGACGACGTTCCAGTCCAGTCCCGAGGTGTGGTTGAGCAGGTGCCACACCGTGATCTTCGCGGCGGCGCGCTCGTCGCTGAGCCGCAGCTCGGGGACGTAGTGGAGCACCGGTGCCGCCAGCTCCACCTTCCCTTCGGCGGCCAGGCGCACCAGCGCGGTCGCCGTGAACGTCTTCGTCACCGACGCCAGGTGGAACAGCGTGGTCTCGTCGACCGGGCGCGGGTTGTCGACGCTGGTGATGCCGTGGGACGCGCGGATCTCCCGGCCGTCCGCCCACACCCCGGCGGCGACGCCGGGGATGCCGAACTCCGTCGCGGCCGCCTCGACCGCACCGGCCAGCTCGCGCTGTGTCATCGGGTCCCCCTCCGAGCGACTGAACTAAGTACAAGGGAGAACATAGACCCTTCTTGAACAAAGTTCAAGCAATGCCCTGAACATTGTTCAACTAGGCTTTCGGTCATGCCGCGAGACACGCTGACCGCAGACCAGATCGTGCGCGCCGCGATCGCACTGCTCGACGACGAGGGACTGGACGGGCTCAACATGCGCAGCCTGGGCAAACGGCTCGGCGTCGCGGCCACGGCGATCTACTGGCACATCGCGACCAAGGAGCAGCTGGTCCAGCTCGCGGGCGATGCGATCTGGGACGAGGTGGAGCTGCCCGATCCGGACTCCGCGGACTGGCGGTCCGCCGCGACGGCCGTGGCCACGAGCACGCACGCGATGCTCGTCCGGCACCCCTGGCTCGGGCAGGCGTTCGGCAGCTATCTGCTCTCCGGGCCGGCGAAGGCCCGCCGCGACGAGCACACCCTCGCCATCTACGAGAAGGCCGGTTTCGCCCCCGACGACGCCGACCGCGCGGCGGCCACCGTGCTGATCTTCGTGCTCGGCAGCGCCCTCGGGCCCGCGGCGCAGGTCTCGCTGACCCGGCGGCTGAACCGCGACGGGGGCAACGCCGAACAGCGGCTCGCCGAGACCATGGCCCGCAGCGCGGAGATCGCCGAGCAGTTCCCGCGCCTGCGCGAGCGCATCGGCACCCCTGCCGCCGTCAACTACGCCGCGGCACCCGACAACACCTTCGAGTTCGGTCTGCGCTCCATCCTCGACGGCTTCGAGGCCCGCCTCGCCGAGCGCGGCGACGGGTGAACCGTCCAGGCCGCTTGCACCTCACCGGAAACCGCCTGCCCGCAGCCGAGTTCGAGGCATCCGGTCCGAGGCCGCGACGGCTCACGGCACAGCCCGCGACGGCTCACGGCACGGGGCAGCGGGGGTCGCGGTGGGCGACCGGGTCGCGCTGGAAGCGGCCGCAGACCAGTTCGTCCTCGGGCGGGGTGCCCGCCCCGCCGGTGACGCGCAGGATCGAGATCGACTTGTCCACCGGGATCTGCCCGCCCGCCCCGTAGTCGATGGTCCCGCTGGAGCCGACGAACGGCGCCTTGCCGATGCCCCGCCACACCGTGCCGCCGGTGACCGGCGTGCGCTGGGTGGGCGCCGGGTTGTCCCCGTCCATGCCGGTGATCGTCTGCACCGCCAGCGCGATGACCTCCAGCGCGTCGCGGGCCAGCAGTCCGCGTCCGCGCAGCGGCGTGCCCTGCTGGCTCTGCGGGTCCCACGCGCTGCGGCCGGTGAAGGACACGTGGTCGAGCACGACGCCCTCGTGGTCGTCCATCGCGTCGTCGAGCACGAGCTTGCTGGTGTCGTCACCGGCCAGCAGTTGCGGGTAGTTCTCCGGTTTCCCGCACTCGGGCGGCATCTTCGTCAGGAACGTCGCCAGGTCGTTGGCCCGCCCGGCGAAGAACACCAGGTTCTGCTTGCCGCACGGGATCCGGTCGCTGTCCGGCATCGGCTCGATGCCGCGCGCCCGCAGCTCGCCCGCGGTGAGCTGGGCGAGGTCGTGGCTGTAGAGGTCGCGCGGGTTGGAGTAGATCAGGACGTTGTCCGGCCGCCTCGGCGCCCCGGTGCGCGGGTCGACCGGCCCGGCGGCGATGTAGTTGGCCACGACCTTCGCCTCCCAGGCGTTGGATGGGGCCACCTGGTAGAACAGCGGGCTCGACTCGGACAGCAGGTCGGCGGAGATCGTGGTGCCGACCATCGGCACCCCCTCGGCTTCCAGCGCCTCGATCGTGTCCACGGTCGCCTGCCAGCTCCCGCCGAGCCCGGCCACCGCCACCACCGAGTCGTCGCGTCCGACCAGCTCCGCGACGTCGGCGGCGACCCGCGGCCCGTGCTTCATCCGCAGCCCGCCGTTGGCCAGCACCACCTTCATGAGCACGTTGCGCCCCAGCGACTCCCGCTGCATCACCGCGACTCCGTCCAGCTCGTCGGCGATGCCGGCCAGCGTCGGCGGATCGTCGTCGGAGCTGGGGAAGGTGCTGAAGTAGACGACGGTGGGGTGCGGCAGGTTCGGCTGGTCCTCCCAGCGCCGCTCGGCCTCCTCGTTCTGCTCGGCGATCTTCTCCTGCGCCGCCACCATGCGCGCGTCGTGCGCGGAGAAGAAGCGGGAGGTGCTGGTGGTGTCGGAAACCCCGATGCATTCGCCGTCGACCTCGCCGATGTCGGAGTTCTGGTACGGCCACCACTGCCCGCAGTGGGTCCGGAGGTAGCCGGCGTAACCGGCGGTGGAGCCGACGAGCAGCAGGAGCACCAGCAGCAGCGGCGTGCGGCGCACCAGCTTGGAGCGCTTCAGCGGCAGGTGCGCGCGTCCCAGCGCGCCGAAGCGGTCGTAGTCGAGGGCGTCGGCGGGTTCGTCGGCGATCCGCAGCGGCACGTACCAGGCGGTGGGCGAACGCTTGCGCCGCGCCGCCTGCAGGTCGCGCTCCCACTGCTCCAGGGTGACCGGAGCCCTGGGCGTCTCGCCGTCCTCCAGCGGCTGCTCGCCGGTGGCCACCACCAGCAGCGGGTCGCGGGCGCCGGTCTCGTTGCGGACGTTGTTGACCAGACGCACGAGGGTCTCGCCGATCGTGCCGGGCCGCAGATCCTTCAGCAGCAGCACCGGATAGCAGTCCTTGGGCACCCAGCGCCAGCGCCACAGCCGGCGCGAGTGCGAGTCGGAGAGGTCGCTGAGGAAGGCGTGCACCAGCAGCCTGCGGACCTGCTCGGCGCTTTCCCGCTCCGAGGGCGTGGTGATCAGGCGGCGGACGAAGCTGGGGAAGTCGGCCGACTCGCGCGGCGCCAGGTACTGCTGGCGCAGGAACCAGCGCGGCACCTTGCCCCGGCGGACCCACAGCGCGTAGTAGAACGGGAACGCCACCAGCGACAGCAGGAACAGGTACCACGGAAGCTGCTCGGTCATCGACGTCCAGGCCGCCGCCTCCCGCGCGTTCTGCTTGCCCCGCCCGGGCCTGCGCCTGCTGTTGAGGAAGTCGTGCAGCAGGTCGCGGATGTTGCTGTGCGGGGCGTGGTTCAGCTCCGCCGGGCGCAGGTTCTGCTTGAGCAGCCAGCTCGTCAGCGCGTAGCGGGGGAACTGGAGACGTCCGATGCGCGGCCAGGAGTCGTGCTCTCGCAGTCCGAGGACGGCGGTGTCCAGCAGCGTCCGGACCTGCACCGACCGCTCCCGTTCGGTGCCGCGGGCGGCGTCGCCGACGTGCAGCTCGGCGTGCGGGACGATCGTGGCGAGGTGGTCGGAGAGCTGGTCGGCCAGCATGCCCGGGGCGGTCTCGCGCACGGCGTGCACGATCGGCTGGTCGGGGATGCGGCCGAGCCTGCGCGGGCGGACCCATCGCGGCCCGACGAGGCGAAGCAGGTCCGCGGCCGACATGCCGCTGCCCGCCTGCGTTTCCGACATCGCGACCCCCAGGTGACGGCGAACACGTAAAGACCGGACAGTACCCGCACGGGGTAAGGGATCGGTATGGATACCGCCGGAAACCGAGCAGGCTTCGGTGCCGACGACCGCCCGGGTCGCCACGGCCTTGCTGCGACCGGCGGATCCGATGCACCCGACTGTCCGCCGGGCACACGGGCACGCGCGGGGGTGTGCGTCGCCTCACGGCAGCGGTCGGTTACTCCGGCGTAGGGTCGGCGCATGGCGCAGAACCACCACTCGGTCTCCAGCAGCGTTGTCGTGGACGCGAAACCGGAGGACGTGTTCGCCCTCCTGGCCGACCCGCGCAAGCACCCGCTCATCGACGGTTCCGGCACCCTTCGCGAAGGCATCAGCGGCCCGGACCGCCTGGTGCTGGGCTCGAAGTTCGGCATGCGGATGAAGCTGGGCTTGCGCTACCGCATCAGCAACACCGTCGTGGAATACGAGGAGAACCGCCGGATCGCCTGGAAGCACTTCGGCCCGCACCGCTGGCGCTACGAGCTGGAACCGGTCGGCGGGTCCAGCACGAAGGTCACCGAGACTTTCGACTACTCGAGGGTGCCGATTCCCGGTGTCGTTGGGCGGATTCCGCTGTTCGCCAACAACCGCAAGTCGATCGAGAAGGCCCTGCGCAGGCTCAAGTCCTACGTCGAGACCGGCGACGCGGGTTGGTAGAGCTTCGTTGGTTCCTCCTGTGTAACGGGATTCCGCGATGGCAGGCGGGACATGCGCTGGTCCAGCGGGCCAAAGGTTCGTGGCGGGTATGGAGTACGGCATAGGGGGGCGGGCCGGCGCGGGGGCTTCCACGCTGACCTGGTCGTCCTGGACCAATACGATCGAGTCGCGAAAGAGATCCGCTGCCCTGCCGTGAGGCGGGCAGCGGATCTCTTTCGGATCACGAGCTCAACAACCGCGAATGCCCTGTCGGAGGCCGCCGAGGACGTCCTATCGACGTCAACGCCGAGGCGCTGACACTCATCTCAGAACCACGGGTACCTCCTCATACCCGCGGATGACAACGTTCTTCTGGTGGACCAGCTGTTCCGAGGCGAGAGCGACATCGCGGTGCAGCAGGGCGGACAACGCGGCCGCGGCCTCCAGCCGGGCCAGCGAAGCTCCGATGCAGAAGTGAATACCCAGCCCGAAAGCCAGGCTGCCACCGGTGTCCCTGGTGAGGTCGAGGCGGTCCGGGTCGGGAAAAACGGCAGGGTCCCGATTGGCCGCACCGATCTGCAGCCACACGATTTCGCCACGGCGAACGCGGTTCCCGAGCACCTCGGCATCGGCGAGCGCGGTACGCACCAGCAGTACAACGGGTGGGTCGTAGCGCAGCAGCTCGTTCACCGCGTTCGTCACCTCGCCGGGGTGGCCGCGGAAGTGCTCGAGCTGATCCTCGTCGCGCAGCAAGGCGACTGTGCCGTTGCCGACCAGATGCATGATGGACTCGTGTCCAGCGGCGAGCAGCAGCAGGCACATCGAGATCAGCTCGTTGCCGCTCAGGACGACGCCGTCGTCCTCGACCGCGATCAGGGCGCTGATCAGATCGTCCTTCGGCTCGGCCCGGCGCAAGGCCACCAGTCGGTCGAAGTACTCGGCGAACTCGGCGTTGGCCTGTTCCCGCGCGGCCAGCTCCGAGGAGGAAAGCAGGAAGTCCGGGTCCAGTCCCCGCACGATCGGTTCCGCCCACGCGCGGAACAGATGGTTGTCCTCGGTGGGCGCGCCCAACATGTCCACGATCGTGGTCATCGCCAGCGGCAGGATGAAGTCCGCGAGTACGTCGATCCGACCGCTCACATCCGTGAGCAGCTGGTCGGCCAGTGTTCTTACAGCCGGACGCAGCCGTTCAACCCTGCGCGCCGTGAACGCGCGGTTGACCAGCCTGCGCAGCCGACTGTGGTCCGGGCCGTCCATGAACTCGAACGAGCGCTGTGCCACGCTCGGACGCTGCGTCGAGTCGAACAGGTTCTGCGCCGCACTCCCGGGGTCGTGCCCGAATCTGTCGTCACGCAACACGGCCGAGCACGCTGCATGCGACACGGCGGTCCACATTCCGCCGGGGGTGCGGAATATCGGGCCACGCTCTGCCATACGCCGGTGATGCTCATGCGCGTTGGCGTGGTACTCGGGATCTACCGGGTTGTAGCCCAGAACAGCCTCGGCCAACGCACCAAGGCGACCGGCGTTGTTGGTGCCGGCGGTCATGATGCCGCTCCCTCCCGCACGTTGTCGGACAGCAGACCACTCAGGTGGTCGACGATCGCGGCGGCCGTCGGCTTGTGCCACAGCAGGTTGGCGGGCAGGCTTTGACCGAACCGCTTTTCAAGCCTCCTACGCAACACCAGCGACATCACCGAGTCCAATCCCTGAGTGACCAGGGACGCCGTCGGGTCCAGCTCGTCGGCGTGCAGCCGCATCTCCGCCGCGATGAGCTTGACGACCTCGACCGTCAGCCACTCGTGCAACCGCTCGGGGTCGAGGTGGCGGTATTCAGCCGGGCCCGCGTCCGCCTCGGACCGCGCTTGCACGTCCATGGTCTCGCTGAGCAGCGGCAACGACACCCGCGGCTCGTCGCCGGGTGGCAGTGTGCGCATCACGGCGAAATAGCCGGGTCCGCATCGGTCGATGTGGTCCCACACCTGCAGCGCTTCCTCCGCCGTGGTGTCACCGATGCCGCGGGCGCGCAGTTCGCTTTCGACGACCTTGTTGCCCGCCATGCCTTTGCCTCGCCACAACGACCATCCGATGCTGACGGTGTCCGCTGCGCCGCTGCATCGGCGGTGCGTGGCGAAGGAGTCCAGGAACGCGTTGCCGGCCGCGTACATGGCCTGTCCCGGCATGCTGCACAGGTAGCCGTTGGAGGAGAAAAGCACCAGGAAGTCCAGGCTTCCCGGCGGGAAGAGCCGGTGCAACGTCCACGCGCCGGACACCTTGGGGCGCAATGCGTCGTTCAGCGCCTGGCGGTCGACCTCGTCCACCAAACGGTCACCGAGCACGCCTGCCGCGTGCACGACGCCCCTGATCGGCGGCAATCCCAGTGCGTCCGGGGCCAGTGCACGGGCCGCCGCCTCGGCGTCGGCGATGTCGAGCGCGACGACCTTGACGGTCACTCCCTGGGCTTCGAGCGCGCGGATCCACTCGATCCGACCACGCACGGCGGCATCGGTCACGCGGTCCCACGTGCTCCGTTCGGGGAACCGGCGCCTGCCGGCCAGAACGATGCGACGCGCGCCGTGGTCGGCCAGCCGCTGCGCGATCTCGAGACCGATCCCACCGAGACCGCCCGTGATCAGGTAGGTGCCGTCAAGGCGGCAGCGGACCGGTTCACCAGCGGGTTCCCTGGTGGTGGGCACCAGCCGCGCGGCAGACAGGCCGTCCTGGCGGAGGCTGATCACGTCCTCGCGCGGGTCAGCGGACAAGATGCCGGTCAGCACCGGGGCAACGCTGTCGAGGTCCTCGTGATTCAGGTCCACGATGCCACCCCACAGCTCGGGATGTTCGGCACCCACGATGCGTCCGGCGCCCCACAGCGGTGCATGCGCGAGGTGGGCTTCCGATTCTGCTTCCCTGACGCCCATGGTGAGGCACCACAACCGAGGCTTGCGTGCCAGATCCGCTCCGGCCAGCACACGCGCGGTCGAGAGGAGCAGGTCGGCCGCGTGCCCAGCGGCGTGGGGCACCTCGTCGTCGCTGCCCGGCAACGGCGGGAGCACGCATACGTGAGACGTCGCGTCCAGTGCGTCGATCAGTTCGCCGGGGTCGCTGACAGCCGTGCAGCGCAGGCCCGCGGCGGCAAAGGGTGCGCACAGCAGGTCGGCGCCGACGAAAACCACACCGGTCGGCTGATTGGACGCGGGTGAGAACTCCACCGGCCGCCACGCCAGCTCGTGCACCAGGTCCGCCGCGTCGGCCGAACCCAGCCTGCCACCACCGACCTCAGCGCAGCTCACATCGCTGATCCGCGCACGCACGGTGCCGTCGCGGTCAGCGAGCAGCAAGGTCACAGTGTCCCGCTGCTGGTCGACGATCGCCTGAATCACGGCGTCCGCGACCGGTTCACCGCTGATCCGCACCTCGCCGACGTGCGCGAGCATCCGCGGTGTGATGCCGTCCGAGAGGGCGTGAGCGGCCACCGTCAGGGCCGCGTCCAGCATCGGCGCCCACGTGGTCGCGAGGTCGTGCCGCACGCTCACGCGCAGCAGCTGCCCCGTACGCTCCAACTTCTCGACCTCCCAGGGGAACGCCGTACCGTCCACCCCGGTCGCGGTCAGCGTGGCCCGGATCTCGCCCGGGTCGGCGGGCGAGAGCTCATCCGGCGGCGCGGGCAGGGTGGCGGGCAGCGCCCCGTGCGGCGAGGCAGGAGCCACGGACGCCGTGACGCAGGTGAGCCAATGCTCAGCGTCCCTGTCTCGCACGGCCAGCACCAGCCGTTGATCACGGGCGACCTGGATCTCCTTGCCGTCGCCGTCGGCGACAAGCGGCACCCGGAACCGCACATCGGTCAGCACAGCCGGGACAGCCCCGCTTGCGGTTCCCAGGAAGGTGTTGAGCAACACTGATGCCGGAACGATCTCGACGCCGTTGATGGGGTGGCTGTCGGGGTACGGGCGGTTGTCACCGTCGAGGAAGGTCCGCCACAACCGCATCGAGCTGCCCGCGACGGTCGTCGCCGCGCCCAGCAGGGAATGCGAGTCCACGACGTGGTTGGCCTGCTCGACAGCGCCTGACGGGGCGAAGTCGCGCCAGTGCGGCTGGCGTAGCCACTGCATGGACGGCAGGGTTGCCAGTTCCCCCTCGAGGTACAGGCATCCCAGGTCCACGTCAATACCGTGGCAATGTGCTTCGCCGATACTGCCCATCAGGGTCTCGTGCTCAGGATGTCCCCTGCGCAGGGTAAGCCCGACGAACACATCCTCGCGGCCCAGCGCGGACACCGTCTCGCTGATCGGGTTGCCCACCACGGGGTGCGGCGCGACTTCGAGGAACGCACCGTAGCCGTCGGCCACGGCTGCTTCCACGGCCTCCCGCAACCGCACCGGCCGGCGCAGGTTGCCAACCCAGTACTCGCCGTCCAGCACGCCCTTCGACCGCGGATCGGTGGCGCTGGTGCTGTACATCGGGATCAGCGGCTCGCCGACGGGAAGGTCGGCTATTGCCTCCCGCAGGTCGGCCAGCAGTGGATCCATGGCCGGGCTGTGCGAGGCCATCTGAATATTGATCCGGCGCGGGAGCAGGCCCGCGGCTTCCCAGTCTCCCACGAGCGACTCGACCGCGCCGACGTCGCCGGAGATCACCGATGCCCTCGGCGACGACGAGATCGCGGCCACCACGTCGTCGCGACCCGCGAGCTTGGTGGCGACCTCGTCGAACGGCAGGTTGATGGTCGCCATCGTGCCCTTGCCTTCAGCACGCCACAGCAGACCGGAGCGTCTGCTGATCAGCCGCGCCCCGACTTCGAGGGTGCACGCACCGGACACGACGGCCGCGGCGATCTCGCCCATCGAGTGCCCGATGACCGCGTCCGGTGCGGCGCCATGCGCGCGCCACACCTCCGCCAGCGCCACCTGCATCGCGAAGATCAGCATCTGGGTCCGGCCGACTCCGGCGAACTCGCCTTCACGCAGGGCCTCGCGCAGCGAGAACCCGCTCTCCTCGGCGAACACCGGCTCGATCTTGTCGATCACGCCGGCGAACACGGGCTGCGCGTTCAGCAGTTCCCGTCCCATGCCCGCCCATTGCGAGCCATGCCCGGAGAACACCCACACCGCGCGGGGAACGGCGTCGGTGGTTCCGGTGGCGATTCCTGGCGCCAGCTCGCCGTCGGCGATGTTGCGCAGACCGTTGATCAGCTCATCGCGGTCCGCGGCGACCACGCTGGCCCGGTGGGTCAGGTGCGAGCGCCGCAGGGCCAGCGTGTGGCCGACGTCCGCCAGCGCCGTATCGGCACCCGGCCCGCGGAGCCAGTCGGCGAGCCGGGCCGCATTCCGGCGGAGACCCGATTCGGAGCGTGCCGACAACGGGAACACCGTGCTCGTATTCGTGTTCGGGGTCGTGCTGGAGGGCACGGCCGCCGCTGGGCGGCGATCAGGCGCCTGTTGCAGGAGCACGTGCGAAATGGTGCCGCCGAAACCGAAGCTGGACACCGCGGCACGCCGCGGGTGGGAGCGCCGTGGCCACGCCGTCGGCTCCGTAACCACCTTGATGCCCGCCGTCTCCCAGTCGACCGCTGGGTTGAGCGACGAGTTGTGGAGGCTGGGCGGGATGTGGTCGTGTCCCAACGCCAGCACGGCCTTGATAACGCCCGCGATTCCCGCACTGGCCTCCAGATGACCGATGTTGGTCTTCACCGAACCGATCAGGCACGGGTCATCCGCAGGGCGTCCAGCCCCGTAGACAGTGCTGAGCGCCACGACCTCGGTACGGTCGCCGCGCCGTGTGCCGGTGCCGTGCGCCTCGACGTAGTCCACCGTGTTCGGTTCGATCCCCGCCTCCGCACACGCCTGCCGCGCCATGGCTTGCTGGGCGGCCTCGCTGGGCGCCACGAAGTTCTCGGAGCGACCGTCATGGATCACCGAAGTGCCCAATACCACGGACAAGATCCGGTCGCCGTCGCGTTCGGCGTCGGCGAGCCGCTTGAGCACCAGCACACCGCAGCCCTCGCCTCGCACGTAGCCGTCGGCATCGCCGGAGAACGCCTTGGACAACCCCACCGGCGACAAGAACCCCCCTGCCTCCAGGGACAGCGACCAGGCAGGGGCGGCGATCAGCTGGACACCGCCGGCCAGCGCGAGCTCGGACTCCCCCGCTCGCAGGCTCTGACAGGCCAGGTGCACCGCGGTGAGCGAGGCAGAGCACGCGGTGTCCACCGCGAGACTGGGACCGCGCAGGTCCAGGGCATAGGACACGCGGTTGGCCGCGCCGGAGTTCGCCACTCCGATGGCCACCCACGCGTCCAGGTCGGGCAGGTTTTCCAGCAAACGGCGGCCGTAGTCGTCGTTGATCACTCCGGTGTAGACACCGACCTGCCGGCCGGCCAGCGTCAACGGCGGAATACCCGCGTGTTCGAGCGCCTCCCACGTGACCTCCAGCATCATGCGATGCTGTGGGTCCATCGTCTCGGCCTCCCTGTGGGTGACACCGAAGAACTCGTTGTCGAACCAGGCGATGTCTTCGTCGAGATAGCCGCCGCGCCTGGGTGTCCGCCGAGTTGCCGCCGCGTAGGCCGGGCCCATGGCCAGGTAGTCCCGCCATCGGTCGTCCGGCACCTCACCAACGACGTCGCGACCAGCGGCGAGAAGGTCCCATAAGGCGTCCGCTGAGTTGGCCGACCCGGGTAAGCGGCACCCGATTCCCACTACCGCGATCGGTTCTGGGGCATCCGGCTGCGTGCTCATGACGGTTTCCTCTCCGGAGTCGAGATGTTCCATCTGATCGAAGGCCCCGCAGGTCCTCCCGATCGCGGTGCTCACTTGACCGAGTCGGCGACGATCCTCACGACCGCGGCGGCGATCGTCACCCCCGGACCGACGCCCAGCAGCAGCACGTGGTCTCCTCGGCGCACCTGCCCCGTGGCGATGAGGTTTCGCAACGCGAGGAACTGGTCGCTGCAACCGGCGTGGCCGATGGTCCGGCCGTAGGTCCACGTCGACCGCGACAGCGGTATGTCCACCGCACCCAGGAACCACTGTTCGACCAGTTCCCGCGAGTAGTGCGCACACGCGACCCGTGAGATGTCGCTGATGTCGATATCAGCTTCCACCAAGGTGCGGTGAACGGTCTGCAGCAGACGCTGCCGGATTTTCAGCGACATTAGGGTGCCGCCCTCGTCTTCCCGGGCAGCGCGCTGGAAGTGCTCGGCCCGCGCGTCGAAGTCCAGTTCCCGCCCCACGGTGGCTCCAGGCGGGAACAGCGGCTCACCACCGCGGTGCGTCTGTTCCACCTCCGGCACCGACAGCAGGTTCACCGACAGCAGTTGCACCGCGGACGGCCGCTTGCTCAGCACCAGGGCGCTTGCCGCATCGCCCACGATGAAAGCCGTGCTCGCCGACCACCTGTCGATCAGCGGAGTGCCGAAGTTGTCGGTACCCACCAGGAGCGCGGCCGACCGGCCGTCCGTGGCGAGCAGGTGATCCGACGCCAGGCTGAGCGCGCTGAACATGCCGTTGCACCCGTGGCGGATCTCCACGGCCAGCGCGTCCCCGCCGACGAGTTCGCGCTGCAAGAGGTACTGCGGCTGCCAGCCATCGGGCCCCTGGTGCCAGACGTCGCAGTACAGCAACAGGTCGAGTTCATCCGGAGTGTGCTCGCCGCGCTCCATCGCGTCACGTGCGGCGTGCAACGCCATCTCCGGCGCGGATATGCCGTCGGCGACCGCGACGCTGGTGAACTCCTGAAGCCGCCTCGACTCGGCGGAATACCAGCCCTTCCGCACCGCGTCATCGACGCTCACACGCTCGGGGATGTAAGCGCCCAAACTGCTGATGAACGTTTCGGAAGCACGCACGCGTGCGCCCCCTTCCGACCCTGAACGCGGGAAAGTATCCACATGAAGGGTCTGTCTCTCAAGGTAAGTTTGCAGCGAATGCATCGTCTTGCATCGCCCAACGCTGGAGCGTAGTATCACGCCCCAGCGGATTCACTGTCCACCCAGGACTGGAATCTATTTCTGAAACCCTGGCTTTCGAGAGGGATGCCGTGCGCGTAGACGAGATCGAGGACAAGTTGGGAAACTATATCCGCAGGCACCTGCTGACTGAGGACCCTCCAGAGGAATTCACTTACTCCACCGCCCTCTTCGGCGATGGGGTGCTGGATTCGCTCCGGCTGGCGATGCTGATCAACTTCATCCGCAACGAGCTGGCCGTGGAGATCCCGTACGAGCACGTGAACCGGGACGACTTCCACGATGTGCACACTATCGCCAAGATGGTGGTCGGCCTGTCGAGCGAAGCGAAATAGCAGCGACGAGGAGGCGGCGGCAAGGGGGAGAAACGTCTCTCTCCGTCCTCGGATAAATCCGCACAGGACTCGCGCCGTCGCGAATCGTCAGGATCTCACGCGCCATCTCGAGGGCCCGGGTGTGGTCACGTCGCGTATGCCGCTTTCCATGTGGCACTTCACCCCCTCTACTCGTTAGCCGCGCAGTGTGCTGGTCGAGGGTAGTTAGATTCACGGCTCCACACAAGACTGAAATGAATACAGGCAATGGTTGGAGACTTGGGGGCAAAATCCCGCTCGAGGGCTTGCTTCGAGCGGGATTTTGGTGTTGCACACTGGGCGGCGAGAAGCATGGTCTCCACGGTCGGCGACCTGAACCGGTTCTTCGGCGCGCTGCTGGCCGGACGGCTGCTTCCGCGGGAGCAGCAGCGGCAGATGTGGGGCATGGGCGGGGCCATCTTCGGTTCCCGGCCCAGGCGTAGCAGTTCGGCGGTGCGGGATCGTGAGTGGTCGCGCTACCGGACGTCGGCGACTTTCGCCCTCTGCAAGTGTTCGGCGCTTGGGGTGACTTCCGGGATGTCCGGCGGGGAAACGCGCTGATTCGGGGCCACGATGGGCGAAAACCGCCCTCGTCGAACCGGGAGTCGCCCAATGCTCAAGTCGGATGCCACCCTGCGCGCCCGCCAACTCGGCGCGGAACTGCGCCGCTCGAGGCAGGAGGCGGGACTCGGATCGCAGCAGGTGGCGGAGAAGCTCGGCATCTCGATGTCGAAGATCAGCCGCCTGGAAACCGGTGCCTGCGGCCCGAAGCTGGAGGACGTGGCCGGCATGCTCGCGCTCTACGGCGTCACCGGCCGGGCACGCGCGCAACTGCTGGAGCTGTGCCGGGAGATAGCGGCGGGGGAGCGCGGCTGGTGGCAGCGCCGGGAGATGTCGCACAAGCAGCGAACGCTGATCGAGCTGGAGAGCGAAGCGACTCGGATCACCAACTACGAGTCCCTGCTCATACCCGGACTGCTCCAAACCGGTGAGTACACCCGGGCACTCCTGCAAGGCATGGGTGTGGTGCCGGAGAACGAGATCGAGGACAGGATGGTCACCCGGCTCCTGCGGCAGTCGGTGCTGAGGAAGGAGCGGGCGCCGCAGCTCGTGGCGATCATCTACGAAGCGGCGCTGCGGCAGCAGGTCGGCGGACCTGACGTCATGCGACGGCAGTTGGACTACTTGCTGGAGGCAGCATCCTGGCCGCGCGTGCAGATCAGAGTGGTGCCGTTCTCCGCGCCCGTGCATCCAGGGCTTGACGGGCCGTTTCTGAAGCTGGAGACGGCGGATGCGCCATCCGTGGTGCATATCGCGGTCCAAGCATCCAGTCTGTTCCTGGAGGAACGCGAAGACATCGATGTGTACAACAACGCCATCAAAGGGCTGTCGAAGGTTGCTCTCGATGCGCGAGAATCAGCGGAGCTGATCGCCGGTCTTGCAGTCGAGCTGGACCGGTCGCCGAGCGCATAGTGAGGGGTCTAGATGGACACGCCTGGACTGCCCGTTCCTTCGTGGCGAAAGAGTTCTTTTAGCGGCAGTGCGGAGAACTGTGTCGAGGTCGGGTTCGTGCCCGGTGCGGTCGCCGTGCGGGACTCCAAGGACAAGCAGGGCCCCGTCCTCGCGTTCGCCGCTTCCGCCTTCGCCGCGTTCCTGTACTCGGCGAAGGCCGGGCGGCTGCGGCGCGAGTGACCCACCCGGCCGGGACGGGTGCGGGCGGTCCCGGCCGGATGCGGTGTCAGCCGTGGAAGGTGATCACCGCGACTGACGGGACCTCCAGCACCTCCGGTGCGGGGGTGAGCAGTCCCGTCCCGGGGTCGCGGGCGAGCCGGGTGATCGTGCCGGAGCGTTGGTTGGCCACGTAGACCGAGGTCTGCTCCGGGTCGAGGGCGAAGTGGCGGGGCCAGTCGCCGCCGGTGGGCGCGGTCGCGGCGAAGGAGAGCTTCGCGCCCTTCTCCTCGACCGAGAAGGTGGCGATGTTGTTGTCACCGCGGTTGGCCGCGTAGACGAACCCGGTGTCGCGGGAGATCGCGATCTCAGACGGGAAGTTCTCGCCCCCTGCTCCGGGTTTCCGGCTGCTGAGCACCTGGCCCGGGGTGAACTTCCCGCTCTCGACGTCGAAGCCGAGGACCGTGATCGTGGAGTTCAGCTCGGACAGCAGGTAGGCGTGCTTCGCGCTCGGGTGGAACACCAGGTGCCGGGGTCCGGTTCCGGCGGGCAGCACGAGCTGCTGGTTCTGGGTGAGCTTGCCGGTGGAGTGGTCGAACCCGTGGACGTAGACCGAGTCCGCGCCCAGGTCGACCGCCACGACCCAGCGCTTGCTGGGGTCGATCACGATCTGGTGCGCGTGCGGCTGCGCGCCGGCGTGCTTGACCAGGTCGGTGGACTCGCCGATGCCGCCGTCCGGGTTGCGGCGGTGCACCGCGACCGAACCGTCGGTGTAGTTGGCGGTGAACAGGAAGTCGCCCTCGGGGTGCACGGCGACGTGCGTCGGTCCGGCACCCCGGCTGCTCTGGCTGTTGATCACCTTCGGCGTGTGCGAGGTGAGGTCGACGGCGGTCACGGTCCCCTGCGTCGTCTCGTTGGTGACGTAGAGGTACTGGTGGTCCGGCGACCACGCCAGCCAGGAGGCGTCCGGGACCCCGTCCACGGTGCCGCCGGGTTCCAGCGCGCCGGAGTCGGCGCGGTGGGCGACGTCCAGACCGCGCCCGGCGGGCGTCGACGAGGTGTAGCTGCCGATGAGCGCCATCAGCATCGCCGGGTGCGCAGCGGCGTGCGGGGCGTGCGGCGCGGTCGAGGCGGCCTGTGCAGGCGGCGTCGCCCGCGACGACAGCAGCGCCGGTCCGGCGGCGGCCGCCGCCCCGGCGGCGCCGAGCCCGGCGAGGAACCAGCGGCGCTGCACCACTTTGTCGCGCAAGGTCTTCTCCTCCCTGTCGGTCGTGCCGCCGGTGTCGCTCGTGCGGCAGTGGCGATCAGTGTGGACCACTCGACCATGATTGGACTAGACCAAAAAGTCGCAGTTTCGCGAACCCGCCACCTGACCCGTCTCAGGTCATGCCACCAGCACGCTGAGAAGCGCGGCCATGCCGAAGCCGGTCAGCGACAGCAGCGTCTCCAGCACCGTCCAGGTCTTGAGCATCTCCTTGACCGGGATGCCGAAGTAGCGCGAGATGATCCAGAATCCGCCGTCGTTGACGTGCGAGGCGATGATCGAGCCCGCCGCGATGGCCACCGCGACCAGGGCGAGCTGCGCCTGCGAGTAGCCCGCGCCGGACACCAGCGGCGCCAGGATGCCGCCGGTGGTCACGATCGCCACCGTGGCCGAACCCTGGGCGATGCGCAGGCCGCTGCTGATCACGTAGCCCGACACCAGGATCGGGAGCCCGCCGGCCTGCAACGACCCGGCCAGCGCGTCGCCGACACCGGTCGCCGAGAGCACCTTGCCGAAGAAGCCGCCCGCGCCGACCACCAGCAGGATCATGCCCAGTGGCTTGAGCGCCGTCCCGGTCAGCGCAGAGAGCTCCCCTCCGGTCATGCCCCGCCGGATGCCCAGTAGCCAGAACGCCAGCAGCACCGCGATGGTCAGCGCGACGGTGGGGTTGCCGATGAACGTGAGCACGTTGAGCAGCGTGCTGCCCTCGCGCAGGGTGATGCTGCCGAAGGTCGCGCCGAGGATCAGCACCAGCGGCAGCCCGATGATGAGCGCGACCACGCCCAGGCTCGGCTCGCGGCGGTCCTCGCCGTCGACGGACTCGGACGCCGCCGGCATCTCCTCGGGGACCGGCAGGTTGATCCGCTTGCCGATCCAGGCGGGGAAGATCAGGCTGCTGACCACGAACGCCGGGATGCCGCAGGCGAAGCCCATCAGGATCAGCCAGCCCAGGTCCACGCCGAGCAGCCCGGCGGCCACCACCGGCCCGGGGTGCGGCGGCAGGAAAGCGTGGGTCATCGACAGCGCGCCCACCATCGGCAGGCAGTACAGCAGGATCGACCGGCCGCCCTGCCGCGCGGCGACGTAGACCAGCGGCGCGAGCACGAAGATGCCGATGTCGAAGAACACCGGGATGCCGAAGACCAGCCCCGCCAGGCCCATCGCCAAGGGTGCGCGCTTCTCGCCGAAGGCCGAGAGCAGCTTCCTGGTGAGCAGTTGCGCGCCGCCGGAGGCCTCCAGCAGCGAACCCAGGATGGTGCCGAGGCCGACGATGGCGGCGATGTGGCCGAGGATGCTGCCGAAACCGCCTTCCAGCAACGAGTCGCTGCTGGACTGGGCGGACCCGACGATCTCCTCGACGGGCAGCCCGGCGGCCAGTGCGATGAGCAGGCCGGTGATGATCAGCGCGATGAACGGCTCGAGGCGGAACCGGATGATCATCAGCAGCAGGACGAAGATGCCCACGGCGCACAGCGTGAGCAGACCGGCTGTGTCGTGTTGCAGCCAGTTGACGAAAGTGTCCACAACGGACTCCTCGGGGGAGGGTGGCGGGGGGATCAGGCGGGCTTGCGCAGGGCGCGGCCGGGCAGCGCGTCGGTGCGGCGGCCGTCGTCGACGGCCAGAACGCCGTTGACCACGACGTAGGGGATGCCGGTCGCCTGCCGGCGGGGTTCGTCGAAGGTCGCGGTGTCGGCCACCGTCCCGGGATCGAACAGCACCAGGTCGGCGGCGAAACCCTCGCGCACGCGCCCGCGGTCGGTCAGCCCCAGCCGGTCGGCGGGGCGCGAGGTCATGTGCGCGACGCACTCCTCCAGGGTCAGCACGCCGAGCTCGCGCACGTAGTGCCCGAGGTAGCGGGGGAAGGTGCCCCACGCCCGGGGATGCGGTCGGGCGCCGACGAGCAGCCCGTCGCTGCCGGCGGTGTGCACGCGGTGGCGCATGATCGCCTGGACGTTCTCCTCGTGGCCGACGTGCATGAGGCAGGAGCTGCCGAGCTGTTCGGACAGCAGCACGTCGAAGTAGAGCTCCGAGGCGGGTTTTCCCGCCCTGCGGGCGGATTCGGCGACGGAGTGGCCGACCAGGTGGCCGTTGCGGCCGGGGAAGCGCACGCCGTTGATCTCGATCGTCTCCCAGTCGACCGGCACCCCGTGGCAGCCGTCGGACCCCTCGGCCTCCATGACGTGGCGGATGCGTCCGCGCTGCGCCGGGTCGCGCAACCGCTTCAGCGTCGCCTCCACGCCACCCGCGGTCGCCCAGCTCGGCAGCAGCGCGTGCAGCGACGTCGACCCGGGCAGGTACGGGTAGGTGTCGAGGGTGATGTCGCAACCGTCGTCGAGTGCTTCGTCCAACATGGACAGCAGCTCTGTGGCGCGGCCCTTGTTGACGCCGAAGTTCATGGTCGCGTGCGCCAGGTGCAGCGGGCAGCCCGAGCCGCGGCACACCTCGATCATCTCCCGGTACGCCTCCAGCGCGCCTGCGCCGTAGCTGCGGTGGTGCGGGCTGTAGTAGCCGCCCCGGGCGCCGACGACCGCGCACAGCGCGGCCAGCTCGGCGGTGTCGGCGTACATCCCGGGCGTGTAGGTCAGCCCCGACGACATGCCGAACGCGCCCTCGTCCAGCGAGCGCGCCAGCAGCTCGCGCATCCGGTCCATCTCCGCGTCGGTGGCGGGGCGGTCGTCGTAGCCCACGCACAGCATCCGCAGCGTGCCCTGCGGGACGAGGTAGGCCGCGTTGACCGCGATCCCCCTGTCGAGCCGGTCGAGGTACTCCGCGACGCTGCGCCAGTTCCAGTCGAACCCGGCGGGGTCGTCGTTCCAGCCCGCGATCTGGGTGCGCAGGTTGGCCAGCGCGTCGTCGTCGACCGGAGCGTAGGAAAGCCCGTCCTGGCCCAGGACCTCCAGCGTCACGCCCTGCGAGACCTTGGCCAGGTGCTCGGGCTCGGCCAGGATCTGCAGGTCGGAATGGGAGTGCATGTCGATGAACCCGGGCGCGAGCACCAGCCCGTCGGCCTCGATCGTGCGGCCGCCGCTCAGTCCTGCGCTCAGGCCGCCCGGATCGGCGATCTCGGCGATCCGCCCGTCCCGCACCCCGACGTCGGCCCGCCGCCGCGGTCCGCCGTCACCGTCGACGACGTGCGCGCCACGCACGACGATGTCCATAGTGGCCTCTCCTTTGAGTCCTTCTCGCCCACACCGGTGGGATCCGTTTCCGTGGCCCGCGAGGTGATCAGCCCGCGAGTTCGTCGATCAGTTCTCCGATCGCCGCACCGATCTCGGCCGGTGCGGTCATCAGGGCCAGGTGGTGCGCGTCGCGGGCTGCGACGCGCCAACCCAGTTCCGCGGCCTGGTCGGCGGCGTCCGCGTACGCCGCGCTCAGCCGCAGGTATGCGGTGCTGCCGGGATCGGGTTCCGGTGCCCGCGGCGCGGGCTCCTCGAAATAGCTCAGCGGTGGACGCGGCAGCTCCGCCGAGAACCGCGCCCGCATCCCCGGGGCCGGCACCAGCCGCTCGACCGTGCCCGGAGGGAACCACTCGTCCCATGCCGGCAGCACACCGTCCACCGCCATCCCGCGCAGTTCCTCACGCGTCTGCGCCGGGACGGTGTCGAACCAGCTCCGCCCGGGGTGGGGCAGGAGGGCGTCGACGAAGACCGAGGCCACCACCGGCGCCGGCGTCGCGTCGACGACGGCGGGCAGCAGGGCCCCGGCTCCGCTGTGCCCGGCGAGCACGACGGGTTCCGGGCCCTCGATCCGCTCCGCCACCGCGGCGACCAGGCGCGGGTAGAACGGCCCCGCGGCCTCGAAGACCTCCGTCAGCGGCGGAACGACCACCGCGTGCCCGCGGGCGCGGAGCTCCTCCGCCGGTCGCTGCCGGCACGACGGCCCCACCAGCGGGCTGTGCACCAGGACCACGGTCGGCTGCGCTCGCACGACGCCTCGGCTCCGGCCGGGCTCAGAAGAACGTGCGGACCAGGTCGACGACCTCGTCACCGTCGACGACCGGGATCAGGGGCCACTTGTCGAAGACCGTGCACGGGTGGGAGAGCCCGAAACCGAGCCAGTCGCCGACCCGCACCTCGGTTCCCGGCTCCAGGGCGAGGAAGGCGTGCTGGTCGGCCAGCGACGTCACGCGGCACGAGCCGGGCGCGAGGTCGCGCACCGACCCGTCCTCGCCCCGGACCACCTGCGGTTCGGGCAGGTGCTGGTCGAAGGAAACGTCCCGGCGCCCCATCGTCAGCAGCGCCAGCCCAGGCTCGGGGCAGGAGACGACCTGGCTCCAGATCCGCATCGCCGGGCGGAAGGGCGCTTCGTCGCCCGCCAGGCGGTGCTGCCGCCCGAACGGCGACATCTTGCGGTACAGGCCGTCGTCGTGGGTGAGGTACCCACCGCTGCGCAGCACCGGCACCACCGGCACCGGCCACGGCGCCGCCAGCGCGGCGGCGACCTGGTCGAAGTAGGCGCTGCCGCCCGCGGTGACCACGACCTCGTCCAGGTGCCCGAACCGGCCCCGCCCGGCGAGCTCGGAGACCACCTCGCGCAACCGCGTCATATGGGTGTCCACGATGGACAGATCGTGCTCGGTGAGGTCGTGCGCGGCCGTCGCCTCGTACCCGGCGACGCCCACCAGCCGCAGCGCGGGGCTCGCCGCCACCGCGTCGGCGACCTCCACCGCCTCGGCGAGGGTCCGCACGCCGGTGCGCCCGCCCGGATCGCCCAGCTCGACCAGCACGTCCAGCTTGCGCCGCGGTGCGCCCAGCGCCTCGGTCATCAGCTCCACGCCCCGCACCGAGTCGACCCAGCACGCGACGGAGAAGTCCGGGTCGTCCGCCAGCTCACCGGCCAGCCAGGCCAGCCCGTGCGGGTCGACCAGCTCGTTGGCCAGCAGGACGCGCCGCACGCCGAACGCGCGGTAGACGCGCAGCTGGCTGACGTTGGCCGCGGTGATGCCCCACGCGCCGTGCTCGAGCTGGCGCTCGAAAAGCCGCGGTGCCATCGTCGTCTTGCCGTGCGGCGCCAGCCGCAGGCCGTGCTCGGCGCACCAGCGCGCCATGGTGCGCAGGTTGTGTTCCAGGGCGTCGTCGTCGAGGACGAGCAGCGGGCCGACGAAGCCGGAACCGGAGATCCGCGGCCGTCGCGCAAGGAACTCGCCGACAGTGCTGCCGAACGCTTCGGAGGGCATCCCCTTGAAACGCCAGTCGATGCGTTCGTCGCGCAGTGCGCGCACCGCGGCTCCGTCGAGGCCCGATTCCGACACTGACGCCCTCCCATTGCGTGTGATGCAACGCAGGTTGCATAGAATGCTTTCGGGGTGTGTAACATCCGCCGGGCAGCGCGTCAACGATGGAGAGGTGGATGAGCCAGAGCCTCGAACGCGGTCTCAGCGTCCTGACGGCGCTGGCGACCGGACAGCAGACGCTGGACCAGCTCGCCGAGCGGCTCGGCGTGCACAAGTCCACGGTGCTGCGGTTGCTGCGGACGCTGGAGTCGGCGGGCTTCGTCCGCCGCGACGGAGTGCACCACTACCGGCTGGGCAGCACGCTGTTCGACCTGGCCCACCGCGCGCTGGAGGACCTCGACGTGCGGGTGGTCGCGCGTGCGCACCTGGTCGAGCTGAGCGAGCTCACCGGCCACACCGTGCATCTGGCCACCCTGGAAGGCGACGAGGTCGTCTACATCGACAAGGTGGACAGCCACCACGCGGTCCGGATGTACTCGCGCATCGGCAAACGGGCGCCGCTGCACTGCACGGCGGTCGGCAAGGTGCTGGTGGCCGGGCGGCCGCAGGCGCAGCGCGAGGCCATCGCGGGGCGGCTGGCCTACCCGCCGATGACGGCGAACACGATCACCTCGGCCGAGCGGTACCTGGCCGAGCTCGACCGCGTTCGCGAGCAGGGCTACGCGGTGGACCGCAACGAGCACGAGGACTTCATCCACTGCATCGGGGCCCCGGTCCGCGACGACGGCGACGAGGTCGTCGCCGCCGTGTCGCTGTCGGTTCCAGACGTGCTGCTGGACTTCGACGGGCTGCTCGGGCTCGTCGACGACCTGCTGAGCACCGCCGGCCGGATTTCCGCCGAGCTGGGGTGCCGGCGCGAGATCACCACGCAACGGAAGGAAGTCTGATGGCAAGGACCGTGGTCACCACGAACAACGCTCCCACGCCGCCCGCGCACATCCCGCTGTCGCAGGGCGTGCGCAAGGGCGGCATCCTGCAGGTCTCGGGGCAGACCGCGGTGAACCCGGAGACCGGGAAACTGGTCGAGGGCGGGGTGCCGGAGCAGACCGAGCAGTGCCTGCGCAACGTCATCGCGGTCCTGGAGGCCGGCGGCGCCTCGCTGGAGGACGTGCTCATGCTGCGCGTCTACCTGACCGACGTCTCGCAGTTCGCGGAGATGAACGAGACCTACGCGCGCGTGGTCGGCGAGCCCTTCCCGGCCCGCACCACGGTCTACGTCGGCCTGCCCGAGGGGCTGCTGGTGGAGATCGACGCCCTCGCCGTCGTCGGGGACTGATCCGTCGCCGCGCCCGCTCTCTCCGGGCGGGCGCGGCTCGGATCGGCGCAGCCGAGCCAGTGCCGTTCGCAGCAGTCCCCGGCGGGGCGCCGCTGAGCCGTTGAGGTGAGCACCGGTGAGCCGAAAACCCCGTGCTAGTGTCCTGAGTTGGAAGTTTGTTGTATGTTGCGGTGATGGGTCGTAGAGGTCCGCGTTTGCCCGATTTGGCGTTGACGGACGCTGAACGGGAGACGCTTCAGAGGTGGGCGCGTCGCCCGAAAACCGCGCAGGCGTTGGCGTTGCGGGCACGGATCGTGCTCGCCTGCGCCGAGGGAGTGTCCAACATGGACGTCTCGCGGCAGTTGCAGATTTCCCCTCCGACGGTGACGAAGTGGCGCCGCCGCTTTGTCGCTGATCGCCTGGAGGGATTGTCGGACGAGCCCCGGCCGGGTGCCCCGCGCACGATCACTGACCAACAGGTCGAAACCGTGATCGCCAAGACACTGGAGGAGGCGCCGCCGAACGAGGACTCGCATTGGTCGACTCGTTCGATGGCGAACGCGGTCGGGATGTCGCAGACGGCGATTTCCCGGATCTGGCGGGCTTTTGAGCTCAAGCCGCACCTGGTGCAGACCTGGAAGCTCAGCACCGATCCGCTGTTCGTGGAAAAGGTCCGAGACGTCGTCGGCCTCTACCTGGACCCACCGGAAAACGCCCTGGTCCTCTGCGTCGATGAGAAATCCCAGATACAGGCTCTGGATCGCACCGCGCCGATCCTGCCGGTCATGCCCACCACCCCGGCGCGCATGACCCACGACTATGTCCGGCACGGCACCACCAGCCTGTTCGCCGCCCTGGACGTGGCCACCGGATCCATCATCAGCCAGCACTACCGGCGGCACCGCCATCAGGAGTTCCTGAAATTCCTGAAGACCATCGACAAGAACACTCCCGCCGAACTGGACTTGCACCTGATCTGTGATAACTACGCGACGCACAAGACACCCGTGATCAAGAAATGGTTGTTGCGCCACCCGCGCTTCCACGTGCACTTCACCCCCACGAGCGCCTCCTGGCTCAACCTCGTCGAACGGTGGTTCGCCGAGCTGACCAACCGCAAACTCCGCCGATCCGCCCACCGCAGCGTCACCGAACTCGAAGCAGACGTCCGCGCCTGGATCGAATCCTGGAACGCCGACCCCACACCCTTCGTCTGGACCAAGACCGCCGACGAAATCTTCCAAACCCTCGCAGCCTACTGCCAACGAATTAACGACTCACGACACTAGCTTCACGTTCACCAAGGCCCTGGGGGAGTTCCGGCTCGCGAACAGGGCGCTACCAGCCTTTCGGCGGCCTGCTGGGGGCCACCGGCGGAGGGCGGCTCGATCCTCACCGCAAGCGGTTTCGGCGTGACTCCTCGCCTCCGCCGGAAGGCGCTTGCGGCAGGAGGGCAGCGATGGGCACGAGGATGTCGGCCGCGGGCGGCGAGTTCCAGCCGCCCGGCGCGGAAAGTCTCGATCTGCCCCCGATCCTGCTCGGCGTCACCAAGCCGATGCTGCTGTGCGTCCTGTCGGTGGCGGTCGTCGCAGCGTTCTTCCTGGTCTCCACCAAGCGGCTCAAGCTCGTGCCGGGCAGGTTCCAGTTCGCCGTGGAGTCGGTGTACGACCTCGCGCGCAACGGCATCGCCCGGGAGCAGATCGGAGCCAAGGACTTCCGGCGCTTCGTGCCGCTGGTCCTCGCGCTGTTCACCTTCGTCCTGGTGAACAACATCTTCGGGATCATCCCGCTGATCCAGTTCCCCACGATGGCGCGCATCGGGTTCCCGGCCGCGCTCGCCGTGCTCGTGGTCTACCCGGTCTACCACTACGTCGGCTTCCGGCGGCACGGATTCACCGGCTATCTGAAGAAGGCCTTGTTCCCGCCGGGCGTGCCGAAGCCGGTCTACGTTCTGGTGACGCCGATCGAGTTCGTGCTGAAGTTCTTCTTCGACCCGGTCTCGCTGGCGCTGCGGGTTTTCGGCGCGATGCTCGCCGGACACCTGATGCTGCTCGTGTTCACGCTGGGCGGCGAGTACCTGCTCCTGGAGGCCGGCGCGATGCTCAAGCCGGTCTCGGTGCTCGCCTTCGCCATGGCGATCGCGATGACGCTGCTGGAGGCGTTCATCCAGGTGCTGCAGGCCTACATCTTCGCGCTGCTCTCCGCCAGCTACATCGGCAGAGCTCTCGCCGAAGACCACTGATCCCGGGTCTGCTGTCCGGCTGTCACGGCACCGGGCCGAGGGCGCGATACCGCCCCCTCGGCCCGGCCTCCTCGAACGGGCCCGGCGCAGTGCGCCGGGCTAAGGTGCCGTCGCGGTCCAGACGAAGACGTTGCCCTGCTCGGCCACGGCCACCGAGTCCGCGCCGCAGCGCAGCGCCTTGCTCCGCGGCATGTCGTCGAACCACCACGTCGCGTCCAGCACGGGCGGTTGCGGTGCCGCGACCGGCCTGCACACGTCGGCGGGAAGCATTCCGCCCGCCAGCCGGAACCGCATGATGCGCTCGTGCGCATCGTGCTTCACCACGATGTTCTGGGCCTGCGGCGGAATCCACGCCGGTACCAGGCTCCGCTCGGCTTCGCCGGCCCGGGCGACTTCGGCGAGGTCGGAGTACTCGGCCTCGGCGTCCGGCGCGTCCGGGAGCCACGAGCCGCATCCGGAAGTGAGTCCCGCCGCCAGCAGGATGCTCAGCGATAACCGCACGTTACGTCCCATGACGTCCTTTCGCGCTTGATCGACAAAGGTATTGTGCACGCACTTGGGGGGCCGATGCCGTGAGGTGGCCGATCAGGTGCCGCGCTCGGCGGGAAACCGCATCCGCATGGCGGTTCCGCCGCCCTCGGGTGCTTCGGCGGTGACGGTCGCCCCGTGCGCGTCGGCCACCTGGCGGACGATCGCCAGTCCCAGGCCTGATCCGGGGAGCCCGCGCGCCGAAGCGGCGCGGTAGAAGCGGTCGAAGACGTGCTCGGCGTCCTCGGCCGGAATTCCCGGGCCGTGGTCGCGGATCGTCAGCTCCCGGCCGCGCAGCACGACCTCCACGACTCCTCCCTGCGGGCTGAACTTGGCGGCGTTGTCGAGCAGGTTCGTGACCGCGCGGGCCAGCCTGGCGGGAGCACCCTCGACGATCGCCGCGTCGAGCCGGGACTCGAAGGTGATCCGCGGCCAGTGCCCCTCCGCGCGGCGCGCGCAGTCGGCGACGAGCCGGTCGAGCGCGACGTCCTCGACCGCCTCCGCCGGGGCCTCGGGATCGTCACCGCGCGCCAGGTCGATCAGGTCGTTGACCAGCCCGGTGAGCTCGGTTCCCTTCACCCGCAACGCCTCCACGGTGTCGAAGCGCTGCCGCGGGGTGAGCCGTTCGGCGCGGGCGAGCAGGTCGATGTTGGTGCGCAGCCCGGTCAGCGGGGTGCGCAGCTCGTGCGAGGCGTCGGCGACCAGGCGGCGTTGCGCGGTCAGCGACCGCTGCGCGGTGTCCAGCGCGTGCCGCAGCTCGACGAGCATCGTGTTGAAGCTGGTCGCCAGCCGGGCCAGCTCGTCGGTGCCGGTGACCTCGATGCGCTGGTCCGGGTCGCGGGTGCGGGCGACCCGCTCGGCGGTCGCGGTCAGCGCCGCGACCGGCGCCAACCCGGTGCGCGCGACGACGAAACCGGCACCGGCCGCAAGCCCGGCTCCGGCGAGCCCGGCGAGCAGGAAGGCCACACCGATCCGGTTCAGGCTCTCTGCGTTGCGGTCGGAGCGCACAGCCACTTGCACCGCGGTGCCGGTCGCCAGCGGCGCGGTCAGCACGCGGACCGGGTATCCCTCCAGCGTCACGTCGCGGTAGTAGGCGGACCGGGTCCCGGCCGCCACCGCCCGCGCACCGTCGTCGACCGGCAGCGCGTAGTCGCTCTCGACCCGCCCGTCGGCCGCCACCCGCTGCACGCACGCGGGAGCGGCGAGGAACACGCACGGCCCCGACGGGCTCCACGACCCCGGCCGAGCCTGCTCCTGGCGCACCAGCCGCGTCACCTCGCGCTGGAGGCCGAGGTTGAGCGAGCGGTCGAGCTCGTGGGCGACGATCGCGTACCCGGCGACGGCCATCGCCGACACCGCGACCGCGACGGCCAGAGCGGCGGCGACCGCGATGCGCGCCCGCAGCGACCCCCTCACCGCGCGCCCTCCGCAGTGCACGCGCTCTGCTGGACGGACCACGGGATCGCTCGGGACGGCATGGAGCAACCATAGGGAGGCCGGGCCGGTTCCGGTGCCGCGTGTCAGCCGCCGCCTGGGGCCTGGTGTTCGCGGCACCTCGCCGGGCTCGCCCAGGTCGCCGGCCGCCGGCGCCCGGTCCGCAAGCCGTTCGCCGCCCGCATGCGCGGGGCGCACGCACGCTTGTGCGGGGCAGCCGCCCGCTCGCGCAGGGCAGCCGCCCGCTTGTGCGGGGCAAGCCGCCCGCTCGCCGGAAGCCCCGCGGCACACAAGCCGCCTGAGCCGCCCGAACCGCCAGACACCAGGATTCCGCCCGCCTCGCCGCCGAGACCCCGTGTCCCCGCCGCCACGAGTCAGACGCCGGAGCACGCCCTGCCGTCGCCCGTCAGCCGCCGAGCCCCGCGGCCCGCGGTCGCGCCCGAGGCGCGGGACCCGCAGCCCGCTCGCCGCCCAGCCGCCGGACCCCCGCGGCCCGCCGCCGCGCGTCAGGCCCGGGATCCCGGCCCGGCCGTCGCCTGCCCAGCCGTCGGACTCCGCGCCCGGCCGTCGCCTGCTCAGCCGTCGGACTCCGCGCCCGGCCGTCGCCTGCCCAGCCGCCGGACCCCGAGACCCAGCCGTCGCCCGTCAGGCGCCTGGCCAGCGCGGCGCGCCGAGTTCCCGGGAGATGTTGCGGGCCGCCTCGCGCACCGCCGTCGCGACCGCGCCTTCCGCGGGCCACTCCAGCATCGGCACGACCACGCCGATCGCGCCCGCGACCGCGCCCGTCGCATCGAAGATCGGCGCGGCGAGCCCGCATTCGCCGAGCACCGCCTCCTCCTGCTCGGTCGCCAGCGCGTTGGTGCGCACCGCGGTGAGCTGCTCGCGCAGCGCGTTCGCGTCGGTGACGGTGTCGCCGGTCATGCTGCGCAGCTCGCCGCTGCCCAACCCATCGGACAGCTCGGGGGAGTAGGCGAGGATGACCTTGCCGAGCGCGCTGGCGTGGATCGGGATCACGATGCCGACCTCGGGCATCTGGCGGGACCCGTCCGGCCGCGGCTCGTGGTGGATGATCATCACCTCGTCCGGCAGCGCGACCCCGGTGCGCACCGCGAAGCCGGTGCGGCGCGCCAGCTCCGGCGACCAGGACAGCGTGTGCGAACGCAGCTCCAGCGTGTCGAGGTAGACGTTGCCGAGCTTGAGCACCGCCGGCCCCAGCCGGTAGCGGGCGGTCGCCCGGTCCTGCACGACCATGCCGTGCGCGAGCAGCGTCTTGATGATGCCGTGCACGGTCGACGGCGGCAGCTCCAGCCGGGCGGCGACCTCCGAAAGGCTCAGCAGCCGCGCTCCCTGCAGGACGCCGAGAACGCGGATCGCCCGATCGACGGACTGGATCATCGCGTCCTCTCCGGCCGTCCCCCGCGTCCGGCCCGGCGGGGGAATGGACACCGCACTTTACAGCAGTGAAACGGCGTCGTATGGTGCGAAACGCTTTCGACATCGTCGAATAGAGTTCGACGATACGGCAAAGACGCCGGTTCGGGGCCGGACCGGCGTGACGCTCCCGGAGGAGGGCGCTGGATGTCAGTGCGGCAGTTGATCAACGACCCGGATGACTTCGTGGCCGAGGCGTTGCAAGGTCTGCAACAGGCGCACCCCGCCCTGCTGCGGGCCAACCCCGACCCCGCCTACGTCGTCCGCGCCGACGAGGGCGCCGCGCGCCCGAAGGTCGCGCTGGTCTCCGGCGGCGGGTCCGGTCACGAGCCGCTGCACACCGGCTTCGTCGGCGAGGGCATGCTCGACGCCGCCGTGCCGGGCGCGGTGTTCGCCAGCCCGACCGCCTTCCAGATCCGCGCGGCGATCGGCGCCGCCGACCGCGGCCGGGGCGTGCTGCTGGTCGTGAAGAACTACACCGGCGACGTGCTGAACTTCTCCATCGCCGCCGAACTGGCCCGCGAGGACGGCATCGAGGTCGAGACCGTCCTGGTCGACGACGACCTCGCCACCTCCAGCTCCGACGAGGGCGGCCCCGGACGGCGCGGAACGGCCGCGGTGGTCGCGGTGGAGAAGATCTGCGGAGCCGCGGCCGAACGCGGTGCGTCGCTGTCGGACCTGGCCCTGCTCGGCAAGCGGGTCGTCGACTCCGCCCGCACGATGGCGCTGGCCCTGCAGGCGTGCACCCACCCCGGCCAGTCGCAGCCCTCCTTCGAACTGCCCGCCGACGAGGTCGAGTTCGGCGTCGGCATCCACGGCGAGCACGGCGTCGGCCGCCGCCCGTTCGGCCCCGCCCGCGACCTCGTCGCCGAGCTCACGCGGCCGATCACCGCCGAGCTCGGCCTCGGCGACGGCGACCGGGTGATCGCCATCGTCAACGGCCTCGGCTCCACCCACGCCCTCGAACTGTCGGTGGCGCACCGCGAGCTGACCGCGTTCCTCGGCGGCCTCGGCGTCGGCGTGGCGCGGTCGCTGGTCGGCCCCTACGTCACGGCCCTGGACATGCGCGGCTTCTCGGTGACCCTGCTGCGCGCCGAAGACGACTTCGTGGACCTGTGGGACGCCCCGGTCCGGACCCCCGCCCTGACCTGGTGAACGACGAACGGAGACCCGATATGCAGTCCCTGACCGCCGAGGACGCCCGGTCCTGGATCGACCGGTTCACCGCCGACGTCGACGACCGCTTCGCCGACCTGACCGACCTCGACCGCCGCGCGGGCGACGGCGACTACGGCACCAACCTCCGCTCCGCGCTGCGGCGGGCATCGGCCAACCTGGAGGCCGGGCCCACCGACAGCCCGGAGGCGGTGTTCACCGCGGTGGCCAACGGCTTCCTCAACACCGGCGGCACCAGCGGGCCGCTGTTCGGCATGTGGTTCCGGGAGTTCGCCAAGGCCTTCGCGACGGCGACCACCGCGGAGGCCGTCGCCACCGGCGCGACCAACGCCGCCGCCGTCGTGCAGCGCCTCGGCAAGGCCGAGGTCGGCCACAAGACGATGGTCGACGCGATGGTGCCCGCCGCCGAGGCGCTGACCGCCGCGGTCGAGGAAGGCACCGACCTGCCCGGCGCGCTGCGCTCGGCCGCGACCGCCGCGCACGAGGGGGCCGAGTCCACCGAGGAGCTGCTCGCCCGGCGCGGTCGCGCCAGCTACGTCGGCGAGCACGCGCGGGGCGTCATCGACCCCGGCGCGCTCACCGTCGCGTGGTTCTTCGACGCGGCGGTGTCCGTCACGGCGCCCGCCTGACGGACCTCGCTGTCTGGTGGCTCGGCCTGACGGCCTCATCCGTCCGGTGGCTCGGCCCGCCTGCCGACCCCGGCCTCCCTGACGGCCCAACCTGCTTGCCCGGCGGGGGCGCTCCCCCCGTCCGTCCCCGCCGGGCGCGCCGACCGATCATCCCCACGTGTCACAGCCTGGCCGTCCGCTCACCGACGGTGAAGGAGGACTCGTCGCCTCGGTACCGAACACGGGACCAGTGCACATGCCGCCTGGAGCGAACCCGTCTCCGGTCAGCCCCGCGACTTCTGCACTCGCACGGGAAGGTCGTTGACCCGTAGCTGGTGCGGCTCGCATCGAGAGGCGTCGCTGTAGATGCTCGCCGGGTACACCATCGCCGCCGAAGGCCGCCGCGGGGTCCTCCGTGTCCTTCGACTTTCTCGGGAACTCGCGCGGTCACCGGCACGCCGAAGCGGGTGGTCCCCGTTCGAACCGGCGTGAAGCCGGTGAGCGAATCGTGGGGCGCCGTTCAATCATTGCGTCATCGTCGTTTCCAGACGCGGGAAAAATTCCTTCGCTTGCAAGCTGAGTCGGCCTCCTGGTGGAGGGCAACGGGGCTGAATGCCTTTCGTTTGCAACGTTCCGCAGCATGGAACGCCGTCTTCTGGTTTCTGATATTTATCTCTAGGCTGGGCATCGCCTGTCCTTGCGGGCAGGCGATGCAACGCTTCTTTCTGCTTGGAATCTGCGATCGGAGCGGTCGGGGTCTTATTTGGAGGTGCGCATGTTTCCTGCGGATGCGCCGGTGGTCGATCATCTCGCGGCGAGAAGGATTCGTGATGTATCCGAGGTGCTCACCCATACCCGCTGCATGGTCGACCAGCCATTGCGGGAAGCGGTGCGGTTGTTGCCCGATCCGCTACGGCATTTCGCCGGCTACCACATAGGGTGGTGGGACGAAAATGGTTCCACTGTCGTGAACGACGGTGGGAAGACGATTCGCCCGGCGTTGGTCTTGCTGTCGTGTGAGGCTGCGGGGGGCGACCCCGCCGATGCGGTGCCCGCCGCGGTCGCGGTGGAGTTGTTGCACAACTTCTCGCTCCTGCACGACGACGTGATGGACGGTGACCTCACCCGGAGACACCGCCCCACGGTCTGGTCGCTTTTCGGCACCTCCAACGCGATCCTCGCCGGTGATGCGATTCTGGGGCTTGCCCCGCGGATCCTCTCCGCCACCGGATCGGAGCATGCGTTGACCGCGATCGACTGGTTCGGCAAATGCGTGGTGAAACTGTGTGAAGGCCAAGCCGCCGACATCTCCTTCAGCGAACGCGTCGACGTCGGGATCGACGCATGTGTTGCCATGGCTCGGGCCAAGACCGGCGAGCTGCTCGGGACTTCCTGCGCGCTCGGCGGCCTGTTCGCCGGAGCCGACCGGACGCAGATCACCGCGCTCCGAGAATTCGGCAGCGAGATCGGGCTTGCCTTCCAGCTCGTCGACGATCTGCTCGGCATCTGGGGAGATCCCGCGGTGACGGGTAAACCCGTGCGTTCCGATCTGGTCGATCGCAAGAAGTCGCTGCCCGTGACAGCCGCGCTGGGATCCGGAACCCAAGCCGGGCGCCGCCTGGCCGAACTCTTCCACCAGGAGGAATCCGACGCTGGGCTGCTGGCCGAGCTGGTGGAGGAAGCCGGTGGCCGGGACTGGGCGATGCAGACCGCGGAACAGGCGTTCGCCAGGGCCAAGCAGTGGCTCGAACAGGCCGGCCTCGACAAGGTGGCCGGCGGTGAGCTGCTGGCGCTGGCGGCGCTGACCTGCCGCAGGAACAAATGAACGAAATCGGCGCGCAATGCCGGATCGAACGGATCGCGTCGTCGTGGGCGGGCCGGCCAGGGGTTCCAGCCTGCGTGTGCACACGTGCATCGATGCGATTGCCACGGAGCGCGCAGGTGTGCCGTGGCCGGGAGGCCGACGGCTACCGTCGGTTCATGAAGTTCCCGCGGCGAACAGACGGCTTCACCTGGTACCAAGGCCGCGCGCGGTGAGATCCGGCATCGTCAAGTCTCCGTGGGCCGCCGTGCCAGGGCCGCCGTGCCAGGGCCGCCGTCGCACTCGCGGCCTATGCTCGCTCGCTCAGGTTGCGGCGGCTGGCGTCGCGCAAAGCGGCCTGTTCCTTTCGGGACGACGGAAGCCGAGACGTCTTCACCCGGTCAGGAAGCAGGATCGCGGTCAGCCTGTGTATATCGGCTGCCAGTGCCCGCGACACCCGGCGCAGTTTCTCCGCCGCGGACCCGAAATCCAGCCGACCGACGCGGTCGCTCACCGCGAGCCCCACCGGCGGTTGCCCGGGGCCGCCGGTGGAGACCGGCGCGGCCGCGCACACGACGCCCCCGACGTATTCCTCGTGGCTGAAGGCGATGCCCGATCGGCGTACCTGGGACAGCTTTGCCAGCAGCGTTTCCATCGAGTTCGCCGGCAACATCGAGTCCCCGTGGCAGTCCGGCGAGCCGTTGGCGGGGAACGTCTCGGCGAGCATGCTTCGGCCGATCGCGGTTCCGTACGCGGGCGCCCGGTTGGTTCGGTGGGAAGGGGTTCGAACCGCCCGGTGGTCGTAAACCCGATCGATGTAGCGCACCTCGCGGCCGTCCAGCACTCCCAAGCTCGCCGTGGCACCGGTCATCCGGTGAAGGTCGACGAGGTACGGGGTTGCCAGACTGGCGAGCAAGGTGTCGAAGTCGCCCCGAGGGCGGTCAACGGAGATGTCGAGCCGCATGCCGGGGCCGTACCGGCCGCCGTGCTGGTCGATCATCTGGTGGGCGCGCAACGTCGTGAGCACGCGGTGCACCGTAGGCTTGGCCAACCCGGTCCGGCGAGTCAGCTCTGCCAGTCCGATGGGGCCGCCTTCGGCGATCACCGCGGCCAGGACGACCATTGCCTTGTCCACCGCCCCCAGCGTTGGCTGCTCCTTCGAGCGCTCCGCTGTCGGGCGCGGAGTGGGGGCTTCTGCCCGGCTGCTCACGAAGACCTCCTAGCCACGGCTTACGCGTCAGCAGGAACTGCAATGCTGCCATTCAGCCGACTGCCAGCGAGGAAAGGACTGCAAGCGTGCACGTCTGTACCTCGGAAAGGGGCGAGACGTGCATCCCTGCGCCGGGAAGAGACGTGTGCCGACTGGACTGAGGCAGACGGGATCGAGCCGCTTCGGACGCACTTCGTCGAACGTCCGCGACGGCTGCGTGTTCTTCGGGAGCATCCGAATCGGGCGTCGGCCGGAGACGACGCCACGAACGCATTGGGGCCTCAGCGGCCCGCACCTTGGTCTGCCTGTGCCGGGAGTCGGGCAGGGACCGGCTGGGAAACCGCGACACCGGCCTTCAACGCCGGTGTCCGTTGCGCGAACTGCGCGGTCAACCTGGTGAACTCCCAGGGGTTCTGCGGCACGCTGCTGCAGGTGCCGGACGTCTGTCCGTTGTCGGGCGGCGTGCATTGCCGGTCCCGGTTGAGCGACCAGAACGTGTACCGGGACATGCCGTGGCCGATCGCGTAGTCCAGGAGCGCCTGGAAATCGGCTTGGTCGTAGTACTCACCGAAGTCCGAACGCCCGTTCATCAGCGACGCGCCCTCATGGGCGTACGCGGTCGCGCTGTCCCAGCCGAACGTGTTCATCAGGACGCCGTGGAAGGCCTCGAGCACGGCGATCTGAGCGCCGACGTCCTGGAACCCGTTGAACGGCATGATCGAGTAGTTGTCCGGTGCGAACTTCAGGGACTTGGCCGTGTTCAGCAGGTTCTGCCCCTGCGGTGTCGTTCCGCCGGGCGCGGCAACGGTGGTGACCGAAACGTACAGGCCGGGATTGTGATGCTGGAGAATCTGGGCCGCTCGCAGTTCCTTGGTGACCGCACCGGGATCGGAGTACGCCGGCTCCTCGAGGTTGAAGTCCACCGCTCGAAGTGCGTACTTGTCGATCACCTGCTGGTAGGCGTTGGCCGTGTCTTCGGCACTGGCACAGGTCTGGCCCAGGTTTCTGCCGCCGTAGCCGCCGATCGATACTGAAACGTCACCGCCGGCCGAGCGCACGCCGTCGATGACCCGTGCCACGGCGGTGTCCTCGGACACGGGGGCCGTGCCGTCCCAGGTGGGCGTGCACCCTCCACCTCCCCTGGGCGCCTGGATGAACGTCAGCTGGAAGGTCTTCTGCCCCGTCTCCGCCATCACCTTCGGCAGGTCCGGTGGATTGCCGTACAACGGCGTCACATACGGTGCCGACCCGTACCAACCGGCCGGCAACGACGGCGGCGCGACGGTCACCGGGTTCGTGGGAACGGCGTTACCGGGCGCCGCCCACAACCCTGTTGCGATTCCGGCGGAAACCACCATCGTGGTGGCGAGCGCGGGTAGTTTTCGCATCCGGATACGTCCTCCTCCATCGGGCGGCGCCAACGCCGGCAACCGATAGCCGGTGCCCGCTCACAGCGGTCGAGTTGCTCGCGATTGTCCCTTCTGGACCTGCGTTCACCGCGTGTGCGCCCGGCACTTGGAAGCACCGCGAGTTACTCAACAGGCTCACGCGCTGACGCTATGAGGGACGGCTGAAACAGGCCAAGCAGTCAATACCGATCCTGCACCTGCGGTCGCGGCGGCTTGCACTTCTTATCGGTCGGCGCGCAACCGCCGGGTGGATCCGCGCGGTGCCGCCTCACATCAGCCCGTCGTCTGACGGCCGCTCACAACCGCCGTTGGCCGCCTCGTCCCCCATACCCCTCAGGGCGACTCGTCGAGCCGGTACCCGACGCCGCGCACGGTGTGCACCAGCCTCGGTTCGCCGCCGGCCTCGAGCTTGCGCCGCAGGTAGCGGACGTAGACCTCCAGCGAGTTCGACGACGGCCCGAAGTCCTGGCCCCACACCCGCTCGACGAGCAGCCCGCGCGGCATCGCCTGACCGGCGTTGCGCAGCAGCACCTCCAGCAGCGCGTACTCGGTCCGGCTGAGCTCCACCGTCCGGTGCCCGCGACGGACCCGGTGCGCCCCGGTGTCCACCGCCAGGTCCGCGCAGCGCAGCACGGTGTCGTCACCGGGGTAGCTGCGCCGCAGCAGCGCCCGCACCCGCGCGAGCAGCTCGTCCAGGTCGAAGGGCTTGACCAGGTAGTCATCGGCGCCGGCGTCGAGCCCGTCGATCCGGTCGGCGACCGCGTCGCGCGCGGTGAGCACCAGGATCGGCGTGCGGTCGCCGTCGGCGCGCAGCCGACGGCACATCGTCAGCCCGTCCATGAACGGCATCAGCAGGTCGAGCACGATCGCCCCGGGCCGCCACGCGGTGATCTCGGTCAGCGCCCTCGCGCCGTCCCCGGCCGCCCGGACCTCGTAGCCCTCGCTCTCCAGCCCGCGGACCACGGCGTCGCGCACGCCCGGCTCGTCCTCGACCACCAGCACCCGCACAGTCCGCGGATGCTACCGGCGGCTCGGCGCGCGCGTTCTCATCGGACTCTCATCCGCGCCCAGCAACGTGATGCCCATGCGCAGACAACGAACCGCGGCGTGCCTGGTCGGCGCGCTGTGCGTGATGACGGGCGGGCTCGGCGCGGTGTCGCAGGCCGCCGCACCGGAGGTCGAGCTCGACGGCGACCGGGTCGTGGTGTCGCTCGCGGGTGGCCGGGCCGTGGTGGACCCGGCGACGCTGGAGGTCAAGGCCAGGACGGCCGACGGCCGGGAGTGGCAGCTCTCGGCTCCGGCCGCCGAGCCGCTCGGTCCCGCCGGAGAGGTGCGGGTGGAGGACGGCAGGGCTAGCTGGCGCTACCCGGGGATGACCGTCACCGCCGCCGAGCAGGCCGGACGCCTGTCGATCGCGGTGCACGCCGACCGCGACACCGCGATGACCTGGCCGGTCACCGGCACCGATCCGGGCGTCTCCGAGATGCAGTTCCCGCGCGGTGAGGGGCTGTCGGTGCCCGTCGCCGACCCGTGGTGGAACTCCGGCCAGGCCAGGCTCGCCGGGTCCGAGGCGGAGATGGTCGGCGGGCTCACCATGCCTTTCTGGGGTCACTCCGGTGCGGGCCGAGGCGTCAGCTACATCGCCGAGAACGACATCGGAACCTCGCTGCGGTTCGTCTCGCAGCGGGGGCGCCTGCACGCCGAAACCGTCCACGACTTCTCGGCGCGCGAGGGCACTCTCGACCACGCGGTCACCTTCGCGCTCACCGACGGCTCGCCCGTCGCGCCCGCCCGGGACTACCGGCGGTGGCTCGACGAGCACGGCGGTCGCGAGACCCTGCGGCGCAAGATCGCCGAGAACCCCGAGGTCGGCAAGCTGGTCGGTGCCTTCCACGCCTACACCTGGGGCCAGGCCCGCACGCCGGAGGGCGTCCGGCGGCTGCGCGAACTGGGCATCGACCGGATGTGGCTGGGCTACGACGCCGACGGGCGGCCGATGAGCCCGGAGGCGGTCAAGGCCGCCAAGGACGCCGGATACCTCGTCGGTCCCTACGACTCGTGGGCCAACGCCCAGGACCCGGCGCAAGCGGACAACCCTTCCTCGCGCTGGCCCGCCCCGGTGTGGCAGGAAGCCTGCGTGCGCGAGGCAGACGGTGAGGTCATGCCCGGCTTCCGCGACCGCGGCTGCTACCTCAGCTCGGAGGCGTTCGCCCGCAACCCGCGGCTGATGGCCGACCGGACCGGGGAGATGACCGCCAACGGCGCCAACAGCTACTTCCTCGACGTCGACGCGGCGGGCGAGCTGCACACCGACCACAGTCCCGCGCACCCGATGAACAAGGAGCGGGACCGGCGCAACCGGCTCGACCGGATGGGCCGGCTCGCCGGGGATCTCGTCCTCGGTTCGGAGAGCGCGGGCGCGTGGTCGGCGCCGGTGCTGTCCTACAACCACGGGTCGTCGACCCCGGTCAGCGACCACCTGTGGGAGCTGGAGAAGGACAAGGATTTCTGGGGCGGCTACGCGCCGGAGGGCGCGCCCGAGGCGTTCTTCGAACCGGTGGAACTGCCCGCCGACGCGGCCAAGGCCATGTTCGCGCCGCAGTACCGGGTGCCGCTCTACCAGACCGTGCTGCACGACTCGGTCATCGGCACCGACCGCTGGGAGCTGCCGTGGTCGAAGCTGCCGCGACAGGCGACCGACCGGGTGGCCATGGCGATGCTGCACAACACGCCGCTGAACCTCGTGCTCAACGAGACCGAACTGGACGCCCACGGCGCCGAGATCGCCGCGTTGCAGCGCTACTTCGCCCCGCTGCACCAAGCCGCGGCCACCGAGCCGATGACCGGCTTCCGGTGGCTCACCGCCGACCACCTCGTGCAGCGCACCACCTTCGGCGACGGCGCCCTGACCGTGACGGCCAACTTCTCGGGGCGGGCCCACGACGGGCTGCCCGCCGGATGCGTGGACGCGACCGTCAAGGGCGACACCGCCCCGCGCCGCCTCTGCCCGGGCCCGCTGTGAGAGCCCGGGACGTGGCGGTGGCCGCCGCTGCGGCGGGGCTCGCGCTGCTGCTGGCCGGACACGCGGTCGTCCCGGGCGCCGTGGGCACGATGCTCGACAGCGTCGTGCCCTGGCTCGGCCTCGGCGTCCCGCTGGTCGCGGCGGGCGCGCTGCTCGCCCGCTCCCGCGCCGTCGTCGCGGTGCTGGTGCCCGCCCTGGTGTGGGTGGCGATGTTCGGCCCCGCCCTCCTGCCGTCGGCTTCGGCGCAAGCCGGCGACCTGCGCGTGGCGACGCAGAACCTCTACGCGCAGAACCCCGACCCGGCCGCGACGGCCCACGACCTGGCGAGCACCGGGGCCGACTTGATCGGCGTGCAGGAGATGGCGGGCGACAGCCGGCAGGAACTCGACGACGTGCTGGCCGACCGGCACCCGCACCACCGCACCATGGGCACGGTCGGCCTGTGGAGCAGCTACCCGATCCGCGGCGCCGAGCCCGTCGACCTCGGCCTCGGCTGGACCCGCGCGATGCGGGCGAGCATCACCACGCCGAGCGGACCGGTCACCGTCTACGTGGCGCACCTGCCGTCGCTGCGGCCGGACTCGGTCGGCCGGCGCGACCTCGGTATGGCGAAGCTGGCCGCGGCGGTCGCGGACGACGACGCCGAGCGCGTCATCGTCCTGGCCGACCTCAACACCGCGGGCACCGACCCGCAGCTCGGGCGGCTGCACCTCCAGCACGCGCAGCGCGGCCTGGGGTTCACCTGGCCCGCGGCCTTCCCCGTCGCCCGGCTCGACCACGTGCTGTACCGGGGAGTGCGGGAGGTGGGCGCGGAGGTCGTCCGCACTCGCGGCACCGACCACCGCGCCGCCACCGCCGACTTCGCGCTGTGACCGGGTTGCGGCGGCGCGAACCAGCGCCGCCGCAACCCCGGCGGGCCGGGGGTGTCAGTCGCGGCGGCCGGTGACCGCGACCGTGATCCCGAGGCCGATCATGGCCAGGCTCCCGGTCCGCTGGGCGTAGGCCAGGCGGCGGGGCGAGCCGGCGAACCACGAGCGCGCGGTGGCGGCCGACAGGCCCCACGCGCTGTCCGACACCAGCCCGATGACGATGGCGATGAGCCCGAGCACGAGCATCTGCACCGGCACATGCCCGCTGGGCTGGTCGACGAACTGCGGCAGCACCGCCGAGAGGAACACGATCGACTTCGGGTTGGCCACGCCGACGGCGAATCCCTCCCAGAGCGTGCGCAGGCCACCGCGCGTGGGCGCGAGCGCGGGCAGGGCGGTCGAAACCGAGCCGCTGCCGCGCCACGCCTTCACCCCGAGGAAGACCAGGTAGGCGGCTCCGAAGAGCTTGAGAGCGGTGAACGCGACCGCCGAGCGCTCGACCATCGAGCCGATGCCCATCGCCACGGCGATGACGAGCACGTACGTCCCGATCGCGTTGCCGAGCACGCTGGTCAGCGCGACCCGGCGGCCGTAGGACAGGGCACGCCCGACCACGAACAGCACGCTCGGCCCGGGCACCGCGATGATGAGCAGTGCCGTCGCGGCGAACACCAGGATCCGGTCCGGGGAAACCACTTCAGCGCACCTCCGTCGGGCATGACCGCCGCGGTCACACCGCTGCCGACACTAGTGGGCGTCGTAGCAGTGGCTTGCCTGGTGGGGAGCTTGGCAGAACGGCTCCCCGGAAAGGTGCGTGCGTCAGTACACGGGGCCCGTGTACTTCTCGCCCGGTCCCTGGCCGGGGGCGTCGGGCACCGCGGAGGACTCGCGGAAGGCGCGCTGCAGGCTCTGCAGCCCGTCGCGGACCGGCCCGGCGTGCGGCCCCAGGTACTCCACGGCCGAGGTGACCAGGCCCGCCAGCGCGGTGATCAGGCGGCGCGCCTCGTCCAGGTCCCGCGACGGCGCCGTGTCGGGGTCGTCGTGGCTGAGGCCCAGCTTCTCGGCGGCGGCCGACATCAGCATGACGGCGGCGCGGCTGATGACCTCGACGCTGGGAACATCGGCGAGCTCGCGGACGTTGAGCTGCACGTCCGCGTCGTCGAACTGCTCGCCGCCGGCGTCGGCGGGGGGCTGGGTTGGCTGCCGTTCGGTCACGCCTGGTACCCTGACACGAGCGACCAGCCCCCGCGCAGCCGGGGGCGGCAAAGTGGAGCCCCGCTCCCACCCGAGTAGCCGCGTTCTGCAGGCTTCCGGGTCCTGGTCCCGCCGGTGGCGCACGCGCCCCGGCGGAACGAACGGTATCGCCATACCGGTTCGAGGGGCGAGCTTCACGCGCCGCGGTGCAGCAGTGAAAGCCATCGAACCGAGGAGGCCCCATCAGCTCCGAGACGCGCATCAACGACCGCATCCGCGTGCCCGAGGTCCGCTTGGTCGGACCCAACGGCGAACAGGTCGGCATCGTCCGCATCGAGGACGCGCTCCGGCTGGCGCAGGAAGCGGATCTGGACCTTGTCGAGGTCGCCCCGCAGGCGCGCCCGCCGGTCTGCAAGCTCATGGACTACGGCAAGTTCAAGTACGAGAGTGCGCAGAAGGCTCGCGAATCGCGCCGCAACCAGCAGCAGACCGTCATCAAGGAGCAGAAGCTCCGGCCGAAGATCGACCCGCACGACTACGAGACGAAGAAGGGCCACGTGTCCCGCTTCCTCGGCCAGGGTCACAAGGTGAAGGTGACGATCATGTTCCGCGGTCGTGAGCAGTCGCGTCCCGAGCTGGGCTTCCGGTTGCTGCAGAGGCTGGCCGACGACGTTTCCGAACTGGGCTTCATCGAGGCCAACCCGAAGCAGGACGGCCGGAACATGATCATGGTCCTGGCGCCGCACAAGACCAACAAGACCAAGCCCAAGGCGAACGCGTCGTAAGCCGCGGCGGGGCGCACCGGCCCGCCGTGTTCGACGGAACGCGCATGAGACCGGGCAGGGTCGAGCAGATCCTGCCCGGCTTCCATGCGAACCCCCGAAGAAATTGAGGATCGAAGATGCCGAAGAACAAGACGCACAGCGGCACTGCCAAGCGGTTCCGCGTCACGGGCAGCGGCAAGCTGCGCCGGGAGCAGGCCGGTCGTCGGCACATCCTGGAGAAGAAGTCCAGCCGCGTCACCCGCCGGCTCGAGGGCACCGAAGCGGTTGCCAAGGCCGACGTCAAGCGCATCAACAAGCTGCTGGGTCGCTGAGCCGGATCCCATCCGCGCTCGGCGGCGGGCTCCCGGCCCGCCGCTCGAACCCCAGTCCCACGCCCGGGCGGTCGCCCCGCCCCCGATGAGATCAACAGGACGGACCCCGTGGCACGCGTCAAGCGGGCAGTGAACGCCCAGAAGAAGCGCCGGACGATTCTCGAGTCGGCGAAGGGCTACCGTGGTCAGCGCTCGCGCCTGTACCGCAAGGCCAAGGAGCAGATGCTCCACTCGATGACCTACTCCTACCGCGACCGGAGGGCTCGCAAGGGCGACTTCCGGAAGCTGTGGATCACCCGCATCAACGCCGCGACCCGGCAGAACGGCATGAGCTACAACCGCTTCGTGCAGGGTCTCAAGGCCGCCGGTGTGGAGGTCGACCGCAAGATCCTGGCCGAGCTGGCCGTCAACGACTCGCAGGCCTTCGCCGCGCTGGTCGACGTCGCCCGCCAGAACCTGCCGGAAGGTGCGGCCTGATCGCCCAGGGCGCGCATTCGGCTTCACGACCCGGGACGGACGCTCCGCTGACGGAGCGTTCCTCCCGGGTCGTCGTCGCTCGCAAGCTCACCCGCCGCGCGGGCCGGGAGAAGGCCGGCGCCTTCCTCGCCGAGGGCGCCCAGGCCGTGCGCGAGGCGCTGGCGGCCCACGCCGAGGGCGCCACCGCGGTCCGCGAGGTGTTCGCCACCGGTGACCCGCGCCACGACGAGCTCCTGGACACGGCGCGGGCCGCCTCGGTCCCGGTGCGCCTGGTCACCGAACGCGCGGCGGCCTCGCTGTCGGAGACGGTGACCCCGCAGGGGCTCGTGGCCGTCTGCGACCTGCCCGCCACCGCGGTCGCCGACGCGCTCGCGGCGCGTCCCGCGCTGGTCGCGGTGCTGGTCGGGATCTCCGACCCGGGCAACGCGGGCACCGTCGTGCGGGTGGCCGACGCGGCCGGAGCCGGCGCGGTGCTGTTCGCCGGGGACACCGTGGACGCCTTCAACGGCAAGGCCGTCCGCGCCTCCACCGGCAGCCTGTTCCACCTGCCGGTGGCCCGCGATCGCGACGTGAGCGCGGTGTTCGCCGCGTGCCGCGAGGCGGGCCTGCGGCTGGTCGGCGCCGACGGCCACGCCACCGACGACCTGGACTCCGCGGACCTGGGCGGTGCGCTGGCCGCACCGACGGCGTGGGTGTTCGGCAGCGAGGCCCACGGCCTGCCCGGCGACGTCACCGCCCAGCTCGACGGCACCCTGCGGGTGCCCCTCTACGGCCGCGCCGAGAGCCTGAACCTGGCGACCGCCGCCGCCGTCTGCCTGTACGCCTCGGCCCGCGCCCAGCACCGCGCGAGCTGACCGGCCGACGCCGCCGCCCCGCCTGCCGAACCACCCGACGGACGCCTGCCGAGGTCTCGGCGCACCGCCCGCGACCAGCGGCGGTACCGCCGGGAGGCGGATCTCCGCGTAATCCCGTTGGGACGGTCGCATAGACTTGCGGGGCCAGCGGCGGTAGGAGTCCGCATGCCAACGAGCAGGTTCGCGTTCGTGAGCCCGGGGTGCTGCCTGGGGAATGAGACCTGTCGGATCACGGGAGTCACGCACTAACGATGTCCGGAGCCAACGACCCGTACGACCCGAAGCAGGTCGCCGCGCTCTCCGCGGAGACGCTGGAACGCGCGGTGGCCGACGCCCGCGAGGCCTTCGACAAGGCCGGTGACCTCGACGAGCTGGCCGCGGCCAAGCCCGCGCACCTCGGCGAGCGCTCGCCGCTGCTGACCGCCCGGCGCGAGATCGGCGCACTGCCGCCGAAGGCCCGCTCGGACGCGGGCAAGCGCGTCAACGAGGCGCGGGAGGCCATCCAGGGCGCCTTCGACGAGCGCCGCGCCGCGCTGCAGGCCGAGCGCGACGAGCGGGTGCTGCGCGAGGAAGCCGTCGACGTGACGCTGCCGTGGGACCGCGTGCCCGTCGGCGCCCGGCACCCGATCACCCAGCTCATCGAGCACGTCGCCGACACCTTCGTCGCGATGGGGTGGGAGGTCGCCGAGGGCCCGGAGCTGGAGACCGAGTGGTTCAACTTCGACGCGTTGAACTTCGGCAAGGACCACCCGGCGCGCACCATGCAGGACACCTTCTACGTGGGCCCGAAGGAATCCGGGCTGGTGCTGCGCACCCACACCTCCCCGGCGCAGGTGCGGGCGCTGCTCGACCGCGAGCTGCCGGTGTACGTGGTCTGCCCCGGCCGCACCTTCCGCACCGACGAGCTCGACTCCACCCACACCCCGGTGTTCCACCAGGTCGAGGGCCTCGCGGTGGACAAGGGCCTGACGATGGCGCACCTGAAGGGCACCCTGGACGCCTTCGCCCGGGTGATGTTCGGGCCGGAGTCCAAGACCCGCCTGCGGCCGTCGTTCTTCCCGTTCACCGAGCCCTCCGGCGAGGTCGACGTGTGGTTCCCGCAGAAGAAGGGCGGCCCCGGCTGGGTCGAGTGGGGCGGCTGCGGGATGGTGAACCCGAACGTGCTGCGCGCCTGCGGCGTGGACCCGGAGACCCACACCGGGTTCGCCTTCGGCATGGGCCTGGAACGCACCCTGCAGTTCCGCAACGGAATCCCGGACATGCGGGACATGGTCGAGGGTGACGTCCAGTTCACCCAGCCGTTCGGCATCGACTCCTGACCTGTCAGCACTGCAACGAGAGAAGGGCCTGACCAAGTGCGGATCCCGGTTTCCTGGTTGGCCGAACACCTGGAGCTGCCCGAGGAGACGACCGCGGAGGCGCTGGCCGAAGCGTTCGTGCGGATCGGGCTCGAGGTGGAGGAGGTCACGCACCTGTCGTCGGTGCGCGGGCCGCTGGTCGTCGGCCGCGTCGCCGAGATCGAGGAGCTCACCGACTTCAAGAAGCCGATCCGGTATTGCCAGGTCGAGGTCGGCGAGGACGAGTCGGGCGAGAAGCGCACGCAGGAGATCATCTGCGGCGCCACCAACTTCCGCGAGGGCGACCTGGTCGTCGTCGCGCTGCCCGGCACCGTGCTGCCCGGCGGCTTCGAGATCGCCGAGCGCAAGACCTACGGCCGGATGAGCCGCGGCATGATCTGCTCGGCCAAGGAGCTGGGCATCGGCGAGGACCACGACGGCATCCTGGTGCTGCCGTCCGGCTCGGCCGACCCCGGCGACGACGCGGTCGAGCTGGTCGGCCTCGACGACGCCGTGATCGAGCTGGCGATCACCCCCGACCGCGGCTACTGCTTCTCGGTGCGCGGCCTGGCGCGCGAGCTGTCCAACGCGCTGGAGGTGCCCTTCGGCGACCCGGGCTCGCTGCCGGTCCCCGCCGACGACCGGCCGTCGCGGTCGGTGGAGATCGCCGACCCGAGCGCGTGCAGCAGGTTCGTGTTCCGCCGGGTCACCGGGGTGGACCCGACCGCGCCGACGCCGTGGTGGATGCGGCGCAGGCTGGCGCTGGCGGGAATCCGCTCGATCTCGCTGGCGGTGGACATCACCAACTACGTGATGCTGGAGCTCGGCCAGCCGCTGCACGCCTGGGACGCCACCAAGCTCGCCGGCGACATCGTCGTGCGCCGCGCGAAGGCGGGCGAGAAGCTGACCACGCTCGACGACGTCGAGCGCGAGCTCGACCCCGACGACGTCGTGATCTGCGACGACAGCGGCCCGGTGTCGCTGGCCGGGGTCATGGGCGGCGCCAGCACCGAGATCGGCTCCGAGACCCACGACGTGCTGCTGGAGGCGGCGAACTGGGATCCGGCCAGCATCGCCCGCATGATCCGCAGGCACAAGCTGCCCAGCGAGGCGGGCAAGCGCTTCGAGCGCTCGGTCGACCCGGCCGTCGCGCCGGTGGCCACCGAGCTGGCCGCGCAGCTGCTGGTCCGCTACGGCGAGGGCACCATCGCCCAGGGCCGCACCGACGTCGGCGAGCCGAAGGCGCCCGCGCCGGTGACGATGCCGCTGGCGCTGCCCGACCGCATCGCCGGGGTGAACTACGAGCGCGGCGTCACCGCGCGCCGGCTCACCCAGATCGGCTGCCGCATCGAGGTCAGCACCTCCGACGAGGGCGTCGGCCTGGTCACCGCGACCCCGCCGAGCTGGCGGCCGGACCTGGCCCAGCCCGCCGACCTGGTCGAGGAAGTGCTGCGGCTGGAGGGCTACCACACGATCCCGTCGGTGCTGCCCGCCGCGCCGCCCGGCCGCGGCCTGACCCCGGCGCAGCGCAGGCACCGCGCGGTGTCGCGGACGCTGGCCCACGAGGGCTACGTCGAGGTGCTGCCGTTCCCGTTCACCGGACCCGAGGTCCTCGACGGGCTGGGCATCGGTGCCGACGACCCGCGCAGGCGGACGCTCTCGCTGCTCAACGCGCTGGAGAGCGACCGCTCGGAGCTGAGCACGACGGTGCTGACCGGGCTGATCGACGCCCTGAAGCGCAACGTCGCCCGCGGTCGCCGCGACCTCGCGCTGTTCCACGTCGGACAGGTCGTGCAGCCCGCCGCCGAGCAGCCCGCCGTGCCGCGGGTCGGCGTCTCGCAGCGTCCCAGTGACGCCGAGATCGAGGCGCTGCACGCTTCGCTGCCCGCGCAGCCGACGCACGTCGGCGTGGTGCTGGCCGGCCAGCGCGAACACGCCGGCTGGTGGGGCAAGGGCCGCGAGGTGAGCTGGGCCGACGCCGTCGAGGCCGCCCGCCGGGTCGCCGCCGCGGCCGGCGTGGAGCTGACGATCAGCGCGGGCGACCTCGCGCCGTGGCACCCGGGTCGCTGCGCCGAGCTCAAGGTCGGTGACACCGTCGTCGGGCACGCCGGTGAGCTGCACCCGAAGGTCGTCGAGGCGTTGGGCCTGCCCAAGCGCACCTGCGCGATGGAGCTGGACCTCGACGCGCTGCCGCTGACCGACGACCGGCCCGCGCCGGTGGTCTCGGCGTACCCGCCGGTGCTGCTGGACATCGCGCTGGTCGTGGACGCGTCGGTGCCGTCGGCCGAGCTGGTGGACACCGTCCGCAAGGGCGCGGGAGAACTGGTGGAGGACGTCCGGCTGTTCGACGTCTACTCCGGCGAGCAGCTGGAGTCGGGCAAGAAGTCGCTGGCCATGGCCCTGCGCTTCCGCGCGCCGGACCGCACCCTCAAGCAGGACGAGGCGACCGAGGCTCGCGACGCGGCGGTCGCCGCGGCAGAGGAGCGCTTCGGCGCGACGCTGCGCGCCTGACCCGCATCGCGGAAGCCGCCCGTGCACGACTCGTGCGCGGGCGGCCTTCTGCTTTTCGGTGGCGCATCGGTGGAGGCCGCGCGAAACCCAGATGCCGCAACCGGTGGCTTCAGCGGGGCGCCGCCGAGTACCGCCGGTCCCGCCACGACCTTCGTACTGATCCGCTCGCCCGGAAGCGACGAGAAGTCGTTGGCCCGCGCCCACTTTCGCCGGTGCTGCCCGGTTCGCCCGCCCCATAGGTTCTGCCGCAGGAGATCGCCGCTGCGGAAGGAGACCGATGAGCGGGCGTCGTGCGTTGGGGTTGCTGGCGGGTGCCGGGTTGCTGCTGGGGTCGGTGTCGCTGCTGGGTTCGGGGTTGCCGCCCGCGCCCACGGCGTCGGCCGCCGCACCGATGATCGTCGACGGCGATTTCACCGAGTCCGCCCCGTGGGCGGCCCGGCTGTACCAGGACGGCGAGGACGGCTACTGCACGGCGTCGGTGATCTCCCCGGAGTGGATCCTCACCGCGCGGCACTGCGTCCAGGAGCAGCACCGGTGGGGCTTCCGGATCGGCGACGTCTAGCACGCCAAGGGGGACTACGTCGACGTCGCGGCCGGCGGGGTGCGGATCCACGACGGCGCGGACCTCGCCCTGCTGAGGCTGAGCAGGCCGGTGCAGGCCGAGGCGGTGCGGCTCGGCACGCTCGACGACGTCGCCGAAGGCGACGAGGTGACCATCCACGGCTGGGGCCAGACCGAGCAGGAGGAGCAGTCGCCGTTACTGAAGAACGCGAAGCTGCGGGTCGACGACATCGCGGCGCGGGACGCCTACGGCGGGACGGCTGTCGACGGCACCGGCATCAACGGCGTCTGCGCCGTCGGCGACTCGGGCGGGCCGATGTTCGCCGAGAACGGCACCCAGGTCGGAGTGCTGTCCACCGGCACCGGCAAGACCTGCCAGTACACCCACGTCGGCGCCTTCCGCGACTGGATCCGCTCGGTCGCCGGAGTCTGACCGGACCGGCGGCGGGCGGTGCCCCGCCGAGGTTGCCGGTGCGGTCCGGGAGGGGAAAGATCGGTGCGGATGCCCCCCGACTTCATCGACGACGACTACCCGGCCGACCCCTACCCCGGCACGCGGCCCGACGGCTCCTTCGTCCAAGTCGGAGGTTCCGGCTACCACGTCGAGCCCTCCGAGGACGTCCCGTCGAGGTGGACGATCGAGGGCAGGGACCTCGACGAGGAGCTGGCCGAGCACGGTGTCGCGCCGCTCGGCGAGCGGCTGCCGGTGCTGGCCTACGGCTCCAACGTCAACCCGTCGAAGATCAGCTGGCTGCGCGACCGGCTCGGCCTGCGCGGACCGGTGGTGGTGATCGGCGCGCGGTGCCACGGGATCGTCGCGGTGTGGTCGGCGGGGGTGCGGGCCCGCGACGGCCAGCGGCCCGCGGTGCTGGCCGGGATGCCCGGCGTGATCGAACGGCACGCGGTGTGGCTGGTGACCCCGGACCAGCGGGCGGTCCTCGACGAGTGCGAGGGACGCGGCCAGCGCTACCGGCTCTGCGAGGTGCACGCGCCGGTGCGGCTCGACGACGGCCGCGTGCTGGAGTCCGTGCTCGCCTACACCGCGCGTCCGGAGGCCCTGCGCCCGGACGTCCCGATCCACCTGAACCGCTCGCCGCTGGTGGTCGACGGCCACCTGGTGCGCTGCGCCGACGTCGGCCAGGACGACGCGGTGCGCCTGGTCGGGGAGCAGGCCGCCTCCGACGGGCTCCTCGTCGCCGAGATCGAGGGCGAACCGAGCGGGCCGACGCTGGCGGAGCTGTACGGCTAGGACCCTCAGCCGCCTTCTCTCTCCGGGATCTTCGACTGATGTATGTCCGGTTCGGCCGCGCCTACCCGGCGACGGGTCCGCTCGACCCACCCGGCCCGGCCAGGTGGGTCGACAGCGCCGGCCCAGCAGGGGCGCCCGGGCCCTGCGGTGAGCCGGGGTAGGAAAGCCGCGAGTAGGCGAAGCGCTCGGCGAACTCGTCGGCGGTGATGCCCATGAGCACCAGGTACTTGGCCTGCCCGCACAGGTACTCCGGGTCGCGCAGCCGCCCGTCCTCGCGGAACCCGAGCTTGCGGTGCAGGGCGAGCGAGGCGTGGTTGCAGCCGTATATGCCGACCTCGCAGCGCCGGTATCCGAGCTGGTTGAACATGAAGTCCAGCAGCACGCCGATGGCGTCCTCGGCGTAGCCGTGGCGCCGGTGGCGCGGTCCGATGCCCACGCCGTAGCCGAACCGGTCCGAGCCCGGCGCGATCCGCGTCGCGCACACCGAGCCGACCAGCACGCCGCCGTCGCGCGTCTCGATCGCCAGCCGCGGCTCGTCACCGGCGGCGGTCGGGTTCGCCCGGTGCGCCGCCCAGTGCCGGTAGCCGTCCACCGAGGGGTACCGCGCGGCGTCCCGGTCGAAGCGGATCAGGGTCGGCCGGTCCGCGTGCTGGACGCGGCGCAGCCGAACCCTGCGCCCGGCCAGCATCGCGTTCATGATCGACATTGAACCAACCCGCCCCCGGGGCCCGCGACATCAGGGGCGCACGAGCTCGGTGATCCCGCGCTGCCGCAGGTGCTCCTCGTCGCCGGCGCGGCCGGCGAGGACGAACGCGGCCCGCGCACCGTCCGCGGCCATCTCGAAGAAGAGGTCGGTGCCCTGTCCCGGATCGTCATCGGCGACGATGATGCCGGTGCGCCGCGGCTGCACCGCAGGTGGGTTGCGGTCGAACTCGGCGGCCAGCTCCCGCAGGGCCGCCCCGGCCGGCTTCAGGCGGCGGTCGTTGGTGTAGAGCCCCAGGTCGTACTCCAGCGGGTTGAGCGCGGGCACCAGCGCCTCGGAGACGTCGTGGGAGGACCACCAGGTGAAGCCGAAGACGTGGTCGCAGCTCGCGACGTTGCGCACCGACCGCCTGATCCACTCGCCGAGCAGCGGCCGTGTCTGGTCGCTGAAGTGGATCGACGGCGCGGCGCCGTCCTCCTCCACCCACACCGGGCGGTCGACCACCGGGCTGTAGGACTGCATTACCTGCACCAGCCGCTCGGCGTTGTGGGTGGCCGGCGGCCCCAGCGGATCGGTCTTGAGCACGCCCTTGAACGAGGTCCACGGGTGGATCGAGGTGACCGAGCCCGCCGACGCCAGCGCGTGGCGGCCGAACAGCCGGGTGCCGCGGGCGTCCCACGGCGCGGAGTCGCAGCCCTTGGTGTTGATCCGGCCGGGAGCGACCTGCTGGCTCACCCGCGACAGCGCGTCGAGCCACGCGTCGGCCTCGGCGGGGGAGACCTCCAGGCCCGCGTAGTTGTCCCAGTAGTAGTAGACCTCGTTGGACAGGTCGAACCCGAGGAACCGGCGGTGCCCGCCGATCCGCTCGGCGAGCGCGTGCAGCAGCCGCTGCTGGGCCGCGATGGCGGCCGGGTCGGTGAACCAGTTGGCCGGCGTGGGCTCGGTCTGCAACCAGTTCGGTGTCCAGTAGCGCGCCGAGATGTGGCCGTTGAAGACCGTCACCTCGACGTCGAGGCCGGCGTTGTCGGCCAGGTCGAGGAACCGCGCCAGCAGGTCGAGCTGGTGGCCGCTGACCAGGTCCGGCTCCGGCTGGAACGCCGACCACAGCAGGAGCAGCCGGATGTGGTGGCCCACCGCGGCGATGTCGTCGAGGTCGCGGCGCAGGTCGTCGGCGCGGAAGTCCTCCCACATGTTGTCGGTCGAGGGTGCCCGTCTGTTAGGGCGGGGGTGAATCGACCGGGCGTTTTTGGATGGCCGGGTGATCGTGTCTCCACGCTGTCAGCTCGTTGGGTTGGTAGAGGACGGTGCGGCCGATCTTCACCGGCTCCGGGAAGTCGTCGTAGGTGCTGGCGTAGCGGTACAGCGTCGCGCGGGTGACTCCGAGCAGCGCAGCGGCTTGCGGCGCGGAGATCAACCCTTCCAAATCTGTCATGGTCAAGCATGACAGATTGTGATCATGGCAAGGTTCCGCATGTACCCCACCGCAGTGCAGGAGCAGCAGATGCTGTTGCACTGCGCGCACGCGAGGTACGTATGGAACCTCGCCGTGGAGCAGCATTCGCACTGGCAGAAGGGCCGCAGGTCCGCTCCCGGGTTTGCCGAGCAGTGCAAGCAGCTCACTGAAGCCCGCGCTGCCAGCGAGTGGTTGCGCGCTGGGAACGTGGATGTGCAGCAGCAAGCGCTCAAGGACTTCGCCTACGCCAAGCAAGCTCGGTTCAGCGCTGGTTTCGGTGAGCCGACTTGGCGCAAGAAGCACAAGCACGAAGGCTTCCGAGTGATCGGAACCGACCGGGTACCAGCCTGCCGAGACGACGGAACACCGCTGCTCAACGGCAAGGGCAAGCAGGTGATGTCCCGCTCGGTGGTGGTGCGGAAACTCAACAAACACTGGGCACAAGTCAAAGCCCAGGCTGCGGATGGGTACGGTTCCGGCTCTCCCGCCGCCAACCGCCGGACGCGAAAACGTTTCGGGTGACCTGCCACAACGGTCAGTGGCACGTTGCGTTCGCCGTGATCCCCGAGCCGATCGAGGCACCTGGCAACGGTGAGACCGTGGGTATCGACCGGGGCTTGACGATCACTGCGCACCTTTCCGACGGTCGAGTGCTGAACTGCCCGCAGCTCACCGCCAAGGAACGCGCTCGGATTCGCAAACACCAGCGCCGTGCCGCCCGCGCAGCCAAGAACAGCCCCGCCAAGCAAGCCGAGTACGCCAAGGTCGCCCAGCTCAGAGCGCGGGAAGCGAACCGGCGCAAAGACTGGGCGGAGAAGACCAGCACCATGCTGGCCAGCGAATTCGATGTCATCCGGTTCGAAAAACTCAACATCCGCAACATGACCCGCACCGCGCGCGGAACCGTGGCTGAGCCCGGCCGCAACGTCCGTGCCAAGGCCGGTCTGAACCGCAGCATCCTTGCGCAGGGCTGGGGCATGCTGCGATCCCGCGCCGAACACAAAGCACCAGGCCGGGTCGAAGACGTCCCGGCGCCCTACACCAGTCTGCGTTGCAGCGACTGCGGATGGATCGAGAAGAACTCACGCAAGAGCCAAGCTGAGTTCGTCTGCGTGTCCTGCGGTTTCACCTGCAACGCTGACCTGAACGCCTCGATCAACGTCGCGGCAGGACATGCCGGAGGGACAACAACGACCCCTGGTCGTTCACCTGTCCGTGAACCTCAACTCGCCTCGCGGTGAGTTGGAATCCCACGCCTTCAGGCGAGGGAGGATGTCAAATGTGGAACCAGCGCGTCGACGGCGTGTAGTTCACGCCGAGCCGCACGCCCCGGCGGCTCGCGCCCGCGGCGTTCGCGGTCGCCGGCGCCCAGGCGAGCGTGCTCGCGGTCGCCGCCGCTGCGAACAACGTGCGTCGGTTGATGCGCATGCGGCCTCCCCGTCTCGTGGCTGTCGGTGATGGTGGTCCAGACCTGCGACGCCGACCAGCGCCCGATCGGCGCATGACCGGCGACGCGAGTGCGCCGGGCGGTCGATTCAGCCCGCTGGTCCCCCGGTCGGAGATCGCCCGGAAGGGGTCGCCGGAACGCGCCGCTGCCGTACTCTTGGCGAGGTTCGAGAACGATCTTGGGGGCGGTGGGGTTGCGCAAGCTGATCCGGCGGGCGAGGTCCCGGGCCGACTACACGTGGTTCCTCGCCGCCCGCGAGTGGCCGGTGCTCGTCTCGGCGCTCGGCGTGCTGCTCGGCGCGATCACCATCCTGCCCAGCGCGGTCGGGATCGTGCTGTCGCTGCTCGCCCTGGTGCTCGGCATCGTCACCTTCGTGCGCGACCTGCGCCAGCTCCGCGGCCGGTGGTCGGCCTACGAGTTCTCCTCGATCGCCTCGCCCTTCCCGCACCAGCGGATCCCCGCGCCCGCGGCCTACCCGGCATCCCAGTACCTTCACTTCGCCAACCGCGGCACCGCGCTGGTCAGCGACGAGATCGACCGGGCACTGCGCGAGCGTTCGTTCACCGCGGTGGTCGACGAGCAGCCCTACGCGCTGCCACCGCTCCTGCGCGCGACCGCACCGCACGTGCTGCCGATACGGGCCCGCGGCAGGCTGCTGTTCAACGGCGCGGTGGTGGGCATGCGCACCGACCCGCTGCCCGGCGCCGGCGGCGCGCCGACGCCGATCCGCCTGCACCGCGCCAGGTTCTTCGACGTCCAGTGCTCCAACGAGCTGTGCTCGATGCGCATCACCAGGCGCGACACCGGCGAGGAGTTCGACCCGCGCACCCGGCTGCTGACCGACGCCTCGGGCAGGCTGCGCACGCTGGCCGCCGGCGAGCTCGCCGACGTCGTCGGGATCTCCACCCTGGCGCTGACCACCGACGGCCACGTGCTGCTGGTGCTGCAGTCCGACCGCAACGCCGCCAGCCCGATGCTGCTGGCGCCCTCGGGCAGCGGGTCGCTGGAACCCCGCGACCTCAAGGGCCCTGGCGGGGCGGTCCACGGGGCGCTGCGCGACTCCCTGCGGGCGGGCATGGAGCGCGAGCTGCGGGAGGAGACCGGCCTGCCCGCCGAAGCGCTCGCCGGCACCGAGCTGACCGGATTCGCGCGCTGGATGGAGCGCGGCGCGAAACCGGAGTTCTTCGGGGTGACCAGGCTGTCGGTCTCCAGCGCCGAGGTCCGCGGCACCCGGGCCAAGGGCGCGGAGCTGCTGTACAGCGAGGGCGTGGACGCGGTCGGGATCGACCTCGCCGCGCTGGGTGAGGAGCTGCGGGCGGGCACCGGGGTCCTGGCCGCGGACAGCCTCCCGGACAAGATCCGCGACGTCGGATCGCTGCCCCTGCTGCTGGCGCTGCGCGCCGCGGCGCTCGTCGAAGCCGGCGAGGCGGCGGTGGAGGAGCGACGACCGTGACGACGAGGGTGGCGCGGCAGGCCCGCATCGTGGAGCTGGTGTCGTCCATGGGCGTGCGCAGCCAGACGGAGCTGGCCAGGCTGCTGGCCGGCGACGGGATCGAGGTGACGCAGGCGACGTTGTCGCGGGATCTCGACGAGTTGGGTGCGGTGAAGCTGCGCGGCCCGGACGGCGGTGCCGCGGTGTATGTCATTCCGGAGGACGGGAGTCCGGTGCGTGGGGTGCAGGGCGGGACGTCGCGGTTGAGCCGGCTTCTCGGTGAGTTGCTGGTCAGTGCCGACGGTTCCGGCAACCTGACGGTGTTGCGGACTCCGCCGGGGGCTGCGCAGTTCTTGGCGAGTGCGATCGACCGTTCGGCGTTGTTGGAGGTCGTGGGTTCGATCGCGGGTGATGACACGGTGATGGTCATCGCTCGGGAGCCGTTGACCGGGCTTGACCTGGCCGAACGCTTCACCGCCATGGCCTCCGGTCTTGAAGCCCCCGATGGGGCTTCAAGTGGCCCATAGGGCATCCGCGCTCCGCGTGGATCCCGGAGGCGAGTGCGGTGCCCGCCGCGTCAGGCCCGTCGAGCGCGACGTCGACCCGGCCGACGCTCTCGGCCTCAACTTCGAGGCTCTCGTCTTCGTCACCATGCGCAGCGCGGACCGCGAGACCCTCGACTCGGTCGTACAGGCCGTCGCCCGCGTCCCCCACGTTCTGCAGGCCCAACGGCTCTTCGGCGACCCCGACTGCCTGCTCCGCGTCATCACGCGGGACCTGCCCGCCTTCCAGGAGCTCTACGACGAGCGCCTCTCCACCCTCCCCGGAGTCCAGCGCCTCAGCTCCACCCTCGTCACGAAGAGCGTCGTCGAGAACCGGCCCCTGCCCCTCTGACAATCGCCATGCCGGACGCGCCCGGCATGGCGCTCCAACGGCTACGTTGGGGTCCGGACGGCGGTCGCCGAGAGGTGTGCCTGGCAAACCGGTGATCTTCTGCACCGGCACCCCCACTCGGTTTGATTGATGTTGCATAGGCGTGCATAATCATCCGCATGACGGTTCGGGTGGCGGTTGCGGGTGCGAGCGGCTACGCGGGCGGGGAACTCCTGCGCCTGCTGCTGTCGCACCCGGAGGTCGAGATCGGCGCGCTCACGGCGGGCGGCAATGCGGGCAGCGAGCTGGGTGCGCACCACCCCAACCTGCTGCCGCTGGCCGACCGCGTGCTGGCCGACACCACGACCGCGCAGCTCAGCGGCCACGACGTCGTCTTCCTGGCGCTGCCGCACGGCCACTCGGCCGCCATCGCCGCCGAGCTCGGCGACGACACCGTGGTCATCGACTGCGGCGCCGACCACCGGCTCAACGACCCGACCGACTGGGCCCGCTGGTACGGCGGCGAGCACCCCGGCACCTGGCCCTACGGCATCCCGGAGCTGCCCGGGCTGCGGGAGCGGCTCACCGGCGCCCGCCGGGTGGCCGTGCCCGGCTGCTTCCCGACCGTCTCGTCGCTGACCATCGCGCCCGCGCTGGCGGCAGGCCTGGTCGACCCCGAGGTCGTCGTGGTCGCGGTCACCGGCACCTCCGGCGCCGGGCGGGCGCTCAAACCGCACCTGCTCTCCGCCGAGGTCATGGGCTCGGCCAGCGTCTACGGCGTGGGCGGCGCGCACCGCCACACCCCCGAGCTGATCCAGAACCTCAGCGCCGCCGGAGGCGAGCCGGTGCGGGTGTCCTTCACGCCGGTGCTGGCCCCGATGGCGCGCGGCATCCTGGCCACCTGCAGCGCCGCGCTGCGCGCGGACACCGATGCCGAAGCGGTCCGCAAGGTCTACCTCGACGCCTACGGCGACGAGCCCTTCGTGCACGTGCTGCCCGAGGGCACCTGGCCGCAGACCTCGGCGACGCTGGGAGCCAACACGGTGCACCTGCAGGTCACCGTCGACGACGACGCCGGCCGCCTGGTCGCCGTCGGCGCGGTCGACAACCTCACCAAGGGCACCGCGGGCGCAGCCGTGCAGTGCATGAACCTCGCGCTGGGACTGCCGGAGACCACGGGCCTGCCGCTGGTGGGGGTGGCGCCGTGACCGGCTTCGACCTGCGGCTGCACCCCGAACGACTCGCGGTCGGCCTGGTGCCGCCGCACGCCAACATCGCGCTCACCGGCGGCACCGCCGCGATCCACGGCACGCTGACGACCGAGGCGGGCCGCACGGTGGTCTTCCCGCACAGCCTCGCCGAGGACGCCGGGCCCGACATCCGCGTGGAGGGCCCGTTCGTGGCGCTGGAGGTCGCCGAGACGCTGGACTTCTCGCTGACCGGCGTCCTGGTCAGCCTGCTGACCCCGCTGGCCGACGCCGGTATCGGCGTGTTCACGCTGTCGACCTTCGACACCGACTGGATCCTCGTCCCGGCCGACGACGCCGATGCCGCGGCCAAGGCGCTCACCGCCGCCGGGCACTCGGTCCGCACCGAGCCCGGCGGCACCCGCACCGGCGCATCGCAGGAGCCGCACCACCCGACCTCAGACAGCGCCCAACACACCGAGGAGCAGCGATGAGCGTGACCGGTCCAGCCGGTTTCCGTGCGGCCGGGGTGGCCGCGGGCATCAAGTCCGGGGGCGCCCTGGACCTGGCGCTGGTGGTCAACGACGGGCCGGCGAGCACCGCGGCCGGGGTGTTCACCACCAACAGGGTCAAGGCCGCGCCGGTGCTGTGGTCGCAGCAGGTCCTCCAGGAGCGGCGGCTGCGCGCGGTCGTGCTGAACTCCGGCGGCGCCAACGCCTGCACCGGCCCGGAAGGCTTCCAGGACACCCACGCCACCGCCGAGAAGGTCGCCGACGTGCTCGGCGCCGGCGCGATCGACGTCGCGGTGTGCTCCACCGGCCTGATCGGCGAGCGGCTGCCGATGGACGCCGTGCTCTCCGGCGTCGAGACCGCCGCCAAGGCCCTCGACGGCACCGAGCAGGCCGCATCCGACGCCGCCAACGCCGTGCTCACCACCGACACCCGCGCCAAGCAGGCACTTGCCACCGGGGACGGCTGGTCGGTCGGCGGCTTCGCCAAGGGCGCCGGGATGCTCGCGCCGAACATGGCCACCATGCTCAGCGTGCTGACCACCGACGCGGTGATCGGCGGCGACGACCTGGAGCGGGCGCTGCGCGAGGCCAGCCGCGTCACCTTCGGCAGGCTCGACGTCGACGGCGGCACCTCCACCAACGACACCGTCCTCGTGCTGGCCTCCGGCGCCTCCGGCGTCGAGGTCTCCGCCGAGGACTTGACCGCGGTGCTGACCGAGGTCTGCACCGACCTCGTGCGCCAATTGCAGGCCGACAGCGAAGGCGCGACCAAGGCCGTCGACATCACCGTGCGCGGCGCGCTCAGCGAGGACGACGCCGTCCACATCGGACGCACCATCGCCGAGGACAACCTGGTCAAGACCGCGCTGTTCGGCTCCGACCCGAACTGGGGCCGGATCGCCATGGCGCTGGGCCGCTCCGGGGTGGACATCGAGGCCGACAAGGTCGAGATCGCCGCCAACGGCGTCACCCTGTTCGCCGCCGGTACGCGGGCCCGCGACCGCAGCGAGGCCGACCTGTCCGGCCGCGACATCGAGATCGTGGTCGATCTGCACCTCGGCGAGCACCAGGCCACGATCCTGACCACCGACCTGTCGCACGGCTACGTCGAAGAGAACAGCGCGTACTCGTCATGACCGAGAACCCCGTGAGCGACCGGCTGTCGACCGCCGCGGAGAAGGCCAGCGTGCTCATAGAGGCGCTGCCGTGGCTGCAGCGCTTCCACGGCGCCACCGTCGTGGTCAAGTACGGCGGCAACGCCATGATCGACGACGAGCTCAAGACCGCCTTCGCCCAGGACATGGTGTTCCTGCGGCTGGCGGGCCTGCACCCGGTCGTCGTGCACGGCGGCGGACCGCAGATCACCGCGATGCTCGAACGCCTCGGCATGCAGGGCGAGTTCCGCGGCGGGCTGCGCGTCACCACGCCGGAGACGATGGACGTGGTGCGGATGGTGCTGTTCGGCCAGGTCGGCCGCGAGCTCGTCGGCCTGATCAACCAGCACGGCCCGCACGCGGTCGGCATGTCCGGGGAGGACGCCGGGCTGTTCACCGCCAGGCGCCGCACCGCGACCGTCGACGGCGAGGCCGTCGACGTCGGCCTGGTCGGCGACGTCGTGTCGGTCAACCCCGACGCCGTGCTCGACCTGATCCGCGCAGGCCGCATCCCGGTGGTCTCCACCATCGCCCCGGATCCCGACGGCGTCGTGCACAACGTCAACGCCGACACCGCCGCCGGAGCGCTGGCCGAGGCCCTCGGTGCGGAGAAGCTCGTGGTGCTCACCGACGTCGAAGGCCTCTACACCGACTGGCCGGACAGGTCGTCGCTGGTGACCAGGCTCGACGCCGACGAGCTCGAAGCGCTGCTGCCGGGACTGGCCTCCGGGATGGTGCCGAAGATGGAGGCCTGCCTGCGGGCGGTGCGCGGCGGGGTGCCGCGCGCCCACGTCATCGACGGCAGGCTCGCGCACTCGGTCCTGCTCGAAGTGTTCACCAGTGCGGGCGTGGGCACCATGGTGCTGCCCGCCGGAACGGGGGAGAAGTGATGACCGGCAACACCGACGGCGGGCAGCGCTGGCAGTCGTCCATGATGGACAACTACGGCACCCCGAAGCTGACCCTGGTCAGCGGCTCGGGCTGCGAGGTCACCGACGCCGACGGGCGGACCTACCTGGACCTGGTCAGCGGCATCGCGGTCAATGCGCTCGGCCACTGCCACCCCGCGGTGGTCCAGGCGATCGGCGACCAGGCCGCCCGGCTCGGCCACGTCTCCAACTTCTACGCCCACGACGGCGGGCTGCGGCTCGCCGAGGAACTGCTCGACCTCGCCGGGCTCACCGGCCAGGGCCGCGTCCTGTTCTGCAACTCCGGCGCGGAGGCCAACGAGACCGCGTTCAAGATCTCCCGGCTGACCGGCAGGACCAAGGTGGTCGCCACCGACGGCGGTTTCCACGGCCGCACCATGGGCGCGCTGGCGCTGACCGGCCAGCCCGCCAAGCGAGCCCCCTTCGAACCGATGCCCGCAGGCGTCGAGCACGTGCCCTACGGCGACGTCGCGGCACTGGAGTCCGCCGTGGACGACACCACCGCGGCGGTGTTCCTCGAACCGATCCAGGGCGAGAACGGCGTCATCGTCCCGCCGGAGGGCTACCTGCAGGCCGCCCGCGAGATCACCAGCCGCAACGGCGCCCTGCTGGTCGTCGACGAGGTGCAGACCGGCATCGGCCGCACCGGCTCGTGGTTCGCCTTCCAGCGCGCCGGCATCCTCCCGGACGTGATCACGCTGGCCAAGGGCCTCGGCGGCGGCCTGCCCATCGGCGCCTGCATCGGCGTCGGCGCGGTGGGCGACCAGCTGCGCCCCGGCATGCACGGCACCACCTTCGGCGGCAGCCCGATCGCCTGCGCCGCCGCGCTGGCGGTGCTGCGCACCATCGCCTCCGAAGGGCTGCTCGAACACGTCGACCGGATGGGCAAAAACCTCACCGCCGGGATCCAGGCGCTGGGCCACCCGCTGGTCGGCGAGGTCCGCGGCGCGGGCCTGCTGATCGGCGTCGGCCTGACCAGTCCCGTGGCCGCCGACGTCGCGGCCCGCGCGCTCGAGGCCGGCTACCTGATCAACCCGGTCCAGCCCGACGCGCTCCGGCTCTGCCCGCCGCTGGTGATCCAGCCCCAGCAGGTCCAGCGGCTGCTGGCCGACCTGCCCGCTCTGCTCGAGGTGACCAAGTGACTCTGAGGCATTTCCTCCGCGACGACGATCTCAGCCCGGCCGAACAGGCCGAGGTGCTCGACCTCGCGGCCGAGCTGAAGGCCGATCCGCTCGGCTGCGACGCGCTGGCCGGTCCGAAGTCGGTGGCCGTGATCTTCGAGAAGAACTCCACCCGCACCCGGCTGTCCTTCGAGGTCGGCATCCGCCAGCTCGGCGGCCAGCCGGTCGTGGTCGACGGGCGGATGATGCAGCTCGGCCGCGAGGAGACCATCGAGGACACCTCCCGGGTGCTGTCCCGCTACGTCGACGCCGTGGTCTGGCGGACCTTCGCCCAGGCCAGGATCGACTCGATGGCCTCGGCCTCGACGGTGCCGGTGGTCAACGCGCTCACCGACGAGTTCCACCCCTGCCAGGTGCTGGCCGACCTGCAGACCATCCGGGAGCGCCACGGCGACCTCGCCGGGCTCACCCTGACCTACCTCGGCGACGGCGCCAACAACATGGCGAACTCGCTGCTGGTCGGCGGTGCGACGGCGGGCATGCACGTGCGCGTCAGCGCCCCCGAGGGCTTCGCGCCCGCCGACTGGGTCCTCGACGCGGCCAAGAAGCGCGCCGCCGAGACCGGCGGTTCGGTGTCGGTGTTCACCGAGCCGAAGCCGTCGGTCGAGGGCGCCGACGTGCTGGTGACCGACTCCTGGACCTCGATGGGCCAGGAGAACGACGGCAAGGACCGGGTCAGCCCGTTCCGGCCGTTCCAGGTCAACGCCGACCTGCTGGCCGCGACCGGCAAGCCGGCCGCCAGCGTCCTGCACTGCCTGCCCGCCCACCGCGGCTGGGAGATCACCGACGAGGTCATCGACGGCCCGGCCAGCGCGGTGTTCGACGAGGCCGAGAACCGCCTGCACGCCCAGAAGGCGCTGCTGACCTGGCTGGTGCGACGACCGTGACCACCCGGGTTGCGCGGCAGGCCCGCATCGTGGAGCTGGTGTCGTCCATGGGCGTGCGCAGCCAGACGGAGCTGGCCAGGCTGCTGGCCGGCGACGGGATCGAGGTGACGCAGGCGACGTTGTCGCGGGATCTCGACGAGTTGGGTGCGGTGAAGCTGCGCGGCCCGGACGGCGGTGCCGCGGTGTATGTCATTCCGGAGGACGGGAGTCCGGTGCGTGGGGTGCAGGGCGGGACGTCGCGGTTGAGCCGGCTTCTCGGTGAGTTGCTGGTCAGTGCCGACGGTTCCGGCAACCTGACGGTGTTGCGGACTCCGCCGGGGGCTGCGCAGTTCTTGGCGAGTGCGATCGACCGTTCGGCGTTGTTGGAGGTCGTGGGTTCGATCGCGGGTGATGACACGGTGATGGTCATCGCTCGGGAGCCGTTGACCGGGCTCGACCTGGCCGAACGCTTCACCGCCATGGCAGCCGGCGAACGCGAGGCGAGTGGCCCGTAGGGCCGTGCAGATCCAGACCGAAACCCACCACGACGACTGAGGAACCCACCGTGACGCAGCAAGACGGCGGCCAGGCCGGCCAGGCGGAGCCCACCAAGCTCTGGGGCGGCCGCTTCGCCTCCGGCCCGGCCGAGGCGATGGCCGCGCTGAGCCTGTCGACGCACTTCGACTGGCGCCTGGCGCCCTACGACATCGCCGGTTCGCGCGCCCACACCAGGGTGCTGCACAAGGCGGGCCTGCTCACCGCCGACGAGCTCGAACGCATGCTGGCCGGGCTGGACGTGCTGGCCGCGGACGTCGAGTCCGGCGCCTTCCAGCCCGTGATCGACGACGAGGACGTGCACACCGCCCTCGAACGCGGCCTGCTCGAGCGCGTCGGCCCCGAGCTCGGCGGCAAGCTGCGGGCCGGCCGCTCCCGCAACGACCAGGTCGCCACGCTCTTCCGGATGTGGCTGCGCGACGCGGTCCGCCGCGTCACCTCCGGCGTGCTCGACGTCGTCGACGCCCTCACCGCCCAGGCCGCGGCGCACCCCGACGCGGTGCTGCCGGGCCGCACGCACCTCCAGCACGCGCAGCCGGTGCTGCTCGCGCACCACCTGCTCGCGCACTGCCAGTCGCTGCTGCGCGACGTCAGCCGCCTGCGCGACTGGGACGCCCGCACCGCGTTCTCGCCCTACGGCTCCGGCGCGCTGGCGGGCTCCTCGCTCGGGCTGGACCCGCAGGCCGTCGCGGCCGAGCTCGGCTTCGACGGCGGCGCGGTCGACAACTCCATCGACGGCACGGCCTCGCGCGACTTCGCCGCCGAGGCGGCGTTCTGCCTGGCGATGCTCGGGGTGAACTTGTCCAGGGTCGCCGAGGAAGTCATCATCTGGAACACCGCCGAGTTCGGCTACGTCACGCTCGACGACGCCTGGGCCACCGGCAGCTCGATCATGCCGCAGAAGAAGAACCCCGACGTCGCCGAGCTCGCCCGCGGCAAGTCCGGACGGCTGGTCGGCAACCTCACCGGCCTGCTGGCCACCCTCAAGGCCCAGCCGCTGGCCTACAACCGCGACCTGCAGGAGGACAAGGAGCCCGTCTTCGACTCCGTCGAACAGCTCGATCTCCTGCTCCCCGCGATGGCGGGCATGCTCGGCACGCTGACCTTCCACACCGAACGGCTCGCCGAGCTGGCACCGGCCGGCTTCACCCTCGCCACCGACATCGCCGAGTGGCTGGTGCGCCAGGGCGTGCCGTTCCGCGTCGCGCACGAGGCGTCGGGGGAGTGCGTGCGCAAGGCCGAGGCGCGCGGCGCCGGGCTCGACGAGCTCACCGACTCCGAGCTGGCCGCCACCCACCCGGCGCTGACCCCCGAGGTGCGCGAGGTCCTCACCGTCGGCGGCTCGATCGCCTCCCGCGACGCGCACGGCGGCACCGCCCCGGCCAGGGTCGCCGAGCAGCGCGAACGCGTCGTGGCCACCGTCGCCGGCCATCGGCAGTGGCTGGCCGGCTGATCAGGACGGGTAACCTCTACGCACGTGAGCCAGGTGGAACGCGACGAGCTCGCGCACGACCCGCTGTGGGTGGCGCGGCGGCTGCTGGGCTGCGAACTGCGCTCGGTCAGCCCCGACGGTGAGGTCCGCGTCCGCCTGGTCGAGGTCGAGGCCTACCGCGGCGGGGACGACCCGGCGTCGCACTGCTACCGGGGCCGGACCGAGCGCAACGCCGTGATGTTCGGCCCCGCCGGGCACCTCTACGTCTACTTCGTCTACGGCATGCACTTCTGCATCAACGTCGTGTGCCTGACCGACGGGGTGCCCGGCGCGGTGCTGCTCCGCGCGGGTGAGATCACCGCCGGGCACGACCTCGCCCGCCTGCGCAGGCCCGCGGTGCGCAAGGACGACCAGCTCGCCAGCGGCCCCGCCCGGCTGGCCAGCGTCCTCGGCATCACCCGCGACCACAACGGCATCGACCTCACCGCACCCGACTCGCCGATCGGCCTGCACAACGGTCACCCGGTCGACGAGGACGACGTCCGCACCGGCCCCCGCGTGGGCGTGGCCGCCGCGATGGACCTGCCGTGGCGTTCCTGGGTGGACGGCTCGCCCGCGGTCAGCCCCTACCGGCGCGGCGGCCGCCGCCGGGCCCGCGAGCGGGCATAACGCGCACCGCGAGGCGGGGGACCGGCCGTTATAGCGCTTGCGCGCATGCAGCAGAATTGCGGGCGTGAGTGAGCACATCCTTGACGACCTGTCCTGGCGCGGCCTGATCGCGCAGTCCACCGACCTCGACACCCTCCGGTCCGATCTCGACGCCGGCCCGCTCACTCTCTATGCCGGCTTCGACCCCACCGCGCCGAGCCTGCACGCCGGGCACCTGATCCCGATCCTGACCCTGCGCCGCTTCCAGCAGGCCGGCCACCGGCCGGTCGTGCTCGCCGGTGGCGCGACCGGCCTGATCGGCGACCCGCGCGACGTCGGCGAGCGCAACCTCCACGACGCCGACACCGTCGTGGAGTGGACCGAGCGCATCAGGCGCCAGCTGTCGGCGTTCGTCGACTTCGACGACACCCCGACCGGCGCGATCATGGCCAACAACGCCGACTGGACCGCCGACCTGCCGGTGACGGCCTTCCTGCGCGACATCGGCAAGCACTTCTCGGTCAACACCATGCTGGCCAGGGAGACCGTGCGCAGGCGCCTGGAGACCGACGGCATCTCCTACACCGAGTTCAGCTACATGCTGTTGCAGGCCAACGACTACGTCGAGCTGCACCGCCGCCACGGCACCAGCCTCCAGCTCGGCGGGTCGGACCAGTGGGGCAACATCATCGCCGGGGTCGACCTGGTCCGGAAGCAGAACGGCGCCGCCGTGCACGCCCTGACGCTGCCGCTGGTCACCGACGCCGAAGGACGCAAGTTCGGCAAGTCCACCGGCGGCGGCAACGTCTGGCTCGACCCGGCGATGACCTCGCCGTACGCCTGGTACCAGTACTTCGTCAACGCCGCCGACGCCGACGTCGCCAAGTACCTCCGGCTGTTCACCTTCCTGTCCCGGGAGGAGATCGAGGAGCTCGAGCGCACCACGGCCGAGAAGCCCCAACTGCGAGCCGGCCAGCGCCGGCTAGCCGAGGAGCTGACCACCCTGGTGCACGGCGAGCAGCAGACGCGCCAGGTCGTCACGGCCAGCCAGGCCCTGTTCGGCCGAGGCGAACTGCGGGACCTCGACGAGTCGACGCTCGACGCCGCGATGGCGGAGGTGCCCACCGGCGAGGTCGACCTCTCCGACGGCCCGACGATCGTGGAACTGCTGGTGGAGACCGGCCTGGTGGCGGGACGCGGCGCCGCCCGCCGCACCGTCAACGAGGGTGGCGCTTACGTCAACAACAGCAAAATCGCAGATGAGACGTGGTCTCCGTCGAAGGAAGACCTGCTGCACGGCCGCTGGCTGGTAGTGCGCCGTGGCAAGCGTCACACTGCGGGCGTGAAGGTGTTGCATTAACCTGGGAGCAGCGCCGGAAACGGTCATTGACCTGCGGCTTTAGCCGGGTCGGATCGCTTCGGGCGCTGCTTCGAGCCGATTTGACTCCGTGTTCATCGGCGCGTAAATTACTTCATGTCAGCGCGGAACGGGCCGGACGGAGAAACGGACCGGGCACTGACGGGGGTTGCGAACCAAGCTCCTGCCTTCGGGTGGTAGAGTGGGCGGCCTTGAAACACGAATGAGCTTTGATAGCTTGACTGGTGTTGACAACTCAAATGCAGTGCTCGTTCGGTGAGCGCGGTGGGAAACGGGAAAGGCCGACCCCCCTGAAATCGCCGAAAATCGGGTCTGCTAGAGTGGTGGACACAAGCGAGAGGAAATGCTCCCCGGAGCTTCGCGGCCTGAAAATGGGGTCGGGTGATGGTGTGGGTGTGTTCTTTGAGAACTCAACAGCGTGCCGATGATTTAGGTTAGTGTAGATTGTATGCCCCTGAATCTCGTGAACGGCCTTGATGGTTGTTTGTGGGGTTTGGTGGTTTCTTTGAGTATGGCGCTCCGGCCCTTGTTGTGGGGTTGTTTGAGTGTCTGCTGGGATTGTTTTCGACAGTCATTGTTGGAGAGTTTGATCCTGGCTCAGGACGAACGCTGGCGGCGTGCTTAACACATGCAAGTCGAACGCTGAAGCATCTTCGGGTGTGGATGAGTGGCGAACGGGTGAGTAACACGTGGGTAATCTGCCCTGCACTCTGGGATAAGCCCGGGAAACTGGGTCTAATACCGGATAGGACACATGGCCGCATGGTCTGTGTGTGGAAAGTTCCGGCGGTGCAGGATGAGCCCGCGGCCTATCAGCTTGTTGGTGGGGTGATGGCCTACCAAGGCGACGACGGGTAGCCGGCCTGAGAGGGTGACCGGCCACACTGGGACTGAGACACGGCCCAGACTCCTACGGGAGGCAGCAGTGGGGAATCTTGCGCAATGGGCGAAAGCCTGACGCAGCAACGCCGCGTGGGGGATGACGGCCTTCGGGTTGTAAACCTCTTTCGACATCGACGAAGCCTTCGGGTGACGGTAGGTGTAGAAGAAGCACCGGCTAACTACGTGCCAGCAGCCGCGGTAATACGTAGGGTGCGAGCGTTGTCCGGATTTATTGGGCGTAAAGAGCTCGTAGGCGGTTTGTCGCGTCGTTCGTGAAAACTGGAGGCTTAACCTTCAGCTTGCGGTCGATACGGGCAGACTTGAGTTCGGTAGGGGAGACTGGAATTCCTGGTGTAGCGGTGAAATGCGCAGATATCAGGAGGAACACCGGTGGCGAAGGCGGGTCTCTGGGCCGATACTGACGCTGAGGAGCGAAAGCGTGGGGAGCGAACAGGATTAGATACCCTGGTAGTCCACGCCGTAAACGTTGGGCGCTAGGTGTGGGGACTGTTTCCACGGTTCCTGTGCCGTAGCTAACGCATTAAGCGCCCCGCCTGGGGAGTACGGCCGCAAGGCTAAAACTCAAAGGAATTGACGGGGGCCCGCACAAGCGGCGGAGCATGTGGATTAATTCGATGCAACGCGAAGAACCTTACCTGGGTTTGACATGCACTAGACTGCCTCAGAGATGGGGTTTCCCTTGTGGTTGGTGTACAGGTGGTGCATGGCTGTCGTCAGCTCGTGTCGTGAGATGTTGGGTTAAGTCCCGCAACGAGCGCAACCCTTGTCCTGTGTTGCCAGCACGTAATGGTGGGGACTCGCGGGAGACTGCCGGGGTCAACTCGGAGGAAGGTGGGGATGACGTCAAGTCATCATGCCCCTTATGTCCAGGGCTTCACACATGCTACAATGGCCGGTACAGAGGGTTGCGATGCCGTGAGGTGGAGCGAATCCCTTAAAGCTGGTCTCAGTTCGGATCGGGGTCTGCAACTCGACCCCGTGAAGTCGGAGTCGCTAGTAATCGCAGATCAGCATTGCTGCGGTGAATACGTTCCCGGGCCTTGTACACACCGCCCGTCACGTCATGAAAGTCGGTAACACCCGAAGCCCATGGCCCAACCCTTTGGGGGGGGAGTGGTCGAAGGTGGGACTGGCGATTGGGACGAAGTCGTAACAAGGTAGCCGTACCGGAAGGTGCGGCTGGATCACCTCCTTTCTAAGGAGCAGCATCACGTCCATCGACAGTTGTCTGTTGGTGGGGTGTCCATGGTGGGCAAGGCGAGTGTTCTTGCGCTGTGGGTGCTCGGAGGATTAGTGGAAACGCTGACCGTTGGTCTTGTTGTTCAAGGCTTGAAGATCGTTTGGCACGTTGTTGGGTCCTGAGGGAACACACTGTGTGTGGGCTCGTCTGGTTGTTGTTTGAGAACTGTATAGTGGATGCGAGCATCTTTGTGGCCAAGTTTGAAAGGGCACATGGTGGATGCCTTGGCACCAGGAGCCGATGAAGGACGTGGGAGGCTGCGATATGCCTCGGGGAGTTGTCAACCGAGCTGTGATCCGAGGATGTCCGAATGGGGAAACCCAGCCCGAGTGATGTCGGGTTACCAGCATCTGAATGTATAGGGTGTTGGGGGGAACGCGGGGAAGTGAAACATCTTAGTACCCGTAGGAAGAGAAAACACTGGTGATTCCGTGAGTAGTGGCGAGCGAAAGCGGAGGAGGCTAAACCGTGCATGTGGGATACCTGGCAGGGGTTGCGTGTGCGGTGTTGTGGGGCGCTGCTGGAGGAGGCTGCTGACTCTTCAGCGTGTGTGTGTTGGTTAGTTGAACAGGTTGGGATGCCTGGCCGGAGTGGGTGAGAGTCCCGTAGGCGAAAACCGATATGCCGCGTGTGGTGGTGTTCCCGAGTAGCAGCGTTTCCGTGGAGGGCGCTGTGAATCTGGCGGGACCACTCGCTAAGCCTAAATACTTCCTGGTGACCGATAGCGGATAGTACCGTGAGGGAATGGTGAAAAGTACCCCGGGAGGGGAGTGAAAGAGTTCCTGAAACCGTGTGCCTACAATCCGTCAGAGCCTTTGGGTGATGGCGTGCCTTTTGAAGAATGAGCCTGCGAGTTGCTGCTGCGTGGCGAGGTTAACCCGTGTGTGGGGTAGTCGGAGCGAAAGCGAGTCTGAAGAGGGCGTTTGAGTCGCGTGGTGCAGACCCGAAGCGGGGTGATCTACCCATGGCCAGGGTGAAGCGCGGGTAAGACCGTGTGGAGGCCCGAACCCACCAGGGTTGAAAACCTGGGGGATGAGTTGTGGGTAGGGGTGAAAGGCCAATCAAACTCCGTGATAGCTGGTTCTCCCCGAAATGCATTTAGGTGCAGCGTTGCGTGTTTCCCGGGTGGGGTAGAGCACTGGTTGGCTGATGGGCCCTATCAGGTTACTGACGTCAGCCAAACTCCGAATACGCCTTGGGTGAAGCGTGGCAGTGAGACGGCGGGGGAGAAGCTTCGTCGTCGAGAGGGAAACAGCCCAGAACACCGGCTAAGGCCCCTAAGTGTGTGCTTAGTGGGAAAGGATGTGGGATCGCTGAGACAACCAGGAGGTTGGCTTAGAAGCAGCCATCCTTGAAAGAGTGCGTAATAGCTCACTGGTCAAGTGGTCCTGCGCCGACAATGTAGCGGGGCTGAAGTACACCGCCGAAGCCGTGTCAATGCGATTGAGGTCGTGTTGGGTAGGGGAGCGTCCTGCATGCTGTGAAGTGCCGCCGTAAGGTTGGTGTGGAGTGTGTGGGAGTGAGAATGCAGGCATGAGTAGCGAGTGCAGAGTGAGAATCTCTGCCGCCGGATGACTAAGGGTTCCTGGGGCAGGTTCGTCCGCCCAGGGTGAGTCGGGGCCTAAGGCGAGGCCGACAGGCGTAGTCGATGGATAACGGGTTGATATTCCCGTACCCGTGCGCATGCGTCCATGGTGAAACGGTTGAGACTAACCATCCGCTGGCTGTGTGAGTCTTCGGACGAGCGTAGTTGGTGCATGGGACCTGATTCCGCGGTAGTCAAGTGATGGGGTGACGCAGGAGGGTAGCTCTGCCAGTGAGTGGTAGTACTGGTGTAAGCCTGTAGCCCGGTGTGTAGGTAAATCCGCGCACCATTGGGGTGAGGGGTGATGCGTAGCCGTGGTGGTGAAGTGAGTGATCCCATGCTGCCGAGAAAAGCCTCTAGCGAGTGTGTGCATGGCCCGTACCCGAAACCGACACAGGTGGTCAGGTAGAGTATACCGAGGCGGTCGGGTGAACTGTGGTTAAGGAATTCGGCAAAATGCCCCCGTAACTTCGGGAGAAGGGGGGCCACTGCTGGTGAACGCCCGTGCGGTGGGAGCTGGTGGTGGCCGCAGAGGCCAGGGAGAAGCGACTGTTTATTAAAAACACAGGTCCGTGCGAAGTCGTAAGACGATGTATACGGACTGACGCCTGCCCGGTGCTGGAACGTTAAGAGGACCCGTTAGCCTCCTTGTGGGGTGAAGCGGAGAATTTAAGCGCCAGTAAACGGCGGTGGTAACTATAACCATCCTAAGGTAGCGAAATTCCTTGTCGGGTAAGTTCCGACCTGCACGAATGGCGTAACGACTTCTCCGCTGTCTCGACCACAGGCCCGGTGAAATTGCAGTACGAGTAAAGATGCTCGTTTCGCGCGGCAGGACGGAAAGACCCCGGGACCTTTACTATAGCTTGGTATTGGTGTTTGGTTCGGCTTGTGTAGGATAGGTGGGAGACTGGGAAGCGCTCACGCTAGTGGGTGTGGAGTCGTTGTTGAAATACCACTCTGGTCGTTCTGGGCATCTCAACCTCGGGCCCTGATCGGGTTCAGGGACAGTGCCTGGTGGGTAGTTTAACTGGGGCGGTTGCCTCCTAAAGGGTAACGGAGGCGCCCAAAGGTTCCCTCAGCCTGGTTGGCAATCAGGTGTTGAGTGTAAGTGTATAAGGGAGCTTGACTGTGAGACTGACGGGTCGAGCAGGTGCGAAAGCAGGGACTAGTGATCCGGCACTGGCTGGTGGAAGCGGTGTCGCTCAACGGATAAAAGGTACCCCGGGGATAACAGGCTGATCTTGCCCAAGAGTCCATATCGACGGCATGGTTTGGCACCTCGATGTCGGCTCGTCGCATCCTGGGGCTGGAGTTGGTCCCAAGGGTTGGGCTGTTCGCCCATTAAAGCGGCACGCGAGCTGGGTTTAGAACGTCGTGAGACAGTTCGGTCCCTATCCGCCGCGCGCGTAGGAGACTTGCGGAAGGCTGTCCCTAGTACGAGAGGACCGGGACGGACGGACCTCTGGTGTGCCAGTTGTCCCGCCAGGGGCATGGCTGGTTGGCTATGTTCGGAAGGGATAACCGCTGAAAGCATCTAAGCGGGAAGCCTGTTCCTAGATGAGGTCTCCCTCCCCTTTGTGGGTTAAGGCCCCCAAGAGATGATTGGGTTGATAGGCTCGACATGGAAGTCCAGTAATGGATGGAGTGGACGGGTACTAATAGGCCGAGGACTTGTTCACAAAGATTGCTGCGCATCCACTATACGGTGTCTGAAACAACAACCAGGTTGGTTGTTGTGGCATCTAATTGAATGGTTTGTGATGGACCCTTGAGGTTTCCTGCCACGGTGGTGGTGGGGTGGGGTTTGTCGGTGGCGATAGCGGTGGGGAAACGCCCGGTCCCTTTCCGAACCCGGAAGCTAAGCCTGCCAGCGCCGATGGTACTGCACTCGACAGGGTGTGGGAGAGTAGGACACCGCCGACAATCAACGAGGAAGTAGGGGCCGGTCGGCCCGTCCCAGAGGGGACGCAACTGGCCGGCCCCTATTTTCGTGCGCATATTCGATCAAAAGCACTGCAAGTAATCCGTACCGGCACGTGATCTGGCGTGGCCGGGACCCGCCGCGACCCGCTTCAGCGTGGGTTTACGCTGGTGGGAGTCAGTTTCACAGCGTTCAGGAGGTCCGGTGTCCGGTTCCGACGACAGGTACGGCGGGTCCCGCCGTGGGGCCGGTTCCGGCCGAGGCGGCCAAGGTGGCCGCGAAGGCTACGGCAACCGCAGCTCTGGCGAAGGGCGTGGCGGCGGCGCGCCGCGTCGAGACCGAGAAGGCGGACCCCAGCGCTGGTCCGGTGACCGTGACAACAACCGCGGTGGACGTGACCGGTTCGAGAACCGAGGCGGCCAGGACCGCCGCTCGGGCGGGTACCGCGACGACCGGGGCGGCCAGCGCCGCGGCTCCGGGTACGGACGCGACCGCTTCGGTGACGACCGCAAGCCCTACGGCAGCTCGAACGATCGGGCCCCTCGCGACGACCGCGGCCGGGGCGACCGTGACGGTGGCTTCCGCGGTGGACGCTTCTCCGACGATCGGCGCCCGGGCGGCGACCGCGGTGACGACCGCCGCGGTGGTCCGCGTGGAGACCGCGCCGGCGGCCGGCAGGACAACCGCCGCGATTTCGGTGACCGCCGCGACTTCGGCGGGCGCCCCCGCCGCGACGACTCGAAGCGCGACGACCGACCCGGACGCCGCTTCGACCGCGATGACAGGCGAGGTGGCGACGACCGCGGCGGACGCCCCGGTTTCGACGATCGCGGTGGCAAGCCCCGTTTCGACGACCGCGGTGGCAAGCCCCGTTTCGACGATCGCGGTGGCAAGCCTCGCTTCGACGATCGTCGCGACAAGCCGCGTTTCGACGACCGCGGCGGCCGCCCCCGGTTCGATGACCGGCGGGACAAGCCGCGTTTCGACAACCGTGGAGACAAGCCCCGCTCTGATGACCGAGGCGGCCGCGGACGTTTCGACGACCGCAAGGACCGCCCCCGCTTCGACGACCGCCGTGACAAGCCGCGCTTCGACGACCGCCGTGAGGGCGGCCCCCGCCGGGATCGAGGCCGGGACTTCAGTGGCCCGCGCGACAGCAGGCGTGACGACCGCCGCGATGACCGGCGTAACGACGGCCCAAGGCAGGGCGGCCGCCGCTTCGACGACCGTCGTGACGACTTCCGCGGCGGTAACCGCAACGACGAGCGCCGCCAGGGCGACCGTCCCCGCGACGACCGGGGCGAGCGCCGTCGAGATGACTTCCGACGCGACGACCGTCCCCGTGACGACCGCGGCCGTGATGATCGCCGTCGTGACGACAGGGGCGAGACCGACCGGCCCCGCCACGACCGTCCACGGGATGACCGCCCCCGCCAGGGCGACCGATCCGACCGGGGCTGGGGCGGACGCCCCGGCGACGACCGGCGCCGTCCGGACGACCGGCGAGGCCGCCGCGACGATCGCGCTCCACGTGGCCGCGACGACCGGCCGCGCCGGGAGGAAGCAGCCCGTGAGCAGAAGGCTCCGGAACAGCCCGAGGAAGCCGCGGTCCCGGAGAGCCAGGCACCCGAGCTTCCCGAAGGCGCGACCCCGTCGGAACTGCACGGTGACGTCAGGCGTGAGCTGCGTTCCCTGCCCAAGGGACTGGCTGACAAGGTCGCTTCGCACCTCGTCGCCGCCGGACAGCTGATCGACAGCGAGCCGGAGAAGGCCCTCGCGCACGCCCGCTACGCGCGGCACCGTGCCTCGCGGATCGCGTCGGTCCGGGAGGCCAACGGACTCACCGCCTACCAGATGGGCGAGTGGAGCGAGGCGCTGTCGGAGCTGCGTGCCGCGCGCCGGATGGCCGGCGGCCCCGGCCACGTCGCGATCCTGGCCGACTGCGAGCGCGCGCTCGGTCGCCCCGAGCGGGCCATCGAGCTCAGCCGGAGCCCCGAGGCGGCCCAGTTGGAAGGTGCGGACGCCGTCGAGCTCCGCATCGTCGCCGCGGGGGCCCGCCGCGACCTCGGCGAGATCGAGGCGTCCGTGGTGAGCCTGCAGATCCCGGAGCTGGACCCGCAGCGCCAGGAGCCCTGGAGCGCTCGGCTGTTCTACGCATACGCCGACAACCTGCTCGCGGCCGAGCGGACCCAGGAGGCGTTCACCTGGTTCGTCCACGCCGCGCACGCCGACGACGAGGGCGAGACCGATGCCCCCGAGCGCCTCGACGAACTGGTCGTGCTGCTCGGAGGTCCGGAGATGATCGAGGACCTGGTCAACGAAGCCGAGGCCCAGGAGTCCGTAGTCGAGGAATCCGAGCTCGACGAGTCCGGAGCCGACGACTCCGGCGTCGAGCCGGCCGAGGTTGAGACGTCCGCGACAGCCGAAGCCGAGTCGGAGCCGGCCGAGGTGGACGAGCTCACCGGTCCGCACGACACCACCTTGCTCGACACCGATGTCGAGCGAGGTATGCAGGTCACGGAGTCCAGTGCCGTCGACGAGGACGACGAAGCCGCAGTGGACCAAGCCGATGCCGACGAGGTCGTCGATGCAGACGAGCGCAACGCCCCTGCCGGAGCGGAAGAGCTTGTCGAGGCCAGCGACGCGGAAGCTGACGGCAACGCATCCGCTGATGAGGGCAAGATCATCACCGAGGGCGAGGTCGCTGCGGACGGCGACACGATTGCGGATGGCCAAGAAACGGCAGCGGCAGAAGTAGCAGCTGAGTCGGCAGTGGCGGCTGAGCAGTCCGAGCAGCCGCCCGAGGCACCCGCGACCGCCGAGAGTGCTGTCCCGCAAGCGACCGAGAGCGAGAAGCGGGACCGGACGCCGGGAGACGTCGAAGCGCCGTGAGTGAGACGTTGCTCGACGGACACGACGTGGTCCTGCTCGACCTCGACGGCACGGTGTACCGAGGGGGCGAACTCGTTCCCTCGGCAGCCGGGTCCGTTCAGGACGTGCGGGGACGCGGCGTCAAGGTCCGGTTCGTCACCAACAACGCGGCCAAGAGCCCGCAGGCGGTCGCGGACCACCTGGCCCGGCTGGGACTCCCGACCGAGCCGGTCGAAGTGAGCACCAGTTCGCAAGCGGGCGCGGCCGTCCTCGCCGAAAACCTGCCCGAAGGCGCGAAGGTCCTGGTGGTCGGCACATCGGCCCTCGAGTCCGAAGTGGACAAGGTCGGGCTTGTTCCCGTACGCGAGGTCGGCGAGGAGCCGGTCGCCGTGGTGCAGGGACATTCCCCAGACACCGCTTGGAAGAACCTCGCCGAGGCTTGCCTGGCCATCCGCGCGGGCGCGCTGTGGGTGGCGTGCAACGAGGACGTCACACTGCCGACCGAGCGGGGTGAGCTGCCAGGCAACGGCGCGATGGTCGCCGCGCTCAAGGCCGCGACCGGTCAGTCGCCGACGGTGGCGGGCAAGCCGGAAAGGCCGTTGCTGGACAACGCCGTCGTGTCCGCCGGCGGCACCCGGGCGCTGATGGCCGGTGACCGGCTCGACACCGACATCGCCGGTGCCGTCCGGGCCGGGATGACCTCGCTCATGGTGCTCACCGGCGTCCACACGCCGGCCGACCTGCTCGCTGCCGGACCGGACAAGCGACCGGACCACGTCGCCCCCGATCTCAGTGCGCTGCACCGTCCGGGCGCGGAGTCGGTCGTCGCCGAACAGCCGGAGTGGAAGGTCCGGGTGGACGACACCGTCCTCGAACTCGCATCCAACTCCGGCAAGGACGATCCGCTCGGCGCCCTGCGCACCATGTGCGCCGTGCGCTGGCGGCACGGCTCCGGCGCGATCGCCGTCCGAGGCGCCGATCCCCACGCGGACTCCGCTCTCAGGACACTCGGGTTGAGCTGACGAAGGACACGGCCAGGCTGCGGTGTCCCGGCGTGGACATTCCGCTAGCGTGGACATGTCGACGCAGGGACGCGTGCGGCATGATCGATGGGAGCGGGAGCAAATGGCCTCTCCAGGACGGTTCGACGGTGCTCCGGCGCCGAATCCGGCGATGTTCGCGGCACAGGTCCAGGGTGACGACGGCCAGGCCGCGGTGCAGGCCATCGAAGCCGCCCTTTGCAGGCTCGACGAGGTCGGTGACCTTCCGGTGCCCGAGCACGTCGAGCGCTTCGAAGCAGTGCACACCGCGCTCACCGACGCCCTGAGCAAGGCCGACAACCCGCATTCCGGTACCAACGGCAACGGGAGCTGAGCAGTGCCACGCAAGGCGCGGTTGGACGCCGAACTCGTTCGACGCGGACTCGCCCGGTCCAGGGAGCACGCTTCCGAACTGGTCGCGGCGGGCAGGGTGAGCGTGCGCGGGATGGTCGCCCGCAAGTCCGCCACGGCGGTCGAGCTCGACGCCCCCGTGCTGGTCGCCGAGGACGTCGACGATCCGGGCTGGGCCTCCCGCGGCGCGCACAAGCTCCTCGGCGCCCTGGAGGCGTTCGAGCCGGAAGGTTTTCGCGTAGATGGCCGCCGGTGCCTCGACGCTGGCGCCTCCACGGGCGGCTTCACCGACGTGCTCCTGCGCCGCGGAGCCAAGGAGGTCGTGGCGGTCGACGTCGGATACGGCCAGCTCGTCTGGAAGCTGCAAACCGATGAACGGGTCAAGATCCACGACCGCACCAACGTGCGCTCCCTGACCCCGGAGGAGATCGGTGGCCAGGTCGAACTGGTCGTCGCCGACCTGTCGTTCATCTCGCTGAAGCTCGTCCTGCCCGCGTTGATCGCGTGCGCGGCCGAGGGAGCCGACATCGTCCCGATGATCAAACCGCAGTTCGAGGTGGGCAAGCAGCGTCTCGGCTCGGGCGGGGTCGTCCGTGATCCCGATCTCCGAGCCGACGCGGTGCTCGAGGTGGTGCGCTTCGCCGAGAACAGCGGCCTCGGCCTCCGAGGGGTCGTGGCCAGTCCGCTGCCGGGCCCGTCCGGCAACGTCGAGTACTTCGCATGGCTGCGTGTCGGCGAAGGAGCAGGCGCGGTGGACGCTGACGAACTCGTCGCCGAGGCGGTGCGCAGGGGGCCGCAGTCCGCGGCCAAAGGCGTCGACAACGACGTGACCAAGGCGAGCAAGCAGTGGTGAGGGAGTGACCCTTGACCCGAGAGTTGCTGCTGGTGGTGCACACCGGCAAGCAGTACAACCTGCGGACCGCTGAGAAGGTCGCAGGCCAGCTCCTCGGCGCGGGCATACGGGTGCGCGTGCTCGCCGAGGAGGCCGCGGAGCTCGACCCGGCCTGCTACACCCAGGCGGTGAAGACCGGCCCGCTGGCCGCCAAGGGCACCGAGCTCGTCCTGGTCCTCGGCGGCGACGGCACGCTGCTGCGCGCCGCCGAGCTGGCGCGGATGGCGCAGGTCCCGGTGTTCGGGGTGAACCTCGGCAGGGTCGGATTCCTGGCCGGGGCCGACTCCGACGCGCTCGACGAGGCGGTCAACGCCGTGGTGGAGGGCTGTTACCACGTCGAGGAGCGGATGACGGTGGAGATCACCGCCTCTCTCAACGGTGAGATCCTCGCCACCACCTGGGCGCTCAACGAGGCCAGCGTCGAGAAGAGCAGCCGCGAGCGCATCCTCGACGTGGTCATCGAGGTCGATGGCCACCCGGTTTCGGCGTTCGGCTGCGACGGTGTGCTGTGCTCGACGCCCACCGGCTCCACCGCGTATGCGTTCTCGGCAGGCGGGCCGGTGGTCTGGCCGGAGGTGCAGGCCCTGCTGGTCGTGCCGAGCAACGCGCACGCGCTCTTCTCCCGCCCGCTCGTCGTCTCCAGGGAGTCGCTGATCGCCCTGGAGATCGCGCAGAACGGCCACGACGCGGTCCTGTGCTGCGACGGACAGCGCCACTTCGACCTCCCTGCCGGAGCCCGCGTGGAGGTCGTCGCAGGCAACACCCCGGTCCGCCTGGTTCGCCTGCACGACACGGCCTTCACCGACCGGCTGGTTGGCAAGTTCGAGCTGCCGGTGCAGGGCTGGCGCGGGCCCGTGACGGACTGACGACCTCTCGAATGCGCTCTGACTACTGAGAACGGCGAGATCGGCGGTGCGCGAGGACTTGGCCGACTGATCGCTCCGCTCGCCCGGAGCGCGTTGATCGGGCTGGCGGCGCCCCGCCCGAACGGCGGTGCGGCTAGGGTGCTTGGTGTGTTGGCGGAGATGCGCATCCAGGGCCTGGGCGTCATCGACGACGCTACGCTCGAACTTCACCCGGGTCTGACGGTTGTCACCGGCGAGACCGGTGCGGGCAAGACGATGGTGGTCACCGGGCTGCACCTGCTCGGCGGTGGCCGGGCGGACGCGTCGCGCGTTCGCTCCGGAGCCCCACGCGCGGTGGTCGAGGGCCGGTTCGAGACGACGCCGGAGTCGCCGGCCGCCAAGGTCGCTCGGGACGCCGGAGCGGAACCGGACGAGGACGGCAGCCTGATCGCGGTCCGCAACGTCAACGCGGACGGCCGCTCCCGAGCGCATCTCGGTGGCCGCTCGGTGCCCAACGCAGTGCTCTCCGAACTCGCCGAGCAGGTTCTCGCGGTGCACGGGCAGAACGACCAGCTTCGGCTGTTGCGCGGGGGAGAGCAACGCGCGGTCCTCGACCGGTTCGCGGGCGACTCCGTGCTCCGGCCGTTGGCCGACTACCAGCGCACCCGGTCCGAATGGGCCGAGGCGGTGCGGGAGATCACCGAGCGCACCCAGCGCTCGCGGGAGCTGGCCCGGGAGGCCGACCTGCTCCGTCACGGGCTGTCCGAGATCGACGCCGTCGCCCCCGAACCCGGTGAGGACACCGCGCTGGTCGACGAGGCCCGTCGGCTCGCCGACGTCGACCAGCTCCGGGAGATCGCCACGGGCGCACAGATCGCGCTGAGCGGCGCCGTCGACGGAGATCCGGACGCGCCCGGCGCGATGGGACTGATCGGAGATGCCCGACGCCGTCTCGGTGGCGCTGAAGACCCCGTGCTCAGGGAGATGGAGCCGCGGGTCGCCGAGGCGGCAGCCGTGCTGGCCGACGTCGGAACCGAGCTCGGCGGTTACCTGGACCGCCTCGACGCCGACCCGGCGCGGCTGGAGCAGGTGCTCGCACGGCAGGCGGAGCTCAAGCAGCTGACGAAGAAGTACGCGGCCGACATCGACGGCGTGCTGGATTGGGCCGAGGACGCCCGGCAGCGGCTGTCCGGGATGGACACCTCCGACGAGGCGCTGGCCGCACTGGCGGCGCGCCGCGACGAGCTGGCCGCCGAGGTCGCCGAGCACGCGCAGATCGTGTCGGCGGGGCGTGCCGAGGCGGCTGTGCGGCTGGCCGGCGCGGTGACCGCGGAGCTGGCCGGCCTTGCGATGTCGCAGGCGCGGCTGGAGGTCGTCGTGCGTCCGAGGGAGACCGACGACTCCGACACGTCGGCGTTGACCGTGGACGGCCGGACGGTGCACGCCGGTCCGGACGGGGTGGACGAGGTCGAGCTGCAGCTGGTGGCGCACTCGGGCGCCCCCGCGCTGCCCATCCACAAGGGCGCCTCCGGTGGTGAGCTCTCGCGCGTGATGCTCGGCCTGGAAGTCGTGCTCGCCGACGCCGACACGGTGCCGACGCTGGTGTTCGACGAGGTCGACGCGGGTGTCGGCGGGCGCGCGGCGGTGGAGATCGGTCGCCGCCTCGCGCGCTTGGCGCGGACCCACCAGGTCATCGTGGTGACCCACCTCCCGCAGGTGGCCGCGTACGCCGACCGCCACCTGGTGGTGGACAAGGGCGCGAGCGACGGCGGGCTGACGCGCAGCGATGTGCGCACCGTCGCGGACGAGGAGCGGGTCGCCGAACTCGCCCGGATGCTCGCCGGACTCGACTCCACCGAGACCGGCCGTGCGCACGCCGAGGAGCTGCTCGCCACCGCGAGCTCGCACAAGTCGCGCGACGGCTGGACGGAGAACGGCGAGAAGTCCGGACGGCGCGCGAAGAGGACCGCGGCACGCAGCCGACGCTGACCAGGCGCAGAACCGTTCGATCGCGTTGACAATGCGACAGACGGCGTAATGTTCCCGGCGTGGCGTGACGACCGCACGTGATCGGTTTGTCACCATCTGCGCATGAGGTTCAGCAGACTGCTTTCCCGGGACAAGGAGCGTCTGCCCGGCGTCGTCGGGATCGCCAGGGTCGAGCGCAGGCCGGGTGATCTGCTGCGGCGCGTCAGCGCCGGCGACATCGCCATCCTGGACCAGCCGGATCTCGACCGGCGAACGGCGGAGGCGTTGGTCGCCGCGGAGGTAGTCGGAGTCGTGAACGCCTCCCCCTCCATCTCCGGGCGGTTTCCCAACCTCGGCCCTGAAGTCCTGCTCTCCGCCGGTATCACGCTCGTCGACGGGGCGGGGGCCGCGATCATGCACCGCCTGCGCGACGGCGCGCGCATCCGGCTGCACGAAGGCGGGATCTTCGTCGGCGACCGGGAGGTCGGCCGCGGCAACGAACAGGACGCCGACTCGGTCGCCGACCACATGATCGAGGCCAAGGCGGGGATGGCCGCACAGCTCGAGGCCTTTTCCGCCAACACCATCGAGTTCCTCCGCAGGGAGCGGATGCTGATCCTGGACGGGATCGGCGTTCCGGATCTGACCGTGGCGATGGAGCAGCGCCACGTGCTGGTGCTCGCTCCCGGGCAGGGTCACGCCGAGGAGTTCAAGCGGCTCAGGCGATACGTCCGGGAGTACCGGCCCGTGCTGATCGGTGTCGAGCGCGCCGCCGACACGTTGCGCGCGCTGGGCTACCGCCCCGAAGTCATCGTCGGCGACCCCGCCGACATCAGCACCGACACCCTGAAGTGCGGTGCGGAAGTCGTGATCCCTGCGCATATCGACGGTCACGCTCCCGGACTCGAACGGATACAGGACCTGGGCATCGGGGCGGTGACCTTCCCCGCCGCGGGCAACCCGGAGGACCTCGCCCTGCTGCTGGCCGAGTCGCACCGCGCGAGTCTGGTGGTCACCGTCGGGTTCCAGGCGACCCTGCACGAGTTCCTCGACCGCGGCCGCTCCGGCTCCAACCCCTCGACCTTCCTGACCCGGCTGCGGCTCGGAGGCAAGGTCGTGGACGGCACCGCGCTGACCACGCTGCAAAGCAGCAGGACGCCGGTCAGCGCGGTGCTGCTCCTGGCGGTGGCGGCGCTGGCGGCGACGTTCATCGCCCTGGTGGCATCCGGGCTCGGCTCTTCGTACTTCGACGTGCTCGCCGACACCGGCAACGCCGTCTTCGCATACCTCAAGGGGCTTTTCACGTGATCTCGCTGCGATACCACATCGTGTCGGTCGCCGCCGTGTTCCTCGCGCTCGCACTGGGGGTCGTGCTCGGCTCCACCTCGGTCAGCGAACGCCTGCTCTCCAGCGTGGTGGCGGACCGGGACTCGTTGGACGGCCAAACCGAACAGCTGCGCGCCGAGCGGGACGCGCTCAGGGCGCAGGTCGAGGGAGCCGACCGGTTCGGGCGGGCGATCGGTCCCGCCGCGGTGCAGGGTCAGTTGAACGGGCGAACGGTCGTGCTGATCAGCGACCACCGGGTGGACCCGGCGGATCGCGACGCCCTCAAGGAGCTGCTTTCGGCCGCCGGAGCGTCCGTGACCGGCGAGCTGCAGCTCACCGACGGTGTCACGGATCCGTACCGGGCGGACCAGCTCCGCCAGGTGGTGAACGAGCTGCTGCCCACGGGGGTGCAGGTTCCCGCTTCGGCGGACCCGGGAACGCTCGCGGGCGGACTGCTGGGGCCCGTCAGCCTGCTCGACCCGAGGGCCGGCCAGCCCCACGCCTCCGCGGAAGAGCGAACGGCCGCGCTCGCCGGACTCACGGCGGGCGGCTTCGCCCACGTCGCGCAGGAGGTGAAGCCGGCGCAGGCGGCGGTGGTGCTGACCCGTGCGCGCGTGGAGGACGAGTCGGCCGGTGCCCGCTCGGCGATCCTCGCGAGAATGGCCACCCAGCTCGACCGATCCGGTGCCGGAACAGTCCTCGCCGGTACCGCGGGTTCGGCCGACGGCAGCGGCCCGGTCGGCATCGTCCGGGCCGACAACTCCATCGCATCGTTGGTGTCCACCGTGGACAACACCGATACGGCCGCAGGACGGGTCGCCGTGATCATGGCTTTGCGGGAGCAGTTCGACCGCCAGTCCGGTCACTACGGCAGCGCGGGCAACGCCCAGGGGGCGTTGCCCGGTTCGCGAGGCTGACCGGGGACGAGCCCGGTAGCCGGATCCTCTGCCCGCCCACCGCGGTCGACGGTGGGCGGGCAGAGGCGTGCCGGGCGGCGTGTTCGGGGCGTGCCCGCCCGGCCATGGGATCCGGCGCTCAAGGGGGAGGGGGCCTGCGCCGGATCGTGGTCTGAGGTCCATGCACCAGATGATCCACGGGAATTATTCGATTTGCTCGAATTCTTCAAACAATCATTCGAACAGGTGGTATTCCTGGACTGCCGAGCTGGGGCTCGGGAAGGTGGAGTCATGACATCGACATCCGCCTCCGCTCCTCTCTCGGTTACTGCCTCTGCCTCCACTGCCGCCGCAGTCCACGACCCCGGCGAGGTGGCGACCTCGCCTCGGGAGGTCGCGCCCTCCCCAGGGGCGAAAATGGTGAGCCCGACCCTGCGCCGCCGGGTCCTCGCGTCCGAACTCAAGCGACTCCGCCTGTCGGCCGGCCTGACCCACGTCGACGTGGCCCACCGCCTCGGTTGGCAACAGGGAAAAGTCAGCAAGATCGAGAGCGCCAAGCAGGGCGTGGGAATCGACGCCGTCATCGCTCTGGCCGAAGTGTGCGGTGCGACCCCGCAGCAGCGGGAACGGCTGGTGGAGCTCGCACGCGAGGCCCGCGCACGAGGTTGGTGGGAGGGCTTCGCAGATGTGCTGCCTACCGAACGCAAGGTGTACGTGGGGCTCGAGGCGGAAGCGAACGTGATCCGAGGCTTCGCCGCGGAACTGATCCCGGACCTGTTCCAGACCCGCGACTACGCGGCGTCGGCGATGGGACGCGGTGCCTCGGCTCAGGGCTCGATTCTTGAACGAAGACTCGAGCTGCTCCTCCAGCGGCAGCAGCACGTGCTCGAGGACCGCGAGACCGAGTTCGACTTCGTGCTCTCGGAGTCGGCGCTGCACCGTGCTTCAGGGGCGGAGCAGCAGCTCAGCAGGCTCTTGGAGCTAGTCGCTCGCCCGGAGGTGCGGCTCCGGGTCCTGCCGTTCTCGGCCGGGGCGGTGCCGGTCGAGGCGCCGTTCTCGATCCTGGAGTTCAGGCAGAACGCGCACCCCGACATCGTGTTCGTGACCGGGCGCGTCGACTGCGTCTACTTCGAGGAGGCTCCGGAGGTGGCGGCGTACCGCGAGGCGCTGGCCGAACTGGAGGCGCTGTCGATGACACGCGAGGATTCGGCGGCGTTCGTCGAGGAGGTGGTGGGCCGGGGCGCGAGCTGAGGCAAGGGGCGTTCGGTGTCGACCGTCACCAGGTGGGATTGCGACGGGCTGGCCAGGTCGTGCACACGCCGTGTCCGGGGCAATGGACCCGGATGGCGGTTGACCTGCCGCATCCAGCGGGCCCGGCAGCGTTGGGGCTTGGTGCGACCCGCCGCGGCCGTGCGATAGGCTGGAATTCCGTGGGAGCGACGGATCCAGCCGTCCTGCCAGCGCAGAACATCAGCCCGGCGACGGCTTGACCACGGGGAGCTTTCTTGGTGCCGCAAGCACGCACGATCAAGCACGTGTTCGTCACAGGGGGCGTGGCCTCCTCTTTGGGTAAGGGGCTCACGGCGTCAAGCCTGGGCGAACTGCTGACTTCCCGCGGGCTGCGGGTGACCATGCAGAAGCTCGACCCCTACCTCAACGTGGACCCCGGAACGATGAACCCGTTCCAGCACGGTGAGGTCTTCGTGACCGAGGACGGCGCGGAAACCGACCTCGACATCGGCCACTACGAGCGGTTCCTGGACCGCGACCTGACCCGCAACGCCAACGTCACGACAGGCCAGGTCTACTCCGCGGTCATCGCGAAGGAACGCCGCGGCGAGTACCTCGGCGACACGGTGCAGGTGATCCCGCACATCACCGACCAGATCAAGGCACGGATCCGGGTGATGGCCGAGCCGGACGAGGACGGCCGCACGCCGGACGTGGTCATCACCGAGGTCGGCGGCACGGTCGGCGACATCGAGTCGCTGCCGTTCCTGGAGGCGTGCAGGCAGGTCCGTCACGACGTCGGCCGGGACAACTGCTTCTTCCTGCACGTCTCGCTCGTGCCCTACCTCGCGCCTTCCGGTGAGCTGAAGACCAAGCCGACCCAGCACTCGGTGGCGGCGCTGCGCAACATCGGTATCCAGCCCGACGCGCTGGTGTGCCGGGCCGACCGGGAACTGCCCGAGGACCTCAAGCGCAAGATCGCGCTCATGTGCGACGTCGACTCCGACGGTGTCGTCGCCTGCCCGGACGCGCCGTCGATCTACGACATCCCGCGCGTGCTGCACAGCGAGGGCCTCGACGCGTATCTCGTGCGGCGTCTGGGCCTGCCGTTCCGCGACGTCGACTGGTCGGTGTGGGGAGACCTGCTCGACCGCGTGCACAAGCCGTCCGAGCGGGTGCGCATCGCTCTGGTGGGCAAGTACGTGGACCTGCCCGACGCCTACCTCTCGGTGACCGAAGCGCTGCGTGCCGGCGGATTCGCCCACCGGGCCAAGGTCGAGATCGCGTGGGTGCCCTCCGACACCTGCGAGACCGAGTCCGGCGCGGCGCACGCGTTGTCGGGCATGGACGGCGTGCTGATCCCGGGCGGCTTCGGCGTCCGGGGCATCGAGGGCAAACTCGGTGCGATCCGCTACGCCCGTACCCACGGGATCCCGACGCTCGGCCTGTGCCTCGGCCTGCAGTGCATGGTGATCGAGACCGCGCGTGCGCTGGCGGGGTTGGAGCGGGCGAACTCGACCGAGTTCGAGGAGCCGTGCCAGCACCCGGTGATCAGCACCATGGCCGACCAGCACGACGTGATCTCCGGTGACCGGGACATGGGCGGCACCATGCGGCTCGGTTCGTACCCGGCGAAGCTGGTGCCCGGCTCCGTGGTCGCCGAGGCCTACGGCGAGACCGAGGTGGCCGAGCGGCACCGTCACCGCTACGAGGTGAACAACTCCTATCGGGACCGACTGAGCAAGGCCGGGCTGGTGTTCTCGGGCACCTCGCCGGACGGCCGGCTCGTCGAGTTCGTCGAGTTGCCCCGCGACCAGCACCCGTTCTTCGTCGGTACGCAGGCGCACCCGGAGCTGAAGAGCAGGCCGACCCGCCCGCACCCGCTGTTCGCGGCTTTCGTCAACGCCGCGCTGGAGTACCGGGCAGCGGAGCGGTTGCCGGTGGACATCTCCGACAGCGTTCAGGAGTCCACCGCGAGCGTGTAGCCGCGGCGAACAGGTCGGGCGGCTCGGGATCGCAGGTGGTCCCGAGCCGCCCGTCCTTCCGCCTGGTGTGAGTCGGACGTGGCCGGTGAGGGTCGGTTTGCACTGCGAGTGCTGCAGGGACTGGTGTGGTGTCGGCGACGAGGCTGAGTCGATGGCGGTTCGGGGCGTGATCCCGGACAGGTTGAACAGCCGCGGCGAGTAGGCGTGGCGGGCATGCGGTGACCGCCGGGCCGTTCCGAGCATGCCGTGTCGACCGGGGAGCGCGCTCAGAAGGCGCGTGGATCGAGGGATGCCGAACGTTGGCACTAGTGCCTGAGTAGGGGTCTTTCCAGTGCCTGGTGCGTTCGGGACTGGTGAATTGCCGACGTGCGGTGCACGGAACTTGCTTGTGCGCTGTATGGCGATTTCGCCGGCACCAAGGCTTGGTGTTGGAGCGGTGTCGGAGATGCCGGAAACGGGGTGGCGGCTTTCACTGGACTCCGGCCTACTGTGAATCGATCTTGACCAGTGCGTGATGGTCTCGTGTGCGGAGCGAAATCAGCGGTGAGGTGGCTGTCGCGTCGAGCGGGACCCCGATGGTTGCAGTGGGCGGAGGGCTGGCAGGGCCCTCATCCGGTGCCCGCTGCCGGAGCACCGCAAGCGGTCCTGAGGAGAGGCGGAGGACGCGGCACAAGCGGATCGCCGATGCGATCCGGGACCAGCACGATGGCGGACTGGAGAGGGCGTTGGATCCCGGAACTGCGGGAGATCGGTCCGGTGTGGCCTTGCAGTCGGCCTTTTCGGTGATCAGGCTCTAGGGTGGGCCGCGTGAGCACGAGCGACGCCGCAGACGCAGGCGGTATCAAGCGCACCAACGGGGAGCACGAGTTCACCACGCTGGACAGCTCCGATGTGTACGTCGGGAAGATCCTTGCCCTGCGCAAGGACGAGGTCTCCATGCCGGGCGGCGGGCGTGCGCGCCGCGAGGTCGTCGAGCACCTGGGTGCGGTGGCGGTGGTCGCGGTCGACGCCTACGACCAGGTCGTGCTGATCCACCAGTACCGCTACCCGCTGGGCCGCCGACTGTGGGAGCTGCCCGCCGGGCTGCTCGACGTCGCGGGCGAGGACCCGCAGCGCACGGCGCAGCGGGAGCTGGTGGAGGAGGTCGGCCTCGCCGCCGACGACTGGTCGGTCCTGGTGGACATCGCCTCCTCGCCGGGCTTCACCGACCAGTCCGAGCGGGTGTTCCTGGCGCGCGGCCTGTCCGAAGTGGAACGCCCGGACGCTGTCGGGGACGAGGAAGCCGACCTGGTGATCCGCCGCTTCCCGCTGGAGGAGGCGATACGGATGGTTTTCGCCGGCGAGATCGTCAACGCCCCCGCCGTCTCGGGCCTGATCGCGGCTCAGGCCGTGCTGGACGGACGTGCCGAGGCCAGACCTGCCGACGCCCCTTGGCGGGACCGTCCCCGGCGCCTGGCCGCACGTGACGAGCGGTGAAGTCCTTCGACGACCTGCCGCCGGAGCTCTCCAGCGTGTTCAGCGGCTACCTGAACCACCTCGCGGTGGAGCGGGGCACCGCCCGCAGCACCCTGGACTCCTACGCCCGCGATCTGCGGCGCTACGCCGACCACCTGCTCGAGTCGGGGGTTCGCGCGCTCGGTGAGGTCCGCTCGACGCACCTGTCCGCCTTCCTCGCCGAGCTGCGCGAAGGCGGTCCCGAGCGGCCCGCGCTGGCGCAGTCGTCGGCCGCGCGGGCGCTGATCGCCGCGCGCGGCCTGCACCGCTTCGCCCACGCCGACGGCATCGTCGAGGTCGACGTGGCCAGGGAGATCTCGCCGCCGAGCCCGCCGAAGCGACTGCCCAAGGCGTTGCCGGTCTCCGACGTGCTGCGCCTGCTGGACAACACCGGTGGGGAGGACGTCCGCGGTCTGCGCGACCGGGCTTTGCTGGAACTGCTGTACTCCTCGGGGGCCCGGATCTCCGAGGCGGTCGGGCTCGACGTCGACGACGTGGACGAAGCCGAGCGCACGATCCTGCTCGACGGCAAGGGCGGGCGGCAACGCCTCGTGCCGGTCGGTCGCCCCGCTCTGGCTGCGCTCGGGGCCTACATGGTGCGGGCCAGACCGGTGCTCGCGGGCCGCGGACGGGGCAGCTCCGCGGTATTCCTCAACTCCCGCGGGACCCGCCTGTCCCGCCAGAGCGCGTGGAACGCGTTGAAATCCGCGGCCGAGCGCGCGGGCATCGGCAGCGGTGTTTCGCCTCACGTCCTGCGGCATTCGTTCGCCACCCATCTGCTCGAAGGCGGCGCCGACGTGCGCGTCGTGCAGGAACTGCTGGGCCACGCCTCGGTGACGACGACCCAGGTCTACACCCTGATCACGGTCAACACGCTGCGCGAGGTCCACGCGACCGCGCACCCCCGTGCCCGGCATTGATCACCGCGTGATCGCTCGCGGGTTTTCGATGTGATTCCGCGACATGCGCGACGGCGCGTGACAGGGTAGAAGAAGATCTCAGGAACGCTGAACGCATTTCCGACATGTCGGCGAGGCACGTTGCCGCTGGTCGTTAATGCCACTTAGGCTGCGATTGATCGCCGCCGGTACAGAAGGAGTCAGATCGCCATGTCGACACCGCAACCCTCCGCCGACGGGCGGTCCCGGGGCGCTGTCGACCTGAGCATCGCCCCGCACAAGCCCGACACCGCCGACGAGGACATCGACCTGTCGCCGGAAGCCTCCCGGGGTGTCGGCCCGACCGGCCGGCCACTCCGGCACATTCCCGAGCCGCCGATGCTGGACAGGCACGGTCCTGCTTCGGTGCTGGCGATGTGCAACCAGAAGGGTGGGGTCGGAAAGACCACGTCGACGATCAACCTGGGAGCCTCCCTGGCGGAGTTCGGACGCCGGGTGCTGCTGGTGGACTTCGACCCGCAGGGCGCGCTTTCGGTCGGCCTCGGCGTGCACCCCCACCAGCTCGACCAGACGATCTACAACGTGATCATGGAACGGTCGGTCGACGTCCACGACGTGGTGATGCGCACCACGGTCGAGGGCATGGACCTGCTGCCGAGCAACATCGACCTGTCGGCCGCCGAGGTGCAGCTGGTCGCCGAGGTGGGCCGGGAGCAGACGCTGGGCAGGGTGCTCGGCCCGGCGCTGGCCGACTACGACTACGTGCTGGTGGACTGCCAGCCCTCGCTCGGCCTGCTCACGGTGAACGCACTGGCCGCCGCCGACGGGGTGATCATCCCGCTGGAGTGCGAGTTCTTCAGCCTCCGCGGGGTCGCGCTGCTGATCGACACCATCGAGAAGGTCCGGGAACGGCTGAACCCCAAGTTGGAGATCAGCGGCATCCTTGCGACGATGTTCGACCCACGCACCCTGCACTCCCGCGAGGTCATGGCCAGGGTGGTAGAAGCATTCGGGGACATCGTGTTCGACAGCGTCATCAACCGCACCGTCCGCTTCCCGGAGACCACGGTCGCCGGCGAGCCGATCACGCGCTGGGCACCGCGCTCGGCCGGCGCGCGGGCCTACCGGGCGCTCGCCCGCGAGGTGATCGCCCGCGAGGTGATGGCTCGATGACCAGGGGACGAGGTGCTCCGCGGTCGTGCCGCCGAGTGATGGGAGGAACGGCGTGACCCGCCGCGCCGCGCTGCCCGGTGCGGCCGAACTGTTCCGGACGACGGTTCGGCCCGCGGAACCGCCGGTCACCGATGCGGGACGGGTGGGCTCCGGTCGCGGCAAGCACGACTCGAAGATCACCGTGTACGTCTCGGCCGAGGAACTGGTCGGGTTGGAGCAGGCCCGGCTCGCTCTGCGCGCCGAGCACGGCGTGGCCGTCGACCGCGGCCGGATCGTGCGTGAGGCGATAGCCGTGCTGCTGGCCGACCTCGAAGAACGCGGTGCCGACTCGATCCTCGTCCGAAGGCTGCGTCGGGAGCACTCCGCGTGACCGCTTCCGCTGTCCCGGACGAGGCATCCGACCCGACCGAGCAGCAGGGTGGCGGCAGCAGCCGGTTCACCGTGCGGCTCGAGAACTTCGAGGGCCCGTTCGATCTGCTGCTCCAGCTGATCTCGCAGCACCAGCTCGACGTCACCGAGGTCGCGCTGCACAAGGTCACCGACGAGTTCATCGCCTACACCAAGGCGCTGGGCGAGCACTGGGACCTCGACGAGACCACCGAGTTCCTGGTGGTCGCCGCGACCCTGCTCGACCTGAAGGCGGCCCGGTTGCTTCCCGCCGCCGACGTCGAAGACGAGGAGGACCTGGCGCTGCTGGAGGCCAGGGACCTGCTCTTCGCCCGGCTGCTGCAGTACCGCGCGTACAAGCAGGTGGCCGCCCTGTTCGGCGAGCTCGAAGCCGGGGCGCTGCGGCGGTATCCGCGCTCGGTGGCGCTGGACCCCAGGTTCGAGGGACTGCTCCCCGAGGTCATGATCGGAGTCGGGCCGGAACGGTTCGCCGAGGTCGCCGCCGCGGTGTTCCGGCCGAAACCACCGCCGACCGTTTCGCTCGACCACATCCACCAGCACCAGGTCTCGGTCCGGGAACACGCGGCGCTGCTGCGGGTGCGCCTGGCCGAGAAGGGTTCTCTGACCTTCGCCGAGCTGGTGTCCGACTGCGGCCACACCGTCGAGATCGTCGCCCGCTTCCTGGCGCTGCTGGAGCTGTTCCGGGAGACCGTCATCCTGTTCGAGCAGGAGAGCCCGCTCGGTGATCTGTCGGTGCGGTGGGTCGGCGGCAGCGTGGCGCAGGCGCAGGCCGACGCGGAGGCGGCGCGGGCCAGCCAGGAGGAAGAGGAGTACGGGTGAGCGAGCGAAGCGGAGCCGAGCACGAGGGCACGGCGCCCGAGGCCGGGCCCGCAGGGCCGGCCGGGCCCTCCCCGGCGGAGCCGGGGACCGCGGCGACGGAGTCGCCCACGGACGCGGCGGTCGCGGCGGAGCCGGGCCGCGGCGAGGCGGAGCGGTCGGCCGCCGCCGGGTCGGCGGAGCCGGACGGCGCTGCGGAGCGCGGCGACGGCGGAGCCGGGCGGCCGACGGCGGAGGCGGACGGCGCGCGGGAGCGCGCGGACGGCGGAGCCGCGTCCGCGGAGGGAGCGCCTGCCGAAGGCGGCGCGGTTTCCGACGCGGTCGAGGACTTGCTGGCGGCGACGCACGCACCCGCGGAGACGACCTCAGAGCCCGGCGCGAATTCCGCAGTGGCCGAGGATGGGCCTGCCGAGTCGGGTTCGAAGTCCGAAGCGGCGTCCGCGGTGGTCGCCGAAGTGCTCGCTGCGGAGACGTCAGACACAGGAGCAGGGGACGCTGCCGCGGAGGACGGTAGTGCCGAAGAACCCGGAGCCGAGGACGGAACGGCCGCTGTCGAGACGAACGCGGCGCCGGACCTCAGTTCCGACGACGACCTCGACGCCGCCCTGGAGGCGCTGCTGCTCGTGGTCGACGTCCCCGCCGGTGAGGAACTGCTGGCGAACACGCTCGACCAGCCCGTCGCCCGCATCCGGGAAGCCCTGCGGCGGCTGTCGGACGGCTACGCCGAAGCCAGGCGCGGCATCGACCTGCGCCGGGTCGGTGACGGCTGGCGCTTCTACACCCGCGAGACCTACGCGCCCTACGTCGAGCGCTACCTGCTTGACGGGCAGCGGGCCAAGCTGACCAGGGCCGCGCTGGAGACCCTCGCCGTGATCGCCTACCGGCAGCCGGTCACGCGTTCCCGGGTGGCCGCGGTACGCGGTGTGAACGTCGACGGCGTCATCCGTACCCTTGTGGGGCGCGGCCTTATCGAAGAGGCCGGTACCGACCCGGAGACCGGCGGCATCCTCTACTGCACGACCGAGCTGTTCCTGGAACGGCTCGGCCTGTCCTCGCTGAAGGATCTGCCGCCGTTGGCCCCCTTGTTGCCCGAAGTGGATGCGATCGACGATGTCTGAACACCGTTCCCCGACCAACTCGCCCAGCGCGGAAGGCGTCCGGCTGCAGAAGGTGCTCTCCCAGGCCGGGGTGGCCTCGCGGCGTGCGGCGGAGCAGATGATCGTCGAGGGACGCGTCGAGGTCAACGGCGAGATCGTCCTGGAGCTGGGCACCCGGGTCGACCCGGACACCGCGGTCATCCACGTCGACGGCAACCGGATCATGGTCAACGCGGACCTGACGCACCTGCTGCTCAACAAGCCCAAGGGCATCCTCTGCACGATGTCCGACGACCAGGGCAGGCCGTGCATCGGCGACTACCTGCGCGAGAGGCAGGGCAGGCTCTACCACGTCGGCAGGCTGGACGTCGACAGCGAGGGCCTGCTGCTGATCACCAACGACGGTGAGCTGGCGCACCGGCTGATGCACCCGTCGTACCGGATCCTCAAGACCTACCTCGCCGAGGTGCCGGGCCCGATCCCGAAGAATCTGGGCCGCGAGCTGCGCAACGGCATCGAGCTGGAGGACGGCCCGGTCAAGGTCGACTCGTTCAAGCTGGTCGACGTCAACGAGGGCCGCGCCCTGGTCGAGGTCGTGCTGCACGAGGGCCGCAAGCACGTGGTGCGGCGGCTGCTGAAGCAGGTCGGCCACCCGGTGCTTCGGCTGGTCCGCACCGCCGTGGGCGACGTGCGGCTGACCACCGAGCGCCAGGGCGCGATCCGGCCGCTCGACCGCAAGGAGATCAGCTCGCTGTACCGCGCCGTCGGGCTCTGAGAGGCAGCGCGGAAGCATCCGGACGACTCGGACTGTCGTCTTGCGCCGCCTGATGTCTATAGCGCTAGTGGTTTCAGTCCGGATCGAAATCAGTACTAGGCGGAGATTCAGCGGGGTAGCGGAGTAGCGCTGGGACCAGAGCTGGACGCCGGACGTCGGAGCTTGACGTCGGAGTCAGAGCTGGGCGCTGGGACCAGAGCTGGGCGACGGGTCAGAGTTGGGCGCCCGCTCAGCGCTGGGCGTCGGAGTCAGTGCTGTGTGCTGAGTCAGTGCTGAGCGCCGAATCTGTGCTGAGCGACGGGTCAGAGTTGGGCGCCGCGTCAGAGCTGGTCGCCCGGTCGGCGCTGGCCGCTGGGTCAGTGCTGGGCGCCTGGGGCCTGACCTGGGCGGGGGAGTCGGAGCTGGGCACCGGAGGGCGGGCCTGGGCGGCGGGGCGCTGCACGATGCGGCGGGCGACCGGCTCGACGAAGCGCGCGGCCATCGGCCCGATCACCGCCATGAGCAGGACGTAGGTCGTGGCCAGCGCCGCGAGGTCGCCGGTGACCGCACCGCTGGCGACGGCCAGGCCTGCGATGACGATCGAGAACTCGCCGCGCGCCACCAGGGCCGCGCCGGCCCGGGCCCGGCCGAGCTTGCCGACGCCCTGCATCCCGGCCGCGACCCAGCCGGTGGCGATCTTGGTCACGCTGGTCACCACAGCCAGCAGCAGCGCGGGCAGCAGCACCGGCGGAATGGCCGTCGGGTCGGTGTTGAGGCCGAACACCACGAAGAACATCGCCGCGAACAGGTCGCGCAAGGGTTCCAGGATGCGCGTGGCGTTGGTGGCGGTCGAGCCGGAGATCGCGATGCCGAGCAGGAACGCGCCGACCGCGGCCGAGACCTGCAGCTCGGAGGCGATCCCGGCGACCAGCAAAGCGGCGCCGAGCAGCCGGAGCAGGAACACCTCCGGGTTGGGGCTGTCGACCAGCGCGGAGACGTAGCGCCCGAAGCGCAGCGCGATGATCAGCACCACCGTGATCACGACCAGGGAGATGCCGACGGCGGTGAGTCCACCGAAGAAGGTCACCCCGGCCAGCACGGCGGTCAGGATCGGCAGGTACACCGCCATCGCGAGGTCCTCGAAGACAAGGATCGACAGGATCACCGGTGTCTCCCGGTTGCCCAGCCTGCCGAGGTCTCCGAGCACCTTGGCCACGATGCCCGAGGACGAGATGTAGGTGACGCCGGCCATCGTCAGCGCGCCGACCACTCCCCAGCCCAGCATCAGCGCGACGATGACACCGGGTGCGGCGTTGAGGACGAGGTCGACGAGTCCGGCGAGCCACGAGCGGCGCAGGCCGGTGACGAGCTCGCCCGCCGAGTACTCCAGCCCGAGTAACAGCAACAGCAGCACCACGCCGATCTCGGAGGCGAGGTGGGTGAACGATTCGATGCCGTGCAGCGGGATGAGGCCGCCGGTGCCGAAGGCGAGACCGCCGACGAGGTAGAGCGGGATCGGCGAGATGCCGATCTTCCACGCGAGCCTGCCCAGCACTCCCAGTCCGAAGAACACCGCTCCCAGCTCGATGAGCGACAAAGCTGTGTCGTGCAACGGTGTTTCCCCTCACCTGGTCAGTACGTGTGCAGTTGTCGTGTTGCCCGGCCGGACCCGCGCACGTCGGCATGAGCCCGGGTGCCCGGGCTCATCCGATCCCTGATCGGCCGTGCAGGCGCGAGATCAGCCCTTGTCGAGGATCTCGGTGGCCGCCCGCAGGCCGTCCGCGGTGCCCACCGCGACGACCAGGTCACCGCCGGCGAACTCGAAGTCCGGCCGGGGTGAGGGGTGCACGGTGCCGCCGCGGACCACCGCGACGATCGAGGTGCTGGTGCGGGTGCGCATCTCGGTGTCGCCGAGGGCGCGGCCGTCGTACGGCGAGCCGGGGGCCACCGGCAGCTGCCGGGTGGTGATCCCCGCCACCTCGCGCTGCTGCTCGGTGAGCTGTGCGACGAGGTGGGGCGCGCCGAGCAGGTTGGCCAGGGCGCTGGTCTCCTCGACGGTGAGGTCGACCGACGTCGCCACCTTGTCCGGGTCGCCGTGGTTGCAGACGATCAGTTCGAACCGGCCGTCCCGGTAGGAGATAACGCCGATGCGGTGACCGGAGCGGGTCGTGAAATCCTGCTGCGTCCCCAGCCCCGGCAACGGGGTCACTGTCACGTCCACACCGGCGACCCTAGTACAGGCGTTCGGGGCGGCGGCACCGCCGATCCGGATGCGATTGGGGTGCCCGCGTGCCGAACAGGCAGAATGGATTGTCGGTCGCGGTGGGTATCCACCGCCGATGTCGGTACGAAGGAGGACAGGCGACGTGGCACACGCCAGGTTGCGCGGTGTGGTGGCCCTCGACGGTCCGTCGGGCACCGGCAAGTCGACGGTGGCCCGCAAGCTGGCGGCGGAGCTGGGTGCGACGTACCTGGACACCGGTGCGATGTACCGGGCGGTGACGCTCGGCGTGCTGCGGGCCGGGGCGGCGCCGGACGATGCCGCCGGGGTCGAGCGGATCGCCTCCGCCGCGAAGCTGGAGATGGGGACCGACCCGCTGGCGCCTACTGTCTTCCTGGACGGTGCCGATGTGGCCGTGGAGATCCGCGGGCCGGAGGTGACTGGTGCGGTTTCGGCGGTTTCGGCGGTCGGTGCGGTGCGCGAGTTGCTGGTGGAGCAGCAGCGCGGGCTGATCCGTGAGGCGCTGTCGGCGCCGGGCGGCATAGTGGTCGAGGGCCGCGACATTGGCACGGTCGTCGCACCGGATGCAGGGCTGAAGGTGTTCCTGACGGCTTCGTCGCACGCCCGCGCGCAGCGCCGCACGGCGCAGGACACAGCCGAGGGACGCGTGAGCGACCTGGAGCGGACCCATGCCGACGTGCGGCGCCGGGACGCGCTGGACTCCGGGCGCCGGACCTCGCCGTTGCGGCGGGCCGACGACGCGCTCGAACTGGACACCACCGAGCTGGACGTGGCGGCCGTGGTGGGGCGGCTGCTCGAACTGGTCGAGAACCGGGGCCTGCTCGCGGGAATGGAACGGACATCGCGGTGAACTCGATGGGAAGCGGCCCGGCGTCGCAGGGCGGTCGGGCACCGGCGCGGGAGCGTGGCGGCACGCTGCCCGACGGTGCTTCGCCGTTCCTGCACCGGGTGGGGCAGTGGATCTCGATCCTGTTCGTGCGCCCCGCGTACCGGGTGCGCATCCACCACGCCGACCGGATTCCGCGAACCGGGCCGGTGGTGCTGGTGGCCAACCACAGTTCGCTGGCCGATGGGCCGCTGCTGTTCGGAATGATCCCACGCACCGCGGTGTTCCTGATCAAGCACGAGATGTTCCGCGGGCTGCTCGGCTGGTTCCTGCGCAAGATCGGGCAGCTGCCGGTGCGCCGTGGCGAGCCGGACCGCACGCCGCTGCTGGCGGCGGTGCGCGTGTTGCGCTCGGGCGGGTTGGTGGGGGTGTTCCCCGAGGGAACCCGCGGCGGTGAGATGGCCACGGCGCAGAACGGGGCGGCGTGGCTGGCCCGTTCCTCGGGTGCGGTGCTGCTGCCGGTGGCGTGCCGGGGGACGCGGCGTCCCGAGGGGCGCGGCCGTAGGCTCCTGCCGAGGGTCGACGTGCTGTTCGGGGATCCGGTCGTGCTGCCGGACGCGAAGGGGCGCGCGGGCTTGACCGCAGCGACCGAGCGGGTGCGCACCGAACTGGTCGAGCTGATCGCCGAGTTGGACCGGCTGGTCCCGACCGCTGACAAGACTTAGTACTACCGAGAGGAACGAAGCGTGACCGACGAGTCGCTGGAAGGCGGTTCCGGTCTGGACGGCACGTGGTCCGACGAGGCCGAGTGGGCCCAGTTCGACGACGCCGACCTTTCCGATGACGAGAACGCCCCGGTGCCGCAGCCGGTTCTGGCCGTGGTCGGCCGCCCCAACGTGGGCAAGTCGACGCTGGTGAACCGGCTGCTCGGCCGCCGGGAGGCGGTCGTGCAGGACACCCCGGGGGTGACCCGCGACCGGGTGGCCTACGACGCGCTGTGGAACGGCAGGCGCTTCACCGTGGTCGACACCGGCGGCTGGGAGCCCGACGCCAAGGGCCTGCAGGCCGCGGTCGCCGCGCAGGCGGAGATGGCGATGTCGACCGCGGACGCGATCCTGCTGGTCGTCGACGCGCAGGTGGGTGCCACCGCCACCGAGGAGGCCGTGGCGCGGGTGCTGCGGCGCTCGAAGCGGCCGGTGCTGGTGGCGGCGAACAAGGTCGACGACGAGCGGGCGATGGCCGAGGCGCACGCGCTGTGGTCTCTGGGTCTGGGCGAGCCGATGCCGGTGAGCGGTCTGCACGGTCGTGGTTCCGGTGACCTGCTCGACAAGATCCTGGCGGTCTTCCCGGACGTGCCGCACGAGGAGTTCGGCAAGACCGGTGGTCCGCGCCGGGTCGCGCTGGTCGGCAAGCCCAACGTGGGCAAGTCGAGCCTGCTCAACCGGTTGACCGGTGAGCTGCGCGCGGTGGTCGACGACGTCGCGGGGACCACCGTCGACCCGGTCGACTCGCTGGTGGAGCTCGACGGTGAGGTGTGGCGGTTCGTCGACACCGCCGGCCTGCGCAAGCGGGTGAAGACGGCCAGCGGTACGGAGTACTACGCCTCGCTGCGCACCAAGGCCGCGATCGAGGCGGCCGAGGTCGCGATCGTGCTGGTGGACGCCTCGCAGCCGCTGACCGAGCAGGACCTGCGGGTGTTCACGATGGTCGTGGAGGCCGGGCGCGCGCTGGTCATCGCCTACAACAAGTGGGACCTGGTCGACGAGGACCGCAGGCACCAACTGGACAAGGAGATCGACCGCGAGCTGGTGCGGGTGCGGTGGGCCGAGCGGGTGAACGTCTCGGCGCTGACGGGGCGTGCGGTGGGCAAGCTCGCGCCGACGCTGCGCACCGCGCTGAACTCCTGGGACACCCGGATCCCGACCGGGCAGCTCAACTCGTGGCTGTCGGACCTGGTCGCGGCGCACCCGCCGCCGGTGCGCGGCGGCAAGCAGCCGAAGATCCTGTTCGCGACGCAGGCCCATTCGCGTCCTCCGACGGTGGTGCTGTTCACCACCGGTTTCCTCGAGGCCGGCTACCGGCGCTTCCTGGAGCGCAAGTTGCGCGACACCTTCGGCTTCGTGGGCAGCCCGGTGCGGATCTCGGTGCGGGTGCGGGAGCGAAAAGGCCCCAAGAGCGGTCGTCGCTGACCTGTCGTGGCGCCCGCGCCGGGTGGTGCGGGCCCAGTAGGCTGCTCAAAACCCTCGGAAACAGGGGAGGTGACCGAGGTGCGCGGGGAGACGGCGGGGGCCGCGCAACGTCCGATCCGCCTGGTGCTGGCCGATGACGAGGTCATGTTGCGGCGTGGCCTGCGCGTTCTTCTGGAGCAGGGCGGCCGCATCCGGGTGGTGGCGGAGGCGGGCAACGGCGAGGAGCTGCTCGCCGCGGTGCGCGGGCATCGCCCCGACGTGGTGCTGGTCGACGTGCAGATGCCGAGCAAGGACGGGTTGAGCGCGCTGCGGGACCTGCGCGCGATGGCGGCTCCGCCGATCGCCGCGGTTCTGACCACTTTCGACCTCGACGACTACGTCGCCGAGGCGTTGCGGTTGGGGGCCAACGGTTTCCTGCTCAAGGACGCCGACCCGGCGGTGCTGGTCCGCGCGGTGATCGACCTGGCGGCCGGTGGCGCGGTGCTCGATCCGCGGATCACGGCGCGGCTGCTGCCGCGGTTCCGCAACCTGGGGGACAGCGCCGATGAGGTCCGGCTGGTCCGGACGCTGTCGGCGCGGGAGCGGCAGGTGCTGTTCCTGTTGGCCGACGGTCGGTCCAATGCCGACATCGGCGACCGCCTCGGGCTGACCGAGGCGACGGTGAAGAGCTACGTGTCCACTGTGCTCGGCAAGCTGGGGGCGGAGAACCGCGTGCAGGCGGCGCTGATCGCGCAGCGGGTGTCCGGTTGCGGAGACGGCGAGTCGTGGTGAACCGGGCCGGTTCGTGGTGGCGCCTGGTCGTGTCGGAGGTCCTCGCGGTCGGGCTTCCGGTGGTGGCGGTGCTGTTCTCCCACTCCAGTTCGTGGTTCTCGCTGGTGTCGGCGCTGTCGGCGTGCGCGGTGCTGCCGTTGCGGCACCGGTGGCCGAGGCTGGTCGTGGCGCTGTGCGTGCCTGCGTTCGTCGGTGGTCTGGGTTGGGCGCCGGGTGTGGTCGCGCTGTACGCGTTCGGCCGGGCCCGTCCGCACTACCGCTGGCAGGTCGCTGCACTGCTGGTGGTGCTGGTGGCGGCAGTGGTGCCGGTGCTTGTCCAGCAGTCGCTGGGACTGCCGGCGGTCCTGCTGACGGTGAGCTTCGTGCTGTTCGCCGCCGGTGCCCCGGTGGCGCTGGGTGCGTTGGTGACGACCCGCCACCAGCTCACCGACAGTCTGCGGCAAGTTCGCGAGGCGACCGAGGCGGAGCTGGCGGCCAAGGCCGAGACGGCGCGCGCCGAGGAGCGCACCCGGATCGCTCGGGAGATCCACGACGCGGTCGGGCACCAGGTGACGTTGATCGCGGTGGAGTCGGCGGCGCTCGCGGCCACCAGTGAGGAGCCCGCGACGCAGGAGTCGGCGGGGCGGCTGCGTGCGCTGGCGAAGCAGGCACTGGACGAGATGCGCACGACGCTCGGCCTCGCCGGCGACCGCAACCCGGCGGCCGCGTGCGTGCGCGCGATCCCGGACCTGGTCACCCGGGCCGGCGACAGCGGTCTCGACGTGCGGTTGGCCCTCGAGGTCGACGAGCGCGAGGTGTTCACCCCGGGACTGGAGCGCGCGGCCTACCGGGTGGTCCAGGAAGCGTTGACGAACGCTTCGAAGCACGCTCCGGGGGCGCGGGTCGCGGTCCGGGTCGACGTCACCGGGGGCTCTCTGCGGGTTTCGGTGGTCAACTCGGCGGCCGACGGGCAACCGGTGGACATCGGTTCCGGCGGGTCCGGGTTGGAGGGCCTGTCCGAGCGGGTGCAGATGGCCGGTGGCCGGCTGGATGCCGGGCCGGCCGCGGACGGTGGTTTCGAACTGGTGGCGCTGCTGCCGCGAGGGCCGCGCTGAGGTGCGTTCCGGATATCGATCGGGCTACCTCGATCATCACCCGCAAGCGTGGTCGCGGTGCGTGTCCAACGACCTCCAAGCAGTCTTGGAAAATCTTTAACCTGAGGGAAACGGTGCGCCGCATCGGCGATCTGCAGGGTGGCGTTACGGGCCGCCGAAGTTTTGGAAATGCGAGTCCGCTGCGGTTGAGGGGGCGCGTGTGGCGAGTTGAGAATCGATGCACGGAAATGGTTCCGGGGAGTTTTCCGAAGGTCATTTCCAGGCATTTGGTTCCGAACCGATCAGTTATAGCGGCTGATCGGGACCCGTCACGGAAAGGCGTGAGTATGCGTACTGTCTGTCGTGCCCTGATCGCGGGAAGCCTGAGCGTGCCGCTGCTGCTGGGGGCTTCGAGTGCGGCCATGGCGGCCGGTAACGACGGCTGGAGGTGGCATGACCACTGGGCCGTCCAGGACCAGTTCAACGCCACCTCCCAGAGCAACTTCGCGATCAACAGCGCCAGGCCGATCCAGGTCAACGTCGGTAGCGACGGCAACGTGCAGCCCACCCGCATCCACAACAACCAGTGGAACGACAACGGCACCCTGCAGGCACAATCCGCTAAGTGACCGGTCACTGGTCCGTGGGAGCACGCGGGGTGGTCACCGCTTCGAGCGGTGGCCACCCCGTTCCGCGTCCGGTGATCGGCCGGTCCGGCGCCGCCTAGACTGTCGACGCGCCCGGCACGACCTGTTGATCGAGAACGAGATGCGGAGTGTGCGAGCATGCGACAGCTTCGGTTGCCCGGTGGCGGCGACCTGCCGGTTCTGGGCCAAGGCACCTGGGGGATGGGCGAGCGGCGCTCGGACCGGACGACGGAGATCGAGGCCCTGCGCAGGGGGCTGGACCTGGGTGTCGGGCTGATCGACACCGCCGAGATGTACGGCAACGGCGGTGCCGAGGAGGTGGTCGGCGAGGCGATCGCCGGTCGCCGCGACGAGGTCTTCCTGGTCAGCAAGGTGTTTCCGCACAACGCGAGCAGGCGGGGTGCGGTCGAGGCGTGCGAGCGCAGCCTGCGACGGCTGAACACCGACCACATCGACCTGTACCTGCTGCACTGGCGTGGTGGCACGCCGCTGGCCGAGACGCTGGAGGCGTTCGAGCAGCTGCGCGCCGACGGCAGGATCGGCCGCTTCGGGGTCAGCAACTTCGACCCGGACGACATGCGCGAGCTGTGGGAGCACGAGCTCGGCAGGGAGTCGGTGACCGACCAGGTCCTGTACAACCTGACCCGCCGGGGTGTCGAGTACGACCTGCTGCCGTGGTGCGGCGAGCACGGGCTGGCGGTGATGGCCTACTCGCCGATCGAGCAGGGGCGCCTGCTCGGCGACTCGGTGCTCAAGCAGGTCGCGCAGCGGCACTCGGCCACGCCCGCGCAGGTCGCGATCGCCTGGGTGCTGGCCACCGAAGGGGTGTGCGCGATCCCGAAGGCGGCCACCGCCGAGCACGTCGAGCAGAACCACGCCGCGCTGGAGATCCGGCTGTCCGATGAGGACCTGGCCGATCTCGACGCGCGTTTCCCCGCGCCGGGGCGCGCGGTGCCGCTGGAAATCCTGTGACGTCGCGACCGCCGCGAGGCGCGGACCTCGCGGCGGTCGCCGGTCAGCGGCTCGCCAGCGCGCGACGCAGGAAATCCACCTGCAGCAGCAGGAGGTTCTCGGTCGTGCCCTCGTCGGTGGGCATGTGGCTGACACCGGGCAGCGGCAGCACGGTGTGCGGCCGGGCCGCGGCGGTGAGCGCGGCCGAGAACCGCAGCGAGTGCGCCAGCACCACGTTGTCGTCGACCGTGCCGTGCACCAGCAGCAGCGGGCGTTCGAGCGCGGCGGCGTCGCGCATCAGCGAGTTGGCCTCGTAGACCTCCGGGACGTCGTTCGGATCGCCGAGGTAGCGCTCGGTGTAGTGGGTGTCGTAGAGCCGCCAGTCGCAGACAGGCGCGCCCGCGATGGCGGCGTGGAACACCTCGGGCCTGCGCAGCACGGCCAGCGCCGCCAGGTAGCCGCCGAAGGACCAGCCCCGGATGGCGACGCGGTCCAGGTCCAGCTCGGGGCGCTGCCGCGCGGCGGCGTGCAGGGCGTCGACCTGGTCGTCCAGCGTCGGGCCCGCCAGGTCGCCCGCGATGGCCCGGTCCCAGTCCGGTCCGCGGCCGGTCATGCCGCGCCCGTCGGTCACCAGCACGGCGAAGCCCTGGTCGGCGAACCACTGCGAGGTCAGGTAGCCCTGCTGGCGGGCGAGCACGCGCTGCGCCTGGGGGCCGCCGTAGGGGTCGACCAGCACCGGCAGCTTGCCGCGTTCCTCGCGGTAGTCGCTGGGCAGCAGCAAGGCGCTGCGCAGCTCCCGGTCGCCGAGCCGCAGGAGCTCGACGTTGAGCGCCATGGCCGGGGACTGCGCACGGGAGTCGACCTCGGCGACCTCGCGGGTGCCGCGCAGCACGCGGAACCGGGTGCGAGGCTCGTCGAGGGAGCCGGTGGCAACGACCACGACCTCGCCGCAGCGGGTTGCGCTGTGCACGCCGGAGGACCGGGTGATCCGTTCGACGCCGTCCTCGGTCGCGCGGTAGACGTGGACCTCCGCCGGGTCGTCCTCCGATGCCGACAGCAGCACGTCCTCGCCCACGTCGAGCACCGCGCGGACCTGCAGCTCCGGAGGTGTCCACGGCCGGTCGCCGACAACGAGCCGGTACGCGCCGTCCTGGGCGCTGATCCGGACCAGTCGGCCGCTGGGATGCCACGCGGGCCAGCCGGGCTTGATCTCGACCCAGTGCTGATCGGTGTCACGGTGCACCTCGCTGGTCGCGCCGGTGGCCGGATCGACCGCCAGGACCAGCTGCGTGCGCTGGTCGCGGGACTGCACGGCGATGAGCGGCCTGCCGTGGGCCGACCAGTGCGCGGCGACCAGGTACGGCAGGGACGCGCGGTCCCAGTCGACGTCCACGCGCGAACCGTCGAGGCCCAGCACGGCCAGCGTCACGTCGGCGTTCGCGCAACCCGCGGCCGGATAGCGCATCGGTGTCGGCGGACGGGCCGGGTCGGCCGGATCGCCGAGGTACCAGTGCGCGACCGCGGACTCGTCCACTCGCGCGCTCAGCACCGCAGAGCCGTCCGGCGACCACCAGTAGCCGCGGTAGCGGTGCATCTCCTCGGCCGCGATGAACTCGGCCGCACCCCACCCGACGTCGTCACCGTCGGGCTCGGCCAGCGCGCGGTCACCGGTGCCGTCGGCGGCGATGACGCGCAGCGCGCCGCCGGAGAGGTAGGAGACCGTGCGGCCGTGCGGGTCGAGCCTGGGATCTGCCACTGGCTGCCGCGCGGGCAGCTCGCGCACGGTCCCCGCGGCGACGTCGGCGATGAACAGGCTCCCGGACAGTGCGAACACGGCATGGCTCGCGGTGCTGTCGGTGGCGTAGCCGGTGATGCCGGCACCGCGCTCCCGGAGCCGCTCCCGCCGCGCTTGCTCCTCGGGCGTCACGTGCTCGTCGGCCTGCAGCGAGGCCGGATCGGCGAGTACTCGCTCTTCACCCGTTGCGGTGACCAGTGCGTGCAGTGCGTTGCGCCGGTCGGTGCCGGTGGCGGACCGGAGGAACAGCACTGTCGCGCCGTCGCCGGACACGGTGAAATTCCTTGGCGCGCCGAGGGTGAAGCCCTGAGTCCGGGCGCTGCGGCGAGGAAACGACTGCTCTGACGGCATAGCGGCCAGCCTGCCAAACCCGGCTGCCCTCCGCTGCGGCAGGGCGTTGGGCGTCCCGGGTGCCCGATGTTGACAACCCCACCGTCACCGGCAAGAGTCAACCCACGGTGAACGAGTCATCACTGCGGGTGTGATCGGGAGGCGACCGGTGGCACGCTGGCGAGGGGCGGTGTCGGTGGTGCCGCTCCTGCTCGTGGCGACGATGACCACCGCGACGGCGGAAACGCGCGACCCCATGACGACCAACGCGACCTACTGCAACGACGCGTCGCTGCCCGGCGCGGACCCGTTCGTGCTGCACGACCGGGACAGCGGCGCCTACTTCGCCTACTCCACCGAGGGCGCCGACCCGGGCTACCACTTCGCCGTCTACCGCTCCCCGGACCTCGCGACGTGGGAGCGGTTGCCGGGCGGGGCGCTGGACGCCGGCGACGGCACCCAGTGGGGCCGGGACTGGTTCTGGGCGCCGGAGGTCTACCACAACGAGGACACCGGCAAGTACTTCCTGTTCTACTCCGCCAGGATGCGCGACGGCGTGGCCGAGCACTTCGAATACGCCGACTTCGAGGAGCCCAGCAAAGTCGGCGTCGCGGTCGCCGACTCGCCCGCGGGCCCGTTCCGCAACATCGTGGACCATCCGATCGACTACTTCCCGTACGACCCGGACTACCACGACGTCAACCTCATCATGGACCACACCCAGAAGAAGCCGCCCGCGACGCTCGAGGAGGGCATGACGGCGCCGCTGGGCACCTACCTGCCGTTCATCGACCCGAACGTCTTCTTCGACGGCGACCGCATCTACCTGTACTTCTCCCGCAACGCCTACCGGAACTGGGTGTGGGACCACGATCTCGGAAAGTACGTCGAGGAGAGCAACATCTACGCGGTCGAGCTGACCGCGGACTGGTGGCACGACCCGGCGGGCGCCACCATGCCCGAGATCCACCCGAGCTACCGCGACGCCAACGGCTCCCCCGGCGATCCGCCGCTGGTGCGCAAGGACGGCTTCACCCCGGTGCTCAACTACGGCGGCGACCCGCAGCCGTGGGAGAACGCGCACGTCAACGACTACGCCGAGTCCGGAGGGGAGAAGAAGGACCGCCGGTGGGCCGAGGGATCGACGACCATCAAGCGCTACACCGAGGACGGATCGCCGGTCTACTTCATGACCTACTCCGCCAACAACTACGCCAACGCGTACTACGGAGTCGGGTACGCGGTGGCCGAGCACCCGCTGGGGCCGTGGAAGAAGAGCGACGCGAACCCGGTGCTGGAGCAGGACGAGCAGAAGAGCATGTATTCGACCGGGCACGGCAGCGTCATCGCGTCGCCCGACGGCTCGCAGCTCTACTACGTCCACCACGGCAGGCCCACCACCGACACCGGCCGCAGGCTCTACACCGAACGGATGCACCTCGACGCAGGCTCGGCGTCGCTGGGCATCGAGCAGTCGACCGCCGACGAGCCGATTCCCGCCGGTGTGGCGCCGTACTCGCTGACCAGCGACGTCGGCCTGGTCGACCTCGGCCCCGGGAGCGCGCGGGTCGGCTGGCGGGTGGCGACCGCGTCAAGCGCGGCGATGGGATTGGGCAACGCGCTCAACCGCGTCACGGCTACCGTCGAACCGCCCACGGCCGCAACGGTCGAGAAGTCCGAGAACCACGCAGTCCTCCGACCAGGGCCGGGAGTGCCCGAGATCGCCGCGTTGACGTTGCACTACCAGCGCCGTACTGCGGCGGGCAGCTACTTCGGCGTCGACAACCTGGACGGAGAGCGCAGGACCCCGGTCGCGGTGGCCGTTCCCGTGACGTCGTGCACGCGCACGCTGACCGGGGCGCAGGACTCGATCGACGTTTCCGAAGGCGTGCTGTGCCTGCGTGACGCGACGGTGTCCGGGACGGTGCGCGTGCGCGCAGGCGCGGCGCTGGTCGCACTCGACTCCACTGTGGACGGAGAAGTCGACGTGCGTGGTGCACTCGGGGTGTGGCTGTCGGGCGTCGAGATCGCCGGACAGCTGCGGGTCGACGGCGTGTCCGGACGGGTGCGCGTGCAGGACGGTCGGGTGTCGGGACCGGTGCGCCTGCAGGGGAACCGGAGCGCGAGCCCCATCGTGGTAGCGGGCAACGTCTTCGAGGATTCCCTGACGTGCCGCGCGAACTCTCCAGCTCCCAGCAACGAGGGCAGGCCGAACGAGGTGCGCGGCGCGGCCCAGGGGCAGTGCGCGCGGCTGTGACCCTGCGCGCGGCGTAGTGGCTGTTCGCTGACGCTGCACGCTCACGGATTCCAGCCGTCTGATCAGCGGAAACAGCCTCTCTGGCCGATGCAGGAATGCGCTACCGGATCGGCGGCGAATTCTCCTGCCCGGGTGACGCGTCGGCGTGTCGGGCGGGGGGTGCTTTCGGCGGCGCTCCTAGGGTCGATTCGACCGAAAACCCGTTCCCAGCGCGGATCGGGCTTCCCGCCGAGCCTGGATGAGAGCCGGACCATGTACCTCTCCGTAGTGATCCCGTGCTTCAACGAGGAACGCGCGCTGCCGCGGCTGCACGACGCACTCGCCGCTGTCCTGTCCGAGGTGGGCAGGGAATGCGAAGTCATCCTCGTCGACGACGGCAGCACCGACGGGACGCTGATCGAGGCACGGCGGCTGGCCTTCGCCGACCGCCGGGTCCGCTACCTGGCGCTGAGCCGCAACTTCGGCAAGGAGGCCGCGGTGCTCGCCGGACTCCGCGACGCCCGCGGGGAGCGCGTCGCGATCATGGATGCCGACCTCCAGCACCCACCCGAGCTGCTCAGCAGGATGCTGGCGCTGATGGACTCCGGCTGCGACCAGGTCGTGGCCCGCCGGAGCAGGGAAGGCGATCCGCTGCTGCGCTCGCTGCTCTCCCGCATGTACTACCGAGCGCTCAACGCGCTCACCGACATCGGTGTTCAGGACGGTGCGGGCGATTTCCGCGTGCTGTCGCGCCGGGCGGTCGACGCGGTGCTCTCGCTGGACGAGCGCAACCGGTTCTCCAAGGGACTGTTCGGGTGGATCGGGTTCGACACGGCCACCGTGCCGTTCCGCGGCGTCCCGCGCTCGATCGGCCGGTCGAAGTGGTCGTTGGGCAAGCTGGTCAACTACGGCATCGACGGGCTGGTGTCGTTCAACAGCAAGCCGTTGCGGCTGTCGGTCTACCTAGGCCTGCTCGTCGCGGTGCTGGCCGGTTGCTACATGGCTTTCGTGGTCGTGCACACGCTGGTCAACGGGGTGCGGGTACCGGGCTACACGACGCTTCTGGTCGCGGTCGCCGGCCTGGGCGGTCTGCACCTGCTGTTCCTCGGCGTGCTCGGCGAGTACCTCGGGCGGATCTACGTCGAGACCAAGCGCCGTCCGCACTTCCTGGTGAAGGAGTCGGGTGGCGGGCTGGCGCCGACGCACGCACAACGACTGGAGTCGTTGTCCAGGGCGGGCTGACTGCCGCGTTGTTCTGTCGATTTCTACTTCTGGGGGAATGGTGTGGGGAGACGCTGCGCGTTCGACGCTCGTGGGTTCGGGCTTCGTGCGCTTCGCCGCGGTGGGCGTGGCGAACACGGCGGTGCATTGCGCCGCCTACCTCGCGAGCTGGGTCGTGCTGCCCTACGTCGTGGCGCACGTGGTCGCGACGGTGACGGCGATGCTGTGCTCGTACGTGCTGAACTGCCGGTTCACCTTCGGCGTCGTGCCCCGAGCGCGCACGCTGCTGCTGTACCCGCTGTCGAACGTGCCCACGATCGCGCTCAGCGCGGGTGTCGTCGCGGTGCTGGTCGGCGTTTTCGGTGTCGGACCGGTGGTGGCCCCGGTCCTGGGCGGTCTGCTGGTGCTGCCGGTCACCTTCCTGCTGAGCAAACGCGCGCTCACATGCGCTCCCACGCCCGCGGCGGCCGCCTCCCTGACGTGGCGTGCTCGCTTCCACGCGAGGAAGCCGGAAATCCGGGCGGCTGTCGCGGTGGCCGCGCTGGTGGCTGTGCTCGCCCAGATACCGGCTCTGGTCAACCCGTCCTTCTACTTCTGGGACGACAGCGCGGCGCAGTTCCTGCCCATGTGGCACCGGCTGGGCGAGCGGCTGCTGGCCGGCGAGTGGCCGCTGCTGCTGGACGCCGATGCCTGGATGGGCGGGAACCTCGCGGCGGAGGCCCTGTTCGGTGTCTGGAACCCGCTGCATCTGCTCGACTACCTCCTGGTCGTCGCGATCGGTGACCTCGCGGTGGCCGCGACCGCGATCAAGACGCAGTTCCTGGTCGTCCTCGGTGTCGGCGTCCACGCCCTGTGCCGCGGCTACGGTGCCTCGCGCGCCGCCGCCTCCGTGCTCGCCACGGCACTGCCGGTATCCGGGTTCGTCCTGTACTTCCAAGCGTCGAGCTGGGCGGCCGGGCTCATGGGGTTCGCGTGGGTCCCGTGGGTGTGGTGGTCGCTGCGCCGGATGGCTGACGGCCGGGCCGCGCCGTGGGTGGTGTGGGTGTTCTGCTTCCTGTGCGTCTCGGCAGGAGATCCGTACGGCGTTCTCGCGATGTGCGCGATTTTCGGTGCTGTGCTGGTCGAAACCGCGCTTGCCGGCAAACCGGTCGCGCGACTGGCCGGGGTGGGCGCGGCTGCCGCGCTCACGCTGCCGCTGGTCTTCCTGCCGTTGGTGATGACCGGCCCGGTGACCTGGCGTTCCGGCCTGGAGCTGTTCAACGTCGGCCAGCTCGTGCCGGACATCGCCGACCTGCTCAACGCCAGCATGCCCGGCTTCGCCCCGCAGATCCTGTCGTTCGGCTCCTTCCGGATGACCGTGCCCGCCACCTACCTGGCGTGGTTCGTCGTGCCGCTGCTGCCGTGGCTGAACTGGCGGGCGGCGCTGGCGCACCGGCGGCGGTGCTGCGCCGCGCTCGTGCTCGCGGGTTTCTACGCGCTGCTGTGCCTCGGACCGTCCAACGCATGGCTGTTCCGGTGGCCGTTGCGGCACGTCGCGGTGCTGTGGCTGGCGGTGTCGGTGCTGTTCGCCGTAGCGCTCTCGCACGGCCTTCGCACCGACCGGCTGCGTGTTCGCCTCACGTGCACGGCGGCAGCGTTGGCGGGGTCGGCCTACCTGTCTTTCGCGGCTTGGCCGTCGCAGTCGCTCAAGCACCTGGCGTCCCTGGTGGTGATCTGCGGTCTGCTCGTGGTGGTTCTGGCTTCGCGGACGAGCGCCTCGCGTGCGGTGGTGATCCACCTCGGCACCGCCTGCGCACTGGTCATGCAGATGTGGTGGTTCCCCGCCAATCGCGACGTGGCCACCTACAACTTCCCCACGGACGTCGACCGGGTGCGCGCCGAGTTCGCCGACGTGCGTGGTGGCACCCTCTTCCAAATCGCCGACCGGAACGCGATCAGCGGTGAGGACGTCGAATCCGGACGCGCATGGCGGCGGCTGCTGTTCGGCCACATGCACGCCGTCGCGGAGGTACCAAGCCTGGTCTCCTACACCGGTATCGGCTACGAGCCACTGCACCGTCGGTTGTGCTTGAGCTACTACGGTTCCGCGTGCGCGGAGGCGTACCGACGGCTGTGGAAAGCCGACGAGACCGGTGCGGTGCTGGCCGACCAGCTCAGGCTCGACCGGGTGGTCGTGCAGCGCAAGCTGATCGACGATCCGGAACCTCCCCCGGGATGGCAGGTTTCCGAGCGGGCACCAGACGTGGTCGTCCTGCGGAGGCAAGGATCGCTGCCGTGGCGCGAGGGCAGATTGAGCGTCGCACACGGCGTCACCGTGAGCGGGAGCGTTCAGGATGGTCAGCGCGCTGAGACGGTCAGATTCCGCGCCGCACGCAGCAGTGGCGCTGAGCTGGTTTTCGCGCGCCTCGCCTGGCCCGGCTATTCCGCCACTGTGGACGGTGTGCCTACCGCTGTGCGCTCGACGTCCGCGGGGCTGCTGAAAGTCGTGCTACCGCGGGGAGCCGAGGCGGGAACGCTGCGAGTCACCTGGCAGCCGCCATGGTTCGGACTCCAGGCCGTGCTCGCCGCGCTCGGCGCAGCGCTGGCAGTCGTGCTGTCCACGCGGACGCGAAGGGCGGAGCCGTGCTGACCGCGCGGGCAGCGCTCGTTCTTTGCTTGGTGGTGGTAGCGATGTTCGGCTTGCCCGCGGGAGCGCGCGCCGTGCCACCGGTGCGAAGTCACGTGCAGGTCGTCGCCCATCCCGACGACGACATCCTGTTCATGAACCCCGACCTGCGCGCGGCGATCCGTTCGGGCGCCTCGGTCACCACCATCTACCTCACGGCGGGTGAGAGCGATGTGGTCCCGGCCGAGCCCTACGCCGCACGGCGGCAGGCAGGCACGCGGGCGGCGTACGCCTCGATGGCGGGCGTGCCCGACGAATGGAACCGCACCGAGCTCGCGCTGTCGCCGCAGCGGTCGGTCGAGGTGCACTCCCCGAGAGCGCTGCCGTCGGTTCGACTGGTGTGGGTCAACCTGCCGGACGACAACGACCCACGCGCGCAGGGTGGCAAGCACGCGCTGAGTCGGCTGTGGCAGGACGAGCGTGCCGTTGTCCACACGCTGGTGCCGACGGGGTCACCGGTGCGGGGGCCATCGACCTACGACCGCGGTGCACTCATAGCCGTGCTCGCGCAGCTGTACGCGCGGTTCAGACCCACCGTGCTTCGCACCCAGGACCCGCAGCCGGACGCCAGGTACCAGTCGCAGTGGCCGGGCCACAACCATCCGGACCACATCGCCACGGCGCATTTCGCCGGAGCGGCGCTGCGGCGCCACGACCCGGGCGGCATGGCGGTCCACGTCCTGAACTACCGCGACTACAACATCGCGGACGCACCGGCGAACCTTCCGGCGCGCGTCGTGGCCGAGAAGCGCCGGGACTTCGCCGCCTACGCGGCGCACGATCCGGTGGTCAGCATGGGCGATCCCTACGCGACGTGGTTGCGCAGCATGCGTCCGCGCTGGGGCCGGTCGGGCTCGTGGACCGCCATCGACCGTGCGGGGCGACCGGTGTGGGCGCACGTGCGAGGTGGTCGGTTGTTCCTCGGCGAGCGAGAGCTGAGCACTCGAGGATTCGTCCCGGCAGCGGGCTCGCCCGCAATGGCCACCGACGGCTCTGGCCGGCTCGTGCTGGTCGTGCAGGCGGAGACGTCCGGGCGGGTGCTGCTGAGGCGGGAGGACGATTCCGAGCGATGGCAGGACGGATGGGTCGACCTCGGAGCGCCATCGGTGTTCCAGGGAGTGACCCATGTCGGTCCGCCCGCGGTGGTCGTGGCACCGGACGGCGCGATCGTCGTCGCTGTGAAGAACGGCCGGGGTCGGGTGAGCGTCCGTAGCGACCGGTCGATCACGTGGAGCGACATCGGCGGCGCTGAAGTGGCCGACGAAGTCTCGGTGGTCGTGGACAGTTCCGGGATCACCCACGTCTTCGCGTTGGAAGGCACGCGGTTGCTGCACTGGCGCGGCACTCCCGGAGGCCGGTTCGAGGCCGTGGCGACGACACCGCACGGTCAGCGCCCGGCGGGGCGGATTGCCGTCGCACGCGGGTATGTCGCGTTCCGCGAGGCCGATACGGGACGCGTTGTGGTGCTTGCCGAGCACGCGGGCTGGGGTGCCGTGGCTTCGCTGGAGGCGGCCGCGGTGTCCGAACCTTCGTTGGCCACCATCGGAGATCACTTGGTCGTCGCGGTGCGCGGTTCTTCCGGTGGCACAACGGTGTTCACCATCGAGAGCGGGCGGGTGCGCAGCGATGTCCTCGCGGGGCACACCATTGACGGCCCCGCGTTCACGCCGGACGGCAGGTACCTGGTGACCGTGACGGACGAGCCCTGGACGGCGATCCGCCCGCGCCCCTGGGGGAAGAGGCGCGGGCGGAAGGTTCGAGGTTCAGCGGGTGGCCGTGGCACTGACCTCCTGCAGGCTCTTGCCCTCCCTGATCGCCACTTCGGCGTCCTTGGGGATCTTGAGCTGGGTGGTCAGCAGCGCGGCGACCACGTAGAGCCCGGCGAAGATCAGCGTCACCCCGGCGGCCCCGGCCACCGGGAAGAACAGGCTCGCGATGGCCGGCCCGACGAACGTCGCGCCACCGGCACCGAGGTTCAGCAGCGCCATCGCGCCACCCTTGTTGGTCGGTGCCATCGACGGTATGAGCGCCGAGATCGGGACGAAGCCCGCCAGCGTCGCGCCGTACAGCATACCGACCAGAACCGCTGCCCAGTAGTAGTCCGGGCCCAGCCACACCGGGATGAAGTACAAGAGCGCCACGCTGATCGCACATCCGACGCCACCGAAGCTCGCGATCGTCCGGCGCCAGCCGATCTTGTCACCGACCACACCGAAGATCAGGTTGCACACGATGTTGGTGCCGTAGATGATCGCCAGCAGTTGCAGCCACTTGCTCTCGCCGAAGCCCAGGCCGTCGGAGAAGATGCGTGGCAGGAACACCAGCATCCCGAACTCGGGTGCGGTGTTGATGATCCGCACGATGCATCCGACGAACACCCGCGGGTGGGTCCAGATCACCGAGACGCTGCTGCCGAGGCTCTCGCTCAGCGTGACTTCCTGCGGGATCAGCCGGCCGTAGCCGGTGCGCTCCTTGACCCCGAAGAACGCGAACACGCCGCCGAGGCCGATCAGCACCAGCGCCGACCACAGGGTGCCGAGCTGACCGAGGTAGGGCGTGGTCATGCTCGCCCACAGCGAACCCAGCGTCGGCAGACCGCCGGTGAAGGCGAAGTAGAACCAGCCGACGGCCGCGCCCAGGCGCGCGCTCGGAGCGGTGGAGGTGATCCACACCAGGAAACCGAAGGCGAACAGCGGATAGCCGAAGCCGCGGATGCCGTAGAACACCAGCATGAGCACGTAGTTCTGCGTGCCGAGTGCGAAAACCAGGTACAGGACGTCGAAGACGACCCAGATCACGAAACCGACGATCATCACCCGGCGCGGGCCCCACACGTCGGAGAGCGCACCGGAGAACCACGACGCGATCATCACCGCGACGCCGTAGACGGTGATCACGTAGCCCGCGTGCACGTCGCTGCCCGCGCCGTGGTCGGCCATGTACGGCGAGATGAAGCCGGACTCGACGCCGTCGCCGATCATGAACAGGAGCACGCCGATGTAGCCGTAGACCAGTGCTTTCGGCAGGCCCCATCTGTCGAGCAGGGACCCGGATCCCGCAGGAGTGGCTGTGGTCACGCCAAACCTCCACGTTGAGGTGCTGATGCGAGTCACGCGCGCCCGCCACCAGGCCGCCGCCGGAACCGGGGTAGAGGTGGCCACCGGTAACCGGGGAGCCGTCGTCGGGGGACGCCGACCTCGCTAACGTCGCGCACCATACTCATACGGCGAGCTAGATTTATCAATAGAAGTGTTAAACCCCGTCGTCCCGACTGTGGATGTAGGACACCGCGACGTGGAAACGGCCGCTTCAGGCGTAGGCCCCGCGGGGGGGACACCTGGGCCGGGAAGGGCGCGGGGTTTCCGACTGGCGCTGCGGAGCTGATCCAGTCGCGGTGCTTGCCGGGCGTCGGACGCGCGTTGCTCAGTGGACGCCGGTTCTGCGGTGCTCGGTAAGTGTCGGACGTGCGGTGCCGACTGGACGTCGGGAGTGCCGTGCTTGCGGGAACCGGGCGTCCGGCACACAGCGGGTGTGCGGTGTGCACCGGGCGTGCGGCCCGCGCCGGGCGTCGGACAACCCGTTCCTGAGGGACCGCGGGCGCGTCGCTTGTGCAGTGTTCGGGGCATCGGGCTCGCGGCGCTCACTGGGCGTCGGGGGCGGAGCTGTCGCGAGACGCCGCCGGTGGAGAGAGTCAGCCCCGCAGTGCTGCCCCGGTGCTAAGCCCGCGGTGCCGCCGCCTCCGGAGTCGCGGCTCCCGGCTCCCGGCGAGGGCCAGCATCGCGGTACGCGGTCCGGGGCGGGAGCCAACTCGGCTGCGGGGCTGGCGAGCCGGGCTGCCAGCAGTGGTCAGGTCAGGGCGGCCTGGCGTACGTCGGTGTGCTCGCGCATGGCTTCCACCAGCTCCGGGTCGAACTCGCCGGCGAGCAGGACGTGGTCGAAGGCACTGACGGGGGCGAAGCGGTGCAGGGCCGCGCGGCCGACCTTGCTGGCGTCCATCATCAGCACCCGGGTGCTGGCGCTCTCCAGCATCGCGCGCTTGACCAGCACGATCTCTTGCTCCTGGTGGTAGGTCATCTGGGCGTTCATCGCCGAGGTCGACAGGAACACGATGTCCACCGAGAAGCTGCTGACCATCTCCTGGCAGGGCAGCCCGACGTAGGAATCGTGGGTGCGGGAGTACTCGCCGCCCAGGCCGATCAGCCTGATGTCGGGCACCTCGCGCAGCGCCTCCTGCACCTGGCGGTAGTTGCTGACCACGGTCAGCGGGCCGACGTCGGGCAGCAGCCGGGCCAGAGCGAGCGCGGTGGTCGAGTCGTCGATCATGACCGACATCCCCGGCGCCACCATGCGTAGCCCCTCGGCCGCGAGCGCCTCCTTCTCCCGGGTGTGGGTGTGCAGTCTGAAGTCCGAGCTGCTCTCGAACACCGTCGACGGCTGGGCCGAGACCCCGCCGTGGAACTTGCGCAGCAGGCCGCGCGTGACCAGGTCGTCGAGGTCGCGGTGCACCGTCATCAGGCTGACCCCGGTCAGGTTCGACAGCTCCGCGGCGCTGGCGAAACCGTTGGAGACCACGTGGTCGACGATCTTCTGCTGCCGCAGGAGTCGGGGGGACTGCTTCTTCGGTGCGGACGACATGGGGCCATCTTGCCTGTTCCAGCGGTGCGTGGTAATCCTCGGGCCGCAATCCGGGCGAACTATCACATGGGTAGTGACACTTAACTCGTCAAATGTTAATTTGGCGGCACCAGTGGATTGCGGGAGGTTGAGGCATGACGCAGCCCGAGGCGGGCGCGCGCAGCGCGGTCGTGTTCGACATGGACGGCGTTCTCGTCGAGAGCGAACATCTGTGGGAGCGGATGTGGACCGCGTTCGCGGCGGACCGGGGCAAGACCTGGACCGCCGAGCAGACCCGGCAGGTGCAGGGCATGAGCGCTCCGGAGTGGTCGGCCTTCCTGGCCGCCTTCAGCGAGGCCGAGGAGACGGCGGCCCAGACCGAGAAGGCCGTGGTCGACGGCATGATCGCCGCGCTCGACCGCGGCGAGATCGAACTGCTTCCCGGATCGCTGCGGATGGTCACCGAGACCGCCGCCCGGGCGCCGATCGCGCTGGCCTCCTCCGCGCCGCGCAGGCTGATCGACGCCGTCCTCGACCGCCACGGGCTGACCGAGCACTTCAGCGCCACGGTCTCCAGCGCGGAGGTGCCTCGTGGCAAGCCCAGCCCGGACGTCTACCTCGCCGCGGCCGAGAAGCTCGGCCACCCGGCCGAGCAGTGCCTCGCGGTCGAGGACTCCAGCAACGGGTTGCGGGCGGCGGCCGCTGCTGGGATGACGGTGGTGGCCATCCCCAACTCCGACTACCCGCCCGCCGAGGACGCGCTGGCCGCGGCCGGCTACGTGGCCGCCGACCTCGACGACGTGCGCGAGCGGCTGCTCGCCTCGCTGCCCACGCCGGTCCGCGGCTGAAGTCGTCCGCACGCAAAGACGCTGCCGCGTCCACCTGACAAAGGAGTCCCCATGACCAGCGTTCTCGCCGCGGGCGACCACTTCGTCGCTCCCGAGGTGTTCGTCGAGGCCCTGCGCGACCGCGCGGGCGAACACGAGCTGGAGTTCAGCACGCTGAAGCTGCCGTGGCCGGTGGAGCCGTTCGGGCCCGTCGGCAACGTCAAGGAAGCCAGCGGCACCGAGGAGCAGCTGCTGGAGTCGCTGTCCGGCGTGCAGATCGCCGCCACCCAGATGGCGCCGTTCACCGCCGACGTGCTGGCCAAGAGCCCCGACCTGCGGTTCGTCGGCGTCTGCCGGGGCGGCCCGGTCAATGTGGACCTGCAGGCCGCCACCGAGGCAGGCGTGGTGGTCAGCTACGCGCCCGGGCGCAACGCCGCCGCGGCGGCGGAGTTCGCGGTCGGCCTCGTCCTGGCCGCGCTGCGCCGCATCCCCGCCTCCGACGCCGAGCTCAAGTCGGGCAACTGGCGCGGGGACTACTACGCCTACGAGAACGCGGGCATCGAGCTGGAAGGCTCCACGGTCGGTCTGGTCGGCTACGGCGCGATCGGTCGGATCGTGGCCCGGGTGCTGGCGGCGTTCGGCGCGCACGTCCTGGTCGCCGACCCGTTCGTCAAGCCCGAGGACGCCACCGCTGACGGTGTCGAACTGGTCGAGCTGGAGGAGCTGCTGCGGCGCAGTTCGGTCGTCAGCCTCCACGCCCGGCTCACCCCCGAGACCCACCACCTGCTCAACGCCGACAACCTCGCGCTGCTGCCCGAAGGTGCGGTGCTGGTCAACTCCGCCCGCGGTGGCCTGCTCGACTACGCGCCGCTGCCCGGGCTGCTCAAGTCCGGCAGGCTCGGCGCGCTGGCGGTCGACGTCTACGACATCGAACCGCCGCCGCGCGACTGGCCGCTGTTCGACGCGCCCAACGTGATCACCACTCCGCACCTGGCAGGCGCCACCCGGCAGACCGCGCACCGCGCCGCCGACATCGTCGCCGGCGAGGTCGCCCGGTTCCTGGCCGGCGAGCGGCCCCGCTTCGTGGCCAACCCGGAGGTGCTGGACCGGATCGAAGGCCTGCGGCCATGATTCTCGGAGTCGATGTCGGCACGTCGGTGACGAAGGCGTCGCTGCTGGGCCGGGACGGCACGGCGACGGTCACCCACGGTGTGCGCAGCACGCTGCGCAGGCTGCCCGGCGGTCGGGTCGAGCAGGACCTCGACGAGGTCCTGGAGACGGTGCTCAGCGTCGTGCGCTCGGTGGCGGCCGAGGCCGACGAGCCGATCGAGGCCCTGGCCATCACCGGACAGGGTGACGGGCTGTGGTTGCGGGACCGGGAGGGCCACCAGGTCGGCCCGGCCATTTCATGGCTGGACGCGCGCGCGTCCAGCGTGCTGGACCGCTGGCACGAGACCGGCGTGCTGCGGCGTGTGCACGAACTGACCGGAGCGGGCATGTTCCCCGGCTCGGCGGGGCCGCTGCTGGCGCACCTGGCCGAGCACGACCCCGAGCGGCTGGAGCGCGCCGAGGTCGCCGGCTACTGCGTGGACGCGATCATCCAGCGGCTCACCGGCGAGATCACCGTGGACGCCTCCGACGCGTCGCTGCCGTTCCTCGACGTGCCCACCCGCACGTACTCGGCGGAGGCGCTGGCGGCCTGCGGGCTGGAGTCGCACCGCAGGTTGCTGGCCGAGCCCGCTCCGCCAGGCAAGCTGTTCGGGCTCGACGGCAGCATGGCCCGGCAGCTCGGACTGCCTTCCGGTCTGCCGGTCTCGGCCGGTCCGTTCGACCTGCCGGCCTGCGCGCTGGGCGCCGGGATCGACGAGGTCGGTGACGGCACCCTGGTGATCGGCACGACGCTGGGCTGCCAGGTGCTGCGCGACGAGGTCGGCCTCGTCCCCGGTGCCGAGATCGCGGGCATGTGGCTGGCCACGCCCCGCGCTGACCGGTTCCTGCGGGTGATGCCCGCGATGGTCGGTACCGCCAACCTGGACTGGGTGCTGGCCATGGTCGGTGCCGACGTCGGTGAGTTGGAGACGTTGCTGGGCAACAGCGAACCCGGTGCCGGTGGGGTGTCGGCCCTGTCGTTCCTGTCCAGCTCCGGCGAGCGCGCGCCGTTCGTCGAGCCGCGGGCACGGGGCCAGTTCACCGGGCTGTCGCTGGAAACCCGGCCGGCCGACCTGGTGCGGGCGATGTGCGAGGCGGTCGCCTACGCCGCCCGGCACAACCTTGAAGCTGCGGGGCTGACCGGCACGGTCTCAGCGTGCGGTGGCGGCGCGCAGTCGGCCGCGTGGAGCCAGATCTTCGCCGATGTGCTTGGCAGGCCGCTGCACGTGCCGCACGAGCAGTGCGTCGGGGGCCGCGGTGCGGCCATGACCGCGTGGGACTCGCTGGGCGAACCCGTGGACCGCGTCCAGTGGGCCGCGGACCGGCACGTCGTGCAGCCGCACCCCCGCGCGGTCGAGTTCTACGAGCGCGGCTACCGCGACTACCTGGCCGCCATCGACCGGGCCCGGCCGGGCTGGCAGGCGACCGCGAAGGGCCGGCAGGCAACCCCGAAGGAGGCTGGCGAATGACTCGCCTGTACGACGATCCCGCGTCGTTCACCGAAGACATGGTGGCCGGTTTCGTGGCCGCCCACCCTCGTTACGTCCGGCCGGTGCCCGGTGGCGTGGTGCGCTCGCGGCGCGGTCGCCAGGGCAAGGTCGCCGTGGTCACCGGCGGCGGCTCGGGGCACTACCCGGCGTTCTGCGGCGTGGTCGGCCCCGGTTTCGCCGATGGTGCGGTCATCGGCAACATCTTCACCTCCCCGTCGTCGGAGGACGCCTACTCGGTGGGCCGCGCCGCCGACAGCGGTGGCGGCGTCGTGTTCTCGTTCGGCAACTACGCCGGGGACAACATGCACTTCGGCTTGGCCGTGGAGCGGTTGGAGCGGGCGGGGATCCGGGCGCACAACGTCGTCGTCACCGACGATGTCGCCAGCGCCCCCGTGGAGGAGCGCTCGAAGCGGCGCGGTGTGGTCGGCGACTTCGTGGTCTTCAAGGTCGCCTCCGCGGCGGCCGAGGAAGGCTACGACTTCGACGAGGTCGTGCGCGTCGCCGAGCACGCCAACGACCGCACCCGCAGCCTCGGCGTGGCCTTCGACGGCTGCACCCTGCCGGGCCAGGACGAGGCGCTGTTCCACGTCCCGGACGGCAAGATGGGGCTCGGGCTGGGCATCCACGGCGAACCGGGTGTGTCCGAACGGGACATGCCCTCGGCCTCGGAGCTGGCGAAGATCCTCGTCGACGGCGTGCTCGCGGAAGCGCCGGAAGGCGCCACTCCGCGGGTCACCGCGATCCTCAACGGGCTCGGCGCGACCAAGTACGAGGAGCTGTTCGTCGTGTGGGGCACCGTGTCGCGGCTGCTCGCGGAGGCCGGAGTCGAGGTCGTCGAACCCGAGGTCGGTGAGCTGGTGACCAGCCTGGACATGGCCGGCTGCTCGCTGACGCTGACCTGGCTGGACCCGGAGCTCGAGCGGCTCTGGAGCGCACCGGCCGACACACCCGCCTACCGCAAGGGCAACGCGGTCACGGTGTCGGAGCCCGAGAGCACCGAGGTCGTCGAGTCCGCGCCGATCGACGAGCCGATCGTGGTCGTCGCCCCGGCGGAGGGCCAAGCGACCGCCGCGACCGTGGTCCGCGCGCTGCACTCGGTGGCCGACGCGCTGCGCGACGCCGAGGACGAGCTCGGGCGGCTCGACGCGATCGCGGGGGACGGCGATCACGGCCGCGGTATGACCAAGGGCAGCGCCGCCGCGGTGGAGGCCGCCGACGCGGTCCTCGCCCAGGGCGTCGGCCCCGCAGCGGTGCTGGTGGCCGCGGGCGACGCGTGGGCGGCCAAGGCCGGCGGCACCTCCGGTGCGCTGTGGGGTGCGGCGTTGCGGTCCTTCGGCGACCTGCTGCCGGACGACCGTCCCGCGACCGCCGAGGACCTGGCGGCCGGAGCCGCCGCCGCGCTCGGTGCGGTGCAGCGGCTCGGCCGCGCCGAGGTGGGGGACAAGACGCTGGTGGACGCGCTGATCCCGTTCGTTGACGCGCTCAAGGACGCGGTCGCCGACGGCTCGCGCGGTCGCGACGCGTGGCAGCAGGCGGCCCAGGAAGCGACCCGGGCCGCCGAACGGACCGCGGAGCTCACCCCGCGCACGGGCCGGGCCAGGCCACTGGCCGAGCGCAGCGTCGGGACCCCCGACCCCGGCGCCACTTCGCTGGCACTCGCCCTCAGTGAGATCGCCGGTGTGCTCACCGGTGAAGGCGTGCACTGACGTGACAGGTGCGGCGGGATTTCGAAACCGCCGCACCGGCGCCGGATCGGACGGCTCCGGCGCGCTGTCGCGTCGAGAAGGGCGACCGCACCGTGCCGGCGGGTCGGTGGCGGGTTGGCGCGGCTGAGCGGGCTCGTCACGTCGAGCCGATCGGACGGGACCTTCACACGTGACGTGCGGCTGGGCTGCTTTCCGTTGACCGGCAGCGGAACCAGGACACAGGACAAGACGTGATACGAGGACTGCGAGCATGACTGATCAGACTCCCTGGAGGATCGTCGTCGGTTCCGACGACGCCGGACTGGCGTACAAGGACGCGCTGAAGAAGGACTTGGAGAACGACGAGCGGGTCGCCGAGGTGGTCGACGTCGGGGTCGGTTCCGATGAGCACACCGCGTACCCGCACGTCGCCGTGAACGCCGCGCGGATGGTCGCCGAGGGCAAGGCCGATCGGGCGCTGCTGGTGTGCGGGACCGGGCTCGGAGTGGCCATCAGCGCGAACAAGGTTCCCGGCATTCGCGCCGTGACCGCGCACGACAGCTACTCGGTGCAACGCTCGGTGCTGAGCAACAACGCCCAGGTATTGTGCTTCGGTGAGCGGGTGATCGGTCTCGAACTCGCCCGGACGCTGGCCTCGCAGTGGTTGGACCACCGCTTCGACGAGACCTCGGCCTCGGCGGAGAAGGTCGCCGCGATCGGTTCGTACGAGTCCACATCGGACTCATCAGGAGTGGCGTGTTGAACGAGTTCGACGCCCAGCGCCGGGAAGTCATCGACATCGCCCGGAGGATGACCGCCGACGGCCTCGTCGTCGGCACGTCGGGCAACGTGTCGGTCCGCTGCGGTGACCTCGTCGCGGTGACGCCATCGGGCGTCGACTACGACGACCTCGTCGTGGACGGCATCCCGCTGGTGGACCTCGACGGCACCGTGGTGTCGGGCTCGCTGAGCCCGACCTCGGAGCTGCCGATGCACCTCACCGCCTACCGGGAGCACGACGCCCAGGCCGTGGTGCACACCCATTCCCTGTACGCGACGGCGCTCTCCCTGCTGCGCGACGACGTGCCCGCGGTGCACTACCAGCTCGCCGACTTCGGCGGCAGCGTCGTGGTGGCGGACTACGCGACGTTCGGCAGCGACCGGTTGGCCGAGACGATGTCGGAGGCGCTCGAGGGCCGTGCCGGCTGCATCCTGCGCAACCACGGCACGGTCACGATCGGCAAGACCCTGGCGCAGGCCTACAACCGGGCGCGGCAACTGGAGTGGCTGTGCCAGCTCTGGTTGACCGCGGCGCAGGTGGGCACGCCGAGGTTGCTGGACGACGCCGAACTCGCCAGCGCGGCCAAGCGGTTCTCGACCTACGGGCAGTCCTCCCGCTGACGGTGGCGTGCCGCGCGGTGCGGCATCCCGATGTCGATCGGGATGCCGGTTTTCGAAGGTGCCTGGCGGAAACCGGAGGTTGTTGTCCGCCAGGCATCGTTGCATTCCTACTAGGGATGTGAGTTCTTCCGTGCTCGGGTAGTGACCTGCGGAGCGCGTCGGGGAAGTGTTTCGTCGTGGTAGGAGCGTTGTCTCGGGCATGGCGAAACTCCAGTTAGGACGTTGGGGTGGGAATTCCCTGCTGTGGAAGCGAAATGTGGCGAACTGATGAGTCGTGGAGGTGGTCATGAATCCACGATGCCGCGTCGAACGCCTGTTTGTCATCGCTTGATCAGGTGAAGCACGGCGCCAGCCGAGCCGGCGTCGGGACGGCCGCGGCGAACGGTCGCGCGAACGTGTGAAGCGGCGCACTTTACAGCCACGTCATCGCAGGCCAACCCGCCGAAATACGCGGTCCCCATGATGGGGCGCATGACTCCCACCGAGAACTCGCACGGAACCGACCCCGGCTCGGCCAGGCGTGGCAGGGGGGACTGGACGCGCGAACTGGTCGAGCTCGCGGCGCTTTTCCTTGCGGCAGGCACGGCGCACCTGTTCGTCGCCGGCATGCAAAGCCACTCCAGCGGCTCCTACGCGCTGATCGCTTTGAGCGGTCTGATCGTCCTCGCGGTCGTGGGGCGCCGGTTGTGGAAGCACCGACGGCGTTCCGTCGAAGCACCACCGGCACCCGCCGACGGGGCCGACTTCGACGACGTCCAAGACCGCTCGCGCAGGCTGTGGCGGCTGCGCGCGTCGGTCACCGACAGCCCGGGACGGCTGGCGCGACTGGCCGCCGGGCTGGCCGCGCTCGGCGGCAACATCCGCACGGTGCACGTACATCCCACGGTCGACGGCGCGGTCGACGAGGTCCTGTTGCACGTCCCTGCCAGGGTCACCGAGGCCGAGCTGATCGCGGCGGTCGCCGGGGCCGGCGGGCGGGACGCGACGGCGACGCAGGCTGACGTCCGCGAGCTCGACGACGTGCCCACACGCACGCTGAACCTGGCCAAGGACCTGGTCAACGGCAGGTCCGAGCTGGTCAGGGTGCTTCGCGGTGTGCTCGGTGACATCGGAGTCCAGTGGCAGGAGGACGCCCTCGCGCCCGGTGCGGAGGGACTGGGCGGGACGACGATCCGGCTGGCCGCACCCGGCGGGGGAACGCTCGTGCTGGAGCGCTCCGGCAGCTCCTTCACGCCCGCCGAGTACGCGCGGGCGCGGGCGATGGCCGAGCTGGCGGAGGACTGCCGCGGGCGGATGCGTCGCGACACCCAGCAGGTCGGCGTCAACGGCGCCGAGCTGACGTTGCGGGTGGCCGACCAGGACGATCTGCCGATGGTGTCGGAGTTCCACGAGCGGTGCTCCGCCGCCGCCCGGTACCGCCGCTACTTCAGCCCGGGGCCGTCCGGGGAGAAGGGGTTGCAGCGGCTGCTCACCCCGGCGCTTGGCCGGGCGGTGCTGGCGCTGGCGCCCACGGGGGAAGTCGTCGCGATGGGCAACCTGATGTACGACGGCGACATCGGGGAGATCGCGCTGCTGGTGCGCGACGACTGGCAGCGCAGGGGCGTCGGGTCGGTGCTCGCGGCCCGGCTCGTCGAGGAGGCGCAGGCGCTTGGTATCGCCACGCTCAGCGCGCACACGCACGTGGACAACACCGCCATCGCCAGGACGCTGCGCAAGGCCGGGCTCAAGCTCGTCGGCGCGCCCGAGCCGGGCGAATGGTGCTGGATGAAGGCGACCGCCCCGGCCGTCGCCTAGGACGTGTTTCGGAGGTGGCTTGCGTAGTGGGTCGCTTGGCGGAACCTCAGTCGCTTTCTCGCTCCGGGATCTTCGACTGACGTATGTCCAACGCGGCGTCGAAGTCGTCCTCGCGAGGAGACGGGCGGGTGGTCGGGCTGAGTCCCACACCGCAAGCGGCGCCGCCGTTTGTAAAACAGAGCCAAGCCGACGGCCTGCGGGCTGTGCCGGGGCCGACCTCCTGGCCCGGCGCTGCTCAGGACGCCGCGGCGACCTGCTTCTTCTTGGGTGAGACGCGCATCGTGATGTCGGCCGAGACCACGAGGGTGCCGGAGGTGTCGAGGATCCGCACCGGCACGACCCAGTCGCGGGCGGTGTCGCCGGCGTCCGGCAGCGGGTCGAGCTCGGCAACGGCGCGCAGGTCGGTGGCCGCCTTGGCGATGTAGCTGACGCTCATGCCGGTCGGGATCCAGCGGTGCGTGGTGGGGATGCTGGCGTCGGTCATGACGCCCGCCGCGACCTCGGCCATGTTGCACGCCGCGATGGCGTGGAAGGTGCCGATGTGGTTGTGCACGCGCCTGCGGTTGGCGGCGCGGACTTCGCAGAAGCCGGGGCGCAGCTCGGTGATGTGCGGCCGGATCGTGCGGAAGTAGGGGGCCCGCAGGCACACGCCCCAGGAGAAGATCCGGGTGCCCAGCGGCAGCTTGGTCGTCTTCTGCCACAGCGCCAGTGTCTTTCCAGTGGAGGCCATCGCCGGATTCCTCGTCTCGCGGGGCGGCGTCGGCCGCCCAGGGTGTTACCGGTGGGTAACTTACGCTCGCGGGCGCATGCGGGTCAACCGCGGGAGCCCTCCGGCGCCGCTGCCGGGCGTGGTGGCGGCGAGGGATGGGCTCTGGCAGCGCGCGGGACGGGGTGCCACGATGTCCGGATGGATGAGGACGTCATCCCGATCCTGCGGGTTGAAGAGGTCGACGTGGCCCTGAAGTGGTACGAGCTGCTGGGGTTCACCGCCCAGTGGGAGCACCGGTTCGAGCCCGGCCTGCCGGCCTTCGTCGAGATCGCGCGCGGGGACGTGCGGATCTTCCTCTCCGAGCACGAGGGCGACGCGCAACCCGACACGCTGGTCTACCTGCGGGTACGCGACGTCGACGCGATCGCCGCCGAGTTCGGCATGACGCCGGAGGACGCGCCGTGGGCGCGGGAGATCGAGCTGCGCGATCCCGACGGCAACCGGCTGCGGATCGGGACGCCGGTGGGCTGAGCCCGGGCGGCGACCGCTCGGGACTCCCGCGGCCGGTGGTCCGGTGAGGCGTAGGCGCCCACACGGCTGGAAGCGGTTCAGCGCCCCGCGACCGGCGGCAGAAGGGAAGCGACCCCGCGACCAGAGCAGAGGGGAAGCGACTCACCGCCGAGCGGCCAGCGGTCCGGTGCCGGGAGGCCCGCGCGCCCAGCGGTCCGGACCCGGGCGGTCGCGACTGAGGGCAGCGGCGCCGGCAGGTCACCGCGCGCGGTCGGTCGTGGCGCGGATCAGGCTCGCCAGCACGGCGCGCACGTCGTCGCCGACCGGCATCGCGCCCAGCGCCGCCGCCGCGGCGTCCACCCGCCTGTCTATGAGCCGCTCGCACTCGGCGAGCGCGCCGGTTTCCACGACCAGGTCCTGCAAGCGCGTCGTCTGGGCGTCGTCGAGGTCGGCGCCGGTGAACAGCCGGTCGATCTCGGCCTCCTGCGCGGCGCTCGCGCGCTCCCGCGCGGTCGCCAGCAGCACGGTCGCCTTGCGGGTGCGCAGGTCGTCGGCGACCGGCTTGCCGGTCACCGCGGGGTCGCCGAAGGCGCCCAGCACGTCGTCGCGGAGCTGGAACGCCTCGCCGAGCGGCATCGCGTAGGCGGTGTAGGAGCCGAGCAGCGCCGGTGACGCCCCGGCGAGCACGCCGCCCAGGTGCAGCGGGCGTTCGATGGTGTACTTGGCCGTCTTGTAGTGGATCACCGTGTAGGAGCGGCTGACCGAGTGCCGCGAGCACGCCTGCTCGGCGACGTCGAGGTACTGGCCGAGGACCAGCTCGGTGAGGCTGTGCGCCACCAGTGGGCGCGCCTCGCGGATCCGCTCGGCGGGCAGGCCGCTGGTGGCGAGCATGTCGTGGAACCAGGCCAGGCACAGGTCGCCGAGCAGCAGCGCGATGGAGGTGCCGAACAGCTCGGAGGACCCGCGCCCGCCGGACCGCCGGTGCAGCTCGGCGTGCTGGCGGTGCAGCGACGGCGCGCCCCGGCGGGTGTCGCTGGCGTCGATGATGTCGTCGTGCACCAGCGCGAAGGAGTGCAGCAGCTCCAGCGCGGCGGCCGCACCGATGACGCCCTCGTCGTCGGCGCCGCCGCCCGCGCCGCGCCAGCCCCAGTAGCAGAACGCGGGCCGGATCCGCTTGCCCCCGGCCAGGAATCCGCGCAGCGACTGCGTCGCGGCCCGCCACTGGGACCGGCTCTGCGGGTCGCTGATGAGGTCGTCGAACCGCTCCTCCTGCTCGTCGAGGAAGTTCCCGAGCGCGGCGTCGACGCGGTCGCGCAGGCCGTCGGCGTCGATCGGGTTCGCGGGCGGTGAGCAGGTGGCGGTCATGGCGGCTCCTCGGACTCGTTCGTACACCTGCCAACGTAGGTGCGCCGAACGGTTCCGGGATCGGCCGAAGCGGCCCGCACCGGTCCGCCGATAGGTCATCGGCGGACCGGGTGGTCTCGTACTTTCGGCCGAGGCCGAATGCTGCGAACGTCCCCGGGGCCGCTAGCCGGCGGCGATCACCGCGGCGTCCGGGAGGTCCGCGGGGTCTGCGGCCGGCCACTCGGCCGGGTTGGCGCCCAGTTCGACGAGCTCGGCGACCTGCTGACGGCACCAGGGCGAGATGTCGGTCGTGCCGGCCAGGACCTCGGCGCTGAAGCCGCTCCAGTCCGCCCACGCGGTGCCGGCGACCTCCTCGCGGTTGGGCGCCGGCTCGTCGTCGGTGAACGCGGCGAAGACCGGGCAGATCTCGTTCTCCACGACGCCGTTGCCCATCACGGCGCGGTAGCGGAACCGGGGCAGCACCAGGGTCAGGTCGCGCACGGTCAGGCCGAGTTCCTCGCCGAGCCGCCGGGTGATGGCCTCGGGCATCGCCTCCTGCGGGGCGGGGTGCCCGCAGCAGGTGTTCGTCCAGACACCCGGCCAGGTGCGCTTCTCGTGCGCGCGCTGGGTGAGCAGCAACTGGCCGCGCCCGTTGAAGACGTAGCACGAGAAGGCCAGGTGCAGCGGGGTGTCGAGGTGGTGCACGGTCGCCTTGTCCGTCACCCCTATCGCCTGGCCGGAATCGTTGAGCAGAACCACCTGTTCCAAGGAATTCGCCTTCCTGCCGTCGCCTGGTCGGCCGGTGCGGACGAGCGGGCCGAATCGGCGTTGGATGTCCGATGGGGCCCCACTCTATTGGCAGGCAGCCGTCGAGTGGATCGACCGATGGGCTGGGCGGGTCAGCTACCGCTAGTGCGTTCGGTCATTTCCGAATAATACTCAGCAAAAATGAGAACCGGTCATGGTTCGAGCACGACCTTGCCGTAGGACCGACGATTTTCCAGGGCGGTGTGGGCGGCCGCGGCCTCGGCGAGCGGGAAGGGGGCGTGCACCAAAGGGGTGAGCCCGCCCCCGGCCAGCGCCGTCATCGACTCCTCTTCGAGCGCCCGCAGCCCGCCGGGGGTCTTGAGCAGGTTGGGCCCGAGTCCGACGGTCGCACTGAGTGCGCGGTCGAACAGGTCCTCGGAGGTGAAGCGGTGCTCGGGCCCGAACGGGCGGCCGTACATGACGATGCGGCCGCCGCTGCCGAGGAGGTCGAACGCCTCCCTGCCGTACCGGCCGCCAGCGCCGTCGAGCACCAGGGTGGCCTCCCGGCCGCCGAGCTGGTCGCGGACGGCCGTCGTCCAGTCCGGTGTGGTGTAGTCGACCGCGACGGCGGCCCCGAGGGCGCGGACCTTCTCGACCTTCGCCGCGCTGCCCGCCGCGCCGACGACGGTCGCCCCGACGGTTCGGCCTCGCTGCACCAGCAGGTTGCCGATGCCGCCCGCGGCGGAGGTCACCACCACGACGTCGTCGTCGGGTGTCATGCCCGCGATGCGCAGGATCGCCATCGTGGTGCGCCCGGTGCCGATCATCGCGACGGCGGCCTCGAAACCGACGTCTTCCGGCAGCACGTGCAGCGACTCGACCTCCCGGACGGCGAGCTCGGCGTAGCCGCCGCCGGCCATGCCGAGGTGGGTGACGACCCGGCGTCCCAGCCAGACCGGGTCGACATCGGCGCCGATCTCGTCGACCACGCCCGCCACCTCGCGGCCCGGGGTCATCGGCAGCTCGGGCCGCGGGAACGGTCCACCCTGGACGCCCTGGCGGATCATCGTGTCGACCAGGTGGACGCCAGCGGCCGCGACCGCGATCCGCACCTGACCGGGTCCGGGGTGCGGATCGGCGACCTCCTCGTAGCGGAGGTTCTCGGCGGGCCCGAAGGCGTGCTGGCGGATGGCGTGCATGTCGGCTCCAGGTTTCTCGTGCGATCGGAACCGAACCTAGGAGTTGGAGTTAGGTGGAGGTCAACGACCGGCGGGCCGTGGCGCTGATCACGGAGCACCGAGCCGGAAGAGGCCTACGGGGCCCCGGCGCTCACCTGCTGGTCGACGGTCTCCTCGAAGCGCGGGACGTCGGTGCGGTCGCGCGAGTCCGGGACGTCGCCGGGCAGCCGCAGCGTCCTGGGCAGGGGGCCGGGCGACCACCTGCCCCAGTGGGTCTCGGTTCGCACGTCCATCGCGGTCTGGGCGGGCAGCGCCTCCGGCGTGTACGGGTCGACCGCGTACAGCGAACCCCAGTCGCGCCGGATGTCGTTGCGCAGGTAGGTGGGCAGCTCGCGCACGCTGGCCGCGACGTTGAGCCAGCCGAAGGGGCCGCCCGCGTCCGGGGACGACCAGCCCTGGCCGACGCCGCGCAGCTCGCCACCGGCCGAAACCCGGAACCGCGGCAGTTCGGCGATCCCGTCGCGCACCCGCGCGGTGCGCAGGCACGGGTGCAGCAGCGCGGCGGGCCACTCGACGAAGGCCGGCGCGTCGCCCACGACGTCGGTCATGCGGATCAGCTGCGGTGCGCGCGGCGCGCTGACCGCGAGCCACCCGTCGGGACCGAGTGCCTGGTCCCGGGCGACCACGCGCATCTTGGTCGCCCCCCGCGACGGCCCGCCGACGGTGACCCGGTGGTCGCGCCAGCGCGGAGCGGGCGGCTGCGCGACGGGGTAGCGCTGCATCAGCTCGAAGCCGCTGCCGGTTTCGCGGCCGAACTCGATGTGCACCGAGTTCGCGCCGAGCTCCCGTCCCCCGAGCGCCAGCACGATCGGGACCTCACCGCCCGCCGCCCTGTCCGGGACGTCGTACCACTGGGTGCGCAATTCGCCGGTGCCGGTGCCCGTCGGCTCGTAGCTGCCCCAGACCGGTGCCCGGTCGTCGCCGAAGGCCGCCGGTGGCCGCCAGTCCGGTTCGCCGGGTTCGGTGCCGTCGCCGGAGGGCAGGCCGTCGCGGCCGAAGCCGTGCATCGCGGCCCGGAGGTAGTGGTCGGGGGTTTCGCGATCGGGGTCGTGGCCCGGCACCCGGGTTCCCGGCGTGGCGACGGTGGGCTGGTCAGCGGAGACCGTCAGCAGGCCGGCGCGCGGGTTTGTCTCGACGTAGACGTAGTCCGAGAGCCCGCAGCTGGATCCGGTGAGCTGCCGGATGTTGTCCATGCCGAGGCTGTAACCGCCGCCCTGCTCCTGGATGACCTTGCCGAAGGTGGCGATCTCGCCGACCATCAGCAGCGCGCAGATCACCGACAGCGGCGCGGTGCCCAGCCGCAGGGCGCGGCTGCGCTTCTCCAGCACCACCTCCGGCCGGTGCTGGTCGATGCGCATGTGCTCGGCGAACGCCACGACCAGCGCGATCCCGGCGGCCACGAGCAGGAGCGTGCTCAGCCGGTAGCCGCCGACCGACGGCGGCTTGTCGTACCACGGCACGCCCCAGCCGGAAACGTAGAACCAGGCGTTCGGTCCGGTCGCGGCGAAGGCCAGGATCAGCATCAGACCGGCGAAGAAAACCGCGCGGTTGCGGCGGGAGCGCAGCACGGTGGTGCTGGTGGCCAGCGCGGTCAGCGCCGCCAGCGCTCCGCCCACGGCGGCGAAGACCCCGAAGTGGTGGGTGTGCTTGGTCGGGGTGAGTGCGAGCGCGACGAACGACAGCGCCGCCACCGCCAGCAGCCTGCGGCTCGGCCCCAGCGCCGCGCCGCGGATGCGGCCGCGGCGCAGCAGCACCACCAGGCAGGTCGCCAGGCACAGCAGCACCAGCAGCACCGGGAAGCGGCGGGTCAGCGAGCCGTCGACGGTCGGGCTGAACAGCAGGTCGTAGCGGGCGAGCTCCTGGAACCACTTCAGGCTCGGACCCAGGTCGCCGCGCACCTTCGTCGCGTCGGCCGCCGAGCCCAGCGTCTGGTCGCCGAACATCAGCGTCAGCACGACGAGCCCGCAGGCCACGACCGGCGACAGCACCGGGGCCCACCCGAAGGTGGCCGCCCGCCGCGCCAGCAGGTTCGTCAGAGGCTTGAAGGCGGCCACGAACGGCAGCACGGCCACGACGCCGTGCGGGTTGACCCCCACCGACAGGGCCGCGCACGTCAGTCCCAGCGCGGCGGGCAGCAGGCGTCCGGTGGCCACCGCGCGTTCGACGAGGCAGAGCACCAGCAGCGAGAAAAGCACGACGACCGGCTCCGGGCGCAGGCCGCCGTTGTAGGGCATCCAGAAGGCCAGGAAAACCGCCGCCGCCGCCCACCCGGCCGCGCTGCTCGTGCGGACCTGCCTGCCGAGCCGGGGCAGCACCTGCCTGCTGATGAGCAGCCAGCTCGCCACGCCCATCACCAGCGCGGGCAGCCGCACCCACGGCGTTGAGGTCGAGACGTGCACCCATGGCGAGTAGACGTCGATGAACCAGCCCATCGGTGCCACGGCGACCACGAACCAGCGGTAGAAGTCGCTGACGTAGCCGAGGTCCTCGCGGGCCCGGGCCATGGTGAGGAAGTAGCCGTCGTCGGCGGTCATCGCGCCGATCAGCCACCACACCACCAGTGCTCCCGCCACCGCGGCGTCGCGTGCGGTGGGCCGCCACCAGGCCGCGGCGGTGAGCCTGCGGGGCCGCCGCGCCGCTCGGGCGTCGATCCCGCGCAGGGCCAGCAGCGAGCCCAGGAACGCCAGCACGGCCAGCGCGATGGCGGCGGTCTTGAGCGGGGTCGCATGGCTCTGGTAGCGGTTGTCGACCTCGGCGCGGAAGGACACCTCGCGCACGTCGTCGGCGCGGGCGTCGAGGTCGGAGTACACGCCGGTGAGCTGCGGGCGCGCGTCGCCGTCGGCCTGGGCGAACGGCTTGCCGCCGGCCTCGGCGGTGGTGGCGCGGCCGTCGGAGCGGACCGCGATCGAGCAGTCGCCGGCGATCGGGGTGCTGCCGAGCTGGCGGCCGCGCGAGAGCAGGCTCAACTGTCCTTCGTGGACTTGCAGAGTCATCCCGGTGAGGGCGCCGTAGTGCGACGACGGCGAGTTCGTCGCGACCAGCGTGGCGGGACCCGGGTGGCGGGCGTCGAGTGCGAGCGCCGTGCGGCACGGCACGTCGAAGTCGAGCCGGATCGGGGAGTACCCGCTCAGCGGCGCCGAAATCGGCTTGGTGCCGTGGGCGGTCGGCCACTTCAGGGTGGTGATGTCGTGGTGCACCGGCAGGAACGGCACCGCCAGCGAGAGCGCGGCGGCGAGCACGCCGGAGACCACCGCGAGGAGTTTCAGCCGGCCGGGCGCGAGGCGTCCGAGCCAGTGCCTCGAAACTCCCTGGCCGTGAGCGGTTCGTTCGCCGGGTACTAGCTCGTCCCCATCACGCACGGTGGCGAGCATATGCGCGGGCTTCCCATCGGTGGTGGACCCTGCAATCGCCCCGACGGGGGACTTCGGCGAGTGCGCCGAGGCCCGCGGACAGGCCCCGGCGCGCGCCGGTCAGGCGACGAGGATGCCCGCGATGGTCGCGCTGAGCAGGTTGGCCAGCGTGCCCGCCGCGATCGCGCGCAGGCCGTAGCGGGCGATCAGCGGCCTGCGGGCGGGGACCATGCCGCCCAGCCCGCCCAGCAGGATGGCCAGCGAACCGAGGTTGGCGAAACCGCACAGCGCGAAGGTGATGATGGTGGCGCTCTTCTCGCTGAACGCCCCGGTCTGCGGCCCGAAGTCGGCGAAGGCCACGAACTCGTTGATGACCAGCTTCTGGCCGAGGAACCCGCCCGCGGCGACGGCCTCGTGCCACGGCACGCCGGTGATGTACATGACGGGCGCGAAGACGTAGCCGAGGATCTGCTCCAGCGTCAGGTCCGGCAGCCCGAACCAGCCGCCCACCAGTCCGACGAACAGGTTGATCAGGGCCACCAGCGAGACGAACGCGAACAGCATCGCGCCGACGTTGAGCGCGAGCTTGAGGCCGTCGCTCGCGCCGCTGGCCGCGGCGTCGATGACGTTGCGCGGCTTGTAGTCCCCGCCCCGCGCCTCGTCAGGTTCCTCGGTCCGGGCGGCCTCACTCGCCTTCTCGGAGTCGTCACCGTCGGCCTCGCCGTCCTCGGTGGACTCCGTCGCCGTGGTGCCCGCGGCCTGGGCGACCGCGGTGGCGCGGTCGCTGGAGGTGGGTTCGGTCTCCGGCCTCATGATCTTGGCCATGAGCAGGGCGGCCGGTGCGGCCATGAAGCTCGCTGCGATCAGGTTCTGCAGGTCGGCGCCGAGCGCGGCGTAGCCGACCATGACGGTTCCCGCCACGGTGGCCAGCCCGCCGACCATCACCGCGAAGAACTCCGACTCCGACATCCGCGCCAGGTACGGGCGGATGACCAGGGGCGACTCGGTCTGGCCGAGGAAGATGTTGGCGGTGGCGTTGAGCGACTCCGCCTTGCTGGTGCCAAGCACCTTCTGCAGTCCGCCGCCGATGATGCGCACCACCCACTGAAGGATGTTGAGGTGGTAGAGCACCGCGGTCAGCGACGCGACGAACACGATCAGCGGCAGCACCTGGAAGGCCACGACGGTGCCCGTCGCGGGCAGGATCGGCCCGAACAGGAAGTCGATGCCCTCCTTGGAGGAGTCGATGACCCGCTGCACGCCGCCGGCGGTGGCCGCCAGCGTCTGCCTGCCCGTCTCCCAGCGCAGCACCGCGAAGGCGAAGACGATCTGGATGGCCAGCGCGCCGAGCACGGTGCGCGGCTTGATCGCCCGGCGGTTCGTGGACATCGCGAACGCGATCAGCAGCAGCACGAGCATGCCGCCGATTCCCCACAGGACCTGCACGCCGCCCCTTCCTTCCTCGTCGAGCACACCGGTTGCGGTGCGGAGTCGACCCCGTCTCGACGCAATAGTTCGTCCGGGTGATGCTCGCATTCCGACTGGTCACCGCCGCAACCGGGCTTCTTTCACGGAAAGCGCTGTGACCTGCATCTCTCGAAAACCGTGAAAGGCGAATTCCCGTCAAAAACGCCGGAGTTTGATCGCGCGCCGTTACGTTCCGTCCGCCACGAAAGAGTGAACCGAGACGGAGATGGGCGGAGCATGCGGAATCGACCTCTCGCAATGACGGTGACCGCCGCGGCCGCGGTGGCGGGGCTGGCCCTGCCCGCGTCGTCGCCGGCGCTCGGCGCGTCGCCGCAGGCGGCCACCGGCGCGGCCGCGGTGCAGGAGCACCTCCAAGAGCTGCAGAAGATCGCCGAGGCCAACGGCGGCCACCGCGCCTCCGGCAGCCCGGGCTACCAGGCCTCTATCGACTACGTGAAGGCCAAGCTCGACGCGGCGGGCTTCGCCACCACCCTCCAGGAGTTCGACTCCATGGGGGGCAAGACCTACAACCTGCTCGCCGAGACCCCCGGCGGCGACGCGAACAACGTCGTGATGGTCGGCGCGCACCTCGACAGCGTCAGCGAGGGCCCCGGCATCAACGACAACGGCACCGGCAGCGCGGCGATCCTGCAGGCCGCGCTGGACTTCGCGGGCAGCGGCGCGCAGCCGAAGAACAAGCTGCGCTTCGCGTTCTGGGGCGCCGAGGAGGAGGGCCTGGTCGGCTCCTCGCACTACGTCCGGACGCTGCCCGAACAGGACCGCGGCAAGATCGCGATGTACCTGAACTTCGACATGGTGGGCTCGCCCAACGCCGGCTACTTCACCTACGACGGCGACGACTCCGACAACGAGGGCGCCGGCCCCGGCCCGGAGGGGTCGGCCCAGATCGAGAAGGCGCTCAACGACTCCTTCGGCGGGGCGGGCGTGGCCACCGAGGGCACCGACTTCGACGGCCGTTCCGACTACGGGCCGTTCATCGAGGTCGGCATCCCCGCGGGCGGCACGTTCACCGGGGCCGAGGGCACCAAGACCCAGGAGCAGGCCGACAAGTGGGGCGGCCAGGCGGGCCAGGCCTACGACCCCTGCTACCACTCGTCGTGCGACACCGTCGACAACGTCAACCAGGAGGCGCTGGACCGCAACCTGCAGGTGATCTCGGCGGCGGTGAAGACCTTCGCGGAGCAGACCCCGACCCGCTGACCCCGGATCGAGGCCCGCGCGCCACAGGTCGGCGCGCGGGCCTCGCGCTGCCCGCGACGTGTCCCGCCGGTTGCCGTGCCGTGACCCGCCCGGATCTGTCGTGAATCGTTTTACATCCGATAGGTTATTGTTCTGCCGCAAGATGTGCGGGCAAGAGGGCGGTGCGATGCGAGCAGGGAGCAACAACCATCCCGGCGGGATGGTGAGCATCAAGGACGTCGCCGAACGGGCCGGGGTCTCGGTCGCCACGGTCTCCAACTCCATCAACCGGCCCGACCGGGTGTCGGCGCCGACCAGGGACCGCGTGCTGTCGGTCATCGACGAGCTCGGCTACGTCCGCAGCGAGTCGGCCCGCCAGCTGCGCACCGGGCACAGCCGGATGGTCGCCCTGCTCGTGCTGGACATGGCCAACCCGTTCTTCGTCGACGTCGCCCGCGGCGTCGAGGACGCCACCCGCGCCCAGGACCTCGGCCTGATGATGTGCAACAGCGGCCAGGACGAGGACGCCGAGGCGCTGTACCTGTCGCTGTTCGCCGAGCAGCGAGTGCGCGGCGTGCTGGTGACGCCCTCCGACGTGGCCGGGCACAACCTGGACTCCTTCCGCAGGCACGGCATCCCGCACGTGCTGGTCGACCGCACGCTCGACGTCGAGGACGGTTGCTCGGTGTCGGTCGACGACGTCACCGGCGGCGCACTGGCCGTCGGCCACCTGATCGAGACCGGGCACACCCGCATCGCCTACATCAGCGGGCCGTCGCGGCTGAACCAGTGCCGCGACCGGCACGCCGGCGCGCTCAACGCGGTTCGCGAGGCGGGGCTGGACGACTCGGCGCTGTCGGTGCTGGAAGTGCCGTCGCTGGACGTGGTCTCCGGGCGCGACGCCGGTTCCCGGCTGCTGGGCCTCCGTTCCCGTCCGACCGCGGTGTTCTGCGCCAACGACCTGCTCGCGCTGGGCGTCCTGCAGGCCATGTTCGCCGCCGGGGTGCGGGTGCCCGAGCAGATGGCGCTGGTCGGATACGACGACATCGAGTTCGCGGCGGCCGCGGCGGTCCCTCTGACCTCGGTGCGCCAGCCGGCGTTCCGCATCGGCCGCACCGCGGCCGAGTTGCTGCTCGACGAGACCTCCGGCGACTTCCACACCCACCAGCGCGTGGTGTTCGACCCCGAGCTCGTCGTCCGGCGCTCGACCCTCGCGCGCCAGGGCTGACGCGGCGCCACGTTCCCCCGCTCCGGGCCTTGTCCTGCGGCAACGCGGCTCGTAACGTCGTCTCGACGTGCCTGTAACGTTTCATCCAGTCGTTCACGAACGGAGCGCGGGATGGTCGCTGCGGCGGACGGATCCGAGGACGGCAGACCTTCCCGGCGCCAGTGGCGGTGGGCGGCGCTGGCGGCCATGGCCTCCTACATCGACGCGGGCTCGATCGTGGCCGCCGCGGCCGGACTGCCGCTGTGGGAGTCCTACCTCGGTCTGGGGTCCACGACGGTGGGTTTGCTGACGGCGTTCAGCAGCAACGCGATCTCGGCCGCGGTCGGCGCGTTGGTCGGCGGCAGGCTCGGCGACCTGTTCGGGCGCAAGCGCATCTACGCATGGGACCTGCTGGTCTTCGCCTTCGGCATCGCGTGGATCGTCTTCGCCGTCAACCTGCCGATGCTGTTCGCCGGATACGTGATCGTGGGACTGGCGGTCGGGGCCGACCTGCCGACGTCGCTGGCGCTGGTCGCCGAGTTCTCCCCGGCGCGATCGCGCGGCAGGTTGCTGGGGCTGAGCCAGATCGCCTGGTGCGTCGGGCCGCTGGTGACGCTGCTGCTGGCGTTCGCGCTCGCCCCGCTCGGGGTGCTGGGCGTCCGCATCGTCTTCGCGCACCTGTTCGTGGTCGCGATCGTCACCTGGCTGCTGCGGCGCTCCATCGTGGAGTCCGCGCGCTGGCAGCGCGCGAGCGGCCCGAACCCGATGGCGGCGAGCAGGCTCCGCGACCTCGCCACGCCCGCCAACCGCAGGGCCTTGCTGTTCACCGGATCGGTGTACCTGCTGTGGAACATCGCGGCCGGGACCAACGGCGCCTTCCTGCCCTACATCCTGCAACGGCAGGGTGGTGCCGACCAGGCCACCAGCGTCGCGGTCCAGAGCCTGAGCTTCGTGCTGACCACGTTCGCGGTGCTGCTGCTGTTCATGCCGCTCAGCGACACCCGCTACCGGCGCCCGGTGTTCGCCGTGGGCGCGCTGATGCAGGTCGCGGCGCTGGCGGCGTTCGTGGTGCTGCCGGTCGGCATCGGCGCGGCGCTGGTCAACGTGGTCCTGTTCGGCATCGGTGCGGCCTGCGCGGGGGAGTCGTTCTACAAGCTCTGGTCGCAGGAGATGTTCCCGACGGTGCTGCGCGGCACCGCCCAGGGCATCACCTTCGCGGTCTCGCGCGTCGTGCTCGGGGTGTGGAGCTTCCTGGTGCCGGTGATGCTCTCGTCGGCCTTCGGGCTGCGGGGCATGTCGGCGATCATGATGGGAATGCTGGTCCTGTTCGGCGTGATCGGCGTGGTGTTCATGCCGGACTCTGCGGGCAGGTCGCTGGGCGAGCTCGACACCGCGCACCGGCCCTCCGGCAGTCCACAGCGGACCTGACGCCTGGAGCCCCCGTTCGGCCGAATCCGGCTCGCATGAACGGGCGCACCGGAATGCCTTGGCGCTACGACGTTTCCTGCGCGGAAACCAGCGTTACTGGCGGGTATACGCCAAGTTCTCCTGCGTGATCGAAAAGTCTCGTTCAATCGATGCGGTCCGCCTGCTTTGTCCGAGCTCTTCGATTCCGGAGGCAGCTGCATGCACTACTTACGGCAGGCCGCGTGCGTCACCGCGGCGACCGCCATGACCCTCGCGACCACCGTCATCGCGGCGCCGGCGTTCGCGGCCGACGCGGCAACCAACTACGTCGCACTCGGCGACTCCTACTCCTCCGGGGTGGGCAGCCGGGAATACTTCGAGGACAGCGGGGACTGCCTGCGCAGCCCCAAGTCCTACGCCCAGCTGTGGGCCGACGCCCACGGCGTGGACAGCTTCACCTTCAACGCCTGCTCCGGCGCGACCACCGACGACGTCAACTCCGGCCAGCTCGACGGGCTCGGCGCCGACACCACCCTGGTGACCATCTCGGTCGGCGGCAACGATGTCGGGTTCTCCAGCGTCGTGCAGGACTGCCTGCTCGGCAACGACGAGGGCTGCGACAACGCGGTCAGCGCAGCCGAGGAGAAGGGCCGCAGCGAGCTGCCCGGCAAGCTCGACACCACCTACGCCAACATCAAGCAGGCCGCGCCCAACGCCGAGGTCGTCGTGCTCGGCTACCCCCGGCTGAACCAGCCGACCGGCGGTTGCGGCATTCCCGGCTTCTCCGAGGCCAAGCGGCAGCGGATCAACGCCGGGGCCGACGTGCTCGCCGAGGTCATCAGCGAGCGCGCCTCGGCGGCGGGCTTCACCTACGCCGACACGCGCGACGCCTTCGAGGGCCACGGCGTGTGCAGCAGCTCGGAATGGATCAACGGGCCGAGCAACCCGCTGCAGGAGTCGTTCCACCCGAACACCTCCGGCTACGCGGAGGGCTACCTGCCGGTGCTGAACTCGGTCACCGGCTGACGGCACGACGTCGTGGGCCCGCCGGTGCGCCGCCGGGCCCACGACATGTCAGGGGCTGAGTCTGTGCACTCGCCTTGGTAGCGGTTTCGGCGGCTGCGCCGCTCCGAACCCAGATTCCTCAGGCGGTGTCCCGCGCGGGAGTCCGTTGCCCGGAGCCGGTTTCGTCCCGCTCCCGCGGGGAGAACTGGACGGGCTCGTCCAGCCAGCGCCCGAGCCGGTACACGCCCAGGTACCCGGCGATCGCGGCGGCGAGCAGCCCCGCCACCGGTACGAGTCGTCGCATCACTTCGCCCATGCCTCCCGGATTCGGCAGCGGGTGTGCGTTCGCGAGCACGGTATCGCGCTACAGTGAAATTCCCGCTGGTGAAAGCGTTTCGTCACCGCTTCGGGTGATCTCCGGGGCGCCGACCGTCCACGTTGGGGGGAAGCGCCACCACCGTACGGGGACCAGGCCCCCGAAGGAGCTGCACCCCGCACCCCTCCGGCCTAGTTTGAGCTCGATGTGGTGATCGAGAGTGCGGGAGGCAGTTGTGAGGTCGCTGGTTCGGATCGCTTCGGCGGTGGTGCTGACGACGGTGGCCGCGGTGGTCGCGCCCCAGCCGGCGATGGCGCAGGCGGGCGATCCGATCGTTTTCGTGCACGGCTACCGGGGCCAGGCCGCGACGTGGGACGACATGAAGTCCAAGTTCGCCGCGAGCGGCTACGCCCAGGACCGGCTGCACGCCTTCGAGTACCCCGCCGGCATCTCCAACGCCCAAGCCGCCGAACGCCTGGACGCCTACGTCGGCGACGTGCTGGCCAAGACGCGCGCGAGCAAGGTCGACGTCGTCAGTCACTCGATGGGGGCCTTGAACTCCCGGCACTGGATGAAATTCCTCGGCGGTGCCGACGTGGTCGACGACTGGGTCGGCCTCGGCGCGCCCAACCACGGCACCGACACGGCGCGGCTGTGCGCGGACGTGGCCTGCCAGGAGATGCGCCCCGGCTCGGAGTTCCTCAACGCGCTCAACGCCGACGACGAGACGCACGGTGCGGCCAACTACGGCAACTTCTGGTCCGACTGCGACGGAGTGGTCCAGCCCGCGCGGTCGGCGGTGCTGGAGGGCGCGACCAACGTCCGGGTCGGCTGCGTGCACCACGTGGACCTGGTTCGCAACCGCGAGGTCTACGACCAGGTCGCCGCTTTCGTCAGCTGAACCCGTCGGGGTGCACCGACCGCGCGGCGCGGATGATCCCGTCGATGCGCCGCGAGTGCGCCCCGCGCCAATAGACGCGCCCGCAGTCGCGGCAGCGCGCGTAGTCGTCGTAGTAGCGCCGCGTGCCCGGCTGGATCTCCGGCAGCACCTCCTGCTTGGGCACGGCGGCCAGCTCGCCGTTGCAGGAGGTGCAGCGCGTCCACGGCGCCAGCGGGGGAGCGAAGCGGTCGAGCACGTCGGTGAGCTGCCCGGCCGGATCGGTCCCGCGCACGTAGGCGCCGGCGCGCAGCGCACGGCGGCGGAGCAGCCCGCGGTCCTGGGTGAGCAGCACCCGGTGCTCGCGGGCCGCGCGTTCGATCAGCTCGTCGTCATCGGCGTCGTTGCGGTAGGCCGTGTCGACCCCCAGCAGCCGCAGGCGCCGTGCCAGCTTGCCGAGGTGGACGTCGAGCAGGAAGCGCGGCGGGGCGGGCTGCGGTCGCCGCACCGGCCGGACCTCCACCGTCGTCCCCGCCTCCGCCCGGCGACCGGACTCCCGCGCGGTGCCGTCCACGAGCAGTTCGCCGACCTCGGTCAGCGGCACCCCGAGCGACTCGGTGACGTGGCCGAGGGTCGCCGTCCCGTCGTGGGGCACCGCGACCTGCCCGACCCGGTGCCGCGGTGCCACGAACAGCCACAGGTCAGGGTCGATCCGGACTCGCAGCGTCGCTCGCTCGTCCGTCATCGGCCAATTCTGGCCCCGCCGCGGCCGTGTCGTTGAGCCGGGAGTGCTTCACGCTGTAGGTGAAGTACCAGACCAGCGCCACCGCGATCCACACCGCGAACATCAGGTAGGTCTCCAGCGGCAACTCGTAGATCAGGTACAGGCACGCCGCGATGCTCAGCACCGGGATGACCGGCCCGCCCGGCACCCGGAAGCCGCGCTCGAGGTCCGGGCGGGTGCGGCGCAGCACCAGCACGCCCGCCGACACGACGGCGAACGCCACCAGGGTGCCCATGCTGGTGAGGTTGGACAGCGTGCTCAGCGGCACCACCGCGGCCAGCAGCCCGACGAAGGCCGACACGATGACGGTGTTGCGCACGGGCGTGCGGCTGCGCGGGTTCACCTTGTGGAAGCTCTCCGGCAGCATGCCGTCGCGGCCCATCGAGAACAGCACGCGGGTCTGGCCGTAGATCGTGGTCAGGGTGACGCCGAAGATCGAGATGACGCCGCCGAGCGCGAGCACGACCGCCGCCCAGCCCGAGCCGGTGAGGTTGCTCAGGATCGCCGCCAGACCGGCGTCCTGGCCCTCGAACGCCCGCCACGACTGGGCGCCGACGCCGGCCACGGCCACCAGGATGTAGATGGTGGTGACGATGACGATCGACCAGAACAGCGCCAGCGGCAGCGTGCGCCGCGGGTTGCGGACCTCCTCGCCCGCCGTGGACACGGTGTCCATGCCGATGTAGGAGAAGAAGACCATGGAGGCGGCCGTGCCGACGCCTGCGAAACCGAAGGGCGCGAAGGGCTGGGCGTTGGCGTCGTTGAAGGCCATCATCGCCACCACCACGAACAGCAGCAGCACCCCGAGCTTGATGAACACCGTGATCGCGTTGATCGTCGCCGACTCCTTGGCGCCGCGCACCAGCAGGAAGCAGCACAGCATCACCAGCACCGCCGACGGCACGTTGAGCACGCCGCCCTCGCCCGGAGGGGCGCTGAGCGCTTCCGGGATCTGCCAGCCGACGGTGTCGCCCAGCAGGCGGTTGAGGTACTCGCCCCACCCGACCGCGACCGCCGACGCGGCCACCCCGTACTCCAGGATCAGGCACGCCCCGACGACGTAGGCGATGAGCTCGCCCAGCGTCGCGTAGGCGTAGGTGTAGGACGCCCCCGAGACCGGGATCGCCGAGGCCAGCTCGGCGTAGCACAGCGCGGTCAGGGCCGCGGTGATGCCGGCGATGATGAACGAGAGCACCACGGCCGGTCCCGCCTTCGGCACCGCCTCGTTGAGGACGAAGAAGATGCCGGTGCCCACGGTGGAGCCGACGCCGATCATGGTCAGCCGGACCACGCCCAGCGAACGGCGGAGCTCGCCGCCGCCGGTCTCGGTTCCGGTCTCGGCGTGCAGGGTGCTGATCGGCTTGCGGCGCAGCAGCCTGCTTGCGTCGAGTGCCTGCCTTGGCATGCGGTGCTCCTCGCGGGTGCGCCCGTGGCTCGGGCGAGCGGTTTTCGCGGCGGGACAGATGGTGAACGAGGGGTTGCGGTGGTCTGACACCGGGTCGCCGGTCCAGCCCGGTGCGGTGGGTCACGCCGGGTGGGCAGACCCTATGGAGTCCAAGATTCTGACGTCAACAGGGACGTGAACGGGAAGTAACGCCGAATTCGGGTCGTCTGTCGGGAATTTCTTCTTCTCAGCGCCAGTGATGGTGAGGTGCGCGTCCGGCTTGCCGAAGCCCGCGGAAGTAGCCCGGGTGCTCCGAGCGGCGCTGGTGCGAGAGGGCGTTCGGGGGTGCCGAGGCTTATCGCCGCGGCGATAACGTGATCTTCCCGGCCGGAGCGGAGGGAGCCTCCGAACCGCTCCCAGGGACGCCCGTCACGAGTGGCCGACGGCGTCCGCTTCAGGTACGGGAGACATCATGACCCGATCTCCGAACGGGCCCGCCGCGGTCTCGCGGCGCGCTGTGCTGGGCGCGGTCGCGGCCACCGGGCCGGCCGCGTGCACGCCGGTCTCGACCAGCCAGTCCACTGTGGAAGAACCGGACGCTGTCGCAGCCAGGGGTGGTCCGCTGCTGCTGCGCGGGGTGCGGCTGGCCGGCGGGCGGCGGACCGACGTCCTGCTGGAGCAGGGGAGGATCGCCGCGGTCGACGCCGTCGCGAACGGGGCACCCGAACTGGACCTCACCGGCTACCTTCCGCAGCCCTCCGCCGTGGAGACCCACGCCCACCTCGACAAGGCGCTGCTCGGCGACCGCGTGCCGAACCCGACCGGTGAGCTGGACGGGGCGAAGGACGCGATCACGGCCGCTGCGGCGGGAATCCCGGACGAGGACATCCGCGTGCGTGCCTCGGCGGCCCTGGAGATGGCGGTGCGGCACGGCTACACCGCCGTGCGCAGCCACGCCGACACCGGCAGGGGCAACGGGCTGCGGATGGGCGCCGACGCGGTCGGCGGCGTGCCCTACGTGGACCCCGACCCGGCGCAGGCGATGCGGGAGTACCTGGTCGCGGCGCGGGAGCACGGCAGGCTGGTCGACCTGCACACCGACGAGACCACCGACCCGGCCGTGCTGTCGCTGCGCGAGCTGGCGGCCGAGACGGCGCGGACGGGGATGGGCGGCAGGGTCACCGCCTCGCACTGCGTCAGCCTCGGCCAGCAGGACCCCGCCACCGCGCGGCGGGTCTCCGCCGAGGTGGCCGCCGCGGTGGTCGCGCTGCCGCACACCAACCTCTACCTCCAGGGGCGTCAGGCCGGCACGCGCGTGCCGCGGGCGCTGACCGCGGTCGAGGCGCTGCGCGAGGCCGGCGCGGTGCTGGCCGGCGGGGGCGGCAACTGGCGCGACCCGTTCAACGCGGTCGGCCGCGCCGACCCCTTCGAGGTCGCCTCGCTGCTGGTCAGCGCCGGTCACTTCACCCCGGCCGAGGCCTACGAGGCGGTGACGGACAAGGCGCGGCAGGTGCTCGGCCACCCGCCGGTGCGGATCCGGCCGGGCGATCCCGCGGAGCTGATGGCCGTGAAGGCGGGTGATCTCGGCACGGCGGTCGCGCAGGCCGGCGAGGACCGCGCGGTGTTCCACCGCGGCCGCTCGTCGCGCGGACCAGGGTCGCAGGCGGGTTGCACCGAGCGAAGTGACCACGGACTGCCGACCCGGCGGACGAACCTGTCCGCCCCGGTGCGGCGCGCCCGCCGCTCACACCGCCGGTTCGGGGCGGAAGCGCCGGACCGGCGGTGGGCTGACCCACCAGGTGAGCAGCGGTCCCGCGATCGCCAGCACCAGCACGTAGGCGGTGGCCAGCGGCCCCAGCGGGCTTCCCGGCAGGGCGACCAGGCCGACGATGATGATCGAGAACTCACCGCGCACGGACAGCACGGTTCCCGCGCGCAGCCTGCCCCGCGGCCCGGCGCCGTGGCGCCCCGCCGCGTACCACCCGGTGAGGATCTTGGTGCCGGTGGAGACCACGGCCAGCGCGAGTGCGACCGGTAGCAGCGGCACCAGCGTGGCAGGCGGCATCGAGAGCCCGATCGCCAGGAAGAACGCCGCCGCGAACAGGTCGCGCAGCGGTGCGATGACAACGCGCAGCCGGCTGGCCAGCGGCCCGGTGACCGCCAGCCCGACCAGGAACGCCCCGACCGCGGCCGAGGTCCCGGCGAGCTCGGCGGCCGCCGCCACGATCAGGGACAGGCCGATGATCCGCAGGAGCAACTGCTCGGTGTCGCGGTCGTCGACGAGGCGTCCGACGCGGTGGCCCCAGCGGTGCGAGACCGCCAGCGCGACCGCGAGCACGCCGACCGCCACCGCGACGCTGGCCATACCGTGCAGCAGGCCGCCGCCTGCCGCCAGCACCGCCAGGATCGGCAGGTAGACCGCCATCGCGAAGTCCTCCAGCAGCAGGATCGACAGCACGACCGGCGTCTCCCGGTAGGCCAGCCGGTGCAGGTCGTCCAGCAGCCGCGACACGATCGTCGACGACGACACCCAGGTGACCCCGGCCAGCGCGACGATCCCGGTGGCGTCCAGCCCCAGCAGCCACCCGGTCAGCGCACCGGGTGCGGCGTTGGCGACCATGTCGACCAGCCCGGAGGGCACGTGCCTGCGCAGGGTGACGGTGAACTCCTCCACGGAGAACTCCAGCCCCAGGCTCAGCAGCAGGAGCACGACCCCGATCGAGGCCCCGACCTCGATGAACTCACCGGCGGCGGGCAGCGGCGCGACGCCGCCCTCGCCCATCAGCAGCCCCACCAGCAGGTACAGCGGGACCGGCGACACCCCGAACCGGCGGGTGATCGTGCCCGCCGCGCCGAGGACGGCGAGCACGATCCCGAGTTCCAGCAGGAGCGCGACCGAGGTGTGCACGGCACTCAGCTCGCGAGGATGTGTTCCACACCGGTGATGCCCTGCTGCGTACCGATCACCACGAGGATGTCGCCCGCCCGCAACTGCTGTTCGGGGCCCGGCGAGGCGATCACGTCCTCGCCGCGCACGATCGCCACGATCGAGGCCCCGGTGCGGGTCCGGGCGCGGGTCTCGCCGAGCGTGCGGCCCGCGAACCGGGAACTCGCCGTGACCTCCACCTGACCGGAGTTGAGGCCCGGGACCTCGCGGGTCAGGTCCGCGAAGCGCTCGGCGATGCGCGGCGCGCCGAGGATCTCGGTGACCGCGTCGGCCTCCTCGGGCCCGAGCCGGAACAGCAGCCGCACCTCGTCGGGGTCGTCGCCGGGGTAGGAGACGAACTCGAAGTCGCCGGTGCGACGGGCGACCACGCCGATGCGCTGGCCCTCCTCGGTGCTGAACTCGTAGCGGAGCCCGACCCCGGGCAGCAGGACCTCTGTAACGTCCATGACCTCATCATCGCCCGGACGCCGGGCCTCGGCCCGCGCAGACGCTGCCGGAGCAGGTAAGGGTCAGGCGTACAGGCCGGGCCGCTCGACGAGCTGGACCGGCGTGCGCGCGCCGCTGGTCTGGGCGGCGACGCCGGCCTCGCACGCCGCCGCCGCGGCGCAGCCGTCCCACGCGCTCGCGCCGTCGATGCCGCCCGCGCGGGCGGCATCGGCCCAGCGCTGGAGCTCCTCGTCGAACGCCTGCTGGAAGCGGGGCCGGAAGTCCGGGGCGACGGAACCGCCCCACGCGCCGCGGACGTGGGTGGTCATGCCGCTGTCGCCGCCGACCTGCGCGGTGCCGCCCTCGCAGACCGCCTCGCAACGCACCTGGTAGCCGAAGCCGCAGTTGACGAAGATCTCGACGGTGACCAGGACTCCGCTCGCGGTCTCGATCGTGACCAGCTGCGGGTCGGTCATCCCGGACGGGGCGTTGGCGGTCGAACGCGGATGGCGCACCGAGACCGCGGTGATCTCCTCGCCGAGCAGCCACCTGGTCGTGTCGAACTCGTGCACCACCGAGTCGAAGATCATCATCTGGCTGGTGAACCCCGGCGGGGCCGAGGCGTTGCGGTGCGCGCAGTGCATCAGCAGCGGCCGGCCGAGCGCACCGGCGTGCAGCGTGCGCTTCAGCTCGGCGTACTCGGGGTCGAAGCGCCGCATGAACCCGACCTGGACGAGCCGGCGACCCGCGGCGACCTCGGCCTCCACCACGCGCAGCGACGACTTCGAGTCCGGGGTCAGCGGCTTCTCGCACAGCACCGGGATGCCGCGCTCGATCGCGGCCAGCAGCAGCGGTTCGTGGGTGCGGCCCGGCGTGGCCAGCACGACGGCGTCCACATCGGACGCCTCGATCACCTTCAGCGGATCGGTCTCGACCTGGCAGCCCTCGATGCCTGCGGCGGCACGCTCGGCTCGCTCCAGGTCGGGGTCGCCGACGGCGACCAGCGAGGCTCCGCTGATGCGCCGGTGGATCCGGGTGGCGTGGTCCGAGCCCATCAGCCCGGCGCCGACCAGTCCGACGCGGAGTTCTCGGTTGCTCATCTGGCGCTCCTGTGGTCAGCGGCGGGAGCCGCAGCGGGTCAGGTACTGGTGGGTGCGCGTGGCGATCGGCAGCGGGGCTTGCGGGGCGCACGGGTACATGTCCTGCTCGACGATGGCGAACATGTCGGCGTCGAGGTCGTGGGCGGCCTCGACGATCGGTGCGAGGTCGGGGACTCCGCCGGGCGGCTCGCACATCACGCCGCGCCGGACCGCGGGCCCGAACGGCAGGTCCTCGGCCGCGACCTCCTCGAGCACCCGCGGGTCGACCTGCTTGAGGTGCAGGTAGCCGATGCGGCTCGGGTACTTGCGGATCAGCTCCAGGTTGTCGCCGCCGCAGTAGGAGATGTGCCCGGTGTCCAGGCACAGCGTCACCAGGTCGGGGTCGGTGATCTCCAGGAAGCGTTCGACGTGGGGCTGGGTGTCGACGTGGCTGTCGGCGTGCGGGTGGAACTGCATCCGGACCCCGTACTCCTCGAACAGCGCCCTGGCGAGCCGGTCGACGCCGGCGCCCAGCGCGGTCCACGACCGGTCGCCGAGCAGCCGGTCCTCGAGCTGTTCGCCGGTGGCCGGGTCGCGCCACATCTCCGGGATCACCACCAGGTGCTCGGCACCCAGCGCGGTGGTCAGCTCCGCCACCTGGCTGACGTGCTCCCAGGTCTGCTGCCAGACGTCGCCGCGGTGGAAGGCGGTGAAGCAGGTCCCGGCCGACAGCGCCAGGTTCCGCCGGGCCAGCTCGTCGAGCAGCCGGCCCGGGTCGGTGGGCAGGTAGCCGTAGGGGCCGAGCTCGATCCAGCGGTAGCCGGCTTCGGCGACCTCGTCGAGGAAGCGCTGCCACGGTGTCTGGTGCTCGTCCTCGGGGAACCACACGCCCCACGAGTCCGGGGCGGAGCCGATGCGCAGGCGCTCGGCCGCCGGGTCGGCGGTGGACATGGCAGTCCTCTCTGTCGGGCGTGGCGAGGGGGATCGGCCGCTGCCGGCGTGCAGCGAGGGGTCCGTCAAGTGTGCTCGGGGCGTGGACGCCCGTCAGCGCTCATCGGGTGACCGCAGTTTTGCCGGGGCGCAACACACTTGTCAATACTTGGTCCTGACATACTTACGTACAGAGTTTCTTTGGGGCCGAAAAAGGCCGCCGGTCAACGGGTGCTGATCCGGCGGCCGGAGTTTCTCGGCGCGGGCGCCTCAGGATTCGCCGCGGAGCGAGAGGTCGAAGCTGTAGCGGGAGGCCCGGTACACGTGCGAGGCGTACTCGACGACCTTGCCCTCCTGGTCGTAGGTCGTGCGCTCCATGGTCAGCAGCGGGGCGCCCACGGGCTCGTCGAGCAGCTCGGAGTCCTCCTCCGTGGCCACGCGGGCCCCGATGGTCTGGTGCGCGGCGTGCAGCCGGACGCCGGCCGACCGCAGCAGCTGGTAGAGCCCGCGCTCCTCCAGGGTCTCGCTGGAGGGCTGGATCAGCGCCGCGGGCAGCTCGTTGCGCATCCGCGCGATCGGCTCGCCGCGCGCCGCGCGCACCCGCTCCAGGCGCAGCACGTCGTCGCCCTCGCCGATGCCCAGCCGCTGGGCCACCTCCGCCGAGGCCTGAACCACCTCGTTGACCAGCACGCGCGTGGTCGGCTTCTGGTCGATGCGGGCGAGGTCGTCGTAGAGGCTGGTCAGCTCCAGCGGCCGCTTGACCCGGTTGAACACGACCTGGGTTCCGGCGCCGCGCTTGCGGACCACCAGCCCCTTGTCCACCAGCGAGCCGATGGCCTGCCGGACGGTGGGCCGGGACAGGCCCAGGCGGGCGGCCAGGTCGATCTCGTTGTCCAGCCGGGTGCCGACCGGCAGCGAGCCGGTGTCGATGGCCTTCTCGATCTGGCTGGCGACCTGGAAGTACAGCGGGACCGGGCTGGTGTGGTCCACGGTGATCTCCGTGGCGGGGTCCCACGCCGTGCTTCGGCCGGAGCTGCGCTGTATGGACGTCACGCTCCCACGTTAGCAGGAATGATTGACGTCAATAAGTAAGCATGTCCGGACAAACTATTGACTCGTGGTGCGTCGCGGAGTAGACAGGGAACCCGACGCCGCAGTGACCAGAACCTGGAGGTTCCTCGATGACAAGCCCGTTCGACGTGATCACGATGGGCCGGATCGGGGTGGACATCTACCCGTTGCAGACCGGCGTCGGACTGGCCAAGGTGGAGTCCTTCGGCAAGTACCTCGGCGGCACGGCGACCAACGTCGCGGTCGCCGCCGCCCGGCTCGGCCGCGGCAGCGCGGTGATCACCCGCACCGGGGCCGACCCCTTCGGCGAGTTCCTGCACGAGGCGCTGCGCGACTTCGGCGTCGACGACCGCTGGGTCACCCCGGTCGAGCAGTACCCGACGCCGGTGACCTTCTGCGAGCTGTTCCCGCCCGACGACTTCCCGCTGTACTTCTACCGGCAGCCCAAGGCGCCCGACCTGGAGATCCACGCCGACGAGCTCGACTACGACGCGATCGCCGACGCCCGCGTCTTCTGGATGACCGGCACCGGGCTGGCCGAGGAGCCCAGCCGCTCGGCGACGCTGGCCGCGCTGCGCCACCGCGCCCGGCGCGGCACCACGGTCTTCGACCTCGACTGGCGGCCGATGTTCTGGCCCGACCACGACGAGGCCACCCACTGGTACCAGCAGGCGCTGCCGCACGTGACCGTCGCCGTGGGCAACCTCGACGAGTGCGAGCGCGCCGTGGGCACCCGCGACCCCGAGGGCGCCGCCGAGGCGCTGCTGGCGGCGGGCGTCGAGCTCGCGGTCGTCAAGCAGGGCCCCAACGGCGTACTGGCCCGCACCCGCGACGAGAGCACGACCGCGCCCCCGGTGCCGGTCGACGTTGTCAACGGCCTGGGCGCGGGCGACGCGTTCGGCGGCGCCCTGTGCCACGGCCTGCTCGCAGGCTGGGACCTCGAACGCACGATGCGCTTCGCCAACGCCGCCGGCGCGCTGGTCGCCTCCCGGCTGGCGTGCTCCTCGGCGATGCCCTACGAGCACGAGATCGACGACCTGCTCTCCAGCCGCCCGCTCGGCGCGGCCTGAGCCCCCGACCCGAAAGCGAGAACCGTGTCCAACCTGACCATCACCGAACTCACGCGAGTGCGGGCGAGCAGGCCGGAGGCCATCGCGGAGGCGGCCGCCCGGCGGGCCCGGCGCCCGCTGCTGGGCTCCAGCGGCCGCCTGATGATCGTGGCCGCGGACCACCCGGCGCGGGGCGCGCTGGGTGCCGGGTCCGAGCCGCTGGCGATGGCCAACCGCTTCGACCTGCTCGAACGGCTGTGCGTGGCCCTGGAGCGGCCCGGGGTGGACGGGGTGCTGGGCACTCCCGACGTCCTGGAGGACCTGCTGCTGCTCGGCGCGCTGGAGGGCAAGGTCGTCGTCGGCTCGATGAACCGAGGTGGCCTGGCGGGCGCCTCGTTCGAGCTCGACGACCGGTTCACCGGGCACCGGGCCGCCGACATCGAGCGGCTGCGCTTCGACGCGGGCAAGCTGCTGCTGCGCATCGACATGGAGGACCCCGGTTCGCTGAACACCATGTGCGGCACGGCCAACGCCATCAACGAGATGGCCGAGCGCGGGCTGATGACGATGGTCGAGCCGTTCATCTCCCGCCGCGTCGGCGGCAAGGTGCGCAACGACCTCTCGCCGGAGGCGGTCACCCGGTCGATCGCCATCGCCTCCGGGCTCGGCGGCACCTCCGCCTACACCTGGCTGAAGATCCCGGTGCCCGGCGGCGATGTCGACCGCATCCCGCAGGTGCTGGAGGCGACCACGCTGCCGACCGTGCTGCTGGGCGGCGAGGTCTCCAGCGACCCGGAGGCCACCTACGAGCGGTGGCACAAGGCGCTGCAGTCGCCGAACGCGCGCGGGCTGGTCGTCGGGCGGACGCTGCTCTACCCGGGCGACGGTGACGTGGAGGGCGCGGTGGACGCGGCCGTCAAGCTGCTGTGAAAGCCGGATCAGTTCAACGAGGAGCGATGGTGACCGACAACGCTTTCTACCGCCCCGCCGGTACCACGGCTCGGGACGGCTACACCACCTACGTGGACCCGGAGTCCGCCGGCTGGGGGTACTCCTCGCTGCGGGTGCTGGAGCTGGCGGCGGGTGAGCGGCACGAACTGTCCACAGGGGACAGCGAGTGGATCGTGCTGCCGCTGGCGGGCGGCTGCGAGGTCTCCTGCGACGGCGAGACGTTCCGGCTCGACGGCCGGGAGAGCGTCTTCAAGGGCGTGACCGACTTCGCCTACGTGCCGCGCGACGCCGACGTCGCCATCACCTCCGCCGAGGGCGGCCGGTTCGCCCTGACCGGCGCGAAGTGCGAGAACAGGCTGCCCGCGCGCTACGGTCCCGCCTCCGGCGTGCCCGTCGAGCTGCGCGGCGCGGGGCAGGCCAGCAGGCAGGTCAACAACTTCGGCGCCGCGCACGTGTTCGAGGCCGACCGGCTGATCGCCGTGGAGGTGCTGACCCCGTCCGGCAACTGGTCCTCCTTCCCGCCGCACAAGCACGACACCGAGCGGGAAGGGGAGTCGCAGCTGGAGGAGATCTACTACTTCGAGATCGCGGGCGCCGAGGGCGTCGGCTACCAGCGCGTCTACCCCTCGGGACCCGACCACACCACCGACGTGCTCGCCGAGGTGCGCGGCGGCGACGTGGTGCTGATCCCCGACGGCTGGCACGGCCCGTCGATGGCGGTGCCCGGCTACGACATGTACTACCTGAACGTGATGGCAGGTCCTTCTCCCGACCGGGCGTGGCTGATCTGCGACGACCCCGCGCACGCGTGGGTCAGGGGCACCTGGGGCGACCAGCCCGTCGACTCCCGGCTGCCCCTCTACACCGCCCCGGAGGGCGACCAGTGACGACGAGCGGGCTCTCTTGCGGCCGAACGGGATCGAGCGACCCGCTGTGCGGGGTGGAGGAACGATGAGCGGTACTCGACGGCTGACCGTCGCCCAGGCGCTGGTGCGCTTCCTGGCCAACCAGTACACCGAGCGCGACGGGACGCGGCAGCGGCTGATCGCCGGCTGCTGGGGGATCTTCGGCCACGGCAACGTCGCGGGCGTCGGGCAGGCCCTGCTGGAGGCGGGCCCGGACATGCCCTACCTGCAGGGGCGCAACGAGCAGTCGATGGTGCACGCCGCGGTCGGCTACGCCCGCCAGAGCGGCCGGATGTCGACCTACGCGTGCACGACCTCGATCGGCCCGGGCGCGACGAACCTGGTGACCGGCGCCGCGCTGGCCACCATCAACCACCTGCCCGTGCTGCTGCTGCCCGGTGACGTCTTCGCCACCCGGCCCGCCGACCCGGTGTTGCAGCAGCTGGAGCTGCCGCACGCCCGCGACGTCAGCGTCAACGACTGCCTGCGCCCGGTTTCGCGCTACTTCGACCGCATCTGGCGGCCGGAGGCGCTGGTGGCATCCGCGCTGGATGCCATGCGGGTGCTCACCGACCCGGTGGAGACCGGCGCGGTGACGCTGGCGCTGCCGCAGGACGTGCAGGCCGAGGCCCACGACTGGCCGGAGGAGTTCTTCGCCGAGCGGGTGTGGCGCGTGCACCGGCCGCTCGCCGACCCGCGGTCGGTGACCGACGCCGCGCAGCGCATCCGCGAGGCCCGCAGGCCGCTGGTCATCGCGGGCGGGGGAGTGCACCACAGCGCCGCCGAGGACGCGCTGCGCGAGTTCGCCGAGGCGACCGGGATCCCGGTTTCGGAGACCCAGGCCGGGCGCGGTTCGCTGCGCCACGACCACCCCGCCGAGCTCGGCTCGATCGGCCACACCGGCACCGCGGTCTCCGACGACATCGCCAGGCAGGCCGACCTGGTCATCGGCGTCGGCACCCGCTACTCGGACTTCACCACCGCCTCGCGGACCCTGTTCGCCAACCCGGACGTGCGGTTCGTCAACGTCAACATCACCGGCCACGACGCCGTCAAGCAGGCGGCCACCCCGGTCGTCGGCGACGCCAGGGAGAGCCTGCGGGCCCTGACCCGCGAGCTCGACGGGCACCGCGTGTCCGACGACTACGTGCGCGAGTACAGCGAGGGTCAGCGGCGGTGGGCGGAGGTCGTCGAGCGCACCACCAAGGCCGCCGACGGCGGTGAGCGCCCCGGTCAGGCCGAGGTGCTCGGGGTCATGGACGAGGTGCTGGCCGACACCGACGTGGTGATCAACGCCGCCGGGTCGATGCCCGAGGACCTGAACAAGCTGTGGCGGGCCAAGGACCCGCGGCAGTACCACGTGGAGTACGGCTACTCGTGCATGGGCTACGAGATCCCCGCCGCGCTGGGCGCCCGGCTGGCCGACCAGGAGCGCGAGGTGTTCGCGCTGGTCGGTGACGGTACGTACCTGATGATGCCGACCGAGCTGGTCACCGCCGTGCAGGAGGGCATCAAGATCAACCTGGTGGTCGTGCAGAACCACGGCTACGCCTCGATCGGCGGGCTCTCGGAGAAGGTCGGGGGCGAGCGGTTCGGCACCGCCTACCGCTACCGCGACGAGCACGGGGCGTTCTCCGGCGAGCCGCTGCCGGTCGACCTGGCCGCCAACGCCGCGAGCCTGGGCATGGACGTCCTGCGGGCCACGACCGTGGACGAGCTCCGCGACGCGCTGCGCACGGCCCGCGCCTCGGCCCGGCCGACCGCCGTGTACGTCGAGACCGACCCGGCCAAGGCGCAGCTGCCCCCGGAGGCGTGGTGGGACGTGCCCGTCGCCGAGGTGTCGACCCGGCAGAGCACCCAGCTGGCGCGCAAGCGCTACGAGGAGAACCTCCGGGAACGCCGCAACCACCTGTAACCGCCACGACGGACGTGAAGGAACTGCTTTGAAGACCATTCAGCATTGGATCGATGGTGCGGCGGTCGAGGGGACCTCGGGTCGTTTCGGCGTCGTGACCAACCCCGCCACCGGTGAGCAGACCGGTCAGGTCGCCCTGGCCGGCACGGCCGAGGTGGACAACGCCGTGGCCGCCGCGGCCAAGGCCTTCACCGACTGGGGCCAGGTGTCGCTGTCCAAGCGCACCCAGATCCTGTTCGACTACCGCGAGCTCGTGCACCAGCACCGGGACGAGATCGCCTCGCTGATCACCGCCGAGCACGGCAAGGTCCACTCCGACGCCCTCGGCGAGGTCGCCCGCGGTCTGGAGATCGTCGAGCTGGCCTGCTCGATCCCGCAGCTGCTCAAGGGAGAGCTGTCGACCCAGGTCTCCAGCAGGGTGGACGTGGAGTCGATCCGCCAGCCCCTCGGCGTGGTCGCCGGGATCACCCCGTTCAACTTCCCCGCCATGGTGCCGATGTGGATGTTCCCCGTCGCGATCGCCTGCGGCAACACCATGGTGCTCAAGCCCAGCGAGAAGGACCCCTCGGCAACCGCGCGGCTGGTCGAGCTGGCCACCCAGGCCGGCGTGCCCGACGGGGTGCTCAACCTGGTCAACGGCGACAAGGAGGCCGTGGACCGGCTGCTGACCCACCCCGAGGTCAAGGCCGTGTCGTTCGTGGGCTCGACCCCGATCGCCCGCTACGTCCACGACACCGCCGGCGCCCACGGCAAGCGGGTGCAGGCCCTGGGCGGGGCCAAGAACCACATGCTGGTGCTGCCCGACGCCGACCTGGACCACGCCGCCGACGCCGCGGTCTCGGCCGCCTACGGCTCGGCCGGGGAGCGCTGCATGGCCATCTCCGTGGTCGTCGCGGTCGACCCGATCGGCGACGAGCTGGTGGACAAGATCGCCGCACGCGCCCGCACCCTGCGCATCGGCCCCGGCACCGACCCCACCTCCGAGATGGGCCCGCTGGTCACCGCCGCCCACCGCGACAAGGTCGCCTCCTACGTGCCCCAGGCCCGCGAGCAGGGCGCCGAGGTCGTCGTCGACGGCACCGACCTCAAGGTCGAGGGTCACGAGAACGGGTTCTTCGTCGGGGTCAGCCTGCTGGACAAGGTCACCCCGGAGATGACCGCCTACACCGACGAGATCTTCGGCCCGGTGCTGGCGGTGATGCGCGCCGAGAGCTACGAACAGGCCCTGGAACTGATCAACTCATCGAAGTGGGGCAACGGCACCGCCCTGTTCACCCGCGACGGCGGCGCCGCCCGCCGCTTCAAGCTCGAGGTGGAGGCGGGCATGGTCGGCATCAACGTCCCCATCCCCGTCCCGGTGGGCTACCACTCCTTCGGCGGCTGGAAGGACTCCCTGTTCGGCGACCACCACATCTACGGCAACGACGGCATCCACTTCTACACCCGCGGCAAGGTCGTCACCACCCGCTGGCCCGACCCCAGCGACGGCGGCATCGACCTCGGCTTCCCCGCCAACAGCTGAGGCGGGACCGGCGTCCTGCCGGTCGCGCCACGCCCGGGCGTACGTCGCACTCGGCGAAACCGGCGACAACGGATAGAATCCGGGTGCCCTTCCGGCGTGCTACGGCGCACCCGGGGGGCGGCAGAGACTAGCCGCGGGCGGTACCGGCGCCAATCTGGTCCGCGAGCGGCTTTCGGGGCGGCCAAAAGGGAGGAACGGCCACCGGCCGTTTCGGCCGTCCGCGTGGGAGACCCGCTGACCTGCACCAGGTCAGCGGGTTTTTCGCATTCCGGGCCCGGCTCACCCGCCGGTGCCGCGCCGCCACTGGTCGAGGTCGATCGCGTACTCGACCTCCCCGTGCTCGGACCCGGCGATCGGCTCCTCGAAGTCGCCGTCGAAGGTCCGGACGTAGCGCAGCCCGGCCTTCTCCATCACCCGCCGGGAGCCCTTGTTCACCGTCATCGTCTGCGCGTACACCCGCCGCACGCCCAGCTCGGCGAAGCCCTTGCGGATCAGCGCGAGCGAGCCCTCGGTGGCGTAGCCCCGGCCCCACGCCGCCTTGTGCAGCCGGTAACCGAGCTCGACGGTGCCCGGCTCGTCGTCCTCCCGCGGCCGCAACAGGAACCAGCCCAGGAAGTCACCGGTGGCCTTCTCGATGGCGGGCCAGTAGCCGAACGGCCCGCGCTCGTACCAGCCGAGCATGCGCTGGAGGCTGCCGTCGACGTCCTCGGCCGGCACCGGCCTGCCGCCGTTGAGGTAGCGCATCACCTCGGGGTCGTTGTGCAGCGCGAACAGCTCGTCGCGGTCGTCCTGGGTGATCCTGCGCAGGACCATCCGCTCGGTTTCCAGGAACGCCTCCATCACCAGACCGCCTCCGCGCTCGACGCCGCACCGACGGCATTCTGCCGCAGCCCGCCCGCGCGGTCGCCCGGTTTTCCGCAGTGAGTCCACATCGGACCGCGGTCGTGTCCGCTGTGCGCGCGCAAGCGCCGGTGACCTGCGACGCTGGGCGGGTGCGGAAACGGTGGGTGCGGTTCGCCGCCGCGCTGGCGGTGCTGGCCGCGCTGGCCCTGCTGGTGTGGGCCAACCGCAAGGACATCCCGGAGGCGGCGCGGGCGCTGCGCACGGCCGACGGCCACCGGCTGTCGCTGGCCGTGCTCCTGCTGCTGGTCTGGTGGCTGAACTGGACGTTGCTGCACGCCGCCGCCCGGCGGGTGGTCGGCGTGGGCGGCTATGCCGAACTCGGCCGCCTGGTGCCGGTCACGCTGTCCTCGATCGCGCTGAACCTGGCGGTGAAGTCCGGCAACGTCGCGGGCCTGGCCTCCTTCGCCTACGACGCCCGCCAGCGCGGGCTGCCGCGGGGAAGGGTCACCGCGGCGTACCTGGCCGCCGCCCAGCTCGCCGAGGTCGCCTTCGTCGTCACGCTGGGCGCGGGAATCCTGGTCGTGTGCGTCGACGGGCGGCTCACCCGTGCCGAGTTGCTCGCCCTGGTGATCTTCGCGGCCGGGCTGGTGGTCCGCGTCGCTGCGATCGTCGCGGCGGTGCGCAGCAGGGACGTGGTCCGCAGGCTGTGGACGCTGCCCGCGCGGCTGGCCGACCGGGTGCTGCGGCGCCCCGCGCGCGAGCACGACACCCAGGGCGCCGACGAGCTCTACGACGCGGTGGCCGCGATGCGCGACTCGCCCCGCGCCACGGTGCCCGCGCTGTGCTTCGCGGTGGCGGTCGACCTGCTCGGCGCGGCCCTGCTGTGGGCGTCGATGGCCGCGGTCGGCGCCGGTGACCGCCCGCTGGTCGCGCTGGTGGCCTACGCGGTCTCCACGCTGTTCGGCATCGTCGGGGTGCTGCCGGGCGGGGTCGGCTTCGCCGAGGTCGGCGCCGCGGCCGTCCTGGTCTCCTACGACACGCCGGTGGGCATCGCCGCGGCGGCAGTGGTCGTGTTCCGCATCCTGGTGATGTGGATCCCGCTGGTCGTGGGCGGGCTGATCGGCTACCGCGTCCGGCTCCGGCCCGCGTGAGCCGCCCGCGGCCGGGTGTCACGCCGGCGGGCGCTGCGGTGGCGATCCCACCGGTGCCGGGGCACCGTACGAGGCATGTCAACCGTGAAAGCAACCAGCGAAGGCGTGTTCTACCGCAGGCCGGCGCCGGACGCCGACCCGTACGTGGCCGAGGGCGGGCACGTCGACGCGGGCCAGACCGTCGGCGTGATCGAGACCATGAAGACCTACAGCCAGGTCAGGACCGAGAGCAGCGGCACCGCCGCGCGCTTCCTGCTGGACGACGGCGAGGAGGTGCGGACCGGGCAGAACCTGCTGGAGGTCGACGACGAATAATCACTCGCCCATCTGATTGATCTTGATCTTCCAAGGCCCAATATCATGTGCGCGCCGGTACTGGGAGGTGGGCGAGTTCGTGCGCGGCGTCGACTATTACGAGCTCTTGGGTGTGGACCGCGAAGCCACGGCAGCGGAGATCAAATCGGCGTATCGGACCCTTGCCCGGACCATGCATCCGGACGTGGGCGGGACGGCGGGCACGTTCCGGCTCCTGCGGGAGGCTTTCGAGACGCTCAACGACCCGGTGCGCCGGGCGGACTACGACGGCGTCGGCGTCATCGCCGAGATGCCGGTGCCGGTGCGCAGGCCGAGGACCCGCCGCGCCGCCGCCCCGCGGCGGGAGTTCGGCGACGACCCGGACTTTGTGCCCGGGCTGCCCAGGCTCAGCCCCGACGACATCCCGTGGTGGGACCTCGTCGACCCGGACGAGCGCATCCGGTACGTGCCGGTGACCGGTCCGGAGAGCGGGCCGGTGATGGGGCTGCTCGGAGGCTGGACGCTGTTGCTGCTGGCCGGTCTGGCGGTCGAGCTCGACGTGGTGCTGATGGCGGTGTGGCTGTCGCTGCTGGTGGCCGCCGGGGTCGTGGTGCTGTTGCTGCTGCGCCGCTTCGTGGAGGCCCGCAGGACCGACCGGCTGTTCGCCGCCGAGTTCCGCGGCCGCAAGGTGTTCGGCAAACCCGACGACCAGCACGACGCGCCGCCCAAGCAGCTCACCGCCGAGCTGCTGGCCACCTACCTGACCCGGCTGCCGGGCGTGCGGATCTTCCACGGGCTGGCCTGGCCGGAGTCGGTGTTCGCCGACGTCGACCACGCCGTGCTGTGCGGGCGCAGGCTGGTGCTGATCGAGTCGAAGCGGTGGCTGCCGGGGCACTACAACGCCGACGAGGACGGCGTCCTGTGGCGCAACGGGCACCCGTTCCGCGGCGGCGGCACCCGGCTGCCGGAAGGCGTCGCGGCCTTCGCCGACCTGCTGCCCGACATCGAGGTGCGCGGTGCGCTGGTGATCTACCCGAGCCGGGCAGGCGAGGTGACCACGGGCGAGCAGCCCGACTCCGCGGCCGCGCCGCTGACCCCGGAGCAGTTCGTGCGCGAGATCGGCGAGTGGCTGGCGGCCGAGCCGGCGGTCGTCGACCGCGACATCTTCGGCGCGGTCCTCCAGCAGGTCGTCTCGGACTGACGGTGGGGCGGCCCGTCGTCAGTAGTCGCTCGGGCGGTTCGGATTCCAGCCGACCGGCGGCTCGGCGACCAGCGCGCCGTTGTCGACGCGGATGGTGTGCACCGACGGCTGCCCGCTCGGGCAGCACCCGGGGTCGTCGGGCCCGTACTGGGGGAACTCCAGCCGGACCTGCGTGCCGTCCTGCTCGAGGATGCGCACCAGCCCGGCCTCGACCTTCTGCACGAACGCCTGCCCGTCGAAGAAGAACACCGCCCGGCACCGGCCGTTGGCGCTACCGGTGCACGTCGAGCTGATCGCCCGGATCGGCCCCCGCAGCGCGGTCTCGGGCACGTCCGGGGTGAAGCCCTGCTGCTCGATCAACGCCAGCGCGGCGTCGAGGTCGAACGGCGCGGGTGCGGGCGACGGCGCGGGCGGCGGAGCCGGTGCCTGCGAGTGCACCGCCGGCTCGCCGGGCGGGACGGGTTCGGCCATGCCGCACCCCACGAGCGGCAGGACGACCAGCAACAGCCCGGCAACACGACGGCGACGCATCGGCGATCTCCTCTTCACCGCGGGCACCCTCCCGGTCCCGCGTTGCCTCCGACGCCGGGACCCGGCGATCGGTTCCACCCGGACGCGCGAGCGTCGTCCGCGTGCTGGGACCGCGTTGACACGGTGTTCGCGCCGATGTTGCGATGAACTCGTGATGAGCGCGCTGCTTACCAAACGTCGTCACGTGGACTTCCTCCGCGTCACGACGCAGGCGTGTCGCCGGTGATCTGAACCGGGTGCCCGCGACCGGGTACCCGTCCGTCCACTGCGGACAGTCAGCACGCCGATGTCCGCGGCCAAGCACCGGCACAACACAGGAGGACCGCGTGTCCAGCCCGCTCACCTTCCACTGGTTCCTGCCCACCTACGGCGACAGCCGCCACCTCGTGGGTGGTGGCCACGGGGTGTCCGTCCACAGCGCGTCCAGCGCCCGGCCCGCCACCCTGGCCTACCTCGGCCAGATCGCGCGCAGCGCCGAACAGCTCGGCTTCGTCGGCGCCCTGACGCCGACCGGCGCGTGGTGCGAGGACGCGTGGCTGTCGACCGCGATGCTCACCGAGGTCACCGAGCGGCTGAAGTTCCTGGTGGCCTTCCGCCCCGGTCTGCTGTCGCCGACGCTCGGCGCGCAGATGGCGGCCACCTTCCAGCGCCACTCCGGCGGCAGGCTGCTGCTCAACGTGGTCACCGGCGGCGAGAGCCAGGAGCAGCGCGCCTACGGCGACTTCCTCGACAAGAACGCCCGCTACGCCAGGACCGACGAGTTCCTGCACGTGGTGCGCGAGCTGTGGCGCGGGCAGCGGGTCGACTTCACCGGCGAGCACGTGCGGGTGGAGGGGGCGCAACTCCAGCGGACGCCGGACCCGGTGCCGCAGGTGTACTTCGGCGGTTCCTCACCCGCCGCGGGCGACGTCGCGGCCAAGCACGCCGACGTCTACCTGACGTGGGGCGAGCCGCCCGCGCAGGTCGCCGAGAAGATCGCGTGGGTCCGCAAGCTCGCCGCCGAGCAGGGCCGCAGCCCGCGCTTCGGCATCCGCCTGCACGTCATCAGCCGTGACACCTCCGAGCAAGCCTGGGCCGAGGCCCAGCGGCTGCTCGACGCGCTGGACCCGGAGACCATCGAGCGCGTGCAGAGCGGCCTCGGGCGCAGCGAGTCCGAGGGCCAGAAGCGGATGCTGGCGCTGCACGGCGGTTCCACCTCGAACCTGCAGATCTACCCGAACCTGTGGGCCGGCGTCGGGCTGGTGCGCGGCGGCGCGGGGACCGCGCTGGTGGGCAGCCACGCCGAGATCGCCGAGCGCATCGAGGAGTACCACGCCGTCGGCATCGACGAGTTCGTGCTCTCCGGCCACCCGCACCTGGAGGAGGCGTACTGGTTCGGTGAGGGCGTGCTGCCGATCCTGGCCCGCAAGGGCCTCTGGCAGCACCCGGCCGGAGTCGAGCAGGACGCGCCGAGCGTTCCCTTCGCGCCCGCCGCCAGCTCGTAGGACGCCGCACGGCTGGGTGGGCGCGTTAATCAGGTGCGTCCGGGCTCCGCGCCGCGCGAGCATGGCCGGATGCGGATCGGGATCGACGAACCCGCCCGGCTCGGACGCACCGAGCTGCGCGGTGGCCGGGTGCTGGGCTGGGCGGAGTGGGGTCCCGCGGACGGGACCGCGGTGCTGCTGTGCCCCGGAGCGGCCCAGAGCAGAACCCTCGGGTTCGGCACCGACCTCGTCGACGAACTCGGAGTCCGGCTGATCTCGGTCGACCGCCCCGGTCTCGGGGTCTCCGACCCGGCACCCGGCCGGACGCTGCTCGACTTCGCCGAAGACGTCCGGGACTTCGCCGAGCGGCGCGAGCTGCCGGCCATGGCGGTGGTGGGGTACTCGACCGGCGGGCCGTTCGCGCTCGCGTGCGCCGCGCGGGGCGTCGCGGTGGCGGCCGCAGTCGTGGCAGGCGGGGACGAGCTGCCGCGCTTCACCGGCCGGCTCGACCCGCAGGTCGCGGAGACCGTGGGGTCCGTGCTCGCCGATCCCCGCAGGGCCGAGGAGACCTTCGCGGGCTTCGGCGACGTGGACGCGATGTGGGACATGATCATCGCGGGCAGCTCCGAGATGGACCGCGCCGTCTACTGCCGGCCCGAATTCGAGGCGGCGCTGCGCCGAGCGATGGCCGGGGGATTCGCCCAGGGGCCCGCGGGCTACGCCCGTGACACGGTGCTGGTTCTGGGGCGCTGGCCGTTCGCCGTCGAGGAGATCGCCGTGCCGGTGCACCTCTGCTACGGCGAGCACGACACGAGCCCGGTGCACTCACCCGACCTCGGTGCGAGCCTGGCCGGACGCATCCCCGGCGCCACCCGACACCTCATGCCGGACGCCGGAGGCTCGGTGCTGTGGACCCACGCCGAGGCCATCCTGCGAGAACTCCTGGAGGCGGCGTCGCGCGGATAGCACTGCTTGGGCTGTGTCTGCGCTGGGCTAGGCGGTGGTGTCTGCGCTTGGTCCAGGTGATGGCTCAGGGCTTACGGGCGAGCCCCGCGCGCGTGGTGGTCTCCGGCCCCGCCGGTGCCGGTCCCTCCGGCCGCCACTGCCCGCACCGCACCACACCGGGCTCGACCAGCTCCAGGCCGGAGAAATACCCGGCGATCTGCTCGGGGCTGCGGTGGTTGTACGGGATCGCGCCCGACTCCGCGTAGCGCGAGGCCGCGTCGACCGCCGCCGCGTCGGTGTCGTCGACGTCGAACAGCGCGAGGTAGGAGCCCGAGGGCAGCGCGTCGACGAGAGTGTCCACAACGGACCGAGCGCGTTCGTACTCGGGAATGAGGCCCAGGATGCCGAACAGCATCAGCCCGACCGGGCGGGTGAGGTCGAGCATGTCGCCGGCCACGTCGACGATCGTGCCGGGCTCGCGGATGTCGGCGTGCACGTACCAGGTCGCGCCTTCGGGCGTGCTGGTCAGCAGCGCACGGGCGTGGGCCAGCACGAGGGGGTCGTTGTCCACGTAGACGATCCGGCACGACGGGTCGGCCCGCTGCGCGATGTCGTGGGTGTTCTCCGCGGTGGGAAGACCGGTGCCGACGTCGAGGAACTGCCGCACACCGCCCTCGGTCACCATGTGGCGCACCATCCGGCCCAGGCAGCCGCGACTGGCCTGCGCGGCGGCCTTCATCCCCGGGAACACGGAAAGGAACTCGTCACCGGCCTGCCGGTCGACGGTGTAGTAGTCCTTGCCGTCCAGCCAGTAGTTCCAGACCCTGGCCGCGTGCGGAACGGTCGTGTCCAGCTCGTCCGGCTGCCCGGACACCCGCACCCGGGGCGTCTCGGAATCGGTCATCTCGACGTCTCCTTCGCGGGATGGTGGGCAGCGGCTCCGCAATGTCGCCTGGATCATACCTATCGCATCGCCCGGATTCCCGCGATCCGACGATCTTGTACCGCGATGGCAGTGCGGGGTCGCGGCGCGCGGAAGCCCTTGCGCGGTTCATTCCCCGAACGGGATGGGACCGAGGGTCCGACCCTGTCGACTGCGGTCGGTGAGAAGGAGCGCCAGATCTCGGATCATGATCTTCAGCGACAGCGGGGTGCCGGGGTTGAGGTTCAGGAACACCGGTCCATTGGCCATCGCGTCGAACACCGTCCACCCCGGTACGAGGTGGTGGTGCGCCCAGCTGTCGGGAAGGTGGCGGGGGCCGGTGAACGCGGTCAACGCCGGCAGCCCCTCCGCGTCGCGGTCGACCTGGAGGCGTTGGTCCCCGTGGTGGGAGGCGTAGAGCGCCAGTTCCGCCCGGTAGAGCCGGTCGACCAGGAATCCCAGCGGGTTGTAGCCGTTCAAGATTCGCCACAGTACGAGGTCCACGGTGGTGTCCAGTGGCATTCCGGTGACCTGTTGGGGCGGCCGATAGAAGGCGTTGATCTGGTACTTGCCGGTTAGTTCGCCGGTGTCGGTGACACCGTAGGCGCCCTGGATCGCCGTTGTCGCCACCGGCTGACCGGGATCTGCCGGTACGTCGGGTCCTCGAAGGTCAGCCATCGGGCGGTGCCCGCCATCCTGCGGGCTCGTTCCCGCATGGCGTCGTCCACCGGCGGCAACGGGAACGGTCCGAGGATCGAGTTTCGGTCCAGTGTCAACGCGCTCCCTTTCGCAGCATTGCCCGATTGAAGTGGGGGTTGGGCTCCCCCAGGACCCTATGGGCCTACGCGCGCCGCCGATCGCCGCGCGGGGTGGGTGTACCGGCCGCCGCGCCGACCCGCTCCCTGTAGTCGCCGGACATCACAGCCGCGGTGGTGCTCAAGCCGACCTCGGTCGGCAGTGACCGATGACACGGGTCGAAATCGGCCCGACTGCTCGGCGCGCTGTCCCAGCGCGCAGCCTCCAGGCAGATGCTGTTGTTGCCTGGGCATGATCCGGACGGCGGCGCCACAGCCGTGCCAAAGCGCAGGTCAACGCGCTGATCGGCGCCCTTTCCCCACGCGAATCCCGGCCGCGTATTCCACCTTCCCTTCACCCGGCGGAAAAGTTGTCCACAGTGGATGGACGCGGATTTGCTTCTCGGGAGCACGCCAGGGAAAATGTTCTACCGGGTGTGTCGCAGTACACGTCGCGATGGTGTAACCGATCGTGACACCGCACCGAAGAACAAGGCGGAAGAACGACAACCGCGGTTACTCGCCGCCTGGACATCTGCCGAACCAGAAGAAGGAGGTCTCCCGTGGCTGCCGACCGACCGGAGAGTCGGGCGTGGTGGATCTGGGGCGCGGCGGTGATCGCCTATCTCGCCGCGGTGTTCCACAGGGGCAGCCTGGGGGTGGCAGGCCCGCTCGCGCTCGACCGCTTCGACGTCGGCCCCGCCGCGCTGAGCGCCTTCACCGTGCTGCAGATGAGCATCTACGCGGGCATGCAGATCCCCACCGGTCTGCTGGCCGACCGGTTCGGGCCGCGGCGGGTGGTCACGGCGGCGGTGCTGCTGCTCGGTGCCGGCCAGATCCTGTTCGCCGTCGCCGACTCCTACTCGATGGCGCTGCTGGCGCGCGGCGTGCTGGGTGTCGGCGACGCGCTGACCTGGGTGAGCATCCTGCGGCTGGTGGCCACCAGCTTCTCGGCCCGCCGCTACGCGCTGGTCGCCACGATCTCCAGCGCGCTGGGCGCGCTGGGCGGCGTGGCCGCCACCTTCCCCCTCACGCTGGCGCTGCAGGGCATGGGCTGGACGCCGACCTTCCTGCTGGTGGGGGCGCTGACCGCGGGCTACGCCGCGATCACCTTCGGTTTCGTGCGCGACCCCCGCACCTCGAGCACGGCCGGACGCCCGAGCGGTGCCGCGGCGACCCTGGCGCGGGTGCGCGCGGCATGGGCCGTCCCGGGCACGCGGCTGGCGTTCTGGGTGCACTTCGGCACGCTGTTCGCCGCGGGCGCGCTGACCCTGCTCTGGGGCTTCCCGTACCTCGTCGAGGGGCTCGGTGTCGCGCCCGCGACCGCGAGCGCGCTGCTGAGCGTGCTGATCATCGGCCAGGTCGTCGGCGGCCCCGTGGTCGGCGCGCTGATCGGGCGGCGCCCGGAGTGCCGGATGCCGATCGTGGTCGTCTACCTGGTGATCAGCGCGCTGACCTGGGCGCCACTGCTCGGCTGGCCCGGCGGGACCCCGCCGCTGACCGTCGTGATGGTCGCGTTCACGGTGTTCGCCCTGGGCGTCCCGGTGTCGTCGATCGCCTTCGCCCTGGTGCGCGACTACAACCCCATCCAGCAGGTCGGCACCGCGACCGGAGTCGCCAACGCCGGCGGGCACTCGGCCACCGCGCTCGGCGTGGCACTGGTCGGACTAGTCCTCGACGGGGTGCAGGGCATGCCCGCGGTCGACGGCTACCGGATCGCGATGCTCGCGCTGCCCGCGATGCTCGTGCTCGCGTCGTGGCGCACCTTCGTGTGGTGGCGCCGGGCCCGCGCGGTCGTGCTGGAGGCCCAGGCGCGCGGCGACGAGGTGCCGGTGTCGCTGCGGCGCCACCGCTGGGACCTGCCGCGGCTCACCACGGCCGCGTCGCGTTAGGAATGCTGGAGGAGCGCGGGCCGGGTCCCACGCCGCATGTCGAGAAGCCCCTACCGGATCGGTGTCAGCGCCGGCGGTGACTCGGCGCACGCCTCCAGGGCCAGCACGACCTCGCCGGGCGCGGGCATCGACTCGATCTCCGACCTGATCCGCAGGGCCCGGTCGCGGTACGACGGGTCGTCGAGCAGCTCCTCGAGCTCGGCGCCCAGCGTCCCTGCGTCGCGCTCGGCGCTGCCGACCTGGCGGGCCACGCCCGCCGCCACCAGCCGCTCGGCGTTCTCGAACTGCTCGCCCGCGTGCGGCAGCACCAGTTGCGGCAGCCCGCACAGCAGGGAGTTCATCGCGGTGCCGGAGCCGCCGTGGTGCACCACCGCGTCGCACGTCGGCAACAGCTGGTCGTGCGGCAGCCGACCGCCGGCGCGGACGCCGGGCAGATCGGCGGGGCAGTCCGAGCCGGTGAGAACGATCTCGGCATCCGCTCCGGCAAGCCCTCGCACCGTCTCGTGCACCACCTCGGCGGGCACACCGCCCATGGACACGCAGATCCGCGGCCGGTCGCGCGGCTCCCACAGCCACGGCGCCGGGATTCCCGCCCCGCCGTAGGGGATGTGGCGCATCGGCAGCCACCCCGTGCGGTCGACGCGGGCCAGGCTCGGCGGGCACAGGTCGACGACGAGCTCGGGCGCGGCCTCCTCGTCGGATAACCCGAACCGCGCGTGCAGCCTGCGCAACCGGATGGCGGCGGTACCGGAGAAGAGCCGGCGCACCGACTCGTCGGCGAGGTGCAGGCCCCAGTGGTGCGAGACCGCCGGGACCTCGTGCACGGCGGCCGCGACCGGACCGGCGAGCTCGGCGTAGCCGCAGACCACCAGGTCAGGACACCAGCGCGCGACCAGGTCGGTGGTCGCGTCGACCGCGTGTTCGGCTAGCACGGCCCATGGTTCGGCGGTGAACTCCCGGTACCGCCCGGCGTCCGGGGCGCCACCACCCACCGGGACGTGCTCCAGCCCCGCGGCGCGCACGGACTCGGCGATCTGGGGTGGCGCGGCGACGACGACCTGGTGACCCGCGCAACGCAGGGCCCAGGCGAGAGGAACCATCGGGAAGAAGTGACCGCGGCCGGGCGTGGTGGTGAACAGGACGCGCATGTCGGCAAACTGCCCATCGGGAGTCGGCGGACCGGAGGCGCCGCGCGCGGCGGCACTCCTTGGCAGAGCAGTCGACATCCCCGCCGGGACCCTTGACCCGCCTCACTCGATCGAGTGCCAGGTCAGAGCAGTGGCCGGAGCAGGGCAGTGACCGGGTCAGAGCAGTGACCCAGGGCCGTGGCCGGCGCTGGAGCGGTGGCCGGGTCAGAGCACCGTGGACAGGTGCCAGGGCACGAACTCCTCGTCGCCGTAGCCGAGCTCCTCGCTCTTGGTGGCCTCGCCGGAGGCGACCGCGAGGACGCGCTCGAAGATCACCCGGCCCATCTCCTCGACGTCGGAGTCCCCGTCGGCGATGGTCCCGCAGTTGACGTCCATGTCGTCGGTCATGCGTTCGTAGAGCGGGGTGTTGGTGGCGAGCTTGAGGCTCGGCGCGGGCTTGCAGCCGAAGGCCGAGCCGCGTCCGGTGGTGAAGCACATCAGCTGCGCCCCGCCCGCGATCAGGCCGGTCGCGTTGACCGGGTCGTAGCCGGGGGTGTCCATGAACACCAGGCCCTTGGCGGTGACCGGCTCGGCGTAGCGCACCACGTCGCACAGGTCGGTGGTGCCGCCCTTGGCCGCGGCACCCAGGGACTTCTCCAGGATCGTGGTCAGCCCGCCCGCCTTGTTGCCGGGGGAGGGGTTGTTGTTGATGGAGCTGCCGTCGCGCTTGACGTAGGACTCCCACCACGCGATGCGCTCCAGCAGCTTCTCGCCGACCTCGCGGCTGACCGCGCGCCGGGTGAGCAGGTGCTCGGCGCCGTAGATCTCGGTCGTCTCGCCGAAGACGGCGGTGCCGCCGTGCCGGACCAGCAGGTCGGCGGCGGCGCCCAGGGCGGGGTTGGCGGTGATGCCGGAGTAGGCATCGGAACCGCCGCACTCCATGGCCATCACCAGCTCGGACGCCGGCACGGTGCGCCGACGGCCGCGGTCGGCGATCGGCAGCATCTCGGTGATCCGCCGCACGCCCTCGGCGACGGTCTTCCTCGTGCCGCCGAGCTCCTGGATCGTCATGGCGTGCACGGGCATGCCCTCGGGCAGCTTGAGCATCTCGGTGAGGTCGCGGACCTGGTTGACCTCGCAGCCCAGCCCGATCACCAGCAGCCCGGCGAAGTTCGGGTGCCCGGCGTAGCCGACCAGCGCCCGGCGCAGGACCTCGAAGCCCTCGTTGCCCGGACCGCCGCTGCCGCACCCCAGCGTGTGGGTCAGCGCGCACACCCCGTCGACGTTGGGGAAGTCGTCGAGCATCCCGGACGCCTCGACCTGCCTGGCGATCATCTTGGCCGCGGTGGCCGAGCAGTTCACCGACGTGATCACACCCAGGTAGTTGCGGGTGCCGACCCTGCCGTCGGGCCGCACGTAGCCCTGGAAGGTCGCGCGCCGCTCGTCGGGCACGTACTCGGTCGGCCTGCTGTCCACGCCGAAGGCGTGGTCGCGCTGGAACTCCTGGTACTGCACGTTGTGGGTGTGCACGTGCTCCCCTGGCCGGATCGCGCGGGTCGCGAATCCGATGATCTGGCCGTACTTGCGGACCGGGTCGCCTGCCTCGATGGTGGCCGTGGCCAGCTTGTGGCCGCGCGGCACCTCGCCGGGCACCTCCACGGCGGTGCCGCCGCGGGAGTACGAGCCGGGCTCGACGTCGGCTTTGGCGATCACGACGTTGTCGTCGGCGTGGAGTCGGAATGCCAGCTCGTCCAGGTCCTGCAGCGCCACCGGATCACTCCTTCACGAACGTGAAGCGGCTTCCATCACGTGAACGCTGACTCTACGGGCGGTGCCCACGGCTGTCGATACGCCGATCCCAGGAGCGGGAATGATCGCCGCGGCCCCCAGGTTGTGCCGGGCATGAAGGCGACAGCGGCGCAGCGGTACGGCGATCCTGACGAACTGCGGTTCACCGACGTGCCCGATCCGAAGGTCGGCCCGGACGAGGTGCTGGTGCGGGTGAAGTCCGCGGGCGTGAACCCGGTCGACTGGAAGATCCTCAGCGGCGCGCTCGACCCGTTGCTCAACGTGCACTTCCCGCTCGTCCCCGGCTGGGACGTCGCCGGTGTGGTCGAGCAGGTCGGCCTGGCGGTCTGGGAGTACGAGCCAGGTGACGAGGTGATCGGGTACGTGCGCAAGGACGAGGTCCAGCACGGCACCTTCGCCGAGCTCGTCTCCGCCCCGGTGCGCACCATCGCCCGCAAGCCCGCGTCGCTGGACTGGCACCAGGCCGCGGGCCTGCCGCTGGCCGGGCTCACCGCGTACCAGTCGCTGGCGCGGGCGGAGGCCGCCGGAGGCGAGACGGTGCTGGTGCACGCGGCGGCCGGAGGCGTCGGCTCGTTCGGAGTGCAGATCGCCGCGGCCAAGGGCCTGCGCGTCATCGGCACGGCCAGCGAGCGCAACCACGACTTCCTGCGCGAGCTGGGCGCCGAGCCGGTGACCTACGGCGAAGGGCTGGCCGAGCGCGTCCGCGAGCTCGCGCCGGACGGGGTGGACGTCGCGCTGGACTTCGCGGGCGGCGACGCCGTGGCGGTGTCGCAGTCGGTGCTGAAGTCGCCGCGGCGGGTGGTCTCCATCGTCGACCCCGGGGTGAAGGAAGCCGGCGGCATGTACCACTACGTGCGGCCGGACTCGGCCGACCTGACCGAGCTCGCGCGGCTGGCCGACGCCGGGAAGCTCGCGGTCAACGTCGACCGGGTGCTGCCGCTGTCCTCGGCGGCCGAGGCGTTCCGGGTCAGCCAGGAGGGGCGCACCCGCGGCAAGCTCGTGCTCGAGGTGTCCTGACGCCTGCCGGCGACCCGCCACCGGTGATCGTTGCAGGACCGAGAGAGCCGCTTCGCCGTGGTTGCGGCAGAGGCGTCCCGATCTCGGAATTCGTTGCCGCTCCGACAGACGTGTGGGTCGCGGAACAGATCACGTCGCCGATGTGTCGCAGGACTCGTCGCCCGTGGTGGACAGCGCCGCAAGTGCGCCGACTCGGGTCACAGCCGCGTCCCGAGAGCGCACCTGGCCCGTGCGAGGGAAGTGGTGATCCCGAACGGGAAACCCGATCGGAAGCGCACTTCCAGCAGCACGACCGCGAGGACGAGGACAACCCCCGCTCGCTGCACACGACCAGGGCGCGGGAGAACAAACTGCCGAAAATGACCCTGCGACCTGGCCTGATGTCGGTGGTGGCCGGTGGCGGGTCGCGGGGACCCGCCACCGGTGCTCATGCGGCGGCGCGCAGCGCGCCGGCGAGGGGGCCGACCACTTCCAGCCCGTCGGGGGCGCCCGGCCCGGCGAAGCCGGCGAGCGCGGCGGCGTCGGCACCGGCCAGGGCGAGGGCGGCGGCGGTGACCGGCGGCCGCGCCCGGTCCGATCCGTCGGCGATCTTGACCGCGACCGCGGTGCCGTCGGGCAGCGCCGCGACCTGCACCGCTTCGAAGCCGTCCTTGGCGATCAGTCCCGGAACCGCCCGCATCAGGGCGGAGACGTCGCGCCTGCTGCCCGCGACCATCTCCGGGTGCGCCCGGATCGCTTCGGCGACCCGGTGGGCCGGGCTGCCCGCGGGCGCGGCGGCGATCCGGCCCGCGGCCGTGGCCAGACCGCGCAGCGACACCGAGAACAGCGGCGCACCGCAGCCGTCGGTGGCCACGTGCGCGACCGGCTCGCCGGTCAGCTCCTCCACCGTGGCGGCCACCTCGCGCTGCAGCGGGTGGGCCGGGTCGAGGTAGTCCGCGGTGGACCAGCCGTTGCGGCGCGCGGTGTCCAGCATCGCCGCGTGCTTGCCCGAGCAGTTGTGCGCCAGCTTGCGGGCCGAGCGCCCGTCGGCCACCCAGCTCGCCCGCTCGACGGGGTCGTAGGGCAGGTCGGCCGGGTTGGCCAGGTCGGCCTCGGCGAACCCGCCCGCGTCGAGGATGCGGCGCGTCCCCTCCAGGTGCACCCGCTCCCCGGAGTGGCTGGCCGCGGTCAGCGCGAGCAGGTCCGGCGGCAGCGACAGCCCGAGCCGGACCATCGCCACCGCCTGCACCGGCTTGGCCGTCGAGCGCGGGTAGAACGCCGTGCCGGCATCGCCCGCCTGGAACAGCACCGACCCGTCCGGGCCGACCACGACCACCGAACCGTGGTGCACGCCCTCCACGAGACCGTCGCGCAACAGGTGCACCAGCGGCACGTGCCCCGGCACCCCGATCGGCGCCGCTGCGCTCATTCGGCGTTCTCCAGCACCGCGGTGTTGATCCGCTTGCGCACACCGAACCAGCCGACGACCAGGGCGAGCACGATCAGCGGCAGGCACATCAGGGTGATCCGGCCGACCTCGTCGAAGCCCATCAGCACCACCACCGACGCCAGGAACGCCAGGGTGACGATCTCGGTGTACGGGGAGAACGGCAGCCGGTAGCTCGGCCGTGTCACCTCGCCGCGCTTGGCCTTGCGCACGAACAGCAGGTGCGAGAGCACGATGATCGCCCAGGTGCCGAGGATGCCCAGCGAGGCGAAGTTCAGCACGATCTCGAACGCCTCGGCGGGCACCAGGTAGTTCAGGCCGACGCCGATCACGCAGACCGCCGCGGTGAGCATGATCCCGCCGTAGGGCACCTGGTTCTTGTTCATCGCGCCGGTGAACTTCGGCGCCGAACCCGCCATCGACATCGAGCGCAGGATGCGGCCGGTGGAGTACAGCCCGGAGTTGAGGCTGGACATCGCGGCGGTGAGCACCACCAGGTTCATCACGTCGCCCGCGTACGGCACGCCGATGTGGGAGAGCACGGTGACGAAGGGGCTCTCGGCCTTGCTGTAGGCGCTCCAGGGCATGAGCATCGCCAGCAGCACCACCGAGCCGACGTAGAACAGCGCGATCCGCCACATGATGGAGTTGATCGCCTTGGGCATGACCTTCTCGGGGTTCTCGGTCTCGCCCGCGGCGACGCCCACCAGCTCGATCGCGGCGTAGGCGAAGATGACGCCCTGCATGATCAGCACCATCGGCAGCACGCCGGCGGGGAAGACGCCGCCGTTGTCGGCGATCAGCTGCGGCCCGGGCGTGGCGCCGTCGATCGGGTGCTGGGTGACCAGCAGGAAGATCCCGACGACCATGAACAGCACCAGCGCGGCGACCTTGATGATGGCGAACCAGAACTCCAGCTCGCCGAACAGCTTCACCGAGACCAGGTTGATGGCGAGCACGATGGCCAGCGCGATCAGCGCGAGCACCCACTGCGGGATCGGGGTGAACGCCGCCCAGAAGTGGGCGTAGAGCGCGATCGCGGTGATGTCGGCGATGCCGGTGGTCGACCAGTTCAGGAAGTGCATCCAGCCCGCGGTGTAGGCACCCTTCTCGCCCATGAACTCGCGCGCGTAGGACACGAAGGCGCCGGAGGACGGGCGGTACAGGATCAGCTCGCCCAGCGACCGCACGACGAAGAAGGCGAACAGCCCGCACACCGCGTAGACGATGGCCAGCGCGGGCCCGGCCGTGGCCAGCCTGCCGCCGGCCCCGAGGAACAGCCCGGTCCCGATCGCGCCGCCGATGGCGATCATGTTGATGTGGCGGGTCTTGAGCGACTTGCTGTAGCCCGCGTCGCCCGCGTCGAAGGGGGACTTCGGGCGCTCGGCGGCCCGCGTGGTGGTTTGTTCGGTCACGGTGTCAGGACTTTCCGTTCTGCTCGCGGGGTCGCCGCCCGTTCTTGTTGGTGACGATGCTGGTCAGCGCCGCCTCGACGTGTTCGAGGTGGAAGGCCATCGCCTCGGTTGCCGCCTCCTGCGAACCCCCGGCGATCGCCTCGACGATCCGCCGGTGCTCGGTGTTGGAGCCGCCGCGCCGGTCGCCGAGCTGGTTCAGCAGCGCGGACTGCTTGGCCAGCGCGTCCCGGATCTCCTCGATGACCTTGCCGAAGACCGGGTTGCCCGAGGCCTGGGCGATGGTGATGTGGAACAGCGAGTCCAGCGCCACCCAGGCGGTGTTGTCGGTCTCCTGCTCCATCCGCTCCAGCAGGTGGGTCAGCAGGTCGAGGTCGTCCGAGCTGTGCCGCAGCGCGGCGTAGCCGGCGGCGGGGACCTCGACGTGCCGCCGCACCTCTATCAGGTCCCGCGCCGAGTAGGGCCCGAACACCGGGTTCTCGGCCGGTCCGGCCGCGGTGACGAACGTTCCCCTGCCGGTGCGGGAGACGGTGAGCCCGAGGGCCTGCAGCCCGCGCAGCGCCTCGCGCACCACGGAGCGGCTGACCTCGAACTCCCTGCCGAGGGCGGCCTCCGACGGCAGCTTGTCGCCGACGGCGTACTCACCGCGCTCGATGGCGCCGCGCAGGTGGTCCAGCACGGCTTCCATCGCCGAGACCCGCCGGACTGGCTGTCCGGCTGTCTGGCTGTCCGACAGGTTCATGAGGCGGAATCGTCAGGTCTGGCACGCAGAGTTGTCAAGGCCTGGCTTTTCTTCACACTAACTGACGAGGTCGGGACTCTAATGTGTGAAAAGCGACAGCCGATTTCGGCTACACGACGCATTCATCTGTTCTGCGACTACGCGCACCGGGCCCGGCCTGCGGTCCAGTCGAGGGGCAGTGCTCACCTGGGCGGGTCATCTCGGACGAATCGGGCACGGATGTCCTTCCCCTGGTTACCCCCGGGTAGTAGCTTGGTGTGTCCGAGATCACCAGGCCGCTCGTCGTTCGGGGGCAGTGATGACCACGTTGGACTCCACCGGTACCGAGCGTCCGCAGGTGGACGCGCAGCAGGCCAGGCAGGTCGCCGAAGAGGCGCGGCAGACCCGCTGGGACCGCCCGAGCTTCGGACGCGAGCTGTTCATGGGCAGGCTGCGGCTGGACCTGATCGACCCGCTGCCCGAAGGCGCCGTGCTGCCCGAGGGCGAGCGCTTCCTATCCCGGCTGCGGGAGTTCTGCGAGACCCGCATCGACGCCGCGCTCATCGAGCGCGAGGCCCGGGTGCCCGACGAGGTCATCCACGGCCTGCGCGACCTCGGCGCCCTCGGCATCAAGATCCCCACCACCTACGGCGGCCTCGGACTGCCCGCCGTCTACTACCACCGCGCGCTGATGCTGGTCGGGACCACGAGCCCGGCCGTCGGCGCGCTGCTGTCGGCGCACCAGTCCATCGGCGTGCCGCAGCCGGTCAAGATGTTCGGCACCGAGGAGCAGAAGCGCGAGTTCCTGCCCCGCTGCGTCCGCGAGATCACCGCCTTCCTGCTCACCGAGCCCGACGTCGGCAGCGACCCGGCGCGGCTGGCCACCACCGCGGTGCCCAGCGAGGACGGCGAGAGCTACACGCTCAACGGCGTGAAGCTGTGGACCACCAACGGCGTGCTGGCCGACCTGCTGGTGGTGATGGCCCGGGTGCCGAAGTCCGAGGGGCGCCGCGGCGGCGTGACGGCGTTCGTCGTCGAGGCCGGGGCACCGGGCATCACGGTGGAGAACCGCAACTCCTTCCTCGGCCTGCGCGGTATCGAGAACGGCGTGACCCGGCTGCACGACGTCGTGGTCCCGGCGCGCAACCGCATCGGCGGCGAGGGCGAAGGCCTCAAGATCGCGCTGACCACGCTGAACACCGGGCGGCTGTCGTTGCCTGCGATGTGCGCGGCCGCCTCCAAGTGGTGCGCCCGCATCGCCCGCGAGTGGTCGGCGCAGCGCGTGCAGTGGGGGCGGCCCGTCGGCGCGCACGAGGCGATCGCGAGCAAGATCTCGTTCATCACCGCCACCGCGTTCGCGCTGGAGGCCGTGCTGGAGGTCTCGGGCAGGCTGGCCGACGCCGACCGCCACGACATCCGCATCGAGGCGGCGCTGGCCAAGCTCTACAGCTCGGAGCTCGCCTGGCGGATCGCCGACGAGCTGGTGCAGGTGCGCGGCGGCCGCGGTTACGAGACCGCGGATTCACTGGTCGCGCGCGGCGAGCGCGGCGTACCGGTCGAGCAGCTGCTGCGCGACATGCGGATCAACCGGATCTTCGAGGGCTCCAGCGAGATCATGCACCTGCTGATCGCGCGCGAGGCCGTCGACGTCCACCTCTCGGTCGCCGGGGACATCATCGACCCGAAGGCCGACGTGCGGCGCAAGGCCCGCGCGGTGGCCAGGGCCGGCGGCTTCTACGCCCGCTGGCTGCCGGGCCTGGTGGTCGGCCGGGGACAGCTGCCGGCCGGCTTCGCCGAGTACGGGCGGCTGGCAGGCCACCTGCGCTACGTCGAGCGCGCCGGCAGGCGCATCGCGCGCCAGACCTTCTACGGCATGTCGCGGTGGCAGGGCGCGATGGAGAACCGCCAGCTCTTCCTCGGGCGCATCGTCGACATCGGCGCCGAGCTGTTCGCGATGAGCGCGACCTGCGTCTACGCCACGTCGGTGAACCAGGAGGCCTCCGGCGTGGAGCTGGCCGACGCGTTCTGCCGCCAGGCGCGGCGGCGCGTCGAGGAGCTGTTCGGCAGGCTGTGGCACAACACCGACGCCGCCGACCGCACCCTGGCCCAGCGGGCGCTCGACGGCAGGTACGACTGGCTCGACGAGGGCGTGATCGACCCGTCGGTCGAGGGGCCGTGGATCGCCGACGCGACCCCAGGCCCGACCACGCGACCGGACCAGCGGCGCATCGTCCCACCCGGACCCCAGAACTGACCAGGCCCGCGTTCACGCGTCCGCGGCGCGTGAACGCAGGCGCCGCAGCATGCGGCCGTCCTCGAACCCGACGGACCGGGCCGCCGAGTCGACCGTCGCGCCCTGGCCGATGAGGTGTTCGGCCCGCTCCAGCCGCAGCAACTGCTGGTAGCGCAGCGGCGTGAGCCCGGTCGCCCGCGTGAAGCCGCGCGTCAGCGTCCGCTCGCTGCACCCGGCCTCGGCCGCCAGCCGGGCCAGCGGCAGCCGCTCGGCGAACCGCGCGTCGAGCAGGTCCTGGACGCGGTGCACCGCGTCGCTGAGGTGGCCGCGGTGCCGCAGCATGGCGCTGGCCTGCGGCTCGTCGCCGTTGCGGCGGGCGTAGACGACCATCGCGCGGGCGATGCGGGCCGCCGCGGCCGGTCCGTGGCCGGTGGCGACCAGGTGCAGCGCGACGTCGATCCCGCTGGCGATGCCCGCGGAGGTGACCACCCGGTCGTCGAGGGTGTAGAGGACGTCGCGCACGACGTGGGCCCGCGGGTACCGCGCCGCCAGCTGGTCCTGCAACTCGTGGTGGGTGGTGCAGCGGCGGCCGTCGAGCAGCCCGGCCCGGCCCAGCGCGTCGGCGCCGGAGCACACGCTGGCCACTGTGCCGCCACGCGCGTGGTGCGCGCGCAGTCCGCGCAACTGAGCATCGGAGAGCACGGCCGTACGCGGCAGGAAGTCGCCCTGCCAGCCGGGAACGATGACGAGGTCGTCCGCGCACAGCTCGGGCCACCCGGTCTCGGCGTGCACCGGCAGCGACTGCGCCGTCGGCACCGACGCCTGCTCGGCGACGTAGGTCAAGGTGTAGCCGAGTCCCTGCCGGGCGGCGGTGGAGAACACCTGCGCGGGTCCCGCGAGGTCGAGCAGGTGCACGCCGGGGACGAGTACGAAGACGACGCGGGTCACGAACCGGTCAGCCTACCGGGTTGGTCGCACCGGTGAGCTCGTCGACGGTTGCGATGGTGGCGAACCGGCCCGCGAGGGCGTAGCGGGTGCGGGCGATGATCTCGTCGGTGCCGAGGGTGCGCGGGTCGGCGAGGACCTCGGCCAGCGGCCGGTCCGCCGGGGCGTCCCAGTGCGGGATCGGCTGCGTCGCCGTCGCGTCGACGGCGAAGGTGATGGCGTAGCCGTAGTCCGACGCCACGCGCGCCGTGGTCTCGCAGCACTGCTCGGTGCGGATGCCGCACACGACCAGCTCGCGGATGCCGTGCGCGGTCAGCGTCTGCTGGAGGTTGGTGGTGGTGAAGGCGTTGTGCGAGGTCTTGGTCAGCACCGGCTCACCCGGCTGCGGCCGGAGGTCGTCGAGCAGGCGCACGAACCCGCTCTCGGGGTCGAAGACGTTGCCTGTGCCGGGCTCGGTGTGCAGGACCCACACCACGAGGTCGCCCGCGTCGCGGGCCATCCGCACCAGCCGGTCGACCTGCTCAGCGATCCGTGGCTCGGAGATGGCGGCCCAGTTCGGGCGCTGCCGGAAGGATTCCTGGACGTCGATCACGAGGAGTGCTCTGTTCACGCCGGCAAGTCTTGCCGGGAGGGCACGGCGGCGGGAAGGCATCATCGCGCCGCCGTGCGGAACGATCCGGTCAGCGCCGGGCGCCGGTCACGCGGGGCGGATTGCGACGGCGTCGATCTCGAAGAGCATGTCCGGCAGGGCGAGGGAGGCCACGCCGATCAGGGTCTGCGCCGGCGGCCGGTCACCCCAGGTGCGCTCGACCTGCCCGGCGAGCACGTGGAGCTTGTCCGCGTCGTGGTCGACGACGTAGGTGCCGACGCGCACGACGTGCTCGAAGGTCAGGCCGACGGCCGTCAGCGCGGTCCCGAGATTGGCGAAGGCCCGCTCGACCTGCTCGGCGAAGCCGGGCGAGACGACCTGGCCGTCATCGCCGGAGCCGTACTGGCCGGCGATGAACACCGGGTTCCCGCCGGTGGCCTCGACGACGTGGCTGTAGCCGAACGGGACCGGATCGTGCAGCACGGCGGGATTGGTGATGATGCGAGACATCTGGCCGACCATCTCCTGTCGCGGGAAAAGTGTCGCAGCGTCGCCAGGATATGCCCGCCGGAGCTTCCGCGGTGGTCAGCCGCGAGGCACGGTCGAACCCACCAGCTCCGCCCATCCCGGCGTGATCTCCGACCAGTCGCCGGGGCCGCTGAGGACGGCGACCGCGGCGGTGCGCATCTCGTGCGTCCGCCTCGTCAGCAGCGAGACCAGCCCCTCGAAACCCGGGTTGTGGCCGACCAGCAGCACGGTGCGCACGATCTCGGGCAGCCCGTTGACGACCGCGAGCAGATCGCCCGTGGTGGCGTCGTAGACGTCCTGCTCGTAGCGCACCGTCGGCGCGGACGCGAGCTCTGCGCCCAGCAGCTCCCAGGTCTGCTTGGCCCGCAGCGCCGGGGAGCAGACGACGAGCTCGACACCGGGCGCGTTGTTGCGCATCCACTTGCCCGCGACGGGCGCGTCCTTGCGCCCGCGGGCGGCGAGCGGGCGCTCGAAGTCGGACCCGCCGTCGGGCCGGTCGGCCTTGGCGTGCCGGCAAACGATCAGCGTCCGGTTCTTACCCGTCATGCCCACTCCATCGGTTCCGAGTTTCGGTTCAGCACCACGGTAAAGCCGTACCGCGACGCGGGCGCGGCCCGGTGGCCGCGGCCCGGTGCGATGTGGCCGCGGCCCTGGCGTCCGCGGTGAAATCCGGTGGCCCCCGTTCTCGAGGGGTTGCGAGAATCCGGGCATGTCCCGTGGTTTCGAGGAGCTGGTCGCCGAGGGTGCCGCCGTGTCCGTAGACGGCTGGGACTTCTCGTGGCTGGAGGGACGTGCCACCGAGCAGCGGCCGTCGTGGGGTTACCAGCGCATGATGGGCGAGCGGATGGCCACCGCCCGCGCAGCGCTCGACGTGCAGACCGGCGGCGGGGAGGCCCTGGCCGGGGTGCCGGAGCTGCCGCCGCTGGCGGTGGCCACCGAGTCGTGGCCGCCCAACATCGCCGAGGCGACCCGGCTGCTGCACCCGCGCGGCGTGGTGGTCGTCGCCGACGCCGACGAGCCGCCGCTGCCGTTCGCCGACGAGGCGTTCGACCTGGTCGTCAGCAGGCACCCGGTGACCACGTGGTGGCCCGAGATCGCCCGCGTGCTGCGGCCCGGCGGCACGTACTTCTCCCAGCAGGTCGGCCCCGCCAGCGTCTTCGAGCTCGTCGAGCACTTCCTGGGCCCGCAACCGCGGGAGGTGCGGCGCAAGCGCCATCCCGACGACGCCCGGGCGGCGGCGCAGGCAGCGGGGCTGGAGGTGGTCGACCTGCGCTCGGAGTCCCTGCGCACCGAGTTCTTCGACATCGGCGCGGTGGTCTACTTCCTGCGGAGGGTGATCTGGATGGTCCCGGGCTTCACGGTGGACCGGTACCGCCCGCAGCTGCGCTCCCTGCACGAACGCATCGAGGCCGAAGGCTCCTTCGTCGCCACCACGACCCGCTTCCTGATCGAGTGCCGGAAGTGACGGGACCGGCGTCTCAGAACTGCCCCGCCGCGATCCGCTTCTCGAACCAGTGGTCGGCGTACTTGCGCCGCGCGTACGGCGGGATCTCGGCGAAGCCGTGCTTGGCGTAGAGTCCGCGCGCCTCGACGAGGTCGGCGCGGGTGTCGAGCCGCAGCAGCGACGCCCCGAGCGAGCGGGCGTGCTCCTCGACCGCCACCAGCAGCCGGCCGCCCCAGCCCAGGCCGCGCACCCGCGGTGCGACGTACATGCGCTTGATCTCGGCGATCTCCGGTGACAGCAGCCGGACGGCCACGCAGCCGACGGACGTGTCGCCGTCCCACCCGACGAGGAACGCGCCGTGCGGCGGGCGGAGGTCGTCGCTGGGGTCCTCGGCCAGGGCGCGGTCGATCTCCTCGGTGGTGGCCTGCCGCCCGTAGTACCGGCTCGCCACCTCGTCGACGTAGGTGCGCAGCAGCACCGCCGAGACCGGATCGTCGACGGGGGTGGCGGTGATGCGGTGCTGGTCGCCGACCGCGGGGGAGATGCCCATGTGGACAGTATTCGGGCGCTGTCCAACGGTTTCCGATTCGCAGTGCGATGTCCGAAACCCGCTTGGCTCGGCTCCCCGGCGCGGATTGACTCGAGGTGCACCGCAAGAGGCACGACGACGAGGACGACGACGATGACCCCACGAACCGCCGAGACCGACCAGCTCTCCGCCGCTCTGGATGACTTCTACGCGGCCGAGGCCGAATACCTCGCCGCCGGTGGCCCGGGCCGGGCCGACTTCTCCGGAGTGGCGCGGCACCTCGACCCGGACGTGGTGCTGCACCAGGACCCGGGCCTGCCGTACTCGGGGACCTGGCGCGGCCACGACGGCCTGGAGCGCTTCTTCGCCACCATGAGCCGGACGTGGGAGCGCTTCGACATCGGCGAGCAGGACTACTGGTTCGGCGATGCGACCGCGGTCGTGCTCAGCCGGATCAGGGCGCGGGCCAGAGCCACCGGCACCGAGCTGGAGTTCCCCATCCTCCAGCACATCCGGATCCGCGACCGCGGGCTCGCCGAGGTGCGCCCGTTCTACTGGGACACCGCGGCGATCGCGAAGGCGTGCTCAGGCTGAGTCCTTGCGAACCGTCCAGCCGCCGTCGACCACCAGGCTGCTCCCGGTGATGTAGGACGCCTGCGCGGACGCCAGGAAGTGCACCGCCGCGGCGACCTCGGCCGGCTCGCCGAGCCTGCCCATGACGGTGCTCGCCGCGCTCCGCTCGCGCCCTTCGGCGTCGACCCGGTCCCACGCGGCGGTCGCGATCGGACCCGGCAGGACGCAGTTGACCCGGATCCCGGGCCCGTAGTCGACGGCGAGCTGACCGGTCAGCGACAGCAGCGCGCCCTTGCTCGCCGCGTACGCCGCGTGACCGGGGATGCCCGCGTGCGCGTGGACCGACGACACCAGCACGACGCTGCCACCACCTGCCCGCAGGGCGGGCAGGCACGCCCGGAAACCCAGGTACGCGGCGTCGAGGTTCACCGCGAGCTGCCGCCGCCACTCCTCGGGCGCCGTCTCGTGCAGCGGCTTCACCGCCACCGCGTAGGCGTTGCTGACCAGCACGTGCATGCGCGGAGTCCGTTCGGCCACCCGCTGCCAGGTCTCCTCGACGGCCACGTCGCCGGTGATCCACGTGGCTTCGGCGCCGGAGGCCGCCAGGTCAGCGGCCAGCCGGCGCCCGGAGTCGTCGACGTCCACGCCCAGAACCGGGTTCCCCGCCCCGGCGAAGCACCGCAGCACGGCCGCGCCGATACCCGACGCGGCACCCGTGACCACCGCGCAGCCGAGCGCGCTCATCGGCCCACCCCGTCCAGCGGCAGCCGCAGTTCCAGGCCCGCGCCGATCGGGCGGTTCACCGCCCGGATCGCGTCGAGCTGGCCCCGCGGCAGCGCCCGCCGGTAGACTCGGACCTCGTCCAGCGCGCCGTGCCAGCGGTCGGCACCGTCCACCCGCTGTCCGATGTGGACGCCGTCGATCCCGAACTCCGCGCCGCCGGCCGACACCGAGCCGAGCGGAGCCGCCGCGACGGCGACCTCGGCACCGTCGACGATCATCCGGAACCGCCCGCCGCCGCGCTGCAGGACCACGTGGTGCCAGCGCCCGTCGTTGAACGCCGACGTCGAGGCGATGGTGGCGTGCCCCTCCTCGGCCGCCAGGTGCGCGCGGATGCGGTTGCTCCCCGGCTCGGCGCGCAGCCACAGCTGCGGGGTGTTCTCCGAACCCATCCGGTAGGCCCAGAGGAGGGTGTGCGCTCCGGCGGTCTGGTCGTAGGAGAACCACGCCGTGACGGTGAAGTCGTCGGAGCGCAGGTCGAGCTCGTCGGTGAGCGGGACGTGCACGTGCTGCCCGCCGGTGGCCGCCAACGCGGATCCGAACCGGCCCTCGGTCAGGCCGGGCGTTCCTCGCACGTACGCCGTGTGCGCGTTCTTCGACACGTCCGGAGTCGTCGGACCCGGCGCGGGCGGCTCCGGGAAGTTCGGCGGTGTGCCGTTGGGCTGCTCCAGGTACGCCTCGCCGAAGCGCGCGAGCACGATCTCCTCGTACGGATTTCCCTTGCCGCGCTCGTAGAGCAGTCCGATCGTGTCCTCGTCGATCGCGGTGAGGTCGGAGTACCCGGACGGTCCCCAGTGGACGATCTTGCCGTCCTGCCAGCTCTCCCAGCTCCCGCCCTCGTCGTAGGACGAGCGGATGCTCATGGCCTCGCGCCCGGCCGGGTGGGCGGGTGCGGAGAACAGGATGCGGTTGCCTGCGTCGCCCTCGTCGACGGCCCGCCAGCGCAGCGCCGAGCCCTGGATGATCGGCGTCTGGAGCTCGGGGATCGTGCGGAACGGCTTCTCGAACGTCTCGCCGCCGTCGGCGGAGACGGCGAAGGCGCGGTGCCCGGGATCGGTGCCGCCCTGGTCGCGCGCCGCGGCGTACACGCGGCCGTCGACCAGCTCCACCACGCTCATCTCCTGCGGCTTGATGGTGTCGGGCCGGTGCTCGGCGTTGGCGCCCACCCGCCAGTTGAGCCCACCGTCGTCGCTGTAGACGAGGTGACCGCCGACCTGGCGCTCGTCGGCCGACTCGTGCGATGCGCCGACCACGAGCCGTCCGGCGTGCTCGCCGCGGGTGAGCTGGATGCCGTGCATCGGCCCGGTCGCGTACCAGCGGTCCCACGCAGGGTCCTTGACCTGCGCGGTGATGTCCCGGGGCGCGCTCCAGGTCCGGCCGTCGTCGTCGCTGTGCTGGACGTGGACGGTGCGGTCGCGGTCGACGTCGCCGGGGTTGTGCGTGGTGACCAGGACGACGCGGCCGGTAGCGGCGTCCACGACCGGAACCGGGTTGCCGAAGGTGTGGGGTCCGTTGTCGCCGACGAGCTGGACCGGGCCCCAGGTCCGGCCCCCGTCGGTGGAGCGCCGCACGACCAGGTCCACGTCACCGTCGTCGCCGCAGTCGTTGCGCCGTGCCTCCGCGAAGGCCAGCAGGGTGGCGGCGGTCGTCCGGACGATGGCCGGGATCCGGTAGCAGGCGTAACCGGCCAGTCCCCGGGCGTAGAGCGCCTGTTCGGTGAAGTCCGCCGGACCGCCGGGTGGGCCGGCGGCGTGGGCGGGTGCGGCCAGGACGCTGCTCGCGGTCACGGTCACGACGGCCGCAGCGAGCACCCGCAGCCGGTGCGCGGCGCGCGGTCGGCAGGCGGGCTCCGGTCGGTGGTCAGCGGACGGTCGAGCGGGGCGGAATCGGTTCATGGACGCCGAAAACCCTTCTGACGCCGGATGTTCGACGGTGCGGCCACTCGCGTCCCGGTTCGGACGACCACTTGTCATCGCCCGGCCCGCCCGCTAGCTTGCACACATCGCAGGACATCCTACGTCCCACGTGTGATGCCCACAATGGTCGAATCGACCACCAGTCCGAGGAGCGCAATGGCCCAGCCCGGTCCGCAAACCGAGGTCCCGATCGCCGGCGGGGTCGTCCCGCCGCTGTGCACGCCCCTGACCCCGGAGCGGGAGCTGGACGTGCCGTCGCTGGAGAAGCTGACCGGGCACCTGCTCGGCGCGGGCGTCCACGGCCTGTTCGTCACCGGCTCGACCGGCGAGGTCGGCTACCTGCCGGACAGCACGCGCCACCGCGTTCTCGAAGTCGTGGCCGGGGTCAGCGCGGGGCAGGTCCCGGTGCTGGCGGGAGTCATCGACACCGCGACGCCACGGGTCGTCGAGCAGGCGCGCGCCGCGCGGCGCCACGGAGCGGACGCCCTGGTCGCGACGGCGCCCTTCTACGTGCCGACCCACCCGGCGGAGATCGCGGTGCACTTCCGCCGGATCCGGGCGGCGGTCGACCTGCCGCTGCTGGCCTACGACATCCCGGTGTCGGTCGGCACGAAGCTCGCCGCGGAAACCGTCGCCGAGCTCGCCGCGGACGGCACGCTCGCCGGGCTCAAGGACTCCAGCGACGACCTCGACGGTATCCGCACCGTGCTGGAGACCGTCGACACCGACCGGTTCCTGGTGTTCAGCGGCTCGGAGACGATGGCCGACACCGGGCTGCGGCTCGGTGCGCACGGGCTGGTGCCCGGGCTCGGCAACGTCGACCCGGACGGCTACCTGCGGCTGCACCGGGCGGCCACCGCCGGCGACTGGGCGCTGGCCGAGTCCGAGCAGGTGCGGCTGCGCGGGCTGTTCCACCTGATCAAGGTGGGGATGCGGCGTCCGATGAGCCGGTACTCCTCGGCGATCGGGGCGTTCAAGGAGGCGCTGGTGGCCAGGGGAGTGATCGAGCACGGCACGACCAGCGTCCCGATGATCCCGCTCGACGAAGCCGAACGCGCCGAGGTGCGGCGGTTCCTGGTCGAGGCCGCTCTGCTCCCGGAGTGACCTATGTGGACCTCGAAGATGACCAGGCGCCAGGGCCTTCGCGCGCTCGCGGGCGCGGCCGCCGGGCTCGCCGCCGCCGGGTGCACGCAGCAGCCGGCTCCCCAGCCGGGACGACCGGCGATGCCGGGGGAACCGGTGGAACTGGAGTTCTGGGCGTGGGTGCCCGGCATGGACGAGGTCGTCGCCACCTGGAACCGGCAGCGCCCGGACATCCAGGTGCACTACGTCGAAGTCCCCGCCGGGGCTGACGGCGCGTACCCGAAGCTCTACGCCGCGCTGGAAGCAGGGGCCGTGCCCGACCTGGTGCAGATCGAGTTCATGGAGCTGCCCAACGCCGTGCTCCACGGAGGACTCGTCGACCTGGCCCCGCTCGGTGTCGGCGAACACCGCCACCAGTTCGTCGACTGGACCTACGAGCAGGTCAGCTTCGGCGGCGGGGTCTACGCGGTGCCGCAGGCATCCGGTCCGGTCGCGACGTACTACCGCAAGGACCTCTTCGACGAATGGGGCCTGACACCGCCTGCGACGTGGGAGGAGTTCGAGCGCGTCGCCGAGCGGGTGCGGGAGCACGACGCCTACCTCACCACGTTCCCGACCAACAACGCCGAGGTCCTGTCCGCGCTGTGCTGGCAGGCCGGCTCCATCTGGTTCGGCGCCGACGAGCGGCAGTGGGTGGTCGACGTGGACAACCCGGCGACCCACCGGGTCACCGCCTTCTGGCAGCGACTCATCGACCGGGACCTGGTCGACACCATCCCCAACAGCGGCAACGCCTTCTACAAGAGCGTCCAGGACGGCCGGATCGTCAGCCTGCTCGGTGCGCACTGGCACGCGGAGGTGCTGGAGGGCAACGCCGAGAACACGGCGGGCAAGTGGGCGGTGGCGCGGATGCCGCAGTGGGACGCGGCCGGTCCGGTGCGCACCACCAACCTCGGCGGCTCGGCCACCTCGGTGGTGCGCGGCAGCCGCTTCCCCTCACAGGCCCTGGAGTTCGCGCTGTGGCTCAACACCGACCCCGCCACGGTCAGCGACCTCGTCGTCAAGGGCATGGGATTCCCGGCGCTGGCCGACCTCTCCCACGTCGCGGCCATGGACGAGGCGTTCGGCTTCTTCGGCGGTCAGCGGATCAACGACGTGTTCCGCGAATCCAGCGAGTCGGTGGACAACAGCTGGAAGTGGCTGCCGACCACGAACCAGGCGCTGGAGCACATCAACGCCGAGCTGCAGGGGATGGCCGCGGGCGGGCGGAGCCTGCGCGAGATCGCGGTCGACGCCGAAGCCCGGATCATCCGCGACCTGGAGAAGAAGGGGCTGCCCCACCGGTCCTGACCGCCACCGCTCGCGGTGGCCGCGAGCAGCGCTGACAAAGGAGTCGCATGCGCCGCACCAAGGGGACGAGAGTGGCCGTCGCCGGCCTCGTCGGACCGTTCCTCCTGTTGTTCCTCGCGTTCTTCATCGCCCCGGTGCTCTACACGCTGCACCGCAGCCTGCTGGTGGTGCAGCGCAGCGGTCCGCTCGGCCTGGGCGGGGCCGATAACGTCTTCGGCGGGCTGACCAACTACCGGTGGGCGCTGGAAGATCCCGGATTCATCGCCGGGTTCGGCCGCATCCTGCTGTTCGGCGTGGTGCAGGTTCCGGTGATGATCCTCGGCGCGACCGTGCTCGCCCTGCTGCTGGACACCGCCTCCGCCCGCTGGAAGGGCTTCTTCCGCAGCGCCTACTTCCTGCCCTACGGCGTGCCCGGCGTCATCGCATCCATCCTGTGGGGATTCCTCTACACCCCGGGCATCAGCCCGGTCTCGGAGCTGTTCGCCGCACTGGGAATCCCGGTCGACTTCCTGTCGTCGGGCTCGATCCTGTGGTCCATCGCCAACATCGTCACCTGGACCTACGCCGGCTACAACATGCTGGTCATCATCGCCCAGCTCAACGCCATCGACCCCGCGCTGCAGGAGGCCGCGCGCATCGACGGCGCCAACGCGTGGCAGATCGCGATCCGGATCAAGCTGCCGCTGATCCGCCCGGCCCTGGTGCTCAACACGGTGTTCAGCATCATCGGCACGCTGCAGCTGTTCACCGAACCGCTGCTGCTCAAACCGCTCAGCGGCTACATCGACGTCGAGTACACCCCGAACATGAGCGCCTACGCCGAGGCGTTCACCAACAACGACTACGGGCTGGCCGCCGCGCAGTCGATCATCGTCGCGGTGACCTGCTTCGTGCTCTCCTTCGGGTTCCTCAAGCTGGTCGGAAGGAGGGGCGCGTGATGCCGGAGCGGGCGTCGAAGATCCTGGTGACCGCCGTGCTGGCGGTCGCGGCGGTGTACTTCCTGCTGCCGGTGTACTGGCTGGCCGTGGCGGCCACGAAGACGACCACCGGCCTCTACGGCTCCAGCGGGCTGTGGTTCTCCGACCCGAGGCTGTGGACCAACCTCGGGCAGCTCTTCAGCCACGACGGCGGGATCTACCTGCGCTGGGTCGCCAACACCCTGCTCTACGCCGGGGTCGGCGCGCTGGCCGGGACGTGGCTGTCAGCGGCGTGCGGGTACGCCATCGCGAAGTTCTCCTTCCGCGGCAGGGAAATGGTGTTCAACCTGGTGCTCGGCGGGGTGCTGATCCCGTTCACCGTGCTGGCGCTGCCGCTCTACCTCATCTTCAGCTCGCTGGGCCTGGCCAACACCTACGCCAGCGTGCTGCTGCCCAGCATGGTCAGCCCCTTCGGGGTCTACCTGGCGCGCATCTACGCCGACGCCGCGATCCCCGACGAGCTGCTGGAGTCCGGCCGGATCGACGGCGCGGGGGAGTTCCGCATCTTCAACACGCTCGTGCTGCGGCTGATGAAACCGGCGCTGGTGACCGTGTTCCTGTTCCAGTTCGTCGCGATCTGGACCAACTACTTCCTGCCGCTGGTGATGCTGTCCGACAGCAGCCTGTACTCGCTGCCGCTGGGACTGGCGGCGTGGTCCACCGCGGCCGAACGCGACGCGGTGCTCACCCAGCTGACGGTGGGCGGCGCGTTCGTCTCGGTCGTTCCGCTGATGATCGCCATGCTCTTCCTGCAGCGCTACTGGAAGGGCGGGCTCACCGAAGGGAGCGTCAAGTCTTGACCGAACCGCAGGCCGCCCGCCGATTCCGGGAGCGCATCGCCACCATCGCCTACGGAGGGGACTACAACCCCGAGCAGTGGCCGCGGGAGGTGTGGCGCGAAGACATCCGATTGATGAGCGAGGCCGGGATTTCCCTGGTGTCGGTGGGCATCTTCGGCTGGGCGCTGGTGGAACCGCGGCCCGGCGACTTCGACTTCGGCTGGTTCGACCAGGTGCTGGACAACCTCGCCGAGGGCGGTGTCGCGGCTTCGGTCGCGACGATGACCGCCTCGCCGCCGCCGTGGCTCGCGAGGAAGTTCCCGGAAACGCTGCCGCAACGCGCCGACGGCACCATCCTGTGGCCGGGCGCCCGGCAGGCGTACTGCCCGTCCAGCCCGGTCTACCGCGAGCACGCGCTGCGGCTCGTCGAGAAACTCGCCGAACGCTACGCCCAGCACCCAGCGCTGGCGTTGTGGCACATCGGCAACGAGTACGGCTGCCACGTCCGCGCCTGCTACTGCGACAGCTCGGCGCTGGCCTTCCGCGACTGGCTGCGCGAGCGCTACGGCGACGTCTCCGAGCTCAACGAGGCGTGGTCGACGAAGTTCTGGTCCCAGCGCTACGACGACTTCGACGAGATCCTGCCGCCGCGCACCGCGCCGACCTTCGCCAACCCGGCGCAACGGCTGGACTTCGCCCGCTTCTCCTCGGACACCATGCTGGAGCTGCTGCGGATGGAGAAGGCGGTCCTGCGCCGCGTCACGCCGGAGATCCCGGTGACCACCAACCACGTTCCGCTGGCCAGGACCCTGGACCTGCACGCGTGGTCGTCCGAAGTGGACGTCGTCGGCTACGACTCCTACCCCGACCCGCACGACCCGCGCGCCCACGTGCTGGCCGGCCTGTCCTACGACGTGTTCCGGTCGCTGCGCGGCGGCCAGCCGTGGCTGCTGATGGAACAGGCGCCCAACGCGGTGAACTGGCGGCCACGCAACGCCGCCAAGGCCCCCGGCCAGATGCGGCTGTGGAGCTGGCAGGCCGTCGCCCAGGGCGCCGACGGCGTGCTGTTCTTCCAGTGGCGGCAGTCGGCGGGCGGCGCGGAGAAGTTCCACTCCGGGATGGTGCCGCACGCCGGCACCGACACCCGCACCTTCCGCGAGGTCACCGAACTGGGCGCCGAACTGGCCGCCGCCGGGGAGCTGGCGGGCACCCGCCCGGACAACGACGTCGCGCTCGTCCTCGACTGGGACAGCTGGTGGGCCCTCGAACTGGACTCCCACCCGTCGGAGCTGGGCCAGGTCGACGCGTTGCTCGCCCACTACGGCCCGCTGTTCGATGCCGGCATCGGATGCGACGTCGTGCACCCCGACCGCGACCTGTCCGGCTACCGGCTCGTGGTGGTGCCGAACCTCTACCTGCTGCGGGAGACGACCGCGGCGAACCTCACCGACCACGTCCGGCGCGGCGGGCACCTGCTGGTGTCGTTCTTCTCCGGCATCGTCGACGAGAACGACCGCGTGCACCTCGGCGGCTACCCGGCCCCGCTGCGCGAGGTGCTGGGACTGCGGATCCCGGAGTTCCAGCCGCTCGCCGAAGGCGCCGGCATCGGCGTGGAACTGCTCGGCAGCGCCGCCCGCGCGACGCTGTGGTCGGAAAAGATCGAGCCCAAGGGTGCGAGCGTGCTCGGCACGTTCACCGAGGGCGCGCTCGCCGGGCACCCGGCGCTGACCCGCCACGCCTTCGGCGACGGCGCGGCCTGGTACCTGGCAACCCGCCCGGAGCCGGAGGCGATGCGCACGCTGATCGACCGCGTGACGGCGGAAGCCGGTGTCCAACCGGTGCTGGCGGACCTGCCCGCCGGAGTGCAGGCGACCCGCCGAGGCGAGTTCTTCTTCCTGCTCAACCACAACGCGGTCGAGGTGAAGGTGCGGCTGCCGTGGCCCGCGGCCGACCTGCTCACCGGCGCACAGGCCGCCGAGGTCACCCTGCCCCCGCGCGGAGTCGCCGTCCTCAAGCCCGTGGAGCGGTGATCCGCTGGTCAAGCGGTGACTTTCCCCGAATGGAGTACAGGCGGCCGGATGCGTTCCTATGCTGCCCGGGATGATCGACCGGTTAGGCACAGGTACGTGGGAAGAAACGTCGGAGAAGGCGGCGATGTCCGAGTCGCTGCGCGGGACGGCGGTCCCGATGGTCCGGCTGGTGCCGTGGGTGGCGGCGTTCTACCTCGCGTCCGGGTGCGTGGGCGGCGCGCACAGCACCTCCTCCGGGCCGGTCCCCACCACGGCGGCCCCGACGACCGAGACGGCGACCCCGACCACCACGGCCGAGACCACCACGACGGAGACCACGACCAGCGAAACCGACGACGTGCAGAACTGGGACCACGTCGCGGTGTGCGTCGACCCGGAGACCGAGGTCCGGCTGCCCGACGAGGACTGCGAGGACGCACCGACCGACTACACCGACGTTTCCGGCCAGCACGTGGGCGTCGCCGCCCTCTGGTACCACTACTCGACCTCGGCCGGCGCCTTCGCCGCACCGGTGGGCACCCGGGTCAGCGGCGGCAGCTACACCACGCCGAAGACCGGCCCCTCCGGCCAGACCGCCGCGGTCGGCCGGGCGGGCAGCGTCCCCACCACGGGCGGCACGATCCCGCGGGGCGGCTTCGGCACCGGCACGTCGGGCACCTCCGTCGGTGGATAGGGAATGTTCCAGCAGTGGCTTGCGGCGAACCTCAGACGCCTTCTCGCTCCGGGCTCGCCGAGTTGCAAGGCGCTATGGCTGCGCAGTGGACCGCTGTCGTGCTTCTTGAAGGAGATCCACTGCCGTGATACGGCTGCGCGGTATGGCGGTTGAGCCGATCACTTCGCGTTCTCCGCGGCCGGTGCGGAGGTCAACGCTCGTGCAGGAGTGGCGCGAGCTGATGTTCCTGCATTGGCCGGTGGAACCGGCGCGAGTGGCCGGTCTGCTGCCGCCTGGTACCCGGCCGGACGTCCTGGACGGCGTTACCTATGTGGGGCTGGTCCCGTTCCGCATGCACCGTGTGGATCTGCCGGCAGGGCCGGGAGTGCCGTATTTCGGGTCGTTCTGCGAAACCAACGTGAGGCTGTATTCGGTGGACGATGCCGGCCGTCGCGGGGTGGTGTTCCGATCTCTGGATGCGGCCCGGCTGTTGCCCGTCGTGGTGGGCCGGGTCGGCGTGCGGCTGCCTTACGTGTGGTCGAAGATGCGGCTGGACCGCGACGGCGATGTGATCACCTATACCTCCCGTCGCAGGTGGCCTGGACCGCGGGAGGTGACCAGTCGCGTCGTTGCCAGAGTAGGGCCGCCGATCGTCGAACAGGGTGGGTTGGAACGGTTTTTGACCGCCCGGTGGGGTCTGCACGTGTCCTGGTACGGCCGCACGTGGTATCTGCCGAACGAACACCCGCAGTGGCCCCTGCACCACGCCGAATTGCTCGATCTGGACGACAGCCTCGTCACCGCGGCCGGATTGTCCGCACCGGCCACATCGCCGGTCAGCGTGCTCTACTCACCGGGAGTTCCTGTCCGGTTCGGCACGCCGGTACCAGTAGATAGGCAGGCCCCGGGCCCACGAACCTTATCCTGAAACGACCTGTGAAGAACCCCTGGCCCGGCCCGGAGCGGCCCGCGCCCGGGGTGGTGGCTCGAACCCGCCGCACCTGCCAGACTCCAGGCATGGCCGAGGACGTTGCCGCCTGCGAGGTGGCGCACAGCGACGCACCGGTGGAAACCGGCGACCGGACCCTGGTCGCGGTGTTCGCCTCACCGGTCTCGCGCTACCTGCTCCGGTACGGCCGGGACCTCGGGTACCGGACGCTGCTCGTCGAGCCCGACCCGCAGCGCGCGGCCCAGGTGGGCGACACCGGCGCCGACGTGGTCGGGAAGGTGACCGGCATCGGCGGTGACACCGACGTCATCGTGACCGACCACCACCGCCCGGAGCTGGGCCCGATGCTGCGCGACGTGCTGGCGCACCAGGTCCGCTGGGTGGGAGTGCTGGGCAACCCCCGCCACCCGGCACCGCACGTCGCCGCGCTGCGCGAACTGGGCGTCGAGGACGACGCGATCGGCGAGGTGCACCGGCCGATCGGGCTCAACATCGGCTCGCGCCGCCCGCCCGAGATCGCCATCGCCGCGCTGGCCGGCCTGCTCGCCGACCGCAACGGCAGGCCCGGCGGCTTCGAGTTCTGACCCGTCACGACGACGTCCGCAGCTCCGGCGCGACCTCGTCGCCCGACACCGTGCGATCGACCATCCCCGAGTCGTCGCCGAAGAGCCGCTGCACCCGCCCGGGGGCGTTCACCGCGATGAGCACGGCCACGACGATGGTCAGCCCGAACGACAGGCCACCCAGCGCCGCGCCGCGCCCGGTCTGCTCGGCGATGGCGTTGCCCAGCACCGGGGCGACCGCGCCGCCCAGCGCACCGACGTTGTAGGTGAAGCCCAGCCCGGCCGCGCGCCGGGAGGTCTCGAAGTACCCGCCGACCAGCTTGGGCAGGATGCCCGAGATGCCCTGGCCGAACATCTGCTGGAAGAACAGCAGCACCGCGATCCAGCCGAGCTGGTCGCCGCCGAGCGCGAACACCGGCAGCACCGGCACCAGCGAGGCCAGCAGCGTCCAGGTGTAGGCGCGCTTGGTGCCCAGCCGGTCGCCGGTGAAGCCGGCCAGCACGCAGCCGACCGCGGTGCCGAAGCCGGCGAAGAACAGCACGTCGGCGACCTGGCCCGGGTCGTAGCCCAGGTCCTGCTTGAGGTAGGTCGGCAGCAACGCCTGGATCGGCCACGAGTACAGGAACGCCAGGAACACCACGACGATCAGCGTCACCATCATCGGCGTCGCCGACCGCGCGAACTGCGCGGCGAAGGCGAGCAGACCACCGGCGGCCGCCACCGCGAGCAGCACCGAGACCACACCCGACGACCAGCCGATGAACAACGCGAACAGCGAAACCGCGACCAGCGCGGTCAGCAGCACGTTCCACGGCCGCGCCCGGCCCTGGTAGAGCACGTCGACGAAGGTCGGCTCGTCGTGGGAGGCGTGCTCCCAGTCGGCGGCCTCCGGGATGCCGCGGCGCAGCCACAGCGCGATCACGATCGGGGCCAGCCCGAGGAAGAACAGCGCCCGCCAGCCGAACGACGGCACGACCCAGCTGTAGACCTGGGCGGCCAGCACACCGCCCAGCGAGAAGCCGGAGAGCAGGAAACCGCTGGCGCGGTTGCGCAGCCGCCGCGGCCAGCTCTCGATGACGTAGGTCGCGCTCGCGCTGTACTCCCCGGCCATGCCCAGGCCCACGACCAGCCGCGCCACGAACAGCGGCCAGTAGTCCCACGCCAGCCCGCAGGCGAAGGTGCCCACCGAGTAGAGCACGATGCTGATGATCATCGCACCCCGGCGGCCGTAGCGGTCGCCGACCGCGCCGAGCACCAGGCCGCCGAACCAGCGGGAGATGAACGCCGCCGACACCAGGGCGGCAGCTGCGGCGTCGGTGAGCCCGAACTCGTCGCTGATCTCGGTGAGCACGAGCGTGATCAGCACGAAGTCGAAGCCGTCCATCGCGTAGCCGAGCCAGGCGGCGAAGAACGCCTTCCAGTCGCGGGCCGAGAGCTGCCGGTACCAGCGCGCGGAGTCGCTCGTTGCAGCCATCTGAGCCTCCTCGCTCATCACACCCCGGACATAGGACGTAGGATGTCCAGGCAAGCTACTCTGGGCCATCGCGGATGGCAAGGTTGTTCTCAGCGGTGGCCGGAATCGGCGGTGGGCGCCGAACCACCGGGCAAACCGGAGCAGGCGGAGGGACGGGAATCGATGGCTGGTGGCGGCAGGCAGCTCCAGGACCGAGTCGTGGACCTGATCCTGGAGTCCGGGCTGCCTCCAGGCTCCCCGCTGCCCAGCGAACCGCAGCTGATGGCCCAGCTCGGCGCCAGCCGCAACTCCATCCGCGAGACGCTGCGCGCCCTGCACACCCTGGGCATCGTCGACATCCGCCACGGCTACGGCACCTTCGTCGGCGAGGCACCCGTGACCGCGCTGATGCCGGGCCTGCTGTTCCGGGCCCGCCAGTCGGCCCGCCAGGACGCCTCGACGCTGGCCGACTTCATCCAGATCCGCCGCATCCTGGAGACCGCGCTGATCGCCGAGGTGCCGCAGCACGCCGACGAGGACTTCCTGGCGGAACTGGAGTCCTGCGTGGCCGAGATCAGAACCGGTGACGTCGTGGAGGCCGACCGGCGGTTCCACCAGACGCTGTACCGGCCCGTCGGCAACGAGATCGCGGTGCAGCTCATCGACCTGTTCTGGACCGTCTACCACCGCGTCGAGGAGGAGATCGACCCGCCGGAGTGGTTGCGCGAGGAGATCGGGCGCGAACACCAGTCGATCGTCGACGCGATCCGCTCCGGTGACGCCGGGCGAGCGGCCGAGGCGATGACCCAGCACTTCGCCGACATCGAGCGGCGCTCCCGCCGCTTCATCGACCGCCAGCGCTGAGGAGTGCTGCAGAAGTGGTTCGCGCAGCGGTTCGGGCGGCGGAACCTCCGTGCTTGTCTTTGATCTTGTTTAAGTGGTGAGTTGGCGGGTCATGAGGCGTGGCCCAGTTGACGATGGTTTCGGAGTGGGCGGGGAGGCGTTCGTAGTCGCGGATGGCGTCGACGATGGCTCGTCTCGGGTGTTTCTCCGGGTGGCCGCCGTAGCGGGTCTGGCTAGCCGGGGCGGGCAGGAGTGGTTCGATCAGGGCGCACTCGGCGTCGGTGGTGTCGGAGGGGTCGCGGCGGGTCCGGCCGGTGGCGTGGACGTGCGGTACAAGCGGATCGGGCCTTTGCTGGTTGATCTCGATGTGGTGTCACGATCACTGGCGAAGGCCTGTCCTGTACCTACGCCAGGGGATCAAAGACAGGCACTCAGAAGCCTTCTCGCTCCGGGATCGCCGACCGCCAATTCACCACGTCGACGCTGTCCTCGCGAGAAGGCTTCTGAGAACCCGTAGCGGTGCGGGCGGGGTCCCGCACCGCGAGCGGCTGACGCCGCTCGCGAAACAGACCCTGAACTCCGCCGTCGGCGGGCGAAGGCCGCAACAACCGCTTCACGCGGCGGAAACAACCGCTGGTCAGAATCCACCACATGAGGATCCAGCAGGTGCAGTGGGCGGACGCCGACGCCGTCACGCTGCGCGCTCTGCAGCGCGCCGAGATCGCCGCGAGGTACGGCACACCGGACAGCGAACCCGGGCTCGTGCCGTCGCAAGCGGACATCGCTGCGTTCTTCGTGGCTCGCGCGGACGACGGCATCCCCGTCGGCTGCGGCGGACTCCGCCACCTCGGCGGCGGCGTCGGCGAGGTCAAGCGGATGTACGTCGTCCCGGCCCGGCGGGGGAGCGGCGTCGCGGTCGCGATCCTGGACGCGCTGGAGGACTGGGCGCGCGGCCAGGGCTGGACCACCCTCCGGCTGGAGACCGGCACCGCGCAGCCCGACGCGGTGCGCTTCTACACGCGTTCGGGCTACCAACGCATCCCGAACTTCGGCGCCTACGCCGGTGTTGAGACCTCGTTGTGCTTCGAGCGGGTGCTCGAAGCACAACGCAGCGCCTGATCGAAGCGCGGAGACAGCAGTGGGGCCGGCCCTCCGAAGAGGACCGGCCCCACCGCGCTGATGCGGACTACTGGTCGGCGGTTTCCTGGTTCTTGATGTCGCTGCGGTCGCTGGAGCTCGGCAGGTCACCAGGCAACTGCACCGTCTGGCTGATCGGCCCGGGCGAGAACATGCCCCAGCGGACCTCGTGGCTGACCCGCATCGCCGCCTCCGCGGGCAGCGCCTCGGGCGTCTGCGGCTCCAGGACGTAGAGCGAGCCCCAGTCCCGGGAGATGTCGTTCTTCAGATACGTCGGCAGCTCCATGGTGTTGGAGTTGACGTTCATCCACCCGAACGGCCCGCCCATGTCCGGCGACGACCAGCTCTGGCCGATGTCGCGCACCTCGGCACCACCGGCGACGCGGAACTTCGGCATCTCGAAGATCCCGTTGCGCATCGCGGGGATCCGCAGGCACGGGTGCACCAGCGCCGCGGGCCACTCCACGTAGGTCCCGGCCTGGCCGACGAAGTCGGTCATCCGGGTCAGCTTCGGAGCGCGGGGAGCGCTCAGCGCCAGCCAGCCCTCCGGAGCCAGCGCCTGGTCCTTGGCCACGATCCGCAGCTTGGTCGCGCCCTCGGCGTCGCCGTCGACCATCAGCCGGGAGTCGCGCCAGTTCGGGGGCGCGCCCTGCGCCTTGGGCAGGATGCGGCGGTCCATGATCTCGAACCCGCGCGGCGTGTCCTTGCCGAACTCGACGACCGCCGAGTTGGGCTCGGCGTCGATCCCGGCCAGCGCCACGACCACCGGGACCTCGCCGCTGGTCGCGCGCTCGGGGATGTCGTACCAGTCGGTGCGCAGCTCCCCGGTGCCCAGGCCCTGCGGGTCGTAGCTGCCCCACACCGGCGCGGCCGCGTCGCCGAAGTGGTGCGGCGGCGTCCAGTCGGGCTGGCCAGGGTAGGCCTGGTCGCTGGACGGCACGCCCGGCTGCACGAACCCGTCGGTCTTGGCGCGCAGGTAGTCGTTGGGCTTCTCCGGCTCCGCCTTGCGGCCGGGCACCTTCGTGCCGGGCGCGGCCACCGACGGCTGCTGCGGGGAGACCGCGAGGACGCCGTCGCGGGGCTGCGACTCGACGTAGACGTAGTCCGACAGCCCGCAGCTGTTGCCCATGAGCTGCTGGACGTTGTCGGCGCCGATGCTGTAGCTGCCCCACTGCTTCTGGACGACCTTGGCGAAGGTGGCGACCTCGCCGGCCACCAGCAGCGCGCACACGATCGCCAGCGGCGCGGTGCCCAGCTTCAGCGCCCGGCTGCGCTGTTCGATGCTGCTGACGTCGACGACCTTCGGGTTGTTCTCGTCGAGGCGCAGGTGCTCGATGAGCGCGACGACGGCCGCGACCGCGGCGACGGCCAGCAGCGCGGTGCTGGCGTTGAACCCCTTCAGCGACGGCGGCTTGTCGAACCACGGCACGCCCCAGCCGGAGACGTAGAACCAGCCGTTGGGGCCGGTGGCGGCGAAGGCGATGATCAGCATCAGCCCGGAGAAGAACGCCGCCCGGTTGCGCCGCGAACGCAGCACGGTGCTGCTGGTCGCCAGCGCCGTCAGCGCGGCCAGCGCGCCGCCCAGGGCCGCGAACAGCCCGAAGTGGTGCGACCACTTGGTGGGGGTCACCACCAGCACCACGAACGACAGCGCCGTGACCGCCAGCAGGCGGCGGCTCGGGCCGAGCGCGGCACCGCGGATGCGGCCCCGGCGCAGCAGCATCACACCGCAGGTCGCCAGGCACAGGATGACCAGCAGCACCGGGAAGCGGCGCACCAGCGAGCCGTCCGGGGTCGGGGCGAACAGCAGGTTGTAGCGGTTGAGCTCCTGGTACCAGTGGTCGTTGGGGCCCAGCTCCTGGCGCAGGTCGGTGGCGTCCATGACCGCCTGCCAGGTCTGGTCGGAGAACACCACGACCATGATCACGAAGCCGCAGGCCGCGATCGGCGCCAGGATCGGCAGCCACCCGAACTGCCTGGCCCGGCTGCGCACCAGCCGGAACAGCGGTTTGATCGCCGCCACGTAGGGCAGCACCGCGACCAGACCGGTCGGCCCGGCGCCCACCGCCAGCGCGGCCACCACCAGGCCCAGCGCGGCCGGCATCATCCGCCTGGTCGCCACCGCCCGCTCCACCGCGCACAGCGCGAGCAGCGAGAACAGCACCACCACGGGCTCGGAACGCAGACCGTTGTTGTAGGGCATCCAGAACGCCAGGAACACCGCGGCGCCGGCCCAGCCGGCGGCGTTGCTGCGGCGGACCTGCTGGCCGAGCCGGGGCAGCACCTCGCGGCTGATCAGCAGCCAGCTCGTGATGCCCATCAGCAGCGCGGGCAAACGCACCCACGGCGTCGCGGTGGAGACCTGCACCCACAGCGAGTACAGCTCGTAGAACCAGCCGAACGGCGCCTCGGGTACGGCGAACCAGCGGTAGTAGTTGGTGATGTAGTCGGCTTCCTCGCGTGCGCGGGCGATCGTGAGGATGTAGCCGTCATCCGAGGTCATCGCGCCGATGAGCCACCAGATGCCCAGCGAGCCGAGCACGGCGAGGTCGCGGAGGGTGGGCTTCCACCAGCCAGAGGGCGCCAGCCGCGGCGGGCGCCGCCCGGCCCGGCCGTCGAGCCTGCGCAGCACCACCACGCAGCCGATGAACGCCAGCACCGCCCCCGCCATCACGACGATCTTCAGCGCCGTCGCGTGGCTTTCGTAGCGGGTGTCGACCTCGGCCTTGAACGACAGCCCCGCGGTGCGGTCCACGGCGGCGTCGAGGTCGGAGTAGATGCCGGTGAGCTGCGGGCGCACGTCCTCGTTGGCCAGCGCGATCTGCTGGCCGCCGACGGCGGCGGTGGTGCGGTAGCCGTCGGAGTGCACCGTGATCGCGCAGTTGCCGACCGGCATCGGCGCGGTGCCGAGCTGGCGGCCCTTGGAGGTCAGCACCAGGCGGCCGTTGTCGACCTGCAGCCGCAGCCCCGTCACCTTGCCGGTGTCGGAGTTCAGCGGCGTGGTGCTGACCAGGGTGCCGTGTCCGTCGCTGCGCGCGTCCAGCGACCGCGCCGACTCGCACGGCACGGTGGCGTCGATCCGGACCGGCGAGTAGCTGGCCAGCGGTGCCGCGACCGGGCGGGTGCCCTGCGCGGTCGGCCACTGCAGCGTCGTGACGTCGTAGTTGACCGGCATGAAGGGCACCGCCAGCGCCAGCACCGCTCCGAGCAGTCCGAGGACGGAGGCGACCAGCCGCAGCTTCTTCGCGGCGGGGTCCCGCCCTGATTCCGGGGAGCGCGCCGCGTCGTCGCCGGACGGCACGGGTTCCTCTTCGGGACTTGTGGTGTCATCCTTGCCCGCACTAAGCACACGAGCAAAATAGTCGCCGCTCGTGGCGCCTTTTCCAGCGCATCGCCGTTGTCAGCGGACCGAAATCAGGGCGGTACCCCTGTCCTGCGCTCTCAGGTTGCTCTCAGCCTGCCGTAACCCGCCGGTGACCTGCTTCAGCCGGCGCCGACCCCGAACACGTTGAGGATGGTGTAGGCGCCCAGCAGCGTGATCGCGGCGCTGCTGACGACCAGCAGGACGTTGAACGCGGCCGAGCCGTGCAGCCGGGGGTCCACTTCGGTGCGCCGCAGGTACCAGGTCGCGATCACCACCGCGGGCAGGAAGATCCCGGTGGCCACGCCGCCGATCTGGACCATGACCACCGGTGAGCTCACGAACAGGTAGGCCATCCCCCACAGCACCGGCTGGATCACGGTCAGCGCGCGCAGCCACCGCTGCCGGGCGACGGAGTCCTGCCAGTCGAGCACGCCCAGCGTCGCGAACAGGTTGGTGTACATGCGCGACCAGCTCGGGACCGAGGCCCACAGGGTGGAGCCGAGCACCGCCACCGCGCCGAGGAGGAACAGGACGTTGGCCCACTCGCCGATCGTGTCGGTGTACATCCGGGACAGTGTCGTGATCATCTCGTTGCCTTCGAGCACGAGACCCTGCGGGTGCAGCACCGCCGCGCCCATGACGAAGAACGCCAGGGTGCTGAAGGTGTAGATGACCCACGACAGGAAGACGTCCTTGTACATCACCCGGATCCAGCCGCGCGCCCGACGCACCCACTCGTCGCTGCCGTCCGGCGGCCCCGCCCAGCGGGCGTAGCCCTTCTCCACGCACCAGTAGGTGTAGAAGGTGATCTCGTCGGCACCGACGCCGGTGATGCCGAACATCGCCACGGCCGCGCCGAGTGCGCCCGCCGGGATGGTCAGCGCCAGCCCACCGGCGACGTCGGCGCCCGAGTAGCTGAACGGCGTGAACGGAAGACCGAAGGCGATCACGACGGTGACCGCGGAGAAGACCGCGACGAGCAGGAACGCGCCGCGCTCGATCAGCCCGTAGCGGTTGGAGTACAGCAGCGCGATGCTGCCCGCGACCACGATGAGCGTCCATGCCGCCAGCGAGGTCGGACTCAGCGGATCGGCGCCGACCGGGATCAGCAGGCTCAGCGAGACGGCGACCCCGCCGACGATCCCGCCGAGCTGGAGCAGTTTGGACAGCGCCATCGCGATCCACAGCAGACTGATCCAGCCGATGCGGCCGAACCGCGGTGGGACGGCGTTGTAACCGGTGAGGCCCGGTTTGCCGGTGGAGATCGTCCAGCGGGCCAGCTCGGCCTGCAGCGCGACCTTGACGCCGGTGCTGAGGATGACCATCCACAGCAGCGCGAACCCGGCCTCGGCGCCGAGCGCGGTGGTGGCGATCAGCTCGCCGGAGCCGACGATGGAGGCGCTGACGATCAGGCCGGGGCCGAGGTAGCGCAGGCTGGCGGCCCAGCCCCGCGGTGGTTCCTTGATGCCGTCGGCGGTGAGGAGGTACGGGTCGTCGGAGGCGGCTACGTCTGTTCCCATCGCGCACTCCCTCGTGCGTCGGGCCGTGACGGACCAAGCGGGTACCACGCCGCAGCGTGGAGATTTTCACACTTGTGAAACTGAGCTTTGGTGTGTGAAAAATTACAGCGGCCGATCGCCTCGGTCAACGGTCCGGAGCCGCCGGCCGCGCGGGACCGGCGAGGAGGTGCCGGTGAGGAGGTGTCGACCGGACACAGTGGACGAACCGGGGTGATGGCGCACGCATGCCTTCGGGCGTGGTGCGGCCGGATGCTGCGCAGCGGCCACGCTGCACAGGCGGGGTGAACACGGCGTGATCACCAGTTCCGCGCGCAGTCGCCCGGCATGCCGCCGGTGTGCTTCGCCGGAACCGGCGCAGGTCTCCCCGGTGCTCTTGGTCCTGTACTCGGTGAGCGGTCACGTCACCGCGATTGATCGACACGCCCGCGAGGCGGGGCCGGTCTCTTCGGCGGGCAGGGGCCGGCCCCGCCGGCTCGGGTCACGCCGTGGCGGGTCGCCTCGGGCTGCGACAGCCGCGCCGACCGAGTGCTCACGCGTGGGTGGCCGTCTCCTCGTCGCCGGCGCAGCACTGGGCGGCCCCGTCCTCCGATGGGGCAGCTCCGAACGTGGCGGAGTCCGCCTTGACCACGTAGACCTCCCAGGGCTCCCCGCCCGGCCCGTGCACCCAGACCTTGTCCTGCCGGGCATAGCAGCAAGTCGTGTCCTGTTCCACCTCCGTGAACAGGCCCAGTGCGCGCAGCCGCTCGGTGGCGTTGTCGACCTGCTCGGTGCTTTCGACCTCGACGCCGAGGTGGTCGATCGCGGTGTCCTGGCCGGGCTCGCCCGCGACCAGAACGAGCTTGAGCGGCGGTTCGGCGATGGCGAAGTTGGCGTAGCCGGGCCGCAGCTTGGCCGGTTCGGCGCCGAAAAGCTTCGAGTAGAACGCGATCGAACCTTCCAGGTCCCCGACCCGGAGGGCCAGTTGCATGCGAGACATCTCAACCCCTTAATTAGATGTCCATCTAAACAGATGGCGATGCCAGCTTGCTCCTCTGCTTCGACGACTGTCAAGATAGAAGCATGTCGAACCAAGACGCGCAGGCGACCGGTGCAGAGTTGTGCTGCTCGCCGGTGATGCGGGAGCCGCTGACCGCCGAGCAGTCAGCCGAGCTCGCTAGGGTGTTCAAGGCGATCGGCGAGCCGGTACGGCTGCGGTTGCTGTCGCTGATCGCCTCCCACGCGGGCGGGGAGGCGTGCGTGTGCGACCTGACCGGAGCGTTCGAGCTGTCCGGGCCGACGATCTCGCACCACCTCAAGGTCCTGCGCGACGCCGGGGTGATCGAGGGCGAACGGCGCGGCACGTGGATCTACTACCGCGTGCGCCCCGAGACCCTGCGCGCCGTCTCGGCCGTGCTGGTGCCCGCCGACGCCGAGGCGGTCACCGCATGAGCCGGTCCGCCGAGGCTCCCGTGGTCGCGCGCCTGTCGGCGCTGGACCGGCTGCTGCCGGTGTGGATCGGCTCCGCGATGGCCGCCGGCCTGCTGGCCGGACGGTGGGTTCCCGGGCTCGGCCCGGCGCTCGACGCGGTGCGGGTCGACGGGATCTCGCTGCCGATCGCCCTGGGCCTGCTGGTGATGATGTACCCGGTGCTGGCCAAGGTCCGCTACGACCGGCTCGACACCGTCACCGGCGACACCCGGCTGATGGTCTGCTCGCTCGCGCTGAACTGGATCCTCGGCCCGGCGCTGATGTTCGCGCTGGCCTGGCTCCTCCTTCCCGACCTGCCCGAATACCGCACCGGTCTGATCATCGTCGGCCTGGCGCGCTGCATCGCCATGGTGATCATCTGGAACGACCTGGCCCGCGGGGACCGGGAAGCCGCCGCCGTGCTGGTCGCGCTGAACTCGGTGTTCCAGGTCCTCGCCTTCGCGGGCCTCGGCTGGTTCTACCTGTCGGTGCTGCCGGGCTGGCTGGGCCTGCCCGCGGTCGGACTCGAGGTCTCGGCGTGGCAGATCGCCAAGTCCGTCCTGATCTTCCTCGGCATCCCGCTGGTCGCCGGATACCTGACCCGCAAGCTCGGCGAACGCGCCCGGGGCCGCGACTGGTACGAAACTTGGTTCCTGCCCAGGATCGGCCCGGTCGCCCTCTACGGGCTGCTGTTCACCATCGTGATCCTCTTCGCCCTGCAAGGCGACCAGATCACCGGCCGGCCTGTCGACGTCGCGCGGATCGCGCTGCCGCTGCTGGCCTACTTCGCGGTCATGTGGGCCGGATCGTTCGCCCTGGGCAAGGTGATCGGCCTGGGTTACGAGCGGTCGGTGACGCTGTCGTTCACCGCTGCGGGCAACAACTTCGAACTGGCCATCGCCGTGGCCATCGCGACCTTCGGCGTCACCAGCGGCCAAGCGCTGGCCGGGGTCGTCGGCCCGCTCATCGAAGTGCCCGTGCTGGTCGCCCTCGTCCACGTCTCCCTGGCCGCCCGCCGCTGGTTCACCGCCCCCGCGGCGATCGGCACCGAGCACGCCCGCACCACCTCGTGAATCCTGGAGCGACCGTGTCCCACACCCCTGAAGTCCTGTTCGTCTGCGTGCACAACGCCGGACGTTCCCAGATGGCCGCCGCACTCCTGCAGCACCACGCCCGAGGCGAGATAGCCGTGCGCTCCGCCGGATCCGCTCCGGCCGAGACCGTCAACCCCGCCGTCCTGACCGCCATGGGCGAACTCGGACTCGACCTCACAGCCGAAATCCCCAAGAAGCTGACCACCGACGCCGTCGAAGCCGCCGACGTGGTGATCACCATGGGCTGCGGTGACGCCTGCCCCGTCTTCCCCGGCAAGCGCTACCTGGACTGGGAATTCACCGACCCCGCGGGCAAGAGCGTCGACGAGGTCCGCGCCATCCGCGACGACATCGACCGCCGCGTCCGCGACCTGCTGGCCGAACTCGTCCCCGGTTCGTAGCACTCGCGTTCGGGCGATGTGTGGAACCGCCGCGTACCGGGTACTGAGGTGGCTTCCGGAGGATCACCGCCCGGTCACGCGGTGACCAGGTCCTCGGTGGCAGGCGAGGAGGCTGCATGAAACCAGGACGCGCGGTCGCTTCGTTCGACTCCGCCACCGGGATGCTGCGCGCGCTGTCCCGGTTCCTGGCCGGTGCGGACGTCCCCGCGATCGGACAGGCGCCCCCGGCGCTGGAGCCGGTGCTGTCGGCGGCCCTCGGCACGGTCAACCACCTGCCCAGGCGGCTCGCCGAACAGGCGTACGCGTTCAGCGGCGTGGGCGAGGCGGTGCCCCGCGACCGCGTCGGCGAGATCGACGCGGAGGCCGTCGCGGGCTGGATCACCGGCCACTACCCGAAACGCCGCTACCCGGTGATCTTCGTCGGCTCGTCCAACGGTGCGCTGATCCACCTGGCCGCCGCGCTCGACGCGCCGTGGCTGCCCCAGACGCTGCTGATCCCGGTGCGGCGCAGGGGAGTGGACCGCGACGACGCGCGCGGCGAGCTCGCCGCGGGCACCGAACCCGGCAGGGCGCTGCTGGCGGCCAACTCCGACCTGGTGCTGCACCACATGCACGACCCGAACCAGGACCGGCTGATGATCGCCGGCATGTCGTACTTCCGGGTCAAGTGGCAGCGGCTGCCGCTGGCCTACCGGCGCTTCATCCGCGACCACCTGGCGCCCGGCGGCATCGTGGTCACCGCCGAGTGCGGGCTGCAGTGGCCCGTCACGCGAGTCGGCGACCGCCACCTGTTCCAGTTCGGCGCGCTGGGCGGAGCCACCGCCGACGAGTACCACCGCGGCGGGCCCCGCGTGGCGCGCATGCTCAAGCGCTACGGCGCCGGACGCACGAGCTGGGACCCGCCCGAACCCGACGGCGAGGCACCCGAGGCGGAATGGGGCTTCGACCCGGCGCTGCTGGACAGCGTCACCGAGTTCGCCCGCCAGGAGGGTTTCGGCCTGCGGCGCCTGAGCTTCGCCGAACCCGAACTGCTGAGCCCGGTCGTGGCCGACCTCTACCGGCAGTGGTACGACCGGCGCGGCATGCCCGGCAACCGGCTGCTCGCCGAGTGCTTCCTGCTGATGGAACCGTGGTGGACGTTGCGGACCGGGTCCGTGCCGTTCTGGATGTCGTTCAACGCCGAAGGCTCGCACGACGCCCTGCTCTCCTACATCGACACCGCCCGCACCTACGACGAGATCCGGATCATGCTGTTCTCCCACGGCATGGAGTCGATCGGACTCACCGGCATCCGGTCCTGGCGGGAACTGGCCGCCAGAGCCAGGAAGTCCGGGACGCTGCTGGGCGTCGACCAGCGCGCCTACCCCCGCGACTTCGCGAGCCTGGTGCGCGCGCACCGCGAGCTCAGCCACGTCCGCCCGCGCTACGAGATGCCCGAGCCGCTGGCCTTCACCGAGGCCGAACCGCTGCTCCAGCACACGCCGGAAGTCGAGGTCGCCTCAGCCTGAAGATCACCCCGGAAGCCGTGCTCGCGGCGCTCGGCGCGGATAGGCTCGTGCCATGGTGGGATCACTGCTCGGTAACGAGGTCCCCAGGGTCGAGGACCCTGATCTGCTGCACGGACGAGGCAGCTACGTCGGCAACCTGGACGTCGAGGGCCTGGTGCACGTCGGTTTCGTGCGCTCACCCCTGGCACACGCGCTCATCACGTCGATCGACACCGAGGCCGCGGGGTCGGCTCCCGGCATCGTCGCCGTCTACACGGCCGCGGACCTGGACCTTCCGGTGCCGCCGCCGTTCATCGTGGTCAATGCGCAGTGCGCACGGCCCGCGCTGGCCACCGACCGGGTCCGCTTCGTCGGCGAGCCGGTCGTCGCGGTGGTCGGCGAGAGCAGCGCGGCGGTGACCGACGCGCTGGAACTGGTCGACGTCGACTACGAGCCGCTGCCCGCGGTGGCCGACCCGGAGGCGGCGCTGGCGCCCGACGCGCCGACGCAGTTCCCGGACCTGGGCTCCAACATCGCCGCCGGCGAGCGGGACTCCGCCGGGGCCGAGGTGCTCGACGGCGCCGACGTCGTGGTCCGCGCCCGGATCGAGAACCAGCGGGTCGCCGTGGTGCCGATGGAGGGCAACGCCGTCACGGCGGTGCCCGGCGGACCGGACGACGACCACGACCTGACGGTGCACGTGTCGACGCAGATGCCGCACGCGTTGCGCGACGGCGTCGCCGGGGCGTTCGGCATCGCACCGGAACGGGTGCGCGTCATCGCCCCGCACGTCGGCGGTGCCTTCGGCGGCAAGGCCGGGCTCGGCGCCGAACACGCCGTCGTCATCGGCATCGCGCGCAGGCTCGGACGTCCGGCCAAGTGGGTCGAGACCCGCTCGGAGAACATGCAGGGCATGCCGCACGGCCGCGGCCAGGTGCAGTACGCCGAGCTGGGTCTGCGGCGCGACGGCGAGATCGTCGGCCTGCGCTGCCGCGTCGTCGGCGACTGCGGCGCCTACGCCGGGTTCAACGGCCTGCTGGCGATGGGCTCGACCCGCTCGATGGCCCAGGGCGTCTACAACATCCCCCGGATCGCCTACGACGCGATCGCCGCGCTGACCAACACGACCCCGGTCGGCGCGTTCCGCGGGGCCGGACGTCCCGAGGCGGCGGCCATGCTCGAACGCATGATGGACTTGGCCGCCACCGAACTCGACATGGACCCCGTCGCACTGCGGCGCAAGAACTTCCTGGCCAACGACGTCTTCCCGTACAAGACCGCCGTCGGCACCGAGTACGACAGCGGCGACTACGACCTGCCGCTCACCGAGGCCCTGCGGCTGGTGGGCTACGAGGCGCTGCGCGCCGAGCAGGCACGCCGCATCGAGGCGGGGGAGACCCGACTGCTGGGCATCGGCGTGAGCAGCTACGTCGAGATCACCGGCGGCGGTGGCGGCGAGTACGCCGAGGTCGAGGTGCACGACGACGGCCGCGCCACGATCAAGGTCGGCACCTCCTCGCACGGCCAGGGGCACGCGACGTCGTTCGCGATGATCGTCAACGACCTGCTGGGCATCCCGATGGAGTCGATCGAGTTCGTCCAGTCCGACACCGCGACCGTGGCGCGGGGCGAGGGCACCGGCGGCTCCCGCTCGCTGCAACTCGGCGGCAGCGCGGTGCGGGAAGCGGGCGAACTGGTGCTGCGGCGGGCCAGGGAGCTGGCCGCAGCACGGCTGGAGGCCGCCGTCGAGGACATCGAGCCGACCGGCGACGGCCTCGGCGTCGCGGGCGCACCGGCGGCGAAGGTGAGCTGGCAGGAGCTGGTGCAGGCGGCGTCGGCCGACGGCGGTGCGCTCGCCGAGCACGCCGACTTCGAACCGGGCGGAGCGACCTTCCCGTTCGGCGCGCACGTCTCGGTCGTCGAGGTCGACATCGAGACCGGACTCGTGCGCCCGCTGCGCCACATCGCCGTCGACGACTGCGGGCGGGTGCTCAACCCGCTCATCGTGCGCGGCCAGCAGCACGGCGGGGTGGTGCAGGGCATGGCGCAGGCGCTGTGGGAGCACATGTCCTACGACGACGAGGGCAACCCCCAGACCGCGACCCTGGCCGACTACGCGGTGCCGTCCGCGGCGGACGTGCCGGCACTGGAGGTTTCCAGCACCGAGACGCCGACACCGCTGAACCCGTTGGGCGCCAAGGGAATCGGTGAGGCGGCGACCATCGGCGCGACGCCGGCGGTGCAGAACGCCGTGGTCGACGCCGTCAAGCACCTCGGAGTCCGCCACATCGACATGCCTGCCACCCCGCAACGGGTCTGGCAGGCCATCCGAGACGGCGTCTCGGCGCCGTTGTGGCAGGACCCGCCCGCGGCGTTTGAGGCGCTTCCAGTGCGCGGCGCCGAGCGCGGCCGGGAGTCCGACCAGGCCGTGGTGTGACCGAACGTGGTGAGCGGTGTCCGAGCGAGGGCACCGCTCACCACGGTGCGCCCACTGCTGTCGCGACGTGGATCGGGGTGGTCCGGTGCGTGGATCTTCGCGGCTGGCTCGTGACGGTTCTGCCTGGGAGCGGGCGATCGCCCACGTCGCCGGGCGCGCCGAAGGCGGCCCGGTCGACGATCCACCACCGGTGACGCTGCACTTCCACCCCGACCGGCTCGTGGGCGGCATCCCGGTCATCGACGCGATGGTGCGCGACGGCCTGTACCGCTCGCAGTTCGAAACCGGAACCAGCAACGGCGGGCTGACCGCCCACCCCGGCGGCGACCGCTGGCGATGGGAAAGCCGCATCTTCGCCGGTGCCTACGACCACGCCGCAGCGGAGCAGCGTCCGAAGTACGGGTCGCTGAACTTCCGCCGCCGCGCAGTAGGCGGATCGCCGCGGTTCGGCTCCTGTCACGTGCGTCTATCGCCGGCGGTCCTGGAACGCACGACCTTCTGCCACCCCGACAGCGTGTTCGAGCCGACGGACTTCGGCGTGGCGCAACGCCTTTCGGCACTGATCGACACCGCCCGCGCCGACCGCCGCGACCCGCTCGACGACTACATCGAGGCACACGTCCACGGCCCGCTCGACCTCGCGCGTGACGTCGAAGCGATCGTGCTCGACCCCAGCTACCGCGGCACCAACGTCGAGCGGGCGGCCACCGGGCTGGCCTGCCGCATCGAGTGGCACCCCGGTTTCTCCCTGAGGACAGAAGAACTGCGGCGGCACCCCGACTACCGCGGTCAGCAGTACGTCGACCTCGGCCTCTCCCTGGCCGAGCACGGACGCCTGACACCTCGCACCCTCGGCGACGCGGCCCGCACCGGCCACCACGACCAGCAGGCGCTCAAGCGCGTCTGGCACTACGTGGCCCGCTTCGGCAACCTCGACCCGGCGGCATAGCCGCAGCGGCCCGCTGGGTTCGTGACTCTACTTGCCCTCGGCCCGCTTCCGGTACGAGCGCATCTTGTGGCGGGCACCGCAGATGCTCATGCTGCACCACACGCTGTTGTTGGCCGGTGAACGGTCGTAGAACAGCCAACGGCAGTCGCCAGAGCGGCAGACCTTCAGCCTTCCCCGCCGCCCGGTCAGTTCCTCGACGAACAGCACCGAAAGCAGTTCCCCCGCAAGCCTGTCCACAACGGACTCTCCGTTGACCGGGATCTCCGCGTTCCCCGCATCGTCCCATCGCGGTGGCCCCAGCACCTTCCGCGCGAACTCGTTGAGCGTCCCGGACTCCTGACCCGACTCGACGTGCTCGCGGATCGCTTCGCGCAGCCGGACGAGCTGTTGCCTCTTGCGGTCGTCCAGCCCGACCGCTGAGCGGCCGTGCTCGCGAAGCCACCGAGCGGTGCCGTCCACCGTCAGGAAGGCGTCCTCGTCGTAGAGGAAGCGAGCGGAGTTGCAGAACGCCTCGATCGTCCCGAGCGCGTCGGGCGCGGCAGGCCGGTCGTATGCCACGAGCTCACTTTACCAACTAGGCTCGATTGATGGTAACGTTACTGCTTGAACGCATTAGACGGTAACGGAGGTGCTGAGATGGGCTGGAAGCTGACCGAGAGCCACGACTCGCCGCACGGCGAGGTGCGATGGGCGAGCTTCGGCGAGGGGTCGCCCGTGGTCCTGCTGCACGGCACGCCGTTCTCGTCCTACGTCTGGCGCGACGTGGCCGCTGGACTCGCGACACGACACCGCGTCTACGTCTGGGACATGCCCGGCTACGGCCTCTCGGAGAAGCGCGCCGGGCAGGACGTCTCGCTCGCGGCGCAACAGGAGGTCTTCACCGGCCTGCTGGAGCACTGGGGCCTGCGCTCGCCGGCCGTCGTCGCGCACGACTTCGGCGGAGCGGTCTCCCTGCGGAGCGCACTGCTCGACGGTGTCCGGTATGAGCGGTTCGTGCTCGTCGACGCGGTCAGCCTCCGGCCCTGGGGCTCGGGCTTCTTCCGGCTCGTGCACGACAACGCCGACGTCTTCGAAGCCCTGCCGCCACACCTGCACGAGGCGCTGGTGCGCCGCTACATCGCCACAGCCGCGCACCACGAACTCCCGCCGCCCACGCTCGACGCCCTCACCGAGCCCTGGCTGGGGGAGACCGGCCAGCCCGCCTTCTACCGCCAGATCGCCCAGGCCGACGAGCGTCACACGCAGGAGGTCGAAGACCGCTACGGCGACCTGGACTGCCCCGTCCTCATCGCATGGGGGCGCGAGGACAGCTGGCTGCCCGCCGAACGCGGCACCCGACTGGGACAACAGATCCCCGGCGCCCGCCTGGAGCTGATCGACGACGCGGGCCACCTCGTGCAGGAGGACGCCCCGGCTCACCTCACCGGCCTGCTCGCCGACTTCCTCGCCCGCTGACGTCCGGGTGCGCCGAACAGCGCCCCGGTCGCCACGCTTCCCGAGACCATTCGTCGCCGGCGACCAGCGCCTGCGACCACCCGCGCGCCTCTCGCCCGGTGCCGTGTCGGCATCCCACATCCCGGATGCCGGCACAGCGCCGGCTCGCCCTGGGGTTGCCGAGTGCGCCGTTTGCGCCCTATCCGACGTCCTGCCCACGATGCGGGCCAAGCGACGCACACGGCCGCCCCGGTCGCTCACGGCATGTCAAGCCGCCCACGCCACCTCTCCATCCGGCCAAGGGCGCTCCCCATGCGGACGCCTCCGCTCGCGCCCCTCCGCCGCGTCCTATCCGCCCAGCGCACGCCTGTCCAACGGCTAAGCCCTTCTCCCCCTACCGCCCGCCGGTCGCCACAGCCCCTCGGCCCGCCCTACCGCACGGACCTGCACCTATGCCGGCGCCGCCGCGCTGAAGGCCGCGGGGCGTCCCCGCGCCGACCAAACGCCAGCGCCGCGCGGTCTCCGCCCCTGCCCCGAGCGCCTCCGCCTCCGCGCCGACCAGATGTCCGCGCTGTCCGGCCTCCGCCCCGCGTGGTCTCCACCTCCGCCCCCGCGCCGACCAGATGTCCGCGCTGTCCGGCCTCCGCCCCCGCGTGGTCTCCATCTCCGCCTCCGCCCTCCGCGCCGACCCCGCCTCGATCCCCGTCTCCGCCCCGGCTGCTGCCTTCGCCTCCACCCCCGCTACCTGCTTCGCCGCCACGCCCGCTCCTCCCGCTTCCTCCCCGCCCATGATTTGGGAGGCGGGTCTCGGTACGTGGTCACCGCCAGCTAGAGTTTCGTTCGACCAATCGTGTTACCCAGGAGGTTCGGCACCATGGCTGTCGGCCACGCTCCCGCTCCGGACGCGGAGAGCTCAGACCAGGCTCCTCGGAACTCGACCCGCCAGGTCGTAGTGGCCAGCCTCGCGGGAACCTCGATCGAGTTCTACGACTTCTACGTCTACGCCACCGCCGCTGTCCTGGTGTTCCCCCACATGTTCTTCCCGGCGGGGGACGCCACGGCCGCGACGCTGCAGTCGCTGGCGACCTTCGCGATCGCCTTCGTCGCCCGCCCGCTGGGCTCGGCGCTGTTCGGCCACTTCGGCGACCGCATCGGCCGCAAGTCCACCCTCGTCGCCTCACTGCTGACGATGGGCATCTCCACGGTCGTGATCGGCGTGCTGCCCGGCTACGAGCAGATCGGCATCGTGGCGCCGCTGCTGCTGGCGCTGTGCCGCTTCGGCCAGGGCCTCGGGCTCGGCGGCGAGTGGGGTGGCGCGGCCCTGCTGGCCACCGAGAACGCCCCGCCGAACCGGCGCGCGTTCTTCGGCACCTTCCCGCAGCTCGGTGCACCGATCGGGTTCTTCTTCGCCAATGGGCTGTTCCTGCTGCTGTCGGAAGTGATGGACGACCAGACCTTCCTCGCCTGGGGCTGGCGGGTGCCGTTCCTGGTGTCGGCGGCGCTGGTCGCGGTCGGGCTGTGGGTGCGGCTGACGCTGCACGAGACCCCGGCGTTCGCCAAGGTCGTCGAGCGCGACGAGCGGGCGAAGGTGCCGCTGGCGCAGGTCTTCCGCACCGACTTCAAGGCACTGGTGCTGGGCACGTTCATCATGCTCGCCACCTACGTGCTCTTCTACCTGATGACCGTCTTCTCCCTCTCCTACGGGACCGCGAAGACGGGCCTTGGCTACGACCGCTCCGCGTTCCTCGTGATGCTGCTGATCGGCGTGGTCTTCTTCGCCCTGGCGACACCGGTCGCCGGCGTGCTGGCCGACCGCTACGGACGTCGCTCGACACTGCTCGTGACGACGGCGGCCATCATCGTCTTCGGCCTGCTGCTCGGTCCCTGGTTCGGGGCGAACTCGACCGTGGCGACCGTGTCCTTCCTGGTGGTGGGCCTCGGCCTGATGGGCATGACGTTCGGTCCGATGGGTGCGGTGCTGCCGGAACTGTTCCCGACCGCCGTGCGCTACACCGGCGCCTCGGTCGCCTACAACGTCGCCGGACTGCTCGGTGCGTCGGTCGCGCCCTACATCGCCACCTGGCTCGCCAGCAGCTACGGCCTCGGCTGGGTCGGCGTCTACCTCGCGGCGATGGCGTCGATCACGCTGCTCGCCCTGCTGCTGAGCAAGGAGACCAAGCAGTCCTCACTGGACTGAGCCCAGCGCACACCAGCACGCGGCACCGGACATTCGAGCCGCATTCCTGAACCGGGAGCCCGGGGTCGACACGACTCCGGGCTCCCGCTTCATCGCCGCCCCCGTCCTTCCCGGTGCGCCGTCCGGCACGCCGCCGATCGAACCCGATTCCTCACAGCAGCACGACCGGCCCGGTCCTACCCTCCAGCGTCGTCACCAGCGCGGACCGGGTGCCAGCCTGCACCTCCATCTCGACGCCGATCGCTTCCAGCGCCGTGGTCGCCTCCACCCGAGGATGCACACCGAACATGGAACGCAGCGGCACCACGGGCAGGCCCTCGCTCGGATGCCGGGAGTCGCCCCAGTCGATGAGGAACGGCACCGGCCCGTCCGCATGCGAGAACGGCGTCAACCGCCACTCCAGCAACTCCCCACCCGGGGTACGGCGGGACATCGACTCAGGCGTGCCGGGATCCCACCCGCCGTCGCGGGCAGCCCGCACATCCGCATCAAGATCGGTGGTCTGAACCGCCCAGGTCACCAGGCGAGGCTCACGCAGCTCGTCGATCCCGAACGGCCGCGGCCCACCCGGCTCAGGCGCCTCCGGATCGGGCCCGATGATCTCCAGATACGCGCGCCCGCCCAACCCGAGCAGGTGGTTCGCCGTGCCCTTGCCCGCGTGCCGCCCACCGGGCACCGACCGCACCCCGGTCAACCCCTCAACCAGTGCCACCGCGTCCCCGAGATCCGGGCCCGCGAACACCAGGTGGTCCAACACGGGGGAGACCCCCGCCAAGCTCCCTCGGCTCATGATCACCACTGTCCCACACCTCAGCCCACCACCGACCTGACCAGCGCAAACACCCCGCCTAGGGGGGTGGTGATCGCCCGGACAGGGGTGGGGTAAGCTATTCACGCACCCCGCAGAGGGGATGCGGCCGGGACGTGGCGCAGCTTGGTAGCGCACTTGACTGGGGGTCAAGGGGTCGTGGGTTCGAATCCCGCCGTCCCGACGGTCGAAACAGCCCGCTGGCTGGCGCGTAAGCGCAGGTCAGCGGGCTTCTTGGCGTTGTCATCGTGATCTGGTAGTTGATCTCCGCGCTTGGTCTGATCCGATTTTTGGGAGGAGTTTGGGAGGATCGATCACCGTCGGGGCGAAATGGGGTCGCGGGGTGGGAGTCGATGATCTTGCTCGGTCGGGTGATTCTTTTCGAGGTCGCGGGTCGTTGTGGCTGGTCAGCATGGGCTTTGCGGTGGTGGGCGGAGGGGAGTGCAACGTCGGCTGTGGTTTTGCGCTGGCGTGCTGATTGGATCGCCGGTCGGGACTTGGCCGCTGGTCAAGGGGTCGCGGTGGCGCGTGCTGATGGCTGGCCGCGCGGTGTCTTCGGGCGTGTACTGGACCCATGTGTAGTGGGGGCCATGGGGTGGGTGCGTTCGGTGGTGTTGTTGAGGTCTTCCCAGCGGTGTCGGAGCCTTTTGAGGAGTTGCTTCTCGTTTCGGGCGCGACGTCGCTAGTGGCTTGTCAGGCGGCGTTGATCTGGTAATCGGGTTGTCGGATCTTTGAGTTGATCGCGAAGTTCCGTTTGGGCGGGCTCGTTGGTTGTGCCAGCGGATGTAGGCGCCGATGGCGGTGTTCTGCTCGTCGTGGCTGCGATGGTCAGTGCCGCCCAGGGCGAAGTAGCGCAGGGCGGCGAACTCGCTTTCGATCCAGTTCAGCCCTGAGGCGTTGGTCGGGGTGAGGACCAGCTCGATGTCGTGGGCCTGGCACCAGGCCAGGACTTCCGGGCGAGTGTGCGGCCCGTAGTTGTCCAGGACCAGGTAGAGCCGCTCGTGGGGCCATCGCCGACGCAGTTGCTTGCAGAAGCCCAGGAACTCGCGCCAGCGTTTCCGTTCCCGGATACGGTAGGTGAGCTTGCCGGTAGCCAGATCGAGTGCGGCGAACATGTGCCGTACCCCCTGGGTACGGGTATAGGTCGCCCGCAGGCGCTCGGGTGTCTTGACGGGGCGCCATGCTTTTCCCTTGCGGGGCAGCAGGTTCAACGGGCCGAACTCGTCGACGCAGAGCACCCGGCCACCGTTGGGCGGGTGGTCGTAGAGGTCGAGGATGCGGGTCATCTTGGCGGTGAAGTCCGGGTCGTTGGAGGCTTTCCACGTGGTGGTGGTCTGCCACGACACACCGTCGTCCCGCAGGATTCGCCGCAGCGTTTCCCAGCTGATCCGCTCGACATAGCGATGTTCGACGAGGTAGTCGCACAGCTTGGCCAGGGACCACGTGCTGAACGGCTGGCGCAGGATACGGGGGTCACACCCGGCGATCGCGCAAATCCGAGCCCTGGTGGGCTCATCGATCGTCTTGGGTGCGCCCCCGCTCCATTTTGGGTCCAGTGCGCCAAACCCCTGTTCGTTGAACGCGTGGATCACATCACGCACGTAGTCAGGGCTGACATCGAGCAGATGCGCGATGTCGGGCACGGACTGGCCCTGAGCCGAGGCCCACACCACGATCGCCCGTCGCAGCTTGACCGGGTCTTTCGCTGTCCTGCTGATCTTCTGCAGGCGTTGTCCCTCGGCCAGGCTGACCGGACGCACGAACACCTCCGGACGGCGCGACACGCACTCACCTCCCAGCTCGACAACAAGCCGAGACAGCATGCACGACACCCACCAGACCATGATCAATAGCCCGATCAAGGTTCATAGACGAGCCACTAGCGCGTTCGGCTTGTGCTTCGTTGATCGCCTCGGTGAGCGCTGCCGGGGCAGCGACTCGGCGTCGGTGAGCCGCTGTTGCGCCTTCTCCCATGTGGGTGCGCTCTTGGGTGTCTTCTTGGACGCGGGTAGTCCCCTCACGGCCTTGTCGACGTTATCAGGGGCGAACAGCTTGCCGATCCAGCCGTTGGCGGCATCGCGGATGAGGTCTTCTCGGAGGTACACGACAGGTGGATGATCGGCAGGGCTCGTCGGTGAGGGTAAGGACTCGTCGTCCCTGCACGTTGCCGCCGGGACTACGCGGCGGCCCGGTACCGTGTCGTCATCCCGACTACCGCTCGTCCCATGTCTGGCACAGTGTCTTGGCCGCGTCGAGGGCCGTGCGGACGTTGGTTGTCAGGCGCTTCTTGCCGAGGCGGGCGAGAGTGTCGCGGTAGATATTTTCTTCGTCGTCCCAGCCGTAGTTGCGGGCGGATTCGGTGATGATCGCGGCCAGCTCGCGCGGAGGGATCTCGTCCAGGCTCCGGGGCCCGAGGACGCGGATCAGGTACTCAGGCTGATCCGGTGTGCGGTAGGTGCGCGTTTCTATTCCGCGTCGGCGCAGCGGGTTTTCCTGGGCCAAGAGCCCCTTTCTGACGGCTGCGGTGATGGCGTCGTTGAGTTTCGTGGCGATGACGTGCCCGACACGCCGGTTGCCTGCGGCGTCACGGTAGGCGGCGTGGATGCGACTGCCCATGACCGGGCCTTCGGCCTCCACGATGGCGACGATTGCGTCGATGAGCTGGGATCGGGTGGCGTCGGCCAGGGATGGGAGAATGCCGGTGAACTCGCGATAGGTGGGGAGTTCTCGGGTCGTTCTGCGGATCTCCGCTGATTTCCTCGTCGTGATCGTCATGTCTACGGCTGATTCCTGTGCAACGGAGGCGACAGTCGGGGCCGGCGCTGTTGTCTCGGCGTCGACAGACTCACTCCACACCGGTTCGGTTGTGACGGATCCACTGTCAGTTGCTCCCAGGTCGCCGCTGAAGACGACGGTCGGTCTGGAGCGCAAGGCCACGATCGACTCTTTCTCGGCTGTGATCCCCGCTGACGTATTGCGGACGACCGTGTCCAACGCCGTAGTGACGGGTGCGGCAGACACCGCACCAGGCGTCTCGAGTCCGTCCCGCTTGACCTCGCCGCGTTCGATCCCATCGGGGTCCGTGTCCAGGGGCTCGCTGCGCTGTCCATAGGGATGGATTGCGAGTGCGTCGAGTGCGGACCACAGGTCGCGCAGGACTGCAGGGCGGTCGATGTAGAAGTCGGATTCGCGGATGCGGAAGAAGGTCCAGCCGCATCGTTCGAGGTCGCGTTGACGGGCGAGGTCACGTTCGTAGACGTCGGGTCCGTGCCAGTGGTCGCCGTCGCATTCGATGGCCAGGCGGGCGCTGGGACCTATGACGACGAGGTCGATGCGGTAGGGCTTCGCATCGTACTGGGGGATGACGGTGTAGCCGCGGTCGGCGAGGTGATTGAACACGCGCTGCTCGAACAGTGAGTCGAACGGAGGCACGAGGACGTCGTCGGGGACGACGGTAGTATGTCCGTCTAGTGTGGACTCTGCGCGGTTTGCCACGCCATAGCAGTAGTCGAGTAGTTGGAAGCGGAGGTCTTCTTTGTTGCGTAGGTCGCTGATCTTCACCGAGTGGAAGACCCAGAGCTGGTCCTTGGCGCGTGAGACGGCAACGTTGTAGCGCTGGACATAGGTGTCTTGGGTGAGCGCGCCCATGCTGCGGCCGGGTTCGGGGGCGGCGACCATGGACAGGAACATCACGTCGCGTTCCGAGCCCTGGAAGTCGGCGGCGTTGCCGCAGCGCAGGTCGCGTGCCTTCCACTCGTCGGGGTGCAGGCGCGCGAGCAGCGTGGATTCGAGCTTGCGTGCTTGGGCGTCGCCGAGCAGGGAGATGACGCCGAAGGTCTTGCCGTCGTAGTGGGGGTCGGCGATGCACTTCTCGATCTGGGTGACGATCGACTCGACCTCGACCTTGTTCACGTTTCGGTTGGCGCCGATGGTGTGCCCTTCGGGCAAGAAGACGGGGACGACGGGGTCGAGCCGCTCTGCGCCGTACTGGCGGACGGGGATGAGTCGGATGCCGTCGGGTTCGTAGGCGATGCGGTTCGAGAAGCCGATGATCTCGGGCACGCAGCGGCGGTGTTCGGTCAGGGTGATGGTGCCGCCGTAACGCATCTTGGCTTCGTCGAAGAAGCTGTGCCGCGGGTCTTGCCACGTGCTCTTGTACGGATCGTCGGCCAGGTACTGATTGGCCAGGTCGCGTAGGCGCTGTTCGTTGACGCCGACCGCGGAGGGGGAGACCTGCTTGTCGTCGCCGATCACGACGATCTTCGGCGCGAGGTACTGCAGGAACGTGGCTTCGGCGCCGGCCTGGGAGGCTTCGTCAACGATGACGACGTCGAACATGTCGGGCTTGATGCTGAACTGTTCGGCGATGCGGTAGATGGGCATGATCCACACCGGCACGGCCGGACGGCAGCGGTCCATGGACTGGCGGATCTCGGCGCGGCGTTGGGCGGCGTAGGTTCCGGTGCCCTTGCCCAGGCGGCGGACCAGTTGGGCGTACTGCTGAAGGTTGGCTTTGGCGCTGCCGGTGATGCGCTCTTCGGCGACGGCGTGGTTCCAGGCGCGGGTGGCGGCGAGGATTTCGACCTGCTCGCGGATGTGTTGGTCGGTCGTGTGCAGGTGGCGCTGCAGGGTGTTGACGTCGGCGCCGGTCTGGGTGCTGATCCAGGCGCCGGTGGCGGCCCACTGCCAGGCGCGGGCGAGGTCCCCGAGGCGACTCGGCCAGGTTTCGTGATGGGGGTCGGCTTCGACTGCGGCACGCAGATCCTCGGCGCGCTCCGAGATGCGGGTGGCGAGGACGTCACGACGTGCCGCGCGGTGTCGGATGCCGTGCAAGCGCGCTAGACGGCGGTGCGCGGTGGCGTAGCGGTCGTGGTCGCGTGACCGAGTGGCTTCGAGCAGGACGTGGACGCAGTGCGCACTGTCGGACCAGCGTGTGGCGGCGGTGAGGCGCTCTTCGAGCTGCTGGAGGGGCCGGTGGGCTGCGGTGGCGGCGTCGGTGGCTGCGGCGGCGTCGACGAGACGGGCGTAGACGCGGACGGATTCGAGGTCGGTCCAGTCCGGGCGCGGCAGGCCGAGTTCAGCGAGATCGTTCTCGGTGGCGTCGAGCTCGGCGGCCAGGGCCAGGACGCCGCGGAGCTGCGCGAGCTCGGTGACGTGCCACTGAAGCCGCTCGTGCACGGTGTCTTCAGCCGGGATGGCCATGCCCTCAGGCCAGGCGCGGTCGAGCGCGTCGAGCACGACGGTGGCCCCGTGCCAGGTTTGGAAGGCGGCGAGCTGCTCCAGGCGGGTCGGTGGGAGTCCGTTGACACGGACGCGCGTGAACAGCGGCTCGGCCTGCTTGACAGCCCTGGGGGCGGCCAGGCCGATTTTCGGGGTGCCGTCGGGGGCGGTTTTGAGCGTACGGCCGTCGGCGACGTGGCGAATTAGGGCCTGGGCGAGTGGGATCAGCGGTGCCGTGTCGCCAGCGGTCTTGATGCGGATCAGCGGATCGAGACCGGTGACCAGCGGAGTGACGCGGTCGATGAGGCCGGCGAGCTGCTGGGCGCGGGAGCGCCAGGTGTGGGTGCGACCGGAGCGCACGTCGGACAGGGCCTGGTGGAGCCAGGGTTCGCGGCGGCGGGTGAGTGCGTCGGTGGTGTCGGCGAGTTGGTGCAGCCGGTGCTGCAGGCGTTTCCGGCCGGCGGGGTGAATACGCCGAACCGGGTCGTAAGCGGCGTGGTGGTGCATGGTCGCGTAGCCGCGTTCGGCGGTGGTGGCGGCGTGTTCTGTCTCGACGAGGTCGGCGAAGGCCTCCGGATCCGGGACTTCGGTGAGGTCGGTGAGTCGCGCGTGGGAGTGGGTTTCGTCGGCGAGGAGCTCGGGGTCGGTGAGGTGGGCGAGCCATTCGAGGGCTTCGGCGTCGGTCAGCGGCGCGGTGTCGTCGGCGGTGACGGTGATCAGCTCGGTGAGCCAGCGGTGGTCGTCGGCGGCGTTGTTGTGGCGCCGCGCGAGTTCGGCGAGGGTGCCCGTGTCTCCGCCGTGCTCGCGTGCGGTGGTCTCGTGTTCGCGGGCGTCGAGCAGCTCGCGGTAGAGCCGGGCGCGCTCGCGCCGCAGCTTCTCGATCCTGTCCAGGCAGTTCTGAACGGTCTGGTTGGCCTCGGCCGGATCGTGGTCGGAGGCGCGGCTGGCGATGTATTCGACGGCGGTCTTGAGGTCGGCCATGTCCTCGCGAGAGGACCCGACGACGGCGACCGACAGCGGTTTGATTGCGTCGGGCAGCTTGTCACGGACCTCCCGCAGGGCACGGTCGGTATGGGCGGTGACCAGGACGCGCTTGCCCCGCGCGAGCAGGTGGGAGAGCAGGGCGGCTGCGGTGTGGGTCTTGCCGGTGCCGGGCGGACCCTGCACGAGGATCTGGGCCTTGCGGTCGACCGCCTTGATGATCTTCAACTGTGTGTCGTTGACCGGCAGCGGCAGGAAGAGCTCGTCGTCGACGGTGACCACGGCACCCTCGGTGCTCTCGGGCTCCACGGTCGGCCGGTGGTCAGGGTCCACGAGTGGGCGCAGCCCGTCAGGCACCTCGACGGCCTGGCCGAGCTGATCGACAATCGTGTCGAAGATCTGGATCAAGCCCTGCTGGGAGCGTTTGCGCAGCAGCAGCGCTGGCGCAAACGCCGCGACCGCCTGCTCAGAGGCGACCGGGGTGGTGTCGTCGTCGCGGTACGTTCCGGCGCTGTCGAGGGTGTGCACCAGGCGTCGCGCGAGTTCGCCGACGCGCTCGCGGTCCAGGGGATGCGTGGTCGTTTCGCGCGCAGCGTCGCGGACGGCGTTGATGTGCTGCGGGTTGCCTTGCAGCCCGGGGTCGAGCATGTCGAGTTCGACGGTGAGCGGGTCACGGGACTCGACCCGGGCGACGGTCAACCGTCCGGTCGCGTCGTCGAAGTCGAGCGTGACCGGGGTGGTGAGCATGTGACGCCGCACGGTCGGGTGGTTCGGCGGCTGCCAGGAGAGCAGGCCGGCGCCGATGACGAGTTCGAGGTTCTCGGTGTGGCTGGTGGCGGCGACGTAGGTGGCGAACACGCGGGTGTAGAGGTCGCGGACGGGGCGGTCGCGCAGTTCGTTCTCGGCCCAGGCCTGCCAACGTCGCGCCCAGTCGCGGTAAGACTCGGCCACCTCCGGGTGGTCGTCGAGAGCGAGGCACCCAGCTCCGGAGTCCGGGTTCGGGATCTCGTCGCGGAGTTCGGCGATCTGGTCGGGGTTGTCAACGGCGCTGTTCAGCCAGCGATGCACGTCGGCGCCGGGGACGGGTGGTGAGCTCTTCTCGACGCGGTCGAGCACGAGGAAAGGCTCGTCGGCAGCCGGGGCTGCGGCGCGGTGCGCGGTGATGACGGCAGGGTGGTCGGGCAGGTCCGCGAGCCACAGCAGGTGACCGCTTTCGGCCTGGTTATCGACGAGCAGGGCGGGGCGGTTCTTGAGGCGTTGGGATGCGGCCAGGAATCGGAACAACCGCGACGCGTGGTCGAGGGCCGAGTCCGTCGTGGTTGGTTCGATGCTCACCGCAACCCCTGTTTTGTGTTTTGTCGTGAAGGAACGGTGGAGCGCCTTAGCGTCTCGCGGGTCTGAGACGTGATCTGCTGCGCGGCCGACGCGGGACGGCCGAATTTGATCACCATGCCCGTTCTGCGGTGGTGGGCGCGGTGATCCGACGCGGTCGCTCCGTGCGGAAATCTGATCGCGTGGTGCCATCAGAGTGTTACCGCCCTCTCTGGGCGGGCGGTGCGCGAAAGGTCCGAGGTGCTCGTGGTGGCTGGGTAACAAAAAGGGCAGTGCTTGCTGCGTACTCCCGGGACTGCCCCCCGCTTGGCGGCCACACCCCGTGATGATCATTGCGCCGAACGTGTGTGGCGTGATCGCTCTGGACCAGGGGCCTTGTACATACCGTTACCAGGCAGGATCGTGGCACGCTGGCGATCGGACGGCGGGGGCGTCTCGAATATGTCACGCCTGTGGCAACGTTGCGTAGGCGTCGGATGTGATCACTACGATCGCGGGACGTGCGGTGGCAGTACGCCGCGACCGTCATGGGGGAACGCAGGAGAGGGGGCCGCGGTGTCGAGCGGCGGTGCGTCGGAGCCGGAACCGAGGTCGAAAGCTCAGTCGGTCTCAGCGCCCAAGCCGGGCCCGACACCTGGTCCGTCGCAAGTCAAGCGCTGGCACCAGGAGCGGCCGTCGCCGTATCCGTGGGAGCAAGAGGGGCTCGATTATGTTCGGCGGTCGATGCCGAACACCGAGCCGTTCCGCGCGTGGGCGACGTTCTCGTTCACTGCGGGGTCGGGGCGGATCAACGAGTGCGATCTGTTCATCGCGACGCCGGGCGGGCTGTATCTGGTGGAACTGAAGGGCCATCCAGGGCGGGTGGCCAATAGCGGCGATACGTGGCGTTTCCGCGAAGAAGGCTCGCGCTATACCCGCACGCTTCGCAATCCGCTTCACTTGACGGACCTGAAGTGCAAGGACCTGCGCAGTCGGCTGGATTGGGCGTTGCAGCAGCGCGGTCACCGCAGTATGCGCACGCCTTGGATCCAGCCTGCGATCTTCCTGTCTGCACAGGGGTTGCGGTCGGAGCTGGACGAGGTGCAGCGCGCTCACGTCTACGCCCGGTCCGAGGACTCGGGGCTGCCGGAGATCTGGCGTGATCTGCTTGCCAAGCCGCCGCAACGTGAGCACCAGCGGGTGCGGCCGGAGTTCTCACGGCTGCTCCGAGATCTGTTCGCCACGATCGGGATCAGCGCGGCCACGTCGCATCTGCGGTTCGGCGACAACTGGTCGCTGTGGCCGGAGAAGCTCGACGCGGGCCGCACCTGGGAGGATCGGCTGGCGGAGCGGTCCGTTCCGGTCAAGGAAGAGGGCCGGGTACGGATCTATCTCACCGCACAGCAGGCCAGCGAGAAGCAGCGGCAATCGGTGGAGCGGGCCGCGCGGCGCGAGTACCAGGTGCTGCAGGGCATCAACCACCGCGGGATCGCGCAGGCGGTGCAGTTCGCCGAGCACGGCGGATCCCCGGCGATCCTGTTTCGGCACCGACACGCCGACCTGCGGCTGGACTCGTATCTGGACCTATTCGGTGATCGACTGAGTACCGAGGCCCGGCTGGAGCTGGTGCGGCAGTTGGCGGAGGCCGTGCAGTACGCGCATCAGCGGTCGCTGTATCACCGGGCGCTGTCGGCGCGGTCGATCTATGTGTCGGCCCGTGACGATGGATCGCAGCCGCTGTTGCGGATCATCGACTGGCAGACCGCCGCGCGCGACTTCGAGACGACGATGGGCACGTCATCGCTGGGCAACAGCTCGGTGACCGGCGAGCATCTGGCCGACTCGTCAGAGGTGTATCTCGCTCCGGACTTCGACACGCCGTATGCGGACCCGGTGGATCTGGACGTGTTCGGGCTGGGTGCGCTCACGTACTTCCTGCTGACCGGCAGCCCGCCCGCCACCCAGCGCAGCGCGTTGATCGACCGGCTGCGGAAGAACCAGGGACTGCGGCCGTCGGCGGTGGCCGACGGGGTGTCCGACGAGTTGGATGCGCTGGTCTTCGAGGCAACCCGGGCAGATCCGATGGATCGGCTGACCGCGGCAGACGAGTTCCTCAAGCGGCTCGACGACGCGGAGAAGAAGTCGGTTCCGGTGGGCGTGGCCTCAGACGTGGATCCGCTCGACGTCTCGGCAGGCCAGACCGTCGGGGGCGAGTGGGACGTCGTGCGTGTGCTGGGCACCGGCGCCACCGCCCGCGCGCTGTTGGTGTCGCGGATCGACGAGGACGCCGACGGGGAGCCGAGACCCGAGTACCGCGTGTTCAAGGTGGCCCTCGACGAGGACAAGGCCGCGCAGCTGCGGGCCGAGGCCGAGGCGCTGACGAAGGTCGGCGGCGGTGTCGTGGTGAAGCTGCTGTCGCCGGCTCGGCAGTTCGCCGGGCGCACGGTGCTGGATCTGGAGTTCGCGGGCGGGTTCGACCTCGAGGGCAAGACGCTCGGCGAGACGATCCGCGCCGAGGGCAAGCTCAGCTACCACAACCTGGAGCGCTACGGCCGCGACCTGTTCAACGCCCTCGACATCCTCGCCGGCCACGGTGTCTGGCACCGGGACCTCAAGCCCGACAACTTCGGGGTGTTCAAGCGCGCAGACCGCTCGACGCAGCTGATGCTGTTCGACTTCTCCCTGGCCGGCGTGTCGGAACGCGATGTCAAGGCAGGCACTCGTGGCTACCTGGACCCGTTCCTGGGCACGTCCCGCCGCCCTGTCTATGACGATCACGCGGAGCGGTACGCGGCGGCGGTGACGCTGCACGAGATGGCGTCGGGGCAGCGGCCGGAGTGGGGCGACGGGATGACCGACCCGCGCACCACTGCGGACGAGACCCCGAACCTGGCGGCGGACCTGTTCGAGCCGGATCTGCGTGAGCCGCTGACGTCGTTCTTCCGGCGCGCGTTCCACCGCGAGGTCGACAAGCGCTTCGACACGCTCAAGCAGATGGACGACGCGTGGCGGGAGGTATTCCGCAAGGCCGACCGCACCCCGCCGCTGACTACCCCGGGCACAGCCGAGGCCGACGACGCGTCGCTACCGGACCTGCGCGAGGCTGCGGCGAAGAGCGCGACGCTGGAGACCCCGCTGGATGCGGCCGGACTGTCGCCGCGCGCCGTGTCGGTGGCGAACTCGTTCGAGGCGTTCACCGTCGGCGACCTGCTGCGGGTGCCGCCATATCAGATCTCGAAGGCGCGCGGAGCCGGCGCACTGGTGCGGCGCGAACTCAACCGACGGCACACCCAGTGGAGCAAGGTCCTCCTGGCCGGGGCGACACCGCAGCGCCCGCAGGTCGAGGGCCGGGCGCCGACGATCGACGACCTTGTCGAGATCCTCGCCCCGAAGCCGCGCCGAGGCTCCCCGCGGCCCGAGGCGATCCGGCTGTTGTTGGGGTTGCCGGGCGAGGACGGGACCCCGCCGCCGTGGCCGACGCAGAGCGACGTGGCCAAGGCCCTCGGACGCACCCAGGCGACCGTCTCACGTCACCTCAACTCCCAGGCCAAGGAATGGGCGGCGGACGAACACCTCACCGCCGTCCGCGATGATCTCGTGGCACTGCTGGGCGAGGCGGGCCGGGTGATGACCGCCGACGAACTCGCGGCCGCGCTGCGTGCCCGGCGCGGCTCGGTCGAGCAGGACTCCGCGCGGGCGCACGCGTTGGCGCTTGCCGTGGTGCGGGCGGCGGCAGAGACCGAGATGGCGGCCCAGGGCACCGACGCCGAGCCGAGGTTGCTGGTCCTGCGCCGAGCGGAGCGCGTGCTGGTAGCTCTCGAGTCGCTGTCGGACTCCTCGGACCCGAGTGCCCCGGAACTCGCGGACTTCGCCGGAGCACTGGGCTCGTGTGCCGACGAACTGGTGAAACTCGACCCTCTGCCGGGCCGGGGCGTTGTGGTGCGCGAACTTCGGTCCATCGACGCACCCGCTGGCCTGCCGGTCCAGGCGGACACGCGGCTGGTGGAACTGGCCGCAGCGATGTCGCGCAACGCGGCCGCCTCACCCCGACTGGAGCTGTATCCGAGGGACTTGGACCTGGTGCGGGCGCTGCGGATCTCGCAGGCTCCGGCCGGGGTGCGGCGCGGGGTCGGGATCGCCGTCGATGATCTGCTTGCGAAGGTCAAGGCCCGGTTTCCCCTGCTGGAACTCGGCGAGTCGATCACGTACGTGCAACTGGAGCGTGAGCTGTCGGCGGCCGGGTTCCCGCTGGTCTACGACGTGGAGAAGGCGCGGTTCACGCAGCCCGAGCCCGAATCGTCGCGCAGCGTCGGCAGCTCCTACACCTCGGTCACGTCGACGGAGCAGCGGAGCGATCCGAGCGAGCAGGCGCACGCGAAGCTGACGTCCGCGTTGAACAAGGGCGGTTTCGCTGCGCTGACGCTGCGCGGGGTACACCTTCCGGGGGCGGCGGAGTCGATCTCCTCGGCCTTCCCGGTCGACTCGGTGCACGTGGACGAACTGTTCCTGGCGCAGTTCCGGGCGCTGGTCAAGCAGCACGACGTGGACTGGAACGACATCCGCGCTCTCGACAACGAGTTCGGCGCGACTGGGGTGATCGCGGACGGCTTCGCGTCGTTCGTCGAAGTGACCTGGGAGAACGTGCAGGAGGAACTGGCCAGGCGGGCCTCGTCCTCAGTGCTGTTTCTGCACCACGCAAGCCTGTTGGCCCGCTATTACAACCGGGGCGGCCGAGATCTGTTGACGGAATTGCAAAACGCGGCCCGCCGCCCAGACTCGCGTCCCCACGGCATGTGGCTTCTGTGCCCAGGCGATTCGGCGTGGGAGACACCGCGGCTGGAGCAGCACATCGTCGAGGTGCTCGGCGAGTCGGAACGGGTGGTGCTGGACGGCGCCTTCCTGGCGGGGTTGAACGCGGGCGAGGGCGCCGCGTGAAGGAGACGACATCGGTGAACGACGAGGCGACGGCACGCGGTATCGACCAGGCGGCGCTGGTGAAGGACCTGCGCGCTCGGGTGTCCACGCTGGAGGACGATCTGCGAGCCCGCGCGGCTGAGGTCAAGGAGTTCGACGCCGCACTACGCGAGGAGTACGAGGCGGCCCGGGAGGCCGAACGCACTGCGGCGACTTACGAGTCCTGGCTCGACGAGCGCGTTACGCAGGTCGCGGCGGCTTGGGTGCTGGGCACGGTGTTCGTACGGTTCTGCGAAGACAACGGCCTCATCCCGGACCCGTTCCTTGCGGGGTGGGGCGAGCGGCTCGCCGAGGCGGAGGAGCGGCACGAGGCGTATTTCCGGGAGCGTCCGCAGGACAACGACCGGGACTGGATTATCGCCGCGTTCGACACTCTCGCAGCCGCGCACCCGACCGCCAAGGGCCTGTTCGATCGGAACCACAATCCGTTGTGGGAGATCACACCGTCGTTCGAGGCCGCGAGCGACCTGATCCGGTTCTGGCGGCGGCGCGGCGACAACGGCCATGTGCACCACGACTTCACCGACCCCGAACTCGATACCCGGTTCCTCGGGGACCTGTACCAGAACCTGTCGGAGAACGCCCGCAAGACCTATGCGCTGCTGCAGACCCCGGAGTTCGTCGAGGAGTTCGTCCTCGACCTGACCCTGACGCCCGCGATCGAGGAGTTCGGGCTCGACGGCCTACGCACGATCGACCCTGCGTGCGGGTCGGGGCACTTCTTGCTGGGCATCTTCGATCGGCTGCTGACGCGGTGGCGCGCGAAGGAGCCGGGCACTGACTCCTGGACGCTGATCCGTCGATCCCTCGAATCCGTCCACGGCTGTGACAAGAACCCGTTCGCGGTGTCAATCGCGCGGTTTCGGCTGCTGGTAGCGGCACTGCGAGCAGCTGGAGACGCGAGGTTGGACGGGGCGGCGGAGTTCCCGATCAACGTGGCAGTGGGGGACTCGCTGATCCACGGACGCGGTGCGCCGCGGCCGGAGGACGAGTTGTTCGCGGCGGAGGAAGCGCACACCTACGCAACCGAGGACGTCAACGAGCACGTGCGTGACTACGACCTGCTAGGTCGGGCGTCGTACCACGTCGTGGTCGGGAACCCGCCGTACATCACGGTGAAGGACAAGCAGGAGAACGCGAACTACCGCACGCTGTACCCGGACGTGTGCTCCGGCAAGTACGCACTGTCGGTGCCGTTCGCCAAGCGCCTGTTCCAGCTCGCGGTGTTCACGAGCGGTGACGATCGCCGGGCCGGGTTCGTGGGGCAGATCACCGCGAACTCGTTCATGAAACGCGAGTTCGGAAAGAAGCTCATCCAGGACTACTTCGCACAGAAGATCCACCTGACACACGTCATTGATACGTCCGGCGCGTACATCCCGGGGCATGGGACACCGACCGTGATTCTCGTGGGACGCAACCACTTTCCGCGCATGGGCGAGTCGATCCGGGCGGTGCTGGGGGTTCGGGGTGAACCGGGCGAACCGGAGATTCCAGCCGAGGGCTTGGTCTGGTCGGCGATCCTCGACCAGATCGGCAAACCCGGAACCGAATCGGAGTGGGTGTCTGTCCAGGACGGCGAGCGCACTAGTTACTCCCGGTTCCCGTGGAGTCTTTCCGGCGGTGGCGCGACCGATGTTTTCGCCATGGTAGAAGAGGCCCCGAAGCGTTTGAAATCGTTGTTGGAACGACCGATCGGATTCGCGAGTTTCCCTGGGCAGGACGAGGTCTTTTTCTTTTCGGATTCGTGGTTCCGCCGGAACCGGGTCGAAGACGAGATGGCTCGACCGCTCGTGGTCGGCGAGGTGGTACGCGACTGGGACGAAAAGTGCGACCAGACTGCTCTCGTCCCGTACGGCTGGGATCAGAAACCGATCGAATTCAATCCGGCGAGCCCATGGGGGCGTCATCTATGGGCCATGCGCAGGGTGCTTTACTCGACCACCGGGTTCTCCGGTGAAACACGGGATGAACTAGATGTCCCCTGGTGGACGTGGTATCGCTGGATACCTGAACGTTATGCGACTCCGCTATCGATCCCGTTCGCTTTTGTCGCTACTCATAGCCACTTTGTGCTGGATCGGGGTGGGAAGGTCTTCAATCGTTCTGCTCCGGTGATCAAGTTGCCGGAGGGGGCGAGTGAGGACGAGCACCTGGAGTTGTTGGGGGTGCTGAACTCGTCCACGGCCTGTTTCTGGCTCAAGCAGGTGAGTCAGGACAAAGGGAATCGTGGTGGTGAGCGGTCGACCGGGCGCTACGCGTGGGAGAGTTACTTCGAGTTTACGGGCACCAAGCTCCAGGACTATCCGCTCCCGCAGGATCTTCCGCTCGAACTCGGCCGCACGTTGGGCTCTCTCGCTCGGCGAATGTCCGAAAAGGATGCTTCGGTGTTCGCGTCCGGGGCTGCTCCGACTCGGCTCGAACTCAACGCATCGCGTGCGGAACACGACCGCATCCGCTCCCGCATGATCGCCCTTCAGGAAGAGCTTGACTGGTTCGTCTACCACTCGTACGGCCTGCTCGGCGATGCCGAACGCGAGCGGTTGACCGTGCGGGTTCTCGATGCGGTTCCCGAAGTTCGATTGGGCGAGCGGGCTTTCGAGATCGCCATGGCGCCGCGCGCCGCTGAGGATGAGGCGATCGAGCAATGGTTCATCCGCCACGATTCGACCCCGATCACCGAGATTCCGACCGACTGGCCCGACTGGTATCGCGAGATCGTGCAGAACCGGATCGATGTGATCGAGAAGCGCCGCGACATCGCGTTGATCGAGCGTCCGGAGTGCAAGCGCCGCTGGTCGAGCGAGCCGTGGGAGAAGAAGGAAGCCGAGGCGCTCCGCACGTGGCTGCTCGACCGGTGCGAGCGGCGGGATCTGTGGTTCCAGGTGCGCGACGGGTTCGAGCAGCCCCGCACGAGGACTGTCCATCAGCTCGCGGACGCGTTCCGCACCGACGAGGACCTGCACGCGGTCGCCCGGCTGTACGCGACCGACCACCTGGGCAAACCGGACCTCAACCTCTCGCAGGTGCTGGAGCGGATCGTCGCAGACCAGCACGTGCCCTATCTGGCTGCCCATCGCTACAAGGACTCCGGCTTACGCAAACGAGCCCAGTGGGAACAAGTCTGGGAACTCCAGCGCGAGGAAGACCGCACCGGGACGCGCATGGACATCCCGGTCCCGCCGAAATACACCTCCGCAGATTTCCGCAAGACGAGCTACTGGTCGCAGCGCGGGAAACTCGACGTCCCGAAGGAGCGGTTCATCTCCTACCCCGACGCCGCGCCCGGCTCCGATACGTCGCTGCTGCTCGGCTGGGCAGGGTGGGACCACAAGGACCAGGCGCAGGCGTTGGTCAATATCGTCAACGACCGGGGCGAGAAGGAGGGCTGGGGTGCCGAGGAACTGACGCCGGTTCTGGCGGGCCTGGCCGAGGTGATGCCGTGGGTGCGTCAGTGGCACGGCGAGTACGACGAGGAATGGGGCGGGGTGCCGGCAAACGAGTACCAGGCATTCCTGGATGAACAACGCGGCAAGCACCACCTCACTGAGGACGATCTGAAGGCGTGGCGGCCGACGGGCCGTCGCGGCGGCGCGAAGGGTGAACGCCAGTGAGCCAGACGTTTCTGCGCGACGTCATCCACATCCCGGAGTCGGTGCACTCCGGGGACTTCAAGGTCGAGCTTTCCGGGGGGTTCGGCAAGACCGCCGAGAGGGTCGAGCAGTACGTCGTCACCGACCAGCTGCGGACCGCGTTCGGCAAGGCGCTGTCGATCGTGCGGGCCGCGCTGCGCGACGGCAGTTCCCATGCCGCCTACCTGCACGGTTCGTTCGGGTCCGGTAAGAGCCATTTCCTGACCGTCCTGCACGCGGTGCTCAACGACGACCCGGCCGCGCGGGCGAAGCTCGGTCTGCAGTCCGTCATTGCCGACAACGAGTCGTGGCTGTCCGGCAAGCGGTTCCTCATGGTGCCGTACCACCTGGTGGGGGCCACCGACATCGACTCGGCGATCCTCGGGAAGTACGCCGAATACGTACGCATCGAACACCCGGACGCGCCCGTGCCTGCGGTGTACCGATCCGATGCGCTGCTCGCCGACGCGCGGCGACTGCGCGAGTCGGTCGGTGACACGAAGTTCATCGAGATGCTCGGGGAGTCCTCACAGCCCGCCAAGTCGGGCAGCGGTGGCATCAAGGACGTGCCGAACCTCAAGCGGAAGCCGTCCTCTTCGTGGGAGTCGTCCACACTGGACGCTGCGTTCGCCGCGCCGGTGGGTGACGGGAATCGGGACGCGCTGGTGTCGGCACTTTTGTCCGGGCCGATGTCGTCGTACCAGCGGGGCGCCAGCGGCGACGAGAAGGCGTTCATCCCCCTGGAAGACGGCTTGTCGGTCATCTCCCGGCACGCTCGCGACCTCGGGTACGACGGGCTGATTCTCTTCTTGGACGAGCTGATCCTGTGGCTTCAGGCGAAGATGTCCGACCAGAAGTTCGTCAACGAGCAGGTGCAGAAGCTCGTCAAACTCATCGAGTCCGGCAACGCCGACCGGGCGTTGCCGATCGTTTCGTTCATCTCCCGGCAGCGTGATCTTTCGCAGCTCGTCGGCGACGATATCGCCGGCAAGGACGTCAAGAACCTCGAAGCGCAGGTGCACTACCTGGCCGAGCGGTTCGACACCGTGTCGCTCGAAGACCGCAACCTGCCCGCGATCATCAAGGAACGCGTGCTCAAACCCCTGCCGGGCGGTAGGGAGATCCTGGACGAGGCGTTCTCGACGATCGAGTCGAGCAAGGCCGCCGATCGCGAGGTGCTACTCGACGCGGACGGCGCCACCGGGGCGTCGTGGGAGAACTTCCGTGAGGTCTATCCGCTCTCGCCCGCGCTACTCAATGTGCTTGTCGCGTTGTCCGGGGCGCTGCAGCGGGAGCGTACGGGGTTGAAGCTGCTGCAGGAGATGCTGCACCGGCGGCGGAACGACATGAAGGTCGGGGAGCTGATCCCGCTCGGCGACCTGTGGGACGTGCTCGTCGACAACAGCGGTGACGCGTTCACCGACCGGCTCAAGGGCGAAGCAGCTGCGGCCACCCGGTTCTACGCGAAGTCAAGAGCGCACCTCGAAGCAAAATATGGTTCGGGCAGCCAGGATTTCGTCGCGGTCGATCGTCTCGTGAAGACGTTGTTGCTGGCGGCACTCGCGCCGAGTGTGTCCGCACTGGGCCGGTTGACCGGGCAGCGGCTGGCTGCGCTCAACCACGGCTCGCTGCGCTCGCGGACGGTGCAAGCGGGGTCGCTGGTGGTGTCGAAGCTGCGGGACCTGCAGGCTGATTTCGGGGAACTGCGCTCCGAGGGCGACGAGGACCCGGTATTCCGGCTGATGCTGTCCGACCTGGACATCGAGCCACTGCTGGACCAGGTCGGTGAGCAGGACTCGCTCGGCGCGCGGCGGATCTGGACCAAGAAACACCTGTGGGCCGAGCTGGGGATCCGCGACGCCGACAGCAGAGTCGCCGAGCGCGAGGTCGTGTGGCGGGGGACTCGTCGGACCGCCGAGTTCCTGTTCGCCAACGTCCGCGACACCAGCGAATTGCCCGACGCCGACTTCGCGCCGAGCGTGCCCGGACGGGTCCGGTTCGTATTGGACTATCCGTTCGATGATCCTGACAAGTCTCCTGCTGACGACGCCGCACGAGTCGCCCGGCTGCGGCGGGACGAGCACGCGCCGACGATCGTGTGGCTGCCGCACTTCTTCTCCACCCAGAAGGCTGCGCAGCTCGGCCGACTGCTCAAGATCGAGTATCTTCTGGAGCGGGACCGGCTGTCCGACTACGCGGGCACGCTGTCCGAGGACTCACGGCTGAAGATCCGCCACCAGCTGCAGGCCAACGCCGACAACCTCCGCACCCAACTCGTCGCCACGCTCCGGCAGCTTTACGGGATCGCGCAGGTCGACGAGAACGCGGTGGGCCGGCACGTCGGCGAGGACGGGCACCTCATGTCGCTGCAGCCTGGCCACAAGCCGAGGCCGTACGGCGGGGCCGGTTTCGACTACAACGTGCTCGCGCTGGCCGACGGGCTGTTCGACGTGCTGCATCCAAAGCACCCGGACTTCGACGTCAACCGCAACCGCAAAGCGGTTACGAACGCCGAACTGCGCACCGTGTTTTCCTGGATCGCGCAGGCCGCTGAGAACGGCGGTCGCGCCGTCGTCGACGCGAAGCAACTGCCGCTGGTGCGCCGAATCGTGCACCCCCTGGAGCTCGGCGACGTCGCTGACGGTCCTCTTAACCTGAGCTCCGAGTGGCGGAGACGTATCGAACAGGCGGCCGCGCAGCACGGCGTCTCCGGCGACTACCCCGTCGACAAGATCCGCGAATGGATCGAGGAACTCGGCTACACCGGTATGGACAAACCCGTGCTGGGCCTCGTGATCGCCACCTACGCTCTGCTGGCCGACCGGGCGTGGCTCATCAACGGCTCCCCGCTGGGTGAGACACCGGACCTCGACAAGATTGGGCTCGGCCACTCGCTACGCGCCCAGGAACTGCCCAGCGCCGAGGAGTTCGCGCGGGCGCGCGAGCGGGCGGCCGTGGTGTTCGGAGTAAAGATCGCGGAGACGCTGTCTGCTCGCAACGTCGGGAAGCTGGCGAGCGCGGTTCGAGTGCCGGCGAAATCGTCCGAAGAGGCGTTGTCGCAGGTCCGCCACGCGCTGGAGAGGCACCACGCGAAGCTGGGCATTGCAGGGGACGCGCCACGGATCACCTCGACGCTGGACGCGTCCGATCTAGTGGCCCGTCTGGTGCGTCGAGCGGACGGTGACACCGCGCTCGTGCGCGAGCTGGCGGCGGCCGAGTACCGCACAGCCGACGCGTCGCTTGGATCGGCGATCACGTCGGCTCCAAGCCTGGCTACGGCGCTGACGACCATCGAATGGCAGCTTGTCGACTCGGTGCGGTCGTTGGTCGGTGGCGGCGACCCGGTATCGAACCGAGCGGAAGGACTCGTCGACCAGCTGGCGGAGGTCGCCTCGGCTGACGAATGGACGCGGGATCTCGCGCCGGTGTTGCAAGAGTTCCGGCCCGCGGCGTTGCAGCTGTTGGCGGACGCGTTGGAACGGGATCGGCGGAGCAAGGAGGCGGAGCGGGAGAAGGCCGGGCCCGACGTTCCGAACCCGCCGCTGCCGCCAGCTCCCTCTAAGGCCGATGACATCGCCCTCCCCGATAACGGGAGACCGTCGGTATCGGGAACGATTGGGCACCCGACCGAGCAGAGAAATCCGCGGACCACCAAGCGCGTTCGGGCGAGCGCCGTCGAGGACCGCCTCGCCGAGTTCCTCAATCAGCTCAAAGACGAGATCGGTGAACACGCGGCCGCGCACCCCGACGACGAAATCGAGATCACCTGGCACGTCGTCCGTGACGAGGAAGCGCGATGACTCCACCGCCCACAGTGGACCACCGGGTCATCGAGGCGCTCGTCAAAGACCAGCTCCAGCACCACACCAACCGGCGGCTGCTGCTGGTCTACGCCCGCTACGCCGACACGGTGGAGTCTTTCCCGCTAACCGGGCAGCGTCGTCGAGTGCACGTAGCCGACCATCATTCGGTGCTGGGCATGTCCGAGGCGTGGCAACGGCATCTGGCGGACCACCCTGCCGACGACGATCTGCTGGTGGTCACCACCAGCGTGCCGGAGGAGCAACTCGGCTGGGACCTGCGGGCGTATGCGATCAAGCGGTCGATCCGCAACGTTGACCGGGCGCGGATCGTGGCGCAACGGTTCGGGGCGGTCGACGTCGATGCGCGGGTGCGGGCCGAGGAATGGCTTATCGACGGGCTGCTCGACGCCGAACCTTCCACCGGTTGGCCGCGCGCCGGCTCGGTGCTCACCCGGGACCGAGCGATCCGGGCGTTGATCGGCGCCCGGCTGGGCCGCACCGTCCCCGCCGACGGAACTCTGGATGCGGGCACGCTGCTGGAATGGTCACGCGGCGCGGAGGCCGGCAGGTTCAGCGAACTCTCCCCGGCCGAGCGCGACGGGCTGGTGCGCTGGCTGACCGATACCGTCGGACCAGCCGCGGCCGTGCTGCTGCGCCTGGTGGAGGAGGGCAAGGCGACCGACGCGATGCCGTTGGGCGTCGTCGCGGCTGTCGCGGCCGGACCGAACCCGCCCTTGGAAGCCGGACTTGCGCTCGGCGGACTGCTCGGGAGCGCACATGGCTCTGAACTGCGTGCCTTCACCGATGCCGTCGAAGGCACCCTGACCCGGTGGGCCCACGAGGCCGAGGTGAGTCGTAACGGCGAACCCGCACGACGCCGCGTGTGGGAGGTCGTGCGGCGGTCGGACGAGATTGCGGCCCAGGTTAGGTTGACGGAGTCGTTGCGAGGGAACGGGTTCTTGCCCTCGGCGTTCAGCGCGCGACTGCAGGCACTCGCGACTGCCGTGTCGGGGCCCCGGGCGCGCCTAGGCGACGCGGAGCGGGCATTGGAGTCGCTGCGCGATCACGTGGTGGCCCGGTTGGCGCCGGAACGGGTGCGGGTCGCAGAGATGGCCGTGCGTCTGGTGCGGTGGTTGCAGGAGGCTCGGACCGACGTGGCGTCGGTGGCCGACGGCATCGCCCGGTACATCTCCGACACGGCGTGGGTGGACCGGGCGCTGCAGGTGCTTTGGCACGGCGATCCTGGCGGCGACGCGGTCGTGGGCCAGGCGTATCGCTCGGTGTGGGAGGAGATCCGCAGCGTGCGAGACCGCATCGACGAGGCATTCGCGGGGCGATTGGAGTCTTGGGCGCAGCACGCGAGCAGCGTTGAGTCGAGCGGTGCGCTGCTGATCGAGCAGGTACTCGGTGAGATCGCGGCGCCGGTGGCGCGTAAGACTGCCCCTCTGGTGATCGTGCTAGACGGTATGAACGGCGCCGTGGCTGCCGGACTCGGCGAACAGTTGGCGGAGTGGTCGGAGACCAGCCGCGAGCCGGGGCGCCGGGACGCGGCGGTGGCGGCGATCCCGTCGGTGACGCAGATCAGCCGCACGAGTCTACTCACGGGGACCGTGACCGAAGGCGGACAGACCGTCGAGAAGGACGGGTTCAAGAAATTCTGGCGCACACGACGCCGCCAGGCCCAGTTGTTCCACAAAGCCGACATCGTGGGGCAGGCGGGATCGTGGTTGTCGGACGAGCTCTTCGCCGCGTTGGCGGACCCCGACATCGTGGTCGGCGCCGTCCTCAACACGATCGACGACGCCCTGGACCATGGGCAGGAGGGCGACCGCGTCGAATGGCGCCTCGACGACATCACCTACCTGTCCACTCTGCTCAACGAGGCACGCAACTACGGACGCCCTGTCGTGCTGGTCTCCGACCACGGGCACGTGCTCGACCGCGGCGGGCAGCAGACCCAGGCCGACGGAGTGGAGTCGGCACGTTGGCGGCGCGGTGCGCCGAGCACGGGTGAGGTCGCGTTGCGCGGCCCGCGCGTCGTCCCCGGTGACCTCGTGGCGCCATGGCGGGAAGACCTTCGCTACACCCCGCGCAAGGCCGGATATCACGGCGGCGCGTCCCTCGCGGAGATGACGGTGCCCGTGCTCGTGCTGTTGCCGAGCCTGGAACTGCTGCCCAACGGCTGGCACGTGCTACCACGTGAGCGCACCGAACCACCGTGGTGGTCGGCGCGCACCGTGCACGCAGAGACGGAATCGGCACCGGTGAAGGCTCCGTCGCGGCGGAAGAAGACACCCGATCCCGCCGTAGAAGCGCTGTTCCCCGTTGACGCGGCCGCTGTCGAGCCCGTCACCTCGCTGGGCGATCGGGTTGCCTCCGGGGAGGTCTACGAACACCAGCGGAAGCTCGTGCCGCGCCCGCCGGACAATCAGGCGGTCGCGGCGGTGATCGACGCTCTGGCCGCGCAACCCGACGGAATGCTCACCACGAGCGCGGTCGCCGCGGCGGCGGGGCGTGCGGCACGGCGCCCGGAGTTCTTCATGAGCGTGCTCGGTCGACTGCTCAACGTCGACGGCTATCCGGTCGTGTCCGTTGTGGATGGAGGAGCGCGCGTGAAACTGAGTCTGGAGAACCTTCGCACACAGTTCGGGATCGACAAGCCGTGAGCGTGGTCAGCGAAGCTCGACGCCGCGACGTGATCGACGCGTTGCGGCGCGGCACTGTGCCCCAGGCTGGACTGGACCTGCTCGTGGTCGGACTTGACCGGTTCACGACCGCGATGAGCGACGATCTCGACACCGTGGCGCGGGGTGGTGCCGCCTTCCACGCAGTGCGCGGCGAGTACGGGTCGGGCAAGACGTTCTTCTCCCGCTGGCTGGCCGAATCCGCTAAGCGGCGCGGGATGGCGACCTCCGAGATCCAGATCTCCGAGACCGAGACCCCGTTGCACAAGCTGGAGACGGTGTACCGGAGGCTCACCGAACGCCTCGCCACCGCCGCACATCGGCCCAGCGCGCTGCGTTCCATCGTAAACTCCTGGTTCTACACGCTTGAAGAACAGGTCCTCGATGCCGACGAGATCAACCCCGACGACCAGGCTGCCCTCGGCGAGGCCGTCGACGCACTTCTGGAGAAACGCCTCGCCGACGTCGCGCGCACGACCCCCGCGTTCGCCGCTGCCCTGCGTGGGTATCGGCATGCCGTCGACTCCGGCGACACCACCACAGCCGAAGCACTGATCGCATGGCTCGGGGGGCAGAGGTCCGTCGCTGCATCCGCGCGTCGGGCCGCCGGTGTACGCGGGGATCTGGACCACTTCGCCGCTTTGGGGTTTCTGCAGGGACTGTTGACGGTGCTGCGTGACTGTGGGCATCCCGGACTGCTGCTGGTGCTCGACGAGACCGAGACGTTGCAGCGTGTGCGGGGCGACGTTCGGGAGAAGGGGCTCAACGCCCTGCGGCAGCTCCTCGACGAGATCGACGCGGGACGCTTTCCCGGGTTGTTCCTGGTGATGACTGGAACCCCGGCGTTCTTCGACGGGCGTCAGGGTGTGCAGCGGCTGCCCCCGCTCGCGCAGCGTCTCGCCACGGACTTTACGACAGACGCGCGGTTCGACTCGCCGCGCGCCGTGCAACTGCGGCTGCCAGGATTCGACCTGCCGTCCCTGGGCGAGCTGGGGAGACGCGTGCGGAACCTCTACGCCGATGGAGCACGGAATCCCGAGCGAGTGCGTTCCCTCGTCGACGATTCGTATGTGGATACGCTCGCTCGGGCGCTCGCCGGCGAACTTGGCGGTCAGGTCGGAGTGGCGCCGCGGATCTTCCTGCGCAAACTCGTCGCCGACGTGCTCGACCGCGTCGACGATTTCGACGACTTCGATCCCCGGCAGTACTACACCCTCACACTCAGCTCGGGTGACCTATCCGAAGTGGAACGCAACGCGTCACGTGCTGAGGACGTCGACCTGGATCTGCCGTGAGTGATCAAGAATTTCAGCCGTCGTCGGTTGCTCGGGGAAACGTTCCCGAACCGTTCACGCGGCTGCATCCGGTGCTTACACACCACATCGTCAACACGCTCGGTTGGCGGTCGCTACGCCCATTGCAGCGGGAGGCGATCGACCCGGTGCTTGACGGTTCCGACGCGCTGCTGCTCGCACCCACTGCGGGCGGCAAGACCGAGGCCGCGTGCTTTCCGCTGCTGTCAGCGATGGAGACCCACGCCTGGTCGGGCGTGTCGGTGCTGTACGTGTGTCCGCTCAAGGCGTTGCTGAACAACCTCGAACACCGCCTCGACACCTACACCTCCTGGCTCGGGCGCCGGGTCGGGATCTGGCACGGCGACGTCGCGGCCGGGGCTAGACAGCGCCTGCTGCGCGACCCACCCGACGTACTGCTCACAACCCCGGAATCCCTCGAGGCGATGCTGGTCAGCACCAAGGTCGACCACAGGACGCTGTTCGGCGGTCTGCGGGCGATCGCGGTCGATGAGGTCCATTCGTTCGCCGGAGACGACCGAGGTTGGCACCTCCTTGCTGTGTTGGAGCGGCTGATGAGGGTGGCCGGTCGGCCGATCCAGCGGGTCGGGCTCTCAGCGACAGTCGGGAATCCGCACGAACTGTTGTACTGGCTGCAGGGATCGAGGCGTGGTGCGCGGCCCGGGGCGGTGGTGGCACCGGGTGTTCTGAACGGGGGCCACGCCACGCCCCCGGGAACAACGTCTCCGACTCTCGAACAAGAGAAGTCGTCGATCTCGACGAACGCGACCGGAAACACCGGACCCACGCGCATGATGTCCTCAGCCGAGGAAGCAGCAGCCACATCGAACGTCGTTCAGCGGGTGCCTCCGCCCGGCGACATCGAGCTTGACTACGTCGGCTCGGTCGACAACGCCGCCACCGTCATCGCCGCCCTGCATCGCGGCGAGAAGCGCCTGGTGTTCTGCGACTCTCGGCAACTCGTCGAAGAACTCGGCGCGTCGCTGCGGAGCAGGGGCGTGACGACGTTCCTGTCCCACGCATCGCTGTCCCTGGACGAGCGGCGTCGCGCGGAGGAGGCGTTCGCCGACGCCAGGGACTGCGTGATCGTCTCGACGTCCACATTGGAACTCGGCATCGACGTCGGCGACCTAGATCGGGTCATCCAGATCAACGCGCCGACCACCGTCGCCTCGTTCCTGCAACGCCTCGGCCGCAGCGGCCGACGCCCCGGCAGCACCCGCAACTGCCTGTTTCTGGCGTTGAGGAAGGACGCACTGCTGTGGTCAGCTGCGCTGCTGGAGCTGTGGGGGCGTGGGTACGTGGAGCCTGTCACCGCCCCCCCGGAGCCCCGGCACATCGTCGCTCAGCAACTCCTGGCGCTGTGTCTGCAGCACAACGCGGTCGGCGACGCGTTGTGGAGCGAGGAATGGAACGGGCTCGCGCCGTTCGATCGCACCGCTGAGCCGGTCCTGCGCCATCTGCTGAGAGAGGGTTTCGTCGAGCGCGACGGCCCGATGCTGTTCATCGGCCCGGAAGCCGAACGCCGGTTCGGGCGCAGGCACTTCATGGACATGACGGCCGTGTTCACCGCCCCGCCCCAGTTCACGGTGCTCGAGGGACGCCGCGAGATCGGGCACACCGACTCGGCACTGCTGACCGAGAAGGTCGAGGGCCCGAGACTACTGCTGCTCGGCGGCAGAAGCTGGAAGGTCACCAGTATCGACTGGAAGACCCGCCGCTGCTACGTCGAGTCCGCCGACAAGGGCGGCCGAGCGCGTTGGCAGTCCTTCGGCGCGGGGGGAGTCGGTTTCGCGCTTGCGCAGGCCGCACGAGACGTGCTGCTTGGGGCGGTCCCGCCGATCGCGCTGACGCAGCGGGCACAACGCGTGCTGGTCGAACTACGTGAGACGCGATCCGGCCAGGTTAGCGCCGATGCCACAGTGATCACACGCGATGGTAATGACGTCCGATGGTGGACATGGGCTGGCTTCCGCGCGAATGCGTCGCTCTCCGCGACGTTGGAAGACCTAACGGACCAGTACACCCGCTTCGACGACGTGTCGATCCGCCTACGCGGCGACCTAACACGCGAGATGTGGCAGGCGGGAGTCGCCGACCCCGAAACCCGCTCGCGTCTACCGGAAATCGAGGAAAGAGCACTGAACGGCCTCAAGTTCAACGAGGCACTCCCGCAGGAACTGGCAACGTCGACGCTGGCGGCGCGGCTAGCGGACATCGACGGGGCGATCAAGGCGCTGAAGCAATCTGTGCGGTTCGTTGCGCAGGGATGACTGGAATGCGCTTCGGACGCTCTCAAAAACTCCGCCGTGGGCGGTGACCAATGACGGAGAAACCGCGGACGACTGGGACGGAAACCGGCACATTCCTAAGTGGAGTCTGTCAGTTGATCGGCACTGTATCGTCCTGTACCGCTCGAAAAGTCATCGCTGAACCGCCCGGGGCGTCTGGACCTTGCGATACCCGGTCTCGGTGGAGTACTGGAGTGCCCTTGCCGAAAACCTCATCCGTGCAGGTCAAGCTGCATGCTCGTACTCGTGGAGGATGCCGCCGAGGCGATCGCGTCGGCGTATGTCGAGGTGAACGATCTTGTCCGGGTCTGCGATGGGAGTCGGCAATGGGTTCAGCGGGCGGGTGTTCGCGATGCCTTGGTGAGGCCGGTGGGAGTTGTAGAACTGTTCGAACTCACGTAGGGTGTGGAGTAGGTGCCGCTGATTCCAGATCAAAGTGCGGTCCAGCAGCTCACGTCGGCAGGTCTGTACCCACCTTTCCATGATCGAGTTCATTCTCGGCATCTGGACGCCGCTGAGCACGACCTCAATCCTCGAATCCGACAGGACAGTGTCGAATAGGGCGGGAAATTTGCCATCGCGGTCCCGGATCAGGAACCGCGCCCGGCAGTCGGCGTCCTCGAGGTCCGTGATCTCGACGTCCTTGTCCCGGTCACTCATCGGCAGCAGACGCAGCATGGCGAACGCATTCGTCACGCCCAGGTAGGCCAGTCGCAGCAGCACGGTCGATCAGCATGTCGGGTGCTCGACAGCGGCGAAAGCGTCCGGTCGAGCGACTACGGTCGACCTACCCCTACGCCGCACCCGCCGTGTCTCACCAGGGCGGATGAGGTTGTCGGCAAGGGCAGCGTTGATCACCGTCATCACCGGCGCCGCCCGGGGCTTCGGCGCGGAAATCGCTCGCGCGGCGCTGGCCGGAGGGACAACGTCGGGGTCGCGGTGCGCAACCCGGACGGCGGTCTGGTGCCGCAAGCTCAGCGCGGGTAGCGGTTCGCGCTCATCGCTTGCCGACAGCGCAGCATTACAGAGCTATCTCGCGGGTGAACTGCGGAAGTATTCTTGGGCGGGTCCCGGGCGAGGTGGTCGGTGATGTGCTGGAGGTCGATTCGACGAGGATTCGGCCAGATCCTTTTGTGTCGACCGTATGACCATTCCATCATCATTATTTCATGTCTGCTTCGTTGTGGTCACAGTTGGGTAGGGCGTCGACCGTAGGAGCGATTCACGTATATTATTAGCCCTGATATTTCGAGCAGTGCGAGGATGTTTAGAATGCGATAGCCAAAGCTGCTAATAGTGGGCGCATTTGGAGTGCCCTGAGGCTGAGGATTCGAGGGTGCGGTCAGTGCATTTGGATCCATCAGGCCGGGAGTCAGAAGCGCTATAAGCAAGACGGCGCCAGTAAGGATGATCACTGCAGCTATTCGACTTCTCAGGAATTGCACAGCGGAGGGGTGAACGTCGCTGAGGGATGGCCACTTTTCTGGGTTGCTGCGGCGAGCTGCGTGGCGCCAGAGAAGCAGAAGGGAAAAAAATGACAAAAAAGAAGCTGCCTGCTTGTGCTGTATTTAGATCCTCGGAAGCTGGCTCCTCTGGGCGCTGGCCGCCAAGTATATATTCAAGAAAACCGACGACTGCAACATCGAGGCTGAGCATTGTGGCGCCCCAGATTAAAATGGGAGAACGCGCTTTCCAGATGCGAGTGAAATATTCGACGAAAGCATTCCTTGGTTTATTGCCCCCTGTCTCGAGCTCTGGCTGGCCGTTGGCAGCTTGAGCGGCAGGAGCTTCTTCGCGATAGAGGTGGTCGCGTAAATCTGCTGAATAAAAATGTACGCCACCATGGATTTGATCAGCTTGAATCGCATTGGAAATGCTCGACCCATCTATGCTATTTCGGATGTTGGGGGTGCGTTGAGTTTCCTCTTTTTGGAGTAACTTTTCCCTGGCTGTCGGGTGTTCCGGTGTGCTGTGCTCGTCTGTGGTCACATGCCCCTCTAAATCTTCGAATCGTGCGGCCCGGTTCCGTTAGTCTACCCATCGCGATGCGGGGGGTGGTTGTGTGGTAACCCTGCGTGGCAAGCCTATTGGCCCGGCGCAGCTCGGGAACACGCAGAAATAGCTTCCCCACCCCGGGTCTACCTGCTGTTCTTGCAGCTCGTCCGATGTTTCCGCCTGTCCTGTCGAAGGCGTCCCGAGACGGAGCTCGGTTGGACAGGCAGGACGGCTCGGAACCAATCGGTGCCCCCGTCGCATTAGCCGGGCTCCGGTAGCCCGATCCGGATGCATGGTGCGCAACTCCGTCCACCGTCTATTGGGTGGTTCCTGACAGGCCGTTTTGACGCTGGCGCCGGGAGGAAAGTGGGAGGATTGTGTTGGCGAGTTCCGCGTCGTGCCGTTCTGTACGGTAGTGAACGGTAGCGCCCTTGCCTGTGGTTTCTCTATTTGCGCTGGTTGTGCAGCTGGGGGTTAAGGGTTCGTGGGGTTCGAATCCCGCCGTCCCGACGGTCACGACAGCCCGCTGACCTGACGTGAACGCGCAGGTCAGCGGGCTTCTTGATGTTGTCATCGTGATTTTATAGTTGATCTCCGCACTCGGCCCGATCCGATTTTTGGGAGGATCGATCATGGCCGGAGTGAAATGGGTTCGCGGGGTGGGAGTCGATGATCTCGCTTGGCCGGGTGATTTCTTTCCGCGGTCCTGGGTCGTCGTGGCTGGTCAGCATGGGCTTTGCGGTGGGTGGAGAGAAGTGCTACGCCGTCTTCGGTTTTTTCCCGCTGGCATGCTGAGTAGCTCGCCGGTCGGGATTTGCGCCGCTGGTCAAGGGGTCGCGGTGGGGTGTGCTGATGGCTGGCCATGCGGTGTCTTCAGGCGTGTAGTGGGGTCAATGGGGCCCGTAGGTTCGGTGGTGCTTAGGTCTCCCATCGGTGTTGGAGGCTGTCGAGCACTTGGTTCTCGATCTCAGGCGCGACGTGGGAGTAGGCGTCTCTGACCTTGTCGGCGAGGCGGTGTTGCGCTTGCCGGTAATGTCATCCATCGAGGTCAGACTCCGTGTCGGGCACTCGTTGGGGATGCCGCCCAGGCGAGCGCGTCTTCCTATGTCGAGGCGGGCGATCTGGGTGGGGTCGGCGATCGGATCCGGCAAGGAGTGCAGTGGCCGGGCGTTGGCGACGCCTTGGCAGGCCGATGGGAGTTGTAGAAGTCCTCGAACTCCCGTAGGGCGTGGAGCAGGTGCCGCTGATTCCAGACCAAGGTGACCCGCGCTCGGTAGCCCGCGTCCTCGAGGTCCATGACAAGATTCCTCGCAGACTCAGCCACCCACGAGGCGGTCGGATGCGCGGTGGCGCCCAGACCCGGATCCGGCGAGTGTTGTGGTCGATCACCGCGAGGACGTACATCTTTGCTCCGGTCAGGGTGATCGTCTCGAAGAAGTCAGGCCGCCCCGGCGATCGGGCACTCGGCACGCGAGCGCAAGTTCGAATGGTGCTGATGTCGGCGACCAGATGGACCGGCACACGACCCGCTACTACGTCCATGCCCCTGTCGACGCCGTCCTGCGGCCGCACTCGCCGAGGAACTGAAGCCCGCCCCTGTCTTCTCCGAGGAAAGATGATGGCCCATCTCCCCACCACCGGCCCAACCAGCGTTCGCACCACCGGCGACTACTACCAGTGGCTCGTCGCCTGGGAGGCTTGCCTGGTCCTGCTTCGCGAGACCGCCGCCCGCTCGCACAACCCCGTCCGCGCAGTCGGCGTCGAACTCGACGGCGTGGGCAACCTCGACGACGTCGTCCTGCTGCGTGACGTTCCTCCGAACACCTATAAACAGGTGAAGTACGCGGTTGACAGCGCTACGCCGGTCAATGAGGAGTACTTGACCAAGCCCAGTGCCAACGGTGGTCCATCGATCCTTGCGAAGATCGCCAGGACGTGGAAAGGGTTGACCGCGGACGGCGGCAGCGCCGATCTGCGCCTGGTCACCAACCGGGCCGCCGACTCCGAGGACGGCCTGATGGCGGGTCGCGACGCCCGCACCGGCCTCCTGATGCCCAGAGCAGCCGTCGGCGGAGCCAGGTCGGACCGAGGCAAGGCCCGTGCCCGGTGGGCGCAGGAGGCAGGGCTGACCGAGGCCGAGCTCATCGATCTCCTGTCGGTGCTCCGCTTCGACCTGCCTCTGGACATGGTCTGGTACCAGGAGAACCTCCGACTCCTGATGGCTGTCACCGGGCTTCGTCACGACCAGCGGGCGCTTGAGGAGGGGGCCGGCTGGGTCGCCAAAATGGTCCGCGAAGGCCAACGTGAGCTCACGCTGACAATGATCGAGACCGCTGTCGCCGAGCTTGACCTAGAGGCCGGTCCCGCCCGGGCTGTCTTGTCAATCGCCACTCTCAAACCGGACCCGCTGGCGTCGGACGCCGACCATGCCATCAATTGGGTCGACCGCTTCGACGGTGATTCCCCATACACCAAGCGTCGCCCCCTGCCGCCGAACACCTGGTCCCAGTTGCAGGCGGACATCGAGGCCGCGCCGGGACGCCTGCCCGCGGAGACAACCGCCGTATCCGTGACGGGCAGCATCCGTCTCGCGCCGGCCTTCCTGGTCGGTACCACGTTCCGCATGGTCACCGGCACCGACCTCGCGACAGTCCAGCGCGGGAGGGCCGGCAGCCAGCTCTGGTCCACAAACGACCCATTCGACACCGCCCTGGTCCCAGGAGTCAGCGAAGACGAGATCGGCCAAGGTGACGAGATCGCTGTCGCTATCGCCGTCGCGACCGACCCCACTGAGAACGTTGTGGAGTACCTGCAAGAGCAGAACATCCCCGTCCGCAAGCTCACCGTGCTCACCCCACCGGACGGCGCAGCGAACGACGGCTCGCTGCCCGACAGCACCACCGCTAACGCCCTGGCAGTCGGCATACGCGACCATCTTCGCCGCTCCACCCGTCGAGTCCGGCGCCTGCACCTCTTCCTCGCCTGCCCCATGGGACTTGCTGTTCTACTGGGCAACCGGTGGAACCGACTATGTCAGACCGTCGTGTACGAGGACATCAAGATTGACGACGGATACGAACCGGCATTCACCGTGGAGGCATAAAGGGCCTGAGTTGAAGAACGCTGGGCTTCGTGTTCGGAGGTCAGGGCGCAGCTGTAGCCTAGCTGTCCAACGACAGCTGGGTCATTCCATCATGAGCCGTTGCCTTGTCTACCGCGACCTTCCCGCGGTGAGACACCTCAAACCTGGTAGAAGGCGTGGTCGCCAGGAACAGCCGGCGTGAAGGCGAACACGCATGCCCCGTCGTCGCGGACAGAGGAGTGCGTCAACTGACCCGATGCGACCAGTGAGCCCTTCTGGTCATAGACCGTCACCGAGGTTCCCACCGCGATGTCGTTGTAGCCGCGGAATCCGGCACACCCACTGGTCGTGTTGGTGACACCATCCCTCAGGGGCATCGCACCCAGCAGGTTGAACTCATCAGGTGCTGACACCCACGACACCACACCCATGTAGCGCCGATCAACACCATCGCGGAGCCACACCCGCCGCGAATATCGGCCAACCGCCGCGAAGCCCCCGCTTGGGAACAGCTCCACCATCGGAGGCGCTACCCGGGGTTGGGCCAGCGGGGGACGAGGAGAACGGGCCTCATTGGATCACCGGCATAGCAGCGGCCCTCTCAACTCCAGAGCGCTGAAGCAGCGGGTGCAATTACTCATCGACGGCGCACCTGCGGTGTTACCGGGAGAGACGGGGCCGTGATGCGCAGAGCACCGACACCGTGTCTCACGCCAGAATGCAGCCGCCCCGCAGTACGGCTAGCAAGGTGTAAAGACTGCGCGCCCAGACTGGACCGGCACAACCTGTCCTGAGCTTCCCCCGTTTGTCCGGAGGCTTCCGAGTCTGGTCTGCTCGTGCGGACCGAGGAAGGAAGTCGTTGTGGCAGCACCGAAGAAGTACCCGGATGAGCTGCGGGAACGCGCGGTGCGGCTGTATCGGGAGTCGGATCCGAAACCGGCGATCCGGCGGTTGGCCGAGCAGCTGAACGTGCACCCGGAGGCGTTGCGGAACTGGATCCGCCAGGACGAGGCCGACCGCGGCCAGCGGCAGGACCGGCCGGCGACAGACATGGCCGAGGAGAACCGCCGCCTCAAGCGGGAGAACGCCGAGCTCAAGCGGGTCAACGATGTGTTGCGGGCGGCGAGTGCTTATTTTGCGGGCGAGATCGACCCGACCCGGAGGCGGTCATGAGCTTCATCGATGACCATGACTTCTCGGTCGGTCTCGTACTGCGGGTCCTGGACATCCCGGCCTCGACCTACTACGACTGGCGCGCCCGCGCGGCCTGGCCGTCGCGGCGCCACCGTGAGGATGCCGAGTTGCTGGAGCGGATCACCAAGATCCGGTCTTCGCACGAATTCGCCGCCACCTACGGGTCACCGCGGGTGTGGCTGGAGCTGCGCCGCCAAGGGGTGCGGTGCTCCCGCAAGCGCATCGAGCGCATCATGCGGGAGAACGGGCTCGCTGGCGCACACCTACGCCGGGGCTGGAAGCCCCGCTCCACCCGGCAGGACCTCCGCCATTCGTCGGCGCCGGACCTGGTGGAACGTGACTTCACCGCGGATGCGCCCAACCGGCTGTGGGTAGCCGATCTAACCCGGCTGCTCACCGGTGAGGGCGTGTTGTGGCTGGCCTCGGTGCGTGATGCGTTCTCCAACCGCATCGTCGGCTGGGCCACCGCCGCCCGCGCCGACACCGAGCTGGTGCTCACCGCGCTGGAATACGGGCTGTGGTCCCGCGACGTGCGCAGCGGCGAACTTGTCCATCACAGCGACAAAGGCTGTCAATACACCGCGCTCCGGTTCACCCGACGGCTCGCCGACGCCGGCGTCACTCCGTCAACCGGCAGCGTCGGTGACAGCTTCGACAACGCCCTGGCCGAGAACCTGTGGTCCACCATCAAGATCGAGCTGCTGTATTGGCCGGGCACCACATTCGCCACCCGCGCCGAGGCCGACGCGGCGATCTTCCGATATGTGGACGGCTGGTACAACCCACGCCGCATCCAACACGGACTTGGCGGACTGTCACCCGATGAGTACGAGGAGGCCCACCACACCCAACACGATCAACACCATGTCGATAGCATCCGCCCGACCCCAGCCGGAGCCAGATAACCAAGCCTCCGGCAAAGCGGGGGAACCTCAGTCCACCACCTAGCGGGCCCGCCACAGAAACCAAGTGCGGCAACACAGAGCAAGGCAGTAGCCCGACACAGGCACGACATGGGAACTGGTGCCCTGCCGTGGAGTTGGCCTACCTCGCCGCGACCGCCGCGATTGAGCCAAAAGCCCTGGCCACAATCTCATCGCGCTAAGCGCTGCATGATCGGCTGATTCGCGGTGTTGTTGCAGCGAAACTTCAACATACCTAGCAGCGCGGGCAGCATCCGCCGGTCGTGGTTCGAATACAACGATCGCAGCACCGTGCGCACCCACGCCTGAAACGCCCGCTCGTGGGCCTTGGCCACGCGGACCAACTATTGCAGCGTCTTCTCACCGACCACCGGATACAGCGCGGCGCGCACGCTCTCGTCCGGCTTGTCCAGGGCGGCCTCGGCCATCCGGAACAGGATGCCTTCCTTGCCCCGCACCCGCCGCAGATCCTCGGTCAGCTCGCGCTCGACCCGCCGCTCTGCCTGGACGTTGACCTTGTGCACCAGGCTGATCAGCAGCTCCACCAACGCATCGGTGATCTCGGTTTGCCGCACCCAGCACTACGCCGCCAGCAGCGTCAGCCGCACCTCGACCGGCGCGGCACGTAGATCCGAGGGCCCCGACCGCGCCGCCGCGCACGCCACGCCGCCACCAGCTTCTTCGAGGCATCCTCGAACAGTCCCGCCGGAAGCCCCAGCGCGCGTACCGCCGTGAGCTTGTCGATCTCCCGCAGCAGCGTGTCTAGACTGGCTTGGCTCGGGTCGGCCTTCAACTCCGCCAGCAGCCCGCCGCGCTGCCCCTCGGCCTCGACCACCAAGTCCTACAGCGAGGTCCCGCCGGCCCGAGCCGGTGTGCCGTTGAGGGGGTTCCCACTCCCGCGACAAGTGGCCTTGTGCTTGTCATAGCCCAGGTGCTCGGTCACTTCCGCGTCCATCGACTCCCAAGCGGTGCGCGCCGCTTAAACCGCAGGCCATGGCCGCGGCCGAGCGGATCGTGCCGATGCGGGACAGGGCCACCGCCTCTAACCTCGTCTCGCCCCAGAGCTTGGAGCTGTATCGCGAGCTCCCCGGCAACACCGGGGACTACGTATTGGCCCCCGGCAGCGCCAGGTACTGGCCGTGACGGCGCCCGTGGCGTCGGTCAACGTCACCTTGAGTGGGCCGGTGAGCAGCGATTGGCGGTGATCTCGCATGACTGTCTGAGATCTCTTGCGATGGTCGTGTACGGTACGGCACCGGATCTCGCGCTGAGGTTCTTCGATGGGTCCGGTGCACTGGGGAGGCATTGTTTGTCCGGCCAGTTCGTCAATCCCTACACATTTGTGCCGCTGCCTGCGGTTCCGCCGGAGCGGAGCGGTCCGCGCGGCCATTCGGGTGAAGATCCAGAGTTGTTGACTGGGAAACTGTCGGTGCGGATCAAGGCGGTTTCTCCGCTGCTGATCCGGGGGTTCAACAAGCGCAAGAGAGACGACGTCGCGGACGGTCGGATTCCCATGCGGCCCGACGGCACCCCGTTCATCCCGGGTTCGTCGCTGAAGGGTGCGGTCCGTTCTCTGCACGAGACGCTGACAGGAAGCTGTCTGCGGGTGTTCGACACGGATTTCGTGCCGAGCTACCGGGAGTCCGTGCTGCCTCGGAGGCAGCGTCGGATGGCGGTGGTCACGGCCCCGCCCAAGGATGGCAGGCCGCCCGAGATTCGGCTGTGTCACAGCGGTGACTCGCGGAAGCACCGGGTGCACCAGGACATCCTTCGTCAGTACAAGGGTGAACTGGTCTCTGGGCAGCGGTTGAATGTGCTGAGCTGGGACAAGAAGGGTTCACCGGACAAGATCGAGCTGAGCGAATACGGCGATTGGGTGCTGTTCCTCAGCGACAGCGGCGCCCGCGAGAAGGACAAGGCATACAGGGCCCATATCCGGAAGCTGAGCCAGGACATGGGTGTTCTTGACGACGACGTGTGGTCGACGTTCCTCCGCGTTGTCGAGGAGACCGACGACCGCCGAACAGCGCAGCGCGAGCGGTATGGCGATGAAACGACGGCGGACGTCTTCTTCGAGTACGCGCCGGCGAAGGGCAAAGCCGAGTATCTCCATATCGGCAGGCGGTACCGCGCGAGCCCGCATCTCGTCCCGGGACAGCCGGTGTGGGTCGACGTCACTGGCTTGAACCGGATCAGCTGGATCGGGCTGGCGATGAACTGGCGCCACGCCAAGAGCCGCACGTCAGCGGGTCAGCGCGCCACTGGGTATGAACCGTGTGCGAAGTCGACCGAGTTGTGCCCGAGTTGCCGGTTGTTCGGTTCGATCGACCCGAACGAGCGTGCGCCGGAGGAACGGGCGGTGCAGAGCGCCTATCGGGGGCATGTGCGGTTCGGGGATGCGCTCGCGCAGCACGCGGTCACGGGCGAAGAGGTGACGCTGCCTCCGATGGGTGCGCCGCATCCGGGTGCGGGGCAGGCTTATCTGGACAATCGACAGGTCGCCGCCACGGCGGGTGATCCTCCGCTCCGTGAGTGGGGATCGTCCGCCGACGGGCGCACGCCGCGTAGGTTGCGTGGCCGGAAGCATTACTGGCAGGCCGAACGGAACGGGCGCGAGAAGGCGCGGGAACACCACTCGGCCGAGATGGTCACGACAGCCCACGTCTTTCCGGAAGGCACCGAGTTCCGCGCGACGATCACGTTCGTCGATATCGACGAGGCTCAACTCGGCGGACTCCTTGCCACGCTGAGCCCGTCCACTGCACTCGATGCTCCGGATCTGCGGGTACACATCGGTGGGGGAAAGCCGTTGGGGTTCGGGCAGTGCGGGATTGAGGTCGATCTCGAGCACAGCGAGCTGGACCGATCCGGTTCACGGTACGGCGTCGGCGGTGGTGTTCGAGATCTGGAAGCGGAGGCGGACGCGTTGGTTGAGTCGTTCCGAAGCTCGCTCAACGCGGAGGTCACGGATTTGTGGCCGTTGGTGGCCAAGGTTCTGAATCCGGAGACTGTCCCGGGTGATTTGGTGTGGTACCCGCCGGGGGCGGAGTGGGCCAAGCGGCACAGCGGGAACCCTGATGACGTGAAGGAATTCGACGACGGTTTCGAGTTCTGGAAGCGCACCTCGGGCGCCTCCACCAGTGGGGAAGCGAAGGGCGTCAGCGACAGTCCGCTGGTGTCGTTGCCGCATCTGACGAAAGACGCGTCAGAGACGAACCAGGCGATGGACATCGTGGTGAAGTCTGGGGAGCAGGACGCGTGAGCGACTACATGGACATCGGTGTGGTGCGCATTCAGTCCTGGCTCACCCGCACGCCGAAGCTCCGGGGGCGGCGTGGTGGGTCGACGTTGATCACGCAGGCGACCGATCATGATGCGATCCGCGAGGTGCTGAGCGGATTCGGGGAGACGGTCGAGGTCCACTCGGAAGGCGGGCGGATTGATGGTGTGGTCCCGCTGAAACTGCACGACGAAGCCCAGGCGGCGGCCGCAGAGAAGGCGGTCGTGCGGCATATCCGCAGCCGGATGCCGGGTGTCTCGTTGTCGGTCAAGCGCTATTCCGGCGACACCTACGCGGTAGCCCGCTCCGTGGGCGCCCGTCAGGAGCACGAGTGGCCTGCCCCGGCGGTTGACTGGCCCGCCGGACTGCCGTGTCAATGGTGTAGAACGTTGCCCGCCGATCCGGCTCCGGGCGCGCGGGACGAAGACGGGTTGCGGAGGTGCGCGGAATGCCTCGCGCGCGACGCCGCCGCTGGACGCGCCGATGGTCGTGATGTCCCGTTCGCTGAATCCGAGCTGCTGCACCGCCTCGGGATCGCGGAGGCGAAGGTTCCCGATGAGTTCAAGCCGATGGCAGAACTCGATCGCAAGGGCAACCGGCCGGACGCCGACGGCCAGACGCACTTGGCGCTGGTGTATGCCGATGGCAACGCCATCGGGAAGTTCATCACCAGTGCGCTGCGGCACGCGCCGAGGAAGAAGCGGCGTAGCCCGGACTTCGCTGCGGCGATCGATGGATCCACCTGGCAGGCGCTGGTCACGGCGGTGGAACAAATTAGGCAGGAGGATCAGGAGCTGTTGCCGGTCGTGCCGCATTTCGTGGGCGGCGACGACGTGTTGGTGAGCGTTCCCGCGTGTCGCGCATGGCGATTCACCCGCGCTCTGCTCGGTGCGTTCGATGAGGCGATCAAGGAGGCGTCGGGACTGCACACGGACCTGCCGTCGCTGTCGGCGGGTGTCGTCTTCCACCACTACACCGTCCCCTTGTACGAGGTGAACGAGCTGGCGAAGACAGCGCTGCGGCGGGCGAAGGTGCATACCTCCGGGGAGGCGGCCTCGCTGGCCTGGCACGACACGACCCACGATGGGCACGATCCGGTCGCCCGTTCAGCGCTCACTCTCGCCGATCTCGAACAGAAGTGGGACGCGCTGCACCGGCTCGCGAAGCTGCCCAGGTCGGCGCACGCGCGGCTGGAGGCGGTGACCCGCGCCTATGGTTCCCGATCCAGTGAACTTCTCACACACGCGATCCGCGTCGGCTCTGACCAGGTAATTAGACAGTTCCAAGGCTCGTTCGACCTCGCTGACGCACTCGGTATGGCTCGCTGGTGGTGGCACGATGACCAGGCTTGATTTCACGATCACCTTCCACACTCCGTTTCGGGTGGCGCGCGGGCAGGGCGGCGGCGGATCGCACGACACGATCGACGAGCGTGATCAGTTGCCCGCGACGAGCATGGCCGGGGTCGTGCGGGCGACGGCGAAGAAGCTGCTGGGGTCACAGAATCCGGTGATCGACGAGGTCTTCGGTTCGGACGGAAATCCGTCGCCGTGGCGGTGGTCGCCGGTCCGGCCCGACGGCGACTGGCACGGTGCCCAGCCCGCGGCGCGGGTGCGGATCGATCAGCACAGCCGGACCGCGCAGGGGCACATGCTGATACTGGCCGATCACACTGGCGCGGATCAGGGCCGGTTCAGCATCACGAAGTTCCGCTACGTCCCTCGGGAACGTCTCGCGGTGCACCAGGCGGTGCTCAAGGTAGCCGCGCAGGCCACGTGTTCGCTGGGGGCGTGGCGACGTAGAGGATCGGGCTGGGTCGGCATCCGCTGCGCCGAGGAGATCAACGAGGAGACCGTGCGCATTTTCCTGGGGTTGAAACGGTGAAGGACTTGGCCAGGATCACCGTGACGCTGCTCGAACCGATGGCGGCGGGCAAGCGCTTGCGGGCCGATTTTTTGCAAGACACCTACGACCACGTGCCCGGCACGGTGGTGCGTGGTGCGTTGGCAGGACGGTGGATCAACGAACGCGGTGTCGAGGTGACCACGACCGAGGAATTCCTCGACGTCTTCGAGGGCGACGGCGCCTTCGGGCCCTTGCACAATGAGAACAGCCTGCCGGCGCCGCTGAGCGTGAAGGTGCACAAGTACGCGGCGAAGGACGACTGTCCTCGTCTGTGGTGGGACCGGGCGGCTTCGGATGGCGAGCAGGAGCACTGCAAGTGCGGGCAGGCACTTGAGGACAGCAAGGGCGAGTCCACCGGATCGGTAGCGCGACAACGCCGCACGCGTGCCGCGCTCGACGAGGATGGTGTCGTGCGTGAGGGCCAGTTGTTCACTCAGAACAGCTTGCAGCGCGACACCAGGTTCAGTGGCTGGCTGCACGGCCCAGCTGTGCGCGCGCTATGGATCGTCGATCAACCTGTGGACACGGTGTATCTGGGCGGTCGGCTCAAGCATCAGGGTGCCGCGGTAGTGCAGGTCGACACCGAGGTCGAGCCGGAACCGGTCGAACAGCGTGGGAACAAACTCATCCTGCGGTTGCTCGGCCCCGGGGCGTTTGTCGACAAGCATGGTTTTCCCAGTGTGAAGCCGGATTTGGACGAGTTAACCGACGTGCTCCAAGTCGAGGCTCAAGCGGTGGAGAACTGCTGGACCCGCTGGTGCGAGGTCGAGGGCTGGCATGCCGCCAGCGGTCTTCCGAAGCCGGTGGAACGCGCCGTGCAGCCAGGCTCGACATATGTGATCCGTCTGGAGCGGGCAGCGGATGAGCAGGCGCGGAAGCGGTTGATGGCGCGCGGCATCGGTCTGCGGAGACGGGAGGGTTTCGGGGCGCTGTACTCGGTGAAGCAGGAGCCGTTGACCGTCCAGCGCCTTGTGCAGGGCTCGGCGCCACTGCGGAACCCGGCCAGACTCCGCACGGATGTCCCGCTGCTGCGGCAACGGTATGAGCAGATGCTGCGGGGCGAGGTCGACGACACGATGTTCCAGGAAAGCCTCACCGGTGACGGCGGTTACGAAAAGGCGCTTCGACGCCTGTTGAACGTCGTCGAGCCCACGCTGTTCTACGCTGTACTCACCGATCTGGAGTCACACAGGTGAAAGTGACACTGATCACCGCGAGACTGCGCTTCGAGACGGCTGGCGGTGTCGGAGGGACCGAGGCCGGCGCTGGTGAGAACGGATATCTGCAGCCGATCCGCAGGGACCCGGCCCCGAAAGGCAAAGCGAAGGGCAAGGTGTCGCTGCCGGGGACCACGATCGCCGGGAGTCTTCGGGCGCATTGCGCGGCCTTCGACGCCGGACTGGGCGACCTGTTCGGCGACACCCCGGAACAGCTTGCGGACAAGCACGGAAAAGCAGAGGCGATGCGCCGGAGCCAGAAGCGCAACGACGAGAAACCGGAGCGGGCGATGCCGTCGGCGATCCAGGTTCTCGGCACACTGCTACACCGGCGCGGTGAGACCTTTTCGCACACCCGCAACTCCTCAGACCGCAAGCGCGGTGCAGCCCGCACCCACCACTTCCACCGTGTCGAGATGCTGGAGACGGGCACCGAGTTCGACGTGGTGTTGCGATGGGACAACGCCGACGAGGAGTTGCTAGAGCGGTTCCTCGACGTGCTGAAGCAGTGGCATCCCACGCTGGGCCGAGGGGTGACTCGCGGGGCGGGCCGGTGCTCACTGGTCGGTTGGGGCAGAGTCGATTACGACCTGGACAGCCCGGACGGGCTGATGGCGTGGCTCAACACCGAACGGCGTCCGAACCCGGCAGAAACTCCGGAAACGCGTTCCGCCGAGACGTACGCTTTGGACGTCGATCTGTCCATCGTGGACGCAATACACTGCGGCACGGAACTGAACTCGGTCAATGGCCCGAAGCACAACACCCTGACCGCGTTCCGACACGGCGAGGAGTTTGTGGTTCCCGGCTCGACACTCAAAGGCGTGCTGCGGTCCCGTGCCGAATACATTTGCCGCGTCCTCGGCCTGCTGGCGTGCAAGGACCAGCAATGCGGTGAGTGCCGCCCCTGTCTGCTGTTCGGCTTTGCCGGTGAGGAAAACGCGCGTCGCGGCAGAATTGCCGTGGACGATGCGGTGATCGAAGACGCACAGCCAGACTTCCGTCCCCACGTTGCGATTGACCGTTTCACCGGTGGTGCCCGTGACCAGGCTCTGTATGAGCACGAGGTCGTCGCGGCCGGGTGGTTTCCCATGCGAGTCCGGTGGCTCGGAACGGAGACCGGAGCAGAGGCGGCGCAGGACGCCCGGCTGCTGCACGCGGTCGTGGCGGACCTGGACGCGAGATATGTGGGGATCGGCGCTCGAACTACCGCGGGATTCGGCACCGTCGCGGTACGGGAGTGCCGTTCTGCGACATTCGAGGTGTCCGAGCTGGCCGGTGTACTGCGCGATCCGGTGATCGCCTCGACCGAGGACGTGAACGCATGAGCTGGTACCTCCACGGATCTGGTCGCAAGACCCGGAACACGTGGCACGAACTGCTGGAACTCGCCGGCGGGTGGACGGCCTCGTGGGCCGATCACCTCGGCTTTCACCAGGACAAGCTGCCCGCTGAGCCGCCGAAAACCACGCACCTGTGGGCGTGGACACGACACCGGTGGCTGCGAGTTCGCGTCGATCACGACCACTGGTGGGCCGCACTCCTCGTCGAGGGGAACAAAATCGAGGGACCACCCTGGATCGCGCCGGAGCCCGTGGACCCGCCGAACATCACCCCGTTCACGAACTGGGGCAGTCACCGTACCGTCAAACAGTACAGACCTGCCGCGGGAGCGGAAGACGTTCTCAACCGTTACGACATGCTCCAACTCGTGCCACTGCGCCAGACCACCGCACTGTTCATCGGTGACAACACGACCCGCTGAACACAGGAAGAATCCGATGACGAACACGTTCAGCGACCATGCCGGTGACTCGGACGTCGCGGTCGACTCGAGCTTGGCCGAGCGGATGGTGGTGTTCGGATTTCCGAGCGGGATCCGAGTCGAAGCGAAACGATCCGGTGTGGTCACAGCGATGTTGCGCAAGGCCATCATGAGCAGGATGCCGGAGCCGTTGCCGCCGGAGGTATCCGGGCACAACGCCGACGAGCTCACGCACGTGGCGTACCTTGCGGTACCGGATGCGGGAGGCGTGGGCGCGCGGGGCGACATCACGAGCGTCGCGGTATGGACCCCCCGGGGTACTCCCAATCTGGTCTCGCAGATCAGTGCGGCGCTGACAACGGGAAAACCACTTCATCTGGACTTGCCGGGTGTACGGCTGCGACTGCGGCCCCAGGATGCCGAGCCCGTCACGGCTGGGTTGTCGGGTCCGTCCCGAAGCTGGACGACGGTGACGCCGATGGTGCTGGATCGCTACCCGGGTAAGGGCAGGGAAGCGGCGGAGATCGCCCGCACATGCATCCGAAGTGGACTCCCCAGTCCGATCGAAGTGACTACGAGCCGGAACCCGTTCGTCCACGGAGCCGCCGACCTCGGCCGATCGCAACTACCCCGCCGAGACAACCGCCCGTACACCCACGCGAAAATCACGTTTGCCGAGCCAGCAACAGGACCGGTTCTGTTGGGATCACAGAGATATCTTGGAATGGGCCTGTTCCTGCCGACCCATAGCTGAACTCGGACGGCTACCGCGAGAAATGAGGAGCGTCGCTGGGCACGGTGACGTACCAGCGCCGGATCGCGGTACCGCTGGGAAACACTATCTCGCCGCAATGGGACCGACGCCAGGTGTCGATCCCATTGCGGCGAGTTCGGTGCGGGCCAGTTCCGTGACCAGCCGCAATGAGGACCCGACGCTGGGCCCCGGTTACAGATGTGGCCGCTGCCCATAGCCCTCTCCCTCTGGTTGCCGCAATGAGGGCCGACGCTGGGCGCCGGTGACAGTCGCCGACTACACCGACAGCTCTACCGCCATCGTGATGCCGCAATGAGGACCGGCGCTTGGCGCCTGTGACAGCCGGGTACTGGTTGATGCACGACGCAGGGTTTTGGGCCGCAATGAGGACCGACGCTTGGCGCCGGTGACAGCCGGCTGAACAACTCCGGCCGGATGCCGGCAAAGGTGAAGGCGCCGCAATGAGGACCGACGCTTGGCGCCGGTGACAGAAGGTCGGCGGCCGTGCGGATGCGCACCCGGGCATGGTGCCGCAATGAGGACCGACGCTTGTGTCGCGGACGGGTGAATCCTGACCCGGTGTGGGCGGGCGAAATCGGACCCACTCCCTGACAAGTAGGGAGTGATCAGCGTGGAGGACTGGGCAGAGATCCGTCGGTTGCATCGGTGTGAGGGCATGCCGATTCGGGCGATCGTCCGGAAGCTGGGTGTCGGGCGGAACACGGTGCGGCGGGCGTTGGCTTCGGAGGGGCCGCCGCGGTATCAGCGGCCGTCGAAGGGCTCGGTCGTGGATGCGGTGGAGCCGCAGATCCGGGCGTTGCTGGCGGAGTGGCCGACGATGCCGGTGCCGGTGATCGCCGAGAGGATCGGCTGGCAGCGGGGCCTGACGGTGCTCAAGGACCGGGTGCGGGAGTTGCGCCCGTTGTTCCTGCCGCCGGATCCGGTGTCGCGGACGGTGTATCAGCCCGGTGAGCTGGCCCAATGCGACCTGTGGTTCCCGCCGGTCGATATCCCGCTGGGGTTCGGGCAGGTGGGGCGGCCGCCGGTGCTGGTGATGGTGTCGGGCTATTCGCGGGTGATCGCCGCGAGGTTGATCCCGTCGCGGCAGGGCCCGGATCTGCTGGCCGGGCACTGGGCGCTGTTGTCGGGGTGGGGGCGGGTGCCCAAGACGCTGGTGTGGGACAACGAGTCCGCGGTCGGGTTCCGCAAGGCCGGTCGGCCGGTGCTGACCGAGGCGATGAACGCTTTTCGCGGGACGCTCGGGATCGCGGTGATCCAATGCCGCCTCGGTGACCCGGAGGCCAAAGGGCTGGTGGAACGGGCCAACGGCTATCTGGAGACCTCGTTTCTGCCCGGCCGCCGGTTCACCTCACCGGCTGATTTCAACACCCAGCTGGCCGACTGGCTGGTTCGGGCCAACCAACGTCACCACCGCATCCTCGGGTGTCGGCCGGCCGACCGGTGGGAGCACGACGGCAAGCCATGCTGGCCTTGCCGCCGGTGGCCCCAGTGACCGGATGGCGCGCGAGTATCCGGCTGCCGCGTGATCACTACGTGCGGTTGGGCGCCAACGACTACTCGGTGCACCCGTCGGCGATCGGTCACCGCGTCGAGATCACCGGCGATCTAGAGCACGTGGAAGGTCCTGCCAAGGTGGCGGCCTGGTCGCCCGGCATCAGCGGTGTTGGGCGGCGCACCAGAGCATCACCGACCCCGACCACGCCACCGCCGCAGCCAGGCTGCGCCAGCAAGCCCGCCGGGCCAGCCTGCGCCCGGTCGACACACCCGTCGAGCACCGCGAGCTCGCCGACTACGACCGCGCACTCGGCCTCGACACCGACACCACCGATGACCAGGGGGTGGCGTGATGCCCGGCAAACCCACCACCAGTAGTCGCAACGTGGCTGCCGAGATCGCCTACCTCGCCCGGGCGTTGAAGGCACCGTCGCTGGCCGGGGCGGTCGAGCGGCTGGCCGAACGGGCCCGGGCCGAGGACTGGTCCCACGAGGAGTTCCTGGCCGCCTGCCTGCAACGCGAGGTCGCCGCCCGCGAGTCCCACGGCGGCGAGGGCCGCATCCGCACCGCCCGGTTCCCGAGCAGGAAGTCGCTGGAGGAGTTCGATTTCGATCACCAACGCTCCCTCAAACGCGACACGATCACACATCTCGGAACACTGGACTTCATCGCGGGCAAGGAAAACGTGGTCTTCCTCGGGCCTCCCGGCACCGGCAAGACCCACCTGTCGATCGGACTCGGGATCCGGGCCTGCCAGGCCGGACACCGCGTCTCGTTTGCCACCGCCGCCGGGTGGGTAGCCCGGCTCGCCGAGGCCAGCCACGCCGGACGACTCCAGCAGGAACTGGTCAAACTCGGCCGGATCCCGCTACTGATCATCGACGAGGTCGGCTACATCCCGTTCGAAGCCGAAGCCGCGAACCTGTTCTTCCAGCTGGTCTCCGCCCGCTACGAGAGAGCCAGCCTGATCGTCACCAGCAACAAACCCTTCGGCCGCTGGGGCGAGGTCTTCGGCGACGACGTCGTCGCCGCCGCCATGATCGACCGCCTCGTCCACCACGCCGAAGTCATCTCACTGAAAGGAGACAGCTACCGCCTCAAAGACCGCCAAGACCTCGGCCGCGTGCCCGCGGCCACCAACACCAACGACTAAACATCAACAACCAGGGTGGGTCCATTTTCAGCCGCCGCAGCCGGGTCCACATTCGGCCGCCGTTGACAGCTTGGCGCCGGTGACAGCACCGACGATCGCCTCGGCACCGACTACCTCGGCGTGGACGTGCCGCAATGAGGACCGACGCTTGGCGCCGGTGACAGTCCCTGCCCGGACCACGCATGGCCAACCTTCCGAGGCCGCAATGACGACCGACGCTTGGCGCCGGTGACAGCCGGTCGGCGACGCGCCGATCGGTGACCCGCACTGGCACGTGGCCGCAATGAGGACCGACGCTTGGCGCCGGTGACAGCCGTACGACGTGATCCTGTTGGACGAGGCGCAGGACAGCCGCAATGAGGACCGACGCTTGGCGCCGGTGACAGCAAGAACTCAAACGATGAAGTACTTCTATGACACCGAGTTGCCGCAATGAGGACCGACGCTTGGCGCCGGTGACAGGCGACATGGCGAACACCAGAAACCTTCGCCTCGGAAAGCCGCAATGAGGACCGACGCTTGGCGCCGGTGACAGTGGAGCTGGCGTTCCCCCTGCTGCGCTACTGGTGGCAGGCCGCAATGAGGACCGACGCTTGGCGCCGGTGACAGCCGGATCAAGCCGCACTCGCGGATCATCTCCGAGGCGTTCTTGGCCGCAATGAGGACCGACGCTTGGCGCCGGTGACAGCTGTGCTGCCGTTGTGGTTCACCGAGCAGGCCGTTGTGGTTCACCAAGCAGGCCCAGGAGCCGCAATGAGGACCGACGCTTGGCGCCGGTGACAGCTTCGTGCGTGGTGTGCTCGGCGACAAGCTTGGCTTGGTGCCGCAATGAGGACCGACGCTTGGCGCCGGTGACAGGGCGGAGTACTACTTCAACCCCGGGGTGCCCGGGGTGCCGTTCTACTCCGTGCCGCAATGAGGACCGACGCTTGGCGCCGGTGACAGCTGAACGCGCTGGGCAAGGCCAGCACGAAGGGCATCGGCCGCAATGAGGACCGACGCTTGGCGCCGGTGACAGGAGGGCGACGCCGCTGATAGTCCACCAGCCGAGGGGCCGCAATGAGGACCGACGCTTGGCGCCGGTGACAGTACCGCACCATGACCGACGCGTCGGTCAACTACGAGCCGCAATGAGGACCGACGCTTGGCGCCGGTGACAGGCGCGAAGAAGCGCGCAAATCCATGACCGACGAGGCCGCAATGAGGACCGACGCTTGGCGCCGGTGACAGGGCTCCCTGTTGTTGGTGCTCGTGTCCTGCGTTTTCAAAGATCGTTTCGAGTGGATGCTCGGTAGCGATCTCGGCGGTCGCCGATGTCAATCTTACATGCCTGTTTCTCGCTTCTGACCAGGGGTAACCCGTTGCGAGCGCCTCTGCCTGGCGGTGTCGTGGCCGGACCGCTCGCGGACGATCCGGTGGTCCGAGCTGCATGTTGTGACTGCCGTGACTACAGCGATCCTTTGTGACTGCTGCGGTCGCCGCGGGCTGTGTCGTGGGGGCGAAGTCGCTGTTCGGGGTGGAGTCAGGTTCCTCGCCCGCGGATTCCGATCGCCACGCGTGCCGCGAATGCGGTTGGGATATGCAGCTTCTCGCAGAGGGTTTGGGCCTCCGTTAGTTCTTCGGTTGATACTGCCTCGTCTTGGTCGAGGACGTTGACATTGTGCAGTCGCGGATCGTCGATGCCGAGCAGGTCGTAGTGGTGCGCGCCGAGCGTCTCCGGCGCGGCGCCGCGTTCGTCGGGCTCGGTGTCCTCGGTGAGGGGGATGGTGTCTCGGATGGCGTCGACGAAAGCGTCGCGGAGCGCTGGGTGATCGGGGATGAGGATTTTCGCTGGTAGGTGGGTGCCGGTGTCGCGTTCCGTGGGGGTTAGGCGCATCGCGCGGGCCATCATCTGTGCGACGAACAGTGGGGCGACGATGTTGGTGGCGTAGGCGATGGTGGCGATGCGGGGGCAGTCGAAACCTTCGGTGACCATCCGCACTGTAACGATTCCGCATGACCGTGGTTCTTCGGCGGCGATGCGAAGTGTGTTGAGTGCGTGGGGTTCGTCGTGAACGACGAGTCGGGCGAAGTCGGTTCCGGTCGCTTTGTTCAGTGCGTGTGCGGCGTGTCGGGCAGCAACGATGGTGGGAGCAACGAACAGCAGTTTCAGGTGTTCGGCGCCGTCGAGGGCGGCGCGTTGCTCTGCCAGTAATCTGACGGCTTCGGCGGCGAATCCGTTGATCCATTCTGGTGACGCGAACACCTGGGGCAAAATTCCGACTCGTTCTTGCTCGTCGAGGTCTGCGATCTGCTTGCGTGGCTGGGCTTTGGCGCTCGTGAGGTCGATGTATTCAGCGCGGCCGCCGTAGCAGTAGAGGTCGGGTGCGCGCAGTTCGGTGCCGACGAGGTCGCGGGTGGGCACGGACCAGTCGGCGGCGGCCTGCAGCTTGGGAACACCTTCGACGATGAGGCGGTCGTAGTTGACCGTGGAGATCCGGCGCCGGGGATCCGAGCGGAACAGCGTCCCGGTCATGTTGAGTACCGCGTGGGCGTGGATGTCTCCTGATGCGACGTCGCCAACCATGTTCCGCACTGCCCAGCCCCAGGATGCGTCGGTGGCGACGTGGTGGACCTCGTCGAAGACGATGAGCGTCGGCCGTTGGCGTATGCGGGTCGCGTGCACGCCCGCGTAGGTGGGCAGGGATTGGTAGGTGACGATGACGCCAGCGAGGCCGGTGGTTTCGAGTGCGCCGTCGGTCGGGTGTGGGTCAAGGTGGATGCGGAGTTGGGCGAGTTCGGATCGCCACTGCCGGACCAGCGCCGTGTTCGGCACGACGACGACCATGCGCTCCACGTATCCGGCATCGTGCAGGATGCGGAACAGCGCGGCGGCGAAGATCGTTTTGCCCGCACCAGGGGCTGCGTGCAGGACGGCGGTGCCGTAGTTGAAGATCCGCTCGGCGATGACCGGCAGTGCCTGGGACTGCCAGGGTCGGAGGGCGAGTTCGCCGAAGGGCTCGACGTCGTGGTCGCCGAGCCCGAGATTGCAGCGTGGACACCACGCCTGCATGTTCGCGAGTGTGGTGCCGCCACCGTTGTTCCAGGCCACGAGGTGCGCGGCGTGGTAGTCGGCGCCGAGTTCGGTGCCGCAGCGCTGGCATCTTCCGCCTGCGCGTACGTAGAGCAGAACGCGGTCGTGTTGGTAGGGACGCCGTTGTGGGTCGAAGCCGTAGGTGGACATGGGCTTGTTCTTCCAGTGTGGTCATCAGGAGGTTGTGTCCTCAGGGTCGTTCGTCGTATCGCTGGTGTGCTTGTTCTGGTACTCGTGCACGGAGTCGATGACACCGAAGACGAACCCACGGTCCTCTTCGGACAGAAGAAGCGGATCGATATCGACGCTGATGCTGAGTGTTCCAGCACCAGAGGCGAGGACGACGGTGTCGGATGGTGTGGACGTCGACTGTGGTGCGGTCGGCTTCTGTTTGGTCCGGCGCGCGCGCGGCCGGGCTCGGCGGGCCGGTGTGGCTTGCCTGCTGGCCTTGGCGACGCCTCGTTCCCAAAGCGGACTAACCGGGATTTGGGCGAAGTCGGCTGCTTGCATGTAGAATGTGATGGCTTTGCGGCGCGTTTCCCCGTTCTGGCCGAACGTCTCCTTCCACAGATCCATGAGTTGCTGCAATGTTGCGTGGGTTTTGCCGAGTTCGACGATGGCGGCGTAGTGCACGCGCAGCAGTCGCGCGACGACTTCCGGGCGGGAATTCGGGGTGTAGACGATCTCGCTGAGTAGACTCATGGGGCTGCCGTCGTCGTCGATCAACCCGAACTGGCGGCACAACGTGAGGTAGCTCGTCTGCACGCTGCCCGGCATCCAACTGAGATAGCTGCGGTCGATGACGGAAGGCAGGGACGCGTCCGATGCCATGCGGTCGAGGCTGCCGAGGAACGTGCGCCACGTGATGTTGTACGGCGGGGTGAAATCGGTGGTGTCGGTGTTTGCGGTCATGATTGTTGTGCCTTTCAGCGGTTTTGGGCGCGTCAGAGGACCCGATGGCCGGTGGTCGGTAGCCCGTGTCGGCGCCCCAGAAACTCGAATCTGCTATCGGAGTCGCCTGATCCGAGGTCTACTATAAGTATGCGATCTATTGTGGAGTCGATGACGGTGAGCAGCGCGCGGGTCATGTCAGCGACATCGGCACGTGTCAGGTCGCACAGGAACACCGAGTACTGTGTGCGGTCGCCGAAGTCCTCCATCTTCTTCGCGACCAGACGTAGGCGCCGGGGGTCGCGGATGTCGTACGCGACGAGGTAGCGGTGACGGCGCATGATAATCATCTACTAGTGAACGCGGTGTAATGTGGAATCTCGTCGAGCAGGTGGGCGGCGAACAGGCGTGCCTGGATCTCTATAGCCCGACGATAAGTCGTCTTGTAACGAAAGACCGGGTGTATGACTTCGGTGGTCAGGCGACGCTCGTAGGCATCTATCACGTCGCGGCGCCCGGACGAGGTGAGTGCGACCGCGGTGGAGTGGACGTGGAACATCGCCGGATCGGCTTGCAGGTTATTGATCAGCGTCAGGGCTGTGGAGTCGGCGATAAGCGGGCGAAACTCTTCGGCAAGATCCAGTGTGAGCGCGGGCCTGCCGTGCCGAGGCTGGTGATAGAAGCCGAAGTACGGGTCCAGACCAAGGGCGTAGCAGGCAGTGGTGATGTCCTTGATCAGTAGGCAGTACAGGAACGAGAGCAGGCAGCTAACCGCATCCCGAGGTGGTCTGCGGGTCCGCCCCATGGTGTCGAAGGCCGGGCCGGGGAGACGGTGATCTGTCCGGAAGGTCTCGACGAGTCCGGCGAAGTACGTGCGGGCTGCGGCGCCTTCGATGCCGAGCAGCGTGCTGCGGGTCGGTGCCCGTTCGGCGCGGACGGCGTCGGCGTCGAGGCGGTTCAGGAGGTCCGGTTCCTCGACGTGGGGATTGCGGCGCAGCAGAGTGCGGGCGTTGCGGATCTTGCCGCCGACAATGCGGCGGGCGAAGTCGAGTGCGGTGTTCGGTGTCGCGGTGAACTGACGTCTCCGTAGCTCAACGTGCTTGCCCACGGTTGGTATATCGACTGATTTGAGTCTCCCAGTTGTGGAGGTCCACACGACCGGACTGCCCTGCTCGGCAAGTGCGTGCACGGCCTGGCTCGTGACTTGCACCGGACCGGCGGCCACGAGGTGCAGCACGTCGCGGAGCCTGCAGGACAGAAGCTCTTCGTGGTCCTTGCGCACCGCCAGGCGCTCGCTGCGGATGCCGACAGTGGTCCCGGGTTCGGTGACGTAAACAGGATCACGGGCAGGGGCACGTGCGAGAAGCTTCCTTGGCTTCTCGGAATCCCGTTCGGATAGTTCGTTGATCTCGTCCGGCATGCAGATCGGCAGCAGCGCGCACCGTGGGCACTTAGGACTGTGCCGCAGTGGCGGCGGAGGCTGACCTTGGCTCGCGACGTGGCGTGCGCGGAAGAGATGGTGGCGCAGTTCGGCCTCGGCCGTGGCACTCCATGGCACGGGGACGCGCCGACGGACGGAGTCGTACCAGAGGTAACCGTGGGTGCAGTGATAGCCGTGGTGTCGAAGTAGCACGATTTGAGCGAGCAGTTGAATTCGGTCGTTCGGCCACGGCTGCCCGTCGCGCTGCGGCGCGCCCCGCCGGTATTCGACGGGCCGGACGTTCCCGCCGACTGCCTCGACGACGTCGCACACGGCCACGAGTCCGAGTTCGTCGGACGACAGTGCGAGAGCGCAGATGCGCCAGTTCGACGGATCGATACGCTGAGCTGGACGTTCTCGCCCGGACGTCACGTCCACGGAGGCATGGACGTGACGTCCGAGGCGCATCTCCTCGCTGTCGAAGCGGTAGCCCTCCGCGTGCTCCAAGTGGAACAGCCGCGGACAAAACCGGAAGTCGCTGAGCGCGCGGGCGCCGATGGGCAATGGCGGATCCATGGGAGATCATCTCCTGTAGGTAGGTATGTGCCAGGCTGTGACACCCAGGGATGATGCACCCGCACACCGAATCTCGGGATTCACTCGATAGTGGATTGCAAGCGGCCACATCAGACCCACCCCCTCCGGTGAGCTTTTCACCGGAGCAGCCGCGACGGGCGGCTGGAAAGCCAGCAATAGCCATTGGCTGATGCAGAGGCCAACATGAGAGGCCAAGACAGCGACGTACCTGAAGATCCCGTGGCAGCGTGATCGTAAGGAACGCAAGTATGGAGCACCCGGCTGCGGAAAGCGGAGGATCGGCCCGGAACGCTCGTGGTGGCAACTGGATGCTCATCACGGCGCATCGTGGTTATGCGCAGCCGCAGTAAGACCGACGCTGCGCGTCGATGACGGCTGCCGGGCTACACGCTGTAGTAGGGGATCTCTCGATGTGGGCCGCAATGAGGACCGGCGCTGCGCGTCGGTGACGGCTGAGATGGAGATTCACCGGAGCCACGACTTCGCCCGCGACGCCGCAATGAGGACCGACGCTGCGCGTCGGTGACGGTCGAGAACGAGCTGACGTTGCCGGTGTTGTAGTAGGGCCGCAATGAGGACCGAGGCTGCGCGTCGGTGACGGTCGTACCGGCACCAATCAGCAAGCACGCACACCCGATGCCGCAATGAGGACCGACGCTGCGCGTCGGTGACGGCGGGTCTGGATCTTCACGGCTGGACTCCTGCGTACTGCCGCAATGAGGACCGACGCTGCGCGTCGGTGACGGAGGAAGCTGCGCACATCGCAGGCGAGCGACGTGCCGCCGCAATGAGGACCGACGCTGCGCGTCGGTGACGGGCGTTGCACACCAACGTCCGTCTCCGCACCCACCGGCGCCGGCCGCAATGAGGACCGACGCTGCGCGTCGGTGACGGGAACGGTCTGCCCGGCGCGCTGATCGCGTGGTTCCTGCCGCAATGAGGACCGACGCTGCGCGTCGGTGAGGGCCGTCGATGCCGACGGCAACTGGACCTGCGTATGCGGCGCCGCAATGAGGACCGACGCTGCGCGTCGGTGACGGGTACGCGAGCAGGCTGAGATCCATCCCCAGGCCGAATGCCGCAATGAGGACCGACGCTGCGCGTCGGTGACGGCGGGTCTGGATCTTCACGGCTGGACTCCTGCGTACTGCCGCAATGAGGACCGACGCTGCGCGTCGGTGACGGAGGAAGCTGCGCACATCGCAGGCGAGCGACGTGCCGCCGCAATGAGGACCGACGCTGCGCGTCGGTGACGGGCGTTGCACACCAACGTCCGTCTCCGCACCCACCGGCGCCGGCCGCAATGAGGACCGACGCTGCGCGTCGGTGACGGGAACGGTCTGCCCGGCGCGCTGATCGCGTGGTTCCTGCCGCAATGAGGACCGACGCTGCGCGTCGGTGAGGGCCGTCGATGCCGACGGCAACTGGACCTGCGTATGCGGCGCCGCAATGAGGACCGACGCTGCGCGTCGGTGACGGGTACGCGAGCAGGCTGAGATCCATCCCCAGGCCGAATGCCGCAATGAGGACCGACGCTGCGCGTCGGTGACGGGCCCGAACTCCCGGGCCTGCTCTCCGCCGAACGCCTGGCCGCAATGAGGACCGACGCTGCGCGTCGGTGACGGGATCGAGGCGCTGTTCAAGGACCCGGCGATGCTGGAGGCCGCAATGAGGACCGACGCTGCGCGTCGGTGACGGGATCGAGGCGCTGTTCAAGGACCCGGCGATGCTGGAGGCCGCAATGAGGACCGACGCTGCGCGTCGGTGACGGGGGCTCCTTGTTTTCGGTGCCCGTGTCCTGGCTTTTCAAAGATCGTTTCGAGCGGGTGCTCGGTGTCGATCTTAGCGTCCACCGATGTGGATCTTACATGCCTGCCTCTCGCTTCTGACCTGCGGTGATTCGCCGCGAGTGCCCCCGCCTGGTGGTGGCGTCGCTGGGCCGCTCGCGTGTGGGGCCATCCGAGTAGAGGCTGCTGCAGGTCAATCCCGGGTTGGGAAGGGTACGTACCGGCTCGTGTCTCGGTCGAAGGTGAAGGCGGTCCAGCGGCCCCGTTCGGGGGCGAATCGAGCGCCGAGTGCGACGGCGATTGGGATGGGGCCGCTGAGAAAGATGAGTCGATGTCGTTGCGCCCCCGTCGTTTCCGTGTGCTTGCGCCACTCGCGGCAGGCTTGTTCGACGACGGCGGTGAAAGCCTCCCTGGTCTCCGGGATTGTGGTCGACCATGTGCGGAGGCTGAGCAGCGTCCGGGCACCGTGTTCTTGGCAGACCTTCCGGACTGGAACAAGAAAGTCATTGCCGCGTCCCTGCAGGTCCAGGGCGATCGCCGCCACATCGGGATCCCCGTCCTCGAAGGTTTCCATACCGACTTCAAGCGGTGTCGCGGTGGTGGTCGTTTCACGGAGGATCGTCGCGGGGAAGTAGGAGGGAGAACCGTTGTTTCTCTTCCGGCCATGAATGGCGATCTCGTGTGCTTTGTCGGACTTCAGTCGGGTGCCGAACCAGAATCCGACGTTGAGGGGCATGGTTGGAATGAGGTTGATGCGTGCCGAATCCGAAACGGTTGTGGTGGCGATCTGGATGGCGCGTACGACTTCGTCGGCGAGTGCATCGATCTCGTGGTCGTTCCACGGTTTGTTCTCAGGTAGAATGATGCTGGTTTTGAGCGTGGCGGCATAAGCGGTGCAGCTGAACGCAAGGGCGTCTCGGTCTGGGTATGCTCCACGCTTGCGGTCGTCTGCGGTGGCCACGATGCCAACTTGCTGCAATCGCTGTTGTCGGCGGCGCTGCACTGTCCCGAGGACGAGGGTGGCGACCGCAATGGCGAGACATGCCGTGATCCACCAGCGTCCCTTGTCGTCGCCGGTGGCGAACGACTTCACGAACTCGACCCCGAAACCGCCGGTGAACATACCCCCGAACGCGAAAGCGAGAGTGCCGTCCCACACCGCTTGCCATCCATGACTTCTCGCAGGTTCGCTGGAGCCTTCGACGGTGATCTGTGGAGTTTGCCGCATGTCGTCGTCCACGGACCTAGATCGTTCCGGAAGATTGCTTCGAGGGCAACGGGGGAGTTTGGGCACCGGTGTGTCGGAAGCCCGCCGGGAGAACTGCTGAGTGAGCAGCGCGAATGGCCACGTCTGCCAGTGTGAGCGGATCCGTTCGGGACCACGGTGTCGCCGCGGTCGGCCCCGGATGCGGTCAAGGAGATGCTTGAGGCTGGTCTGCTTGATGGTGTGACGGACAACGTCGATCGGGACCGGTTGGCGTTGACCGGGCAGGGCGGGTTCCTGTCCAAGCTGGTCAAGACGTGCCCCGCAACCGAGCCGGATCGTTTGAGTCGCGTCTGGTGCCGAAGGGCCCGCGGTGGGTCGGCGGTCTGGACGAGAACATCCCTCTCGCTGTACGTGGGCGGGGATGGCCGTGCGCGATATTCAGCATCACCTGCAGCGCAACTGGAGCTGTCGCACGAGAAGATCGATATCCAAGATCACCGACACGGTGCTGGAGAGGTCACGGTCCGGCAGTCGCGTCTACTGGAAGAGATATACCCGGTCATTTACCTGGATGCGCTGGTGATGAAGGTCCGTGACGGCCACCAGGGTCCACAACCGCTATGCTCACATCGCCGTCGGTGTCGATCTCGACGCCACAACGCCGCCGTTAACATTCGACTCTCCAGACTCGGACGGTCGTGGCATCGGTCCGCCAGGGCGATTAGGAGCGCAACGCCCACACCGGAATCGGGGTGACTGTGCCGCGCCAGACGTGGCATCGGTTCGCCAGGACCGATGAGGATGCCAACCTTGCCCATGACGATCACTTCGTCTAGCGCCTCGGATCTCGCAGGTCGCGGTGTCCGGCAGAGTGTGGCTGCGCCCCAGGAGCTGTCAGTGAGGGCTGGACGCCTGCGTTGTCCAGCCATCCGGTTGGGGAGAGTCCACGCGGCAGGTGCCAGCGCACTGGCCGGGCGCTGAGTCCCGCCGGGCGGGACTTGGTCCTGGATATTCCGGGTGGGAGGGACAGCGGGGGAGGAATCTGGGAGGCTTGACGTGCGTTGAGCCAGGGATAGTCGGCGTACGAGTCGACTCGGTCCAGCGTCTTGAACCCACACCGGGTGATGGTCAAGCAGGCCGTTTTGACGCTGGTGTTGGGAGGAAAGTGGGAGGATCGTGTTGGCGAGTTCCACGGCATATCGCTCTATACGGCAGTGGACGGGAGCGCCCTTACCTGCGGTGTCGCTGTTTGTGCTGGTGGCGCACTTGTCCGGCCACCGCTGGGGGTCAAGGGGTCGTGGGTTCGAATCCCGCCGTCCCGACGGTCGAAAGGGTCTTCGCAGGTCAGAACCTGTGAAGACCCTTTTTTGATGATCAATGTTCGTTCTTCGAAGTCAAGCATGCCGCTTACCGACACCTTGACTTCGGAGCTTCGCGATGCCCCCGATGGATCTTGAACGGATCACCGACGGCCTGTCTGTGACCTGGGCCGGCTACCTGCGGGACTGGGACCGCAGCCTGCGTTCCGGCAACCGGCCGGAGACCACCCGCTACAACTACGTCCTGGCCGCCGCGCAGCTGGCGCGGTATCTCGCCGAGCACGCGCCCGATCCCGAGGCCGACGCGGCGGCCGAGGACCCGGCCGAGGTCGCCAAGGCCCACATCGAGGCGTTCCAGGCGTGGATGATCGAGACGCGTTCGGCGGCCACGGCGGTCAACAAGCACAAGGCCCTGCAGCAGTTGTTCAAGTGGCTGATGCTCGACGAGGAGGAGATCGATCGTTCCCCGATGGAGCGGGTGCGGTTGCCCAAGGCGCCGACCAAGCTGGTTCCGGTGCTCGAGGAGGAGGCGACCACGCGCCTGCTGGAGGTCTGCAAGGGCAAGGACTTTTTGAGCCTGCGGGATCAGGCGATCATCCGGCTGTTCTGCAACACCGGGGCCCGGCTGGCCGAGGTCGCCCACCTCAGGCTGGAGGATGTCGATCTCAAGACGGAGTCGGTGACCCTCTACGGCAAGGGCGGCAAGGTCCGGCGGGTGCGCATGGGTGCCAGGACCGCCCGCGCGCTGAGCCGCTATCTGCGTGCGCGCGCCAAGCGCAAGGGTGCTGATCTGCCGAACTTGTGGCTGGCTGATCGCGGGGGACAGGCTCTCAACGCCAACGGCATCAAGATCCGCCTCAAGCGGCTGGGCCAGAGGGCGGGCCTGGACCACGTGCACGCGCACCGGTGGCGCCACACCTACGCCCATCAGTGGAAGCGCGCCGGTGGCGACACCGGTGATCTGATGTTGCTGCTGGGGTGGAGTTCGGATGCGATGCCGCGGCACTACGGCGCCAGCGCCGCCGCCGAGCGGGCCCAGGAGAGCCAGGTGCGCATGGGAATCGGCGACGACGTCTGAACGAGCCTTTGCGGGCCAGGCCGATGACAGAAGCGCAGGCGGTGCGGTGTGCACGGAGCACACCGCACCGCCCGCGTTCCGCGACAGTGATCGCAGACCCGAGTGGGGTCTCGGCTACTGCCGTTCTGCTTGTGCGCGTCTCTTGCTTCTCGCCTGAGCGGAGCGTTCGGCGAGGCTGAGCATGTAGGCCATGCGGGCGTGGCGTGCTCGCACTTCCCGCTCCGCTGGATCAAGCTGGCCATGCGGGTCGACCTGCCGCTCGAAGCGAGCGAGAAACGCTCGGGTTCCGTGGCTCGTTCGTGCCGTTCGGTCAGCGGTGTTGGCCCAGGAGGCATGGGCGGCGGCTCGGGCTCGCCGACTGCGCTGGGATGGAGTCATTCCTTGATCGTTAGACATTTTCCCCGATTCTCATTCGCAGTTGGACTTCCTGGGCGCGTTCGGCGGCAGCGCTGGCACCGTAGTGGCGAGCCATCGCATCCGTGCTCCAGCCCAGCAGCAGCATCAGATCACCGGTGTCGCCGCCGGCGAGCTTCCACGCGTGGGCGTAGTTGTGGCGCCATCGGTGGGCGTGAACGCCGGATACTCCAGCGTGTTTGCCTCGTCTCTTCAGCATGATCTTGATCCCGTTCGCCTGCAGTGGCTGGGCGCCGCGTGCGGCCAGCCAGAGGCTCGGCACGTCCGCTGCGCGGTGACGGGAGCGAGCGCGCAGGTAGCGACTCAGTGCCCGGGCGGTTTTCGGTCCGAACCGCACGCGCCGACTCTTCCCGCCCTTGCCCTGGTACACGACCGAGTCGGTGGCCATGTCGAGGTCGTCGGTGGTGAGGTTCGCGACTTCGGCCAATCGTGCGCCGGTGCCGTAGTAGAGACGGATGATCGCCTGGTCTCGAAGGTCGGTGAACGTCTTGCCGTTGCAGGTGTCGAGGATCTTCTTGGTGTCCTCATCGCCCATGACCGGCACCAGTTTGGTGGGTGTGGTGGGGGCCTTGACACGTTCCATGGGTGAGCGGTCGATCTCCTGCTCGTCCTCGGCGAGCCACTTGAAGAACTGCTGCAGAACCTTGTGCTTGTTCAAGGCTGTCGAGGCCGAGCGTGTCTCGATCATCCAGGCCTGAAACTCCTCGATGTGCGCACGCGTCGACTCTGCCGGCGCCGCTGGCCCGGCAGCGCAGTCGGCCGCGTTGTCGGTGAGAAAGCGGGCAAACTGGGCCACGGCAAGGAGGTAGTTGTAGCGCGTGGTCTCGGGCTTCCCCGATGAGCGCAGGGTCCGATCCCAGTCGGCCAGAAGATGGCTCCAGGCTGAAGTAAGTCCTGTTGAAATCCTGCTCACGTCCATCAGCGACCACCGAACGCTGCCCTATGCCCGAGGCTGGATCCAGCATCAAAGTCTGTTCCCGCCTGCACTCTGACGAAGTCCACGCATCCCAGTCTTGGTAATAGTCCACGACTTAGGGAGTGTCGCCGCGTGTCCACTTCGGTCCACGATGTGTCCTGTTTCGGGACACATACGCTCTCCGGGGCCAGCCATCCGCCGAGGAGGGCTGAAGGTTGAGCTGCCCCGGTTTTGATGGAGACCGGAGTGTGTGGATCAGGCGGTCTTCGGGGTGATGGTGGAACGGTAGTGCATGGCTTCGTATTCGGCGGGTGGGACGTGGCCGATCGCGCTGTGGAGGCGGTCGTGGTTGTACCAACCGACCCATTGCAGCACGGCTCGTTGGACCGCGGCCGGGTTCGGCCAGCTGCGTCGTTCGATCAGTTCGGCTTTGAAGGTTCCGTTGAGGGCCTCGGCCATGGCGTTGTCGTAGGAGTCGGCGACCGAGCCGACCGAGGCGGTCACACCGACCTCGGCCAGGCGTTGGCCGTAGCGGATGGACAGGTATTGCCCAGGTTCAAGCGGTCGTTGCAACACCGGCTTATTGATGTAAGAGTAGCAGCTCGTTTAGTTCTTCGGCCGGTGTCTTCCAGCCGAGTGTCTTACGTGGACGAGCATTGAGTGCGGCGGCGACAGCGTCGAGATCGCTGCGGCTGTGCCGCGATAGGTCGGTTCCCTTTGGAAAATACTGACGCAGTAGGCCATTCGTGTTCTCGTTGGTCCCGCGTTGCCAGGGACTGTGGGGGTCAGCGAAGTAGATCTGGAGTCCTGTGTCGATCCGAATTTGGGCGTGCTGGGCCATCTCCGCACCCTGGTCCCAGGTTAGAGACTTGCGCAGTTGGTCGGGCAGGTTCGTGATGGTGGTGGCGACGGCGTCGCGTACGGCTTCGGCGCCGTGTCCGGCCAGCGCTGGGCCGTTCTTGGCGCGAGGACCGCCGTGGCCGGGCATGGGTGGCAGGTGTAGCAGCATCGTGAAGCGGGTGCTGCGTTCGACCAGGGTTCCGATCGCGGAACTGTCCAGGCCGATGATGAGATCGCCTTCCCAGTGGCCTGGAACAGCGCGGTCTTCGACCTCAGCGGGTCGCTGACTGATCATCACCTCCTCGGTAACGAACTTCTTCCCACGGCCTCGGGTGCGCGCTCGAGGCACCCGCAGCGCACGCCCCGTCCGCAAACACGCGGTCAGTTCGCGGCGCAACGCGCCGCGGCCTTGAATGTAGAGGGCCTGGTAGATGGCCTCGTGCGAGATTCGCATCGTCTCGTCCTCGGGAAAGTCGACGGGGAGCCGGTGGGCGATCTGTTCCGGGCTCCACGCCAACGCCCAGCGGCGGTCCTGGCGACGCCCGTGCCGCCGACCGATCCAGCGTGTCTCCGGCCCGGGCACCTCCCGTCCGTCCGGGGCGGAAACAGTGCCGGCGAGCCGGTCTTGCACATACTCCCTCAGCAGGTCGTTCGCGGCCAGCTTGCACACCTTGGGGCGGCCAGCCTGCCGGTCGGCGTGCCACTGCGCGACCGAGGCCCGATAGTCCAGACGCCCGCCGCGGGTCGCCGCATTGCGCCGCAGCTCTCGCGAGATCGTCGACGCAGATCGGCCCAGACGGCGGGCGATCTCACGGACCCCGCACTCCTTGGCCCGCAGCACGGTGATCTCCTCGCGCTCGGCGAACGACAGGTAGCGGCCGCACGGCGGGTCCAGGCTGATCGGTGGCATCCCGCCACCCTCACGGAACCATCGTGGCCCCAACGGCATCGACACGCCGCAGGCGACGGCAGCCTCCTCGCTAGAGAGTCCCTCGGCGATCAGCCGCCAGAAACGCTGCTGCTCCGGCCGCCGATTGACCGGAGGCCGTCCGGAGACCGAAGCGGCGGACGGCCAGCCGCAATCGCCGCACGCGCTCTTCCCTGCGCCACAACACACTCCTACACATTGAGGTGTTGCGACGACCAGTTGAATCCGCCTTGACTACCCCTGTCGGAGTGGTGGATCAGTCCGTCACTGTGCCGGATTTTTCGTTGCCATAGAGCCATTTCCAATGCTTCCAGGGGTAGATCGGTGCGCAGGTGCCCGGCCAGCTGCCAGCCCACGATCATGCGTGAGTAGACGTCGAGGACGAACGCGACGTAGACCCAGCCCGTCCAGGTGCGCACGTAGGTCATGTCCGCGACCTCAACCGGTTGGGCTCGGCGGCCACGAACCGGCGGTCGACCAGATCCGGTGGCCGGGGCGCGGTCGGTTCGGGGATGGTGGTGCGGCGTTTGCCGCCTCGGACGACGCCCTCGATCCCGTGGACGTGCATCAGCCGCTCGATGGTGCAGGGGGCGACCTCGATGCCGTCGCGGCGCAGCTGGTGCCAAATCCGCCGAGCCCCATAGGTGCGGGCGCTGGCCTCGTGCACCCGGCGGATCTGCACGAGCAACTCCTCATCTCGCAGGCTTCGTCGAGCGGGCTTACGGGCCTTGTGGGCGTAGTACGTGCTGGGCGGGAACTCCAGCACCCGACAGATCGGCTCGACCCCGAAGCGGTCCTTGTGATCATCGATCATCGCGGTCACTTCGTCCGGGGACGGTCGAGCTCCTTGGCGAAATACACGCTCGCCGCCTTGAGGATCTCGTTGGCCCGCCGCAGCTCGGCAACCTCGCGGCGCAACCGTGTCAGCTCGTCTTTCTCGCTGGTCGTGGCTCGATCGGTGCGTTCACCGCGGTCGGCCTCGGCCTGCCGGACCCAGTTACGCAGCGCCTCGGGGTGGATACCGAGATCACGAGCGACATGCGCGATCGGCCGGCCGGACTCGGCCACCTCACGCACCGCACGCTCACGCAGTTCGTCGGGTACTTCTTCGGAGCAGCCATCGAACCTTGGATCTCCCATCTGCCAGGACGATCATCCTGGCTTCAGGGCCTCCACCAAACTCGGGGCACCTCAGTCGAGCCTGCGCGTGCAGCTCGCGCATGCGCTCTCGGTCCGCGTCGGTGATGGGGGAGGCGGCCATGTGCTCACCCCCTGATGGCGATCGCAGCCATAGAGGCGAACGCTGGAAGTCAAGTGGGTGGGCTCGTCATAGTTGTACAACTATCTCGAACCCTGCTGGTCAAGCAGACGGCATTGCCATAGTTGTACAACTATGCAGGTCAACGAGGGGTTGCACGCGAAGAGTGGATCTCATTTCGGTAGCCTCCTGCATGCACGTCCCAAACCTCAGGAAGGAGGGATATACCCAATGCACGGAGATGGATCGCCGGGCTGGTGGTGTTGCTGTGTGCAATGCCAGCGGACTGTGCGCGCTGCGATCGTGTCGTTGACGCTGCTGGCGGCGTACGCAATGCGTTTCGTGCTGGCGGGCCAAGGCGTAACGCCCTGACCCACCGACACATCCCTTATGCGTGGGCAGCGGTCAGGCGGCGCACCGAGGTTGGCGGACCTCGACTGCGTGCGGCCTGGCTGCTGCCCAACGACCCGCACTGTACCTAAGTAATAGACAGTCGTATGTCGCGTCCCTAGTCAAGGCGGCGGGTTGACACCGAACGAGGTCGACGCGCTCACGGCTAGGGTTCACGCAAGAGAGCGCCGGCGGCTTCGAACGCCAGGCGGAGGACGCCGACCGGGACTTCGCCGCGTCCGGCGGCGAGCGCGGGTGTGTCAGGTAGCCGACACCGCCGCAACGGGCGATTACGATCCCAAACCGGCTCAACCGCGGTGGGAACAGGGACGCCAACCGGGCGTTGCACCTGCTCGCAATCGGTCGCCCAAGTCGCGACCCCAGGACGCGCGCCTACGCCGCTCGACGCACTGCAGAAGGCAAGTCCAAGCGGGAGATCATCCGGTGCCTCAAACGCTACCTGGCTCGCGAAGTCTTCAAAGCGCTCATCGGCCACAACACCGCACTCCCAGCGCCGTCGCGGACCGCCGAGCCACAACCGGCTTGACGCATAGGAGCATCGCTTAGTGGACGATCCCTTGTAGCGGTCAGTCCGCCTCGCGGAGTCTCACCACGATGCCGTCGGTGGTTGCGGAGCACTCGACGCCACTGCTGTGCAGCAGATGGATGTCGGCGTGTGAAGCCGCCGCGATGATCCCGATCCGGGAGGCTGGCGAATCGACAGTCCAGACTTCGACTGGGGCGGACGGGCTGGGCATACGTAGCTCGACCGCCCGTGGACTCGTTGGCAGAAAATCGAGCGGGCGAGCCAGATCGACTGTCGTTTCGTGGTCCTCCAGAAGTTGCCGCAGTGGGCTCCGGGCCGGTGACCGGCAGAACTCGGCCAGGTCCTCGATCTCCCGAGGTGTTGCTTCGAAATCGTGGCGCCATCCGGCGATGTGGAGGTTTCGGAGCCAGTCACGCACCTCGCGCCACTCGATGTCCTGCGCTTGAGCCTTGCGACCGATCTGGTGAGCGATGCGTCGTGACTTCACACCGCTGGTCAGCAACTTCAGGGCCGTGGTGGTGTCGACGCCGTACCGGATGAAATACGACAAGTCCTCCGGGAGGACGGTCGCGCTGCCGCGTTCCACCAAAAGCTCGTTGGCTTGGGAGACGACCACGCCGACCGTCCAACTGAGGAAATGTTCGAACGCGCCGCTGACCGCGTCGACGGTCTGCTCCAGTCGCCACGAGGGGTTATCGACGGTCGGCAGTATCGCGGCGGCCAGCGCGGGCATGTCCAAGCCCGCCAGCCAGCCGCGCAAAGCCGAGGCTACCGACACGTCGACTGTCGTTTTGGCTCCCACCGTCGGTTTGAATCGCCAGACCTTGCCTGCCTCGGGCAACTCCAGCAACAGCTCGAAGATCCCGGCGTCGTCGAATACCGCAAGCGCTTCCTCGGTGGTTAGGGACATCGTGGTCAGGGACGTCATGCCCGAGTCGGCTTGGGGCAGGTCCTCGTGGCGGGCGGTGACCTCGTCAGCCACCTTCACTGCGATCTGTTCGATCCGTCGAGCGCTGCGTAGCGCGGTGCCGGTCACGGTCCATCGGCGTCGGCTCTCGGCCGGCGTGCGGGCATATTGCTGTTCGACGTGGTTGGCGAAAGCCATCCATCGTCGTTCGATGTGATCCGGCATTTGGGTGAACGCGAGCAGGCGTCGTACAACGTCGCGCGGGTCCGTCGCTGATGCCCATGGGTCGAGTCGTTCGAGGGTCGAGAGGACGAACCACACGAACGTCGCGAAGTCCGCGGCCGCGCCTGATGCCAGCTCGAAGAGAGCATCCGCGGTCTCAGCAATTAGCGCCTCGGCTTCGGCCAACTGGTGCAGTGCGTCATTGGAGTGCAGCGTCGAGACGATCTCAAGATCGTCCGCGGCGGGCTGGAGAACTTCGAAGTGGCGGTCGGCGGGTTTGGCTTGGACGCCCAGCACGATCCAGCCCTCGGTTTCGCGTCCGGCCCGGCCGGCGCGTCCGACCGCGTTGAGTAGCCGGGGCCCGTCCATCTGCTGTCCAGGGTCCTGGCCCTGGTACCGAGTTTCGCAGATGAGCACCGTGCGCACCGGTAGGTTGACGCCGTCGGTGAGTGTCGAGGTGGCGAACATGGCCAGCAGCACTTCGGACCGCATCGCTTGCTCCAACGCGTCCAGGACATCGACCGGCAGTCCGGCATGGTGGTAGGCCACCCCGTGGAGCACGCAGTCGACGAGCGGGTGCTGTACGCCGAGTCGTTCTTCGAGAAACTCGCGGAGCGCTTCGGTACGCGACGTCACATCGAGTCGTTTCGCGACCTCTTGTGCGGCATTGCGGGCGTAGTCGCGGCGCGAGAGGATCATCAGCAGGCTACCGGTGGGAAGCAGCACATGGGCGGTTCTCGCACACAGCAGGTAGAACGGCGTCCTGTTCCGCTCGTAGGTACCGTTCGTGCGACGTTTGCTTTCCATCTCGCCGATTGGCTCGTCCCGTGGGGTGGTCAGTCGCTGGACGTTGCTTTCGGCCGGCCGGACTCGAAGGTCGGCGATCACCGGATAACTGGATCGAGAGGTGAAGGTCTTCGACTTCAGTGGGAGCCGCTGCTCCGCCTCCCACACAACGTCGGAGTAGAGCAGCGCGTGCAATCGCCTTGGACCACGCCAGTCGGAGCTGAACAGAACATCCGGGCGAGTGGGGTCGAGCCAAGCCGCCACCTTGTCCGCGTTGCCCATGACTCCCGACAGCAGGATCAGGCGCGCGTCGGTAGTTGCGAGCACCGCCAGCAGCCACTCGAGCAGGAACCCACGGTCCTGCTGGGCGAGCAGATGCGCCTCGTCGATCACGAACATCGAGAACCGGTCGAGCACGCCCTCCGGGTCGCGTCGCAGCAGGTGCGCCAGTCGCTCCGGGGTCATCACCTCCACCGACGAGTCGCCAGATTCGTCGATGAAGGTGAAGAAGTCGTCAATGCTGATGGCGCCGAAGTCAGGGAGATCGGCGCCGAGCCCCTTCTGTAGCACACGAAGGCGTCCCGACAGCGCTTGGCGCATCTCGCGGCCCAGACTGCGCAACGGCGTTACGTAGCAGACGTCCCCGGGCTGGGTTGCTAGGTGATGACAGATCAGAATCTGCGCCAGCAGAGTCTTGCCCGCACTGGTCGGGACCGAAAGCAACAGCCGCGTGGTGGCCGGCTCCAGAGGGTTCGCCGTGGTACGCATTAACAAGTCCCGCTGAGGCGGCCACAGCGTGAGCACGGGTGGCGCGCCGACGGTGAACGCTTGCGCGACCGCGTCCGGCGTCCCGTCAGGAAGAACGCTCCAAATACTGGAGGTTTCCATGCCGTCGGCGATGGCCAGCAGATGGGCTGTGACCCATCGCGCGTCGTGGTCACCGCCGCCGGCACGGAGGTCGATCACGGAGTGGAGCCCGGCTCGCGCTGCGCGGAGACGTTCACGGTTGCCGTAGCGCAGGAACGCCATCAGCTCAGCGACGGCACGGGTCACCGCTTCGGCGGGACCGAACATGGTCGACTGCAACGAGTCCATCTCGATGCGGGACGCCATGGCCGCGGCCTCGGTACGCCAGACGCGGAGCAGTTGCCCGATACGCGCCACGTCCAGCCCGAGGAACGCCACCCCGGCCCGCAGCGCCATGGTCATGAAACTCTCAGTCGATAGAGACGCGGCGCGCATGTCGGCGCCGAGATCACCGGACTCTCCGGAATCGTGGTCGCCTTCCGGGGCAGAGCCGGGACCATCGAGGAGGTCGTCGACTCGTCGCCAGATCGCTGTGGCGTTGGGGTCCAGATCAGCACGCCGGTAGCCGACCTGAGCGCCGAACGCGAGAGTCAGTCGGTCGCGGACGTCACGGCCCGACTCATTCAAAGCGAGATCGAAAATGTGGGCGGAGACCGCGAACGCGCGCTGTTGACGAGCAGGTGTGTACAGTTCCGGGGACGCGGCCGCGGACGCGATCCCGTGCAAATACCACCCTGCCCGGAGCAGATTTTCATCGATAGCTTCCGGGCGGATGAAGGTTTGCACCTCTAGATCCGCGATGAGGTTGATGAGTTCCTCCACCGACGGCAGCGCGCCCTCCGCGTGCTGGCCGAGCGCGTCGGCGAGTGCCTCAGAGTTCAGAGCACGGTCCACAGATAGCCCCTCACATCACGGGCGAGTCCGGGGAGATCCTCGACTGCCATCAGCAGCCCTTCCATCTGACCGGGTTGCGTGAAGCCGGGAAAGTGCCTCCCCATCGTGCTGAAACACCTGGGCGGTGCCGGGGTCGTGGCGGACGCGACGCTGACCCCGGCACCGGCTCGGTGGCTGCAGTCGATCCAGAAGTCGACCAGTTGCTGACACAACTCACCGACCGGCCCGGGTTGCGTAGAGTGGATACCGGTCAGTTGCGCGAGATATCGCGTCGCATTCGTCGACAGTTGCTTATACGCGGTGCCCACGGTGGTCGACACTGCGGAGCCGCCGACGTGCTGCTTGATTTCCCACAACCGGAATGAGGTCTCCGACGTAACGGCGTCGGAGAACACGACGAAACCATCCCCGCCAGGCTCGGTCACGTTGAACTTGGGCGGATCAAGCAACGCGATGTTCCGGGACCCATGGACGGTCTCACGTGCGTGCAGGTACCACAGCCATTCAGCGACGTGCCCGATGACGTGGATTTCGCTCTTGCCGTCCGGTGGAAGCCCGAACACGCCGTCGAGGAAAGCGGAAACGATTTTTCGATCGCGACCGGATAGTCTTGTACCGGCGAGCGCGGCGGACCGCCACAGCTCTCCAGCTCGAGAAGAACCCGCGCGATTCTTCATCACGGAGTCGGCGATGATCCACGCGATGGCCGCGCGTTCGCGCTCGCCGGCCCCGATGACAGTCCCCAGAAACCACACACATACACCCGGGCTAGGCTGGGTCTTCGGCACTGTCGTGATCAGATTGGTCAGCTTGGCACCGTAGCTATTCGCGACGCGCTGGGCGTCGTTGGCTGCGACCAAGGGCTCCCACGTCGCCGCCGCGGATTGGGTTGAGCCGGGCGACGCGGAGCTCTGCTGCGTTGCACCCGTCACCACGGCATTTTCCTCTCCGCCCATCCTTGAAACGTCAGTCTGCCCACTGCGGGCATGTTATCGCCCACTGACGCTTCGCTGGGCCGGAACGCGGGAACCGTCCGAGCCGGGGCATCTGCCGTCTGCGGGTGTGTCATGAACGAGGATGTACACCCAGCTGGAGGCTGGGCGTGGTCTCGCGTCCGGCCGTGACGATTTCGTCGATCTGCTCCACGGTCAGGCGGCTCGCGGCGGCGAGTTCGGCACTGGTGGTACCAGCGTCGGCCAGGAGATCCACGGCGCCGCCGAGCAGGTACGGCGACGACACCTTTGGGCTTCGGCGGGGCTCCGTGTCACTCGGGCTCCGGCAGCTCAATCCGTATGGTTAGTGCGCAACTCCCCCCTCGGACACAAAAAACTGGTGAGATTTCCCCAGTATTACGTTAAGTCGAACCCGCAGAGGCCAGCGTTGTCCTGCGGGTGTGTGGCATGTGCAGTCCCTGTGCTGCTGGCCCGGTGTGCCTGTGGTCGCCGGGGTGGTGGTGGCCATGGGTGAGCGGATCGTGTCGGCCCTGGTGCCGCAGTCGACGGGTGCTCGGTCGCGTGTCCCGGCCGAGATTCGGCGAATGCGGTCGCGGCTGCCGCTGGCCGAGGTAATGCCCGTTCCCGGTGACGCGTCATGGGTCTACGGGATCGGCCGGGTGGATGCCTCGGGCCGGATCGCGGAGAACACGGTGGTGCGGGCGCTGGGCTGGGCCGCCGGTGACCACGTGAGCGTGAGCGTGCGTGGGGGTGCGGCGGTGGTGCGCCGTGATCCGCAGGGCGTGTTCACCATCCCGGCTGTGGCCCGTGTGCTGCTGCCCGGCCCGGTGCGCACTCGGGTGGGCGTGAGTGCGGGAGATCGGCTGCTGCTGGCCGCTGACCCTGCACAGGATGTGGTCGTGACCTTCCCGATGCGGGCGCTGGATGCGGTGCTGGCTCCGCACACGAGCTCCCTGGTCGGGGGTGAGCTGTCATGAGTGGCGGACAGCCGGAGCAGGCGGAGATCGAGGCCGCACGGCTGGTGCTGGCGCGGATGGGTCTCTCACCGGAGGACTTGGTGGCCGGCCCTCCGCAGCAGCCGGTGGCGCCGACCTTCGCTGAGTACATCCCGAAGGTGTCGGCGGCGGTGTCGGCGGGCACGCGGCGGGTGTATGGCTCGTACTGGAACCGGATTCTCGAGCACTGGGGTGATCGGCGGCTGGATGAGCCGACGGCGCTGGAGATCAAGCAGTTCGCCGAGCACGTCAGAACCCACGTAGTGGCTCGGCGCAATGCCCGTGGTGGGCGGGGTGCAGCCGAGCATCTGATCGCGGCGTTGCGGTGTGTGTACAACCATGCGGTCGCCGACGGGTGGATCGCCGAGGGCGACAATCCGGCTAAGGGGTCCTTGCATAATGATCTTGGTCTGGCATGGTGGTGGCTGGAGTTGATCACGTTTCGATCGTTGGGAGCGTGGGATGGCTCGCCCGAGGCCGTGGGAGGTCAGCGACGAGTTGTGGGCGTTGATCGAGCCGTTGCTGCCCCGGCACGAGCGTCGGTTTCGGTATCCGGGTCGGCGTCGGATCGACGATCGCAAGACTCTGCAGGGCATCTTGTTCGTGCTCTACACCGGCATCCAGTGGGAGTTTCTGCCGCAGGAGTTGGGATTCGGCTCGGGGTCGACGTGCTGGCGGCGGTTGGCCGAGTGGCAGCAGGCCGGAGTATGGGAGCAGTTGCAGCGGGTGCTGCTGGATCGCCTGCGAGCGGCCGATCAGTTGGACTTCTCCCGAGCGGTCGTGGATTCCTCCCAGATCCAGGCCAAACGGGGACGTGGTTGCCCAAAAGTCGGTCCGAGTCCGGTTGACCGTGGTCGGCCGGGCTCGAAGCACCACGTCATCACCGATGCCTGTGGAACCCCGTTGCGGGTGGTGCTGACCGGCAGCAACCGCAACGATGTGACCCAGCTGGTGCCGCTGGTGGAGGAGATCCCACCGGTGCGCGGACGGCCGGGTCGGCCCCGCCGCAAACCCCGCCGCCTCTACGCAGACCGGGCCTACGACCACGACGTCTACCGAGACAAGCTGCGGGCCCGGGGCATCACACCCCGGATCGCTCGCCGAGGTGACGACCACGGTTCCGGCCTCGGCAAGCTGCGGTGGGTGGTCGAAGCCGCGATCGCCTGGCTGCACGGACCACGCCGCCTACGGATCCGCTGGGAAACCCGCGACGACATCCACGACGGCTTCCTCCAACTCACCCACTGCATGATCCTCGCCGCCAAGCTCCCCACACACGCAATCTGAAAGGACCCCTAAGCGTGTGCCCAAACCGCGCCGGTTGCCGTCCACCCGCCGTGGGTTGCCGGATTCCGGCCTGGCCGAAATCAACGAGGTGGCTGCGGCCACGGGCAATGATCCGGCGCTGGATACGTTGCTGCTGCGGCTGCACACCGAGACCGCCTGCCGCCGGGGTGGAGCGTTGGCGCTGCGTCCACGGGATCTCGATCCGCAGCAGTGTCTGGTGCTGTTGCAGGAGAAAGGCGGGACGGTGCGGTGGCAACCGGTGTCGCCGACCCTGATGCGGCATCTGCAGGACCACGCCGAGCATCGGGGTGCGGCCGAGTCGGGTGGGCAGTTGCTGCGGTACGTCAACGGGGAGCCGATCACCCGGCGCCGCTACGACTATCTGTGGAGCAGGCTGGGCTCGCATTTGCCGTGGGTGGCCTCGCAGCAGATCAGTACGCACTGGCTGCGCCACACCACCCTGACCTGGGTGGAGCGACATTTCGGTTATGCGGTTGCCCGGGCTTTCGCCGGGCACACCGACAGCAGTAGTGGGGACGGCGGTACCACGACGACCTACATTCGAGCCGGTCTCGAGGAGGTTGCTGCGGCGGTTGCGGCATTGACCGGCGAACCGCATCCCCTGGCGGCACGCCGCTCGGGAGGTGATGAGTAAGCGATACCGGGCACAGCAAGGCATGGCTCCTTGTCCCGGACGATGCAGTGCTGTGCTGGGCGGCGGGTCGATACTGCTGAAGGTGCCCGATGGTGCCGAAGGTGCCCACATCGAAATAGTGGCACCTTCGGCACCTTCGGCACCTTCGCAAGATCGCGAAGAGCCGCAGCCGGACCACCCCTTGGCCCGATGGGCATCCGCACGTGCGTGAAAGCCCACGCACATTGGACGGATGTTGCGTCGAGATCGGCGAGAGTGTGCTGGACCGTGCCTGAGCTGGGCGATCTAAAAACGAGCGTTGCGTTCGCGAGGGCTCGCTCGCGTGGGCTCGCGTTCGTAAAGCATGGGTTCTACATGGCCACGGGGGCCCGGCCGACAGGTAAGCCTGGTCGTCCCTGCGGTCGACGAGCGGCCTCCACGTCAACCGCGCGGTTCACCTGGAGCGTGTGCCTGCAGGCCCACTTCCGCCCGATGTGTGTGCTACGCGTGAGTCTCCTCGGTCGCCCCGCGGCCGACGCGACTTCGGCCAGCGGCCTTGACAGTGGGTCGCGGTCGGATTCAGTTGATGCTATCTACTGCCGTTTCAGTGGAAAATGAAATCAGTTCACTTGTTGCGCGGGCTGCCGCCGGCGGCAGGACCAGCGGGTGGTGTGCCTACCGGCTGCGCCATCCAGTGGAGTTTTGGGGTTGCTGCGCTGGCGTGGAGCAGCGGAGCCGGGCGCTGAAGGACCCGGCGCGGTGTCGAACGGCCTCGTCGTTGACTATGGGCCTTTCTGCCCTCCGTAGCTCAGCGGCCAGGCTCGACACTGGTGCGGCCTGCCCGCTTGGACGGCTAGTCCACTGCCATCGACGTCGATCCGGCCAGCGGGCGGGCCCTTCGGCATGGTCACAGCTCATCCTGAGGGTTTGAAGCGGGCATGCTTCAGCGGCCTACGGCGGTACGCATCGTCGGCGAGGGAGCGCAGGACACGCGCCGGAGAACGCGATGAGCTGGCCGCACCGGCTCGGTGAGCCCGGCTTTGCCGACGATGGCGAAAAGTCGTCTGCCTCTTTGTCTTGTGTCGGGCCGTGTCATTTGAAAGGACACGGCAATAGCCGCTGTGGACACGGCAAAACTCTTCCGCCGTCGGCGGCTGTCGGGTAGTTGTGGATATGTGGCACGACTTGCCGCGATGTGAAGTCGACTTGGTGGTGATGACGCATGACTCGGCTCATTCGGAATCCAGATGAGGTGGAGGTCGCTGCGGTGACGGTTGCCGTTGCTGCGGCCATGATGTCTTTGTCGTCGTGGCAGGTCCGGAAGTTGATCGCTGACGGAAAGCTGCGGGCGCGCAATACCGGTAAGGCCTACATCATCCCGGTCGCGGCGATCAACGATTTCCTGGCCGGGTCGGATGCTCCGATGCGGCACCCGGACTCGAACTGACTGCCTCGGTTCCCGGTGACGTCACTCTGTTTCGGTGGCAGTAGTTGCGGTTCGACGAGGGTGGCGTAAGCGGCGGTGACAGTCGCTGGTGAGCGCCACCAGGCCGCGAACACCCCTTTATGCGAGGGCCATGCCGTCGCTGACGTCGCTTTCCATTCCGGGCTCGACGCGCATAGCGTCGTCACGCTTTTACTCAGGCTTCGCAACAACCTCTACGGCTCTCCGGTGTCGGTTGGCGGCGGCCGGTGTGCCCTTCTTTTCTGGTGAGGAGACGTCATGTCCTCGGGCAAGAACATGATCTCGATTCCACGCGGTGTCTACGACCTGCTGGTGGCAGAGGCTGCGTGCTGGCGCGAGGCCAGCTGTTGGCTGTGGTCGGAACTGCCGAAGGTGGCGCTGCTGGTGGAATCTCCGCAGGTTCGTGACCTGATCGGTGAGTGGATCGAGTGGGACCGGCGGCGACGGGACGCGGCGAACTCGCATGCGGTCAGCGCCGCGTGCGACTGGAGGCGGGCGGCCGCGGCGCCGACATATGCGGAGCTGCAGCGGCGCCGCGCGCAGCCTGGGCCGACGGCGGAGCAGGCGCGCGCTCGTCATGGCGGGTACCGGGGAGGGCCCGTGGACTGGCATACCGGCCGATGCCTGTCGAGCCGGGGCGAGAGCGCATGAGCATGCGCTACGGCGACTCGAACCATGATGCCGATGCTTGGTACGACTCCGCCGACGACACCGTCTACAGCACCGGCGCGAGTGTGGATGAGGCATGGGAGCAGCGGGAGCGCCGCGAGCAACAGGACCGTGAGGCGGCCGAGGTCGTCAGCATCGGCAGCCGGCGTCCCGCCGAGCCGACGCGGCGCGTGCGGTGGCGCTACGCCAGCGGGATCACGATCAAGCGGCTTATACGGCCATGAGGGACGAGCTCGACGGGTTCGGCGCCGAATGCGCGCGGCCACTGTGGCACTACGGCCAAGCCGAGCTGTGTCTGGTCACCGGTCGGCTGGCTGAGGCACAGCAGATCGCAGATGAAGGTCTCGACGCCGCTGAGGACAGCGCGAACCCATTGCCACAGGTACTGCTCCGTTCGCTGCTGGTGCAGGTCTCGATAAGGCGGTACGAGCTGTCGTTGGCTGGCGAACACCTCTCGTTGGCGGAAAGGGCGATTGCTCAAAGCGGTCAGACCATGTGGCCAAGCTTGGAGTGGGCGAAACTTTTCTTCGCGAAGATACCGGAATCCGCAGGTCCCGCAATCGACAAACTCATCACCGTGTACTCGGAGAATCCTGTTCTTCTGCTGTTGTTGAACGATCAGTACGCGGCGGCGCCGCTGCTGATCCGGATCGCTGATCAGATCGGCATGGCATCCAAAGCCGAAGCCGTGTGCGCGGCGGTTCGTTATCTGGCCTCGGTGAATCCGCGGGTGTCCTCGATGACTGGAGCAGCTGCACATGCGCAGGGGGTGCTCCGAAATGATCCTGAGCTGCTGGTCAAGGCGGTGGAGCACTACCGCTCCAGCGCGCGAGTGCTGGCCAGGGCGGCGGCCATGGAGGACGCGGCGGTAGCGCTGTCCGACTCGGGTGACCACCACGAAGCCGTCAATCTGCTGGAAGAGGCTTCGGCGATCTATGTCGATATTGGTGCGCAGTACGACGCGGTACGTGTGAGGAAATCGTCCCAGCGGGTTGGGAGCAGGCGGTCGAGCCGTCGCGGTAACAGGGAGTTGGGTGGATGGGACAGCATAACTGACTCTGAGCTTCGAGTGGTGCAGATGGTTGCACAGGGCCTCACCAACAAGCAGGCCGCGAAACGACTCTTTCTCTCCCCGTACACGGTGGACAGCCACCTGCGGCATGTCTTCGCGAAGCTCGGCATCAACAGCCGGGTCGAGTTGGCTCGCCAGGTAGCGGCTCGTTCGTAGGAGTTCCGAAGGTCGTCAGCCGTGGTCCTGCTCGACCGCGGTTGTGCATTCAGGCGCTTGGCCGGGACGCCAAGTGCGGAAACGTTACTCGATCACGAAGGAGAATCAGATGAAACTGTGCTGGCTGGACATTCGAGGAGCGGGTGGAGCGAAGGATGCGATCATCGAGGAGGCCGTGCACCAGCGCGTGGACGCCGTGTTGTCCGATGATGTTGCCGACCTCGCATCGCTGCCACCGACCGTCACACGGGTGCTCATGGTATCGCGCGGTGAACTGCCGCGGGCTGCGGACGAGGTCGATGCCGTAATCGTGGACTCCGCACTGGACGCGGAGAGAGCCGAGATCGCCGAGCTGTACCCGAAGGCCGAGATCGGCAGGTTCGTCGAGATCGTCGACTCGGATACCTTGGATCTCGCCTGCGAGGCAGCACGCACCGATCCGTGGAGCGTGCTGTGGTTCCACGAACCCACCAAGATTCCGCTGGAGATCGTGCTGGCCGCCGCCAACAACTCCAAGGGCGGTGTCATCACGGTTGCGCGGAAAATGCCGGACGTCGAAATCCTTTGCGGCGTCCTCGAACGTGGCTCGGACGGCGTCATGCTGGCCGTCAACGATGTGGGCGACGCGACCGAGTTCAAAGAACGGACCCGAGCGAGCACGCCCGACCTTGCTCTTGTGGCGCTGACGGTGACGGAGATCAACGACGTCGGGATGGGCGACAGGGCCTGTGTCGACACCTGCTCGTACCTGCGCGAGGACGAAGGGCTGCTGATCGGCTCACGTTCGAGCGGACTGGTGCTGTCGTGCAGTGAAACCCACCCCTGCCGTACATGCCGACCCGGCCCTTCCGAGTCAACGCCGGCGGCCTTCACTCGTACACGATCTCGCAGAACGGTAGGACGAACTACCTGAGCGAGCTCAAGGCCGGCACGTGCTGGTAGCCGTGGATTCCAGCGGCCGAACGCGCGAGGTCACCGTCGGCCGTGTCAAGATCGAGCGGAGGCCTCTGCTGAGTATCGACGCCGTGTCGGACTCGGGCCGTTCGGCCAACCTGATCGTTCAGAACGATTGGCACGTTCGCGTGCTGGGACCGGGAGGGGCGGTGCTCAACACCACCGAGTTGCGCCCCGGAGATTCGATTCTGGGCTATCTTCCCAACGAGGCCCGCCACGTCGGATACGCCATTGACGAATTTTGCATCGAGCAGTAATGGACGGCGGAAGCGACGGGTTGAACATCGCGGTGGTAGGCGCGGGTATCGCCGGCTTGGCCACTGCCGCGGCACTTGAACGTGCTGGACTGCGGTGTACTGTGTACGAGCGATCGCAGCGGCTGGCTGCAGTGGGCGCGGGTATCCAAATTTCCCCCAACGCAAGCCGTCTGTTGCACAGAGTGGGACTTGCTGAGCGCCTCGAGTCCGTCGCGGTGCGTCCGGAAGCGCTGGAGCTGCGGAGATGGGACGACGGCCGATTGCTCGGGCGAACGGTTCTGGGTGATCGCTGCGAAGAGCTCTTCGGCGCGCCGTACTACACGTTGCACCGCGCGGACCTACACTCCGCTCTTCTGGAGACGGTCAGGTCGGACGTCCGTCTCGGGTACACCTGTGAGGGAGTAGAAGAACTCGAACGCCATGCGCTTCTACGATTCTCGGAAAAGCGTACCGAGACGGCGGACGTCGTAGTCGGGGCCGATGGCATCAAGTCGACTGTCCGGAATGCGCTGCTCACTGATCGCCCTCGTTTCTCTGGACAGGTGGTGTATCGAGGTTTGGTGCCGACGGAGGCCGTTCTGGATCCTCATGATTCGGTTCCCAAAGTCACGGTGTGGCTCGGTCCGGCGCAGCATTGCGTCTTCTATCCTGTCTCAGGTGGCCGCCTGGTCAACTTCGTCGCCACCGTTCCGAGTGAGGACCCCTGGCAGGAGGAATCCTGGATGGCCACCGGCCGCGTTGAGGACCTGCGCCGGGCTTACACCTGCTGGCACCGCCAAGTGCGCCAACTCTTCGCGGAGGCCAATGCTGTGACCCGGTGGGCGCTGCACGACCGGGATCTTTACCCCACCTGGAGTACGGCAAGGCTGGCCGTCGTTGGGGATGCTGCACATCCGATGCTGCCCTTCATCGCTCAAGGTTCGAACCAGGCTGTTGAGGACGCGTTCGCCTTGGCCGCGTCACTCGGAAGCTGTGGTGGTCAGATCGATGCTGCGCTGGAGCGTTACCAGGTGGTGCGAGTTCCCAGGGTTGCTAAGATCCACCGCGAATCGCGCTCTAGTACCAGTAATTTCCACCTGGACGACGGGCCAGCGCAGCAGGACCGGGATGTCACCTTGCGCGACGTACATGAGCTGCACAACCGGTCGTGGCTGTTCGGTCATGATGTCGAATCATCGTTTGAATCGTGACATATTAATAGGATGAGATTACCATGATAAGTTGAGAAACCACTGGACAACGGGGGTGTTGGCGGTGCCGCAAATCGGCGCCGCCAACCACTAATCATCCTGGTGGGAATCTCGTTGAGCTTCTCGACCATTCTTGACTGCGGAATTATTGGGGCGCGGAGGAGTTCAAAGGTTACCGGCTGGTCACAAAACCCTGAGAAAAACCTGAGTTTCCGGTCGGGTGGCTTGACTGCAAGCGTCGCCGCCGACAGTCGTATGCCGCTGGAACCATAGGTTTCCCGGCTACTATGCTTGCGTGCGTGCTTCCTGGGGACAGTGCTGATGCCCGACGGTCGACGGAGCTAATCGAACGACGGGTGAAGCGTGAGGCGACGCGTCTCCGCTTTGCCGGCAGTGGTGGATCTGGCCTGAAGCTCCTGGCCGTGGTCTCCGGATTTTTTGGGAACGCTGCTGGCACTAGCGGTGCCGTTTCTACCGGTCGACCACCAGGTCACCACGCTCAAGTGGCCGACGGCGCAGGGGACGAAGCCGGTATCGGCGCCGCTGGTCACCTATTCGCCGCTGCGCCTTGACCTCGTCGTGCCGTGCGCGGTCGTACGCGGTCTTGATGCTCGCCATGCCGGCCCCGCGGTTGTCCTGAGCACGAACCCACCGCCATCGGAGTACGGCAAGATCACTGGGCTGATATTGCAGGTCCAGGACGGGCGCCTTGTGCTGACCAGTCGTGGTCAGCAGCTAGCCAGCACTGCACTCGTCGGGGATGACTGCGTCGTCAAGGTGCACTCCGACGGGTTCGGCACCGTGGCGAGTGTGAGCGGGCATCCGATCGCACGAGTGAACGATGACGTCCGGCCACAAATGACTGGCATCTACTCCGACCTGGACGCCCGGATTGACGATGTCCGCGGCGTGTCGTTCGAAGCTCAGGTAGATGACCGCTATCAGAGCACGGCGACGCCGATCAAGATCGTGGTGATCGTACTGGCGGTGGTCGCGTTCCTCTCTTCGGTCCTTGCGTTGCGCGCGTTCGATTCACGTGTTGCACGGCGTCCGCGCAGGTTCGCGCCCTCTGGCTGGTGGAAACCCACACCTCGAGACGTCGCGGTGGTGGGTGTGCTGGTCGTCTGGTGGCTGATTGGCGCCATGACGGCTGATGACGGCTATTTCCTGACCATGGCGCGCGTCCGCGCCGATCTGGGCTACGTCAGTGACTTCTACCGCTGGTTCGAGGTTGCAGTGGCTCCGATGGGCTGGTTCGTCGATGTGTACTCGTGGTGGGTGCAGATCTCGACCGCCACGCCGTGGGTGCGCCTGCCTGCTTTGGTGATGGGCCTCGCAAGCTGGTTCCTGATCAGTCGCGAGGTGCTTCCCCGGCTGGGACAGCGAGTTCGGCGTAGCACCTCGGCCGGGTGGGCCGCTGCCGCAGTGTTCCTGGCTTTCTGGCTCCCGTACAACAACGGGCTGCGGCCGGAGCCCGTAGTGGTCGTGTTCTCGTTGCTGGCCTTGTGTGCTGTGGAACGCGCGGTTGCCACAAGCCGCCTGGTTCCGGCGGCTCTGGGGCTCGTTGGCGCTGCTTTGGCAGTGGCCGCGAACCCGCACGGCATGGTGGCCGCAATGGCGTTCGTAGCTGCGGTCAAACCGCTTTTGCATCTGGTACGGCAGCGGGCACGGGAGTTCGGCTGGTTGCCGGTACTGGCCCCGTTGGCGGCGTCGGGCTTCGTGATCCTGGTTCTCGCTTTCTCCGACCAGACCTGGCAGTCGGTCATGGACGCGACCAGGTCGCGAAAGGAAATCGGTCCGGACCAGACCTGGTACGAGGAGATACACCGCTACAGCCTGTTGTTCAGCCCGATCCCGGATGGGTCGCTGACCCGTCGCTTTCCGGTGCTGTTGGTGATGCTGTGCCTGATCACGTGTTTGGTGGTCTTGCTGCGCCGCGGCCAGATCCGGGGAGCGGCGCTGGGACCGAGCCGTCGGCTGCTCGGTGTCACTGCGCTGTCCTTCGTCGCTCTCGCGCTCACTCCAACCAAGCACACTCATCACTTCGGTATCTTCGCTGCCGTTGGTGGAGCGCTGGCCGCGCTGACCGCACTGGCGGCGAGCAGTACGGTGCTCCGTTCGCGGCGTAATCGAGCGGTCTTCTTCGCAGGGTTGATGGTGATCCTGGCGTTCGCGGCGACTGGTACGAACGCATGGTGGTACGTGTCAGGCTGGGGAGTGCCGTGGTTCGACAAACGGCCTTCGATCGAGGGGTATAACGCAAGTACCTTCCTGCTGATCATCGCCGCGATCGCGCTGATCGTGGCATTCGTCGAGCATCTCCGCATCGATGAGCACAACCCAAAGGTCGTCGATCAAAGTCTTGAGGAACGCAGCCGCGCGTTGCGTCTCGGTACCGCACCCCTGTCGGTGATCTGCGCTTTGCTCATCATCGGAGAGGTGGCTAGTTTCGCGAAGGTCTTCCAGGAACAGTGGGGCACGTACAGCCTCGGTCAGGACAACATCAAGCAACTTGCGGGCAACAGCTGCGGCCTCCCCGACTACGTTTATGTCGAGACCAACCCGCTTTCTGGTGTGCTGCGGGTGTCCCCGGACCAACCGGTTAACGCCACGCCTGGAACGAGGGTGCGCAAGCCGAATGAGGCGGAGGAAAGCCCAGACGCCTACCTGCGCGCAAAGATGGACGGCTTCGGGCGCGACGGCTGCCGCCAGGTAACGGAGCCAATCCCGGTGAACCGGACTGGTCACCGCCAAACCAGTTCGGCGGAGAGCGAGCGCCTGTCTGGGGAAGCTACGAGCCGACTGAGACCGGCACCGGTGAGTTGCGCACCGAGTGGTACGACCTGCCGGAACGAGCGCTCAACGGGGACGTTCCGGTAGTTCTCACCCTCGCCGGTTGGGAAGCGGGTGCGAACTCGGTGTTCATCGAGTTCGGTCGGGATACGCCAGATGGTTTCGAGGTGGTGCAGCGTTACCCCGTCGTCCAGGGTCCGGCGGCGCAGTGGCGTGATCACCGCGTGTCCGTCGGAGGACCTTCGGAAGGCGCGACGAAGATGCGGCTGGTCGCCAAGGACAGGGCACTCGGAAGCCACGGCTGGCTCGCAGTTACCGCGCCTCGGGCGCCCCAACTTACGAAAATGACCGACATCGTCGGTGACACACCTACGTTCGTGGAGTGGCCAGCAGCTTTGGTGCATCCCTGCGCCCGGGTCACCAGTAGCCACAACGGAATTGCTGATATGCCCAGGCTCCGGATCGCGGCGGGCGGTGAGGTGCGTGCGATCGGACAGGGATGGTCCTCGCCCGATGCTGGCGGAGCCTTCGGTTGGTTGAGCGTGGCGACGAGCATGCGCGAAATGCCCACGTACTTGAAAAACGACGTCAACAGGGACTGGGGATCGCTCTACGCGGTGGACCCTTATGTCCCGGATGCGTTGCCTGCACAGGTGGCTATGAGCGTTCACACGGAAACGCATTGGGGAACGTGGTCGCCTGGGGGGGCGTGTCAGGTGGGTTGTGTACAAGATCCGATAGTTGATGGAGTACGCACCGATGGGCACGCGTGATTCGCAGCAGCAGGAAGGACATCCGTTCGGGACGGCCGCACAGCCCTCGTCAGCGCGGGACGCGGTCAATGAGATGATCGAGGCAGGCCTGCTCGATGGGCTGATGGACACCGTCGACCGGGGCGGGCTGGCGTTGACCGGGCAGGGCGGGTTTTTGCCCGAGCTGGTCAAAGCCGTGCTCGAGCGTGGGCTGCAAACCGAAATGTCGGACCATCTCGGGTATGACAAGGGGGATCCGGCCGGGCGGGGTAGTCCGAACTCGCGCAACGGTGCCAGCGGTAAGACGATCTCGACCGAGGTCGGCGATGTCGATCTGGAGGTGCCCCGCGACCGGGCGGGCTCGTTCGAGCCGCGGCTGGTGCCCAAGGGGTCGCGGCGGGCCGGCGGCCTGGACGAGATCATCATCTCGCTGTACGCGGGCGGGATGACCGTCCGCGACATCCAGCACCACCTGCAGCGCACCTATGGCACCGAGCTCTCCCACGAGACGATTTCCAACATCACCGACGCGGTGCTCGAGGAGGTCACGGCCTGGCAGTCGAGGCCGCTGGAAGAGATCTACCCGATCATCTACCTCGATGCGCTGGTGGTGAAGGTGCGTGACGGCCACCAGGTCCGCAACCGCTCCGCCCACATCGCCGTCGGTGTCGATCTCGACGGCGTCAAACACGTCCTCGGGATCTGGATCCAGGCCTCCGAAGGGGCGAAGTTCTGGGCCGGGGTGTGTGCCGAGCTGCGCAACCGCGGCGTCAAAGACGTCCTGATCGTCTGCTGCGACGGCCTGCCCGGGTTGCCGGAGGCGATCGAGGCGACCTGGCCGTCCTCGACGGTGCAGACCTGCACGGTGCATCTGATCCGGGCGGCGATGCGGTTCGTCTCGTATCAGGACCGCAAGAAGGTCGCTGCGGCGTTGAAACCGATCTACACCGCGCCCACCGCCCAGGCCGCCGAGACCGCCCTGCTGGAGTTCGCCGAGTCCGACCTCGGCCGCAAGTATCCGGCCGCTGTACGGACCTGGGAAAACGCGTGGGAACGGTTCATCCCGTTCCTGGAGTTCCCGCCCGAAGTCCGCAAGATCATCTATACGACGAACTCGATCGAGTCACTGAACTACCAGCTCCGCAAGATCATCAAAAATCGCGGGCACTTCCCCTCCGACGACGCGGTGATCAAGCTGTTGTGGCTGGCCATCCGCGACATCGAAGACAAACGCGCCCGACAACGCGACAAACAACGCGGACTACCCACCCACCAGCGCAACGCCCCCGCACGCCTGGTCGAAGGCGCCACCGTCCAAGGCTGGAAACAAGCCCTCGGCGCACTCGCCCTGCACTTCCCCGACCGCCTCGACCCCTACCTCAACTGACCCACCCAAAGTCCTATACACAAACCACTTGACAGGCTCCAGTTGGGCGGCGGTGACCGCGGTGGCATCGTCGACCGGCTCCAACCGCACCGCGTCCAGGATCGCCGTCCACGACGTGCGCCCGGTCTCCAGCGCGGCCACGAATGAGTAGGGCCAACCCGGGATGAACTGCGAGGCACTGCGCGAGCGGCCATACACATGGCAGAACAACCGGTCGGGACTACAGGCCGCGTCCGGACGAAGCCACGGCGACACATCCACCGCCAGCACGATCCGCCCATCCGCCGCACGAGGAACAGGCAATCCCGCCAGCGCTACCCGCAGCCGGTCCACCTCGAGGTGGCCATGGTTGACCGCGTCGTACAAGGCACCGTGCCCGCGTCGATGCTCGGCGGTCAACGACAACTCGGCCAGACTGGTGACCGGTCCATCGCTGCACAACACCGCGTCGGTCAGCTCGAACAGCACGTCCGCCCGCCCGGCCAAACACCCGTAGAACCGCTGACGGAACCCGGACAGCTCCCCAAGCGCACCGGCTTGGCCGACGTCGTGCACACTGATCAACTGAAGCCCTTGGTTGTGATCTTCCTTCTGTCGCAAGAACGAATGATCAACCAAGGGCTTCGCCCATGATCAACCGGGGTCACCACGCACCCACCCAGGGTTAAAACTCAAGCTGAGGACGGATCGCACACACCAAGCTCGTGAAGAAGGTAAGTTCCCCGACTTTCTCGGACGCCGAGCCTTGCAGAACGGCCAAAGCACCTACGTCACCGAGCGAGCCGTCATGGAGCTTCGCCCCGCCAATCTCACCGTGCATTATCAGTGGCGGCCGTGCGTGGGCCTGGCTCCTTGGTGATATGGCGTGGCCGGGTGAGCTTTTCGGGCTGCAGCAGCGCATACAGCCTTTCTGGGGTGATGAGGCCGGTGTCGAGGACGAGGTCGGTGATGCTGCGGTCGGTGGTGAGGGCTTGCTGGGCGATGGTGGTGGCGTTGGTGTAGCCGATGTAGGGGCTCAGGGCGGTGATCAGTCCGATGGAGTTGCGGACGGTGTGCTCGAGTTGCGTGCGGTTGGCGGTGATGCCGGTGACGCAGCGGGTGGTGAGGGTGTCGCAGGCGGCGGTGAGGTGGGTCAGCGATTTGAGCGCGCTGTGGACGATGACGGGTTCGAAGGCGTTGAGCTGGAGTTGGCCGGCTTCGGCGGCGAGGGTGACGGTGACGTCGTTGCCGATGACTTCGAAGGCGACTTGGTTGACGACTTCGGGGATGACGGGGTTGACCTTGCCGGGCATGATGCTGGATCCGGCCTGCACGGCGGGCAGGTTGATCTCGTTGAGTCCGGCGCGGGGGCCGGAGGAGGTCAGGCGCAGGTCGTTGCAGGTTTTGGAGAGTTTGACCGCGACGCGTTTGAGCACGCCGGACAGCTGCACGAGGGCGCCGGCGTCCTGGGTGGCTTCGACGAGGTTGTCGGCGGTGCGGACGGGGATGGCGGTGATGCGGGCGAGGTGGGTGCAGGCGCTCGCGGCGTAGTCGGGGTGGGTGTTGATGCCGGTGCCGATGGCGGTGCCGCCGAGGTTGATCTCCAGCAGGAGGTCGGTGGCTTCGGTGAGGCGCTGGCGGTCTTCCTCGAGCATGATGGCGTAGGTCTTGAGTTCCTGGCCCAGGGTCATGGGGACGGCGTCTTGTAGCTGGGTGCGTCCCATCTTGAGGACGTCGGCGAACTCCACGGACTTGTCGTGGAAGGCTTCGGCGAGTGCGCCCATGGCCGTGTGGAGGCGGTGCAGGCCGGTGGTGAGGGCGAGTTTGATGGCGGTGGGGTAGACGTCGTTGGTGCTCTGGGCCAGGTTGACGTGTTCGAGCGGGTGCAGGTGGTGGTAGTCGCCGCGGGTGTGGCCGAGGTGTTCCAGCGCGCGGTTGGCGATGACCTCGTTGGCGTTCATGTTGGTCGAGGTGCCCGCGCCGCCCTGGATCACGTCGACCACGAACTGCTCGTGCAACTTCCCGGCGCGGATCTCGGCGCAGGCCGCGGTGATCGCCTCCGCCCGCCGCTGGTCGAGCAGTCCGAGGTCGTGGTTGGCGCGGGCGGCGGCCTCCTTGACCGAGGCCAGGGCGTTGATCAGGTCGGGGTAGGTGGCGATCGGCGTGCCGGTGATGCGGAAGTTGTCCACGGCCCGCGCGGTGTGCACGCCGTAGTAGGCGTCGGCGGGGACCTCGCGGTCGCCGATCAGGTCGTGCTCCGTGCGGGTTTCGCGGTTGCTCATGACGTCTCCATGCGGCGGTGCGGGTCTGCCCGGCGCTGCACTTGACAGGACGGGAGGTGCCGCTCACTCTGTTGCTCCAATACGCAGAACGCAGTATATTGGAGACCAGGATGGCTAGTGAACCACATGTTGCCGAAGGTGTCACTGCGGAGTCGTCGCCCCCGAATCACGAGCCGAGACGTCGTCGCTGGTGGCGCGTGCCGATGGGAGTTCAGGCGCTGTTGGCGGTGGTGCTGGGCGCCGCGCTGGGCACGTTCGCCCCGGCGGCCGGTGAGCACCTGAAGGTCCTCGGGGACGTCTTCCTGCACCTGGTGCAGATGGTGGTCGTCCCGCTGGTGTTCCCGCTGATCGTGCTCGGGATCGCACGCATGGAATCGGTACGTCACGTCGGCAGGGTCGCGGGCAAGGCGATCCTCTACTTCGAGATCGTCACCACGCTGATCCTGCTGCTGGCCGTGGGGCTGGGGAAGCTGACCGGCATCGGCTCCGGCGCCCCGGTCAATCAGGCCGACGCGGGGTCGTTGAGCGGCATGTCGCAGGGTATCGACTTCCAGAAGCTTCTCCTGGATGCCGTGCCGAAGAACGTCGTGGCAGCCTTTTCCGAGGGCAACCTGCTCGCCGTGATCGTGTTCGCCCTTTTCGTCGGGGTCGCGATGGCAGCGCTGGGAGAGAAGTCCGCCCCGGTGCGCGCAGTGCTGGACTCGTGGTCGTCGATCATGTTCCGGATCGTGGGCTACGTCATCCGGTTCGCACCGCTGGGTGTGCTGGGCTTCATCGCCTACGACGTCGCGCACTACGGCTTGCAGGGCCTGACCAGCTTGCTCGGCTTCGTCGCAGTGGTCTACCTCGGGCTCGCCCTGGTGCTCGGCGTGCTGTTCCCGCTCATCGCCGCGATCTTCCGCGTTCCCTACCTGCGGATGCTGCGTTCGACCGGAGACCTGGCGGGCATCGCCTTCGTCACCCGCAGCTCCGAAGCCGTGCTCGCTCCGCTGCTGAGCCGCCTGGAAGCCTTCGGCGTCAACCGGTCGGTCACCTCACTCGTCGTGCCGCTCGGATACTCGTTCAACACCGACGGCTCCACCCTGTACCAGGGCGTGGCGCTGGTGTTCCTCGCCAACGCCTACGGAACCGACACCAGCGTCCCGACCCTGCTGATGATGGTGCTCGTACTCGTGGTGCTGTCAAAGGGAATGGCCGGCGTCGCCTCGGCCTCGATCGTGGTCCTCATCGCCGCGGGAAACACCCTCGGCCTACCGCCGCAAGGCATCGCCCTGCTGGTCGGCGTGGACTTCATCGTCGACATGGCCCGCACGGCGATCAACGTCGTCGGCAACTCCCTGGCCGCAGTCGTGATCGGGCGGTCCGAACGCGCCTTCAGTCCCGAGACCCAGCCGAAGGCCCCCGAGCGTGTCTGACACCGTCTTCGACCTCCCGTCCTCCCGCGCCGCCGACTACCCAGGGGCCCTCGGTCCCACGATCGGCGTGCTCGGGGGGATGGGCCCGGCGGCCACCGCCGACTTCTACGCCAAGCTCATCCGCGCCACCCCGGCGACCACCGACCAAGAACACCTGCGCGTGATCATCTGGTCTGATCCGACGACCCCCGACCGCACCCGGGCATTGCTCGAAGGCGGGACCGATCCCACCCCGTGGCTGGTGTACGGCGCCCGCGTGCTCGCCGCCGGCGGTGCCGATGTCATCGCCGTGCCCTGCAACACCGCGCACGCATTCCTGCCCGCGGTCGTCGAGCGCGTCGGAGTTCCCCTGGTGCACATGATCGAGCAGACCAGCCGCCACCTGGCCGCGCTCCGGCCTCCGGTGCGCAAGGTCGGATTGCTCGCCACGACCGGCACGGTGCGCGCCAGGCTGTACGAAACATGGTTGGCGACCGCCGGGATCGCGTTGCTGGTGCCCGACTCCACCTCCCAGGCCGAGGAGGTGATGGCCGCGATTCGGTCGATCAAGGCGGGCAAGGATGATCGGGGGCTGCTGGCGAGGGCTGCGCGGCGGCTCGTCGATCGAGATGCGCGGGCCATCATCGCCGGTTGCACCGAAATTCCCCTCGGTCTGGAAACCGGCCAACTGCCCGTGCCCGTGGTCGACCCGACCCAGGTGCTGGCGGAGGCCGTCATCGCTCATGCGCGCGGGGGAGGTCTGAACTGAACCTTCTGCGGTATATTGGACGCAATATGGCACGGTGGGATGAAGCGCCGGTCGAACGGCCGCGCATGAGCGACGCGGCTTACGAGCGTCTCAAGGACGCGATCGTCAGCGGCGAGTTCGCTCCTGGGGAAAAGATCAGGGACAGCGAGGTCGCCCAGCGTCTCGGGCTCAGCCGCACGCCGGTCCGCGAGGCTCTCACCCGGCTGGCCGACACCGGGCTCGTCGAAGCCAAACCCGGCGTCTACACCCGGATCACCACGCTCAACCGCCACGACGTCGCCGCCACCCTGGTCGTGCTCCGGTCGCTGGACGAACTCGCCGTCCGCACCGGAGTCCCGCACATGACCACCGACCACATCGACCGCATGCGCCGAGCCAACGAGGACTTCGCGCACGCCGTTGATCAGCACGACATCACTGGTGCCTTCGCCGCCGACGACGCCTTCCACGGGGTGGCGATCGACGCGGCCGGCAACCCGGTCCTGCGCAGGGTGATCGATCAGCTGCACCCCCAGGTGCACCGGATCCTCTACCGCAAGTTCTCCACCCTGCTCGGCGGGCACGACACCGTCGACCACCACACCAAGCTCACCGAGCTGTGCGCCAACGGCGACGCGGACGGTGCCGCAGGGCTCTCCGCCGAACACTGGGCACATCTCGGCGGACTCATCGACGAACTCTTCGCATCCGACGACCTCGACGAGTCAAGCGCTTGATGTGAGCTACTGGGCCGGCCGCCAGGGAGACGCCGGTCCGGTAGCGGCCGGTGGCTGAGCACAGTCTTTCGACTTGTCCGAGCGCCGCCAACATCCCTGCCGTATGCCGCCGTGGTGTGCCTTCAGGGCCGCGCGCGGCCATCGAGGTACCGCTGACTCCCTGCCACCCATGGACCTGCGGCCCTACCGCCACACGGGTACGACTGGCAGACGCCCGACCCGGTGCCGCCGGCTGACCCGCATGTCCACGCCGTGATCGTTGGATGTGTTGCATTGGAGCGACGATCGGTTTGCCGGCTCGGGCCGGCGGTGGAACGCTGAACTCAGGCGAACCAGGAGCGCAGCCATGACCGTGACCGACCAGGAACGGATCGCCGCCCAGCGCCGGACGATCGACGAGCACATCAAAGGCGAGAACGACCATGACTGGGCGCGGGTGTATGGAACCTTTCTGACCGACGAGCGGGCGTACTACGACGTCGTCCCCTTGAGCACCCGTTTTCCCGGGTTCCAGGGTGTCCAGGACTTCTACCGGCTCATCGAAGCGGCCATCCCGGATTTTCGGGTCGTCGTCACCGCCGAGTACGACACCCCTGGGGCATCCGTGCGTGAGGTGACGATCACCGGGACGCACCGCGGCGAGTACTGCGGGGTCACGCCGCAGGGCCTGCCGGTATCGGTGGAAGTGGCTGCGTTCTATCTCTTCGGAGACGGGCATGAGGCGGGCAAACTCGTCGCCGAGCGTGTCTATTACGACAACGAGACCTTGCTGCGCCAGATGCGCGGCGAAGAGGACTCCCGGGCCGGGGTGGGCCTCTCCGCGAGCTAGACCAGCAAGGTAGCTAGCTGGCGTTCCGGTCGATCCGAACGCCGTGTGTGGTAGTGCCGTCAGCCTGGCTGGTGGGCGGCTCGTCGCTCGACGACCCAGACCGCGACCTGGGTGCGTGAGTCCACACCGAGCTTGGCCAGGATGTGTTCTGCGTGTGATTCGACGGTGCGCTGCTTGATGAGCAATCGTGCGGCGATGTCTCTGTTCGACAGGCCTTCGGCGATCAGCTGTGCCACGTCTTGCTCCCGGCGTGTCAATGGTGACCACTGCGGGTCGTCGCGCTGCGATGGACCTTTTGGCGGGGTGGCTTTGTCGTCCAGTACTTGGTCGAGAGCTTGGTACGGATCCATTCCGGCGACCTTGTTGAAGGCGGTGTCGAAAACCGCTGCACCGAGGGCGGTGCGGGCCTTCGCCTCGATCTCGTTGTGGAGTTCGGCGAGCGGCTGGATCCCCATCAGCGGGACGCCGACCAGCGGCCAGATGCGCGCGAGGGTCCCGAACAACGGGGCCGCGTCTTTGTGGCGGCCGGTACAGGTCAGCGACCAGGCGAGGAATTCCACCGCCATGCCGAGACCGAACAGGTCATGGAGGCCGCGCTTGGTCGCAATGCTTTCTCGCAGTGACGGGATCGCCTGCTGGTGGTCGCCGCGGAGCCACAGGGCGAGTCCGAGTACGACGAGCCCCCATGAGCGGGTCCAGTGCTCACCGTGTTCCCTGGCGATGCGGACGCAGTCCTCGGCGTAATCGACCGCCTGGTCGAGGTCGCCCTGCAACGCCGCGACGAAACCCTGCTGCATCAGCGCCATGACCGCAGGGCTGGCGAGATGATCGAGGTCGCGGTGGCGGCGCCACGCCTCGGAGCAGTACGACCGCGCGGCCGCGAGATCGCCGCTGCTCATCGCACTCAGCCCGGCCACCTGCAGGCCGTAAGCCGCCATCTGCGAGTCCCCCAGCTGCTCGGCCACCCTGCGACACTGCTCGGCGCTGGCGGCGCTGGCGGCCGGTTCGCCCTGATGGGAGGCCGCCCAGCTGTAGACCCACAGCGCTGTGCCGCGTGCCGTGGTCGGTTCGGGGGCCAGCGGGAGCAGGCGGTCGATCCACTGCCGCCCTTCCGCGAGGACGCCGCACGGCATCCAGTAGCACCACAGCGCTCCGGCTATGCGCAATCCGGCCTGGATGTCAGTCCGCTCGGTGAGGCAGAACTCGATGGCCGCCCGCAGGTTGGTGTGCTCGCTGCGCAGGCGGGTGACCCACTGCGTCTGGTTCGGGCCGAACCACTCGGCCGCGGCCTGCTCGGCCAAGCGCTGGTACCAGTCGCAGTGCCGCTGCCGCACCTGTCGTTCCTTGCCGGAGGCGCGAAGCTTCTCCTGTCCGTACCGACGAATCGTGTCCAGCATGTGGTACCGCGCGCGTTGGCCGTGGGGGAGGTCGGAGCGGGACAGGATGGACTTTTCCACCAGGTTCGCCACGAGGACGACGACGTCGTCGCGGGCGATGCCGTCACCGGAGCAGACGCTTTCGGCAGCGTCGAGGTCGAATTCTCCGGCGAACACCGATGCCCTGGCCCACAACCGTCGTTCCTCGGGTGAACACAGATCGAAGCTCCAGTCGATGGTTCCCCGCAGAGTTCGGTGGCGGGGCAGTGCAGTGCTACTTCCGCCGGTGAGCGGGCTGAAATGGTCTTCCAGCCCGGCGAGCAGTTGGTCGATCGACATCCTCCGCAACCGCACGGCGGCGAGCTCGATGGCCAACGGGATTCCGTCCAGGCGCCGGCAGAGCCGGACTGCGGACGAGACGGTCTCAGGGGTGAGGCTGAATCCGGGGGCCGCGGCCGCGGCTCGCTGGTGCAGCAGGTCAATCGCCTCGTACCGTTCGATTTCGTCCGGTCGCGGCGTGCGGTCGGGGTCCGGTAGCGACAGCGACTGCACGGAAAGCAACTGTTCGCCCGGGATCCGCAGCGACTCGCGGCTGGTGGCCAGTACCTGCAGTTCGGGGGCTGCGACCAGCAGCGTTTGCACGAAGTCCGCGCAGGCGCCGATCAGGTGCTCGCAGTTGTCCAGCACCAGCAGGAGGTGCTTGTCCGCCAGATAGTCCAGCAGCACGTCCTGCGTCGGCCGGGACGACCAGTCCCGGATTCCCAGCGGTGTGGCGGCGGCCTGCACCAGCAGGTCCGGATCCTCCAGCGCCGCCAGTTCCACCAGCCAGACGCCATCCCGGAACGCCCTGCGCACCTCAGCGGCGATGCGCAGCGCCAGCCGAGTCTTACCCACACCGCCGGTACCTGTCAGGGTCAGCAGCCGCGTACCCGACAGCAACTGCTCCGCCGAGGCGACCTCCCGGGTGCGGCCGACGAAGCTCGACACATCCTCGGGCAGGTTTCCCAACGGCGGCGTTTCGACCATGGCTCAACCAACCGTTCGTTTGCACTAGGCAATTCAGCCACCCGATCCGATTGTCCCACCATCGCGTTTCGGCGCATCTCCGGCGCGGGGGGCTGCTGTGATGACCAAGGTCGTCTACCTGGCTGCGGTGTCGACGTGGAGGGGCGCAGGCGCGCCCTGGGCCGCTGGATCGCCGAGACGAAACCGCGAAGGTCTGGCCCGAAGTACTCACCGATCTCAGTAATCGCGGTGCCAACGTATCCTCGTCACCCTGTTTCCCATGCAGGCGAGAGATCCAGAAGTTTCCTGGGGTCTGGTCTGCTCGCATGCGGTTGCTGTGGGCGGTGGAGTCCCTGGCCGGTCCAGCAACTGCCTGCGGGGAGATCCAACTGGCGCCTGACAAGCGATCTCAAGACACCGCGCTGGACCCGGTGCCTCGCCATCGAGCGGGAACGACTCCGTCGCCGAACTCAGGGCTGCATACTCACGCGGCAGCTGAGCTACGTGACATGCTGGCTCGGTTCACCGGGCGGCGGCGAATTGTTCCCATCGCATGCGAGTGGCACCTCGCAGTCACGCGAGTTGGATCTTGGGAGCGGACCTCGACGGCATCCTCCTGGCCATCGAACTGGCCGTGGCCGGGACTGCGCGCACTGTCCCTCGAACAGCTCGCCGAACGCCTCCGCGATCGGCACACGCTGCCGGCCGACGGCCGACGCGGGCTGCCGCCACGCCAGAAGACCCTGCCGTTTGTCGCCGGCGTTGGGAGGAAAGTGGGAGGATTGTGTTGGCGAGTTTCGCGTCGCACCGCTCTGTACGGTAGTGGACGGTAGCGCCCGTACCTGCAAATTCTCTGCTCGCGCAGGTTGCGCACTTGTCCGGGCACCGCTGGGGTCAAGGGGGCGTGGGTTCGAATCCCGCCGTCCCGACGGTCGAAAGGGTCTTCGCAGGTCAGAGCCTGTGAAGACTCTTTTTTCATGATCGAGATTCGTTCTTCGAAGTCAAGCACGCCGCTCATCGACACCTTGACTCCGGAGCTTCGCAATGCCCCTTGTGGGTCTTGAACGGCTCACCGACGGCCTCTCGACGACCTGGGCCGGCTACCTGCGCGCTGGCCGTGCGGGTCGACTTGCTGCTCGAAGCGAGCGAGAAACGCCCGAGTTGCGTGGCTGGTTCGTGCGGTTCGGTCGGTGGTGTTGGCCCAGGAGGCATGGGCGGCGGCGCGAGCGCGCCGACTGCGCTGGGAGGGACTCGATCCCCGGTCCTTACTACTGCAACGACAGGTTGTGATGTCTTCGGTAGTGGCTGGTGCGGGTGCGGTGCTGGCTGGTTCGTCGCCATGCGGACCAGTGCAGGATGTGGTCGATGCTGTGGCGGACGGGGCGGGTGATGCGGTTGAACAGGCGGCGGATTTCGCCCTGAGTCAAGGGAATCTGGGGTTCGGTGCTGTTGAGTGAGCCCCGTTACTTTCTTCGTGGTCTCGAAACCGAGGCTCCTGGCCTCCAGGTCCGGTATGACTAGAGCCCCTTGTCGGTCGTGATCGAAAAGGTGGTGTCGCCGGGCCTGGTGGTGCTGGTTGACCGCTGATAGAGGCATGACCACTTGCGGGTAGGTGTTCGTAACGTGGATGCCGGCGGCTGGTGCCAGGCAGGCTGGGACGCAACGACGCACGCGGACGTGTCGCATGGGCAGCGACGAGATCGCCCGGTGGCTCGCGACGTGGGCTGCCGGATCGCGTATCCGCCTGGACTGACTATGCGCCGGCTGGCCGACCTGCACCCGGGAGAGGGCAAGACCGACGCCCGTGACGCGTTCGTGATCGCGGATGCTGCCCGGACACTGCCGCACACATTGCGCTCGATCGACGTCGCAGACGAGGCCCTCGCCGAGCTGACGATGCTGACCGGGTTCGACGACGATCTCGCCGCCGAGTCCACGCGCATTCGCAATCGGCTACGCGGACTCCTGACTCAGATTCACTCGAGCCTGGAACGTGTCCTCGGACCGCGAGCCAGTCATCCGGCCGTGCTGGCACTGATCGAACGATTCCCCACACCCACGGCAATGAACGCCGCTGGGCGACGCCGCTTGGTGGCGACCGCGCCCCGGCAAGCGCCCCGCATGGCCGAGCGCCTGGTCGACGACATCCTGGCCGCACTGGCCGAGCAAACCGTCGTCGTGGCCGGAACCACCGCGGCCGCCACGATCCTGCCGCATCTGGCGTCCTCTCTTCGCTCAGTGCAAGAACAACGCGACGCTGTCGCCGCGCAGGTCGAACACCTGCTGGAGGACCACCCTCTTTCCCGGGTCCTGATCTCGATGCCCGGCATCGCGGTCAGGACCGCCGCCCGCATCCTTGTCGAGATCGGCGACGCCAGCGGCTTCCCCAATGCCGCCTGTCTCGCCTCCTACGCCGGACTGGCACCGGTCACCCGCCGCTCCGGCACCAGCATCCGCGGCGAAAATCCCTCCCGGCGAGGCAACAAACAGCTCAAACGAGCGCTCTATCTCTCGGCGTTCTCCTCACTGCGCGACCCAGCATCCCGATGCTATTACCAGCGAAAACGCGCCGAAGGCAAGCACCACGTCGCCGCCATCACCTGCCTCGCCCGCCGCCGCGTCGTTGTCCTGTTCGCCATGCTCCGCGACCGCACCCGGCTACCAACCGGCTACTCCATCACCGGCTTGACACGGCACATAGAGGCACCTTTTGCGCTGTGTGGCGGGTGATGGCGAGGAACGCGGCGGCGGCCATGGACAGGGTGATGTGGCGGTACCAGGCGGTGTAGCCGCGTGCTTGGTGTTGATCGAGTCCGGTTTCGTTATTGGCGCTCTGGAAGCATTCTTCGATCGCCCAGCGACTGCCCGCCACGCGCACGGCGACAAGTGGCGCTACGACAAGCGCATCGCTTTCGGCTCCGAAGCGTTCCGCAGGGACGCGTTCGACGTTGTCGACGACCTGCCTGCCGGCCTCGTCCTCGCGGTCCGGGAACCCTGAGCCGGGGGTTCCGGCGTGGGCGCCCGGCCGCGGAGAGGCTCGGACCGCTACTCGAGCAAGCCCAGCATGCCCGGCAGCCCCAGGGACAGCGAGGGGATGAAGGTGACGGCGATGAGCAGCAGGACCAGCCCGACGAAGTACGGCACCAGCTTCGGGACGACCCGCTCGATCGACACCCCGCTCACGCCGGTCCCGACGAACAGGACCGAACCGACCGGCGGCGTCATGGTGCCGATGCACATCGCGAGGATGAGCACCATGCCGAACTGGACCGGGTCCATGCCGAGCTCCTCGGAGATGGGCAGCAGGATCGGCGTGAAGATCAGGATCGCCGGCGTGATGTCCATGAACGTACCCACCACCAGCAGTAGGATCAGCATCAGCACCAGAATGACCGCTGACGAGTCCGTCACCGACAGCAGCGCCTCCGCGATCGCCGCCGGGATACCGGTATAGGCCATCACCCACGACATGCCCGCGGACGCCGCGATGAGGAACATGACGATGCCGGTCGCGATGACCGTGCGGGTCACGACATCCTTGAGGGCCGTCCACGACATGCTCCGGTACGCCAGCGACAGCACCAGCGTGTACACCACGGCGACCGCGGCACCTTCGGTCGCCGTGAACACGCCGAACACGATGCCCCCGACCACGACAACGATCAGCAGCAGGCCCGGGATCGCACTGAGTAGGACCCGGAAGCCCTCAGCCAAGGTGACGCGGTCGGCCTTCGGATACTTCTGCCGTCGGGTGAAGACGAAGGCGATCACCATGATCACCAGGCCCATGAGGATGCCGGGTACGTACCCCGCTATGAACAGCGCGGAGACGGACACGCCGCCCGCGACGGTCGAGTAGACGATCGCGGCCGTCGTCGGCGGTATGAGCAGTCCGGTCGGGGCCGACGCGATGTTGACCGCCGCCCCGAAAGCCGGGTCGTATCCGGCTTTCTGCTGGCGATCCTGCAGCGTGCTGCCGATCGCGGCGGCCGATGCCACGGCCGAGCCGGACAGCGCGCCGAACAACATGTTCGCCAGCACGTTGGTGTGCGCCAGCGCGCCGGGGACCCGACCCACCGCCACCAGAGCGAGGTCGACAAGGCGGCGCGCGATACCGCCGGTGTTCATGATGTTGCCCGCGAAGATGAACAACGGGACGGCCAGCAGCGCGAAGCTCTCGATGCCGACGTTCATCTGCTGCCCGATGATGTAGGTGGAGTCGTCCCACGGCAGGAACGCCAACACGGTGACGAACGAGGCAACTCCAAGCGACACCGAGATCGGCACGCCGGTGAACAGCAGGACGAAGAATGCGCCGAACAGGACGGCGACAGCGGTCAGAGCATCCATCAGTCCGTCCCCACCGTCTCGATCGAGACCTCGCTGATGAGGTCCTGCCAGATGTTGAGCAACTGCGCGAACGCGATCGCGAGGCCGGCGACCGGCCCGATCGCGTAGACCAGACCCCGGGAGACACCCAGCAGTGCCGAATAGTCGGCGGCCGAGCTGAGCGCCAGCATCGTGCCGCCGATCACCAGCACGACCACGGCGAAGACCAGCACGAGGACGTCCGAGCCGAGGACCAGCGTGCGCCGCACCGCGGGCGAGAACCGATCCCGCAGGACGACGAGCGACATGTGCTTGCGATGGAGGAACGCGTACGCGGCGCTGATCATCGACGTCCAGATGAGCGCGTAGCGCACGAGCTCCTCGGTGAAGGCCGCCGGCGAGCCCAAGACGTAGCGGGTGAAGACCTGGTACAGCACCAGCAGGGTCATGACGACGAGCAGGGCACCGGCGAATCCCGCCAGCACGCCACCGAGTGCTCGTCGCACCCGGTTGAGACGGTCGAGTGCGGTCATGGCGTGCCTCGCTTCCCGGCCGAGTTGATGACGGACAGAAGCTCCGCGACCTCCGGGTGCTGCTTGGCGTACCCGTCCACCACCGGCCGGGTGGCCTCGCGGAAGGCGGCGGTGTCGACGCCGGTGATGAACTCGACGCCCATCGCCTTCGCGTCGGCGATCGCCTGCTCGGTGGTCTTCGCCCAGTCGGCCTTCTGTTGCTCGGTCGATGCGCGGGCCGCCGCGGTGAGCAGCTTCTCGTCGGCCGGGTCGAGCCGCTCCCAGGTCTCGGTGCTGATCACGAGCATGTCGGGGATCCGGGTGTGCTCGGTCATCGAGAACGCATGGGAGACCTCGCCGTGCGCGCTGTCGGTCAGTACCGTCTCGTTGCTCTCGGCGCCGTCGATCAGGCCGGTCTGCAGCGAGGTGTAGGTGTCGCTGAACGCCATCACGACCGGGGCGGCTCCCAATGCGCCGACGAAGTCGGTCTGCGAGCGCATGTCCTGCACGCGGATCTTGAGCCCGCGCAGGTCTTCCGGGGTCCGCACCGGCGTGTTCCCGGTGTAGAAGGACCGCGCCCCGGAGCTGTAGTAGGTGAGGCCGACGAAGCCGGCGTCGGCGGTCGAGCGGAAGTACTCGGCCATCTGAGGCGAATCCATCACCTCGTGGAACTCCTGCTCGGAGTCGAAGATGTAGGGCAGGCCGAAGGTGTGATAGCCGGGGGCGTAGGTCGCCAGTCCCGGCGCACTGACGCGGGTCATGTCGACGATGCCTTCGTGGAGCTGGCCGAGCACCTCGGGTTCGTCGCCAAGCTGACCGTTTCCGTAGTGCTTCAACACGATTCGGCCGCCGCTGCGCCGCTTGACGTCCTCGGCGAACGAGGCGAGTGCCTTGGAGGTGACGTGGTCGTCGCTGAGGTTGTTCGCCAGGCTTAACACCAGAGGGTTTTCCGGCGTCGCCTCGGCGCTCGTCCGCGCGCCGGATGCCGGCGCGCATGCGGCAAGGGCCGCGACGAGGACCAGGGCGACGATGCCGCTGATCAATCGGTTCCTCATGCCTGCCTCTCTCACATGCCGATCATGTCGATGGGCTCGAACGAGATCGTGACGGCGAGATCGCCGCCGGGGTCGGGGGTTTTGATCAGCACGGATCCGAGCCCGATGTCGTAGTGCCAGCCCGCCTCCGCGGCGTCGAAGTGACTGCGGTGCAGGTACTGCGGGAGGCGCTCGCCGTCGAGGGCGACCCAGTGCGGGCACTGGCCGGGCCGGATGACGTCGAACAGCAGCCGTTCGACGGCGCTCCGGTACCCGCCGCGCCGGGTCAGCTCCAGGCGCACCTGCTCACCGGCGGTCATCCGGATGTCGGTCTCGCGGAACACACCGTCCTCATGGGCACGGGTGAGGCCGTCGTCCTCGTAGAGCGTGAAGCGCGCGTCGCGGTCGGGGGCGCAGATCAAGCGCAGCTCCGTCACCTCGTCACGGGTGAGGCTGTGCAACTGGTTCTCCGCGACCGGAACGACGCCGCCGCCACGCAGGAACAGCGGGATCGAGCCGAGGTCCACCGGCAGTTCCACGACCTGTCCGCCCTCGTAGCGCTCCCGGGTCCAGGCGTTGTAGAACACCTCGCCTTCCGGAAGCCGGACGGCGCGGGTGCTCGCCCCCGGGGTGAGCACGTTGGCGACGAGCAGCGCGTCGCCGAGCATGAACTCCTCCGACGTCTCGTCGAGGGCCGGGTCGTGCTGGAACGCGCTGATCAGCGGTTCCATGATCGGCCAGCCGGTCGCCGCGGCACGCGCCGTGAGCGAGTACAGGTAGGGGAAAAGCCGGTAGCGCAGCTTGACGGCGTCCCGGATGTAGGGCGTGTGGTCGCGGTACATCCACGGCTCGGTCACCGTGTTGTCGGAGTTGACCGAGTGGATCGAGAACCTCGGCTGGAAGACCCCGTGCTGCACCCACCGCACCAGCAGCTCGGGATCGGGTGCAGGGCCGTGGAATCCGCCGATGTCACAGCCGTGGTGCGGGAAGCCGGACAGGCCCATTCCCAGGATCGTGGCGATGTTGTGCCGCAACGACTCCCACGAGGTGGAGTTGTCGCCCGCCCAGCTCTGGGCGTAGCGCTGGATGCCCGCGTGACCGGAGCGGCACACGATGTAGGGACGAGCCGACGGAGCCGTCGCGGCGATGCTGTCGCGGGTCACCCGGCACATGAGGTTCGACATGACGCTGCGCAGACGGCCGATCGTCGCGCCTGCGCCCTCGAAGTCGACGCCGGAGTCGGTATCGATGATGCCGTCGTACTCGCAGTTGTCGTTCCAGACCGACGTCGTGCCCTTGTCCAGGACCGCTTCGGTGAGCCAGCGCTGCCACGCCTCGCGGGCGGCGGGCTTGGTGAAGTCGACGAACCGGCCCGGCCCGCCCCACCAGGCACCGGTGGCGGGGCCGTCACCGGCTGTCGCGGCCGCGTCGGCGCTGCGGGTGACGAAGACGTCCGCACTGCCGAATTCCTCGAGGCGGGGATGGACGTCGAGGACACCGGGCTTGACGTTCGGGGACACAGTGATGCCGCGCTCGGCCATTCCGGCGAAGAAGCCCTCGGGATCGGGGAAGCGGCGCTCGTTCCACGTGAAGACGCACCGCTTCGCTCCGGCCTCGGTCTCCTGTGTGGTGTAGCCCGACGAGAGCTGGAAACCGTCGACGGGAATGTCCTCGGCTCTGGCGATGTCGATGAACTCGGTGATCGCGCGGTCGCTGTCGGCGTCGAGTTCGGAGTAGTACATCGACGAGGCCAGGTAGCCCAGCGCATATTTGGGCAGCAGTGGTGGTCTGCCGGTCAGCATGGTGTAGCGCTGCACGACGTCGCGAATGCCCGGACCGGCGATGAGGAAGAGATCGATGTCGCCGCCGTCGGCGCGGTAGCGGCTGTGCGGGGGCCAGTAGTTACTCCGCTCCCGGCCGAGGTCGAAATCGCAATCGTAGGTGTTGTGGTAGAAGTACCCGACGGCTTTCCGGGTTTCCCGGTTCATCTTGATATAGAACGGGATGTGCTTGTACAGCGGGTCGGTTTCGCGCGGATCGTAACCGAGGGCGTCTTTCGGGCTCATCGTGATGAGTTTTTGAGCCTTGTTCAGCGGCCCCGTGGTCTCGCCGAAACCGTAGAATGCGTCGTCGAGTGAGATCTCGCTGGTGTGAATGCGGCGACCGTTCGAATCCTGCAGATAACCGAGCCCGACGATATCCGAATGCAGCAGTGTGCCCGCGTCGTCGTGGACGCGGATCCGGAACGGCTCCTTCTCGATGTCCACGCGGAGGTTCCCGCCGGTCACCCTGACGAGATCGCCCAGGTCGTCGACGTCGAACGGCAGCGGCGTCACTCGCGTGCGCTCGGCCCCCATGAACTCGTCGAGCCGGTCCGGCCACGCCGTCGTGGTGAGCGTGTACGACTCCTCGGCGAAATCGCCCTCGAAACCGGCGCGAATACGCAGAATGCCGTCGGCCATGAGAATGAGCAGGAGCTCGACACCGTCGGTGTGGACGCGGATCCGGTCACCGGCCCGTTCCACTCGCTCGACTCGTGATGTGACACGCACGTGAACTTCTCTCGATCTGGCGGATTGCCTACTGTCCGGGTGGCGGCGCCGTCGTGGATGACAGTGATGGGACATCGGATGCGGCGGCGCGGGTGTTTCCCTCACCAATCATGAACCGTACCGTCCTGGAGCCGATTCACAGGCAGGTATGCCCGCTCGTAGGGGTACTTGGCCGCCAGGTCGTCGTCGAAGTGGATGCCCAGACCGGGTTCCTCGCTCGGACGCAGGCCGCCGAGGGCGAATTCGTACGTCGGCCCGAAGACCGACCGCGTCTGTTCGCTGTGGACCATGTACTCCTGGATACCGAAGTTGTGCAGTGCCAGGCCGAGGTGCACGGCGGCCGCCAGTCCGACCGGCGAGACGTCCGTCGGGCCGTGCATACCGGACTTGACCTGGTACATCGCCGCGTAGTCCATGATCCGGCGCACGCTCGTGATGCCTCCCGCGTGCGTGATCGGCGAGCGCACGTAGTCGATGAGCTGTTCACGGATCAGGTGCTGGTAGTCCCACACGGAGTTGAACACCTCGCCGATCGCCAGCGGCGTGGTGGTGTGGTGACGCACCCAGCGCAGCGCTTCTTGGTTCTCAGCCGGCGTGACGTCTTCGAGCCAGAACAGGTCGTAGGGCTCCAGGGATTTGCCCAGCTTGGCCGCCTGGATCGGGGTGAGCCGGTGGTGCGCGTCGTGCAGCAGCGCGATGTCCTCGCCGAACTCGCCGCGGACGGCTTCGAAGACCGAGGGCACGTGCCGCAAGTAGGCGCGGGTGTCCCAGGTCTCCTCGGCGGGCAGCGCCGAGCGGCGGGCGGGTTCGTAGTCGTAGCGGGTGTCGTCACCAAGCGAGGCGGCCGCGCTGGAGGCGACGCCGTACACCGAGTCCAGACCCGGCACGCCGGTCTGGACGCGGATCGCCCGGAAGCCCTCTTCGAGGTGCTCGCGCACCGAGTCGAACAGCTCGGGAATGTCCTTGCCGCTGGCGTGGCCGTAGACCAGGCACCGCTCGCGGCTGGCCCCGCCGAGCATCTGGTAGAGCGGCAGCCCGGCGACCTTGGCCTTGATGTCCCACAGGGCGGTGTCCACCGCCGCGATCGCGGCCATCGTCACCGGGCCGCGTCGCCAGTACGCGCCGCGGTACAGGTACTGCCAGGTGTCCTCGATGGCGTGCGCGTCGCGCCCGAGCAGCAACGGCGCGACGTGGTCGGTGAGGTAGCTAACCACCGCCAGCTCCCGGCCGTTCAGCGTGCCGTCGCCGTAGCCGACCACCCCGTCGTCGGTGGTGATCTTCAGGGTGACGAAGTTGCGGCCCGGGCTGGTGACGATGACGTCTGCGCGCTCGATGAGCACTGGTCCTCCTTGACTGAAAACGACGAGTGGTCGCCGGTCCGCCGTGCTCGAGTGATCGGTGCGGTGGCTGCTGGACTCGCGGTCGGTTCAACGTAGGAGTCGCCCCGTAGACTGGCAATCAGTTGCCATTTGTTGCCAACATCAACAGCGGACGACCACGGAGGTACGCGGTGGACCAGGGCAGGCCGACGATCTACGACGTCGCGCGGCGCTGCGGCGTCGCGGCTTCCACCGTGTCGCGCACTTTCTCCCATCCCAGCCGGGTCAACCACGCCACCCGAGAGAAGGTCCGGGCCGCCGCCGACGAGGTCGGTTACCTCCCGCGGCCGCTGGCGCGCGCGGAGGCACCCCGCCGCACGCGGACGATCACCCTGGTCGTCACCGATATCGCCAATCCGTACTACGCCCCGCTGATCAAGGCGGCCCAGTCGCAGGCATTGGAGAAGGACTACACGCTCGTCCTGACCGACAGCGACGAGTCACCGCGTGTCGAGGTCAGCAACCTGCGACAGCTGCTGGCGACCACCAGTGGTGCCATCCTGGCCACCTCCCGCCTGTCCGACGACGTCATCCGCCAGATCGCCCAGCACCGCGCGCTGGTCGTCATCAACCGCGAGATCGACGGAATTCCCAGTCTCGTGGTCGACACCGCGAGAGGGATGCGCAAGGCCGTTCGCCATCTGGCCGCCATCGGGCATCGCCGCATCGCCTATCTCTCCGGCCCTCGCAACTCTTGGATCAACAGCGCACGCTGGCGTGCTGTGCAGGAGGAATCCGGCGCGCTCGGTCTCGACGCGGCGTTCGTGGGGCCGCACGTGCCGAACCTGTCGGGCGGGCACGAAGCCGCCGACGCGCTGATGCTCCAGCGCGCGACCGCCGCCATCGCCTACAACGACCTCATCGCCATCGGCGCCCTGCAACGCTTGCAGACGGCCGGCATCAGCGTGCCCGCGGACTTCAGCCTCATCGGGTGCGACGACATCTTCGGCGCGGACCTGACGACCCCGGGCCTGACCACCATCGCCGGGCCGACCGAACGGCTCGGCAGATCCGCCGTCGACGTCCTGCACGCCCAGCTCACCCACCGCACGAGGACGGATTCCACGCTGTTCGACGCCCATCTTGTGACGCGCGGCTCCACTGCCGCCCCTAGGCATGACAACTGATGGCAACCAGTTGCACTCGTCGCGCGAGATGACGACGCTGCCCGTATGGACCGCGGCATGGCAGCAACCTCCGGGACCCGCTACGACCACGAGCACGCCGGCCCCCTTGCCACACCTCGCGGGGCCGCCCCTGCAGGCCGGGTGCCGCTGACCCCGCACCCGGACCGGCTGCTCCCGTCCGAACCGTCCCAGCGCTGCATCGCGCGGCGGCTCTACGACAGCGTCCGTGACCTCCCGCTGATCAGCCCGCACGGGCACGTCGAGGCCCGCCTGCTCGCGGACGACGACGCGTTCACCGACCCCGCGTCGCTACTGGTCACCCCCGACCACTACGTCACCCGCCTCCTGCACGCCCACGGCGTCCCGCTGGCCGACCTCGGACTGCGCGACAGCGCCGACGACACCGACCCCGCACAGCCGAGGGACGTATGGCGGACCTTCTGCGAGCACTGGCACCTGTTCCTGGGCACCGCGTCCCGGGGCTGGCTGGAGGCCGAGCTGCACGACGTGCTCGGCGTGACGGTGCAGCCCTCGGCGGACACCGCCGACGAACTGTTCGACGAGCTCACCGTCCGGCTGCGCAAGCCCGAGTTCCGGCCGCGTGCGCTGTACGACTCGTTCGCGATCGCGGCGCTGGCCACCACCGACGACCCCACCGACGACCTGTCCTACCACCGGGCCCTGGCCGAGGACCCGTCCTGGTCGGGCCGCGTCGTGCCGACCTTCCGCCCCGACCGCTGCCTCGATGCCACCGGCTCCGGCTGGACCACGGCGCTGGACGACCTCGCCGCCGCCAGCGGCATCGACACCGGCGACTACGACGGGCTCATCCGGGCACTGGAGAACCGCAGGGAGCACTTCCGCGCGCACGGCGCCACGGCCACCGATCACAGTGCCCCCGATGCGCGCATGGCCTTCCTGGACGCCGTGCAGGCGCAGCGCTTGTTCGATGCGGTCCGATCCGGCACAGCCAGTGCCGATGACGCCCGCCTGCTGTCCCAGCAGCTGCTCGGCGAAATGGCCCGCATGTCCAGCGAGGACGGCATGGTCATGGCGCTGCACACCGGCAGCAGGCGCAACCACCACCCGGATACGCTGCGCCGTTTCGGCCCCGACACCGGTCACGACATCCCGCTGCAGGCGGAGTTCACCCGCGCGCTGCAGCCCATGCTGGAGCGTTTCGGCACGAACCCGCGGTTCCAGACGGTCCTGTTCACCCTCGACGAGACCGTCTTCTCACGTGAACTCGCCCCTCTTGCCGGGTTCTACCCCTCGGTCTACCTCGGTGCGCCGTGGTGGTTTCTCGATGCTCCCCGCGCCATGTACCGCTTCCGCGACGCCGTGACCGAAACGGCCGGCTTCTACCGGAACGCGGGCTTCATCGACGACACCCGAGGGTTCTGCTCCATCCCCGCCCGCCATGACACGGCCCGCCGGGTCGACGCGGCCCACTTGGCGGGACTCGTCGCCGAGCACGTGCTCAGCGAGGACGACGCCGCTCTCGTCATCCACGACCTCCACGACCGCCAGCCGCGAAAGGCGTTCCGACTGTGACGACACGACTGACCCGCGCCGCTGCCCACGCACGCCCGCCGGCTCCGGTACGCGCCGTCCACCTCGGACTCGGCGCATTCCACCGGGCCCACCAGGCGGTGTACACGATGGCCGACCCGGATTGGGGCATCGCGGCCTACACGTTCCGCAACACCGAGCTCCCGCGCACGCTCGCCGAGCAAGACGGTCTGTACTCGCTGCAGGTGCGCGGAGAAGGGGAGCCACGGGCGGAGATCGTCGATGCGATCAGCCGTGCCCATCCCGGCAGCGAAACCGACCAGTGGCTCGCCGATCTGGCTTCTCCCGACGTGACGCTGCTGACGCTGACGATCACCGAGGCCGGTTACCGGCTGTCCGGTGACCAGGACGGGACCGCGATCGGCCGCGTCCTCGCCGGGCTGCGCGGGCGTCACCGCGCGAGCGGCGCCCCGATTGCGCTTGTGCCCTGCGACAACCTGCCGGGCAACGGCGGCGTGCTGCGGGAGGCGATCCGCACCGCCGCAGCAGGCGAGGCCCCGGATTTCCGCTCGTGGATCGAGGACCACGTGTCGTTCGTCGACACGGTCGTCGACCGGATCACGCCCGCGACCACCGAGCAGGACGTCACCGCCACCGCGCGGCTCACCGGCTTCGAGGATCGGGCTCCCGTGGTGACCGAACCGTTCAGCGAGTGGCTGCTGGCCGGGGACTTCCCGCTCGGCAGGCCCGCGTGGGAGAACTCCGGTGCCAGGTTCGTCGACGACCTCGCCGCGTACGAGCAGCGCAAACTGTGGTTTCTCAACGGTGCGCACACACTGCTGGCCTACGCCGGTCCTGCGCTGGGGTGCGCGACGGTCGACGAGGCCGTCCGGCACCCGGTGCTGGCGAGGCTGACCGCGTCGTGGTGGGACGTCGCGTCGCGCCACGCGTCCCTTCCGGAGGAGGACTTGGCCGACTACCGGCAGCGCCTGCGTCAGCGTTTCTCCTCCCGCGGGGTGCGGCACAACCTGCTGCAAATCGCCGCGGACGGTTCCCAAAAGATCCCCGCCCGGATCCTGCCGGTGCTGCGCGCCGAACGCGCCGCGCAGCGAATGCCCGATGCCCCGGTCGCGGCGTTGGCCGGCTGGCTGATCCATCTGCGCGACCGCCCGGTCAGCGACCCCCGCGCCGACGAACTGGTCTCATTGGCACACTCGGCGGACGCCCCGCGCCGTGTCCTGTCCGCTCTGGACGTCACCCTCGCCAACGACCGGGAGCTGGTCTCCGCGGTGGAGGACTACGTCGAGCACCTGCGGCTCTCCGCCGGCCGAACCGTGTAAAGCCGCCACCGACGTAATGCGCGACGCAGCCCCCGTATTTCGCTACTCGCCACCCTGATCCGAAGCACCATGCGCGTCACGGCTCGGGCCGAGGAAACACATCCCTTCGTCTTGATCGCGTCGCCGAGGACGGGGTTCGAAGCGATCGTCGTTTCGGTGGTCGCGCCGTGCAGGGTTCAACTTGGCGAGATACTGTCTTCCCCGGTCGTAGGCGCGCTGCGAGCGGTTGCCGTCGTCCACGCCGCCGTAGTTCGGTGCTGGGCGATACGTTTGCGAGGGTCGCGAGCCGGCGAAGGACCAACCCTCGGCACGGGTGGGCCACCGGAACTCGGCGGCTCGCGACGCAGACCGCACCGCAGTGCAGGTCGACGTCACACCGCGACTGCAGCCAGGCGCACCGACCCACCACGAGGCCTACCAGGCACCCAGCGACGTGCCCGGCGCAGAATTCCAGCTCAAGGGAGTGAAGCTCTACACCGCGGAGTGGCATGGTGATTCGCGCGGGTACAAGCTCAACGATCCGTGGACTTACCGCTATCTCGAAGCCTGCCGAGAGCTCGGGATCCGCAACATCCACATCCACAAGGGACCGACGATTCGGCCCTTGGACCGCGACGCGTTCGACGTCGCCGACGTCGACATCGCCGCAACGGACTTCCCGGACCTCAACTTCGTCGTCGAGCACTGCGGCCTCCCGCGCCTGGAGGACTTCTGCTGGATCGCGACGCAGGAGCCGAACGTGCACGCCGGCCTCGCCGTCGCGATGCCCTTCATCCACACCCGACCCAGGTATTTCGCCCAGATCATCGGCGAACTGCTTTACTGGCTCGACGAAGACCGGATCCAGTTCTCCAGCGACTACGCGCTTTGGACGCCCCGGTGGCTGGTCGAACGCTTCGTCGACTTCCAGATCCCCGAGGACATGACGGAATACCCGCCGCTCACCGTGGGCCAGAAGAAGAAAATCCTCGGACTCAACGCCGCGTCCATGTACGACATCGAGGTCCCCGACGATCTCGGAGTGGTCGAAGCGGCGGCGGTGGCCTGAAATGCATACCGCAGAGCTGCAACGAGCCGCACGTCGGCACTGGATCGTGTCTTCGACCCGGAACTGGACGAACCCATCACCGACCTTGGTTTCGTCCGCTCCCTGGAGGTCTCGGACCAAGGTGACATCACTGTCCACCTCCGCCTGCCGACCTCCTTCTGCTCGCCCAACTTCGCCTACCTGATGGCTGCCGATGCCAAGGACGTGCTGTCGGAGCTTCCGCGGGCGCGGGAAGTCGTGGTGGTCCTGGACGACCACCACGACTCGGAGGTGATCAACAGCGGGCTGCTGGAGAGAGCACTGACCGGCATGCTCCGGGACGAGCCGGCGCTGGCCGAGGAAGACCTGCACGACGTGCCCGGTCTGCCGCCCCGGACCTCCTCGGCGAGCAAGCCGTCAATGGCGGGTCGGCATGGAGCCTGACGTTCGCCGGCGAAACGGCCATGCTCACCTTCGCCTCTGGCGTTCCACCGTCGCCTGCCGTTGGAGGCCGGCGGAGTGCGGGCTGGGCGTCGCCGTCTCGAGGTCACGAACCGTCCCGCGCCTGACGTCGCCGGCGCGTGGCAACACCGGGGCCGGATGATCCGCACTCGGATCATCCGGCCCCGGTGTTGTATGAGGCGATACCAGCGGCGTCATGTTCAGAGTCGGTTGTGAGCAGCATCGCCGCTCACACCAGGAAGCCGAACAGCCGTATCGCCTTTCCAGTGCTGCGTCGGCCAAACCGTGGGTGTCTATTGACAGCGCTCCCGCCGTCGCTCATCGTCTGTACGTCCAACGTACAGATGTTCGTCAGTCGCACAGAATCGGGAGACAACGATGCCGATGCGATCGCTGTTGCACAGCGCTTTCACGTCGAAGCTGTACGTGACCGTCCTCGTCGCGATCGCTCTCGGCGCGGCCCTCGGCCTGATCGCTCCGGAGATCGGTGCGTCGCTCGAGCCGGTCGGCACAGGTTTCATCTCGTTGATCCAGATGCTCATCGCCCCGGTGGTGTTCTGCACGATCGTCACCGGTATCGCCTCGGCCGGGGAGCTGACGGCTGTGGGGCGTGTCGGGGTGAAAGCTCTGGTCTACTTCGAGGTCGTCACGACGATCGCGCTGATCGCCGGTTTGGTCGTGATGGATGTGTTCGAGCCGGGTAGGGGGCTCAACGCGGATCCGAACGCGTTGCAGCTCTCGGGTGCGGCGGAGAAGTACCTGCAGACCAGCGAGAGCCAGAACTGGTACGACTTCCTGGTTCAGATCATTCCGCACAGCGTCGTCAGCGCTTTCACCGAGGGCAACGTGCTGCAGGTTCTGCTCATCGCGATCTTGTTCGCCCTCGCGATCAAGGCGCTCGGCAGCCGGGGCGAGCCGCTGGCCCGCGGTATCGGCCGTGTCGGCGAAGCGGTGTTCGGTGTGGTCAAACTCGTCATGTACCTGGCGCCGCTGGGGGCCTTCGGCGCGATGGCCTACACCACGGGCAAGTTCGGGCTTGGAACGCTGACCAGTTTGGGCAGTGTGATCGCGCTGTTCTGGGCCACCGGCATCGTGTTCAGCCTGCTGGTGTTCGGCTTGATCGCTCGGCTGTGCGGGCTGCGGATCCTCAAGCTGTACCGGTACTTCAAAGACGAGCTGCTGATCACGCTGGGCACCTCCAACTACGAGGTCGTGATGCCGCAGCTCATGCGCAAGCTGGAGAACCTCGGCTCGCCCAAGCGGATCGTCGGCCTCGTCGTTCCCTCCGGATATGCGTTCAACGGTGACGGAGTGTGCCTCTACCTCGGCTTCGCGTCTCTGTACATCGCGCAGGCGTTCAACGTCGACCTGTCGTTGTGGCAGCAGATCGGGTTGCTGGCCGTCTTCATGGTCACCTCGAAGGGCAGCGCGGGAGTTGCCGGTGCGGGCTTCGTCATCCTCGCGGCGACCCTGTCGACCACGGGCGCGGTCCCTGTTGTCGGGATCATGCTGGTCTTGGGCATCGACCGGTTCCTGTCGACCATGCGTGGTCTGGTCAGCCTGTCCGGACAGATCATGGGCAGTCTCGTCGTCGCACGCTGGGAACGCGCTCTCGATCTCGAACGTGCTCGCGCCGTCCTCAACGGCGAACCCGTTGTACCCCTGCCTGACCGCGACGGTTCCGCCGAGACATTCCCAGCGCCCACGGCCGACGCGGTCGCCAACACTGCGGGCCCCTCCTGACCCGCCGCGGCACTCCACCTCATATGCATCCTCGGCACGGAAGGATCACAACACTGATGGCACGCCTGGAATACCAGAGCGTTGACAGCGAAATCGCTGATCGGATCCGCGAGCGGCGCGGCGGGCAGCTCACACCACTGGACCAGATGCTGCTGCACAGTCCCCCGATCGCCGACGGATGGAACAGTCTGCTGGGAGCGATCCGCACCCGTGCCGGCCTGCCCGCCGACATCCGGGAACTCGCGATCCTGCGCGTCGCAGCTCTCAACGGTGCCGACTACGAGTGGAACGCGCACGAACCGGTCGCGCACCGAGCCGGGCTCACCCCCGAGCAGACCGAAGGGCTCCGCGTCGACGTCGTGGACCCGGCGGCCACGCTTACGGCACCGCAGCGCGCGGCGCTCGCCTACACCGATGCGATGACACGATCTGTCGAGGTGCCCGACGACGTCTTCAAGGCGCTGCACGAGCACTTCGACGACCGGCACATCGTCGAGCTCACCGCGACGATCGGCACCTACAACCTGGTCTCCCGCTTCCTGGTCGCCCTGCACGTCGGTCGACCGGACGAGGCGACCGAACCCGACACCCTCGACGAGAACGGAGCAGTGGCATGAGCGGTCGACTGGCAGGCAAGGTCGCGATCGTCACCGGTGCGGGCAGCGCCGGTCCGGGTTGGGGCAACGGGCGTGCAACGGCGGCCATCTTCGCCCGCGAAGGCGCACGGGTGCTGGTCGTGGACCGCGACGCCGAACCGCTGGAGTCGACCCTGGAGGTGATCGCTGAGGAGGGAGGCACTGCGGTGGCGCACACGTGTGACGTCACCGACTCCGCAGCCGTCGCGGGCATGGTCGAGGCTGCCCGCACCGCGTTCGGCAGGATCGACGTTCTGGTCAACAACGTCGGCGGCTCACGGCACGGCGGACCGGTGGAACTCGACGAGCAGACCTGGCAGGCGCAACTGGACACCAACCTCTCCAGCGCCTACCTCGGCTGCAAACACGTCATTCCGGTCATGAAGGAGCAGGGCGGCGGTGCGATCGTGAACATCGCATCGACCTCAGGACTGCGTTGGACCGGCTCGGCCCAGGTGGGATACGCGTCGGCGAAAGCAGGCGTCATCCAGCTGTCCAAAGTGGTCGCCGTGCAGCACGCCCCGGACCGGATCCGGGTCAACACAGTGGTGCCAGGACAGTTGCACACCCCCATGGTGGAAGCTCGTCTCGCCGGGCAACGCACCGGCGGCGATGTGGACGCGCTGCTCGCCCAACGCCAGGCCCGCATCCCGCTCGGATTCATGGGAGACGGCCGCGACACCGCACACGCCGCGCTTTTCCTCGCTTCCGACGAAGCGCGATTCGTCACCGGCACCGAGATCGTCGTCGACGGCGGCATGACCGCCCGCTGCGACTGAGTGAGCAGGAGGTTCCGTTGAGCACACCGTCCAATCCCGGCCCGCATCCGGCACCGCACGCTATGACGATCGACGTGCCCGCCGACGCCTGCGACGCGCACTGCCACATATTCGGCCCCACGAGCCTGTTCCCGTACGCGCCGGACCGGACCTTCACACCCCCCGAAGCGCCGCTCGCAGACCTGCAGAAGCTGCACCACCTGCTCGGGTTCCATCGGGCGGTGCTCGTCCAGTCGGCCGCGCACGGCGCCGACCACGCCTCCTTGGTGGCCGCGTTGGAGGAAGGCGCGGGCCGTTACCGCGGTGTTGCGCTGATCCGCCCCGACACCTCCGCGGCGGAAGTCGCCCGCTTGCATGACGCCGGCGTTCGCGGGGCCCGTCTGCATTTCACCCCGCATCTCGGACCCGCGCCTACGCCAGGAGCAATCGAAGCGATCACGGATCTGGTCCGCCCCTACGGGTGGCACATCGCGCTGCACGTCGCCGGCAACGGCCTCGCCGAACACGAGGACTTCATCCGGTCGCTACCGCTTCCGGTCGTCATCGACCACATGGGCCGTGTCGATCTGCGCCAGGGCCTCGACTCTCCTGCGGTGACGGTTTTGCGCCGGCTGCTCGACACCGGGCGGGTCTGGGTCAAGCTCAGCGGCGCCGACCGTCTTGCCACCGTTCCACCGGACATGAGCGACTCCGCCGCGCTCGCCCGGTTGCTCGCCTGGAGTGCGCCGGAACGGGTCGTGTGGGGTACGGATTTCCCCCCACCCCAACACCCACGGCTTCGTCCCCGACGACGGTGACCTGGTCGACCTCCTCGCCGAATTCGCCCTCACGGAGACCGACCGCAGACGACTGCTGGTCGACAACCCCGCGGAGTGCTTCGATTTCCCGCACTGATCACGGAGACATCCGCCTCGCGACACCGTCGAGCGCTCCCCGGCGCCGCGAGGTGGGGTAGATTTGAGCCAGTCCGGGCTGGGGTGAGTTCAGCCTGGAAAGGCCCGCGGGCGAGGGACGGAGAGAGCCAGGAGTGTCACGGGAAGATCCGGATTTCATCGATTCCGTCGACAAGGCCTTCCAGGTCATGATGGCCTTCTCCGCGGAGCACCCGGAGCTGACCATCAGCCAGGCGGCCGAGCTCACCGGCCTCACTCGCGCGACCGTCCGCCGCGTGCTGCTGACCTTCACCCGCGTCGGTTTCGCAACACAGCAGGACCGCCGGTTCCGGCTGACGTCGAAGGTGATGCGCCTCGGCTACGGCTATCTTTCCTCCTCTCCGTGGTGGGAGCACGCTGAGCCGCACATGCGTGACCTGTCCAGTTCCACGCAGGAATCGTCCTCGCTGGCGACGTTGGACGGTGCGGAGATCGTCTACCTGGCGCGGGTGCCGAGTCCGCGGAGCGTGTCGATCACGCTGAACATCGGCTCGCGGTTGCCGGCCTACCCGACGTCGCTCGGCCGGGTTCTGCTCGCGGCGTTGCCGGACGCCGAACTCGATGCCTACCTCGAAGAGGTCGAGCTCACGCCCCTGACCTCGCGCACGATCACAGACCGGCGCGAGCTGCGCGAGGCCCTGATGACGGTGCGCGAGGACGGCTTCGCGTTGATCGATGGTGAACGAGAAGAGGGCGTCCGCTCGGTCGCGGCTCCCATCCGGGACCGCAGTGGCGTCATCGCCGCCCTCAACATCTCGGTCAACGCGGCGCGCATCTCCGCCGGAGAACTTCGCGACCGATGCGCGCCCCTCGTGCGCGAACACGCCGACGCCATCTCCGCCGAGATCAGCCACCGGTAGCGGAACTCGCTCTGCACGCGGGAAATGGGGAACGCAGGACCGAAATGTAGGTCTGTGAGGGCGGAAACGACGACGGCCCCATCGTGAGGCCGATGAGGCCGTCGATCCGGAGAACGGGTACGTGCGGGCTCAGAGGCCGGTGTGGTCCTCCCGGTCCTGTCCGCCGGCGGCCCGCAGTTCCGGGTTCGCGTCGCGGATGGCCGCGGCGTGCTGGACGTGCTCGGCGGTCAGCCTGGCCGCGGCGTCCGCGTCACCTTTTCGCACGGCCTTCAGAATCGCGTCGTGGTCGCACTGCAGCGCCATGGCGGCGTCCTCGCTTCCCCACACGGTCGCGGGCGGGGTGAAGCGCACCCACAGGGCCTCGACGTACTGCAGGACCAGCGGCGACGACTGCGCGTAGATCGAGAAGTGGAACTGCTTGTTCAGGCGCGATAGTTCGGCGGGTGCGGCTCCCTCACGCACCGCCCGGTCGATCTCGGCGTGCTGCCTCTCGATTTCCTGCAATCCCTCGCTGGTCATGCGCTCGACCGCCATCCCAGCGGCCACTGACTCCACGGCCGCGCGCAGCCGGTAGAGGTCGGCCGCGGTCTCCGGGGTCATCTCCCGGACCGTAGCGCCCTTGTGCGTGGAGTAGACGATCATGCCGTCCGCCTCCAGCATGCGCAGTGCTTCCCGGACCGGGGTGGGGCTGACGCCGTACCTCTTGGCCAGCACCGTCTGCTTGATCAGCTCTCCGGGCTGGATGGTGCCGGCTGCGACGTCCTCGCGGATCCGCTCGGCGACCCAGGCCGTGCGGCTCTGCGGCGGGGAGTCCGCGTTGCCGATGGTCATGTGCCGCCCTTCTGTGCGTCGGTGATCAGCGTTCAACAGTCTATTGGCTATCGACTACCCGACGGTAGCCGACCGGTATCCATGGACAACACTCTATAGAGTATGTAGCTTCTCTGCAGCCGCCAACGAGGGCGGCCCGAGCACCGAGCGGGAGAAGTGCATGGACGCACACGCGGGACTGACCCGGCACGTCGCGAAGTGGATCGTCGAGCAGCAGGCACGGCCACTGCCCGCCGGCCTCGACCACCACCTGCGCCGGATGACGCTCGACGCGGTGAGCGGCATGGTGGCCAGCTCGGTGGGTCCGGTGTCCGGGGCTGTCGCACGGCACGCGGCCGCCCTCTACCCCGGTGACGCGGCGACCGCGATCGGGCATGGGGCGTCGTCGGTCCTGGGTGCGGCGCTGGTCAACGGCACCAACGGGCACGGCATCGAGTCCGACGAGGGCTACACCCCGGGCAGCATGCACCCCACCTCGGTGGTCCTGCCGACGGTGTTCGCCCTGGGCCAGAGCCTCGGTGCCGACGCCGGACGCGTGCGCATCGCGGCCGCGATCGGCATGGAACTCGCGTGCCGGATCGCCGCCGCCGGCCACCCGGCCACCCGCAACCGGCACTTCCACAACACCCCGCTGGGCGGAGTCTTCGGCGCCACCGCCGCGGCGGCCGTGCTGCGCGGGCTGTCGGAAACCGAGACCGCGCACGCGCTCGGCATCGCCGGCTCCCACGCGGGCGGGCTGTTCGAGTTCCTCGGGGACTCGGCCGAGGTGAAGCGCTTCCACCCGGGCAAGGCCGCCCGCGACGGCATCGCCGCAGCCGATCTCGCCGTAGCCGGACTCACCGGTCCGACCACGGTCTTGGAAGGCACCGACGGATACTTCGCCGCCTACGCTGGTTCGGTCGGGGAGGCGTGGTTCCCCGAGCGCGTCACTGACGGACTCGGTGAGCAGTGGGTCGTGCTGAAGACCTACGTCAAGCCTTACCCGTGCTGTCGGCACCTGCACGGTGCCATCGACGGTGCGCTGCAGCTGCGTCGCGAGCACGAGATCGACCCGGCCGACATCGCCGCGGTGCGGGTCGAGACGTTCCCGATCGCCGCCCGGCACACCGGGACCGACCTGGACACGATCCTGCAGGCACAGCTGAGCCTGCCCTACGCGGTCGCCGTCGCCCTCACCAGGGGCGCGGTGACCCTGACCGACTTCGAGCCCGCCGCCCGCGACGACGCCGCGGTCCGGGCTCTGATGGGCCGCGTCTCGGTGACCGTCGATCCAGACGCCGACGCCGCCTACCCCCGGTCCGGACGCCCGGCGAGAACCACCGTCGAGTTCACCAGCGGGCGCACCCGCACCACCTGGGTGCAGCATCCGTACGGCGAGCCGGCGAACCCGCTGTCCGACGAGGCGCTCGAGGACAAGGTCCGCGGGTTGTGCGAACCGGTGGTCGGCGCGGCCGCCACCGCCGACCTCATCACCGCTGTCCGGGCCTTCGAGGGGCTGGACTTCCTGGCCGACGTCGACCGCGCGATCCGGTCCCGCGCGCTCGTCGCCGGCCGAACCAGCACGCCCCACGACTGACCGCACCACTTGCGAGGAGCCATCCAATGAGGGTTGGTGTCGAAGCACTGGAGCTCACCTACGGGGAGCACCGAGCCGTGAAGAACCTGGACCTGACGATCCCCGACGGCAGTTCTGTCGTCCTGCTGGGGCAGTCGGGGTGTGGGAAGACGAGCACCATGCGGTGCATCGCCGGTCTCGAGTCGCCTTCCGGCGGCCGGATCACCATCGGCGAGCGGACGGTGTACGACGGGGCGAGCGGGATGTCGGTCCCGTCGCACAAGCGCAACGTCGGCATGGTCTTCCAGTCCTACGCCGTCTGGCCGCACATGACCGTGCTCGACAACGTCGCGTTCCCCCTGAAGATGAAGGGGGCCGGCCGAGCCGAGGCCCGGCGCAAGGCCGTCGGGGTGCTCGACGTCGTCGGCCTGGGCCACCTGGGCGAGCGTGGGGCCAGCATGCTCTCCGGTGGCCAGATGCAGCGGGTCGCGCTGGCCCGATCGATGGCCATGGAGCCTGCGGTGCTGCTGCTGGACGAGCCGCTGTCCAACCTCGACGCGCGGTTGCGCGACGAGTTGCGGGTCGAGCTGCGCCGGATCCAGGTGGAGCGCGGTCTGACCAGCCTCTACGTCACCCACGACCAGCAGGAGGCGCTCTCGCTCGCCGACCGGATCGCCATCATGCAAGGCGGCCGGATCACCCAGCTCGGCACGCCGGAGCAGATCTACGCCGCTCCGGCCAGTGCGTCCATCGCGAGTTTCCTCGGCGTCACCAACGTCTTCGAGGTCGAGAAGTGCGAGGGCAACCGGGTTCTTCTGGCCGGCCACGGTCAGGAGCTCGTGGTCGACGACATCGGCGCCGGCGGCGCCGGCTCGCGTTTCGCGTGCATCAGGCCCGAGCACGTCCGCGTCGACCCGGGCACTCCCGGGGAGACCGACCCGCCGTCGGTGAACCGGTTGCACGGCACCGTCGAAGTGGCGGTCTTCCAGGGAGCTTCGATCCGCTGCACCGTGCGCACCGGCGCCGGTCTGGCGGTGGAGGCGATCTGCCCGCCGCCCACGACCGGCACGCTCACCGCTGGGACCGAGGTCTCGCTCCGCATCGAAGCCCCCGCCGTCCGGTTGCTGCCAGAGCACGTCGCCGACGCGCAGGAGCCGCAGGAGGTCGTTGCCGCATGACCACGACCCCGACCAGACCCGCCCCCGCGGCGGCCCCACCGGATGCCGACGTGCCGCGCCGCAGACGCCGCAATCCGATCCCGCTGCGAACCCGGGTCCTCGGGCTGCCGCTGCTGGCGTTCATCTCCTTCCTGGTCTTGGTCCCCGCGGCGCTGATCGTGGTGGCCGCGTTCGCCACCGACGTGCCCCGGCCGGGCAACTCCGGGCTGGCCTTCACGCTGGAGAACCTGCGGGTCCTCGCGGCTGAGGGAGTGCTCGTCGCGGCGGGCAACTCGCTGCTCATCGCGGTCGGCGCCACGGTGCTGGCGCTGGCGATCGGCGGGGCGCTCGCCTTCGTCGCCGCCCGGACCGACGCCAGAGCCCGCGGCTTCCTCTACCTGATCGGCCTGATGCCGCTGTTCCTTCCGTCCTACGTGGGCGCGCTGGCCTGGTCGATCCTGGCCAGCCCGGGCGCGGGGCTGATCAACGTCGCGTTCCGCGACCTCGGTGCGACAGGACCGGTCGTGAACGTCTACACCATCGTCGGCGTCGTCGTGGTGATGGCGATGTACTACGCGCCCTACGCCTTCCTGATGATTCACAGCTCGATGTCGCTGATGAATCCCGACCTTGAGGACGCGGCCGGCGTGCACGGCAGCCCGACCTGGCGCACCATCCGCTCGATCACCTTGCCGCTGTCGCTGCCGGCCATCCTGGGCTCCGGCCTGCTGATCTTCGTGCTCGTGTTCGAGAACTTCCCGGTCTCGCAGGTGCTGGCCACCCCGGGCGGGATCGACACGCTGCCGACCTTCATCTACAAGCTGATGAATTCCACCCCGTCGCGGGGCAACGAGGCCGCGGTGATCGCGATCGTGCTCGTCGCGGTGGTATTGGCGGTCACCTGGATGCAGCGCCGCTACCTGGCCAACCGCTCGTTCACCACGGTGTCGGGCAAGGGCGTCAAGGCCCGCACGATCGCGCTGGGCCGCTGGCGGACCCCGGCGCTGGTCGTCGCGGTGGGCTACTTCGCACTGTCGATCGTGCTGCCCCTGCTCGCACTGCTGTTGTCGGCGGTCCGGAGCTCGCCGTACATGAGCTCGTTCGGCGAGCTAGCCGAGCCGGGTGCGCTCGACGCCAGTTCGTTCGCCACAGCACTGACTTCCGACGGGTTCCTCGGGGCAGCCACCAACAGCGTCGTGGTCTCGGTCGCCGCCGCGGCCATCGGCACTGCGCTGGCCTTCGTGGTCGGCTACGTGGTGTACCGCACCAAGTCCTGCGGTCGCGGTGCGTTGGAGAACGTGTCGATGGTCCCGTTGGCCATCCCGCACGTCGTGCTCGGTATTGGCCTGCTCTGGACCTGGCTCGTCATGCCGCTGCCGGTATACGGCACGCTCGCGGTGCTGATCATCGGCTTCGTCGCCGTTCAGATGCCGCAGGGGTTCCGGGGTATCGCCGCCTCGATCCGGGCCACCGACCGGGACCTGGAGGACAGCGCCGTCATGCTCGGCGCGCGCCGCAGCCGCGCGATCGCCGTGATCACCGTGCCGCTGCTGCGGGTCTCGGTGCTCTCCACATTCCTCCTCCTGCTCATGCTGAGCATGCGTGAGCTGACCGTGCCGCTCTTTCTCTACACCTCCGACACCGAGATCCTCTCGATCGCCATCTACGACCAGTTCGAGAACGGCGGCGCGCTCCAGGAGGCCTCGGCCACCGCGCTCATCTACTGCGCGATCATGTTCCTGCTCAGCTACCTGCCCCGCCGGTTCGGCGCGGGCCCAGGAGGCCACGGTGCCTGAGACGACGACGTCCCCCCGCCGCGGAGCGCACCGGGTGTGCAGCACGGGGCTGCTGGCCCTCTTGGCCGTGGTGAGCCTGCTGGTGTCGGCCTGCGGAGGATCGGTGCACAACACACCGGCTGCTCGCGCGGCCAAGCTGCTCGCCCCGGCGCAGGTGGACGCCACCGACGGCCTGACCATCGACGGCGAGAAGATCGCCGACAAGGCGCTTTACGAGGCCGCCAGGGGCGAGAAGCTGGTGCTGTACTCGGCCGCGGGCAAGGAGGCCGAGGACCTCACGCTGGCGCGGTTCACCGCGGAGACCGGCATCCAAGTCGAGCTGACCCGGCTGCCGAACAACAAGCTGGCAGAGCGAGCACTGTCCGAGCACGGTGCCGGCCGTCTCGGGGCGGACGTGATCCGGCTGACCGATCCGCGCACCGCACGCGACTTCGGCGAGGCCGGGGTGTATGTGCCCTACCGGACGCCGTTCCACGACAAGCTGGCCGCGGCGGGCGCCACGGTCGACGCGAACTGGTTCCCGGCTTACTACTTCGTGAACGCGATGGCCTACAACTCCGCCATCCACATCCAGAATCCGCCGGACGGCTGGGAGGACCTCGCCGACCCCCGCTACGAAGGGCAGCTCGGGATCGTCGCGATCACCACCGGCGGCACCCTGCAGGCGCTCACCCGGTTCCAAATCGAGGAGTTCGGCCCGCAATACCTCGACCGCCTGGCTGCTCAGCGGCCCCGGGTGTTCAACTCCACCTCGACCGAAGTGGACGCCCTGGCCCGGGGAGAGATCTCGATCGCGACCGTCAGCTTCAACAACGCCTTCGGCGCGCAGAGCCACGGTGCACCCATCCGTCTGGTCGTTCCGGAGGAAGGTGTCTCGGCCTCCGAAGGCCCGCTCGGGCTGACCCCGAAAGGAGCGGACAACCCGGCCGCCCAGGTGTTCGCCAACTGGTCGCTGTCCAAGTCCGGCCAGAAGTTCGTCGGCTCCCAAGGCTTCGTCCCGGTCCGCACCGACATCGGTCCGGTCCGCGCCGGTGAATACGAGCTGCCGACGGCCGACTCACCGCGCTTCCACCTGCTCGACGAGGACGGCTTCGCCCGGCATGCGGAGGCCGACGAAAAGCTGTGGAAGCAGAAGTTCGACTTCATCGGCTGAACCAGCCGCCACGCCCACGGAAGGCACCAGAATGACTTCGACCCTCGACCATCCGGCCGACGGTGCGGACGCTGACGACCTGGCCCGCAACGACCTGCTCGACTCGGTCAACGCGTTCGCCGCGCGGCACCTGGCCCCCGGCGCGCTGGCGCGGGCGCACGACCCGCGCTATCCCTGGGACATCGCCGCCACGCTGGGGGAGCAGGGCCTGCTGGGCCTGACGATCTCGGAGGAAGACGGCGGACAGGGAGCCGGGCTGCGCACCGCGGTCGCGGTGATCCAGGCGGTCGCCCAGCACTGCCCGAAGAGCGCCGACATCCTGCAGGCAGGCAACTTCGGCGCCATCCGCACCTTCGCCCAGTTCGGCACCGCCGAGCAGAAGGCGGCGTACCTGCCCGATCTCCTCGCGGGACGAGGTCTGCTCTCGCTCGGCATGAGCGAGCCCGAGGCGGGGTCGGCAGCCACCGAACTCACCACCAGTGCCGTGGAGGACGGCGACGACCTCGTCGTCAACGGCACCAAGATCTGGGGCACGCACAGCGTGGACGCCACCCTGTTCCTGGTCTACGTCCGCTTCGGCCCCGGCACCCGCAACATCGGGTCGGTGCTGGTCGAACGCGGTGACCCCGGCTTCCAGGTCGGTGAACCGTCGGCCTACATGAGCGGCGAGACCTGGGCCCAGCTCTACTTCGACGACTGCCGCATCCCGAAGTCGCGGATTCTGCTCGGCCCTGGTGGGTTCAAGAAGCAGATGAGCGGCTTCAACGTCGAGCGCATCGGCAACGCCTCCCGCTCGCTGGCGCTGGGCAGGCTCGCGTTCGACCTCGCCCGCGAACACGTGTCCCACCGCACCCAGTTCGGCCGCACGCTCAACGAGTTCCAGGGTGTGCAGTGGACGTTCGCCGAGGCCGCTGTCGCGTTGGACGCCGCCGACGCCCTGCTCGCCCGTGCGGTGGCCAACGCCGAGGACGGGCTGCCTTCGGCCTACGAGACCACCGTCGCGAAGTACGCCGCCAACACAGCTGGGTTCCAGGCGGCCGACGCGGCGATGCAGATGATGGGCGCGCTGGGCTACAGCACCGAATCGCTGGTCGAGTACTGCCAGCGCCGCACCCGCGGCTGGATGATCGCCGGCGGGTCGCTGGAGATGATGAAGAACCGCATCGCGGAGGAGATCTTCGGCCGCCGGTTCCCGCAGCGGGCGGCGTCGTGAGCGGCGATCGGGGACCGGTGCGTGTCGAGCGCGACGGCGATGTCGCCGTCGTCGTGCTCGACAACCCGCCGGTGAACGCGAGCACGGCGGCGGTCCGGGCCGGGCTGCTGGACGCGTTGCGGGCGACCGCCGCGGACGAGACGGTGACCGGCGTAGTTCTGATCGGTGCGGGCAAGCACCTGATGTCCGGATCGGACTTGCGCGAGTTCTCCGTCGACGAGCTGCCGGAACCGCAGCTACCCGAGGTCCTTGCCGCGATCGAGGCACATCCGCGGCCTGTGGTCGCGGCGCTGTCCGGCGCTACGCTCGGCGGCGGACTGGAACTCGCCCTGGCCTGCGACCGCCGGGTCGCTCTCGCCGACTGCCGGGTCGGACTGCCCGAGGTCGGCCTCGGGATGATCCCGGGAGCCGGGGGGATCGTCCGCGGCCTGCGGCTGTTGGAACCTGACCGCCTGCTCGACCTGGTGGTTGCGGCCGAACCGATCCCGGTCGGGGTGGTCGGCGAGCTTGGCCTGGTCGACGAGGTCGTCACGGATCGGCTGCGCGACGCCGCGGTGGCCGCGGCCCGGAGCACCGCCAAGCGCGTGCTCAGCACCCTGCCGCCACGGACGGGGAAACCGGGGCTGTTCGAGGAAACCGCCCGTCGGCTGATCTCCCGGCACGGAGCAACCCCGGGCGTCCTGGCCGCGGCGGGTGCGGTGCTGGCCGCGACCGCGCTACCCGCGACGGCGGCACTGCGGCACGAGCGCGCCGAGTTCACCCGGCTGCGGCGCGGGCCCGAGGCCGCCGCCCGAAGGCACTTGTTCTTCGCTCGAACCGCGGTCGCCCGGGCCGGACGACCCAAGGCCGGACGTCCGATCCGGACCGTCGGCGTGGTCGGGGCCGGAACGATGGGTGCCGGCATAGCCCGGGCGTTCGTCTCAGCCGGCGCCGACGTGGCCCTCGTCGACCGCGACCCGGCCGCGCTGGAGCGGGCCGCCGACCAGGTGGCGCGTGCCGGACGCGATGCCGCCGCCCGGCTGCGCACCGGGACCGCGCTCGACCTGCTGTCGGATGCGGATCTGGTGGTGGAGGCCGTCGTCGAGGACCACGGCGTGAAGGCCGCCGTACTCGGCGAGGTCGCCGGCGTCGTCCGACCAGGACTGCCGCTGGCGACCAACACTTCCTACCTCGACATCGACGCGCTGGCGGCGACCGCCGCCGACCCGGAGCGAGTGCTGGGCATGCACTTCCTGGCTCCCGCGCACCGCACTGGCGTGCTGGAGGTCGTGCGAGGACGAGCGACTTCCCAGGACGCGCTGGACCACGTGCTGTCCGCGGCGCGCCTGCTGGGCAAGCTCCCGGTGATCGTCGGAGTCTGCGACGGGTTCGTAGGAAACCGGATCTTCTCCGCGTACCGGCACCAGTGCGAGCTGCTGGTGGAGGAGGGGGCGACGCCGCGGCAGGTGGATGAGGCGCTGCTCGACGTCGGCGTCGCGATGGGCCCGTTCGCGGTGGCCGACATGTCCGGACTCGACGTCGCCTGGCATGCGCGCAGGCGCCGGGACGCCGCCCGGGACCCGCGCGAGCGGTACTCGGACCTGGCCGACCGGTTGGTGGAGAAAGGCAGGCTCGGGCAGAAGACCGGCGCTGGTTGGTATCGGTACGTCACCGGGGATCGCACCCCCTACGACGACCCGGCCACCGAGGTGTTGATTGCCGAGGCCCGCGCCGCCCAGGGGATCACCCCTCGGGAGATCGGCACCGTGGAGATCGTCGAAAGGGTGCTGACTGCCACTGCGAACGAGGCAGCGCTGGTGCTTGCCGAGGGAATCGCGACCAGGCCAGGTGACATCGACGTGCTGATGACACGTGGTTACGGCTTCCCGGAACGCCTCGGTGGACCGTGTCACTGGGCGGCCACCCGACCGCCCGCGGAGTACGCGGCAGCCCTTCAACGGCTGGGTGCGGCTCTCGGATGGGGCTTCCGGCCCGGTGACCCGGACTTGCTGTCCTGACCGGACCGCGCTGTCCGGTCGCCGCCGTCTCAGGAGATCGGTCAGTCGAGCAGCACGGCGTGCTGGGCGACTGACGCCACGACTCGGCCGTCCCGGTCGAAGAGGGTGCCGCGGGCCAGCCCGCCGCGCTCCCCGGCGGCCGGGCAGTCCTGCACGTAGAGCAACCAGTTGCCCAGGTCGGGGTCGGCGTGGAACCACATCGCGTGGTCGGCGCTGGCCGCGGGCCGGTGCAGGTCCGCCCGCTCACCGCGGGCCCGGGCGATCACCGGCACCAGCGAGCGGTCCGAAGCGAACGCCAGCACCGCGCGCCGCAGGTGGCTCTCGGCGCCCGGAACCGGATCGGCTCGCAGCCACAGGCAACGCGGTGCCGATGGTTCACCCGGTGGATCGTCCACCGGGCGCACGTCCAGCGGCCGGGAGGCGGTGCGCCAGTCCCCGTGCGGCGGCAATCGGACCCCGTCCGCGGGCAGCCCGGCGGCCCGCCGCTGCGGGAGCGAAGGGAGCGACTCGGGTTCCGGCACCTGAGGCGGCCGCACCGAGGCGGTGGAGCTGTTCGTCTCGCCGGGGCCGAGCGAGACGAGCCCGGTGACCAGTTCGCGTCCCGACTGCTCGGCACCGACGGCGAGCACGGTGCGGGTGCGGCCCGTTCGGACAGTGCGGACCGGGTACGCGATCGGCTCGTCTGGCCGTCCGGGGCGGAGGAAACAAGCGTGCAGCGACTCGACGACTCGGCGGGCAGGTGCGTGTGCGCCGGCCGCCAGGACGAGTTGGGCGAGCAGGTGGCCGCCGAACACGCGTTGGTCGAATCCGGCCACGGGGAAGCCCACCAGGCATCCGTCCTCGCGGCGCAGTGCGATCCGGTCGACGAGCGGGGTCCGGTTGATCACTCCGGGAAGAGAGGTTTCGTCGCCGCTGGGTCCGGCGTCGGTGCATTCCATGTCGATGTGGTCCACACCGCAGACACTACAGTAAATATTCTATAGACTATGAACAAGGTGACGCCGGTTCGGTCCGGTGGCACGCCGCATTCAGCCGAGGAGAGCCGATGGCACCGAACCCCACACCGTCGCAGGCTGACCGCGCTCCGGGCGTGGCCGCGCTGTCCGGCCCGTTGCTGCACCCCGCGTCGGTCGCGATCGTGGGAGCCTCCGACGACCCGAAGAAGACGACCGGCCGCCCCCAGCGGTTCCTCGCGGCGGCCGGCTACGAGGGCACCGCCTGGTTCGTCAACCCGCGTAGGGGGACAGTCCAGGGGGTGAAGGCGTACCCGAGCCTGTCCGCGCTGCCAGCCGTGCCCGACCACGTCTACGTGATGACCGGCGCCGACGCCGCCGTCGACACCGTGGCCGAGGCCGCCCGCCTCGGCGTGCCGGTGGTCACCGTGCTGTCTTCCGGCTTCGCGGAGGAAGGCGCGGAGGGCAAGGCGCGCGAGGACCGGCTGCGCGCTGCCGCCGCGCAGGGGCCGACCCGGGTCGTCGGCCCGTCCAGCCTCGGCGTGGTCAACCCGCGCAACGGCGTCATGCTCACCGGTAATGCCGCATTCGGCGAGCCGGATACCCCGACCGGCGGCATCTTCGTCGCCTCGCAGTCGGGCAGCGTGATCGGCGCGATGGTGTCCCGGGCGCGCGGCCGCGGGATCGGGTTCGCCGGCCTGGTCTCCACCGGCGGCGAGGCGGACCTGTCGCTGGGGGAGATTTGCTCGGCGACCCTGGACGACCCGGAAATCACCTCCTACGCGCTGTTCCTGGAGTCGCTGCGACACGCCGGTGACCTGGCCGACTTCGCAGCCGCGGCCCACCGCGCGGGCAAACCGGTCGCGGTCTACAAGCTGGGCCGCTCCGATGAGGCGGCGGCGCTCACCGTGTCGCACACCGGTGCCCTGGCCGGGGAGGACAGCGAGGCGGAGGCATTCTTCCGGGCGTGCGGTTTCGTCCGGGTCGCCACTTTCGAGGGCCTGTGCGAGGCGCCGGCGCTGCTGGAGCGGATTCCTTCGGACGGCCCCGCCCGACCGAGGGTCGGCGTCGTCACCACCACCGGCGGCGGCGCGGCGATCATGGTGGACCAGCTGGCGTTGCGCGGCCTGTCCGTGCGCGGGCCCAGCCGCGAGCTTGTCGAACGCATGGCCGCCGCGGGTGCCCCGGTGCCGCACAGCTTGATCGCCGATCTCGGCCTGGCCGGCGCGAAGCACGACGTCGTCTCCGCGGCGCTGCGCGAGCTGCAGGACTCCGGTGAGTTCGACCTGGTCCTGTTCGTCATCGGCTCCTCGGCCCGGCTCAACCCCGAGCTAGCCGTGCAGGCGCTGGCCGAGCGCGGCGGGCATGCCGTCCCGGTCGTCGGTTTCGCACTGCCTGAGGCTCCGGACGCGGCGAATCTGCTCGCATCCTCCGGCGTTCCCGCCTTCCGCACTCCCGAGTCCTGCGCGGACGCGATCGCCGCCGCATTCTCCCGCCGGTCGGCCACCATCGACCCGAAGCGAATTGCCGGTCTCCCTGACGGCACTCCCCGGCTTCTCGACGAGCAGGTCTCGGCCGAGTTGCTCGCCGGTGTCGGTGTGCCGGCCTTGCCGTCGGTGGCGCTCAAAACCGCCTCGATCGACGACGAGGTCACCCTGCCATTCGGCTACCCGGTCGTGGTCAAAGCGCTTTCCGACCAGCTCGCGCACAAGACCGACGTCGGCGGCGTCGTCCTCGGTGTCGCCGACGCCGACGCGCTGCGCGCCGCTGTTCGCAAGATCGCCGTCGACGTCGCGGAAAGGGCCGGAATCACTGTCGACCGGGTGCTCGTGCAGCCGATGGCGGACAAAGGCGTGGGGGAGGTGCTGGTCGGCTACCGGCGTAGCCCGGACGTCGGCCCGGTCGTGGTGCTGTCCACCGGCGGTGTGCAGGCCGAGCTGTACGACGACAGCGCCATCCGGCTGGCCCCGGTGGATCGAGCCACTGCGCAAGAGATGATCGACGAGGTCACCGGTCTGGCTGTGCTCAAGGGGCACCGGGGCACGCCGGCTGGCGACGTCCCGGCTCTGGCCGACGCTGTGGTCGCGCTGTCACACCTCGCGGTCGAGCATCCGTCCATAGTGGAGGCAGAGGCGAACCCGGTGCTCGTGCGCACCGAAGGGGTCGTCGCGCTCGACGCGCTGGTTCGCCGTATCGATGACGAGAAGTCCGGACGTGCGTGATGCGGTGATCTGTGTGCCGCGGCCCCTGCGGGGCACACAAGGCGTCCACGGTCGTCAAGGAGCTGATGGACCGGAGCGGGCTGGACCGGCCGCCGTCGCGACGTGCAGTTCGAGTAGCGCTTGTTGCTCGTCCGGAATGCGCTGAGCGTGACAGGCGGATGCGCAATGCTGGCACTGGCCACCGCGCGGACGCCACGCAATCGGAGGGTCGGTGGCCGACCAAGTCGTTCCCTGGACTGTGAATGGGCAGACACCGAGACGGTCGTCGAGGCGGACCCTGCACATCCGGGCGGCTGCGAATATCGACTCCTTTAGGGGTCCTTGCATAATGATCTTGGTCTGGCATGGTGGTGGCTGGAGTTGATCACGTTTCGATCGTTGGGAGCGTGGGATGGCTCGCCCGAGGCCGTGGGAGGTCAGCGACGAGTTGTGGGCGTTGATCGAGCCGTTGCTGCCCCGGCACGAGCGTCGGTTTCGGTATCCGGGTCGGCGTCGGATCGACGATCGCAAGACTCTGCAGGGCATCTTGTTCGTGCTCTACACCGGCATCCAGTGGGAGTTTCTGCCGCAGGAGTTGGGATTCGGCTCGGGGTCGACGTGCTGGCGGCGGTTGGCCGAGTGGCAGCAGGCCGGAGTATGGGAGCAGTTGCAGCGGGTGCTGCTGGATCGCCTGCGAGCGGCCGATCAGTTGGACTTCTCCCGAGCGGTCGTGGATTCCTCCCAGATCCAGGCCAAACGGGGACGTGGTTGCCCAAAAGTCGGTGGTCGGGTCGCCCTATCGCATCGTCGTCACGACCAGGCCGATCGAGGGAGCGGCGCTCGCCCCGCTCCAACGGATCGGCTGTAGCCGCTACGAACTCCAGCCTTTCGATGACGAGGCGCTGCGCCGCTTCGCGGAGAACTGGTTCGTTGATGACGCCGCCCGGGCCGATAGGTTCGTGCAGCAGATCCGCGAAGCACATCTCGACGAGCTGGTCCAGGTGCCGTTGCTGGCGACGATCGCGGCGATCATCTTCCAGCAGCACCAGGACCGGCCGCTGCCCGGCAACCAGTACCAGCTCTACGAGGCGTACCTCGCTTTCCTGCTGCCAGCTCGTACGTCCGTGTCCGGGCCGTTCGAGGAACGCCGCACCGAGCTGTTGGAGCACCTCGGCCGCGTCCGGTTGGAGACCGACACCTCGCTAGTAGGGCTTTGTTGGGTTGTTGATCTTCTGTGTGATGATTTTGTTGTGACTCCGGAGGAGATGCAGGTCGTGCGGCCGCGTGTGGAGGCGTTCGCGGCGGAGATGCTGGCGGGGGTGCCGCGGCGGGATCAGCGGGCCAAGGGCGAGTTGTATCTGCGGGGGTTGCTGCTGGATGGTCAGCGCAAGTCGATGCAGCCGATGGCCGAGCGGCTTGGGGTGGATCATCAGGGTTTGCAGTAGTTCATTTCCTCGTCGACCTGGGACGATGCCGCGGTGCGACGGCGGTTGGCCGGCTGGGCTGAGGACTTCATCGAGCCTCGGGCGTGGGTGCTGGATGACACGGGGTTTGTCAAGGACGGCGCTGACTCGCCGGGGGTGGCCCGGCAGTATTCGGGCACGCTGGGCAAGACCGGCAACTGCCAGATCGGCGTGAGTTTGCACCTGGCCACGGATTGGGCTTCGGCGGCGGTGAACTGGCGCCTGTTTCTGCCGGTCAGCTGGGACGATCAGACCACCGACGATGCCGAGACCGCCGCGGCGATCCGCCGTCGCCGCGCCCGATGCAAGATCGGCGACGAAGTCCGGCACCGGGAGAAGTGGCGCCTGGCGCTGGATATGCTCGACGAGGCGAGGACGGACTCGGGCCTGTCTGATCGGCCGGTAGTGGCCGATAGTGGCTACGGGGATGCCACCGCCTTCCGCCTCGGGCTGGACCAGCGGGGCCTGAACTATGTCGTCGCGGTCAAGGCCAGCACCAGTGTCCAGCCGCACGACGTGGTGCCGGTGACACCGACATGGTCGGGCACTGGCCGCCCGCCACAGCCGGGCTATCCGAGCAAGCCGACCACCCTGCGCGAGCTCGCCTTGGCCGCCGGACGAGGAAGCCTGCATCAGGTGACCTGGCGTCACGGCAGCAAGAAAACCCCGCATAACCGCACCGGTGCGATGCGCTCGCGCTTCCTGGTGCTGCGGGTGCGCCCGGCCAACCGCCAGATCCCGCGGGCCACCGACGGCAGCCTGCCCGCGTGCTGGCTGCTGGCCGAATGGCCCCCGCGCGAGCCCGAGCCCACCGACTACTGGCTGTCCAACCTGCCCACCGACACGCCCCGGCGCGAACTGGTGCAACTCGCCAAACAGCGCTGGCGCGTCGAGCACGATTACCGCGAACTCAAAACCGGCCTCGGCCTCGATCACTTCGAAGGCCGCAGCCTGGCTGGCTGGTACCGCCACGTCACCCTGGTCAGCCTTGCCCAGGCGATCTGCACCCAGCTGCGCTACGACCCAAAAGCCCCTGCGCCGGCCTGACCCTGTATGCCGTCGTCCGCGAACTCCAGACCCTGCTGGCCGTCTGGACCGGCGCCTGCCACACCTGCCACCGCCCCTGGCAACCCAACCAAGACCGATTACCGACCTAACAAAGCCCTACTAGGGTCCGCCGCATGAGTGGTGAAGCGCACTTACTGGCGTATCGGAAGCCGTCGGTCCTCGACGCCGGCGGGCTGGGACTGCAGACGGCCGGCGGCACCGCGCTGGCCGGTCCGGCCGCGAACCCCGGTTCTTCACCGGATTCCTCACCGACGCCGCGCCCGCGGCGGCCGGGTTGCAGGCGGTGGTCAGGGTCGCCAGGTCTCGCTATCCCGAACTGACCGGCCGGGTCGCCTACCGCGATCCCGTGGTCACCTGCAACGGCGACCGGCTCCGCTTCGAGTCCTTCTCCCGCTGCTGCGGCGTGTACACGCGGCTGGACGTGCTCTCGGCGGGGCTGGACGGTGAAGTCCACGACCGTGGAACGACCAATGTGGACATCAACGAGCCGCTGCGCCGGATGCTGGCCCGGGTCGGCGGACGTGATCCGCTGCACCTCGCGGTCGGTCCCGACGACCTGACGGCGACCACGCTGGACGGTTCGGCGGTGGAGAAGAAGGTCGCACTCCCGCAGCGGTGGCTTCGCGGCTTCGCCGAGGTGCAGGTCATCACCTCGGGGTTCGAGCCGCGCGCGGAGCTGTCGGCGGCGGAGGCGGCCCGGCTGCTGCGGTCGCTGGGCACCGGCCGCGCCCGTTGGGCGGTGCCCAGCGGGAAGTCGTTGCGGTTGACCGGAAATCCGGTGCCCGGAGCGGTGAGCGTGGCCGGGGCGCACAGGCTGGAAGCGCTGAGGCCGTTGCTGCGGTTCACCCGCGCGCTGCGCGTGTACGGCCCGGCCGTCGGCCGCGGCGCGGCGCCGTCCGCGAGCGCGTGGGAGCTCGACCTGCCCGGCATGCGGCTGGTCGTGGCGCTGTCGCCGGAGGTCCGGCGCGGGTTCTCCGGCGAGGGCGCGGTGCTCGCCGCGCTGGCAGCCGACGAGGTCGAGGCCGATGCCGAGCTGATCGGGATGCTGCTGGCGTTCGAGCCCCGCGTGGAGGTCGACCTGCTCGCCGAGCGCTCCGGGCTCGCGCAGCACCGGGTCCGCGCTGCGCTCACCCGGCTCGGCACCGCGGGCCAGGTCGGCTACGACCTCGCCGAGGCCGCCTACTTCCACCGCGAGCTTCCGTACGACGCCGCTGCCGCGGTCGAGATGAATCCGCGTCTGCGGAACGCCAGGGCCCTGGTCGAAGCCGGTGCGGTGCGCATCGAAGGCGAAGTCGCGACGGTCCTGGTCGGCGACCACGCGCATCGCGTGCACGTGCCAGTGGTGGGTGGAGCACGGCGGCAGCCGGGGCAAGTGCAAGCACGTGCTCGCAGTTGACATCGCAAGGGGGAACGCATGACCGACTGGCCGAAGTTGCGGGAACTGATCGAGAGCGACGACGCCTTCGGCGTGAAGGAGGAGGTGTCGGATCTGCCGGCGGACCAGCGGCGCGCGCTGGTCAAGCCGCTGACCGAGTACGAGCGCGACCTGCGCCTGGAGGGCCGCGACTGGCTGATGCGCTCGGCGCTGGCGATCGCGGGCTCGGCGGTCCTGTCCGCGTCGGCGCTGGCTCCCTGGCTCTCCCGGGGATCGATTGGCGAGACGCCCGGGCGCACCGATTACGACTGGAGTGCGCACGGCCCGCCGCGGACGGTCGCCGACCACGTCCTCGACGTGCTGCGGGCGCGTGGCGTGCCGTGGTTGCCGGACTTGGCGGACAAGCTCGCGTCGCGACTGCGGCCACGGGGCGAACGCTGGGCGGCGACCGGGCACGAGATGGCGTGGTTGATCACCGAACTCGCCGGCCCCACCCTGCCGTTGACCGATGGCTACGTCTTCCACTTCGCATTGCGGTGGCGAGCCTGGGTCCTCGGCAGCGCGACGGGAATAGTCCAGGCAGTCCGCGACGATCGGCGTCTTGTCGAGCTGGTCCCACGACTGTTCGAAGTGGACACCGTGGCGCGCCTGATCACCACCCCGGGGTTCAGTGCCGACGGGGGCTGGCCGAAGGCGCTGCTCGCACTGGCGGAGGAGGGCGTCGTCGACCGCCTCGTGCTGCTCGACGGCTGCCTGGCCCGGCTCCAGCGCGGCGGCACGCGGGACCAGTGCCGTGGGCTGCTGGATCTGCACGACGGTCTCGCACCGGGACTCGACGAACTCGCCGCCCGCGCGGGCGATTACGCCGCGCTGGTCCCGGACTGCCATTCCAGGGTGGCGGCCACGGGGCAGCGCGAGCTCCGCAGGCTCGACGACGCCGGGCGGCTCGACCTGGACGTCCTGCTCGACGTCAGCCGTGCGGTGTTCGTCCGCAGCGAGAAGAAGCTCGGCCGCGCCCAGCTGTCCTGGCTGGACGAGGTGGTCCGGCGCGCGCCGGAGGCGCTGGCGGCGGTCGCCACGGCCTTCGGCCACGACGCCCGCGACGTGCAGGAGCGGGCGGTGAAGCTCGTGCTGAAGCACGGTGTCGACCCGGTGGTGCGCGACGAACTCGCGGACGCGGCCACCGCTCTCCCCGCTGATCTGCGGGAACGGCTGTCCGGCGTCCTCGGTGAGGTGGAGGCCGAACCGGAGCCGGAGCCCGTCCTGGCCGGTGTCGCGCGGGCACCGATGCCACCGCCGTTGGCGACTCCGGACGAGGTCGCCGCGGCCTACGCCAGGCTGCTGCCCGGCAGGTGGGAGCAGACGAGGCAGATCGACGTCGTCGAGGTCGAACGGGTCCTCGCCGGGCTGGTGTCCTTCTCCTTCGCTGATCGGGACGCGCTGCGGGCGGCGTTCGAACCGCTGGTGGCCAAGCAGCCCTGGCTCCGGCCGGAACAGCCGGACTGGAGCCGTCTGCGGCCCTGGTACAGCCCGACGGAGACCGGCGAGATCGTCACGACGATTCGCGGTGTGTTCGGCGATCCACAGGGCGACATCGACAGCGAGATCCCTGATCTGCCTGCTCACCAACATTGGCGAGCGCGACTGACCGAACCCATCAACAAGCTGTCGCTGTGGATGGAGCGGCTGCACGAGATCGCTCTCGGCGTCGTGTACGCCCCGCGCCCGTTCCTGATGGCCACCCCGACCGAGACATCCGGTCTCATCGACCCGCACGTGCTGGCCGACCGGCTGGAAGAGGCGGACCGGCAGGGGTTCGAGCCGTGGTCGGTCGACCTGCTGCAGGCGCGGCTGCGGCTGCCTCGCCACGTGGACCCGGCCGTGGTCGACCGCCTGGACGCGCTCGGCCCGCCGGGTGTGTGGGTGGCGAGATGGCTCGACGACGGCGGATCGGGCGATGCCCGGACGACGCGCGTGGAGGAGCAGGTGCCCGTGCGCAGGTACATGCCGCAGCCGAGCTACGAGCCGCGAACCCGGGTCGAGGTGGAGTTCTCGCGACCGGAGCAGGACATCGGCTCCGTCGTGCTGGGCGGCGAACACTGGCGCGGCTGCTGGCCGAGCGTCCTGCCCGCATACCGGGACGCGATCGCCGCGCATCTGGTTCCGGTGCTCGAAGGGGGAGCCAGGCGGATGGGCCCGTTGCTGCCGCTGTTGGCCGAAGCCCACGGTCCCTGCGGGGACGGGATGAGCACCGCGCTGGCCTTCGGGCTCGGAGCCGGCGAGCGGGACGACCGCGCCTACGTCGTCGACGCGCTGATCACGCTTGCCGGACGCGGCGAACTCGACGGCCCGGGCCTGGGCGCGGCGATCGCGCACCTGGTGTCCCACCAGGAGCTGGTGCTCTCCCGTGTGGTTGCCGGCGCTGGGCGATGCCGTTCACGCTGGCGCGGGCGCGCAGGTGGGCGAGATCGTGGCTGCCGCGCTGCCCGGGCTGCTGCCCGCCGACGGCGACAGCCCCAGGGCGGGCCTGGCCGACCTGCTCGCGCTCGGTGTCGGCACCTGCCCGCCGGGCGAGCCGGTCCCCGGCCTCGCCGAGGTGGCGGCGCGTCCGGGTTCCAGCCGGTTCGTCAAGGAGGCCCGCAGGCTGCACGGGCGCACGAAGGCACACGATGGAGGTGGCGAACCCCGGTGATCAGTTGCCAGGCGACGGCGAACCCGCGGCGTCGCCGCCTGCCCCGCCGTCGCCCGGCCCGGCCAAGAGGTGCGCAGCCTGGGTGCTTATGAGCCGAGTCGACCTCGGCGTAGGCCACCAACTGCGCTGCCACCGACGCCGCGACATGAACCCGGCGCGCAGACCCCTGTAGGGCGCCAAAACTCGGTGCACGTAACTGACCAGTGATTTCGTTGCCCCGGCGTCAAGCGGCGTGTACTTGGTGTCGCGGTCACGGGTGAGGAACCGGAACGATGCGGCGCGGTCGCCGAGGTCGGCCAGGAGGCTGCGGGCGGTTCGGGTGGTCCAAGCTCCGGCGGGGTGGGCGGGTGACTCCGAGGATGTGCACGGTGCGGGGACGAACCTCCAGGACGAACAGGACGTACAGCCGACGAAGGCTGATGGTGTCGACATGGAAGAAATCGATCGCAAAACAATGCGGACGTTGGGAAACATGACGACAATTTCCCATCGGCAAGCGATGTGCTGGGCAAGCCCGAGGGGCGATCGGGAACATCAACGGTCAGCGGGCAAGAATTGAGACATCCATCCTGTTGCAGGATGCGACATTTCATGGCCTGTGCGGGGGGAGTTGGCCCACTGTCGGCGCTGTGACCTGCGGTGGGCCACCTTCGGTGGTAGAACGAGCGCGTGACTTCGTCGGTGAAGGTGGCCCCGTTCGGCTTCCCTGTTGCGCGAAGCGAATTTTTATGTCCTCTTTGGCAGGCCGATAGCTTCGGATTCATGGAGTGGAGCTTTCAGACGGCCGAAGAGCTCGTTGCCGCGTTGCGCGCCGGTGCGGTGACATCGGTGGAACTGACCGACGAGGCGATCGCCCGCATCGAGCGCGACGACGAGGTGATCAACGCGATCTGCGTGCCGGACTTCGACCGTGCGCGGGCCGCCGCACACCGGGCCGATCAGGCACGCGCGCGTGGTGAGGACCGGCCGCTGCTCGGCATTCCGGTGACGGTCAAGGAGTCGTACAACATCGCCGGGCTGCCCACGACGTGGGGCATGCCGCCGCACCGGAACTACATGCCGGCCGAGGACGCGGTACAGGTGTCGCGGCTCAAGGCCGCGGGCGCGGTGGTGCTCGGCAAGACCAATGTGCCGTTGGGGCTGCAAGATGTACAGAGCTTCAACGAGATCTACGGCACCACCACCAACCCGTGGGATCACGATCGCACGCCGGGCGGATCCTCCGGCGGGTCGGCGGCGGCCCTGGCGTCCGGGTTCGGCGCGCTGTCCATCGGCTCCGACATCGCCGGCTCGCTGCGCACCCCCGCGCATTTCTGCGGCGTCTACGCGCACAAGCCGACGCTCGGACTGGCAGCCAACCGCGGTATGGTCCCCCCGTCCGAGCCGGCATTACCGGCCGACCTCGACCTCGCCGTCGTCGGTCCGATGGCGCGCACCGCCCGCGACCTCACGCTCCTGCTCGACGTCATGGCCGGACCGGACCCGCTGACGTTCGGCGTGGCGCACCGTTTGGCACTGCCGCCCGCCCGCCACGAGCGGCTCTGCGACTTCCGGGTGTTGGTCCTCGACGAGCATCCGCTCATCCCGACCGGGTCCGCCGTGCGGGCGGGCGTGAACCGGGTGGCCGCCGCGCTGGTCGACGGCGGCGCCCGCGTCGAACGGCACAGTCCGCTGCTGCCCGGTCTGACCGAAGGCGCGACGCTCTACATGCGGTTGCTGATTTCGGGCTCCGTTGCGCGTTTCCCCATCGAATCGCACGAGCAGCTGCGGACCCGCGCCGCCGGACTGAGCGCGGACGACCAGAGTCTTGACGCCGTGCGGCTGCGCGCCATGGTGTCCAGCCACCGCGACTGGATCGAGGCGAACAACCGCCGCGAGCTCCACCGCCACAGCTGGCGGCAGCTGTTCGCCGAGTTCGACGCCGTGGTGTGCCCGATCACGCCGACGCCCGCGTTCCCGCACGACCACAACCCCAATCCGCTGGAACGGCGCATCGACATCGACGGCGTCGAGTACCCGTACTTCGACCAGCTCGTCTGGGCCGGCCTGGCCACCATGCCCGGCCTGCCCGCCACCGCCATACCCGCGGGCCGGTCCCCCGAGGGCCTGCCGGTCGGAGTGCAGCTCATCGGTCCGATGTTCGAGGACCGCACCCCGCTGCGGCTGGCCGAACTGCTCGAGCAGAAGACCGGCGGCTTCCAGGCACCGAAGTAGGGCGTACCGGCCAGCCGGCGGGGATACGGCAGGGACAGGCGTTGTCGAGAACTCCCATCCTGGTTGGCCCAGGGTGGTGGGCTTCGAGGAGTCGGGGGTCAGAGAGCGGGCCAGGGGCGGGCGTCCCGCAGCAGTCCGAGCATCCCGGAGACGAGCCGCATCTGCTCGACCGTCCGGATGTCCGCCTCCAGCAGCCGCGGGCTGCACACCAGCACCGCCACCGACTGCGCTCGCGACAGCGCCACGTTCAACCGGTTGCGGGACAACAGGAAATCCAGTCCGCGGGGCAGGTCGATCGCTGACGAGGATGTCATCGTCGTCACCACCACCGGGGCTTCCTGGCCTTGGAACCGGTCCACCGTGCCGACGCGCACGTCGCCGAAACCGGCGCCGGCCAGTGCGTGCGTGACCGTCCGCGCCTGCAGGTTGTACGGCGCCACCACGAGGAAATCCGCGTCCGTCAGCGGACGGCCCTGCCACGTGCGCCCGTGCAGGTCCGCGATCACCGAGACGACCTGCTCCGCTTCCTCGATCGACCGCGTGGTGTTCCCGCGGTGCTCCACCGACGCGAGGTACAGCCCGGAGGCGAAGCCGTCGACCGAACGGTCCGCGGATGGGTGCGAGTGCAGCAAACCCGCGTACGACAACCGGGAAACCGGCGCGCACACCGCCGGATGCATGCGCCGTGTCTGGTCCAGGAAGTAGCCCAGCTCGGGCGGCATGATGTCCGCGCCGCCGATCAGGTGCCCCAACGCCGACGCCTCTGCACCCGCCGGGTGCGTGCCCTGCACGACCTGCGGCAGCTGCTGCGGATCGCCCAGCAGCACCACGTTCTTCGCGCACATCGACACGGCCAGCGCATCCGCGAGCGCGAACTGCCCGGCCTCGTCGATCACCAGTACGTCGAACGGTTCTTCGCGCACGGCGGCGTTCGCGAATGTCCACGCGGTGCCGCCGACGAGGTGCCCGTCGTTGTGCTCGTCGCGCCATTTGGCCAACGCGTTGTTCGTTTTCGGCTGTTCCCACGGCAGCGCGGGATCCGGCGCCCGACGCGGCCGTTTCGCGCACGCCGCCGACGGCGCGTTGCCGAGCGCGGCGGACAGCACGTTCTCCACGGCCTTGTGGCTGTTGGACGTCACACCGACCGTGCGCCCGGACCGCACGAGGTGCGCGATCAGCTTGCCCGCCAAGTACGTCTTGCCCGCCCCGGGCGGGCCCTGCACCGCGAGCACCGACCCGTCGAGCGCGTCGACCGCCTCGATCACGGTGGCCACCGAGTCCTCGCCGGGTGCGGGCAGCGCACCGCCGCGCAACCGGGGGATCCGGCGCAGCAGGTCCACGCCCGGATGCGCGGGCAGCTCCGGGAGCGATTCCCCGACCAGCCGGGCCAGGTCGGCCACGGCCTGGTCCTTCGGCGCGGGCCGCACCGGGCCGCCCGGCAGGACCGCGACCGGTCGCTCGTTCGACGTGCTGTCCGGTGCGCTGCTCTCCTCCAGCGTCAACTCGACCGCCGACGCCGCCACGACTTTCGCGTCCCGCGCGTCGGCGCCGTACCGCAGCCGCACGCTGTCCCCGACCGCGAACGGATGCGGCCGGTCCGGGTCGCAGGCCACTGTGAGCGTGCGCTTGGCCGTGCGCAGCCGTCCCGACGGCGGCACCCATTCCCCCGCGGACACCGACACCGGCACCGCACAGGTCGTGTCCACCTCCAGGTCGCCGACCGGTGCGGCGAGCTGCCGGAAGAACTCCCACCACGCCGGGTTCGTCTCGCGCCGGTGGTATCCGACAGAGGCGGCGAGCAGGGCGCGAGCGTGGTCGTCCGAGGTGAAGTCGGCGGGATCATCGGGCAGGCCGTCGAGCAGCGGGTCGACCAGCGCCGCCAACGCGGACGCGCGTTCGGCCCTGCGCAGCGCGGCCTCTTCCTCCTCCGTCTGCCGCAGGAGGGCGTCCACTTCGGACTCCGGTGCCGGGGTTGCGAGCTCGATGCCCGCTTCCTCGCGGACGCGGTGCAGGAACTCCAGCAGCCGCAACGTGGACACGCAGTCGTACTCGTTGTATTCGGCGATGCCGCGCAGCACCTCGTCGGCCTCTTCGACGTCGCCGGCCTTGGCGAGGGTCAGGTAGTCCTCGTAGGCCTCGATGCTCGACGCGGCCGTCTTCACGTCGCCGTCGCGGGCTTCCGGCATGTACAGCGGTTCGAGGTACTTGATCGAGTACGACCGCTGGCCGACGCGCAAAGCCTTGCGCACGACGGCGTACAGGTCGATCATCCGGCCGCTGCGCAGCAGTTCGTCAACCGCTTCCTCGCGGGTTCCGTGCACCGCGGCGAGCCGCTTGACGGCTGTGACCTCGTACGGCGCGTAGTGGAAGACGTGCGCGTCCGGATCGTCGGTCAGCCTGGCGGTGGCGAAGTCGATGAACTCCTCGAAAGCACGCTTCTCCTGCGCCCGCGTATGCGCCCAGAACGGTGTGAAGCGCGCGTCGGGCGTGACGGCGCCGAACAGGTACTCCAGCCCGGCGCCGGCGAGCGCATACGGGTCGCCTTCCATGTCGAAGAAGATGTCGCCCGGGCTCGGTGGTGGCAGCTCGGCCAGCGCCGACGGGTCGATGACCTCGTACGCCAATTCTCCGGTTTCGTCCTGCCGCACCTGGATCGCGGCCTGCGCGCGCAAGGTCGTGAACGTGCCCACCGACATGTCACGCGGCCGGTCCGCCGGCTCGGCGGTGGCGAGTGCGTCGATCGTGCCGAGCCCGGCCGTCACGAGCTTGCGCCGCTGTTCGCCACGCATGCCCGCGACCAGCGACAGATCCCGGTCCGCCTCACGTGCGGACGAGCAGTGGTCAGCGAAGCCGCAGCCGGTGCAGGCGGGGCGTTCGTCGGCCCACATGCGTTCCGGCAGCCGTGGCGGCCGGGTGACCAGCCGGTCGCGGAGGCGATCGAGCAGCGGCAGGAAATCGTCGACGCGCAGGCTGCGTGTGGTGCCGTCACCGAGCAGCAGGTGCATCTCCGGCCCGGCCGGCCAACCGGCACGGCGCAACGCGTCGGCGTACGCGGTGAGCTGCACGACCGCGGACGGCTTCGCGTGCCGCGCGAGCTTCGTGTCGTAGACCTCGTAGCGGCCCTGGTGGTCGCGGAGCAGGAAATCGGCGCGGCCGGAGAACTCGCCGTCGTGGAAAACAGCCTGGTAGACCACCGGCGCGCTCGCCCGCAGCGCTTCCTCGGTGGCCTTCGCGGCGGCGACCTGGTCGCGCTCGTCGACTTCGATCACGGTCTCGCGCTCGCCACGCAGCCGTTCGAGCGTGGCTGCCTCGTGCGCGCGGCCGTGCTTGACGGCCAGCCGGTCGGGCGCGGAGCTCGGGCGCGGCGCGCCGGGCAATCCCGCCGCCAACGCCTGCTTGAGGATGCTGCGGTGCTCGCATTCGAGCAGGTCGGCGAGGTCGGACGGGGTATGCATCGCCTGGCAGTCTGACATGCGCGCCCGTCCAGGTCGGCGCCGTGGGTGCCGACACGCCCTGGCTCGCGGCGCGCGATCACCGCTGCGGTGGCAACGGCGCCAGGTCCCGCATCCAGGCGACGTAGACCGACCGCTTCCGTGACGTAGCGGTGCAGGTTTTCGACGGTGAAAGATCCTCACCAAACTACGGGTCGCTGTTCGTGGGACCGTGGAGCACCGTCGCATGCTCTGACAAGGGAATCGCAGGTCAAAGCCTGTGAGGGTCCTTAGAGCGGCGGCCTGTCACACCCGTGGCCCGGCGCCTTTCCGTTGCCGGGCCACGGGTTCCTGCCGGTCAGTGCAGGGACTGCACCGCGTCCTTGTTGAACGCGACGAGGTCGGTCAGTCGGTCGTTGAGTACCTTGTCGGCCCATTGCGGGTCGGCGAGCAATGCGCGTCCGACGGCGACCAGGTCGAACTCGTCTTGTTCCAGGCGGTCGAGGAGCAGTTCGATGCTCTCCACCTTTGCGCCGGCGGCGCCGGTGAGGGAGGAGGGCTCGAAGACGCTGTCGAGGCCGACCGAGCCGACGGTGATGACCGGCTTGCCGGTGACCTTCTTCGTCCATCCGGCGATGTTGAGGTTCGATCCGGAGTCGGGGAACTCCGGCTGCCAGTAGCGGCGGCCGGAGGCGTGGAAGGCGTCGACTCCGGCGTCGGCCAGCGGGGTGAGCACGGTCTCCAGCTCACCGGGGTCCTCGGCGAGCCGGGCGTCGTAGTGGTCGGCCTTCCACTGGGAGAACCGCAGCACGACGGGGAAGTCGGGCGCGACCCGCTCGCGGATGGCGGCCACGATGTCGGCGGCGAACTTCGTCCGGGAGACCAGGTCGCCGCCGTAGGAGTCGGTGCGCCGGTTGGTGCGCTCCCACAGGAACTGGTCGATGAGGTAGCCGTGCGCGCCGTGCAGTTCCACGCCGTCGAAGCCGATCCGCTCGGCCTGCTGCGCGGCGTCGGCGAAAGCGCGGATGACGTCGTCGATGTCGGACAGCGTCATCGCCTCGCCCGCGGGGGTGCCGTCCAACGCGAGCCCGGACGGCCCTACGCTCGGGGCTTCGGGGAACGGCGGTGCTCCGGCCGGCCGCTGGATCCCCACGTGCCAGATCTGGGGCATGATCTTGCCGCCGTGCGCGTGCACCGCCTCCACGACCCGGCTCCACCCGGCGAGTTGCTGCTCGCCGTGGAAGCGGGGGACCTCGCCGCTGAAACCGGCGGACCGGTGGTCGACGAAGGTGCCCTCGGTGATGATCAGGCCGGTCCCCGCCGCGGCGCGGCGGGCGTAGTAGGCGGCCACGTCCTCGCCGGGAACGCCGCCGGGGGAGTGCTGGCGGGTCATCGGGGCCATGACGATCCGGTTCGCCAGCGTGGCCGAACCCAGCGTGAACGGGCGGGACAGTGCCTGAGCTGCGCGGGTGCTCACCGTGTCGATCTCCTGCCGTGCGTGTGCGTTTAAGTGTGCAAGTCAAACATACATTTCGTCCTCCGAAGTGTAACTGTGATGATTGCTAGTCTGGGACGGGAGCGGGCGTCGCGTAAGCTCGGTCCTGATCTGCGGGCGGAGGTGGAGACCATGTTGGACATCCGGTTCTCCCGCGCGCTGCAGGTGATGCTGTTCCTGGCGCTCGCCGCCGAAGACGGCTCCACCGCGTTGAGCTCGGCCCAGTTGGCGCGCGGTCTGCGCGCCAACCCGAGTCTGGTCCGCAAGCTCCTGGTCCCGCTGACGAACGAGGGGCTGGTCGTCTGCACCAAGGGCCGCGCGGGTGGGGCCCGGCTGGGGCGTCCGGCGGATCGGATCACGCTGGCGGAGATCTACCGCTGTGCGGTCGGCGACAAGCCCCTGTGGGCGTGCTCTCCGAAGGCGGAGCAGGTGTGCCTGGTCACCGCGCACGCGGCCGAGTACTTCGCCGCGCTCACCGCCGAGGCCGAGCAAGCGGTGCTCGCCTCACTCGGCGACCGCACCCTCGCCGAAAGTGTGGGCGAGCTGCGCAGCCTCGACGCGGAGCCCGATCAGTAGAACCCGTCGTCGTGCCGTCCGGCCTCGCCCGACGTCGTCGGGGCGGTTCAGGGATGCCGCACGGGAAGAAACTGGTGATCAGGTACGGCGATCGCGGTTCCGATGGGTGCGGCGATGCCTTGCCCGCGGTGCTGTTCGCCTGCAACCCGCACACGACTCGGCCCGCCAGGTGATTTCGTCGTCAAGTGGGCGCCGCCGAGCGTCAATCGAACGGATGTGCGAGCATATGGGCGTGGCTGAACTCCGAGCCGGATAGGGAGGTCGAGTTGGCGGTCAAGATCGTGCACACGACGCGGACGCAAGAGGTGCGGTTCGGTGATCGGGCAACGGCCGAGCACTACGCCGCCCAGTACGGCGGCCTCGATGCTTGGCGGGTCCTGCCGGTCCCCGGGGGACATCCAACCGGCGGGACCCGAACAGGCCACCGCGACTCACCCTTGGTCCGGCCGACCACGGTGAGATGGACACGCCCGTGAATTGCAGAAAGTCCGCTTTCGTCCGCCGCTTGAGTCGGCACGACTGGTGCTATGTCGTCGATGAACTGCCCACAGGCGTACTTAGCGAGCACTGCTGAGCTGAACGAGCTGACTCGGGCCGATCCGCAAGTTCTGTACGAGCTTGGGTGGCCTCGGCGAAGTCCGCATTGTCACGCGTGGACCTGACTGCACTGGTGATCGACCTCGAAGAATGAGCTTGAGCATGCCGTTGACCCTTGCTTGATCTGGGAGTCAAGGGGTCGTGGGTTCGAATCCCGCTGTCCCGACGGTCGAAAGTGTCTTCGCAGGTCGGAACCTGTGAGGACCCTTTTTTCGTAATCATGCGTGTCGCGGTTCAGGCGTGCCGCTGGCGACGGCGATGATCTGGGCGCCCGCAGTAAGGCTGCGTCGACATCGCTGGGCGTGTCTCCGATGAGGACGACCTGCGCTGCGGGAATCGGCGTGCCTGTTGCGCGTTTGCGGGCGATGGTGACGAGCACGGCTCGGTCGCGATGGTCGTCGCCGTAGGCGCCGATCGAGAGGTCGAGCGGCGATGATGTCCTCGCCCGGTGCGTGACCACGGCGTGCGACGGCCAACGGGCCTGACTCGTCGCCAGGCCACCGTCCTGATGCCTCATCCAGATGCGGGTCCCGCGGCCCAGCGGCGTCCGCGTGCCGAGAGGTCGCTGAGCATGGTGGCTACCTGGTCGGCTGTGTATTCCGTGTCGTGCTCGAGCCACCACGCGAGCGCCCCGATCAGCTCGCCCGCCCACGCGCGCGCGACGAATTCCACGGGGATGCGCGGGGTGTGGCCGGATTGTTCGGCGCGTGCCCGGAACAGCGCCTCGGCTTCGTCGCTGGTGCGTTCGTAGAACTCGCGCAACGGCCGGCCGTCGCCGGCGCCCTGGAGGATCACCCGGTAGACCGCCTTGTTCTTCTCGGCGTGCGTGAAGATGCTGCGCAGGGGATCGCCGGTGAAGCCGTCAGGATGCTGCGCCTCGTACTCCGCCATCCACGCAGCCCGATCGGCGGTGAGCGAACGCACGATGTCGACGAGGATGTCCTCCTTGGCTCGGTAGTGGGCGTAGAAGGTCGCCCTCGCCACGTCCGCGCGGTCGAGGAGGTCCTCGACGGTGAGTGAACCGAAGCTCTGTTCGGTGCACAGCTCGATGAGCGCCTCGCGGATCGCGCGGCGGGTGCGGCGCACTCGTCGGTCGCCGCCTCCGGACTGCGGTGGCATGGCCCGGCTCCTCTCCATCGGCTCCTCGGTTCGGCGGGTCGCGCTCTCATGATTCCCCACCCGGCGTGGGTGGCGGTGCGAAGGGCAGCGCGCCGAGACCGCGGTCGGCTCTGGTGTCAACCGGGGACGCGGCCCCGCGTCCGAAGACGCGATTCGTAGTCGTCGCCGTCGCCGCGGCGGCGACCCCGAGCAGTTGAGGCGCATTGACCATCGGCGTGACTCATCCTACGATCTCATACACTCAGTTCAAAAACATACAATCTGTTCGATTGTGGAGTGTGTCTGTGGCGATCGCTGATGAGGGCCCCCGGTCCACGGCTGCGCCGGCCGAACGCTCCATCGCCCAGGCGCAGGTACTGCTACCCGAACTCGTGGCGCTCCGACGGGCGAGCATGGGCGCGGAGGACTTCTCCTGCATCGCTCAGCGCGTGCCGGCAATGATGCTGATGCTGCCGGCGAGTCCACCCGACCTCGACGGGACTCCTGCGCCGAACCACTCCCCGCACGCGGTGTTCGACGACGCCGTCCTCAGCGACCAAGCCGCCGCGCTGGCGCTCCTCGCCGCTCGGACGCCGGCCGCACACGCGACCCGCTGACCTTCCCGATCCACCGGAGGAGAGCACACGTGAACCTCGCCCAGTTCCTGCGCCGCAACGCGGTGCACCAGCCCAACGCCGAGGCCGTCGTCTGCGAGCAGACCCGGCTGACCTACGCCCAGCTCGACCACGACTCCGACCGGCTCGCCGCCGCGCTCCAAGACCTCGGTCTGGTCGCAGGTGATCGGGTCGCCACGCTGTCCTGGAACTGCGCCGAACTCGTGGTGACCGAGTTCGCGCTCTACAAGGGCGGTTTGGTGCGGGTTCCGATCAACGCCCGGCTGAGCGAGGGCGAGGTCGCGCACTTGTTGCGCGAATCCGGTGCCCGCGTCCTCCTCGCCGGTCCCGAGCACATGCCGGCGGCGGTCGCCGCCGCTGCGGACAGCCCGGTCGAGCACGTGGTCGGGCTCCCGGGCGCCGAGGGCGCGCAGCACAGCTACGCCGACTTCCTGTCCCGAACCGACGCGCCGCCGGCCTGGGCGCAAGTGCGCCCGGAGGATCCCGCAGTGCTGCACTTCACCTCCGGCTCCACCGGAGCCCTCAAGGCGGCGGTCCAGACGCAGGGCAACCGGCTGGCCCTCATGCGCAAGTCGGCCTCCAGCCCCGAAGCCCGCGTCGGTACCGGCCAGCGACAACTGCTGGTCGGCCCGATCACGCACGCGTCGGGAATGCCGATCATCGGCACCGCGTTCGCCGGTGGCTGCCTCGTGGTGCTGCGCGGCTTCGAGCCCGAGCAGGTGCTGGACACCATCCAGCGGGAGCGCGTGACGCACGCCCTGCTCATCCCGACGATGATCAACTCCATCCTGCAGGCCTGTTCGCGCGACGACTTCGACCTGTGCAGCCTGGAACGCGTGGTGTACGGCGCCGCCCCGATGACGCCGACCCGCATTCGCGCGGCCTGGGACTTCTTCGGCCCGGTCCTGGCGCAGGCGTACGGGGCCGGCGAGACCACCTCGGCGGTCATGTTCCTCACCACCGAAGACCACCGGCGCGCCATCGAGGACGGCGAGCAGGAGCTGCTGTCCTCGTGCGGACGACCTTCCACCGAAGCCGAGGTCCTCGTCGTGGACGACGACTTCCGAGAGGTGCCGCCCGGCGAGGTGGGCGAGATCGTGGTCCGCGGCCCCGAGGTGGTACCCGGCTACTACGAAGCCCCGAAGCTGACCGCATGCAGCTTCCGCGACGGCTGGTTCTTCACCGGCGACCTGGCCACCCGCCGCGAGGACGGCTACGTGTTCATCGTCGACCGCAAGAAGGACATGATCATTTCCGGCGGATTCAACATCTACTGCGTGGAAGTGGAGGCGGTGCTGCACCGGCACCCCGACATCTGCGACGCAGCCGTCGTCGGCGTGCCCGACGACCAGTGGGGCGAGGCGGTCAAGGCCGTGGCGGTGCGGCGTCGGGGATCCGCTGTGGACGCTGAGTCGCTGATCGAGTTCTGCGGCGAGCGCCTGGCGCGCATGAAGCGTCCGCGATCGGTCGACTTCGTCGAAGCCTTGCCGATCAACCAGAACGGGAAGATCGACCGGAAGGCGATCCGCGAGACCTACTGGACCGGCGCCGAGCGCCGGGTCAACTGAGGAGGCCCGATGACCTTCACCCTCGAACCCGACTACCGCCACCTGCCCGAGCTGCAGGAGTGGATCGTCAAGCTGCGGGCCTACCTCGACGAGGAGCTGATCCCGTTCGAGCGCGAGCAGGCCATCACCGCCGAAACCCGCGTCGACCGGGCGACGCTGCGACAGGTGTGGCGGCGGAGCCGCGAGCTCGGCTTCTACGGCATCAACCTGCCACCAGAGCTGGGCGGCCACGGGCTGGCGCACCACGATCTGTGCGTGCTCAAGGAGGAAGCCGCAGCCCGCGGGTCGGCGCTGTTCCCCAACGTCTTGGGCGACATGGGCGGGCCGCTTCGGGTGGGCGTGGCGCTCAACGCCGCCACGCCAGAGCAGCTGGAGCGGTACTTCCTCCCAGTGGTCCGCGGTGAACGCGCCTGCTGCTTCTCCCTCACCGAACCCGGAGCCGGGTCCGACATCCGGCGGATGACCACGACCGCCCGACGCGACGGCGACGGCTACCGGCTGACCGGTCGCAAGGTCTTCAGCTCCGCGGCACCCTTCGCCGACTTCGCGATCGTGGTCGCCCGCCACCGCGACGAGGGCGAGACCTACAGCGCGTTCATCGTCGACTTCGACGCCGCGGGCTGCACCGCACTCGATGGCGAAACCCCGATGTCCGGCCAGCACATCGAGGGCGACGTCCTCCTGGAGGACTGCTTCGTGCCCGCCACCAACGTGCTCGGTCCCCTCGGCAAGGGGCTCCAGGTCGGCGTCGGCCGGATCAACATGAACCGACTGCTGCACTGCCCCACCATGATCGGCCTTGCCCGGCGCGCCCTCCAGCTGTCGCTGGACTACGCCCGATACCGCACCGTCTTCGGCGGCCCCATGATCGAGTTGCAGGCGATCCAGCACCACCTCGCGCAGATGTCCACCGACCTGCACGCCGCCCGTGCGATGGTGCTGGGAACAGCGGCCCAGGCCGACCGCGGTGAGCCGGTCGTGGTCGAGGCCAACATGTGCAAGCTGTTCACCGCCGAGGCTGCCTTCCGGGTGGCCGACCTCGCGGTGCAGATCCACGGCAAGACCGGCGTCACGCAGGGACATGAGGTGGAACAGATCTTCCGCGCCCTGCGCATGTTCCGGATCGTCACCGGCACCACCGAGATCCACAAGAACGCGATCGCCAAGGGGCTCGCGGCCGGAGCGGCGCGGTGAGCGCCGCCCGGCCGAAAGGGGCACCCGGGCACGGAACGCGCCTGTCGCGCGGCAAGAACCTCGCTCTGCTCACCGCATCGACGTCCATGGACAACGCGGAGAACAGCATCACCACGGTGATGTTCCCGCTCATGCGTGACGCCTTCGGGCTGTCGGCGGCAGCACTGGGCACGATCACGGCGGTCGCCAAGGTCGCAGGCGCCGCCACAAGCGTCCCCTGGGCGATGCTGGGCCGGCGGTACTCGCGGCGGTCCGTGCTGGCGATCTGCTCCGGGTTCTGGGGCGTCTGGATCATCGCCGCGGGCACGTCCACGAACTTCACCGCGTTCCTCGTGCTCTACAGCATCGGAGCCGCCGGATTCGCCGGCTCCGGTGCCATCGCCCTCGAGATCCTCGGCGACGTCTACGCCGACCACCACCGGGGCCGCGCCACCGGAATCCTCTACGCCGGGGTCGCCGTCATCACCGGCGCCAGCGCTCCGGTGTTCGGATCGCTGGCGCACTTCGACAACGGCTGGCGCTACGGCTACCTCCTCTCCGGCACGGTCTGCCTGATGGTCGGAGTCTTGGTCCTGGTCTTCCTCGACGATCCCCGGCACCAACCCGCCCGTCACGCACCGCGTCGCGGTGATCTCGCGGCCGAGGTCCGGAAAGCGGGCGACGGCCTGCGCGAACTGCTCCGCATCCGGAGCTTCCGCTACCTGCTCGCCCAGCGCCTCTTCTCAGGTCAGAACGTGATGATGACCTTCGGCATCGTGTTCCTGGTCGAGGAGCGCGGGTTCTCGACCTCGACCGCCGCGGTCGCCGCGGTGCCGTTCTCCCTCGGGTATGTCGTCGGCACCCTCCTCGGCGGGCGAGTCCTGGACCGCCTCCACCTGGCACTGCCCCGAAGTGGCCGCGTCGTGATGCTCCAGGTCAGCCAGCTCGGCTTCGCCGCCATCGCCTTCGTCACGCTGCAGATCACGGCGGAGAACATCGCCTCGTACGCAGCGCTGTTCGCGATGCTCGGGTTGCTCCAGGGCCAGGTTCCCGTCGTGAACCGCCCACTGGTGATGGCGGTCGTCCCCCCGCACCTGCGCGCCATGGCGTTCGCCGTCTCGGTCTACCTGGTCGAGTCCCTCGCCTACGGCGGGTACGCACTGCTCACCGGATACCTCGGCGACCAGATCGGACTGCGATCCTCGCTGGTTCTCATCACCGCCGGACTCACCGCGGCGAACGGCCTCGCCTCTGCCGCCTTGTACCGCCCTTATGCCCGTGACAGCGCCGAAAAGCCGCACCGGGAAATCACCATCCACGCAGGCTGAAGCTACCGTGATGTTGCCTTGTCCGACGGGCATGGGCGAAAGGCACCACCTGCGCGGAGTTTCTCCGCCGCGCCGCCGACTGGTTCGCCCGTCAGGGCATCATCCACATTGAGCGAGTTCTCGGCCAAGTACACCTATAACGTGCGCCGCGCTGGCCGCGGCTGTTCCGTCTCCCCAGGGGGCCCGGGGAGACGCGTACCAGGCGAGCGTGTCGGCTGGGACCTGGCCTGCCGACGTGCCCGCGTGATGTCCATGCCGCGCGAACCCGCAACGAGGACCGGGATCTCGTGCGGTCGGCTCGCGCTGGACATCGAGCAACCGAAACTGCCCCTGGATCTGTACCTTGTCGCTGGTCAGCCGGTTGTTCGTTGGCAGGACAGGCACAGTGTTGTCTTGGGGATGGCGGTGAGCAGTTGCAGCGGTATGTCGGACCCGCACGCACGGCAGAGGCCGTACATGCCGTCACGCATCCTCGCCAATGCCACCTCGATGTCTGCCAGCGCGCGCCGGGCGCCGCGCATCATCAAGGCATTCACCTCGCGAATTGCTGCTCCGGCTTCTTGGTGAGCGTGCCGTGCAGTGGTTCCGGTACGACTTCGGGCTTCGAGCTCGGTGAGCTGTTCGCGGCGGAAAGCGAGCTGCTGCTCCAGAGCGCTTCTCAGGGCAGGCAGGTGCGCCGCGAGACTGCCGATGTACTCCCGCTGTCGCGAGAAGTCCTCGTGATGGCGGCGTGGTTCCGGCACTCCGGTTCTCCGGCTTGCGATGAGCTGACCCATCCGTGTTGTCCCCTCCAACATGACCAACGCGGGCACCGAACGCGCTTTCGACGAGGTCGAGGGCGGCGTTCCTGGCACCTCCCAGAGTGCTCGCCCGCCATCCGGCTCGGCCGGGGCTGCTTCCGGCCAACAACTCGGCGGTTCTTTGCCTGGGTACGGCACGTGCTCGGCCGACCACGCCTGGTGACGGTCGGAGGCTGGTGAGGGACTGGCGGGTGACCTTGGAAGTTCCGGGACATATGACCCTCGGCATGCTGTGGGAGACCGGCCACTGTTGGTGTTCGGACGGGGTTGTGCAGGACCTGTCCTCACGAGACCGCGGCGGTCGACGCCGCCCACCTGGACGTATGGTTGGGCGGAGGGCGAATCACGCAGTGTTCGAAGCCGGTCCGCTTGAGGATGCGTATTGATCAGCGGGATCGCCCACCGCAGAGCGCAGGAGGTGGGCTCGGCGCGGCAACGGTCAGTCCTGGAGGGCGGGACTGAAATGGTCGGCAGAACGGGCCAAGGGCGCAGACCCACGGCGTCCGATACCGACACGGCGTCGGCTTGGTTGGCAGCGGTGGCGGAGGCCGCCAGCCGCGCCGCAGGCGGTGTGCCGGTGGAACTGCTAGGTGATTACCTGCCGCTGCTGGCCGAGGCTGCCGCCACTGGGCGGCGCCCGAAGCGCTCGGAGCTCAAGGTGGTGGATGCGCTCGGGCATCGGGCCGCCGAGCTGGGGATCTCGGCCGGGAGCGCGGTGGAGCTCTACCTCTCGGCGGCCTGGCGGCTGTGGCGACAACTTCCAGAAGTGGCCCGCTCGGACGACCCGGAGGAGGTGAGGGCGGCTGCCGAGGCGGTTCTGCACGTGGTGGCCGACTCGGTGGCGACACTGGCCGAGGGGTACACGCAGGCTCGCCGCCAGCTGGTTCGGTGGGAGGAGACGCTGCGCCGGGAACTGATCGATGACCTGTTGCGCGGGGACGCCGATGTCGGTGGGCTGGTGGAGCGCGCAGAGCCGTTCGGCCTTGATCTGAGTCGTACTCATCGGGTGGCGCTGGCGGCCCCCTCCGGCCGGTCGACGAATGCCGAGGCCGCGACCAGTTCTCTCGAAAAGGTCATGCTGGACTGGTTGGGCGACCGCGACGTGCTGGTCGCCACGAAGGAGGGTGTGCTGGTCGTGCTGGCGCCCGCAGATGCTGACCCGAAGGCCACGTCAGGCGCGCAGGGAACCAGCCGCCTTGGCGAGCGGATGCACGCGGAGCTGAGTCGCCTACCGCGCGGCAAGCCCTGGCGGATAGCGGTCGGTCGAGGCTACGCCGGGTCGTACGGCATCGCCCGCTCGTACGAGGAGGCGCGCGACACGCTCACCATGGCCTCCACGATGCACCTGGACAGCCCGGTGATCTATGCCGAGGAATTGCTTGTCTATCGCGTGCTCTTCCGCGACCAACCCGCGATGGTCGATCTGGTGCGAGGGGTGCTCGGCCCGCTCACTCGCGCCCGCGGCGGCGCTGAACCGCTGCTGGCGACGTTGGAGGCCTTTTTCGCCACGGGCGGCGTGGTCACCGACACCGCGCGACGCCTGCACTTGTCGGTGCGTGCGGTCACCTACCGGCTGGACCGGGTGAAGGCGCTCACCGGTCACGCCCCCACGAACCCGGCGCACCGCTTGACGTTGCACGCGGCAGTGCTGGGCGCAAGGTTCTTCGGTTGGCCCCAGCATGAGCTGCCGGCACGCTGACCGTTGCACCTACCTCGGCCGAGCCGAGTTCACGACCTGGAATAGTTCGGTTCTCGCAATGACATAGGAGCTGTTCCTGTTCTCGGCGTGCTGAAAACCTGCTCTGACCCGTCGGGCTTGTGCGGCGGAATCAAACGCGGATCAACCAGACGAATGCCGCAACAACGGCCACGATCGACGCGCTGCCTGGGAACCCGAGGTCCAGCAGCAAAGCGACGAGAAGCAGCAGCGGTGCGACAACCGCCCACATGCGGTTGCGTTGCGGGCCTGCCGCGTCGATTTCGTGCTCCGCCTCGTGCAACATATGGCGTTCGTGTTTGTCGAGCATCCCGCAACCCTCCCGTTACCCGGCCTCGGCGCTCGAGTCGAGCAGGGAACCGAGGAGCGTCACCTGTGCCTTCGACAATGCCGCACTTCCCGCTCACCCGCCGCGTCCGTGCTGGGCAAGCTCCGAGGGGCGAAGTTGCCGATGCCATGCACCGGCGACGCGGTCCCTACGCCACAACACCGACCGCGCAGCGAGTCGGGGCGGTCACCGGGACGACCAGCAGTGCGACGTTTGCCGAGGCTCGGCAATGTGAGGCCGCGGTTGTTGGCCAGGTGCGACCGGAGATGCGGGCGGCGAACCCGGGCAGAATGAAACCAACCGGACCGGCAGGGCGGAGTTTCCCGCATGCCGGTCATTCGAACATTTCCCCGCGTTTCGGAGGAAGTTCACTGTTGCCGGGAGGTCCCAGTGCGTTCCACTCGCGATTTCGGCGCCGCCGATGTCGGATACACGCTGACCACAACGGAACAATGGACGCGGCGCAGACCGTGGCTCCGAGGGTTTGCCGGGACCGGTCGCGCTGATCGGCCGGGGGAGAGCCGCATCATCGTCTGCAGCTGGCTCAACCGGATCGGCAAGCAATGGGCCACCATCACGAACCGAACGTAGCGCAGTAGCGCCCTTGGGAAGGACCCGCCATGGCACGCACCGGATCACAGCAGATCAGAGTGCTTGCAGAGCAGGCCGGCGTGAATCCCGTCCAAGGGTCGACACCCAATTACCTGAGGCGGCGAGAACACGACCGCTGGCGACCAACCGACTGGGTCGTGCTGGTCGTGGCTCTCGGGGCGATCGGGGCAGGGCTTGTCCTCGGCCAGGCACTGCTCCTCGCCGGTGGCCTCTTCCTCGCCGCCTCCATCAAGCCTCTCCGGAAGCCCAACAGCACCACACGGCGCGGGGGAGGTACCGATCGATGTCCAGGGAGGTCATGATGTCGCAGGAGCTGATGTTCGCGTTGGCGTCAGCCAACGCTTTGCGTGACGCGCTTGATCGTGCGCGTGCTGAAGATTTCGCGCAGCAGGCGGGGTGGGCTCGCGCTGAAGCCCAGAAGCTGGAGCACCTGGCGGGGTCGGCGGCACGCGGCGGGAGCGAGTATCCCGCGCTCAGTGCGGGTTTGGCCGAGTTCGCCGTTCGGATCCAGGAACATCTCAACGCGCGCCAAGCCGGCTGAGTGTGCCGCTCGACCCGCGGCGGCGCGCTGCAGCCGGTCCCGTTCTCGCCGACCGATGCCAGCCCGACGGAGTACGCACCGGAGGACCCGGGTGGTCCTGGTCGAGATCGACACGTGCTCCCGGGCTGGTCACCGGTCCGGGTGTGAGGCATCCGAATCGGCCTCGCCGCCCGTGTGCCGGACACGTTGATCATCCCGTTGGGTCCGAGGTAGGCGCGTTTGCGACCTCCTCGACCCCGTACAGCCGCGGCTGCGCCGCAACCGTGGCAACCGGCACGACAGCGCCCAGCTCACCCCGCCGGTTGATGCTCTGCCGACGTTCCAGGGTGAACGCGGTCGACCGTGGCAGCGGCCGCGGTGGACGACGGCGACCCCGGCAACGACATCTGTTTCCACCGCCCGCGGCACGTCGTACTTCCAACCAGCCAGGTGACCTCAGTTGCCGTGGCGCCGCGGTCAACGCTCGCCTCCGGCTTCCTGCTGGCGCTATGGAACACGCAGTGGGGCCTGGTTTGGTTTTCAGCCGTGACGAGCGGCTTTTTCGCGTTGGGCGAGGCAACAGGGTGGGTATGCCGGATCACTGGCCGACCGTGCGCCTGGTAGCCATCAGATTGCTTCTGCGTCGCCTCCAGCCGAGCAGGTCACTCGGAGGGTTGGTTGTGATCGCCCGAAGACGTGGCCCACCTTGGCTCGGAGGACTTGGGCCGGACGGTGTCTGCATCGCCGACCGCAGTTGCGTTGTGCCGACGTGCGACCGCCCGTGAGCGATCATTCCGGGTGCTCGCCGATGATCGCTCACGGGCGTGCCGGGAGCCTCGTCAGCGGACGGCGAAGGGCTCGGCCGTCTGCGGAGACGGAATCGTGGGTTCGTCGGTCTTGGGCCCGGGAATCGTGTCGATGCCTTCCATGTCCTTGGTGAAGTCGACCGGCTCGTCGTCCATGAAGGCACGCGGGTTAAAGCCTTCGTCGACCATGACACCGTGCACCCGGCGTCGCTGCATGCCGAAGTTGCCCGCGTCGTAGAGCGGGAGCAGCGCAGCCTCGCGCAGGTAGCGGTCGAACCGCTGCTTCTTGTCCACGGAGTTGACGCCGACCACCTGCATGCACTTGTACACGCAGTCGAACAGCATTTCAGTGCAGTGGACCTTGCACATGGCGCCGAGCATCTCGCCGTGGTAGCCGTGCTGGTCCAGGTAGTGCGCCGACTTCCAGCAGAAGTACCGTGCAGCTTCGATCTTCGTCGCGACATCACCGAGGACGTAGCCCGGGTACTGGTAGTGGATGATGGGCTTGGGCCCACCACCCGTGTAGGTCTTCGCCCACCGCAGCGCGTCCTCGTACGCCGACCGCGCCACCGCCACCGCGCCGATCCCGGCGACCGGACCGGACCAGGCGAAGTTGCGGTTGATCACCAGATCGCCGTTGCCCTTGGTGCCCTCGATGAGGTTGCTCGCCGGAACGCGGGCGTCCTCGAAGACGATCTCGCAGTTCGGTGCGCTGCGCTGTGCCGAGGTGCTGATCGAGCGGTAGGTGATCCCGGGCGTGCCGCGCTCGACCATGATGGCCGACAGCCCCGCGGTACCGCCCGACTCGGAACCGGTGCGCACGACCACCAGGTTCAGGTTGGCGCCCTTGTTGTCCCAGCCCCCGACGTTGCACGGCCAGTACTTGCGGCCGTTGATCACGTATTCGTCACCGTCGAGCCGTGCGGTGACGTGCATGCCCGCACCGTCGATGGCGGGCGCGTCGAAGTTCGCAGTGCCCCCGGGTGTACCCGGCGGCTCGCTCGCCGCGTAACCGACGAGGAATTCTCCGCTTTCGTCCGCGGTGGCGGAGCCGATGAACCGCTTCTTCTGCTCCTCGGTCCCGTAGTACCAGACCGGCATCAAACCCAGTCCGTTCACCAGCACGGTCGTGCCGAAACCGGGATCGACCGCCTGGATCTCCTCCGCGGCGATGACGAAATCGACGTTGGACAACCCGCCCCCGCCGTACTCCGCCGGAAGCATGGAGAAGGGGATACCTCGCCGGCACGCTTCGGCATACGCGGGCTTGGCGAGCTGGAATCCCTTCAACGGATCGGGTTCCGCGTCTATCTGGTCCGACACAGGCGCGAGAACTTCTTGCGCGAAAGCACGAGCGGATGATTGAACCTCTCGCTGCTTCTCGGTAAGTGTGAAGTCAATGGCCATCGCAATCTGACCCCCGATTTAATCGGATCCGACCCACACCAAAAATTGTCGAAATGGTCGGTGTGCGTCAAATCACAGGGTAGCACCGGGGTGTGAGCGGTGCTGGCCTGCTCGGCCGCACTGGCTCCGACCGCTGCGGTACGGCCACGCCAACGCCAGGACTCCCACGATCTCTGGCGCGGTCACCGGTCTCATCGAGGGCGGCCCCTGCGGGTCCGCCTGCCTGCTGTATGCGAGCCAGGGCGCTGGCTCCGTCCTCGACCACATCGACCAAGCACGGACCAGCACCCTCGGAAATCGAAGCAAACGCCGGTGACGGCCTCCGGACTCCGCCCGATCAGCACGCTCGGGCACGATGGCCGGTCCTCGCCCTGCTCATCGGGCGCCGGGAATGCAGATTGTCTGATTCGGATTGATGATATCGGGGTTGGCGATGTGGTTGTAGTGCGCGAGCTTCTGCCAGGCCACACCGTACCGCTGGCCGATCTGCGAGAGTGTGTCGCCGGACTTCACCGTGTATGGCGTACACACATCAGGATGCGCGTTCGGATGCAGGTAGAGGTATTGACCCGGAGATCTTGTTCGGATCCTGGATGCCGTTCATGCTGGCAAGCATGTCCATGTCCACGCCGAACCACTGGGCGATCTCCGAAAGCGTGTCGCCTCGCTGTACCGTGTACGTTTCACAGTCCGTCATCGGACACTCCTAGAGTTCCTGGGGCACGCGCCCAACTGCCTTGGGAGGCCGGGGCGATACCTGGAGCCACCTGTCAAGCGAATGCGGGAACCTTGACGGGAATGCAGATGCGCTGGCCCGCCTGTATCACATTCGGGTTCGGAATGTGGTTGTAGTGGGCCAGGTCCTCCCATGACTTCTTGCCGGGGCGGGCGGCCTTGAGGTGGTTCTTCTCGGCGATCTCGGACAGCGTGTCCCCGCTCTTGACCTCGTAATGCTTGATCTCCTGGCCCTTCTTCGCGAAGAAGTTGATCTTCTGGCCGATCTGGATCATGTCCGGATTCGGGATCTGGTTGTGCTTGGCGAGCTCCTGCACGGTGTAGCCGAACCACTTGCCGATGTTCGTGAGATTGTCGCCTGATTGCACTGTGTAGGAACTGCACGCCTGTGTCGTTGTCATCGGATCTCACCTCCCACTGGCCGTCCTGCGGGCCTGTGCCCTCGAGGAACGGCGACTCACCCCCAGTCCGGCACAGATGACGTACCCCGGCAATGGGTCTTCAGGTCCACTGAGGATTCATCCGGGCAGGGTCCCCTTGAACCGCTGAAGTCCACTTCTCCCGGGCGGGTGAACCGGCGGAACCAGAGCCGGTACCTCCGACGATCAGGACGTCCGCCACGGGTACGCCCACCAAGTCCCCTACCAGGACGGCCACCACCACACCCGGTACGCGGACCACCCCGCAGCCAACGCCCAGTCCCGATGAGCAGCCGCCACCGGACCAGAACCAGACCAACGGTGCCGCAGCGCCGACGCCGGAGCAGGCCACGCCGGTGACCGAGGCGAGCGAGCAGGCGGTCCAGCTCAACCCCGCGGCTGCGGTTTCCCTCTGGACCGGGGTCATCTCCCTGTTGTCTTCGTTGGTGGCCCTGGTCAACTCGGTCCTCACGACGCGCACACACCTTCGCATCTCCACCGAGCGATCCCGTCCACGGCAGCGGCGAGACCGCAGACGAAAAGCCAGGTGAAGAGAACACTTCGCGTCGCTCCCGTCGCTCCGTCGTGCGCGGGCATCGCCAACACCCTTGCTTGTTCTCCACACACCGGGTACTCGAGGCGCCTGGATCCGAGGTTCGATCCGGGCTGCATCCCGTTTGAACCTCCGTGGTTCATTCTCGGCTGCCCCGAAGACCTGATGATGAGAGCAGGAGGGAAGCGGCCTCCTCGGCGCCCCTGGACGTAACAGCGAGCCGATACGTCGGCGGGCGTGCGGTCAGGGGTCGGACATGTGGCGCCGGAGGAAGCCGTTGACCCGATCTCAGCCAGGGAGGAGTCGCACGATGCACTCACCCAATCCCATTCAGTGCGTGGTTCCGGACTACGTCCTCGTCGAGATCGCCAAACGGGGCGATGAAGCCGATCGAGACGCCGCTCTGAGCACGCTGGCGGTGTCCACCACGTTGCGTTCGGCGCGATCCCAGGCCGAAGCGGCGCGCTCGGCGGCGGGTACACCGCTCGTTGCCACGGCCGGTCTCCGGGAGCCGACGATGGACCGCGTGATCCGCGACGCGAAGACCGGTGTCGACACCGGCTCGCCCATCGTGCGCAAGGAAGGAGACGGTCGTGTCGGCGACCCTGCTGTCGACGAGGCGTTCGACCACTTCGGTATGACGTGGAAGTTCTTCTTCGAGGTGCTGGCGAGGAACTCGATCGACAACGCGGGGATGACCCTCGACGGAGTCGTGCACTTCGGGAGGAAGGTGGACAACGCGTTCTGGGACGGCGACCAGATGCTTTTCGGGGACGGTAGCGAAAGGTTGTTCACCCGGCTCACGAAGTCGCTGTCGGTCGCCGCGCACGAGCTCGGGCACGGCGTCATCCAGTTCGACGGTCCGCTCGTCTACCAGGGGCAGTCCGGGGCGCTGAACGAGCACATCGCGGACGCCTTCGGCGTGATGGTGCACCAGTGGGTGCACCACGAGACCGTCGAGGAGGCCGACTGGCTGTTGGGCGCGGAGATCCTCGCCGAGGGAGTGAAGGGGAAGGCGCTGCGGTCGATGAAGGAACCGGGCACCGCCTTCGACGACCCCAGGTTCGGGAAGGACAAGCAACCCGCCCACATGAAGGACTTCGTGGTCACCGCCGGCGACAACGGCGGAGTGCACATCAACTCGGGAATCCCGAACAAGGCGTTCTTCGAGATCGCGTCCGCGCTCGGTGGCCGCAGTTGGGAGCGTGCGGGCCGGATCCTCTACGCGACGCTCGGGCACGAGCAACTTCGCCGGAACGCCGACTTTCGCCAGTTCGCCCGGCTGAACCACCGAGTGGCGGGTCAGCTCTTCGGGGTCGGCAGCACCGAAGCGGAAGCCGTCGCCAACGGCTGGGCCTCGGTCGGGGTCGAGATCTAGGCTTGACCACGGGCCACCCTGCTCACCGCGCGGGCAGCCCTTAGTCTTCCCGGCGTGGGTGTTGAGCGACAGCCGTGGACGATGGCCCTGCAACGCACTGGAGGGCTGTTTGCAGGCGCCGAACTGACGACGTCGGTCCGTTCCGCCGACCTCGACGACGAGTCGCGCGAAGCGCTCGAACGCCACATCGAGCAAGCCGGGTTCGAACAGTTGGCGCAGCGGTCGCCGATCACCGGTCCCGGCGCGGACATGTACCAGTACGAAGTGACCCTCGAGCGCGGCGGTCGTCGATCAAGCGTCGTGGTGTCCCAAACGGCGGTCCCCGACAGTTTGCGGCCCCTCGTCGAATGGCTGGAGCAACGGGCGATCGACGAACAATGAGTTCGGTGTAGACCAGAGGCCGCATTGAGGCAGGCCTTCCGCGAGTTCGATGGCGCGAACCGGATCGCACCCGTCAGGTGTGAGCCCGCACTGACAGGACGCGGCCTCCGGAAGGAGGAGGACTTTCGATGGCCAAGCACACACGTGTCTATCCGGATCGAACCGGTGAGGTGGCCTCAGCGCCCTACACGCTGGTTCCTGCGCGAGAACGACGTCGGCGGGGTGGCGTCGGCAACCGCAACCGCCTTTTCCGGACGTGACTCGCGGACCTGGCGCAGCTGGTGGACCGCCTCGTCGGGTGGGATCGGCTGCCTACCCCGTTCGGTCTTGCGACGCTGTTCGGCCTGCGGCTCCGGCTGCGCGATCGGAATCTGCACGACACTTCGGGGCTCCCCGCGGTGAACACGCCGCCGCTGGAGGCCCCGTCCGCTCGCCACTTGGTGAACCGGACCGCGGACGGCAGCTACAACGATCTCGACGATCCGGCCATGGGCATGGCCGGATCCCGGTTCGGGCGCAACATTCCGCTGGCGTGCATCGCCCCGGCAACGGAATCCGAGGTTCTGACGCCGAATCCGCGTGAGGTGAGCCGGGCTCTGTTGACGAGGACATCGTTCGTCCCTGCCACGACGGTGAACTCGTTGGTCGCGGCCTGGCTCCAGTTCGTGATCAGGGACTGGTTCAGCCACGGTACGAGCCCGACGGAGGATCCGTGGGTCGTACCGCTGGCTGCTGACGACCCCTGGATGCAGCCGCCGATGCGGATCATGCGCACCCCGGACGACCCGACCCGTCCGCCGGGAGCCACCGACCTGCCGCAGACGCGGGTGAATGTGCTGTCGCACTGGTGGGACGCCTCCCAGATCTACGGAGTCAGCGCGGATGAGCAGAAGGGAATCCGAACCGGTAAGGCCGGCAAGCTGCTCCCGCTGCCCGATGATCCGGCGAAAGACCCGTCCCGGGTGCCGGGCTTCTGGCTGGGGACCGAGATGATGCGGACGCTGTTCACCCGCGAGCACAACGCGATCTGCGACCGCCTGCGCGCGGAGTACCCGACCTGGCCGGACGAGGAGCTCTTCCAGCGGGCGAGGCTGGTCAACGCCGCCTTGATCGCCAAGATCCACACCGTGGAGTGGACGCCCGCCGTGATCAGCCATCCGACGACGAAGGCCGCTCTGCGGGCGAACTGGTTCGGCCTGGAGGGAGAGCGGGTTCAACGCCTGTTCGGTCGACTCACCGACAGCGAGGCCGTCAGCGGTATCCCCGGTGGAAAGGCCGACCACTACGGTGTCCCGTACTCCTTGACCGAGGAGTTCGTCGCCGTCTACCGGATGCACCCGTTGATCCGGGATCACTGGCACCTGCGACACGTCGCCGACGACTCCACCGCGCGCGACTGCGATTTCCGCGATCTGGCAGGACCCAACGCGTTGCCGGTGCTCAACGACATCGGAATGGCTGATCTGCTGTACTCGTTCGGCACCTTGCACCCCGGGTTGGTGACACTGCACAACTTCCCCAGGCACCTCCAGGAGTTCCGTCGTCCGGACGGGAACTTCCAGGACCTCGCGGCCACGGACATCCTGCGCTCCCGGGAGCTCGGTGTCCCGCGTTACAACGAGTTCCGCCGGTTGCTCGGCCTGGCACCGGCGAAGGACTTCCACGACCTCACGGGGAACCCGGAGTGGGCCGAGGAGATCGACCACATGTACAGGGACATCGAGAACGTGGATCTCATGATCGGCCTGTTCGCGGAGCGGCTCCCGGCCGGTTTCGCCTTCAGCGACACGGCTTTCCGGATCTTCATCCTGATGGCGTCACGCCGGCTCAACAGCGACCGGTTCCTGACCGACTACTACACACCCGCCGTGTACACCCAGGCCGGGCTTGACTGGGTCGCCGACAACTCGATGTCGACCGTCCTGTTGCGCCACCACCCGCAACTGCGCAGTTCCCTTGCCTCGGTGGTGAACGCCTTCGCGCCTTGGACCACATCAGGGGTCTAGTACGGCATCGCGTGGGGCGCCGGTTCACGGTGCCATCGCGGAGCAGATCGCGAAGGCCACCTCTCGGCCGGTGACGTCGGCATGTCCCTTGATGAAGTCGTCGGCCAGGAGGTTGTGGGGGCACCGGGGTTGCCACGTGTAGCGTGCACCCACCGGGAGCAGCGTCGCGGCTACGGCCTCGGAAGTCCTTTGGGCGCCGTTGCGGCCCATTCCGCCGTAGGTGTCGGTGGCGTCGCCGACGAGGCTCGCGGCGTCCCCTGAGATCCGGGACGCGATGGCGTAGGCGATGCCGACGGCGCGGTCGTTCCGCGTGTGTGTGGCAAGAACAGGCCCGTTGATCTTCTTCTCCGCGATGATGGCCCGGAAGTGTCCGTGTTGACCGGGCTTCCAGTGCTCGGCGAACCCGTGGTGCGAGAAGGCGGCCTGGAGAAGGGACAGCGTGGTGATCGTGTCGGCGGGGAGCGCTTTGCTGGCAGCAGCGGCCAGGCGGGAGCCGAAGCTGTGGCCCACGAGGTGGACGTGCAGATCGGGCCGCGCTCGCTTGATGTCGGCCAGCACCGGGGCGAGACCGTTCTCGCCGATCCGGCCTGCTCTGTGCTTCATGGTGTAGTAGGTGGTGAAGTTGACCAAGTGCAGCGCCGCGCTCCAAGTCCCGCCGAACAGGGTGTCGAACGCCGCCATGTCCTCACCGGCGTCGACGTCGAGGCTCGCGCCCTCGGGCGGTGCGAGCGCGACCGGGAGGGCCAGGCGGTGCATGAGCTCCTCACCGGGAAGGGTGAACAGATCGGTCGCGCCGTCTTCGGGATCGAGCGTCGTGGAAGCGAGCAGCGACCGCATCTGTTCGGCGAAGGCCGCACGCGCGTCGGCCGTGGACAACCCGGGTACGAGGGCGGCCGCAAAGTCGAGGGTTCGCTGAGCCGCGGGGTCGGGGAAGACGGTTCGGAGCTCCCGGATCTGCTCGAGGATGATCTGTGAGTCGATCGGTGGTGCGAGGGCCGTCGATCCGGCTGCGACGAGACCGGGTTCGGTGAACCTCTTGGACGGCCACAGCACGGCTACGACACCGATCGTCCGGCCGGCGGGCTGTGGCCCGGCTCCGGAATCGACGGCGGCGCGGAGCGACGAAGTGAGGTCCCGGTACAGCCGGAGAGCTTCGGCCTTGTCGTTGTTCCACCCGTGGCTGAGCACGAGCAGATCGGTCACGGCCTGGTCGCCAACAAGTCGGAGAACGGGGTCAGCGCTGCCGACGACGTGGGCGTCGCTGTCGAACTCCAATTCCGCACCCGGGAATCCAGCGAAGTCGGTCATCAGTCCTCCCCGGTGTGAAGTCCGAGGCCCGCTAGCGCTCCTCGAAGACGAGGTCCTCGAGCGGCGTCGTCAGCTTCACGGTCTGGTCGGCGACGTTGATGACGAAGTCGAACCCGGTCGAGTGTCCGGTGGAGATGATGAACAGGCGATCGCCGCGCTCCTCGACGTAGTCGCGGAACCCCGCCAGCGAGGGGTCGCCGTCGTTGAGCACGAGGTAGTCGGCGAGTCGGCGGAACAGCTTCGGCATGATCACCGCCGATTCGGTCAGCTGGCTCAGACCCTCGACCTTGATTCCCGAGAAGGTCAGGTCGAACGGCCACAACCCGCTGCGGCGGGACTTGGCGCGCTCGGTCGCGTCGATCATCTCCGTGCGCAGGTCCGGGAAGAGCTTCCGGTAGAAGGTCGGGTAGGCCATGCCCTGCAGCAGCAGGTGGTGGTTGGCGGTCTGCTGGACCGCGGCGACGTCGACGTGCATCGGCTCGCCGCTCGGGCCAGGAGCACGGCCGCGGCCGGCGAACGCCACGCAGCGCCCGTGCACATCGGCTCCTCTGGTGAAGATGTAGCCGGGCGCATGCTCGGGAACCGTGCTGGTGACCGTGTCGCGCTCGTCACGACGAACGTCGGTGAAACCCACCCACGTCAGCAGCTCCTGTAGGGCCGCCTGTCCGAACTTCGGTGGTTGGTGCACCTCGCCCGCCTTGGTGGGGTAGTGCGTTTCGAGGGTGTCGATTCCATCGAACCGCAGTTGCGCTCCACCCTTGGCATTCCGGCGCACGGGTCCCGGAACCAAGTCCCACTCGGCGGGCTTGTTCGGGTAGAAGCGGATCGAGTCACCGTCCGGGCGCGACCCGACCAGTCGGTAAGTGCCTTCGATGACGATCACGGACATGTCGGCGCCTCCCAGCTCCGGGTGTGCGGCGCGCACGAGCGCTCGCACTCAAGTAAGGCGTGGCGGCTACCCGGTGGCAATGAATCCCCGGATCCACCGAGGATTCAGATCCGGGACTGGTGCGGTGATGCGTGCGCACCGAAGCTCCGTGCCAGTTTGGATCCCCTTTGAACCTGACGGCCCATTCCCGGTGCCGCTGCGGGGACCGGACGATGAGCAGGGGAGCGGAGCACGATGTCACGGATGGACATCGCAAGACCGGCGACGGTTGCGAGCATGGCCGAGTCCGGGGAGACCCCATCCCCGGAAGGTGGTCGGCTGCACCGGTTGCGGACGGGCCTCGACCCGCCCACCGGCACCCCTATGAACGACAGCGAGGTGGCACGCCTCAGGGACCCCCTCGCCGTCCTGCTGTTCCAGCACGGCACGTTTCCCGCGACCCTGCGTGAGCTGGTCGCCGCACTCGATGCGGCTGAGGGACCGCAGGCCGTCCCGGTCCAGATGACCTTCCTGGCAGGCGAAGGCAGCCAGCTCCCCTGGACTGAACAGACCAGGGACGTGGCACGGCAACTGCGGTGCCTGGTTTCTCGCGGGCGCAGCGAGGAGCAGACCGAGCTGTTGGTGACCACGGGTCCGGAGGCCGACTCGCCTGCCGTATTCCTGCAGGTCCTCGCCTGGGACGACGACAACGGGGTCTTCAACTACTACCTCCGGGTCGAGGGAACCACGGCGTGGATCTACGCGGGGGACTCCCACGACGCGCTCGAACCGGCCACGCGCGGTCAGGGCCCGTTCGCCGCGCACGTCAACGGCAGCGTCGTGATGCGTGAGCTGCGCGAGCCCTGGAACAACTGGCATTCCTCACGCGCCGGTGCGCACGACGCGATCCCGCCGGACAGCCCGCTGCGAACCGACCCGCTTTGGCGTGATCGCCAGAGCGCGGACGTCTTCGAGAAGCAGGTCGCCAAGCGGTGCATCGAGCGCTGGACCAGGGCCCGGCTGCGAGCCATCACCGATCGTTCGAGCATCGAGCACCCGGACCGGCTGCTGCGGCATCTGTTCCAGACGACAACGGTGAACCTGCGCACGACCGACAGCGAGAGCGCGGCCATCGATGACTCCTCCGATCTGGCCCTGCCGCTGACTTTCCTGTTCAACCTGGAGCTGCTGGAGGACCTCGGGATCGAGACGCCGGGCCAGGCACCCCTCGTCCACGGCGGCCACTACCGCGCCAGCCTCGCTCGCTACCGGTTCCGTCTTGAGGACGGGCAAGGCGCGCAGTGGCCCGGTGACACGCACTTCGCCTTCCTGTTTCCCGAACCGGCGCTGGAAGACAACGAGGTGGTGCGTCAGGCGGTCCGGTCGGGCTTGCTCACCGCCCGTTTCGCCGCGTGTGCGCTGATGGTCGACTTTCCCAATCCCGTGTACTCGAAGCGCCGAGCCGCGCTCTTGCGGCACGCGCCGACGGTTGCGGCACTGACGGAGAGCGGCTCGGACCTGTCGGAGCGAACGGCGGAGCGGATCACCACCGCGGCCGCTGCACTGGGGGAGGAGAGCCCCGAGCGGGAGTTCGCCGAAATGTGGCAACTCCACAAGGACGAGTGGAAAGCCGGACTCTCCGAACGCCTCAACAGCTACCTCGACGCGGTAACCGAAGTCGTGGCCACCGACGACGGCTTCGACTCCTACGTCCTGCTCGCGGAGTCGCGGCGCCGGAGCTTCGCCGGCACCGCCCTCAACGAGTTCCCGCTGCTTCTGCCGCGGACGGACATCCCTGCCAACCTGCCGGTCCTCGCGATGCGTCGCGACGGCACCGTCATGTCAGAGCCGGTTCAGCAAGGCGACCGGTGAGGAGAACGAACATGTTGCTGACGCGGTTCGACCCGATCGGACATGTGGACGACGTGGGCGACGAAGCCAGGAAGCTGTGGAGCGATGCGGTCAAGAGCATCTTCCAGCAGGTCCGTGCCGGGCAACCGGTTCAGAAGGACAACGACGCGCCACGAAGCCAGTTCTACGATCCGACCGAGACCGAAACGGCGGCGGATGCCGTCGAAGCCGAGATCAGCTGGTCGGCGTTCCCCCGGCAGATCCGCCGGAACTTCCCGGGGGACACGCAGCGCTGGCGGCGTGCCGAAGCCTCCCGGGAGGTGCAGGACGAGTACCTGGAATGGAGCGCCACCCGGGATTCCGAAGGGAAGATCCGGAAAGTCACCTTCACCTGCGAGCCTCGCGAGTGGTGGACGTTCCTCGCGCAGACGGCGCCGGAGACCCTCGTCAGGCTGTACCAGACGTTCCTCAGCGAGCAGGTGTCGAAGGCAGACCTGTTCGACTCCCAGGGGAACTACATCGTGCGCAACCGGTGGAACCGCAGCACCACCGAAGGTGCGATGCACCTCGTCCACGATCCGAACTCGCTGTTCGCCGAGGTCGAGCTCGCGGGTGCGGCCACCATCGTGCGCCACCGCGACGGCAACGTGCTCACCCGCGAACAAGAACTGATCAAGTGCGGCCTCTACGGGGCCCCTGAGCGCAACAGCGATCCGCACATCGGTGGTGAGGTCAACGCATTGGCCCGGCAAAAGGCGAGCGTGACCCTGAAGAATCCCATCGGCCTCTACATAGGAGGTCTGTCGACAGGAGATTTCCGCACACCCGACGGTTCGGATCCCGCCACCTACTGGCGCTACGTGCGGGGCGCGGAGAACCATCCGGTCCGGGCCGTGTACGAGGTCCCCGCGGAGGCCGGATTCACCGTCAGCGACATCACCATCGACGGCCAGCCCATCTGGTTCGGCAGCCAGCTCGCCGATCACATCACCGTGAAGCTGATCGGTGTCGCATGCCGCTTCGGGCAGAACGACATCCCGCCGATGGAATGCGTCCGGCTGAGACTCCAAGCCGGGACCAGCGCTCTCGCACCGTCGTTCGCCCCACCGGACAACCTCGGCCAGGCGCGGTTGCCATCGCGCTACGCCGCGGCCTGAACGCTTCGCAGTCGTGGGAGGTTTGGATGTCGGAGCATGACTGCACAGCGGTGTTCTTCGACCTGGGTGACACCCTCGCATCGGTTGCGGTTGGCCCCGACGGCCGCACCATCGTCGAGCTGAAGGTGTTCGACGATGTGCGGCCGATCCTCGACGACCTGCGGGAACTCGGCTGCCCTCTCGGCCTGATCTCCAACCCCGGCGCGATTTCGCACGACGAAGTGGACCGCTGGCTCCACACCAGCGACCTGGCATCCGTGCTGGAACCCGAACTGATCGTGCTCGGACGCAAGGACTCGCCGCGGTTGTTCCGGACCGCGGCACGTCTGGCCGGGGATCCTTCCGTCGCGACGAGCGTGTTCGTCGGCGAGGATGCCACCGAACGTGCTTTTGCCCGCGAGGCGGGTTTCCGGGTCGCGCCGCACCCGAGGCTGGCCCGCGCCGTGGTGGAAAGCGGCGGCCCGCTGACGTTCCTGCGCGCGACGGTTCCCGAGGGCGGCGCGTGGGCCGAGGCGTTCGATCGGTGCGGGGCAGTCGCCTGCGACGTGACGCCCGGCCCGCCGACCACCGTCCTGGGCGTCGGTACGTCGAACTCCGTGCAGGCGCTCGAAGGTCTGGGCTGGAGGGTCGAACGCCTCGGAGGACCCGGGCTGCCGGCGACCACAGACCTCTACCTGATCCGCGACCTGGATGTGTCAGCTGTCGGTGTGCTCGGCCGGAAGCTGGGAGACGACAACGCGATCCTCGCGTCCACGGGGCAGGACGTGCTGCTCGCGGTGCCCGGTGGCAGCGAGGTGGAGGACCTGCATCTCGCGGCAGGTCAGCACGGGCACAACCTCAAACTGACCCCGTTGAGCGGGCTCGGCAAGCGCCCGGTCGACCTTGGCCGGGAACCGGCCGTGGCCACCGGACTCGGAACCGCGGCGTTGGAGCGAACCGAGGCGGACGTGCTTGAGCGGACCGTGACCGCAACGCGGGTGCAGGACATCATCGCCCGTTACACCGGCGGAGCCACCGCCGACGGGCCTCCGTTGCGGAGCCGCCACATCCTCCACGCCGACAACGCGACGGCGGTCGATCGCGCTGTCGCCGAGCTGGCGGCCATGGACTCGATGGTGTCGGTGCGGCGACACCGATTCAGCCATCAGGGGCGCGCGTACGAGAACGTCGAGGGCGAACTCCCCGGCAGTGGACTTGAAGGCGTGGTCGTGATCTCAGCGCATCTGGACTCGACGGCCGCCCGCCAACCAGGCTTCCGCGCCGCCAGCGATCCGGCTCCCGGAGCCGACGACGACGGGAGCGGTCTTGCGGGCGTCCTGGCCGCAGCGGACGCGGTCTGCCGCTTGGCCCGGACCCTCGGCTCGGCGCGCCGCACAGTGCGCTTCGTCCTGTTCAACGCCGAGGAGCACGGGCTGGTCGGAAGCCGCGCCTACGCCCGCGACCAGGCGGCGCAGGGGGTGCCGATCACCGCGGTGTTCCAGATGGACATGATCGGCTGGGATGCCCGGAGCGGCCGGAGTTGGGAGCTGCACGCCGGGTTCTCCGGCGACCGGGACGTCGAGCGCGCCTCCCAGGCGCTCGGGAAGCTGGTTGCGGAAGAGGCTTCGGCGGTTTCTCCCGATCTGCTCGCCCCGCAGCGCTACGGCGGGACCATCGCCGACCCCGCCGAGACCCGCAGCGACCACCACAGCTTCCACCTCCACGGTCGGCCGGCATGTCTGGCGTCGGAGGACTTCTTCATCGGCCCGGACCGGGACTCGGAGCCGGACGCCAACCCGAACTACCACCTGCCGGCCGACAAGGCGGTCGAGGTGGACTTCATCGCCGACATCGCGCGGGCCGTGACCGCCGCGGCCTGGGTCACGGCGACGCGACCAGCTCGGTGATCAGCCCGGTCTGCTCACTCCGCCGATGCGCCGTAGCCGCTGTGCACCAGCGAAATTCGGATCGTCGGCCCGGTGCGGATGGAGTTCGGGTTGGGAATCCGGTCGTAGTACGCGAGCGGCTTCCACCTGGCGTTGTGCCATTCACCGATCTCCGCGAGCCTGTCGCCCCTGCACCTTGTAGGGCAAGGACCATTGGCCGTGTCGGCGCCGGCTCGTGGCTGGATAGCGTGGAGCAGTGCCGGCGTCGGCTTCGGAGGCTGGGAACGACCGCGCTGAGCGAGGGTGGTTCGCGTGATCGAACTCGTCATCATCGCCGCGACGAGGTTCTACCGCGAGGGCTTGGCCCTCGTCCTCCAGAGCGTCGGCGGCTTCGAGGTGATCTCGACCGGTGCGGGCATCGAGGACATCGCGACCGACCCCGCCACGTCGAACAGGGGAGTGGTCCTGCTCGACGTGACCGGTTCGCAGGACGGGCGCAGCGCCGTGATCTCGTTGCGGACTCGCGATCCCGGGCTCCGGGTCGTCCCGATGAACGTTCCCGAGAAGGAATCCGACATCCTCGCGTATGCCGAGCTGGGCGCCGCGGGATACCTGACACGGGGTCACTCCATCGCCGAGCTGGTTCGCACGGTCCGGAGCGCCGCGGCGGGGGAGTTCCGCTGCTCGCCCTGTGTCGCCGCGGCACTCAGCCCGGGAGCGGCGCAGTCCATCGTGTCAGCGGGGCTTCTGAGCCACCGAGAAGCGGAGATCGCGGAACTGCTGGAACAGGGGTTGTCCAACCAGGAAATCGCCCGGCGGCTGTGCATCGCGTTGGCGACGGTGAAGAACCACGTGCACAACATCCTGGACAAGCTGGGCGTGCGGGGCCGTGCCGAGGCCGCTGCCTGGGCGCGGGTGCAACGGCTGGACCGTTCCGCTCTGCTCCGGACGACGGGCGCCCGGACACCGCCGGCCACCGGGGTCCGTCCGGCAACGGTGCCCGTAGACCGCCAGGTGAACCGGTGAACCCAGGGTGGACCACGAGGTCCATTCCCCTGGCTCCTGCTGACCGGGACCATACGTGTCCATATCGGCGACGCCGGGGTTCTGGAGGCCATCGTGAGCGACCTGGAGGGCCAGCGGGGCAGCCCACCGATGTGGGGCGCTCGCACGTGGCCGTGGGGACAGCGGACCTTGGCGCGCATCGCCGAGCTGCGAGCGCTTCTCGAGTTCGAGTGGAAGCGCGCGGAACGGGACTCCTGCGTCGAAGAGCTCAAGGACAGCGCTCGCGCACATCTGAAAGAGGCCGAGGAAGCTGTCGGCTCCGCGCGGAGGTGGTGGCCGCGCGCCGGCCAGGTGGACAGTGCGCTGGCCAACATGAACTCCGCGCACACCACCATCATGCGGATAGCCCCGCTCGAAGACCTCCGGGGCATGCTTCCCGACCTCGTCGCGCTGGTCGAGGAAAATCTCCTGCTGCACGACCAACGCAGGTCCAAGATCGCGAAATCCATGCGGGACTGGAAGAACGACGGCAACATCTCGCAGCGGCACACGGTGGTCGACGCGGTGCGCGCCGCCTACCGCGTCCAGGAGCGCGAGGTGGTCCGGGTACGGAGCTTCTCCCGCATCGTGTACGGGTGGGCGGCGGGGCTCATGGCGATCAGCATCGCCGTCGCGATGCTGGGCGCGGTCTACGACGACGCGGTTCCGATGTGCTTCCACCCGCTCGGCACGATCGTGTGCCCCACATCGGGCGGGGCTTTCACGGGCGATCTCGACCACGACTACCACCTGGCGACGAGGCCGTGGGACTACGTGGTCGTCGAAACGGCAGGCCTCGTCGCCGCCGCCGTGACCGCCGCCGCCACTCTTCGCCAGATCAGGGGCACCGCGACCGCCTACAACGTGCCCCTGGCGTTGGCGGTCCTCAAGCTGCCGACCGGTGCGTTGACGGCAGTGCTGGGACTGCTTCTCATGCGCGGGGAATTCGTACCCGGGCTCACCGCTCTCGACACGTCGGCGCAGATCGTTGCCTGGGCGATCATCTTCGGCGCCGCGCAGCAGCTGTTCACCCGGTTCGTCGACGAGCGTGGCAACGCCGTCATGCAGGCCGTCGCGGGCCCGGAGAGCCCCCGCCCCCCGACGGCTCAACGTGGGGGGAGCTCGCCGCACGTCCAAGAGGTCGACTAGGCACCACGGGACGCGGGGGACAAGGAGCTCCGTCACGTGAACACCAGGATCTTCCTCGCCGACATGCCCCTGCTCGTGCGCGGGATCATCGAAACGGCTGTTCGACAGCGACCGGATCTGATCGTGGCCGGTGCACTCACGCACGATGTGAACCGGATCGTGGACGCGATCGACACGGCACGAGCAGACATCGTCGTGCTCGAAACCAGCCGGTCAGGCGGCGCCGAAGTGCTCATCCGATTGCTGGAGCGGCGTCCACCGAAACCATTGCTGCTGATAGGCCAGGGCGGCGGCGCGATGTTCCGTTGCCAGCCGCTGGGCGAGCTTTCCCCGCAAGCGCTGCTCGAGTCAGTCGAACAACTGTGACCGACTGTGAGTGGCCGTCACCGCGGGTGTGGCGCGGAGCTGCACCGGTGTGTGCCCCGGCGTAGCATCAGCAGTTGGCGTCCATGTCGGGCTTGGGTGCCGGACTCCGCAGCACTGCCGGTGGTGCGGGGCGTGGCTGCCGTGGGGGACGAATCGGGAGCGCCACGGCGGCGGTGTTCGCGCTTCAGCAGTGCCGACAAGCGTTGTGGGGTCATCGGCGGCCCGATGTAGTTCACTCATGCTTTGCTCGCTGTGGTGGTGCGTCATGGTTGAGGTCGTGGTGATCGCCGAAACCAGGTTCTACCGGGAAGGTTTGGCACTGGCGCTGCATCAGGCCGGGAACTTCGACGTCGTCGCGGCCGCCGCGCCGGCCGCGATCCGGCAGGCGCCGGGGGAGCGCTCCCGGGTCGTCCTGCTCGACGTGGGGCATTCGGCGGACGGCCCCAGCGCTGTCGCCGCTTTGCGAGCAGGGAACCCGCAAATGCGCATAGTTGCCATGGGCGTGTCGGAGGGCGAGGCCGACATCGTCGCCTACGCAGAAGCCGGTGCGGCCGGTTATCTGACCCGTGACAACTCGGTCGCCGAACTGGTCAGCGCGATCGACAGCGCGGCGAAAGGGGAGGTGCGCTGCTCGCCCCGTATCGCGGCGGTGCTGAGCCGCAGGGTCGCCGAGCTCGCCGGCGAGTTGCAGCCCGCCGGCTCGGACCACGGGCTGAGCCGCCGCGAAGTGGAGATCGCGGTCCTGATCGAGCAGGGTCTGTCCAACCAGGAGATCGCGCATCGGCTGTGCATCGCGTTGGCGACGGTGAAGAACCACGTGCACAACATCCTGGAAAAGCTGGGCCTGCACGCGCGTGCGGACGCCGCCGCGTGGACGCGGCGGCAACGACTGGACCACAACGCTTTGGTCGGTCACCTGCCCGACCGGGCCGTCCGGTGGCGCGGCAACCGCGGGTAGCGAGACTCGGGACGATCGGCTGAAACCGCACCCGCCCACCCGCGTCGTGGTCCCGTGCCCGGCCGGTGCACGCACGACCCGTCCACGCGAGAGCGTTCCGGCGGGGCTCCTTTTCGCGATATCAGTGCGGCATCAGCAGTGGCCGTACGATCGCTTGGACCGCCCACGACGATGCGTTTTCGGCTCGCGATCAGTCACTTGCTGTGGCAGAGAAGCCTGCGGAACGAGGGAGGGCCCGATGTCCAGCTCAGTGGTGAGCTTTGTCGCGATCGTCGTCGGTCGCTCTGGTGCGATGAGCTTGAAGCCATGCTGATCTACTCGATGAGCGTGTCGGTGGACGGCTTTATCGCCGACCGCGAGGGCGCGTTCGGGTGGACAGTCCCCGATGAGGAGCAGTTTCGCTTCCACATCGCGCAGACACGCGAGCTCGGCGGCTTTCTGTGCGGCCGCAGGCTTTACGAGACCATGCTGCCGTGGGAGACGGATCCGTCGATGCGCGAGGACGAGCTCGGGGCCGCGTTCGCCGACGTCTGGTGCGCTATCCCGAAGGTCGTCTTCAGCCGCACGCTCGACAGCGTTGAGGGCAACGCGCGGCTCGCCGAGGCGTCGGTGGGCGAGGAGGCCGCTGCGGCGCTCGACGCGACCGACAAGGACGTCTCGATCGGCGGCGCCGGCCTGGCCGCGGCAGCGATCGATCTCGGCCTCGTCGACGAGCTGCGCATGTTCCGCAATCCGGTCGTCGTCGGTGGCGGCACGCCCTTCCTGCCGCCGGTCACCGAACACGTTCGGCTGGACCTGGTCGAGACCAGGACGTTCGGCTCGCGTGTGATCTACGAGCGCTACGGACGCGCCCGCGACGAGTCGGACTGACACCGCCGTCCGAGCCCTCAGCGCCTCGCCGGGCCGGGTATTCGCCGCGCTGGCCGAGCATGCCAGCGTGGAGACGGCCCTGGCCGAGGCTCCCGAACCAACGGGGGCGGCGCGGCTCGTGATTGACACCGTTGCCCGGTCACGCCTGGCCACTACCCACGTCGCCGACCACACCGAACCGTGTCGGCGCTGCGGCAAGCCCACCACCCAGTTCGCACTGCTGGTCACCGCTACGGGGCACACCTTGTGTGGCACGCGTGTGCGGCGACTGCACCGGTCCCCGCCACCGAGTCTCCGACACCTAGCCGGGCGCCCAGCGCCTCTGAAGCGCCATTGCCGAAACGAGGCGGCAGGTGAAGAGAGCAACGTGACCGAATGTGAATGAGTTTCGTCCTAGCGAGCTTCGGTCGGACTTGGAGGCTTTCGATGGTCACGGGCGTACGCCGCGGCTCGTTCCACCGCTGCGGTGAGCGGGTGGACACGATGCCCCGAAAGAGAACGCGGTGGCTGCGACCGCACACGCTCTGGCGCGAGACACTGAAGTGGTGAGTAGCGAGCTGTCCGGGCAGGTTGTTCCTGCAGCGGGGGACTTGGCCGTGGCGGCGTTGCGGTCGGCGACCCAACGTCTCATCGGCACGCGCTGCGCACAGGCCGCCTTGGTGCCTGCGTGGCGTTCCGCTGACTGGCTGACGCTGCGGGTGCTGGGTGATTTCACCTCCGCGACCCAGCGCCAGTGGGCGATGGCGCTGACCGACTACGACGCTGTGCTCACCTCGGGTGACCAGGTGCGCGTGGTCTTGGCCCTGCACGCCCGCGAAGTTCTGCGCGCCTGGCCGGGCCGGTTGACCATCGAGACCATCAGCACGGTGGCCCGTCGCGGTGGCTTGGTCGCCTGCGACTGGCACGACGGCTGGGGTCGCTGCTCGCTGACCGACACCGGGCGAGCGGTGTTCGCCGCGATCGAGGCTCCCCTGCCCGGTACCCACACCACCACGACTCCGGCCGCCCATTCGTAACGGCCTGCGTACCGGAGTTCGAACAACCGCAGGGTAGGCGCTTCGAACGTTAGTTCGCCTCCTGTCCGGTGGCCGCCACACTGCCGTTGCTGGAGCACGGTGTGGTCGGCCGTGATCGGATCTGCCTGGGCGTCGTCCTGCTTGCAGGGCTCTGTCGGCTTCGCGTTCCACTTGCGCATGCGCAACTCGCGCCTTTTCGTTGGCAGGTGCCGGGTCAACGGCTCCTGAAGGCTTGGAGTGGTAGGCGGCCGGCCGGGAGGGGGCACTGGCGCCTTTCCGGACGTAGGCGAAGGCGCTGATCGGACGATGCGGGTATAAAGGTTATTGAGCCTTGATGACTCAAGTCGGTTCTCTGCGTCGATGGGGAGGACGTCATGGGACGGGCGGTAGGTATCGATCTGGGCACCACGAACTCCGTCGTGTCCGTGCTGGAAGCGGGCGAGCCCACGGTGATCGCCAACTCCGAGGGCTCGCGGACCACGCCATCGGTGGTGGCCTTCGCGAAGAACGGCGACCTGCTGGTCGGTCAGCCGGCGAAGAACCAGGCCGTGACCAACGTGGATCGCACGATCCGGTCGGTCAAGCGGCACATGGGCACCGACTGGAAGACCACGATCGACGACAAGGTCTACACGGCGCAGGAGATCAGCGCTCGGGTGCTGATGAAGCTCAAGCGCGACGCCGAGTCGTACCTGGGCGAGGAGGTCACCGACGCGGTGGTGACGGTGCCCGCCTACTTCGAGGACGCTCAGCGCCAGGCCACCAAGGAGGCCGGTCAGATCGCGGGCCTGAACGTGCTGCGGATCATCAACGAGCCCACCGCGGCGGCGCTGGCCTATGGTCTGGACAAGGGCGAGAAGGAGCAGACCATCCTGGTCTTCGATCTCGGTGGCGGAACCTTCGACGTCTCGCTGCTGGAAGTCGGCGAGGGCATGGTGGAGGTCAAGGCGACCAGCGGTGACAACCACCTCGGTGGTGACGACTGGGACGAACGCATCGTCGAGTGGCTGGTGGAGAAGTTCCGCGCCTCGCACGGCATCGACCTGACCAAGGACCGGATGGCCCTGCAGCGGGTGCGGGAGGCCGCGGAGAAGGCGAAGGTCGAGCTGTCGGCATCCTCGCAGACCAGCATCAACCTGCCCTACATCACCGTGGACGCGGACAAGAACCCGCTGTTCCTGGACCAGACGCTGTCGCGCGCCGAGTTCCAGCGGATCACCTCGGACCTGCTGGAGCGCTGCCGCAAGCCGTTCAACAACGCGATCCGGGACGCCGGGATCAAGGTCGGCGACATCAACCACGTGGTTCTGGTCGGCGGCGCGACGCGGATGCCCGCGGTCAACGATCTGGTCACCGAACTCACCGGCGGCAAGCAGCCGAACAAGGGCGTCAACCCCGACGAGGTCGTCGCGGTGGGTGCGGCGCTGCAGGCGGGTGTGCTGCGCGGTGAGGTCAAGGACGTCCTGCTGCTGGACGTCACGCCGCTGTCGTTGGGCATCGAGACCAAGGGCGGCATCATGACCAAGCTGATCGAGCGCAACACCACCATCCCCACCAAGCGCTCGGAGACGTTCACCACCGCCGACGACAACCAGCCGTCGGTGCAGATCCAGGTGTTCCAGGGCGAGCGCGAGATCGCCGTGCACAACAAGAAGCTGGGCAGCTTCGACCTCGCCGGCATCCCTCCTGCGCCGCGCGGCGTGCCGCAGATCGAGGTCTCCTTCGACATCGACGCCAACGGCATCGTGCACGTCAACGCCAAGGACCTGGGCACCGGCAAGGAGCAGTCCATCAAGATCAGTGGCGGTTCGGCGCTGCCCAAGGACGACATCGACCGCATGGTCAAGGACGCCGAGGCCCACGCCGAGGAGGACCGCAAGCGCCGCGAGGACGCCGAGACGCGCAACCAGGCCGAAACCCTGGCGTACCAGACGGACAAGCAGCTCACCGACAATGCCGACAAGATCCCGGCGGAGACGCGGGACAAGGTGCGGGCTGCCATCAACGAGGCCAACGAGGCCCTCAAGGGCGACGACATGGACCGCATCCGCTCGGCACGAGACCGCCTGATCACCGAGGCCCAGGCCATCGGGCAGGCGCTCTACACCCACCAGTCCGCAACCGGGACCAACGACGCCGGCGGCGAGACCGGTTCGGCGACCTCTGCCGACGCGGACGGCGTGGTGGACGCCGAGATCATCGACGACGACAACACGAAGTAGAGGTAGGGCACCACCGGCACCGCGCCGGCGCGATGGGCCATCGCCCGAATCGTGAAAGGCCCCTCAGCCGGTGCCGGTCAGGGGGCCCAGTCGGCGTGGTCCGCGTACTGTCCGTCGCCGCCGTCGGTGACGACCAGGTGGAGCAGACGCACGCCGGTGATGTCGAGTCCGAGGGGCTGAGCCGGTTGGCCGGCGGTGAGCGGGCCGGTGTCATGCACCAGTTGCCCGTCCGCGTACACCTGGAACGTGACGCTGCCGCCGCCGGCTTCGTCGTCGACTCCCACCGCGGTGTCGAATCGGGTGCAGGTGCCTGCGGGGTAGGCGCGCAGGTGGCTTGGCGCGTGGGTGCCGAAACCGTGCTGGTAGCCCTGCCCGGCGATGGTGAGCTGACCACCGTCCGTCAGGGCCTTCCCCGCCAACGGCGGTGTTCAGGCCGACCGGCCCCCACCCGTTGACCTGGATCACCGGCAGCCGCGATAGCGCCACGGCGTTCGGTTGTGCGGGTGGCTGCGGTGTTTGCTGCCCGGTGGTCGCGGGCTCACGGACCCGAGGCCAGAGCACGAACTGGAAAGACCCAGCCACGCGCCCCTCGCGACCGCGTCATCGCCTGCGCCCCACCCCCGCGTAGATCTGCGAGCCGCCGGGTTCGTCGGCCTGCTCCGCGTGGTCCGGGCGCCACTGCGCGGTGCCCACCACGCCGGGCTCGACCAGTTCGAAACCGGTGAACAGCTCGTGGATCTCCGCGCGCGTACGAGGGTGGATCGGGTCCGTGCTGCGCTTCATCACCTCGACCACCTCGGCCATCTCGTTCGGGCTGATGTCGGCGGTGAAGTGCGACAGCGCCAGGTAGCTGCCGGGGGCCAGCGCGTCCCGGTAGTGCGCGATGATCGCCGGCGCGTTCTTGTCGTGTGACACGAAGTGGAACACGCCGGCCATGATCAGGCCGATCGGCTGGGAGAAGTCCAGCAGCCGCCGGGTTTCCGGGTGCCGCAGGATCGTGTCGGGTTCCCTCATGTCGGCCTGGATGACCGTGGCGTTGTCGTTGCCCTCCAACAGCAACTGGCTGTGCGCGACGGCGACGGGCTCGTAGTCGACGTAGACCACCCGAGCCCGCGGCTCGACGTCCTGCGCGATCTCGTGCACGTTGCCCACCGTGGGGATGCCCGAACCGACGTCGAGGAACTGACGCACGCCCTGCTGCGACAAGAACACCACGGCGCGGCGCAGGAAGGCCCGGTTCGCCCTCGCGACGTCGCGAGCACTGGGCAGCGCGGTCAAGAACTTTTCGGCTAACGCCCGGTCCGCGGCGAAGTTGTGCGCTCCGCAGAGCAGGTAGTCGTAGAGCCGCGCCGCACTCGGGACCTCCTTGTCGACGTGGTCCGGTACCCATGTAGCCCGTTCGGTCACGGTTGCCCCTCGAAAGACTGGTGCCAGTGGGTGTCGGCAATGCTACGGGGGGTGCAAGCCGGGCACCAGGAGTACCTGGACGCGGCACAAGTGCGATTGACCCTGCTCAACCGCAACCCGCCGGGCACTCCCGACCGAGGTGTGAGCATCAGCAGTCGCCCTCCGCCCGCGTTCAGGTGCACGACGCGGTGCAGCCCGCACGGGTGGCGAGACATCGTGGAGGTTGACGGCCGGTCAGGTGTATCCGGGCGGTACCGAATCCGGCTCCCGGAGATGCTCGCTCAGACGCCGCAGTACGCCGTCGAGGTCCTGCAGGCGGCTTCGGAGCTGGTCGGCGTGCTCGGGATCAGGGTCGTTGTCCAGCGCCAGCGCTACCTCGTCGCGCAGGGCCAGCAGCCGGGCACGGCGCTCGCGGTAGGGGTCAGTGGTGGGCATTGGGACCTGCCGCCGCGGGGAGTTCGGGCGCGCTCGACGCTGGACCGCAATGTCTCGATGAGGTCGACAGCTTCGGTCTCGCGCGGCGGTGGGATGCCGGGTTCGAGGGCGCCGCTGCCTCATGCGTCACCGGCTATACCCGCCAGGTCGCGCGGCCCGCCATTCCGTAGTGCTTGAGCGCGAGCGCGCGTTCGGGCCGCACGGCCACGAAGCAGGCCTCCGGCGACTCGGGGCCACCGGGTGCGAAGTCGTCGAGGTTGTAGCTGAACACACCGGTCCAGAGCCGTCGCTTGGTGTCGATGTCGGTGTGCACGGTCGCCGTGCCCCAGATCTCGACGCCGTCACCGCTCTCGTCGACCTGCCAGTGCAGGGCGACGTTCGGGTTGTGGTCGATGTTGCGGACTTTCACGGAGTTGCTGCCGGTCGAGATCCACAGCGTGTCCTCCTGCCACGCCGGCCAGACGGGCACGACGTCGGGTTTGCCGTCACGCCCGACGGTGGCGATGTGAGCCCAGTGCGACAGGCGCGCGGTCTCCGCCTTCACCTCGTCAAGTTCCACCGTCTCCTCCACGTGGTTTACGCGGCGGACCTCGCCCGCGGCGAACCCAGGTGACCAGCGCCCAACGTAACGCCGCCGTGCGGTCAACGCTCGCCGAGTCGCCGACTCGTCGGACGGGTCCTGTCCAGCGGACAATGCTCCTGAGGGAAGCCGAGCACGGTTGGTTCGCGATGCCTGAGCTCGTCGTCATGGTCGGACCGCAGGGGTGCGGGAAAACGACCCGGGTCGAACGGCACCTGGCCCGCACACATGCGGTCGTCAGCAAGGACCACTGGCCCAACGCGCGCCACCGTGAGCAGCGACAGCAGCGCGTGGTGCGGGAGCTGTTGTCGGAAGGACGCAGCATCGTCGTCGACAACACGAACCCGTCCACGGCCGATCGCGCACCGCTGGTCGAGCTGGCCCGGGAGTACGGCGTCCCGGTCCGCGCCATGTACTTCGATGTGCCGCTGGAGACGTGTCTCGCCCGCAACGCCGAGCGGCAGGGGCGCGCCCGAGTTCCCGAGAAGGCGGTGGCGGCGACTCGCAGGCTCTTGGCCCCGCCCTCGACAGCGGAAGGCTTCGCCCGAGTGGATGTGATCGGTGTCTGATGGACCGCTGCGTGGGCCGCAACGGCGGGAATCGCTCAGCGATTGCGCCGGGTCACGACCACCCTGCCGTGGCGAGTTCGAGCAACTCCTGCAACCGCAGCCCGGCGCGTTGAGGCTCGCGGACCTGCCGCTGCGGACTGCCGAGGCGGACTGCCGGCGCAGCACGGGCCAGCACTGCTGGTGGTCGATGTCGGCGGTGTCGTAGCGCAGCGACCCCCGGGGCCGAACAGTTCGACGACGGCGTGCGGGCGTTGCAGCATGAGCGATCTGGGTGTCCCGGCCGTGCCGGAAACTCGTTCGGGCAGATCAGTCGTGGCGTCGTGCGGCAGCCTGCCGTGGGCACTGCGATGATGAGCACCAACGCTCTTGCCTCTGAGAACATCGGCCCGGTGGGGCCGACGGTACTGGGCCGTGACAGTGTCGGGGTGCTGTTCATGCAACCAGAGCACGGGATGGGTGAGCTGGGTCGTTGGATGACGGTGGTTGCCGGCGTGGGCGCCGGCGTCAACGCGGGGGTGTTCTTCGCGTTCTCCGCCGTCATCATGCCCGGTTTGCATGAACTACCGGCCGCTGTGGCGATCCCTGCCATGCAGGCGTTCAATCGCGCCGCGGTCACCGCGCCGTTCATGTTGGTGCTGCTCGGTACCGCCATGCTGTGCGTGGTGGTGATCATCCGAGGATTCATGAGGTGGAGCACGGCTTCGGGCTGGTGGATGCTCGGCGGTGCCGTGGTCTATCTGCTCGCGGCGATCGTGATCACCGGGGTGTGCAGCGTTCCGATCAACGACGCGATCGATGCGCTCACCCCGTTCAGCAGCGGCGCGGTCGCGAGATGGGGTGACCTTTCCACTCAGTGGCTCTGGTGGAACCACCTGCGAGCGCTCGGCTCGATCGGCGCTGCCGCTGCGCTCGCGATCGCGATCGCGTTGCGCCCGTCCGGACGGTAGTGCGATGCCGGGCCTGCCGTGCACGGGCAACCGCGCGACCGATGCCTGACAACTCGCGGATTCTCATCAGGCTACGAGCGGGACACCACGATCGCCCTCGCCGAACAGCGCCGGGACGAGGCTGGCGCATACCTCGTCCCCCAGGCCGAGATCGAGTGCCTGGTGGGTGACGTTGTCGCTGGCGATCGTGACGATTGTTTCCGGCGATCTCGCGTGCCTTGGCGATCGCCGCTGGTACTCAGTCGACGAAGGTCGTCGGCGGCCATCAGCGCGCGTCAGTCCAACGGCGGGATCGGATGATCGGATCGGACCGCAATGGTCGGGCACGGCAGGGCTGGCTTCGGCCAGGGTTGATGTCGAAGGGAGCCCTGATGATCTCGGCGCTGAACCGGCTCGTTGATCTTGTCGAGGAACATCTCGCAGAGGAGTTCGACGTCGACGCAGCCGCCAGGTCGCTCGGCACGACCGAGTACCACCTGCGCCGGATGTTCTCGTCGTTGGCCGGCATGCCGTTGTCGGAATACGTGCGCCGACGCCGCATGACCGTCGCCGCCGCCGACCTCGTCCGGGACGAGGACGATCTGCTCAGCATCGCCGTCCGGTACGGATACGGTTCGACGGAGGCGTTCGGGCGGGCGTTCCGGGCAGTCCACGGCGCCCGCCCCAGCGACGTCCGCCGGGACGGAGGCCCCCTTCGCACACAACCGCAGATCAGGTTCCGCCTGACCGTCGAAGGGAGCATTCCCATGGACACCCGCATCGTCGAGCGCCCCGCCTTCCGGCTCGTCGGACACGCAGCCCGGGTTCCGCTGATCCACCGGGGCATAAACCCGCACATCCAACGGCACATCGCCGCACTGGCGCAGGAGGAACATGCGCGGCTGAAGGCCCTCGGGGACACCGAGCCGGGCGGCCTGCTGCAAGTCTGCGACGACCTCGACCCCGACGGCACCGAGGGCAGCGAACTGACCTACCTGCACGGGGTCGCTGTCTCCCAGGCCACCCCGGCCCCCGGGGACCTCGACGCGATCGAGGTGCCGGCCGGTAGGTGGGCGGTCTTCCACACCGCCGGACCGCATCCTCAGACCCTACAGGAGGCCTGGGCTGCGACCGCGACCGAGTGGTTTCCCTCCAACCCGTGGCGTCTGCGGCCGGGGCCCTCGATCGTTGCGGTCCTCGACCGCGCGGATGACTTCAGCACCGCGACCTGCGAGCTGTGGCTGCCCATCGAACCGGCGTGACGGACCCAGCGGAAAGCTCAACAGCATCAAGGCTCCGGCCCGCCCCCCGTTGGGAGGCGGGCCGGTGCCGCTGAAACATTGACGACGCCACCGGCGGACCACCTGCCCGTCGTCGCGACGATCGACACCAGCCTGCTCTCGACGCCGTAGCCAAGTCGGATGCAGGCCCGCTGTCTACGCAGCGCGGGGTCGGGTCGTTCCGATCCGGCACGGGAGAGCATCCGCGTGGAGCGGGACCCGACCGTGCCGGTGATGGTGGATCTGCGGCTGGCTGTGCGGGGCGACGCGCTCAGACGAGGAGGAGCGACTTGCCGAGCGTGGCGCGTTCGGCAAGTGATGTGTGGGCATCCCTGGCTCGTGCCAGTGGGTAGGTCGCGCCGATGACCGCGCGGATTCGACGCTCGGCGGTCAGCGTGAGCGCCTCGGTGAGCAGTTCTCGCACGGTGGTCTGGTCGGGGGGACCGGCTTCCAAGGAGTTGGTGACCGTGACCTGACGCTGCTCGGCCACCCGCGCATCGATGTCGGCGAACCCGCCGTTGGAGGTGCCGTAGGTGACGAACCGTCCGCCCTCGGCCACCGTGTCGAACACCGCCTTGCCGAGTTCTCCTCCCGCGCCGTCGAATGCCAGGTCGACCCCCGCGCCGCCCACAGCGTCGCGGACCCGGTGCTGCCAACCGTCTTCCGAGTAGTCGACCACGACCTCCGCGCCCAACTCGCGAGCCAGCGCCAGCTTGCGCTCGCCTCGCGCTGCCGCGACCACCCGCGCGCCGGCGTTGCGCGCCAGTTGCACCAGCAGCGAGCCCGCGCCACCGGTCGCCGCCGCGACCAGCACCCACTCGCCCGTGGCGATCTTTCCCTCCCGCGCGAGCTTCAGAGCCGTGACCCCGTCGTGCAGCATGGCCGCCGCCTGAGTGGAGTCCACCCCGTCGGGCACCTCCACGACTTCCTCCATGCCGGCGACGACACGCTCCGCGTACCCACCGGACCCCCGGACGAGGACGTGGCGCCCGACCCAGGCCGGATCGACCCCCTCGCCCACAGACAGCACCCGGCCCGCACCACCTCCGCCAGGCACATACGGAAGCTCGGTGGGAAAGAACTCTCCACCCCACCCACCACGCAACAACGTGTCGAGGTAGATGACATCAGCGACGGCCAACCCCACCACGACCTGCCCCGGACCAGCGACCGGATCGGGAACTTCCTCGGGCACCAGCACCTCGGGCCCACCGAACTCACGCACCCGGATCACGCGCATCGTCACACCACATCCCAGATTCGATCGAACTTGGCGCCACCGTAAAAGCTCAAGCAAGGTCGAGGTCAAGGCGCTTCCGCCGGAACCCGCGCCGGTATGCGGGGTATTCCCGTGTGATCACCGCGCGCATGCTCCCGTCCCGCCAAGGCCCGGATCTGCTGGCCGGGCACTGGGCGCTGCTGTCGGGCTGGGGGCGGGTGCCCAAGACGCTGGTGTGGGACAACGAGTCCGCGGTCGGGTTCCGCAAGGCCGGTCGGCCGGTGCTGACCGAAGCGATGAACGCCTTCCGCGGGACGCTCGGGATCGCGGTGATCCAATGCCGCCTCGGTGACCCGGAGGCCAAAGGGCTGGTGGAACGGGCCAACGGCTATCTGGAGACCTCGTTTCTGCCCGGCCGCCGGTTCACCTCACCGGCTGATTTCAACACCCAGCTGGCCGACTGGCTGGTTCGGGCCAACCAACGTCACCACCGCATCCTCGGGTGTCGGCCGGCCGACCGGTGGGAGCACGACCGGCAAGCCATGCTGGCCTTGCCGCCGGTGGCCCCAGTGACCGGATGGCGCGCGAGTATCCGGCTGCCGCGTGATCACTACGTGCGGTTGGGCGCCAACGACTACTCGGTGCACCCGTCGGCGATCGGTCACCGCGTCGAGATCACCGGCGATCTAGAGCACGTGGAAGTGTCCTGCCAAGGTGGCGGCCTGGTCGCCCGGCATCAGCGGTGCTGGGCGGCGCACCAGAGCATCACCGACCCCGACCACGCCACCGCCGCAGCCAGGCTGCGCCAGCAAGCCCGCCGGGCCAGCCTGCGCCCGGTCGACACACCCGTCGAGCACCGCGAGCTCGCCGACTACGACCGCGCACTCGGCCTCGACACCGACACCACCGATGACCAGGGGGTGGCGTGATGCCCGGCAAACCCACCACCAGTAGTCGCAACGTGGCTGCCGAGATCGCCTACCTCGCCCGGGCGTTGAAGGCACCGTCGCTGGCCGCAGCGGTCGAACGGCTGGCCGAACGGGCCCGGGCCGAGGACTGGTCCCACGAGGAGTTCCTGGCCGCCTGCCTGCAACGCGAGGTCGCCGCCCGCGAGTCCCACGGCGGCGAGGGCCGCATCCGCACCGCCCGGTTCCCGAGCAGGAAGTCGCTGGAGGAGTTCGATTTCGATCACCAACGCTCCCTCAAACGCGACACGATCACACATCTCGGAACACTGGACTTCATCGCGGGCAAGGAAAACGTGGTCTTCCTCGGGCCTCCCGGCACCGGCAAGACCCACCTGTCGATCGGACTCGGGATCCGGGCCTGCCAGGCCGGACACCGCGTCTCGTTTGCCACCGCCGCCGGGTGGGTAGCCCGGCTCGCCGAGGCCAGCCACGCCGGACGACTCCAGCAGGAACTGGTCAAACTCGGCCGGATCCCGCTACTGATCATCGCGAGGTCGGCTACATCCCGTTCGAAGCCGAAGCCGCGAACCTGTTCTTCCAGCTGGTCTCCTCCCGCTACGAGAGAGCCAGCCTCATCGTCACCAGCAACAAACCCTTCGGCCGCTGGGGCGAGGTCTTCGGCGACGACGTCGTCGCCGCCGCCATGATCGACCGCCTCGTCCACCACGCCGAAGTCATCTCACTGAAAGGAGACAGCTACCGCCTCAAAGACCGCCAAGACCTCGGCCGCGTGCCCGCGGCCACCAACACCAACGACTAAACATCAACAACCCAGAGGTGGGTCCAATTTCAGCCGCCCCAGCCGGGTCCACATTCGCCCGCCGTTGACAACGTGGCGCGTGACTGCCATGGGGGCTTCTCGCTCACGCCTGGACGTGCCCGACAACCCGCTCCGTGCCCACGGGTGCTCGAGGCTCCTGTTCGCCGTACCGGTCGCATACTTGCCGCATGTCTGCGGTGCCATCAGCTCCGATGGGTCCCAGGGTGCATTCGCTGAACCGTCCGAACATGGTCAGTGTGGGCACCATCGTGTGGCTGGCGAGCGAACTGATGTTCTTCGCGGGCCTGTTCGGCATGTTCCTCAGCGTCAAGGCCCAGACCGCGGGGCCGTGGCCACCGCCGCCCTCGGAGCTGAACCTCCCCTACGCGGTCCCCTTCACAGTGATCTTGGTGAGCTCGTCGTTTGCCTGCCAGTACGGGGTGTTCGCCGCCGAGCGCGGAGATGTCTACGGGTTGAGACGGTGGTACGTCCTCACGTTGATCATGGGGACGGTGTTCGTGCTGGGCCAGGCAGGCGAGTACTACTCGTTGATCTACGGGCACGCGACGACGATCGCCTCGTCGGCTTTCGGGACCGTCTTCTACATGACCACGGGCTTCCACGGTCTGCACGTCATCGGTGGCCTGGTCGCCTTCGTGTTCCTGCTCGTGCGGACACTGCTGAGCAAGTTCTCCCCAGCGCAGGCCATTGCCGCGATAGTCGTGTCCTACTACTGGCACTTCGTGGACATAGTCTGGATCGGCCTCTTCGCGATGATCTACCTGATTCCTTGAGCGCAGGGGCGTCATCGCGAGATCGCCTGCGGCCCGGTGTCAAGATGGCGTTGGTCGCCAGCGACAGGCTCTGCTGCTCGTGGTGACGCCGTCGCACGGTGCCTTCGTGGGCGAAGAACAGGTCGCCCGCAGCGAGCCGGTCAGCAGCTTGCCCGCGTCGGGACACGCTGCACGCCTCGCGACGGGAGCCGAGCCGGTGCAGGGTGATCCCGCCGAGGTCGCGGATGTGGAAGCACCTGAGCGTCCTGGATGGGGCTAGGCACGGACACCGGCCTCGAATGAGTCCTCGATCGTCTTCCGCCCCTACCCGTGACCCCAGGCCCAGTCCAGGACTCCAATCGCCCTGCAAGCGGCCCCGCCAGCTCAGAGCCGAACCGGCGGGGCCTTGGTCTCCTCCGCGTCCGGACGCGGAAGACACCCACTCTGGCTTTCCCGGACACGGCCGGTCCTGAACCACCCCAGAGCACCACGCCCGACTCGGGACGCCCGTGTGAGATCGCCGTGCGCAAGCGTGTGCGCTGCGGTGTGCTGGGGTGTACGGCGTTAGAGTGGTGGTTGGTTGAGCAAGCAGCCACGGATCACCACGCCGAGCGAGGTGCGGTGCCGACTGTTCTGCTCCCACCGGGTGACCGGGATCGGACCCCGGACGAGCTCAGAGCTTCGGCTGTTCCTCCTCGGGGTGGGCGAGTGAGGAGAACGAGATCATGACCACCTCACCCGAGCAAGCCGGAGACATCGATACCCTGGACGTGGCCGAGCGGGCCGGCCGGTTGAGCCTCCACGTGGACCACTACCGACCGCACACGGTTGTGCTCACCGCTCGCGGCCAGCTCGATGCCACGAACGTCGCGCGCTTCGCCGAGGTCCTGCGGTCCCGCCTGTTGACCGCCATACGGGCGATCGTGGTGGACCTGCAGGGCCTCACCTTCCTCGGGATCCCGGGCCTGGACGTGCTCGGCCAGGCCCACCTGCACGCCAGTACTCACGGCCAGCGCCTGTACTTGGTGGCCGACCACCCAGAGGTCCTGCGCGCCCTGCGGGTGGCCGGGCTGGCACACCTGGCCCAGCATTCCAGCGTGGAGACGGCCCTGGACGACGCTCCCGACCCTGCGAGGGGTGGGAGTCATGACTGACACCGCGGCCCGCTCACGCCTGGTCACCACTCACGTCGCCGACCACACCGAACCATGTCTGCGCTGTGGCAAGCCCACTGCGCAGCGTGCACTGGCGGTGACCGGCACCGGGCACACCTGCGTGGCACGCTCGCTGTGCGGTGAGTGCACCGGCCCCCATCACCGAGCCGCAGACAGCGAGAGCGACAACCCGAGCGCCGGAAATCTCGGGCGCTCGCGGTAAACGCTTGCCAACGCGCGCGCAATGAGGTCAGTCCTATCGTGCCCGCTACAGGCCAGACCGCGACCTTCCGCAGAGCGAACGCGCGGACGGGCCACGTCACGCGTTCGCCGGCAGCGGCGCCTCGTATCCACCTGACCGTCGTGAGCGGGGCGCCGCTGCTTCCGGGGCTGCGGTGTGCGTGGCTCGTGCGAACCGCACAACATCGGCGATGAAAGTCCCGTCTACCCAGGTCAGGTGCAAGACAGCACCGAGTCGGGCCAAACCCGAGATCTTGGGATCGAAAGCATCAGCCTCAGCAGGATCTCGAGCACAACGAAGCCCTCCTCGCCGGTGAGCACGCTCGGTTACACCTACGGCCGCCCCCAGTACACGCACCCGAGAGCGGGAGGCCGAACGGCCCTGGCCGCCCCCGGGTCGCTGGGTCACGCTCAGCACACGCGCACATGGACGATGGGTAAGGAGACCGTGGTGACCGAGCAACCGCCCCTGAACCCCCGTGAGGTGCGGGTCGCGTTGATGGTCGAAATCCTGCACACCTACCAGGCCCGCAACCTCGCCCGCGCCCGCAACGACACCGCCACCGCACGCCAAGCCCAGCACCACCTGGCCGTGCTGCTGGATCAGCTGGCCACCGCCCGCACCACCAACCCCGTCGGCGCCCACCGAGTCGACCGTCCCCGCTGACGCCCCCGGCTGCACGCGGGCGCCTGCTCCGTTCACCTCGCTGCGGATTGTGGCACCGGGTCAGCCCGCCAAGTGCATCACCATCGCGTCGCGGGGGCCTCGCGGACGGTGGCGAGCACGGGTCCGCTACGGGTCAGCGCCGACGCACCTCGTCGGCGCGGCCGGAGGCCAGACCACCACGGCGGGCGATCGTCGCGATGGTTCGATGGTCATGCGCCCCGGCCCCACGCCGCCACGGTGTCGTAGTCGCCCACCGCCATACTCATTGCCGTTCACTTGGCGGCGCCTCATGGTCGTCGAGCCCGTCAAGCACAAGCAAGCCGCCAGCGCCACCCACCGACCCACAGCGGGACCAGAGCCGCCGTTCGCTCCCCTCTCCTCAAGGCATGGCTGGCGCGCGGCGAGGTGCCGGTGGTGGCCGTGGTCGCGGTCGGTGGCGGTCTCGGCGCCGCCGCGCGATTGTCACTGAGCGAGGAGCTTCCGGTGGCGATCATGATCGTCGACGCCCCCGAGCTGTCCCGGCGTTCCTGCCGCAGCTGGAGGAGCTGACGGTTGAGGGCCTGTTGACCATGGAGAAAGTCGAAGGCCCGGCGTACGGCGAGTCACCGGTCACACTCCGGCGGGGAATCGCCACCGAGCTCGCAGACCCTCGCCGAGCTGTCCACCGTCACGGACATGACGTGGGTGACACGGCGCTCACCGCGGTTCATGCCCGATGACGTCGATGGCCGGGTGCTGGCCACCCGACGCGAAGCCGCCCGCCGCGCCGGGATCCCCGACACCGGCGGGCCCCGAGCCCAGGGCGACATCGTGATGGTGCCCAGCGTGCGCGAGGCCCGGGACCGCGGCGTGCTGCGGGCCGATCCGATGTTCGACCGGATCATCGAACACGGTGTCGCCTGGGAAGACGGCACCACGCTGGTGCACCGGCTTCAGCCCCCGGCTTGAGCACCTCGCACCGCTCGGGTTGGACCGGCGCGAGGGTGTGGTGGCCATCGAACAGACCCGCTCGGCGAGCGAGCCGCGCCTGCGCCTGCTCGGCTACGGGGACTGGACGGGCTGGGCTCGGCCACACTCGTCGGCACGGCCAAGGCGGCGGTGGCCGAGATCGCCGACCAGCTTCAGCAGCGCGAAGCCGGCTGACCCGCACGAGGGCGGGTGGCCAGGGCCAGCAGCGCCCCTGCCGCCGTCATCACGCCCAACACGACGAACAGCGCCGGGTAGCCGCCCAGGGCTTGTGCCAGTGCGGCGCCGCCCCAGGGCGCGAGGGCGATGGCGAGCATGAGTGGCGCGGACAGCAGCCCGGACAGGCGTCCGTAGGCGGCGGTGCCCCACCGGTCGGACACGGCGGTGGCCTGCAGCAGTGTGAACACGCCACGGGTCATGCCCACCAGCACCGCGGCGGCCACCAGCAGCAGCGGTGGGCTGGGGATGAGTCCGAGCAGCACGGTGGTCGCAGCGCAGGCCGCGAGGATGATCGCGGTGCGGCCGCGGGGACTGGTGTGGCGTTGCAGGGGCGCGTAGCCCAGGCGTCCGAGGACCTGGCCCAGACCGCCGAGCCCGAGGGCCCAGGCGGCCAGGTGGGTGTCGAGTCCGCGTTCGGTCAGCAGCGGGACCTGGTTGATCACGACCGCGTAGACGCCGAAGCCGCCGATGGCCATGGTCGCCAGCAGTGCCAGGAACGCGCGGCTGCGGGCGATCACGGCCGCGACACCGGGGCCCGAGACGTGGTCATGATGACCATCCTGGGGCCAGGGCAGGGTGAGGCTGGCGTGCAGCGGGATCGTGACGACACCGACCACCACGGCGAGCACGAGGTAGGTGGCACGCCAGTCCAGGTGCTGGTTCAGCATCGCGGTCAGCGGCGCGAACACGGTGCTGGCCAGCCCGGCCACGAGCGTGAGCGCGGTGAGGGCGCGAACGCGGTCGGGCCCGTACCAGCGGGTGAGCGCGGCGAACGCGGGCGGATAGAACGTGGCGGCCATCGCCAAGCCGGCGACCGCCCAGGCGAGCAGGAACAGCTCGTAGGTCGGGGCGTAGGCGATCCCGATGACCGTGGGCACGGCCAGGACGGACCCGGCGGTCATCACCGCGCGGGGCCCGCGGCGGTCCAGCCACCGCCCGACGGCGATGCCCGCGACGGCGGCGACGATCTGGCTGACCGAGAACGCCCCCGTCACCGCGGGCAGCGACCACCCGGTGTCGAGACTGATGCTCGGCGCGAGGACGGGGAAGGCGTAGTAGAGCACGCCCCAGCTGGTGATCTCGGTGATGCACAGGGCGGTCAACGCCCACTGCCGCCGCGCCTGCGGGGTCACGGGCGCGGAGACAGCGGTGTCGGTCATGCAGCCATCCTCGGGCATCAGCGCTCGCGGGACGCCGGAGCACTCAGGTCGACGAGCTCGGCCTGTGGGGAGCTGCAGCAGCCGCCACCCTGGTCGGCTTCGGGTTCGTCGAACAGCCCGGCGCCGCCGCACACGCCGGTCTCGGGCAGCACGAGCTCGACGCGTTCGGCGGCCTCGGTGTCTCCGGCGAGGGCGGCGGCCAGGCTGCGGACCTGCTCGTAGCCGGTCATCGCCAGGAACGTCGGCGCGCGGCCGTAGCTCTTCATCCCTGCCAGGAACACCCCTGGCTCGGGGTGGGCCAACTCCTTTGCGCCGTGCGGGTAGACGGTGCCGCAGGAGTGCACGTTGGGGTCGATCAACGGCGCCAGCTCGACCGGTGCTTGCAGCACCGGGTCCAGGCCGAGGCGGATCTCCGAGAGCCAGGACAGCTCGGGGCGGAACCCGGTGGCCACCACGATCTCGTCGACCGGTTCGGTCTTGGTGCCCTCGAACGAGGTCAGCACCAGCCGGTCGTCCCCGTCGGTCTCGACCGAGGCGGTGCGGAACCCGGTCACCGTGCGCACGTATCCGGCCTCGGCGGCCTGCTTGGCCCGCTGGCCGAGCGCGCCGCGCGCGGGCAGTTGGTCGGCTTCGCCGCCGCCGAAGACCGTCCCCGCCGTGCCGCGCCGCAGGATCCACACGATCTCGGTGCCGGGTTCGGTCTCGGCCAGCCGCGCCAGGCTCACCAGGGCGGTCAGCGCGGTGTGTCCGCTGCCGGCGATCGCGATGCGCTTACCCGCATACCGCGCCCGCTGCTGAGGATCGGTCAGGTCCGGGCCCCGGTAGGTGATCCGCTCCGACGCCGCGTGCTCGCCGAGCGCGGGCAGCCCGTCACCGCCCAGCGGGTTCGGCGATCCCCAGGTGCCGGAGGCGTCGATGACCGCCCGCGCGGTGATCCGCTCATCGCCGTCGGCGGTGGCCACGTGCACGGTCAACGGCTCGGCCTCGCGCCCGGCGTCGACCACCCGGTCCCGGCCGCGCCGCGCCACACCGCTCACCCGGGCGTTGAACCGCACCCGTGCGCCGAGTGCCGCGGCGAGGGGCTGCAGGTATCCAGCGACCCAGTCCGCGCCGGTGGGGTAGCCCGCCGGGTCCGGGCGCTGCCACCCGTGCTGGTCCAGCAAACGCGCGGCGGCAGGGTCGATGAGCTCCGACCACTGCGAGAACAGCCGGACATGGCCCCACTCGCGCACCGACGCGCCCGCCTGGCTGCCGGCTTCCAGCACCAGCGGGTCCAGGCCGCGTTCGGCGACGTGCGCCGCCGCCGCCAGTCCGACTGGCCCTGCCCCCACGATCACGATCGGCATCTCGTCCATGACCTCTACCTTTCCATCGATACTCTTCGATGAAGCTGAGGTGAATCTATCGACGTACATCGATTGACGCAACCATCGATGTGCATCGATACTGGGGACATGACGACGGCTCCCGAGACGCCCGACATGCGACTGCTGCCGGCCGAGGCCGCGGCGACCTACGCGGAATGGTTCTCCTGCCTGGCCGAACCCACGCGCGTGCGGCTCCTGCATGCTGTGGCCGCCGCGGGCTCGACCACGGTGGGGGCGTTGACCGAACAGCTGAGCATCAGCCAGTCCACCTGCTCGCACCACGTGCGCAAGCTCGCCGACGTCGGCTTCGTGGTGCTGTCGAAAGAGGGGACCACCACCCGGGTATCGGTCAACACCGCCTGCTGCACCGGACTCCCGCACGCCGCCGAGGCGGTCATGGGCATGCTCGACCGCCCCTGCTGCCCGACCGACCTGCCCGACGACGTCACCATCCGCCCCCTCGAAACAAGGGATTGGTCAGCGGTGCGCCGCATCTACGCCGAAGGCATCGCCACCGGCAACGCCACCTTCGACACCGAAGTCCCCGCCCGCAACACCCTGGAAGCCAGATGGCTCCCGGAACACCGCTGGGTCGCCGAGGTCGACGGTGAAGTCGCCGGCTGGGCCGCCATCACCCCGGTGTCCAACCGCGACTGCTACGCCGGAGTCGGCGATACCTCCGTCTACGTCGGCGACGGCTTCCGCGGCCGCGGCGTCGGCAAGACCCTGCTGCACAAGCAGGTCACCGAAGCCGACACCCACGGCCTGTGGACGCTGCAGACCTCGATCTTCCCCGAAAACCGCGCGAGCCTCGCCCTGCACTACTCCGCCGGATTCCGCACCGTCGGCCTGCGCGAACGCATCGCCGCCCACCACGGCACCTGGCGCGACACCGTCCTGCTCGAACGCCGCCGTGCCTGCGACACCTGCTGACCCCGGCCCGAACCTCACATTCCACCCGTCACCCGCCACAGGGGTCGACGGTCGATGAAGGGTGCCCAATGCACCACCACGCCGCCATCGATACGCACGACGGCGCCCTCGCGGGCAAGTGCACGGGCGTCGTCAACGACCTCGCCCACAAGCGCAGCGACGTTGTCGGCGTCGCCCTCTACCGAGGCGCTGCCTCGTAGGGCCCACTCCGCATCGACGGGCGAACTCGCGCAGGGACTCCGGTCCGGCGGGGACTGCCGGAGGTCGTGCACATGTGGCCGCCGGACCGCCTGGAGTCCTTTTTCGGCGTGCCGCACGAGAATTCCGGTGCGCTGGCCGTATCGCGGCCGAAGGACCCGACTCGGTGGCCGCCCTGGTGCTGGAGCCGGTCATCCACCTGCGCGCGATGGCGGCGCGGCCCGCCGACTACCTGCCGAAGGCGAGCGTGCCCACGCGCCCCTTTGCATGGGCACGCTCGTATCGGCTTCTCATCGGTCTCCTCCTCCGTGGCCAGCACACTGTCGCGGCACACACAGCTCATTAGGGGATGCGCTCAATGTAGCGCCGGCGCAGTTCGCCGCGCTGGCCGTGGAAGATCCGCCGCGCCAGCGCCTGGCGGCCCTCCTGGAGGTTGACCTGGGCCCTGATGTCCCGGCGGTAGCCGGTGTCGTCGACCAAGCGCAGCACGTGCAGGGTCTTGTGGATCCGCCCAGCGTCGCCGCGCGCCGGGAATCGCCGTGGCGGCGCAGGTCATGCTGGACTCTCCAGACGGTGCGCGCAGTCGGTGAGGTGGCGGCGTTCGGGGGCGCTCGTGGTGCGGCGGGCGGCCTCGCGATAGGCGCGTGCGGCGGCCTCCTGTTCGCCCAGCAGCTCCAGCAGGTGGGCGCGGGTGGCGAGCAGCCGGTGGTGACGGGCCAGGTGCGTCGACTTTTCTTTCATACCGCCTTCGAGCAGCCGGAACGCCTGTGCAGCGTGAAGGATCAACCTGTCTCGCTGTTCGTCAGACCACCCGCCCGGAGGTGAGCCCGGACGATCGAGCGACCGTCCGAAGCCATTCGGCGGAAAAGGCCTGGTGCGGCGAGGTCGAGCATATCCCGCAGAGCCGCCGTCGCCAGCGCGACCGCCCACACCACGGTGCGCGCCCCGACTGCAGAGCGCGGCCATACCTGAGGAGCTGGGCCCAGGATCACCTCTTCTGCCGCCGTTCGGCGGCGTTGGCAGTCATACCGCCGCGGCGGCTTCGGCGAGTCGTGCCGTGAGTTCGTCTGCGTTCGGGGTCCAGGTGCCGCGCTGGACGTCGAGGCCGTCGAGGCGGCGGTGGATACCGTCCTTGGAGGGGCGAGTCAGCGCACAGGCCAGTCGTTGTGGCAGCAACTGCTCCGGTGACCTGCTGGCTGGGTAGGCTTCCTGATCAGGAGATCTTGTGGCGGGGTGGTCGCGCCGGTGTTCACCGACGAGGAGCACGAGGCATTGCGGCGCCACGCGATCGGCCAGGAGACGCCGGCCAGGGTCGGGCCGTGAAGTGCGGCCAGTCGACCAAGTCGGGTGCACCGTGCGGGCAGGCTCGTGGACGGCGGGACTGTTCATCGCATCTGGCTTCAGATGCCACCTCAGCGCACGGGATCGCGCTGCACTCGGTCCTGAGCATGACCGCTGGCGACATCTGGTCGATCATGCCGCCACCGAACAGTCCAGCCGGCGGCCCGCGTGTTGGTCGTGGCCGGTGCGCAACGATCTCGGTCGGTGTGGGGCCTGCGGGAGTCACGCTGGTGACCTGGTGCTCGACCACGATCACGTCACCGGCGGGGAGCGCGGCTTTGCGAGTTGGAGCGGTTGATCGACGGGGCGGGTCTGACGCTGTTCCCGGTGGGCATCGAGAACACCGACAGGATGCCATTGCTCCGATCAGGTGTGTCTGCGTCCCAGGTGTGGTGCGCTTGTGGATCTTGTACCTACCGTGGCCGGGCGGCGCATCCACGGCCGCGTTCAAATGCCCACCGAAATCATGGAGGGATGCTGTTATGGGTTCTGCTGTCAGCGATATGGCGGTAGCGCAGCAGCCGGAAGGCACGCTGCTGACGGCCACCGAGGCGGCGCTCGCCGCCGAGTTGGAGACGGACACGACGAACTTGGCACCCGAGGACGCGTAAGCGGTGCCGTCCGGTGGGGAGCTCGGCGGCGCTTGCCGGCTCTGGCCGTCTGGGGCGCCGTCAAGCTCCCCACCGGCCCTCGGCGGTGGGGAGCCGGCGACCGCGGCCATCGAGCAGGCTGCCCTGAGCTTGGGTCTGCGGCCGCGCTGGCGACTGTGGGCGGGTCCCGTATCGCTGGCGGAATGTGATCTGCTCGACGAGGCCGGAGCTCCCGCTTCGGGGGCCCGTGGCCTCGGCAAGGGGCGAGACCAGGCCGAAGCCCGCCTTTATGCACTGGCCGAGGCACTGGAGCGGTTCCTCACGGGTCCGACGAGCCTGGACAGTGCGGCCGTGCGTTTCATCGCCGCCGAAGAGCTCGCCGACGGCGTGCTGGCCGAAGAAGCGAGCGCGCCACTGCTCAGGCAGCTCACCGGCAGCGAAATCGCGTGCTATGCATACCAGGCAGTTCACGCCGGCCAAGAGGGCGCGACAATCCCGCTCTACCTGGGTGCCCCCTGGTATGCGGGTCAGGACGGACACGTCTACCGGGACCGCGTCGGCGACCGCGCCGATTACCAGGGGCTGTCCCGTTACTCCGTCCAGTCCGGTTATGGCCTCGCACCTACCCAGGACGAGGCCACTGTTCATGCCTTACTGGAGACGGTGGAACGTGACGCTTGCTCACTTCTGACTGTCCGCACCTTCATGTCGGGTCGACAGCCCACCGTCATCGACCCGCACACCCTGCCGGAAGACCTCGCCCTGCTTCATACCCGGGCCCAGCGTGAACTCGACGCCACCGTCCATCTCATCAACGCCACAACCGACCTGGATATCCCCACCGTCCTCGCCTACTGCACCCCCGGTGACGGAACCCCCTATCGCCGCGGCCAAGCTGCCGCGCTCGCCACACGCGACGCCGTCACCGCCGCGATCACCGAGCTCCTCGAATCCCAACTGCCCCATACAGCGCCCCCGCCCACTGCTCTGACTCCGCTGAAGCCCTATCCGGCATTGCACCGCTGCGCCCGCTTCGACTTCACCGACGCCTTGCAACGCGCGCACACCACAGCGTTCTTCGACCGCCCCTCACCCGAAGCCCCTCGTGCGCAATTGGACGAACTTCTCGCCCGTCTGGCCGCGGCAGGGTTCACCGCCTACCGCCGTCACGTGGCTGTACTGCCAGGCGAGGTGAGCGCTGTGCACACCGTGGTGCCAGGCTTGGAACGGTTTTTCGCCGTCGTCAAAGGGGCGCTCGTTCTTCCTGGCCCCCGCGGCCGAACGTGCTGACACTCGGCGATGACTCGAAACTCCACTCGCTCACGCGCTCTCCCCTTCGGTCGCTGTGGCCGCTCAGCTGTTGCGGCGATTTCGGCATCAACCGCGTCGGTCTTGCCGGCACGCCGGCGGGTCTGCCGGTTCGACCGGACGACCTCAATAGCCTTCAGACCCTGCGTCCGCAGGTGGCGGGCCAAGCCGACGCCGTAGGAGCCGGCGCCTTCCAAACCGAAGCAGCACAGCACGCCGAACCCAGTCACCCAAGACACGAGCTGGTCGCGGCCGGCCGTGGTTGCCGGAACCGTCGTAGTGCCCAGCAGACGCCCGAACTGGTCCAGCGTGCCGCGACACGAATCTCGGAGTGTCGTCTCCCACCGTCACGACAACGTCGGCATCCTGCACAGCAGCGGGCACGTGTCGCAGCTCGATGACCTTCCGGCCCGGCACGACCGGCCGCGACGGAGGGCAGAACTACAGTGCGATCACTCGGGTTCCGATCAGGCCACATCCCCGCCACCGGCCGCGCCGGTGGCGCCCACCCGATCGGTCGGCGTATCGCTTACGAGGCACCACAGGCCCCTTGGATTTCGGGGCAGACCGGGCGGGCGAGCGCCGGAGATCATCTTGCCTGTAGTTGGATTTTAGGCCCCCGCTACCGGAAGGCCGTCTCCGGCAGAGATCAAAGCAGCCAACGCCGCCACTGGCCAGGCCCCAAGCGGACGCGACGGCCCCTCGGCATCAGCGCCACTCAGTCCTTTCCCAACACCACGCGGATCACGTGCCGGGCGTTGTGCGCCATCGCCGGGTTTGTCTTCCGGTAGTACGGCAGCGCGACCAGCGCCTGCGAGAGCGTCCGGGCCCTGCCGCGGGTCCAGGTCGCGTCGTCCACGCCCAGCGCCTCCCGAAACACCTCCCGTGCATCGGCTGGCAGCAGGTTCCACGCCGGGAACAGATCGCAGGCCGGATCGCCCACCCCCATACACCCGAAGTCGATCACCGAGGTGAGCCTGCCACTGTCCACCAGCAGATTGCCCGGCATCAGATCGGCGTGCAGCCACACCGGCGGACCGTCCCAGCCCGGGACACGCAGCGCCTCCTCCCATACGGCGGCCGCAGCATCGCAGTCGACGCCCTCCTGCGGGATCTCACGCAATTCCTCGATGGCGGCCCGGGTCGACGTATCGAGCGAGGCGAGCGGCCCACCGCGGTGGGCCTCCGGCGCGCCCGGCAGGGTGATGCTCCGCATCGCCGCTACGAACTCGGCCAGATCCTTGGCCAGCAGCACGGGCTCGCTCAGCGCCTCCGTCTCGGGGTTCTGCCCCGCCAGCCACCGGTACACCGACCAGGGCCACGGATACCCCTCGGCGGGACTGCCTGCTCCGAGCACTTCCGGGATGGCCGTGGGTAGATGGGGCGCGACGAGGGGCAGCCATTCCTGCTCCATCGCTACGTCTTCGGCTCCGCCTTTCACCAGCGGCAGCCGCACGACCATGCCGTCGCCCAGCCGATACATGGCGTTGACCGTGCCGCCGGAGGGATAGCGCTCCACCGGCAGCCCCGCCCACTGCGGGAACTGCTCGGCGATCAGCCGCCGTACGAGACCGTCGTCGATGGGGTGCCAGCTGGGATGCACCTGCCCTGTGCTCATGGAGCACCATCCGATCGCCAGACGCCACGAGACGTCAAACGCTTTCCGGCTAGCACTACACCTACTCGTGCCGCCCAGGGCGGAGAACCCGCCAGCACGAATACGCGCCATCCGCGGATCGGGCTTCCCACCGCCACCGGTTCCGGCTGGTGGCTGAGGGAGACGGTCGTCGCCGCGTCGTGCACGGCGCTGGGCAAGAGTACCGAGGCAGACCGGGTTATCGGCGAGACCAAGACGAAGATCGCCGATGTCCGCAACGCTACCCGAGGCAGGCCGGCAAGACGTTCTCCCTGTCCATGGGACTTCGCCTAGCCAGGTGTTCACCCTGGTCCCCCGCAGGACTTCGCGGTCAAGCAGATCGAACAGCTCGGTATGAAGGTCTCACCTTCACTGGTCGGCACCCAGCAGGTCAACGGGACGCCGACCGGCATGCTCGGAGCCGAAGAACTGGACAAGCTCAACGCTGACCTCGCCATCACAGCCTTCGCCAACCCAGCAGCCCGGCAGGGCGTCGAAGCCAACTCGCCCGGCGCCCCTTGCCCGCCCTGCGCAACGGCGCCTACGCAAGGCAAAGTTCCTCGTCCTATCGGGACACCCTTCCAAGCGGTGGCACTGATCCAATCCACATCGCATATGCGCGATTGACTGCGGGGCTGGTCCCGGCCGGGCAATCGGGACCAGACCCCGCAGTCAATCGTCAAATTCGATGCCGACGTCCTTGTGGGTTCAGCTCCTGGCGAGGTCTTCCCTGGCGAGGAACGTCTCAACGTCGAACATGTTGCCCTGCGAGCGGTCGATGACGTTGAGCAAGCTGGACATGCGCGAGGCAGCCTCCACCTGCTCGTGCAGGAACCACAGCAGGAACTGCTCGGCGAGGTAGTCGCCCTCCTCCCGCGCAGTCTGCGACAGGGTGGTGAACTCCCCGGTGACCTCGGCCTCATGTTCCACGGCGAGTGCGACCAGCTCGCGCGGGTCGCCGAAGTCGTTGCGGACGGTCGGCACGGCCGGGATCTCTACGGCGATGTTGTTGTCCATCATGTACCGGACGATCTTCATCGCGTGATCGCGCTTCGCGCTCGCCCGACTGTAGAAGTAGGCCGCCAGACGAGGCAGGTCACGCTGGTCGAACCACACCGCCATCGCCAGGTACTGCTGCGAGGAGGTGAACTCGTTGCCCACCTGGTCTTCCAGCAAGTTCTGCGCACGGGAAGTGCGGGGTTCGATCCTCTTCACAACGCTGGTCATGGACGGAAACTAGTACCCGCGCACCGGTATGCGCCAATTCTTCCGGAATTTCAATCCTATCGAGCGACAAGCACCAAGGAAAGGCAAACCTTAATTATGCAAGCGAACCCTCAGTTCATACCCTTCCTTTTCGTCAGCATAGCGCATTCAGCGGAAGATACTGCCCGTTTGCCCCTCGCGCTGCAGGATATCTTGGTCGAGCATGAACGGATGCCTGTTACCGATGTTGTCGAACTCATCCTGGCCGATCATCGGACGTTCGAAAGGCTGTTCCGCGAGTTACGTGACAGCCTGGGCGATCGCGCCGAGCACCAGCGCGAGCTGTCCGGCCTGCTGGTCGCCCACGCCGTGGCCGAGGAGCGCGAGGTGTACCCGGCGCTGCGCCGGTATCTGGACGATTCGGTGATCGAACACGGCTCCGAAGAACACCTCGATGGGCACCAGGCTCTACTGGATCTGCTGGAGAGCCCCGAAGTCGGCTCTGCCCACTGGCGGGCTCGGCTCGACCACCTCGAAGAAACAATCGCCCACCACCTCGACGAGGAGGAACAGGCGATCCTGCACCAGGCCACGCGAAGCGTACCCGAGCCAGTCCGCACCGACCTCGGTCGGGCGTTCGTGCGCATACGAGAACGCGAACTCACCGCGGACTGCGGCAGTCCCGACCGGGTGCGAGAACCCGTCCGCGCTCTCGCCCGCGACTAACAACTCGTTTCAGAATGAGGTTGGTAGTTGGCGGTAGCAGATCAGGACGCATCCGAGCCGGAGGAGCCCGAGGTGGATGTCGGCGCGGCGTTCGTAGCGGGTGCGGAGGCGTTTGTACTGGTGCAGCCAGGCAAACGTGCGTTCCACGACCCGGCGGACCTTACCGAGACCGGAGCCGTGTCCGGTGTTGCGGCGTGCGATACGCGGAATGATTCCTCGTTCGCGCAGGGCTTTCCGGTGATGTTCGTAGTCGTAGGCGCGGTCGCCATAGAGCCAGCGAGGCCGTTGCCAAGGCCGACCGCGCTTACCACGGATCGTGGGCAGAGCCTCGACCAGCGGGATGAGTTGGGTGCTGTCGTGGCGGTTGCCGCCGGTGACCGTCACTGCCAGTGGGATACCGCCGGCGTCGGTGATCACATGGTGTTTGGTGCCGGTGCGAGCCCGATCGACGGGCGAGGGGCCCGTCGCCGCCCCCCTTTGAGCGCCCGCACATGCGATCCGTCGACCACCACAGTGTTCAGGTCGAGCCGATCCAAAGCCCGAAGCTGGTCCAGCAGCAGCTCGTGCACCGCGTTGAACACCCCGGCCTCGCTCCAGTCCCGCAACCGCCGCCAGCACGTCACTCCGGAACATCCCGCCACCTCGTGCGGTAGTTCCCGCCAGGTGATCCCGGTCTTGAGCACGAACACGATCCCGGCCAGAGCGGCCCGATCGTCGACCGGCAACCGGCCCGGGTACCGGCTCCGGCGAGGCGGACGCGCCGGGAGCAACGGCTGCACCCGAGACCACAACTGATCTGGCACCAACTCCTCGATCACACCATGACCATGCACCGAGTCGATCAACCATCGCTATCAGACACGCCCATTATTTTGAAACGAGTTGTAAGACGCCAGCGGAAGTCGTGGCCTGGATTCAAGCGCCCCTGGGATGCCCTGTGTTTGGTGCTCGCTGCGCAGGGAGCCCGAGGGCGTCCATCCGCTGCTTGTCGCAGCAAAGAACCTTCGACTATCCGATATGGACGATTACTGGTTCGCCCGCCTGCCGGCTTGTCGATCCGAGTCGGCAACTCCTGGGCGTGTCACCAACTGCTGACTGCGCGCTGTACAGAGCCGACCACGGTCGCGAAGGAGTCACCGGCGGTAAGCAGGGCGAGGTCCGCTCGCGTGTCGACATGCCCAACACATGCGGTAATCCGAGCAGAAAGGTAATCCGAGCAGAAAGTGGGTGCCGACCGGCCTCAGCCCAGGGGCGGGTCGCCACCCACCTTGAAAGCGCCAGGAACCGTGCTCTCATAGGAGCACACCGCTATGCGCTCTTATCCAGTAATCTTCGAGGCGTCGTCAGAGTGCGGTGCGGAAGGGGCCTGCGACTTCGTAGGTGATGCCGCCGCTGCTGGAACCGCTGGTGCCGCGCTGGGAGGAGAAGTACAGGCGGTTGCCGGCGGGGTTGAACGCGACGCCGCACAGTTCGGAGGCCGACTGGCCGGTGACGCGCAGGAACGGCGCGATGACGTCGTCGGGGGTGATGATGCAGATCTCCATGTTGCCGCCGTCTTCGGCGACGTAAAGGTCGCCGACGGCCGCGCCGGTGATGTTGTCGACACCGGTCAGCGGCGGGTTGCTGGTGAGATTGTCGTCGTAGGCAACGTGCAGCTGGTTGGCGGCGGCGTCGTAGGCCCAGACTCGGTTGTCGCCCTTGGTGGTGAAGTAGCAGATGCCGTTGCGGTAGTAGGCGCCCTCGCCCCCGTTGAAGATCTTGGCTCCCGCGACCTGGTCGCGAGTGGGTGTGGAACTGCCGTCGGGGTCTGGCACCGTGACCCAGGACAACGTGGTTCCGCTCTCGACGAGGACCTGCAGGGTGCCCGACGACAGATCGCCCCAGATGGTGGGGACGAAGCGGTAGAAGCAGCCGTCAGTGGTGTCCTCGGTCTGGTAGATGACCTTGCGATCGGGGTCGCAGGCGACCGCTTCGTGCTTGAAACGACCCATTGCGTCGCGCCGCACGGGCGCCTTGGCACCCCACGGGTCGGTCTCGAAGTTGTAGCCGAAGTCGGTTTCCTCGCAGGAGACCCAGGTGTTCCACGGCGTGGGGCCGCCGGAACAGTTGCGCGTAGTGCCGGACAGGATGGAGTAGGCGCCGGTGATGGTGGCGTTGGCATCGAACCGGATGGCGCTGACGCCACCGGCACCGGTGCCCATCTCGGCGTTGGACACGTAGATCCACCCGGTGCCGTCGGCGAAGCAAGCGCCGCCGTCGGGCGCGCTGTGCCAGGTGAATCCCGTGCCGGCGACCTGCTGGGTGGAGCGAGCGATCACGCGGCTGGCGAATCCCGCAGGCAGCTCGATGCCGTTGGCATCAGCGGCCTGCAGAGCACCATAGGGGCTGGGGCCGGTCTTGGCGGGGTAGGCGATGGATTCCCGGGTGACGCTGAATCCCAGGGTCGCCACGGTGCTGCCGATCACCGCGGCGCGGAGGAAATCCCGACGTTCCACGACGTTCTCCCTTTCCAGGAGCTGGAACATGATGACCTGCGGGGGTGCGCAGGCATCAGGCAATCTAGAAGGGCGCATGGTCTCGGATCAGTGCTGGAACCGTGAACTCTGCACGACTGACGAGTGACCAGGAACGGCTGGCTCACCATCGACCGGTCCTGGCCGCTGCGCCAAATCGATCTGGCGATGACACCACTTCCGTTGCGATGAACGACATCGGCGATCGCAAACGCACCGGAAGCTTGCGGCAAGGTTCCATAACGGCTCAGTGCCCACCCCGCAGTGGGATGGGCACCGAGCCACCTTGCCCGGACTCAGGCGGAATCAAGCGCCTGCACGATGCGGAGCCAGGTTGTGGATCTCCTCGTACAGCACGTCAGGACGATCGCTGATGATCCCGTCCACACCGCGGTCGATCAGCGTGCGCATCAGGACCGGATCGTTGACCGTGTACGGGTTGATCCGCATTCCCCGCGCATGAACAGCGCCAATGTAGTCGGGTGTCGCCGCCGAGTGATGCGGGTTGACCTGATTGGAATACGTGGCCACGTCCGCGAGCTGCTCCGCCGTCGGAGCCCCGAGCACGCCGACCTGCACCTGCGGCAGCAGGCCGTGGAAATGGCGGATGAAGTCCCAGTTGAAGCTCTGCACCACCAGGTGCCGCGCCGTCGGGTCGGGTTGCACCCACCACGGGCGCTGCTTGAGCTCGTCGGCGATGCGTTCGGCAATCCCCGGGTACAGTTCGGGGGCCTTCGCCTCCAGCAGCAGCCCGGACTGGGAGCGTTCCAGCACGTCCAGCACCTCGGTCAGGGTCGGGACGAGCTCGCCTGTGTATCGGGGATCCTTCCAGGAACCACCGTCGAGAGTGCGGACCTCGTCGAGGGTGAAGTCCGAGACCCGCCACGGCGCGCGGGCGGGGAACTTCTGCTCGACGTCCGTAGTACGCGCCAGGGTGGTGTCGTGGATGACGACCAACTGGTGGTCCTTAGTCTGCTGGACGTCGATCTCGACCAGATCTGCCTTCATCTCCACGCCCAGCCGCACCGCGGCCAAGGTGTTCTCGGGTGCGTACGCGGACGCTCCGCGGTGCGCGATGTTTGCCACCGTGGCCTGAGCGACGGTCTCCGCGGTCGCGGCCGGTCCTACGACCGTCGACACCACGAGAGCGGCTGCGGCTACCGCGATGCGGTGCAGCATGTGATCTCCTCGTCAGATTTGTCCGAAACGACGAGAGAAGACTGCGCAGCGGTGGTAGCTCGAACCTGATCGTCGGTGGGCCGGGCGATGTCTCCGCGGTGAACCCTCCGGACCCATTCGAGACAACATCGATCAGCTGGGCGCTGTGGTCGTGTCCTGGGCTGGTGTTCGGGGTGATTCCCGTGCGCCGGCACCGAACTCGGCGACGTAGTCGGGGCCCCGCGCCCGCGGAGATGGCTCCTCCACAATCACGGCGCGGCCGCTGCTGTGGCTGCCGGCTCCGCGGTCGCGGGGATGGCTCTGACGCCCGCAACGCCGTCGTGGCGCAGTCCTCGTCGGCCCGCGTTCGCGGGGATGGCTTCCTGACCGAGGTGCTCGACCTGTTCACTGCCCAGTCGGCCCCGCCTACGTGGGGATGGCTCCAGGAACTGAGTACCCCGAACCACACAGAACGGCGCGCCATTGGAAGTTACGGCGGAAGGATTCGACTTTGTTCTTCCGCTGCCACCAAGTTCATTCCAACCGGACGACGTAGCCATCTTTCCCCTCGACTCTCGTGACCTTCCAGCACGAGAAGTCGTCTATACGAGCGCTTCACAGCCTGAATCGTTGGTTGTCTCCTCCGTGCCATGCCCGTTGGGTCACGAGCGCGCCATTGGCGGTCGACGAGTTCTGGACCTCCAGGACCTTGCCACTGTGGACTGCCACGATTCGGTGGTAGCCATCGCCGAGTGGCTGGAGGCGGAATCGTTGGTGACTGCCACCATGCCACGGAAATTGTACGACAGTAGCACCATCGTCGGTGGACGCGTTAAGCACATCGAGAACGCGGCCATTGCTCTCCACAACGATTCGATAGGTGCCGACGTCCCCGAGTGGCTCGAGTCGGAAGCGTTGGTTGTTGCCGCCGTGCCAGTCCCACTGGGTAAGTCGCGCCCTGTCCGTCATGAGATTGCCTTCGATGTCCAGAGCCCGTCCGCTGTGCTTGGCCGTGATCCGTGCGCCGAGCAATCGGAATGCCTGGTTGGCACCCCCGTGTGCTGACATCTGAACTATTTGGGCGCCGTTGGCGGTAGCCGCGTCCTTGACGCTGAGGGCTTTTCCGCTGTGGGAGGCAACGATCCGAACACGTCCGTCGGTAGTTGGCTCGATCCGGAACCGCTGCTCGTTGCCGCCATACCAGTCCCACTGGACAACATTCGAACCATCGCCGATGGACCCATTAGCGATGGTGAGTACCTTCCCGCTATGCTCGGCGACCAGACGGTACTGGGTGTTCGGGAGTGCATAATTACCGAGTGGCTCTGCGCGGAAGAGCTGATTATTGCCTCCGTGGTGATCCCACTGGGTAAGCAGAGCGCCATTCACGGTAGACCCGTCCTTGACGTCGAGCACCTTTCCGCTGTGGCCCACGAATATCGGCACACCACGCATGTGGAAGCGTTGGTTGGCGCCACCGTGCCACGACCATTGCACGATCTCCCCGCCGTCGGCGGTAGACGCGTTGTGTACGTCGAGGGCCTTGCCGCTGTGTTTGGCGACGAGGCGAACTTCGCCGTTTCCCAGCGGCTCGAGCCGGAACCGCTGGTTGTCACCGCCGTGCCACGACCAGGCGACGATCCTGGCGCCGTCGGCGGTCGAGCCCGCGTCGACGTCGAGGACCTTGCCGTTCATATGATTGGCGATCCGGTAGTAACCGTCACCGAGAGGGTCGAAGCGGAAACGCTGGTAGATGCCATCGTCCCAGGCCTGCTGGGTAATCCGGGTACCGTTGGAGCCCGGGGGTTTGACATGCAGCGCCTTGCCGCTGTGCTTGGAGATGAGCGCTGTGCCGAGGGCCCATGGCGATGTCCATCCCAGGTGAGACGCAGTGTATTCACAGGTCGCCCAGGTGTTTTTTCGCATCAAACAGGCGACGCCGCCGCCGGGGACGCAGCCCCCGTCGAAATTGTCGTTGGGCGTCCGCCAGTACCCATGAATACCTCCGCATTTCTCATTGCTGCCCTCCCGGTACTCGTCCGGACAGCCGAAGATATGACCGGTCTCATGGGCGAACACCCGGTCGATATTGCTGGGCCCCCAATCGCCATTGTTGTAATCCATCACGACACGTGGGCCGCCAGGGACGCCAGCGTACGCGAAGTGCCAGAGAGGATACTTGGTAAAGAAGACGCAGTAAGCCCACTCGGTGCCGAGGCGACGGCGCAAGGCCTGAACGTAATCGTGTACGCCGTTCCAGTTCCCCTGGTGGCCGAGAGCGGCAACCGCCGGATCCCGCCATCGCGCCTCACGCTCATCGCCGCGAAGGTCGATGAGAAACCTTTGGTTGTCGCCACCGAGCCAGTCCCATTGCTGGAGCCTCGCGCCGTCGGCAGTCGAGATCCCCTCGACGTCGAGGACCTTTCCGCTGTGCTTCGCGGTGATCCTCATATCTCCGTTCCCTTGGTCCTCCACGCGGAACCTCTGGTTGTCGCCGCCGTGCCATGACCTTTGGGTCAGGAGCGCGCCATTAGCGGTGGACGCATCCTTGACATCGAGGACCTTGTTGCTCTGCTCGGCAACAAACCGGACATAGCCATCCCCGACCGGTTCCATGCTGAAGTGCTGATTGTGCCCGCCATCGTCATCACTTTGGACAATCTGGGCGCCATCAGTGATCGAGGAATCTTTAACCTCGAGGACCTTCTTGCTGTGTTTGGCTTTGAGACCTACGAGCGGTAAGGGGTCCGCAGTAACGCTGACGGCTTTTATCTCGTGCGAGAACGTCAGAGGTGCTCCGGGGCTCTGCGTTGCCAGCCAAGTCAGGCCATTCTGAACCTCCGCCACGACCTCAGCCATCTCGGTAAGTGTGAACTTCGTTGCAGCGGTCGGTCCATCGACGATCACGAGGCCGACGCCCACGGTGCCGGCCAAGCGTCCAGACGTTGCCGACGGGGGAAAGATGACCGCCCTGCTGTCTTCGCGAAGCTCCGGGAGCCCCAGGACCGCAGCACGGTCCGCTGCTGACGGCCCGGGCGGCGCCTCCACGGCTGTGCCAGCCCCGTCTTCGTGCCCCAGCGCCGTCGGGCCTTCCAGTCCCTCTGCGTCCCAGGGCTGTCCTTCTCGCGGGCGGCTGGCCTTGCGGTCGGCGTACTCGTCGGAGCTTCGCATCGCCAAGGCGTTCAAGCCCAATCGACCAGTCTCATCCAGGTCGTCATGGTCCATGGTCGAAACAGCGGGAGCGGCACCGGTTACGCCGCCATTCGGTAACAGCGCTATTCGGTCGGGCTCCTCCGCCCGCTCCTCCGGGTCTAGAACAACCGCGACGCGAGGTCCGTAACGGTGCAAGACTCGGGGTGTCTCACCCTCTTGCGCTTCGTCGCTCTCGTCGGGCGGCATGAGCTGGGGAGGAAGGTCCACACCCATGGGCCCCACGACGATTGACTCGGATACAGGGATGTCACCAGCCATGATGCAACCATTCCCTCCGTGAGATCTTGGCGAAGTAGTGTCGAAGTAGCGCCGTCAGCAGAGGTCAAACTGCCAGGGTGAACAGGGAACCGTCGGCACACACGACTGATGTCCTCCGGTGCGCTTTCCCGGACTCGATCCAGGCACGGTGGCACGGGCGCAGCTAGTGCTGGTACTGCTCCCGCAAAGCCGAGCGGCACTTAGGTGCCCAGCGTGGGAAGTTTCGATGACTCAGCCATTTCGAACCCCAAAGTCCACTAGACGACACAACCAGCCTCAGGGTGCTCCCCCGCGCATCACAACGGACAAAAGGCCCATATCCCTGGCTGGGGTGTCCGACCAGCCACGACAACCCCCGAGGCGTTTCATCTCGGCGTTCGTGTACCTGTCCTGTGGCTCTCAGCAACGAATCGGGTATCAGACTGCCTTGCTCTTCCCCGGGATCGAGACCGTGGTGGGAGATGCGAGGCCCGCTCGCTTCCGGTCTTCTCCCCTCGAGCAGATCAACGCCCGGCTCCGCCGAGCCGAACAGACCACCGCCGGCACCCCCGACCGGGACACCTACCTCAACGTCGTCCCGTTCGACGACCAGTTCCACCTCTCCGGCACACCCGCCACTCGATTCACCCTCACCGAAGACACCACATCCCGGCTCCGCACCGACTCGTGGTGCCAGTGCGCGCGCCGCAAGAACACCGCCCGATTCGAGCGATGGAACGACACCACCCTCGAAGAGTGCGGCGTCGTCCACGCCGCGCGACGCTGCCGCCGCCTGGTGCGCATCGACTGATCGCCGCGTCCCCACCGCAGTCATGCCCCTCCGACTTCTTCCGGCGCGGGCCTGACCTGCGTCATGAATTCACTCGCTGGCACCTCCACCACCCACGAAAGGACACCGATATGGCCAAGCCCGTATGACCTCGTGCTCGCGGCCCCTGCCGACAGCTTCGCCGAACAAAGGCCTGCAGTGATGCCCGGACACGTTCCTGGACTCTTCCCCAGCGGCACCAGTTGAAGGGACACGCCGAGGACGTGTTCGGCAGCAAGCCGTAGCCCTTCCACCGCGCCGACGCGGGCACGGCCGGTGACACGCTCGCCGTTCCATTTCGTCTTGACGGTCATGGCCATCAGGTCAACACCACTTCCAGCGCGAGGGAAGGGCAGTCGGCCGCCGTCATTGCGGGGACGCACGGATGACGATCGAGCGCCACGGCAGGGCGACCCGCGAGCCAGTCGGTACCACTGTGGACAGATGGGAGTAAGACGAGGTTTCGCTGATCACCTCGGTGCCGGCGTCGTTGCGCACCAGGCGCCACGTCGCGTCGACAACGGGCCCGCACGGTGGCGGGCGCGCCGAACACGTCGCCGTAGGCGCCGCTGCCTCCGAAGGACTCGATGGTGACGTTCTGCCCGGCTTGGGCGAGCACGAACGCGGGGATGCCGATCAAAATGCACACACCCTTTCCGCTGCGAGGGGCTATGAGGAATCAGGCGATCACAGTGGAGAGCAACAAATGCTGCCTGATGCCTCGCACGGGTTGTATCGCCGATACCGCCAGCCGTCGTAGCGCGGCCAGGCCGAACTGGGCGGAGGATGCGGTGAGGCCCCGCACCTGTGGTTGCGGGTCCTCACCACCACCAATGCTAGCTACAGAGGTTGAACTGTCGGGGTTTGATCACGGCGTGTCGGGCTGACGGCGGCTGATGGATGCGGTATCTGGTTCGGGTGCGGTATCCCGATGGTGGTGGGCTCACAGCTGAGGGTCGTGCCCGGCGTGAGGCGGTTCGGTTGCAAGCGGCGAAGTTGTTCGCTCAGGACGTACCGGTTCCGGAGATCGCCAAGCGATTGCGGGTGTCGCACAACGCTGTGTATGTGTGGCGGCGGCGGTGGCTCTCAGGCGGGGAAGCGGGCTGGTGTCCAAGGGGCCCTCGGGGACCGAATGTCGGCTTTCGCCCAAGCAGCAGGACCGGCTGGCCGCCGCGCTGCGAGAAGGCCCCGCTGCACACGGCTACACCGAAGATCAGCGGTGGACCCTGGCGCGGGTGGCTGATCTGATCGCTCGACTGTTCCGGGTCAACTACACCCTGCGCGGAGCCTCGATGTTGTTGCACCGCATGGGATTCAGCCCGCAGATGCCCGCGCATCGCCCGATCGAACGCGACGAAGACACCATCGCCACGTGGCGCGAGGAGGTGTGGCGGCAAGCAAAAATCTAGCGGCCGAGCGTGGTGCGTGGATCTGCTTCGAGGACGAGACAGGTCACACGCTGCGGCCGCCGAAAGCACGGACCTGGGCACCACGCGGCCACACCCCGGTGATTCCGGTGTCAGGCAAGGGATCCGGTCGTGTCTCGGTCGCCGGTCTGTTCTGCGTCCGCCCCGGAAAACGTCCACACTTGTTGTATCGGGTCAAGGTCCACCGTGCTCGCAAGGGCGAACGCCGCAGCTTCGCCGAAACCGACTACGCCGCCCAGCTGGATGCCGCCCACCAGTATCTCAAGGCCCCGATCGTGGTTGTCTGGGACAACCTGAACACCCATATCAGCGCCGCGATGCGGCAGCGGATCGCCAGCCGGGACTGGCTCCACGTCATCCAGCTCCCGGCCTACGCCCCCGACCTCAACCCCACCGAAAGCGTCTGGTCCCACGTCAAACGCAGCCTCGGCAACCTCGCCGTCACCAACGTCGATCACCTCGCCACTGTCGTACGCAACCGACTCAAACGCATCCAGTACCGGCCCCACCTGCTCACCGGCTTCCTCGCCCAAACCGGCCTCACCCTCGAACCGGAGCCGCCCTAATCTTGATCATTCAACCTCTGTAGCTGACCTGGTAGTCGACTCGATCTTGTCGAGGAGGACGTCGATTGGTGCATCGGCAAGCTCGTTCAATTCTCCGCCGATGTATTTGCCACTCATATTTTGGGCGGTGGCGATGCCACTGCCCAGCAGCCCCAGTCCAGCCGCCGTCACGATCGCGACCACCCACGAACGCCAGCGCATCGAAACTCTCCCTTCGGTGAACGTTGGAGACAGTTGACCATGGTCCGTTGGACTGGGTCCCGCGCTCTGTGTCATCGGATTGATCGACATCCGAACGTGTAAGTGCCGTCGATGCTGTGTGCGCGATCTCCGGTTACGGGCACACGACGGTGCCGCGCAGCAGGCCAACCAGGCGCAGCGGTCGGATCACGGTCTCGCGGGTGCGCAACTTGTCGGGCTGTCGGCGACGTCCTTGGCGCGGCAGAGGCTGAACGAGCCGATCGTGACGTTCGACCACTGGCCGGCGGTGCCGACTCCTCGCCGGTGCCGAGCCAGTACTCGGCCTGCGCGCACGCCGCCGACTTGAATGCGCCGATGTGCTCGGCTTCGGTCGGCATCCCCGCGGCGTGCCGACATTCACCGTGCTCGTCGCCACCGCCCGTGCCCAGGGCAACCGTGACAACGACGTCCACCACACCGCCGAAGGCGAATTGGTCGACTTCGCACCGACCTGCGACCTCGACCTGAACCACCCGGACGACCGGTGCGGCGACAGCCGTGCCTTCCAAGGACTCGACTCCGGCAAAGCCACCACGACAACCGTCGTCGCTGAGCGCGAACTCACCTTCCAGCAGTACCGAGACGCGTTCTACGCACAAGCTCTCCTCCGAGCTCGACACCGTATACAGCGAAGCTGAACTTCACGCCAACGCACACAAGTCCGCACACCACATGGCGGAAATCGCTGGTGACCTCCCGGTCGGCACCGTTGTCCGGCACTGCAACACCGACCTGATCGTCAGCCCCGAGGACCAGGACACACCGTTGCTCGACAACGGTCTGGTCTACATCGACATCTACGACGACGACCGTGACGAGCGGTTCCCCGCCCGGGTCAATCCCGTCGACCGCTGGAACGGGTGGGCGGTGCCGCTGTTCAGCCGCCGGCCAGCGGAACGGTACCTGCGGCTTCTCCCGCACACGGTTGGTGATCGACTTCGACTTCACGTGGATCTCAATCGTGTACGCCTCCTCCGTGCCCGCTTCGACTGGCACTCGGCTTGGGCCGCCGTCGAGACCCCGTCCGGATCCACATGCCAACGCCGCCGCGAGTGGATCAGCACACCATCAGAGCCGCTTCCCAGATCGTGCGCTGTGGTCCGTCCGCGTAGCGGTGCAAGGCCAGGGCGATGCCCGCTGCACCATCGAGGAACCCCAGGCGGGGCCGCGACGAGGTGTTCTCCCTAGCGAACCGAAACGGGTGCTCCGGGGTGGGAAGGTCCAGCACGCGCTCGGCGAGCCGGGGAAGCTGCGCCACCAGCCGAGCGTCACCGGTGTCGTGGGCCAGCACGGAGGTGAGGTGCAGCGCGCCGGCTCGTCCATGGCAGAGTCCCGGCTCGACGGGATCGTTCTCACCGTCGAGAACGATGTCCTCCAGTGCAACGGTGCCCGGCCATTGTCCGCGTTCGTCTTGGTAGGTGAGCAGCTCTTCGGCGATGCTGGCGATGGCTTCGTCGTCGCCGGGGACGCGGATGCCGGCTTGCCGGGCGAAAGCCAGCAGCGTCATGGGGCCGCAGATGCCGTGGGCCAGGCCGAGGTTGAGGCGTCCGCACGGGAAGTCGTGTGGCCGTGCCGGGTTCGGCACGGTGGACACCCACCATCCCGGCACGGTCACACCGTGTGCCGCAACGGGGGCGGTCAGGCGCACCAGGTAGGCGAGGAGGTGGCGCAGCAGCGTGTGATGCCGAGGATGCAGCAGGAGATACCGCCCGATACCGCTGGCCCCGGAGATGACGTCGTAGGCCCGGATCGGCGCTCCGGGTATGCCGGCGTCGAGTCGGGCACGTTCCCGCGCGAGCAGCTCGGCCACGTGCCGGGTCACGAGCTCGTCGGTCACGCGGAGCAGCCCTGTGTAGTCCTGGCTGCTGCGTCGGGCCGCACTGGCTGCCCATGGCTAGGGCCACGGGCCCCTGGAACAGGCCGCCAGCGCCACGGAGGGGTTCCCGCGCGGCGATTGAGAGGTAGGCGTGCGCGATGTTCCGGTGCCGCTGATCGACATGGGAGAGTTCGGCGAACAGCAACACGATCCCGGCCGAGCCTTCCCCCAGGGAATGCCGGTGCCACGGCGGCTGGCGGGATGTCGGGCTGCGTGCGGCCGTGGCGACGTGCTCCACGTGGTCGGGGTCGGCGAGCGCCTCGGCCACGTCGGCGACCACGGCACGCGCCCGCTGTTGCGTCTCCTGCCCGATGCGGGCCGTCATCGTGCGTTCCTGCGGCGATCCACCTCGGCTTGCACGATGCCGCGGGCGATCGCGTAGGAGTCGCGTTCGGTGTTCCGGTCGGTGCCCAGGAACCGGTTGTGGTGCATGTGCAGCACCGATTGGAGCACGGTGGACGGATCCGACCACCGACGCGCCTCGGGATCGGCCAGGGCGTGCACGTAGTCGCGTACCGCGACCGCCCGCTGCTGCCACATCCCGAAGAGTGTGCTGCTGCCCGGGTATGTCCGCAGCTGCGCCCAGTCCGGCGGCGTGATGAGGTGCTGTGCCTGCCCACGGCGGTGCTGAAATGCCACGTGATGCTCGTCTTTGGCGAACGTGCGCAGTATCCAGTCCTCCCAGTTGCCGAGCAGCGCGGCATTGGTGATGCCTGCGGTAGCGGCCTGCGCGCAAAACCTGGAGCTCAGGTCGACGACTCCGGCGGCCGCCATCAGGAGCGGCTCGACGGGGAGCTTCCCCGACCGCTGGAGCTTCAGCTGCGTGAGCACCGCCAGGCTGTCGGCGTGGAACACGCGCTCGTCGGCTGCCATCGCCGGCGGGCCGCCATAGCGCTCCCATTCTGGCCGGTAGGTGTCCAGCGCCAGTCGCTGGACCAGACCGAGCCCGCGCACCCGTTCGGTCCACGCGCGCAATCGGGCCAGGACCTCATCCTGGAGTTCCCGGGCAGGGCCGTGCAAGCGCAGCCGCAGATGCGGGTGGGGATCCCGGTACCGCAGGAAGAACCATCGATCGACCGTCTCGGGAAGGCATGTGAGCAGCTGCGGCAGGTGGTCGGTGAGCACCTCGTCGTGGCGTTGCGGTGAGCAGTACTGTGCGCGGCACGGCCCAGTGCGCGCGCCAGGCCTGTACCCGGTCCCGCCACTCGACGAACGGGCTGTGGCTCTCTCGCAGCGCCTCCGGTGCCAGCCACCGGGCCGGGGACAGCACGATGCGTCCCCAGCGCAGTCGAGGCAAGAACGGGAGATTCTCGGCCGCACCCCAGGCCCACCCGCCCGCCGCATCGGCCTCGGTGGCCGCGACGTCCTGCAGAAACCGGGCCAGGTTCGGAGCACGGACGCGGGAGTTGAGCTTGTGGAAGGTACTCGGCCGCACTTCTCGCCCCGTGTCGCGTTCCACCACGAACAGGCGGCGGGAGTCCGCGCACACGGCCAAGTCGTCCGGTTCGAGCGATGTCGGGTCGTCGGTGTAGGTCGCGATCGAGATCATCCGCGGCAGCCATTGCGGGACTTCGACGACGTTGCCGTTGCGCGCCATATCGGGCGGGAAGGTGACCTGAGCGTGGATCGCATCGGCATCCGCGGACCACTCGACGATGTCCGCGAGCCGCGTCGCGATCGACGGTGGCAGTATCCGCGCGAATCGCCCGAAGGTGGCCCCGGCCGTCGGCGCCACCGTGGTCAGCGCCAGGTGGAAGCGGCCCTCGTCCAGGGCGGCTGGGGATTCGGCCAGCCAGGCGGATGCTATCGACGTGGTGTTGATCGTGTTGGGTGTAGTGGGCCTCCTCGTACTCAATCGGGGGAGAGTCCGCCGAGTCCCTGCTGGATGCGGCGCGGGTTGTACCAGCCGTCGATGTAGCGGAAGATCGCTGCGTCGGCCTCGGCGCGGGTGGCGAATGTGGTGCCCGGCCAATACAGCAGCTCGATCTTGATGGTCGACCACAGGTTCTCGGCCAGGGCATTGTCGAAGCTGTCGCCCACGCTGCCGGTCGACGGTACGACGCCGGCATCGGCCAGCCGCTGGGTGAACCGGAGCGCGGTGTATTGCCCAGGTTCAACCGGTCGTCGCAACACCGGCCTATTGATGTGAGAGTAGCAGCTCGTTCAGTGCTTCGGCCGGTGTCTTCCAGTCGAGTGTCTTGCGTGGACGGTCATTGAGTGCGGCGGCGACGGCGTCGAGTTCGTCGTGGTTCCATCGGGCGAGGTCGGTTCCCTTGGGAAAGTATCGGCGTAGCAGGCCATTTGTGTTCTCGTCGGTGCCGCGCTGACAGGGGCTGTGCGGGTCGGCGAAGTAGACCTCGATCCCGGTGTCGATGCGTAGCTGCGCGTGCTGGGCCATTTCTTTACCCACCGTCCCAGGTCAGGGATCGGCGCGGTTGTTGGGGCAGCGTGGTGATCGAGGACGCGATAGCATCCCGGACGGCCTCGGCACCATGGCCGGCCAAGGCGGGGCCGTTGTGCGCCCTCGGCTCGGTCCCGTAGCCCTCCATGCGCGGCAGGTGTAGCAGCATCGTGTAGCGGGTGGACCGCTCGACGAGCGTGCCGGGCGCGGATTTGTCCAGGCCGATAATCAAATCTCCCTCCCAATGCCCGGGGACGGCGCGATCTGCGGCTTCGGCGGGCCGCTGACTGATCATCACCTCTGGCGCCACCATGCCATCGTAGGTGCGGCGGGCTCGCGCACGCGGCACCGGCAGCGCGCGGCCGGTGCGCAGACAGGTGACCAACTCCCGTTTCAGGGCGCCGCGGCTTTGGACGTAGAGCGCCTGCTATATCGCCTCATGGCTGATCCGCATGGACTCATCATCGGGGAAGTCGACCGGAAGCCGGTGGGAGATCTGCTCCGGGCTCCACGCCATGGCCCACCGGCGGTCTTGGCGCTGGGGCTTGTTCCTTCCCTTCCACGGCGTGGTAGCAGGCCCGGGAACCGGGATTCCGTCCGGACGGCGAATCTGTCCCGACAGCCGCTCCTGCAGCTAATCACGCAGCCGCTCATTCACGACGAGCTTGGCTGTCTTGGGACGGGGGGCCATCAGCTCCGCCTTCCACTGCGCTACCGAAGCACGGTAATCGAGCCTCCCTGCACGGGTCGCCGCGTTGCGACGCAGCTCCCGCGAGATCGTCGAGGCAGCGCGTCCGAGGAAACGCGCGATTTCCCGAACTCCGGCGCCCTGGATCCTCAACAACGCGATCTCTTCCTGTTCCTCAAAGGACAGATAGCGGCCCGCGAGAGGGACGATCACGAACGTCGACATGCCGCCACGCTCCCGGAACCAGCGGCTACCAGCGGCCTGCGACACGCCGACCGCGATAGCGGCGTCCTCGATGCAAAGCCCCTTGGCGATCTCACCCCAGAACAGCCGCTCCACATCGCGGCGACGCGACGGCTTCTCCGGCGACTTCATCGGCGCCCGCCCCGTCAGCTCCTTCATCCAACCGGCTGGCCTGCCCATCAACACCTCCACGATCAAGGTGTTGCGACGACCAGTTGAATCCGTATTGACAGCCTTTGTCGCTGTGATGGACGAGTGCGCCGCTGCGCACGTCGCGGGACCACAGCCCGTATTCCAACGCGGTGAGCACCGGTTCGGTGTCGGCGCGGGCGGCGGTGGCCCAGCCGACGATGCGGTTGGAGAACGCATCACGCACCGAGGCCAGCCATAACACGCCCTCACCAGTGAGCAGGCGAGTCAGATCGGCTACCCACAGCCGGTTGGGCGCGGTGGCGGTGAAGTCCCGGTCGACCAGGTCCGGCGCCGACGAATGGCAGGGGTCCTGCCGGGTGGAGCCGGTCTTCCAGCCCCGGCGCAGATGCGCGCCAACGAGCCCGTTCTCGCACATGATGCGCTCGACGCGCTTGCGGGAGCACCGCACCCCTTGGCGGTGCAGCTCCAGCCACACTCGCGGTGACCCATAGGTGGCGGCGAATTCGTGCGCCGACCGGATCTTGGTGATCCGCTCCAGCAACTCGGCATCCTCACGCTGCCCCGGAGGAGGTGCAGGCCACGATCACCGACCTGCACAACGCCGGCTGCGACATCCTCACGATCACCCAGTACCTTCGGCCATCCGCCAGGCACCACGCCGTCGAACGCTGGGTCAAGCCCGAGGAATTCGCCGAACACGCCCGCTTCGCCACCGAGACCGCTTCGCAGGGGTGCTGGTGGGCCCGCTGGTGCGCTCCTCCTACCGCGCCGGACGGCTCTACGCGCACGCCGTGGCCGCCACGACCCCATGACGACTGTCGGAAACCGGACGGATCCGCCCGAACACCTCGGTAACGTCGGCTCGATCAGCAACGGTTCGGCCAGTCCCCCGCCTGTTCCGTCGCCGTCCTGCCGGACGGCGACACCCGCCCCTCCCTCACGACACCACGTCCCGCCCGGAGCCGGTAGATCAGCCCCCATCAGCCCTCGGCGAAGGGCTCGAGCGGCAAGCCCCCGTGCTGGCCGCTCTCCCCCTCCCCGCGTCGAGACGGCATCAGCCGAGACCCCACCCCAGGGTCCGGCAAGTTGATTCCACCATGGAGGTATTGATGTCCTGGTCCGAGCTTGACCAGCAGATCTGTGTCTCAGCAGGCAGTCCACAGGGTTCGAGTAAACGGGCAGCAATGGGACGCGTGATCGAACGCATGGGCAAGCTACCGCAACCGCCGAGCACCTGCTGCGCCAGAGCCAGGGTCAGGACAGCTGATCGCATCGGGTCGCGGCGGGATCGTTGGCCGCTCCTTCCTCCCAGCGCACATTGGAGACCGTCATCTCGAGCGAACCGTTGGTGTTCATCAGCCACGGAGTGTTGATGGCCCTCGGATCCCACTGCTCGGCCCGGTTCTCCACGAAGCAGCGCAGCGGCAGCTTGACCGTCACCTGCTTCCCGACCGGCAGCTGCTTGAGCAGCTTCGTGTCGGTGACCTTTGCGCGACACGGGTAGGTGCAGTGCACCTCCATCGACACGGCGCTCGTCGGCGGTTTGAGCAGTGTCGCGTCGAAGACGATCGCACCGTTGTTGTCGAAGTAGCGTGAGAGGTCCTGGTTGCCGCCTGATCCTGGCTGGCTTTGGAAGTAGACCTGGGCGCCGCCTTCGCCGGACCAGGTCACCTTGAGTCCGCCCTTGCCGTCTGGCCGTGCCGCGACCGGTCCGTCCTCGGCCCCGTTCGCCCCGAACTCGGTGCCGGTCCAGCCGTTCTTCTCGGAGCCGACGAGGCCGACAAACGGCTTCGCCACCGTGCCGTTGAACACCGGCAACGGCCCACCGCGCTGCGTGGTCCCGGCGACGGGTTCGGGGTCGCGCGTTTCGGTGTTGCTGGTGGTGATGTAGGTGGCGATGACTGCGATGACCGCGATGACCGCGATGGCGGCAGCGACGGGGATGAGCCATTTTCTGAGGTTGTTTTTCGGTGGTGCAGTGCTGGGTAGTGGCGGTGGGGGTGTCCTGATCGTGGGTGGTGTGGTGAGCGTTTGGGGTGGGGTGACCGGCTGGTGATTCTTGTAGGTGGGTTGGGTATTGCGGGTTGCGGTGGTGGCGGCGCCGAGGGCGACGGTGTGTTTGGGGTGGAGGGCGGCGCGGATGGGTTTGTTGAATTCCTTTGCGAGGGTTTGGTGAATGAGGGGGATTCGAGAGGAACCGCCGGCGAGGAGGATGGCGCTGACGTCGTTGGCGTGGATGCCGGCTGAGGTGATGGTGCGGTGAACCGCGTCGGTGGTGAGTTGCAGGGAAGGGTGGATCATGGTGTTGAGGTCCTGGCGGGAAAGGTAGACCTCGTCGTTTCCGGTGGGGAGGGGGATGATGAGGGTGAGGTCAGGTTCGGTGGAAAGTCGTTCTTTGGCGCGGGTGATGAGGGTGTGGATGGCGGCGAGCGCGCTGGCGTGGATGGGGTCTTCGGGGTCGAGGGCGCTGATAGCGCCGTCGAGTTTGTCGTCGAGGTGGGTGAGCAGGGCGTCGTCGAAGTCGATGCCGCCCATGTGCTCGATGCCTTCGGGGGTGCCGAGGATTTCCATGCCGTGCGGTTGGACGCGGAGGATGGTGGTGTCGAAGGTGCCGCCGCCGAGGTCGTAGACGGCGACGATTTCTCCGTTGCCGAGTCGGCGTTCGTTGGTGTAGTGGGTGGCGGCGGCTTCGGGCTCGGTGGTGAGCTGGTAGTGGGGCATGCCTGCGAGGCGGGGCACTTCGGCGAACTGTTCGCGGCGGTAGGGGCCCCAGATCGCAGGGCAGGTGAGGGTGATGGTGGCGGGTGGTCCGCCTTGGGTGGTGCTGATCTGGGCGAGGACGTCGCGCAGTTGGGCGGCCATGAGGGCGGCGGGTGTGTAGGCGGCGCCACCGAGGATGAGTCGGGTGGGGTCGCCGAGGCGACGTTTGAAGCCGCGGGCGAGTAGGCCGGGGTTGGTTGTGGCGTTGGGGGAGTTGGCGGCGGCGAGGCCGGTGAGCAGGGTGCCGCCGGGGCCAGGAGTGGCCAGGGAGGGGACGACGATGCCGGGGCCCAGGTTTGCCATGCGTACCCCGGTGGATGTTGCTACGGCGGCTGAGGTGAACGACGTTCCGAGGTCGATGCCCACGCCATACGACACGGCGCTCTTTCCTTCCCATTGCCACGAAAGTGAAGGTGATCACAGCTAATCGGAACCACACTATCGCCACAGGCCGATTGGTAGCGAGCTCGACCCGTGGAGGCTGTCCCGTTTAAACACCGGGGATGACACTTTTGTACAGGCGCCCGATGAGGCTGTGAGGGGCACGGGAACGACGCCGCCGTCGGCGCGTTCTTGCCTGCTGAACTCTGAGGGTTTGCTGACCAGCAGTGAGGTGGTGGCGCGCCCGAGCGTCAGCCACCCGGCCAGGCGCAGCAGGTCGGACCACCACCGCACCGCACGAGCTGTTCAGAGCGCCACAGCTCAACGCCTTCGCGATCACCTTCGAAGGGCGCATCCTTAGATTCAACCGGTCAGAGCAACACTGCTGGTTGAGGAGCGCGCGTGGCGAGGCTGGGTCGGCCTGGGATGTCGGATGAGATGAAGGAGGACCTGTGGCGGCGGTGGAGGGCGGGGGAGTCGATCAGCGTCATCTCTCGTGAGATCGGCAAGCCGCCGGGCTCGGTGTTCACTGTCCTCAAGCACCACGGCGGCATCGCTCCGCAGTCCCGCAGACAGCGTGCTGGATCGCTGACACTGCCTGAGCGAGAAGAGATTTCCCGGGGATTGAGCGCGGGATACTCGTTTCAAGCGATCGCCGCGTTCTTGCAGCGAGCGGTGTCGACGATCAGCCGGGAAGTCACCAAGAACGGCGGTCGCCACGCCTACCGGGCTACCGCAGCCCAGGAACGTGCGCGTGAGCAGGCTCGCCGGCCGAAACCATGCCTGCTTGCTCGCCAGCCTGCGTTGCGTGACGAGATTGTGGCTCTGCTGGGGGAAGAATGGTCTCCTGAACAGATCGTGGGCCACCTGCGTCGGCACGGTGGCGACGCCGCAGAGAGGACAATCAGCCACGAGACGATCTACCGATCGATCTACACCACCCGCTGGAAGGTGATTCCACGAGAGTTGTGCAAGCGGCTGCGAACCGGTAGGCCGATCCGCAAGAACAAGCGCAACACGGTCAAGGGCCAATGGCGATCCCAGATCATAGACGCCCGACCGATCGAGCAACGCCCCGATACCGCCCAGGACCGCAGCACCCTCGGGCACTTCGAAGGCGACCTCGTGATCGGGGCGAACCACAGCCAGGTCGCCACCCTGGTCGACCGCAAGACGCGGTATCTCGTGAGCGTGAAACTCCCCAGCCGTCACAGCACCGTCGTCGTTCCCGAGCTGATCAAGACCTACGCTGGCCTGGACCCGCGGCTACGCGACACGCTGACGTGGGACCGGGGTATGGAATTGGCCGAACATAAGCGATTCACCGCTGCCACCGGGGTAGATGTGTTTTTCGCCGCGCCACGCAGCCCTTGGCAGCGCGGCACGAACGAGAACACCAACAAGCTGGTGCGCCAGTACCTGCCCAAGGGCACCAACCTCGCGACGTTCACCCAGGCTGAGCTCGACGCGATCGCCACCAAGCTCAACACCAGACCCCGCAAGTGCCTCGGCTTCCGCACCCCCGCAGAGGCTGTTGCCTTGACCGGTTGAATCTAAGGCTGCTTTTTTCAGGAACTCGTTCTCCATCCGCAGCCGCCGGACCTCGGCCTCCAGCTCGCTCAACCGGGCACGCTCCACAGGACTCATCTCGGTGTCGGGTTCGGGGTTGTCCCGCCGCCAGGCGTGCACCCGGTTGCCCAGGGTCCCGGGGTTGCTCTCCAGCTCCCGAGCCACCTCGGCCACCGGACGGCCGCTGGCTACGACCAGCTGCACCGCCTCAGCCTTGAACTGCGGACTGAACTTCCGACGCTTCTCCGGCACAGGTACATCCTCTCAATCGAGAGGCCCTGTCCAAGATCCTTGGTACACCTCAGACCACATCCTGCACTGGTCGGCATGGCGACGAACCAGCCAGCACCGCGCCCGTACCAGCCACTACCGAAGCCATCACAACCTGTCGTTGCAGTATTAGTAGGCAAGCTGCCCGATGCCGCCATCCACGCGCAGCACGGTGCCGACGGTGTAGGCGGACTCGTCCGAGGCTAGATAGACAGCCGCCTTCGCCATCTCGGTGGCAGACCCTAGACGATGGAGGGGTACGGTCCGCCGGAGTTCCTCGTAGATGGCGGCTTGGCGTTCGGCACCAAGCGGCTTGAACGCATTGGTGACAGTCGGCCCCGGGCTCAGTCCGTTGATCCGGATACCCCGGTCCTTCAGCTCATAGGTCAGCCCGCGGGTATAGGACAGCAGGCCCGCCTTGGCGGCGCCATAGACTGCCGCGTTCTCGTGTCCGATGAAGGCCGAAACCGATCCGACAAGAATGATCGAGGACTTCTGTGAGAAGAGCGGCAACAGGGCCTTGATCAGAAAGAACGGGGTCTTGAGATTGGTGGCGACGAGCCTGTCGAACGACTCCTCGTTCCATTCCTCGATCGGGAGATGGGTGACGTCGGCGGCGTTGCTCATCAGGATGTCGAGCTTCGGCCACTCCGCCTGTAGCCGCGATGCGAGCGCCGCCTGGCCGGGTACGTCGCCGGCGTCGCTGACGACGGTGAGCAGCGGCCCCTCCAATTGCCGAGCGACCTCATCCAATCTTTCCTGGGAGCGGCCGGTGATCGCGACGGCCGCTCCCTCGGGCGAGAAACTCACGGGCCGTTTCCAGGCCGATCCCGCTCGTCCCGCCTGTGATCAGTGCGTGCTTTCCCTGAAGACGACCCATGAACTCTTTCTCCTCACTTGGCGCCACAAGGCGCGTGGTTCGACAACGATGACGGGCTGCCCCCGTCGGCACGAGGCACCACTCGGCCGGCAGCCGACGTCGACTCAGATCGCGGTTCGGCCACCGTCAGCGGCCACGACCGCCCCGGTCACATAGCTGGCCCGGTCACTGGCGAGAAAAGCGACCACGTGCGCCACTTCGGCCGGGTCGGACGTGCGCTTGAGCGCGGTGGTCAGGCCCACGCCACCCATGTCCGGACCCATCGCCGAGACCACCTTCGAGGTGCGCATCGGGCCCGGAGCGACGGCGTTGACTCGCACGTTCGACGGGGCGAACTCTGCCGCCCAGGTGCGAGTCAACGATTCGACCGCCGCCTTGGTGGCGCCGTAAACAGCCATTCCCGGCATGCCGAGGCCGGCCGCGGTAGAGCTGACGTTGACGATGCTACCGCCGCCGTTGGCGCCCATCTTCGGCGCGAACAGCGCCGTGAGCAGGAATGGCGCACGCACATTGACCGCAAAAGCAGCGTCGTAGCTCACGATGTCCTGCTCGGTGGTCGGGCCCAACGTGACGACGCTCGCGTTGTTGATCAGAATGCTCACAGCTCCGGCCTCCTCGGCCAGCTGACGCACGGCCGCCGGGTCGGCCAGATCGGCTGCCACGAACCGTACCGTCGGGGCCGAGTCGCCGCCGACCGAGCGAAGGTCCTCCACGACCTGGGCACCGCGCTCGAGGTCGGTGCCGGTGATGATCACGCCAGCTCCCGCCGCGACCAAAATCTCGGCCGTCGCGTGCCCGAGTCCGCCTATCGCGCCGGATCCGGTGATGAGTGCCGTCTTTCCAGCCAACTCCATTGCTTCACCCTTCGCGCCCGGCAAGTGATCGGCGACTTCTATGCAGCCGTTCAAAAAGTACGTGATCGAGGCTACGACTTCTTGAACGACTCGTCAAGAAGTCGTAGCCTCGATCACGTGGCACGCACCGGACGCCCCCGCGGATTCGACAAGGACCAGACGCTGACGCTCGCACTCGAGCTGTTCTGGTCCCGCGGCTACGGGGCGACATCGGTCCAAGACCTGGTGGACGCGCTGGCCGTCGAACGCGGCAGCCTCTACGGGACCTTCGGGGACAAGCGCCGCTTCTACCTCAACGCCGTCAGGCTCTACTGGGATGTCTACGAGCGGCGCCTGATCGCCGCGCTCGACACCGCCCCGCTCCTGCCTGCGCTTCGTGAGATTCTGACTCACCCGGCACGCCTGGACGAATTCATCTCCGACGTGGGCGAACCGCATGGCTGCCTGGTCGGCAACACCACCGCCGAACTCGTACCCCACGACAGCGAAGCCACCGAGGTCGTCGCCCGCTCATATCGCCGGTTCACCGACATCGTCACCGACGCGCTCCGTCGCGCACAGGCCACCGGAGAAGTCACCGACAACGCCCACCCCGAGGCCCAAGCCCAGCTACTGCTCTACATCGTCCACGGCCTCTCTCTCGTATCGAGGGCAGGCCTCGACAGGACCGCAGCCCTGGCCGCGATCGACACCGCGATCGACGCGTTGCGGGCGTGACCGAAACCATCGCCAGCCGATGGGTGATCGACCGGGGGCTCGACATGCGGGTGGCCTGGACCGACCACCGTAATTGCTACCGCGATGCCAGTATCGGCCAGGACACGCCGTTTCAAACCAAACCCCAGTTGGCGCAACGAATGCTGCGCCGATTGTTGGACAATCCATCTGGCTGGGACACCAGGAGATCAACTACTGTCAGGCGATCTCCCGCGTACCGCGTTCGCCACGCCGACCGGCCGATGCGCGCCAACACACCAGCCCCGGCAGCCCTGAAACGAGGCTGGCAACGTCGTCTCTCGTGTGGCGCGCCGCTCGATGAGCAGCGGCGAGCTGGCCTACTACATCGTGCACACCACCCACCCTCAGCCACTGATCGAACTCGTTCGGGTCGGCGGAAGCCGACGGCGTGCCGAGGAAACCTTCCAGTTCGCCAAGAACGAGATCGGGCTCGACCACTATCAGGTCCGGCGCTACGAAGCCAGTTACCGCCATACCAACCTGACCATGCTCGCCGCCCATTCTGAGGTTCCCCAGGCTCCCCGAAAACTCTGGTCTGCCCCGGGTTCCGGGGAGTCGGGTTGCTGGATTTCATGCCACAATGGTCATGTTCTCGAACTCTATCGGAGTGCGCCAGCCGAGGCTGCTGTGCCGTCGTTGGCGGGACGCGTTCGCCACACGCGGCGCGCACGTCGTGATTGCCAGTCGCAAACTCAACAACTGCCGGAAAGTCGCTGAGAAGACGCGGGCTCGGCAGGGAGTGCGCGCGCTGCCAGTGGGGTGCAACGTCAGTGAGTGAGCTCGGTGCGACGATCGCGATCACCGGCAGCGAGCACCTTTGCCGACATGAGGCGACCGAAGCCGCTGCTGGTGCCGGTGGTACACCAGGTTTTCATGGGTGGATTCCTCTCTGCCGCGGTGTAGCGGCGGGAAGACGTCCCGCCAGGCGGGGGCCTAGCGCTTGTCGACGGCGAGGCGGCCGTTCAGGATCACCATGCTGAGGTCGCGAAGGTTGCCGATGTCCGCAGTGGGATCAGCGTTGAGTACGAGCAGGTCTGCGCGCTTGCCGGGGGCCACCGTGCCGAGGTCGGGGCGGACACACTGCCGCGACGCGCCGCGGGTGCCTGCGGCCAGCACCTGGGTGGGCGTCATCCCGGCCGCCACCATGAGTTCGGCCTCTTCCAGAGTGTTGGCTCCGAATAAGCCCCGACCGCTGAAGGTGTCGCTGCCCAGCGCGATGTGCACGCCGACTTCAGCGACCTTCTTGAGATTGCCACGGGCGTCCGGGTGGGCATCGTCGATCCAGAGCGTGGGCGCGTAGGTGACGCCGTGTTCGAGCATCAGATCGATGAGCGAGTGGTCGGTGAGGGGCTCGACGGTGACACCGTGCTCCAGGCCGTCCGCCCCAGCCTCGATCGCCTCGCGTGCCGCGGCTTGCTGGGTGGTGTGGACGGTAACTCGAAGACCCCTCTCGTGTCCGGTCTCGATACCCGCCCGAAGGAGATCGAGGGGAAGCCGTTCCAACTCGACACCATCCGGAAAGGCAGGATTCTGCCAGAGGTACTTCGGCCCGTGTGCGCACGCGCCTTCCGACAGGAGTTTGATCGCGTCCACCTTGCGGTCAGCGAGGTGGTGCACCAGGTCGCGGATCTGCTGCACGCTGTCGACCTCTCCGGTGAAGCGTTCGCGTGCCCAGGGGTTGCCGCTGAAGACAGTGGCGGCGGGATGCCCGTCGCGTCCGGTGATACCGCAGCCGGTCGCCAACAGCCGCGGGCCCCGCAGCGTGCCTGCGCCGATTTTGGCCCGCGTGTCCAGAATTCCGTCCGTCGGATCGCCCACCGACTTGATGGTGGTGATCCCGTGGTCGAGGAACAGCCCGAGCTTTCCGGAAAGCTCGTTCTCCTCGAAGGCCCGCATCGAATTCGGACCGGAGACCGCGCGCACGTCGTAGAAGTGGATATGAGTGTCGATCAGGCCCGGCATGACCCATCCTTCGGCCGCATCCACCTCCTGTATGCCCCTGAGCGGCTCGACCGAGACGGATGCGATCTCTCCGCCGTTGATGGCGACGTCGTACAGACCGGCGAGCGCCTGGTACCCATCGAAGATATGTGCGCGCCTGATCACGAGGTCGTAGGTCGCAGGGCCGCGAGCCTCGTTGCTGGCAAGTGCTTCGGGTTCCTGGGGCATCGCTCTCACTCCTGGTGCGTTCTGAGTAGGTGTTCGGGCCGTGGTGCACGCGGATGGATCGTTCGGCCGCTGACATCGGCAGCCGGGAGGGCCCGAAGCGCTCACCCCGGAACGACTGCAACTAAACCAATTGCGGTTAAGTTATGCGCCATGACGCAGTGCGCGCATGCATCACCGCTTGGTCAGTGGCCCCTCGGTCCGTTGTCGGAGGCCAGTATCTGCTGCAGCAGGCCGGCGATCGTCGTCCTGCCGAGCTGTTCCTCCAGAGCTCGTTCCGCGCTCTGGAACTCGATGTCAAGCAGCTCGCCGATGTTGCGTCCGACCTCGCACACCCCGCTGGGCGGATGCGTGTGCCGCGAGAAGATTTGCCCCTCCTCGACGGCGGCGTACGCGTCATAGAGCGTGATATCCCGCGGGGCGCGAGCAAGAGACCAGCCACCCCCTCGACCCTCGGTGGACCACACCAGCTCAGCGTTCCGCAAGCGGCCGAGGATGCGGCGCACGAGGACTGGGTTGCTTCCAAGGCTGTCCGCGATCTCCGCGGAAGTTAACGAGCCTTCACGTCGGTGCGCCAGCATCGCAAGCGCGTGAATTGCGACCGCGCTCCTACTGCTGAGCCCCGCCAACTCCTGCTCCTGTCATCGCCACCGATCAACTGAAACCAGACTAGTTGCAGTTATGTCGATCGTCAACCGAGCTGTCTTCTGAGCAGGTCAGTTGCAGGGTGACGACGGCCTGGACGAGGCTGGTGATGCGGGTTGTGGAGCGTCGCAGCTTGCGCAGGAGCCACCAGGACTTTATGGAGTCGGTTAGTTTGAGCACCTCCGCACTCATTTCGTCCTGGCGGCCATGCCCGCTTCGGTGACCTGCAGCGAACGGCCACCACGCTCGCCCTCGCTCGCCGATCCGCCCTGGAGCGGATGTCGCCGCCGCAGATCAGCCCTTGTCGACGGAGGCCCCGTGATGACCATCTTGACGCTGTCCGATGCCCGCGCGCTCGCCACCGCGACGATGACCAGGATCAGCCACACTGCCGACGAAGCCGAGATCATCGCCGATCATCTCCTCGACTGCGAACTGCGCGGGCTGCTGTTCGGCGGTCTCGCCCGTGCACTGTCCATCGTCGAGCGGATCCGCGCCACACCGGAATCCCCGGGCCGCATCCGGATCGTCGCCCAGACCGCGGTGTCGGCGACCCTCGACGGCGGCGACAAGGTGGGCTACTTCGTCGGCATGCGTGCGCTGGAACTGGCGTGGACAAGGCACGCGCGCGGGAGCGCAATCGTTGGCGCCCGAAACCTGGTGCACCGGCATGTTCTCCTACGTACCTGGAGAAAGCGGCGAAAGCCGGGCTCGTCGGAATGATCGCCGGAAGCGGGCCTGCAGTGGTGGCGCCGCACGGGCTACCGACGGCCGGTTCGGCACGAACCCGATCGCGTTCGGCTTCCCCTCCACCTCGGCGCCGGTGACCTGGTACATCGGAACCGCCGCGGTCATGTACGGCGAGGTGGTGCTCGCGACTCGGCTCGGCGCGGACCTTAGACCGCATCTCATTTGGGTGTGCCCTTGGGCGGGGGATATCGTTGATCAACTGTGAGCGATGTGGAGAAGTGGTGTCCGGAGCCGTTGTGGCTGCTGGCGCGTTCGCTGTTGCTCGAAGCGCCGCAACGCCACCAGGGCGGAGGTCGGCGTCGGCTGGACGACCGCGCGGTGCTGGCCGCGATCCTGTACGTGCTGCAAACCGGGTGCGCCTGGTCAGCGCTGCCCACCTCGTTCGGAGTCAGCTGCGCCACCGCACACCGCCGGTTCACCGAGTGGTCCCAAGCCGACGTGTTCACCCGGCTGCACCAGGAACTGCTGGACCTGCTCGGCACCGCTGGAGCGATCGACTGGTCCCGGGCGTCGGTGGACAGCATGCATATCCGGGCGGGCAAAAGGGGGACCTGACCGGCCCCAGCCCGGTGGATCGAGGCAAGCCCGGCTCGAAGATCCACGCGATGAGCATTCGCTTGCGAGAGCTCACTGGTCAGCGGATTGCGCGCGGCCGTGACGCCGCCGGCACAGCCGCCGGCGGCTGGCGGGAGACGCCCGTCGCGGTCGGTGTGTGAGAATCCGCCGCATGCCTGGTGGATGGGAATTGGTCGTGTTCGTCGTTCTTCCCCTGGTGGTTGTCGGCGGGATCGTTGCCTTGATTGCGTTTTTGATGCGCCGAAGCTCCTGATCGGGGTTGCTTTCGTTCCCTCGACGCACATGCGTGGGGAGGGCGTTTCGGCGGTGAGCCCGACGTGCGGCTCACGTGCTGGGTCTCTTGTCTTGTAGGGCGTCGAGCCGGGACGGGTTCACGCGGTCACTAGTTCGATTGCACGGGCTCGGCGTCGCCGAACGGCGCCGTGCTCGTATTCGAGATCGAGGGCGGCGGCTCAACGTCGGTGACCAGCGGTGGTCCGACGCCACCATCGGCGAAGGCCGGTGCCCTGGATCGATGCCGGTACTCACCGTACGGCTCGACACGACTGGCGGCCGTCGAGGCCGCGAGGCGTCACCCCGCTGTCGGCGTGAGGGTGTACTCCTGCGGGGCGAGGTCGGCGGCGAGTTCGCGGATCAGGGCGCCGATCTCGGTGAGGCGGTCGGTGGTCATGCGCTCGGCGGGGCCGGTGACGCTGATCGCGACGTCCCGCGAGGTCGTGGACGTGAGGGCGATGCCGACGCAGGCGATCCCGGCTTCGTTCTCCTGGTTCTCGATCGCCCATCCGTGCGTGCGCGCGGCGTTCACCGCGTCGCGGAAGCGGTCGCCGAGCGTGGGGTGCGCGTGGTCGGGGTCGGCTTCCTCGACGTAGCTGGTCAGGAGGGAGTCGCTGGGGGGAGCCGCGGCGATGAGCGCGCGTCCGAGTGCCGTGCTCGCGATGTGCGCGCGTCGGCCGACACGCGACCACACGCGGACGGAGCGCTCCGGCTCGATCTTGTCGAGATAGACGACGCGGCGTCCGTCGAGCACTCCGAGGTGGACGAGTTCCTCCGTCCGGCGCGACAGTTCGAGCAGCAGCGGCCGGAACAGCAGCGGCAGGTTGTCGTCCGCACCGAAGGTCCGCACCATCCGCCTGAGCGCCTCGCCGAGGATGTAGTTGCGGTCGTCGCCGTCGCGCGCCACGTAGTCGCGGTGCGCGAGGCCGCGGAGCAGCCGGTGGACCGATCCCTTGTTGATCCCTGTGCGCGCCGCGATCTCGCTGAGCGCGAGTCCCTCGGGGCCTGCTGTCGCGACCGTCTCGAGCACGACGAGTGCGCGGTCGAGGCTCGTGACGGGCGGCGTCTCCGACGTGGGTTCGGTCTCCATGGCTCCATTGTCTTCCCGGTCGATGTTGCATCGCGCCTCCACGTCAGTCTAGCTTGTGGTCCGACATACAAAACGAGCGGTTCGCCATGTGAAACGCAACGCGCGGCAGTGCTGGACCACCGCCCGTGCGTCGTGGAAGGACAAGGACGTCATGACACAGCCACTGGGCCGGAAGAGTCTGCTCGCTGGATCGCGCCTCGGAGCGTCCGCGCCGGACCGGACGGGAATCGTTCACCTCGGCCTTGGCAACTTCCACCGCGCGCACGGCGCGGTCTACACCGCGCAGGCGATGGCCGCCGCCGGTGGGGACTGGGGCATCCGCGGCTTCGCGCACTCGTCGGACCGGGTCGTAGCTCCGATGCGAGCCCAGGACAACGTCTACTCGATCCTCCAGCTCACCGAACGCGGTGCCGAGGCGGGACTGGTCGACGTCCACCGCGACACCGGCGTGGCCGCCCAGGACCCCGCCGCGGTCGTGGACGCGATCGCGGATCCGGCGCACCGCATCGTCTCGCTCACCGTCTCCGAGGTCGGCTACACACGCGACCCCGCGACCGGCAGGCTGGCGCTCGACGCCCCCGAGGTCGCTGCGGACCTCACGGCAGGCTCGACACCGCGCACCGCGGTGGGCATGATCGCCCGCGGTCTCGAGCAGCGCGCCGCCTCGGGCGAGCCGTTCGCCGTCCTGTCCTGCGACAACCTCCAGTCCGCCGGCGACGTCACGCGCGCCGTGGTGGAGGAGTTCCTGCAGGCGGCAGGCGTGAGCGATGACGTGTTGTCGTTCGTGTCCTCGTCGGTGTCGTTTCCAAACGGGATGGTCGACCGCATCGTGCCGAGGACGACCGACGAGCACTCACGTATCGTCGCGGATCTGCTCGGCGTCCAGGACCTGTGCCCGGTCCCCGCCGAGGAGTTCACCATGTGGGTTCTCGAGGACGACTTCGCGGGCGGTCGTCCCGCTTGGGATCTGGCCGGCGCGACGTTCTCGAACGAGATCGAGGCCTACGAGATGGTCAAGCTGCGCCTGCTCAACGGATCGCACTCGCTCATCGCCTACCTCGGAATCCTCTCCGGCGCACCGACGATCGACGTCGCGTGGGGACAGGACTTCGTGCGCGAGGCGGTCCTGAACGGGATCACCGACGACTACCTGCCGACGTTCACCCCGCCCACCGGGTTCGACGCCGACGCGTACGTGTCGGAATTGGACGCCCGGTGGCGCAACCCGCTCATCGGGCACGCGACCACCCAGGTGGGCACGGACGGATCCCTCAAGCTCCTCCAGCGCATCCCCAACGCTGCGCTCTTCCACCTCCGGCGCGGCGACATGCCGCACCACCTCGCGCTGTGCATCGCCGCGTGGATCGCGTGCGTCGCCCCACCGGCAGGCTTCACCCCGGAGCCGCTCGCCGAGCGCATCGTCGAACCCGCCCGCGACCGGCTCGCCGCCGCCGTCGACGGCGCCGTGACCGTTGCCGACCACGTGCGCCGGATCATGAACGGCGGTTTCTTCCCGGACGCCCTCGCCGAGCAGGACGCCTTCACCGTCCGGGTCGCCGACCTGCTCACCCTCGTCGTCCGCGACGGTGTGCGCGCCGCGGCCGCCGACGTCGCCGCCTCCCGCTGAGCCTGCCTTGCCGACCTCCTGGAGCTGATCAACGATGAAAGGCCTGTTCATCCACGGCGCCGAGGACATGCGCCTCGAGGACGTCGCCGTCCCCGAACCCGCCGACGGCGAGGTGCTGCTGCGCGTGCGGTACGTCGGCATCTGCGGTTCGGACCTGCACTACTACTTCCACGGCAAGAACGGGGAGAACGTCGTCCGCGAGCCCTTCGCGCCCGGTCACGAGTTCTCCGCGACCGTCGAAGCCGATCCGAGTGGCCAGTGGGCGAAGGGCACGCCGGTGACCGTGCACCCCGCGCGGTACGGCACCCCGGTGGAGGGCATCGCGGACCGGCCGCACCTGTGGCCCGGCGGCGACTACCTCGGCAGCGCCGCGGACTTCCCGCACCGCCAGGGCGCCGCCGCGGAGTACGTGCTCGTCGAAAAGCCCATGCTGCGCAGGCTGCCCGAAGGCCTGTCGCTGCGGGACGCCGCGCTCGCCGAGCCTCTCGGCGTCGCGCTGCACGCGCTCACGATCGCCGGTGGCCACCTCGGGGACCGCGCGCTCGTGCTCGGCGCCGGTCCTGTCGGCCTGCTGATCGTCGCGGCGCTCGCCGCTCGCGGCGTCGAGCACGTGGCCGCCGGGGACATCCAGGAATCCGCCCTCGACCGAGCCCGCGCGCTCGGCGCCCACGAGACGCTGCTCATCGGACGCGACGACGTCCCGACGACGTCCTATCCCGTCGTGTTCGAGTGCTCGGGTGCGCCCGCGTCGCTCACCCAAGCGGTTGCGTCGGCGGCCCGAGCAGGCGTCGTCGTCCAGGTCGGCATGCTCGCCGACACCGCGATCGGCGTGAACCTCGCACCGCTGGTGTCGAAGGAAGTGCAGCTGCGCGGCACGTTCCGCTTCTCGACGGAGATCGACGAGGCCGTCGACATGCTCGCGGCCCACCCCTCGATCGCCCAGGTCGTCACGCACGTGCTCCCCGCGACCGAAGCGGTGGAGGCGTTCGCGACGGCGAAGGACTCCGCTGCTTCCGGCAAGGTCCTCATCGAGTTCTGACCTCCCCCGTCCACCTATCCCGTCCCCCCGAAACTGAAGGAACAACGATGTCCACTTCAGCACCGCCGCCCGACACGGGCACCACGAAGGACAGTCCGGCCGAGCGCAGCACCGGCGATCTCGCACGCGCCGCGATGTCCGGCTGGCTCGGCACCGCGCTCGAGTTCATGGACTTCCAGCTGTACTCGCTCGCGGCCGGGCTCGTCTTCGGCCAGCTGTTCTTCGCCGGCGAGAGCCCTGCGCTCGCGGTCGTGTCCGCGATGGCGACGTACGCGGTCGGCTACGTCGCCCGCCCTGTGGGTGCGTGGTACTTCGGACGGCTCGGCGACCGGGTGGGGCGCACCAAGGTCCTGTTCATCACGATCGCCCTCATGGGCGGTGCGACGACGCTCATCGGCGCCCTGCCGACCGTGCACGACATCGGCATCCTCGCGCCCGTCCTCCTCGTGGTGCTGCGCCTCGTGCAGGGCTTCGGCGCCGGTGCGGAGATCTCCGGCGCGGGCGTCATGCTCGCCGAGTACGCGCCGACCAAGCGTCGCGGCATCATCGCCTCGCTCGTCGCGCTCGGCACGAACTGCGGCACCCTCGGTGCGTCGGCGATCTGGGGCATCCTCGTCGCCGTCCTCTCCGAGGAGCAGCTGCTCGCCTGGGGCTGGCGCATCCCGTTCCTCGGCAGCGCCGTGATCCTGCTGTTCGCCGTGTGGATCCGGTTCCGGCTCAAGGAGAGCCCGGTGTTCGAGGAGAGCTCCCACGTCAACGAGGGCGTGGCGCTCACGACGGACGAGGTCCGGGCGAAGGCCGAGCAGGAGAACGACACCCCCATGCTCGAGGCACTCGAGCAGAAGAAGTGGCGCGCGCTCGTACCCGCGTTCCTGCTGCGCTTCGGACAGGCGGGCAACTCGGGAATCCTGCAGACCTACATGGTCTCGTTCATCACCGTCACGCTCGCGATGTCGGCCTCGGTGGGCACGAGCGTCGTGATCGTCTCCTCGCTGTGCGCGTTCGTCACGGTGCCGATCGTCGGCGCGCTCGGCGACAGGTTCGGCCGCCGGCGGATGTACCAGGTGATGAGCGTGATCTCGCTGGTCCTCATCGTGCCGACGATGATGGCGGTCGCGGGAGCGCACGTCCCGCAGTTGTTCGTCGGCTACATCGTCATGCACAACGTGTCGGTCATGGCGCTGGCCTCGCTGGAGAACCTCACGCTGCCGGAGATCTTCGGCTCCCGGCACCGCTACGCCGCGACCGGTGTCGTCAGGGAGATCGCCGCGATGATCGCCACCGGCATCGGCCCGGTCGTCGTGGCGGCCTGGGTGGCCGCGACGACCGGATCGTGGATCCCGATCGCGATCATGCTCGGCGTCTTCACGGTCTGTCCGCTCATCGCGACGTTCCTCATGCCCGAGGTCGCGGGACGCGACCTGAGGGATCCGCGCAACGCGGTCTGAGCACCCGCCTCGGGTCCGGCGGCAAGCCGCATCCGAGGCGGTTCCCATATCGTCCACTTTCGACAACCACCACCGATCGCGCGGCCCCGGAAGGAAGCGAGCACCGTGAGCATCTCGACCGTCGACGTCGTCGTCACGAGTCCCGGACGCAACTTCGTCACCCTCAAGATCGTCACGTCCGACGGGGTAGTGGGGTGGGGCGACGCGACGCTCAACGGGCGGGAGCTCTCAGTCGCGGCCTACCTGCGGGACCACCTCGCGACCACGCTCATCGGCCGGGACGAGGACCGCATCGAGGACACCTGGCAGTACCTGTACCGCGGCGCGTACTGGCGACGCGGGCCCGTGACGATGGCCTCGATCGCCGCCGTCGACATGGCGCTGTGGGACATCAAGGCGAAGAAGGCGGGCGTTCCGCTGTACCAGCTGCTCGGCGGAGCGAGCCGCGACAAGCTCCGCGTGTACGCCCACGCCTCCGGCAACGACTACGAGGCGTTGGCACAGGCGATCCGCGGGTATGTGGACGAGGGCTACACCGCGGTGCGCGTTCAGACGGGCGTTCCCGGTCTCGATCGGGTGTACGGCGTCTCGGATACGGCCAAGCCGGGGGAGAAGTACGACTACGAGCCGGCGCATCGGGCGGCCGGCGGCAGCGCCGCGACGCGTCCCGAGGAGGAGGACTGGGACACGCCCGCGTACCTGCGGCACGTTCCGTCGATCTTCGAGAAGGTGCGCGAGGAGTTCGGACCGGAGCTGCGGCTGCTCCACGACGGACACCACCGCATGTCGCCGATCGAGGCGGCCCGGCTGGCGAAGTCGCTCGAACCGTACGACTTGTTCTGGCTCGAGGACGTCACACCCGGCGAGGACCAGGAGGCGTTCCGGCTCATCCGGCAGCACAGCACGACCCCGCTGGCCACTGGTGAGGTCTTCAACTCGGTGTACGACTACCAGACGCTCATCACCGAGCGGCTCATCGATTATGTGCGGTCGGCTCCCACGCACACCGGCGGTGTCACGGGCATGAAGAAGCTCCTCGACTTCGCCGAAATCTACGGAATCCGCTCCGGCATCCACGGTCCGACCGACGTCTCGCCGATCGGCATGGCGGCCGCGCTCCACATCGACCTGGCGATCCACAACTTCGGCATCCAGGAGTACATGCCGCACAGCGAGCTGGCGCTGGAGACGTTCCGCACGTCGTACACGTTCGACCGCGGCTTCCTGCATCCCGGCGACAACCCCGGTCTCGGCGTGGAACTCGACGAGGAGCTCGCCGCGCGCCATCCCTACATCGCCGCCTACCTTCCGGTGAACCGCCTGCTCGACGGCACCGTGCACGACTGGTGAGTCGAGAAAGGACAGACCTCATGAGCCAGCGTCAGAGCTTGCCGCGACGGACGGCCGCCTCGCGGCTCGTCGTGGTGATCCGCGGCGAGCGCGCCGAGGACTACGTGCCGGTCATCGACACGATGGTCGAGGAGGGGGTGCGGAGTTTCGAGCTCACGCTGACCACTCCCGGGACGATCGCCGCGCTGCCCGGGCTCGTCGAACGATACGCGGAGACCGCCGACATCGGTGTCGGCACCGTGACCAGGCCTGGAGACGTGGACGCTGCCGCCGAGGGGGGAGCGCACTACCTCGTCACGCCGGTCTCCGATCTCGCCGTCGTCGACCGCGCCCTGCAACGCGGCATCGCGATCGTCCCGGGTGGACTCACTCCCACGGAGCTGTTCTCCACCTGGGACCGTGGCGTGTCCGCGGTGAAGGTGTTCCCCGCGGGCCAGGTGGGTCCCGGATACCTGAAGGATCTGCGTGGTCCGTTCCCGGATCTGTCCGTCATCCCGTCTGGCGGGGTGGACCTCGAATCGGCGCGGGCGTGGCTGGCGGCCGGTGCGGCGGCGGTCAGCGTCGGTGGTCCGCTGCTCGGGGACGCGCTGAAGGGCGGCGAACTCGGTGCGCTCGGGCGACGGGCACGGCGGTTCGTCGAGGTGTGCGCGGGGAGTGGAACCGAATGACGGCCTCTCGGGTTGTGACGCTGGGCGAGACGATGGGCTTGCTCACCGGCGGGCGCATCGGCTCGCTCGCGCACGTGTCCGAAGCGCATGTGGGCATCGGTGGCGCGGAGACCAACGTCGCCGTCAGCCTGAGCAGGCTCGGGATCGCGGTCACCTGGATCGGCCGGGTCGGAGACGACTCGCTGGGGAGACGGGTCGTGCGCGAGGTCCGCGGCGAGGGCGTCGACGTGCGGGCACAGGTCGACCCCGAGGCGCCGACCGGCCTCATGCTCAAGGAGCTCACGGGGCCGGGGACCTCGCGGGTGTACTACTACCGTGCGGGTTCCGCCGGTTCGCGGCTGGCAGCCACCGACGTGCCCGCGGGTCTCGTCGAGAGCGTCGGGCTCGTGCACCTCACCGGTATCACTCCGCTGCTGTCGGACTCCGCGCGCGAGGCGTGTCTTTCCGTCGTGCGCCGGGCGCGGGCCGCCGGGGTGCGCGTGAGCGTCGACGTGAACTACCGGTCGACGCTCGCTCCTGCCGAGGTCGCCGCGCCGGTGCTGGGCGAGCTCGTCGAGGAGGCCGACCTCGTGTTCGGCTCCCCGGACGAGCTGGCGTACGTGGTTCCCGGTGGCGTGGCGGATGACTCTTCGGCGATCGACGAGCTGGCCCGCGCCCTCGACCCCACGGGCGGGCGCGAGATCGTCGTCAAGCGCGGCGCCGACGGTGCGTCGACCTACGCCGAGGGCACGGTGGCCCACGCTCCTGGCCATCGCGTCGATGTCGTCGACACGGTGGGAGCGGGCGATGCGTTCGTGGCCGGCTACCTCAGTGGCGACGTGCAAGGCTGGAGCGTCGAGGAGAAACTCGCCCGGGCGAATGCCTGTGGCGCCGTGATGTGCACGACCCCCGGCGACTGGGAGGCCGCCCCGACCCCTGCCGAGATCGAGGCATTCTTGGGCGCCGACGTCGACCCGGTCCAGCGCTGAGGCAGCCATCCCTGACAGCGACTATGGCAGCGCACTATCAGACCGAGGCCGAGGTCGGTGCGGTGCTGCCGGATCGGGTAGCAGCGCGTTTGTGGTGGTCACTGGACGTCGGCGGGTGGTTGTTACCGGCATTCGACGACATCAGGAGACGTGAACCGGACTTGTCTCCCGGATCACGAGACGTGCCTGCCGTAATCGAGGCGCTGCGACGGCTACCGGAAATCCTCACCTTGCCCCTGGCCCGCAGCTGCTACTGCTTCTAAGGACCTGGCTGAAGAGTTCCGGGCTCGAAACGAGCTGACCGAGACACCTCGGGAGGCATCGGAACACCGGAAGCACCCGGTCGGCGCCGATGATCTTGATCCACGACCGCGGTCATGTCCGGTCGCGGTGGTGTTGCGGACTGATACCGCGGGCTCGTTTGAAAGCGGCGCTGAGCGCGAACGCGCTGCCATAACCGACCCGACGGGCTACGGTGTCGATCGTGGCGTCCGACTCGACGAGGAGATCGGCGGCCCGGTCGATTCGCCACTGGGTGAGGTACGCCTTCGGTGGCATGCCGACGAAGTCGGTGAAGCGGCGGGCCAACGTCGCTCGGGACACCCCGGTCTGCCGGGCGAGCGCGGCCACCGTCCAGGGATGGCCGGGGTTGCTGTGTATGAGTCGCAGGACGGGCCCAACGACGGGATCCCCGTTGGCTCGGAACGAGGCAGGCGCATCGGTATCGGGCCTGGTGAACCATTCGCGGAGGATGGCGACCAGCAGGAGATCCAGAATTCGTTCGAGCACCAGATCTTGGCCGGGCTCGTTTCGCACGGTCTCCTCTGCGAGTAGCGAGACCAGCGCGGATTCGACGTGGGCGGCACTGGGGATGACCAGAAACGGCGGCAACGCGCTGAGCAGGCGTGTGGCGCTCTCGCCCGGTCCCTGGCACTTGCCGATCAGCAGCACCGACGAGTCGTCCGCGCCGTCGTCGCAGTTGCGCATGCCGTTGATCCAGGTGCGCACACCCATGTCCGCGGCCTCGGGCAGCTCCGCTCCCGCCGCGGTCGTCCGTCGGGGGCCGGGCTGAACGACCACCTGGGTCGGCGTGCGCGGATCGTCGGCGAAGGTGAACGTGTCCGGGCCACGCATCACCGCGATGTCGCCCGCGTCCAGTCGCACCGCATCGCCGGTGCTGGGTACGACCCAGGGCGTCCCTCGCAGGATCGCCACCACGTTGAGCGGCGCCCTGTCCCGCACCTGCACCGACCACGGTGGTTTCAGGATGGAGCGCAGCACGAACGCTCCCCTGGCCCAGGTTCCGTCGAGCAAGATCGACAAGGGATCCATTGGCGCAGTATAAGACGCACCATTATGGGCCTGCGAGCCTTGAACATGGCCCGCAATCGGGCATCCCGGTAGATTGCGGATCATGACAGCGACTGGACCGACAACACTAGTCCTCGCGGGAACAGGCAAGACCGGACGCAGGGTCGTGTCCGGGCTCACCGCTCGTGACGTGCCGGTACGCGTTGGCTCACGGCGTGCTGACCCGCCGTTCGACTGGGAGGACGACACCACGTGGGAACCCGCGTTGCGAGGAATGGACGCGGTTTATGTGGCCTACTACCCTGATGCGGCGTTCCCCGGTGCGGCCAGGGCCGTGGGTGCCTTCGCGGACCGCGCGGTGGCTTGCGGCGTCCGGCACCTCGTCCTGCTTGCCGACCGCGGTTCGGCCGAGGCCGAGCGGTGCGAACAGGCGGTGCGGGACTCGGGCGCGGAGTGGACCATCGTGCGGGTCGGGTTCATCACGCAGAACTTCAGCGAGGCGTTCCTCGCGAATCTGGTCAAGGCCGGTGTGGTCGCGCTTCCGGCCGGCGACGCCGCGGAGCCGTTCACCGACGCGGAGGACATCGCGGACGTCGCCGTCGCCGCGCTGACCGAGAGCGGCCATGCCGGCCAGATCCACGAGATAACCGGGCCACGACTGCTCACCTTCGCCGATGCCGTCGGCGAGCTGTCGAAGGCGACCGCCAGGGAGATCCGTTACCTTCCGGTCACGCCCGAGCAGTTCATCTCGTCGCTGACCGAACGAGGTGTGGCTGCCGAGTACGCGAAGCAACTGGCCGGCCTCATGGTCGAGGTCTTCGACGGCCGCAGGGCCCAGGTGACCGACACCGTCCAGCGCGTTCTCGGCCGCCCGCCCCGCGACTTCGCGGATTATGCCCGTGAAACGGCCGCAACCGGAGTCTGGGATGCCCCTGCTCAGTCCTCTCGTGAAGCCTGACTTGCTCGGGAAGCCGGGGCACAGCAGCTCGCCAGGCCCGACATGAGCACCGGCGGCCACGGCCCGCACCGCCTGCGTCAGATGTTCGTCATGTGGCTGTCGATCTACCCGGCCCTGACCCTCGCGTTGTGGCTCTTCGAACAGTTCGGCTTGTCGCAGCTCGCCCTGCCGCTGCGCACGCTCGTCTTGACCGCCGTACTCGTGCCCGCCATGGTCTACGTACTGATCCCCGGGGTCACGAACGCGCTCAAGCGCGCGAGGCGGGTCAAGTCATCGGCGCAGTCGTGATGCGCCGAGCTCTCATCGGATACTCGGTCCACCCGTAGCACCAGCGACGTACCACGAGCCGATCCCTGTACCGCCTCAACACTCGATACAAACGCGTGATCAGGTATTTCTCCGAGCCGACCATGCTGCCTGTCGTGCTCGACGATCACGTCACCGAGGGAGTCAGGGCCGCCGGACGGGGGCATTGCGGGCGACAACCGTGGTCGTGGTCTTGAGCGAGACCCTGGTGTCGTCGATGGTTGTTCCGGGACGAACGACAGCGGGTTCGGCGACATCTCGTGAAACGAAGACGAGAACGACAACCAACCGGACCCCCTGAGCACGTTCCTTCTCGTGCAATCCGGCAAATCACGAGTGCCCTGCATCACCGACGCCAGGACCGGGGAAGGTGACCTGTAATGTCCGAATCAAACCATCGCCGGGTACGTCCGATTCTGTACGTGTCATCGACAGCCGTTCTCGCTGCTGTGCTGGGAATGGGTGTGGTCGCCGACCAGACCGGGGCAGGACCCGAGTCCCTCCAGGCTGACGGCTCGATCACGAGTCGGACCATCAAAGGACCTGCGTGCAAGTCGCCGGTTGGCAGATGCTTTGTCGCCACCTTCGAGGGAACTCTCGAAGGGCCTGCCGAGTTCGTGGCGAACAGCGTCAAGCAGACTCCGCAGCCGGGCATGATTTTGATCAATGGAAACTTCGTCATCCACGACAAGCGCGGAGATATCACCTGCATCGAGGACTCACTGCTCAACACTGCTCCGGGAAGCGATGGTGAGCCGGATGGTGAGTTCGTCTTCCTCTGTGAGATCACCGGTGGCACCGGGAAATGGGCCGGTGCCACCGGCCACCTGCAGGCCACCGGGAACTTGCAGGGAATGGAGGGCGCAGCTCGCTACATCGGAAAGATGAACGTCAAGGAGTAGCCCGGGTGCTGAAGTAGTCCGGCCCGCCACCGGGCGAGGCATGGCGAACGCAGATCAGTACCTGCCTCCAGGTGCGACAACCGGATGTTCCTTCCCCGTTCGTCGATCGAGCGCATGAGGAATGCTCATGCGCAGCGGTGGCGCGCGACGAGGGAAGAGAATCGTGCTGGGATTCTCGGCCGCTCGAACATCGACCCGCGGGCGCCGCCCGAGTACGGTGTGGGCATGGTGCCGCCGGGTGCGTCGGCGGGATTCGAGTTCGGTCAGTTCGAGCTGCAGGAACTATGGGCAAAAGGTCCGAGCAAGCAGACCGAGACCAGTCCTTTGCTGGTTGTTCGTGTTCAACACAGGTCAAATTTCCATTCGCCACAGAATGCGGGGCCCAGCAGCGTGTTGGTGAACGAGCAAGATGGGGCAGGACATGAGGCCGCGACCAGCTACCGCAGCCATCGTGGAGGTCGGCGCATTCTTGTGGCGATCGCAGGAGCGCTGATCCTGATCGGGCCGGTCGTGGTGGGGAGTTCCGTTCTGCCGCGGACAGTCGCGGACGTCGGCCACATCGACCCGCTCGCGCGGTTCTTGATCGCGTTGGCGTCGATCGTCCTGCTCTGCCACCTCATGGGAGGGCTGCTGCGGAAGCTCGGTCAGCCTGGCGTGATCGGGGAGATTCTCGGGGGAATCGTGCTGGGACCGTCGGTCTTCGGGGCGCTGTGGCCCGGCGGCCGAGCCTGGATGTTCCCGCCGGAAGTGGTGGCAGCACTGGAGATGGTGGCTCAGCTCGGGCTGGTGACCTTCATGTTCGTGCTCGGCTGCGAGATGCATGTGCACCATGCACGTGTTCACCGCAAGGCCGTCGGATGCGTCGTCGCAGGCGGCATCGGTCTACCCTTCGCCGGCGGGGTGGCCGTTGCGGCGCTGGCGCAGCCGGTGCTCGCCGGACCGGTCCCGCAATCGATGACCTATCTGCTGTTCTTCGGCCTGGCGGTGTCCATCACGGCGCTTCCCGTGCTGGCGAGGATCCTGGTCGACCTGCAGTTGGACGGCCAAAGGCTGGGTGTGGTCGCGCTGACCTCCGCGGCCATCAGCGACGGCATCGCATGGCTGGCCTTGACTGTCATCCTCGCCGCCACCGGAACCGGCGGCACTGGACAGGTCATCACCACCGCAGGCCTCGCCGCTTCGTTGACGGCCTTCGTCGTGCTCTGCGTCCGCCCGACGTTGGCCTGGGTGTTCCGGTATGCGACGCGGTACCAGGCCGCCGACCAGCTTCTTCTTCCGCTGTTGCTGTCCGGCGCGATCGCGTTCGCCGCCGCCACCCACCTCATCGGCCTGCACCCGGTGATCGGAGCTTTCCTCTTCGGCCTCGCGGTTCCCCGCGGATCTGCCGTGGTAACGCGGATCAGTCGTCAGTTGCACGGATTCACGGTGCTCGTCCTGCTGCCGTTGTTCTTCGCGGGCGTAGGCCTGAGTACCTCCCTCGGGCTACTGGGTGACTCCCCGGAACACTGGTTGCTGTTCGGCGTGGTGCTGCTCGTCGCCATCGTCACCAAGTTCGCCGGGGCGGCTGGGGCGGCCCGGCTTGCGGGAATGCCGTCGAATGACGGGTTGCGGCTCGGCGCCCTGATGAACTGCCGCGGTGTCACCGAGCTCGTCGTGGCCACGATCGGCCTGCAGAGTCAGATCATCAACGCTCTGGGCTTTACCGTCCTCGTCCTGGTGGCACTGATCACCACGGCGACAACCGGACCGTTGATGCAGGTGTTCGCCCCGCGCCGGGCGAACCAAGATCTGCAGGACGAGCCGAGTGTGCGTGAGCCCGACACCCGAGTCGGATGACTGGCCCGGAGGGAAATTGCTCAGCGCTCCCGGACTGGCCACGCTGACCTCTTCAACGGCGCGATCGTGCGGTCGTCAAGCTCGGTGATGCTCTTCATCGACGTGGCGGCCGAGACGATCCGTGTTCGACATTCTTCCGGCCCAGCTCGCCTGGATTGAGCTCCGGTAAATGGGCCAGCAGGAAGAACAGCTGCAGCAGGCCGCGGCCGCCTCGGCGAACTCGCGGATTCTCCTGAAGAAGAAGTAGGTAGGCGATCGGGGATCAAATAACCATCTTGCGTTTCTGCATGAATACCGCGTGAGAACGTATGGTATAGCCGTGAGGAACAGGAGATTCGTAAGGAGAACCATGCCGACTGGAGACGCTATGAGCAGCTCGTCGATGAGCGTTGTGGACGAAGCGCACGCGGCGCCGCGTCGCACGGACTGGGTGGCCCTGGCACGCGAAATCGGGCCGGCGTTCGCGGAACGAGCGGTGGACTACGACGAGAGGGACGAATTCGCTGCCGAAAACTACGCCGAGCTGAGGGCGCACCGTTTCTTCTCCGCCGGTGTGCCGACTGAGTTGGGTGGCGGCGGTGCTTCGCACCCGGAGCTGAGTGCCATGCTGCGCGAGCTGGCCCGTCACTGCGCTTCTACCGCGCTCGCGCTGTCGATGCACACCCACCTCGTCGGCACGGCCGTGTGGCGCTGGCGTCAGGGAGAACCGGTGGAGCCGTTGCTGCGGCGCGTCGCTGAAGACGAGGTCGTCCTGGTCGGCACCGGGGCTTCGGACTGGGTCGACTCCTCCGGCACGGCCAAGAAAGTGGAGGGTGGCTACCGCGTCACCGGGCGCAAGGTCTTCGGCAGCGGCTCTCCCGCCGGCACGCTGCTTCTCACCAGTGCGGTGTATGAGGATCCTGCGGAGGGACCGACCGCGCTGCACTTTCCAGTACCCATTGCCGCAGAAGGCATGACCGTGCTGAACAACTGGCGAACCATGGGGATGCGCGCGACCGGCTCCAACGACATCCTGCTCGAGGATGTCTTCGTGCCGGAGAGCGACGTCTGGCTGCGCCGTCCAACGGGCCAGTGGCACGCCTTCTTCACCATCGTCGCCGCGATCTCGCAGCCGCTGATCATGTCGGTTTACACCGGTCTCGCGGAAGCCGCCTCGGATATGGCGCTCGGCATCGCGCGCAAAAAAAGCAGGAGAGGACTCGACCTCAATCTGCCGTACCTGCTCGGCGAGATGGAGAACAGCTTGGTGACGGCGCAGCTCGCGGTGCAGAACTTGGTGGACCTGTGCGACGACTACGCATTCGAACCGACCGTCGCGACCGCCGACGCCACGATGGTCCGCAAGACAATCGCTGCCAACGCCTGCGTCCGAACTGTGGAGAAGGCGCTCGAGGTGGCAGGTGGGGGCGGCTACTTTCGCGGCTGCGGGCTGGAGCGCCTGCTGCGCGACGTACACGCAAGCCGGTACCACCCTCTTCAAGAGAAACGTCAGCACCTCTTCACCGGCCGCGTCGCTCTGGGGTTGGACCCGGTAGGTTAGTCGTGTGTCGCTTCGCGTCCGAGCATGGAGAACCGAGAGGGATCCGTGATCCGACCCGGAAGACCGCCGCTTTCGCCGCCCCTTCACGACGGACCATCGGTATGAGGTGTCGGGTGGTCGACTGTGTAAATTGCCCAGTCGACCACCAGCAAGGGTAGGACAGGACGGTTCAGGGCCGCCGCTGTGCAGCTCCGCGCGGGTCGAGCAAGGCTGGAGAGCTGTTGAGCGAGAAGATTCCGCCGGCCTGATCTTGACGAGATGTAACGCAGGAACATAGATTTTCATCGCGCGCTGGGTCGATCGCATTACAAGTGGTCCGCCGGCGCGGAAGCTGCCGCTGTCATCACCAGCGATCGCCTGCCATGGGAAACTGCGATACCGCACAAGCCATACTCCGGTACCTGAAGCGATTGAAGGACAGACAGGGAAGACCCGCGACGGTTCACGCGTGGCTGAATACTGATATCAGGTGCTTTCTTCGACCGCCGTCCCTTAGTGCCGAAGAGGAGAGGTCATGCCGTCAGAGCACCCGGCTACCCCCGGCGAGCCCAGCATCGTCTCGCTCGACTCGATGAAGAACGACATGCAACCGGTCGACATCGGTACCTTTCGTGCGATTATGGGAAGCCTGCCGACCGGCGTTTGTGTGGTCAGTGCGATCGACAAGGAGGACGAGCCGCGTGGGCTGACCTGCAACGCGGTCTGCAGTGTGTCCCAGGAACCACCGCTGGTACTGGTATGCGTCGACCTGCTGAAGGAAAGTCTGCACGCACTGCGCGACAGCGGTGGATTCGTGGTCAACGTACTGCGCGAGGATCGCAGCCGGGTGTCTCAGTTGTTCGCTTCCCCCTCCGCCAGCAAGTTCGACGGAGTCTTCTGGGAAGCGAGCGAGGTGCTCAAATTACCGATGCTGACCACCGACGCGCTCGCGTACGCGGAATGTCGCATCGTGGCCGACCTCCAGGTCGGCGATCACGCCATGCTGGTCGGCATGATCGTAGGCGGTGAGCCCCCGCTGGGCGGTCGTCCGCTCATGTACTGGCGTCGTGGCTACTCCAATTGGCCGGAAGCAGCGATTCCGAACGGGATGGGGAGGCCGACCAACAGCGCCTGATACCGACAACACGTCAATGTGTCCATCTTCTCGGCCGGGCACCACAATCGTGGACGGAGTATGAAACGGTGAACACACAACGCCACAGCAACGACAAGACGCCCTACGACGTCGCGATTCTCGGTACTGGTATCGGCGGGTCGATGCTCGGCGCCATCCTGGCCCGTCACGGTGCCAAGGTACTGCTGATCGATGCCGGCCAGCACCCCCGGTTCGCCATCGGTGAGTCGACCATTCCCTACACTCTGCTCACCCTGCGGATCCTCGCTGATCGGTATGACGTGCCAGAGATCAAAGCGTTGGCGACCTTCACCGACACGAGCCGCACCATCGGGAACACCTTCGGCGTGAAGAAGCACTTCGGCTTCCTGCTGCACCACGAGAACGAGCCGCAGGACCCACGAGAGGTCAGCCAGTTCAACACACCCGGGCTGCTGCACGAGGCCGCACATCTGCACCGGCAGGACACCGACGCCTACCTGTTCCACGTTGCGATTCGCTATGGCTGCACGGCGCGGCAGAACTGCCGGGTGGCCGAGGTGGAATTCGACGACTCAGGCGTGACCCTCGAGACGGTCAACGGCGAGCAGTTCCGCACCCGTTATGTGGTCGACGCGAGCGGTTTCCGCTCACCCTTGGCCGAGAAGTTCGGGCTGCGGGAGGACCCGTGCAGGTTCAAGCACCATTCACGGTCCCTGTGGAACCACATGCTCGACGTCACTCCAACGGACAAGGTGCTCGACCGCCCGCGCGAGCACCGGCCGCCGGTGCCCTGGTATGAAGGCACTGTCCACCACATGTTCGAACGGGGCTGGTTCTGGGTCATTGCCTTCGACAACAACAAACTGTCGAGCAACCCCCTGTGCAGCGTGGGCCTGACCCTCGACGAACGCCGGTACCCCAAGCCCACCGACATCTCACCGGAGGAGGACTTCTACCGGCACGCCGCACGGTTCCCGGATGTCGCCCGGCAGTACGAGGGGGCCAAGCCGGCGCGGGAATGGGTTTCGACGCCTCGGCTGCAGTACTCGTCGAGCCACACCGTGGGTGACAGGTGGTGCCTGCTCGCGCACGCGGCCGGCTTCATCGACCCGCTGTTCTCCCGCGGTCTGTCCAACACCGCAGAGGCGGTGAACTCGCTGTCCTGGCGGCTGATACGCGCTGTCAAGGACGACGACTTCTCCGCCGAGCGTTTCGAGTACGTCGACCGGTTGCAGCAGCGCCTGCTCGACCACAACGACGAACTGGTCAACGCAGCCTTCATCTCCTGGTGCGACTACGACCTGTGGACCGCGGTGTTCCGCGCCTGGGCGAGTGGGACCAATGCAGGCAGCTACCGGTTGTCCAAGGCCATCACCGAGTTCGCCAAGGACGGCCGCGACGAACACTTCATGGCCTTGGAGGAACCGCCGCACCTGGGGTTGTACTGGCCGGACCACGACGGTTTCGCCAAGTTCTTCGAATCCATGGTCAGCCAGTGCGACCTGGTTGAGCAGGACATGCTCAGCCCGCGGCAGGCAGCCGACAACATCTACACCCAACTGCGCGAGGCCGACTTCGTGCCCAAGCATTTCGGTTTCGCTGAACGGGGACAGCGCTTCATCAACCCCACGCCGATGCGGTTCATCAAGACCGTGCGGTGGGCAATGCGTGAAGGCGACCCCAAGCTGCGCGGACTGATCATCAACAACGCCAAGGAGGCGCTCAAGGCTCGGGTCAAGGGACAAAAGCTGTACTAGCCGCGGCGTGGACCGATGATCGATCGTCCGTGCCAGTCGACGATGTGAGCACCAGGATCCAGGTACCGAGCGCCGGCTGAACTTCGGCGCCGCCTGGTTCCTATGGGGCGACCTGTTTCCTGCCGGCGAACCCCTACCCCGACCCCCGAAGTCGAATTCGACTGCGCGACACGGGAGGACGCAATGATAGCGGCCACCTCCGCCAGGACCGTCAGCTCGCAGTGGATTGGTGGCGAGTGGGTGCCCTCCGACGCCGACGACGGTATCGCCGTCATCGACCCGAGTGATGAAAGCACCGTGGCGACAGTGCCCGCCGGCACCGCCACCGATGCAAGGCGCGCGGTGGCGGCGGCTCGTGCCGCTGCCGACTCATGGGCGCGAACCAGCGCGACGGAACGGATCCGATTCCTGGAACGGTTGGTAGCCGGCCTGAAGGCCCGGGCGGACGAACTCGCCGATTCGATCACCACCGAAGCCGGTGTGCCCACCAGGGTGGCACAGCGGGCCCAGGTCGGCCTGGCCATCGAGATCGCCGAGTCCTTTGCGGACATCACCGCGAAGTTCGAATTCGAACGAAGGGTCGGCAACTCTCTGGTGGTGCGCGAGCCGGCCGGCGTGGTCGTGACGATCACGCCGTGGAACGTGCCGTTGCTGCTGAGCCTGCAGAAGATCGTGCCCGCGCTGATGGCCGGCTGCACCGTTGTCCACAAGCCCAGCGAGCTCGCCCCGACGAATTCCTACCTGCTCGCCGAAATCATCGCCGAATGCGACTTGCCGCCGGGGGTGTTCAACCTGGTGGTCGGTGAGGGCGCGGTGGCGGGTGCGGAGCTGGCCGGCCACCCCGAGGTGGACCTGGTGTCGTTCACCGGTTCGGTGCGCGCCGGGCGTGAGATCGGCCGACAGGCAGCGGAGCAGATCAAGCGGCTCCACCTGGAACTGGGTGGCAAGAGCGCGAGCATCGTGCTCGAGGACGCCGACCTGGAGCCCGCGGTGCGCGCCACGGTGGATCAGGTCTGCTTCAACACTGGCCAGACATGCCTGCAGTGGAGCCGGCTGCTGGTGCCGTCGCACCTTCAGCAGCAGGCACTGGAGCTGGCGGGGGAGATCGCCGGTCAGTACAAGGTCGGCCCGCCGAGGGATCCCACCACCGACCTCGGCCCGTTGGTCTCGTCCGCCGGTCTGGAGCGGGTGCGCGGACACATCCGCACCGGCATCGAGGAAGGCGCCCGGCTGGTGGCCGGGGGAGCGGAGGTGGTGGAGGGACTGCAGGCCGGTTACTACGTGCGGCCGACGGTGTTCGGCGACGTCACGGAGTCGATGAGGACAGCCCGCGAGGAGATCTTCGGTCCGGTGCTGTCAGTGCTGCCCTACGACGGGGAGAAGGAGGCGATCCGGATCGCGAACGCCACTCCGTACGGGCTGCACGGCGCCATCTGGTCAGGTTCGTCGGACCGCGCGCAACGGGTGGCCAGGCAGGTGCGTACCGGGCAGTCGGACATCAACGGAGGTGCATTCAACATCCTGGCACCATTCGGCGGGATGAAGCAGTCCGGCATCGGCCGGGAATGCGGCGTCGAGGGACTGGACGGGTTTTGCGAACTCAAGTCACTCCAGTTTCCTGACCGCTCGGCCAAGCTGGTCGGTCCGCACCTGCGTGACGAGAAGCAGCCATGAGCCCAGGCGAACGCTTCAGCTACCGAACTCGGCCTTCGAGGAGTACATACGATGAACCTGAACAAGAACGGATCTGGCCGAGCCGACGACGGATTTGTTCGGCTGGGTGGACTGTGGCATTCCACGTTTCGGCGGCTTCTCAGCGGAAAAGGTCTCTGGCTCGGCGAGATCTTCAGCAACGCTGCGCGCAGGCACCCCGGGACCGAAGTCGAGCTCGACCGTCCGTTGCAGTGCTTCGCCGAGCGCGGGCTGCACTTCACGGTCACGCAGCTGTCCGAGCTGGTCGACGAGCTGGCCGCGCGGCTGGGGGCGGCCGGGGTTCGGCCGTCCGAGCGGGTCGCGATCTACAAGACCGACAACTTCGACATCGTGCTGCTGGCCTGCGCGGCTGCCCGGATCGGTGCCGTGCCCGCCTTGCTGTCGCCGGCTCTGGACGGGGAAGTGGTCGCCAAGCTACTGGACCGGATCGGCCGGCCGTGGCTGATCACGGACGGTGACACGCTGGACGGCGAGCTGCGGGAGGTGCCGGTCGCCGACATCACTCGGGCGGTCCTGCTGTCCGCGGGAGCGTCGCGGCCGGACGCGATCTCGCTGAGCTCGCACACCGGTGCACCTCGGCGTCAGCCGGTGCGTCAGCGCCCGCGCGACCCGATGGTGATCACGCACAGCTCGGGTACCACCGGACTACCCAAGCTGGCCGTGCATTGCCCGGAGGGTTTCTGGCACCGGCAGGCTCCGCAGAAGCTCATCGCCTGGCCGATCCGCGGCCGGGAGAAGGCCGCGCTGAGCATGACTCTGGTACACGCCCGGTTCTACATGGCACTGGAGATGTTCCTGAACCGGGGAAACTCGATGGTGGTGGCCGTCGACCCGGACCCGGCGAAGATCGGCCCACTGCTGGTGCGGACCCGGCCGGGATTCCTGGAGACCCACCCCAACACCTTCGTCGACTGGGAGGTCCTGGCCGATGCGCCCGGCGCACCGCTGTCCAGCGTGCGCTTCTTCAACGCGGCGTTCGACGCGATCCACCCGAGGACGATCAGCCGGATGCTGAACGCGTCCCGTCGGTCCCGACCCCTGTTCTTCCGGTTCTACGGCCAGTCGGAAATCGGTCCGGTGTCGGGCTACTGGTACACGCGGCGCAGCGCCCCCAACGCCGTCGGCCAGTGCGTGGGTTTCAAGCTGTTCGGCTTCATCTCGATGCGCATCGTCGGCCCCGACGGTCGTCGGCGGCGCGCCGGCCAACCCGGTCACATCGAGGTGCGCGGCCCGAGCGAGATCCTGACCTACCTCGGCGAGGAGGAGCGCTACGCCAGGGAGGTGCACGACGGCTGGTGGCGGATGGGCGACATGGGCTATCTGGATCGATGGGGCCGGCTGTACCTGCGCGACCGGGAGGTCGACCAGATCGAGTCGATGAAGAGCACCCTGGAGACCGAGGACCTCCTCATGTCCAGGTTGGACGAACTGCGCGAAGTGGTGATCGTGGCCGGGGTACGCGGCCAGCCGGTTCCGGTGGTGGCGACGACGGGAGAGCAGCCATTGGACGAGGAGCGTTGGCAGCAGGCGACCCGGGACCTGCCGACGATGGCGCCGGTGGTGCAGTGCCGGCACGAGCAGTTGCCCTACACGGCGACGCGGAAGGTCCGCAGGCGCGAGCTCACCCGCCTGCTGCGGGAGGGAGGCATCGCCGACAACCAAGCGCAGTGAGCGATCCGAAGCGGTCTGACAACGAGGGGACTCAACGTCGCATGGATTTGCGGGCGTCGAACCGCCGGGCGCTGGCCCTGGTCAGTGAGCTGATCGCCGCCCTACGGCCAGAACAACTCGGCCTGCCCACGCCGTGCTCGGCATGGACCGTGGGCGACCTGCTGCGCCACATGATCAGCCAGAACAAGCGATTCGCGGCCGCGGCCAGGGGAGAGGATGCCGACGCAGCCTGCCCGTTGGACGGCGGCGAGCTCGGTGACGATCCGGCGGCGACCTACCGGGACTCCGCTGACCTGGCCGTCGCGGCGTACCTGGTCGAGGACATCGCCGGCCGACGGATGGTGCTGGAGGAACTGCCGGGACCGCTACCCGCGCTGGTCGCGATCAGCTTCCACTTCACCGATTCCCTGGTGCACGGCTGGGATGTGGCAAGGTCCATCGGGGTACCGTTCCAGCCGCCGGACGAGCTGTCCGGCGCCGCGCTCGGGATCGGGTCCCGGATTCCCGACGGGGCCCGCGGGCCCGGGGGAGCGTTCGGCCCGGCCGTCGAGCCCGTTTCCAGCGCCGGCGATTTCGATCGACTGCTGTGTCTGGTCGGCCGCGACCCGTACTGGGCTTCCCCGGTCACATGAGGTGGCGGGTCGGTCCGCGTCGGCCCCGCAGAATGCTGGATTCCCGCTGACCGAGCCCGGAGTTTTCACACCGGAACGCGCCCTGGTTCTTGTGAACATCCGCCGGGTATTCAACGACTTGTTGTCAAGGCGCTTTGCGTCGAACCACGTGTCCTTGTTCGCGACTGAACTGGATCGTTCGAAACCGATGACAGGATCATGCTGGTGGGTTTGTGTCAGCTCGCATGTTCGGTACATTTGATCCGCTCGCGGAATTTCTTCCGGTTGTGCGAGTTCATCAGTGGGACGGCACTCGCGTGCTCAAGGAGAGCAAATGCGGCAATTTGCGGAATATTCTTCGGTTGTGTCCGGAACCGACCGATTGGCCGATGCGGTGTCGAAGTGGGCAGAACGCAGTGGCGCGCGAACTGCTGTCCGCGCGTTCGACGGCGTCCTCAGTTTCGCTGAACTGGAGGATCGGACGCGGATGCTCACCGGCAAGTTGGCGGCCGAGGGGGTTGGCCCGCAGACCTCTGTCGGGCTGTTGCTGGGCAGATCCCGGCTCGGGCTGCCCGCCCTGCTCGCCGTCTGGTCGCTCGGCGCCACAGCGGTGCTCATCGATGAGCGGCACCCGGTGGACCGGGTCAACTTCCTGCTGCGCGACGCCGGCGCACAGCTGCTGTTGGCTGATCAGCTCCCAGCAGGTGCGGCACCGCGGCGGGTCCGCACGATCAGCTCAGAGGTCACCGGTGCACAGCCGGCCGACCCGGTGACGCCGAATCCGGACGACTGCGCCTACATGGTCTATACCTCGGGCACCACGGGCTGGCCCAAGGGCGTGGAGGTGACTTACCGCAACCTCGGGATCTTCCTCGACGCGCTCGCGAGCCTCGAACTCGAGCCAGGCGGCATGGGCGTCAACGCGGTCTCTCCCGCGTTCGACGGCTGGCTGTGGTGCACGCTGCTGTACCTGCTGCACGGACAGGGCATGGCAGTCATCGACCTCGCGGCCGAAGAAGGCTCCGGCGACCTGTCCGCGCTCGTCGCCGAGCACGAACCGACGACCGTGTGCCTCACCCCGACCCTGGTGTCGGCTCTGGAGCCGATCCCCGCCGCGGATGTGGTCGTGGTAGCCGGCGAGCCCTGCCCGCCGAGCCTGCTCCCCCGGCTCTCCCACGTCCCTCGCGTGCTCAACGTGTACGGCCCCACCGAGACGACGATCGCTGCAACCTGGGCCGACAGCGCCCACGGCGACGACCCGGCGACCATCGGCCGAGCGCTGCCCGGCTACCTGACCTATGTGCTGGACGGGAACGGCCGGCCGGTCGAGCGTGGCACCGAGGGCGAACTGTACGTCGGCGGCCCCGCGGTGGCCCGCGGCTACTGCAACCGTCCCAGCCTGACCGAACAGCGGTTCCTGCCCGATCCGTTCCTGGGCGGCGACGCCCGCATGTACCGCACCGGTGACCTGGTCCGGGAACGAGCCGACGGGCAACTGGAGTTCCGCGGCAGGGACGACGAGCAGGTCAAGGTGCGCGGCTTCCGCGTCGAGGTCGGCGAGCTCGAGAGGGCCGCCCAGGGCATCGACGCCGTGCAGGCGGCCGCCGCGTACGTGATGTCCAACGGGGACAGCCTGGGCCTGGCCGTGACCACAGCGCCCGGTACGGATCAGGCCGAGTGCACGAAGCAGGTCCGCGAACATTGCGCCTCCCGGTTGCCCGACTTCATGGTGCCTTCGGCGGTGGAAGTGGTCAGCGTGCTGCCGGCGCTGCCTACCGGCAAGATCGACCGGGCGGAGCTGGCTCGGACTTCCCGCGTGGTGACCACAGGACAGGCCCCTGGCACCGAACGCGAACACCAGGTCTGCGAGGTCTGGAGCAGCCTGCTGCCGCATCCCGTCCACGACGTCACGGCCAATTTCTTCGAGCTCGGCGGCCACTCGCTGCTGGCTGCACGTGCGGTCGGAGCCCTTCGCCGGCGCACCGGACTGCCGGTGTCGGTGAAGCATCTGCTGGCCGAGCCGACCGTCGCCGCGCTAGCCCGCGAGTTGGATCTGCTCGCGCTGGCCCAGTCGGGAGACTCGTGATGGGTGGCTCCTGGCTGGTGCCTTGGCATCCACGCCCCGACGAGCATCCACTGCTGGTGTGCATGCCCCCGGCGGGCGCGGGATGTGGGCAGTTCGGAGCGTGGCAAACCGCGTTGGGCGACGACGTCTCAGTCGTCGGGGTTCAGCTGCCGGGCCGGGAAACCCGATGGGCGGATCCAGAACCGTCCACGATGGGGGAGGCGGTCGAGGCGGTGGTGGCCGAGTTGACCGGCCTGGTCTCCACCGGCCACCCGACAGTCCTTTTCGGACACAGTTTCGGCGGGCTGCTCGCCTACGAGGTCGCCGGATCGCTGTGGCGGCAGTGGAGAACCTGGCCGCGCGCCCTCGTGGTGGCGGCGTGCAAGCCGCCCAGGGAGTGGGTCGGCGCGGGCCGGGGCCTGGCCGACGACGAGGACGAGCTGACCGATCTGCTTGACGCCCGCGGGCTGGAAGCCGAGGACATGGACGAGGACAGCCGGGAGTTGATGCTCGAAGTCCTGCGGCAGGACGCCCGGTTGTCGCTCAGCTTCGCCGAACCCGACCAGCCGGTGGTCGACTGCCCGCTGGAGGCGTGGGGTGGTCGGGACGACCTCACCGTCTCGCACGAGCATGTGGCCGACTGGCGGGACTACGCGGGCGGTGAGTTCCAGGAACGGCTGTTTCCCGGTGGCCACTACTTCTGCCTGGAGACGCCTGCTCCCGCTCTGGAACTGCTGCGCTCGATGGCTTGTCAGTCGCCAATCGACACGAAGGGAGGCACGCTGTGATCCAAGCGCCGACAGTGGACCTCACCGACCCCGAGCTGTTCTCCAGCAACAGGTTCTGGGAGGTGCTGGCCTGGTTGCGGGCCAACGACCCGGTGCACTGGCACCCGGATGCCGAGGGTTCCGGCTTCTGGGTCGTCACCCGCTATGACGACGTGACCGCCGTCTACGCCGACGCCGAGACGTTCAGTTCCCGGTTCGGCATGCGGCTCGGCAGCAATGACGACGCGGTATCCGCGGTGTCGCAGCGAATGCTCATCGTGTCCGATCCACCCGACCACACCCACCTCAAGCGAGTCCTGTCCAAAACCTTCGGTGGCAGCGAGATGTCCCGCCTGGAAGGGCTGGTGCGGGACGTTGTGCGAGAGGTGGTGGCCGACGCCGTCGAGGCGGGCGAGACCGATTTCCTCGATGTGGCCAAGCTGATCCCGAACTACGTCGTGTGCGCGGTCATGGACCTGCCCCGCGAGGACTGGGCCTGGGTCGGCAGGACGACCACCGACGCGTTCGAGGGCGAGGACGAGGAGACCCGCAGCGGCGCTCACGGCGAGATCTTCCTCTACTTCGACGACCTGCTGCGGCAGCGCCGGGGCGGCTCCGGCGAGGACTTCATCAGCCGGGTGGCGCGCGATCGGCGGGCCACCGACGTGCCCGACCAGGACCGGCTGCTCACCGATGAGGAGATCGTCTTCAACTGCAACGGCGTGCTCGCCGGCGCCAACGAGACGACCCGGTACTCGACTGCCGGCGGAGTGCTCGCCCTGGCGGAAAATCCCGACCAGTGGCGGAAGCTGCGCGAAGGCGGCGCGGCCGCGATCCCAGCCGCCGTCGAGGAGATCTTGCGGTGGACGGTGCCGGGCGTGCACGCACTGCGCACCGCAACTCGGCCGGCCACCATCCGCGGCCAGTCGATCGGAGTCGGCGACCGCGTCACCATCTGGAACGTCTCGGCCAACCGGGACGAGGCCGTGTTCGCCGACGCCGACAGTTTCGTGGTGGATCGCTCGCCCAATCGCCACATCACCTTCGGCGCCGGTCGCCACCTGTGCCTGGGTGCCCGGCTGGCACGACTGGAGCTCTCCGCTTTCCTCAGCGAGCTCCTCGACCGGGTCGAGGAGATCGAGCTGTGCGGAGAACCGCAGTACAACGCCTCCAACTTCACGTGGGGACTTCGCGAACTACCGGTACGGCTCGTGCGGAAACAGAAAGTGCCCTGAGAAGATCGCAGATTGGAGACAGCAAGTGGAACACAAGGTGCAGAAGGTCGTGATTCTCGGCGGAGGCACTGCGGGATGGATGACCGCGTCGTACCTCGCCAAGGCGTTCGGCAAGGATGTAGGAGTCACCGTCCTGGAGGCGCCGACCATTCCCCGCATCGGGGTTGGCGAGGCCACGGTCCCCAACCTGCAACGCGTCTTCTTCGACTTCCTCGGGCTGGAGGAAAAGGACTGGATGCCCGAGTGCAACGCCAGCTTCAAGACCGCGGTCAAATTCATCAACTGGTGCACCCCGGGGCCGGGACAGCCCGATCCGCGGCCGACGCCGACCGGATCTGATCACTTCTACCATCCGTTCGGGCTCCTTCCGGAGTGCGATCGGCTGCCGTTGTCGCATTACTGGGTCCGCGATCGGCTGGCCGGCACTTCGACCCAGCCATTCGACTACGCCTGTTTCCCGCAGACCGCGGTCATGGACGCCTACCGCGCACCCTGCTGGCCGGACGGCAAGCCCGCCGTGACCTACGCTTGGCACTTCGACGCCCATTTGGTCGCTGATTTCTTGCGTCGCTTCTCCACCGAGACGCTCGGAGTGGTGCACGCCGAAGGAGTCATGTCCCGGGTGCAGAAGGATGCGAATGGATACATCACCGCACTGCTGACCGAGGCCGGCGAGGAAATAAGTGGCGACCTGTTCATCGACTGTTCGGGGTTCCGCGGCCTGCTCATCAACGAGTCGATGGGCGAGCCGTTCATCGACATGAGTGACCAGTTGTTGTGCGACAGTGCGGTGGCTGCCTCGGTGCCGGACGAGGGGACGGCCGTCGAGCCCTACACTTCGGCTATCGCGATGCCTTCCGGTTGGACCTGGAAGATCCCGCTGTTGAACCGATTCGGTTCCGGCTACGTGTATTCCAGTTCCTTCGTCGACCAGGACCAGGCAACCGAGGAGTTCAGTCGGCTTTGGGGGCTCGATCCGGCATCGAGTTTCAACCACGTGCGCTTCCGCGTCGGCCGCAATCAGCGGGCGTGGGTGAAGAACTGCGTCTCCATCGGGCTGTCCTCGTGCTTCCTCGAACCGCTCGAGTCGAGCGGCATCTACTTCATCACCGCATCGATCTACCAACTGGCGAAGCATTTCCCCGACAAATCCTTCCATTCGTCTCTCGTCAACGCGTTCAACCGTGAGATCGAGGCGATGTTCGAGGACTCGAAGGACTTCATCCAGGCGCACTACTACTTCTCGCCGCGTACGGACACGCCGTTCTGGAAGGCCAACAAGGACCTGGTTCTCAGCCGCGACATCCTGGAGAAGGTCGAAACGTACCGCGCGGGGCTTCCGGTCAACGCTCCAGTAGTGGACGGCGGAACATATTACTCGAATTTCGAAGCCGAGTTCCGGAACTTCTGGACCAACGGCAGCTACTACTGCATCCTGGCTGGACTCGGCGTCCTGCCCGACGCCCCTCTGCCGTCGCTGGCGCACCGCGACGGTTCCGCGGAGAGCAAGGCACTGTTCGAGCAGGTTCGCGAAGAAGGGCGTTACCTCGCCGAACACCTTCCCAGTACGGCGGAGTACCTGGAGACCATTCATCCGACTGTCTCCGCGCGGTGACCGCCGGTGGCATGCACGCAAGATCACGCCGGAAAAGCCAACTAATGATCTTTCGGTATTTGGGTGATCTTGTTTGTCATAGGTGGAGGCCGGTGTGGTCGAGGAAGGAGAAGCACAGTGGGTAGCTGCTGCCGATGCGTTGCAGGCCGGTCTCCGCGGCGGTGTGTGCTTGGTCGATGGTCTCGGGGCAGAGGTTGGCCAGTTCGGTTGCTTTGACGTTGCCCCAGATCTGTTCGACGGGGTTGAGGTCGGGGGCGTAGCCGGGAAGTGGCTCGACGCGCAGCCAGTGTCGTTGGGTGGCCAGCCAGGCTTTCATGGTTTTCGAGCGGTGGGCGGGCAGGCCGTCCCAGATCAGCGTCACCGGCGCACCGTCGAGGTGGTCGTGCAGGTCGGTGAGGAACTCGATCAGCGAGGCGGTGTCATAGGCCCCGTGCTTGGCCTGAAACACCAACGTCGCTTGGCTGCGATCGGGCCGGTAGGCCAGCGCGGCCGACATCGACATCCGTGTCCAGGAAAAACGGTGCCGCAATACCGGGGTCCGGCCTTTCGGTGCCCAGGTGGCCCTTACTGCCGGGAGCAGGGAGAATCCGCTCTCGTCTTGGAAACAGATCCAGGCCCCTCGGCGCCGGGCCCCCTTTTTATCCGCGGCCACTCGGTTTTCACCCATTCCTCGATCGCGGCCTCATCACGCTCGACGGCTCGTCGTGCTGGTCTCTGGCGGCTCCAGCCGAGCCGCTGACGCAGAATCACCCACGTCTGCGACTGCGAGTACCGCACGCCGGTAAGACGTTCGATCACCTCCGTCACCCGGGCCAGCGTCCACATCTCGGTGGGAAACCCGCCTGCGCGCGGGCCTTTGAGCAACTCGGTCTCGATCTCGCACAGCTGCTCATCGGAGAGTTTGGGTATCCGCCCGGCGCGACCGGCACCGGTCAGCGCCCCGGCGCCACCGGTCGACCACGCCCGGTGCCACCGCGACGCGGTCTGCTGCGACACGCCCAGCGCCGTGGCCACATCGACCTGCCGCTCGCCGCGATCGAACATCTCCGCCGCCTGCATCCGACGCTCCCGCAGCGCGTCGAAATCCCGCCTACCGGCCCGTTTACCAGCACGGGCCTGCTCACCCGTCGACCGTGAAGACCTCGCCACCCCAAAACCATCCCATGCCGGAACACAAAACAACCCCAGCGACTCACCCTATTACAAGAAGATCATTAGCTCATCCGGATCGGTGACCACACCATCGCACTGGCCGGGGCATTGCCTCCGGGTGGTGCCGACGATCGATGGCGCGTCGGCGACGATGTTTCCAGGTCGTTTCCTGCGATCTTCGAGCAGGACTGGCCGGATACATCGTCGCCGTACCAGATCTTTCGACGGGACGCCGCGAGTTCCAGGAAGCCGGCCGGGTACGAAGCGGGTGTGCGCGTGAACCCGCGGCTGACCGCGGCCTCTTGGCGGTCACGGCAGGCGCAGGTTGATCAGGTGCGGCGAGGTGAAGGTGGTGTGGTCACCGGATCGCTTGCCGGGCAACGGGAACAGCCGTGCGGACAGCGGCTTGGCCAGCCGGGTGGCGAACGTCGCCGTGTCCAGCAGCAGACCGGCGATGTCATCGATGGAGCTGTCCTCCGGCAGCGGCACGGTGTCCAAACCGGTTCCGCAGACCGCCGAGCAGGCCAGCAACTGGTGCGTCCTGAGGCGACCCTCTGCCCACTCGCGCGCCAGTACGGCGTCCTCCATGACCGGTAGCATCAGTCCGTTGTAGCCGCAGGTCGGCAGGTTCGTGCTGCGCAGTGCCTCGGTGATCGCTCCCACCACCGCGACCGTGCCGGGAGCACCGAACCTGCCGGCGAGGCCGAGCTCTACGGCCGTCCCGATGCTGGTGTCGACCGACGGTGCGGGCGAGAGGTCGATGCCACCGAATCGCAGCCCGGACTCCTCAGCCAGTCGCTGCCCGAGCCGCACCACCGGAGTCGCTTCGGTGATCAACGCTTCGCGCACTCGCACAGTGATCGAGGCAGGGTCGAGGCCGTTGCCGTGGGAGAGCGCGGCAGTCACGATTCCGGCGCCTTGAAGGCCAATTGTGAGTGCGTCCGGTCCCTGGTGGTAGCTGGCTGGAAAAAACGGGTGGTCGGGCGGCACGCAGGCAAGAGCCGCGAACCGGAAGTTACCTACTCCTGCCTCGGTCCGCCGCGCGATCCGGAGCATCGTGCGGGCCGTCGGCTCCACCGCATCGACCAGAATGCCGTGCTGTGCCGTGGCGATCTGGACGGCGCAGTTCAGCGCGGGGAGATCCGGTATCAGTTCCTCGATCACCGCGATCTGCTCCAGCAGGACATTCCGCCGTGTCGCCTGCGCTGCCCCCAATGAGAAGTGATCGATACCGAGGCGATCTAGGTCGGCTTGTAGGCGGCGGGCGTAGGAGATCAGCTCGTCGGGTCGGCCCGGGAAGTCGTCGAACACCGGAGGGGTGGTGATGCGGACCGTCTGCACCTCGTAGCCGGCTTGCCGGTAGGCGGCGTCCACCACCCGCAGCCGGGTGGCAGCGTCCGCGAGTCTGGATCCGGACAGCGGGTGGGGACCCGCGAGTCCCAATGTGATGGTGCGAATCACCGGCTGACTCATGGCCGCTCCCAAATCTTCTCACCGACCGCATCGGTGCACGCAGAACACGCCCACTGGGACGCAGGAAATCACGAAAGCCGGAGAAGTCAGCGCTCTTCGAGCTGTGCCGCGAATTCGCTCCAGGCCCGTGCGTACCCGCGTGCCAGCTTCGCCACCGAGGCCGCGCAGTGGTCGGGCACCATTTCGGCGATCCTTTTGGGTGCCGTCATTTCCACCCGGTTCTGGTCCAGCCACCGGAGCAGGAACCGGCCCGCCTCCTTGAACCGCAGCGATGGGTCTGCCTTGAGATTTTCCAGGATGGCGGCAACGTCACTACCGCATGCGGGGCCCGGCGTCTCGATCGTTTCTTGAGGAGCGCAGATCTCCGGCGGCTGGGGTGTGGTCAATGATTCTGGTGCTTCCTGCTGCCGCAATGCAGGATCCTGGCCTGCACGCACGCGTTGCCGCACGCCATGCACGGTGGAATGCGATACCCCGGCCTCGTTCGCAATGGCGCGGATCGACGCGGTGGGATTCTCGGTCAGCAGTTTGGCGACCTGCCGTCTGGCCGCGGAGCCGTTGGCGGGTCGCACACGGCCGTCCTTGCCCACCCTCGTGGGTGACCGGGCATCGTGCGAGTTCGAACGCCAGCGCAGCTTGCCGACAGTCCCTGCGGAGAGACCGGTGACGGTGGCGATCCTCCGGTTCGACCAGTGCGGGTACAACTGGATGATCCGGGCCGCTGCCGTGGTCCGATCAGCCCGGGTCAGCGGCAGTCCGTGCGCGATGTTCATCTGTACCGCGAGCAGGAAAGCATCGCCATCCGTGCCCTCGTACACTCTTGCCTCGATTTTGTCCTCACCACGCAGGGTTGCGGCGTGAACCCTGTGTACTCCATCGATGACCCGCCCGGATCGACCGTGTACGATAATCGGAGGTAGTCGCTCCTCGGACTCGGCGAGCAGTCTGATGTGCTCGTCATCCGCGCCGGCCCGCCGTGGGGAACCATCAATCAGCAAAGAATTGATCGACAGAGTGACTATCGGCAGATCATCCGACCGGATGGGCTGCCATTCGGTCGGCTCAGGGGTGGTTTCCTCATGCGAACCTTCGTGGGTCATCGCGGAATGTCCCTTCGTGAAAACCTATGACATCGTCGATGCAGACCACGGAGCCGCTTGTCCGATCAGCAGTGGTGTCGGCACAACCGACGATGCGACATGCCGGCCTTGGCTGGTCAAGCTTGACGATCCCCTCGGGCAGGACGGCGGGCAGCACTACTGCGGGTAGGCCGTGACCGGCCTCCGGCTCCCGTCGTGCCCCACAGGCCGGCACCGCCCAGTACCGGCGAGCCGGCAAATCGTGTGGAGGCTTCGCTTTCCCAGGTAAGCGTGTCTCCGCACAGCAGCTTTCCCCAGCGGGCGCACCAACGACCCAGGATGGTAGGAGCGCCCTGGTTCAGGACGGGATACCATTTTGGAAGGCGTAGTCGCGGGCGGACATCGGTCGCAGATCTTTGACGTTGTTCACCATATATTGTTTGCAATATATGGTGATACTTTAGTGTAACCCCGGGGGGCGTGGTGCTGACAATGTGCTCAACAGGCGAACCGACTGCGCCAGACGGGTGCGGCGGAAACTCACCGTGCTGGTCCGCGGCGTGTTCGGTTTTCGCGTGTGGGGCGATGGTCGGTCTTTGGCCGACGGTGATGCGGTCGTCGTAGAACATCGCCGGCGTGTTCAGGACGACTTTCCGCCCGGAGGTGCGTCCGGTGACGTTGGTCTGGTTCCGTTGCGGGCTGCGAATGACGAGGTAGAGCACCTTCAACGCGGCTTGCTCGTCGGGGAAGTGCCCGCGTTGGCCGGTGGCTTGCCGGAAGCCGGCGTCGAGTCCTCACGGCATTGGTGGTGTAGATGATCTTGCGAATCTTCCGTGGGAACGCCAGAATCGGTGTGAACTGCCAGCAGCACGCCGGAACCCTCATGGTGGGCGCGATCGGCGCTCTCGGTGGGGTGCTGATCCCCCTGATGTTCCGCGCCTCTTCCGGAGATGCCCTCGGCAGCGGTTCTACCGCGTTCGCCGTGTTCCTGGTCGGCTGTGTGGGATGCGCCGTCATCACCGGAGTGGTCTACGTGCCGGGTGTTTCCGCGAGCGCTGGGGCGGCTCAGTCGGTCGCCCGGCACTCGTCCACATCGGAGATCACCCATGTCTGAGCAACCCGAGGTTGAAACGCACTGCCCGTACTGCGCCCTGCAATGCGGCACCCGGCTGGCCGATGCCGGCGCAGGCGTCACGATCACGCCTACGGAGTTCCCGGTCAACCGGGGCGGTCTGTGCCACAAGGGGTGGACCGCTGCGGAACTGCTCGGCTCGCCGGACCGAATCCGGCGCCCGTGGGTCCGCCGCGACGGGAGGCTTGTTCCCGCGGACTGGGAGACGGCCCGGGACACCGTGGTCGAGGGACTGCTCGCCGCACGGCGTCGGTACGGACCGGACGGGGCAGCGGTGTTCGGTGGTGGTGGGCTGACCAACGAGAAGTCGTACCTGCTCGGCAAGTTCGCCCGGCTGGCCCTGGGAACGCGGCACATCGACTACAACGGCCGGTTCTGCATGGCTTCGGCCGCCGCGGCCGGGAACGCGGCCTTCGGTGTGGATCGCGGACTGCCGTTCCCGGTGACCGACCTCGCCGACGCGGACGCGGTGCTGCTCGCGGGTGCGAACGTGGCCGAGACGATGCCACCGCTGATGCGTCACTTGGTCCGGCCGGATCTCATCGTCATCGACCCTCGGCGCACGGCCACGGCCGCGCGGGCCGCCCTGCACCTGCAACCGGCTCCGGGCACCGACTCCGCGCTCGCGCTCGGCCTGTTGCACCTGGCCGTCGTCGACGGGGAGGTCGACACGACCTACGTCCGCGAGCGCACGCACGGGTTCGACGCCGCGTGGCGGCGTGCGGTGTCGTGGTGGCCCGAACGCGTCGAGGAGGTGACCGGGGTCGCTGTCGGAGACCAGCGGGCGGCAGTGCGCATGCTCGGCGCCGCGAAGAACGCCTACGTGCTGACCGGCCGCGGCGTCGAACAGCACAGCAACGGCGTGGACACGGTCGGGGCGTTCATCAACCTCTCCCTCGCGCTCGGCCTTCCCGGGCGCGCGGGCAGCGGATTCGGATGCCTGACCGGGCAGGGCAACGGCCAGGGCGGTCGGGAGCACGGGCAGAAGTCCGACCAGCTACCCGGGTACCGGTCCGTGGTCGACCAGGCCGACCGCGAACACGTCGCCCGGGTGTGGGGAGTTGCTCCGGACTCGCTTCCCGGGGCGGGCCGCAGCGCGTACGAGCTGCTGGACTCGCTGGGCACCGCGGACGGCCCGAAAGCGCTGCTTGTGTTCGGCTCCAACCCGGTCGTGTCGGCGCCCCACGCCAGGCACGTCGCTGAACGGCTGGCTGCGCTGGATCTGCTGGTGGTGGCCGATTTCGTGCCTTCGGAGACCGCCCGGATGGCCGATGTCGTCCTGCCGGTCACGCAGTGGGCGGAGGAGGAGGGCACCGTGACCAACCTGGAGGGCCGGGTGCTGCGGCGACGGCGTCTCCGTCGGTCTCCGCGACACGTTCGCACCGATCTGGAGGTTCTGCGTGGTCTCGCGGTTGCCCTCGGAGAGCCCGCGGAGCGGTATCCGGACGATCCCCGGGAGGTTTTCGACGAGCTGCGGCGAGCCTCGCGTGGAGGAAGGGCGGACTACTCGGGCATCAGCTACGACCGTCTTGATTCCGGTGCGGCTCTGCACTGGCCCTGCCCCGGCTCCGACCACTTCGGCACCCCTCGGATGTTCCTGGACGGGTTCGCCCACTCCGACGGCCGTGCCAGGTTCGTGGCCGTCGACCACACCCCGCCCGGGGAGGAACCGGATTCCGAGTACCCGCTGCACGTCACGACGGGCCGGGTGCTCGCCCAGTACCAGTCCGGCGCGCAAACCCGCAGGATCGCCGAGCTGAACGATGCCGCACCCGAGGCCGTCGTCGAGGTGCACCCCGACACCGCGCGCCGCGCCGGACTGCGGGACGACGACCTGGCGGTCATCAGTTCCCGGCGTGGCAAGACCCTGGCAAGAGTGCGGGTCGTCGCCACCATGCGCCAGGACACGGTGTTCCTGCCCTTCCACTTCCCGGATCAGCACAGCGCCAACCTGGTCACGAACCCCGCGCTGGACCCGCACAGCAGGATTCCGGAGTTCAAGGTCGGCGCGGCGCGGATCGGACCATGCGGCGAGGGGGCCGGATGAGGCACGTGCTCGTCGTCGGCAACGGACCGGCGGCGCACCGGCTCGTCGAACGCCTGCGAGAGCGCGGGTTCGCGGGGTGGATCACAGTGCTGGGCGCCGAGCCCAGGCCCGCCTACAACCGGGCGCTGCTCGGCTCGGTCCTGGACGGAACTGTTCGGGCTGCCGAACTCGAGCTGCCTGAGCTGAACGCGGACGTACGCCTCGGGGTCGAGGCGACCCGCATCGATCGGCGGATGCGTCGGGTGCACACGTCGTCGGGCACCGAGTTCTCGTACGACGAGCTCGTGCTCGCCACCGGCGCCCGGCCGAGCACGCCGGACGTGCCCGGGCTGCGCGGGCGGGCGGTCACCACGTTGCGCGGTCCGCTGGACTGCGCGCGGGTCGCCCGGCTGCGTTCTCACGTGGTGGTGCTCGGCGGAGGAGTGCTGGGAGTCGAAACGGCGTGCTCGCTGCTCCGGCGGGGCGTGCGCACCACGCTCGTGCACGCGCGGCCGTGGTTGATGGAGCGGCATCTGGACGCGGTGGCCGGGCGTCTGCTGGCCGAGCGGCTCGAAGCGCTCGGCGTGCGGACGGTGCTCGGACGGGCCGCGGCCGGCTTCGGCGACGGTGGGCTCGTGCTCGACGACGGCACCCACGTCAGCACGGGAGGCGTCATCGTCTGCACCGGCATCCGTCCCAACATCGAGCTCGCCGAGCCTGGCGGCGTCGCGGCACGACGCGGAATACTCGTCGACGACCGGATGCGCACCAGCGACCCCCACGTCCACGCGATCGGCGACTGCGCCGAGCACGACGGCGTGACCGCCGGGCGGCTCGGACCGGCCTGGGACCAGGCCGAAGCGCTGGCCGGCCAGCTGACCGGTACCGACGCCCGCTACGGAGGCGGCGCGAGCATCGTGCGTCTTCGAACCAGGCACATCGATCTTGCCGCGCTCAACACGGCGATGCCGAGCGACAACACCGACGTGATCACCCTGACCGACGGGGACGGGGCGCGGTACGCCAGGCTCGCGGTGCGCGACGACCGCGTCGTCGAGGCGAACATCGTGGGCCTTCCCCGCGCGATCAGCAACCTCACCCAGCTCCACCGACGCGATCTTCCCCTGCCGCGTGAGCGATTCCACCTGCTCCTCGGAGAAACACCACCGAGCGGAGCCGGCCCGACCGAGGTCCCCGGTAACGCGCTTGTCTGCCGGTGCAACAACGTCACCAGGCAGACCCTGCTCCAGGCGTGTCGCCGAGGAGCACGGGACGTGGACTCCCTGGCCCGGATGACGCGGGTGACGACCGGGTGTGGTGCGTGCGTCGACGACGTTCGCCGGATCTGCGCGCAGGAGGGCGTTGCGCCCACCTGAATGGTGAGGAAAAGGGGTGTCCACCATGTCCAGAACCCTCGTCCTGGTCGGTCACGGGATGGTCGGCCACCGGCTGGTCGACAACCTCAGCGACGGAGATGGCGGGGACGACTGGCGCATCGTGATCCTCACGGAGGAACCACGTCCGGCCTACGACCGCGTTTCGTTGTCGTCCTATTTGGATGGCAAGACGCTGGCCGACCTCAGCCTGCTCAGCCACGACAGGTGCAGTGGTCCGGCGATCGAGTTGCGGCTGAGCACCAGGGTGCAGTCGATCGACCCGCATCGGCGGCACGTCACCACCAGCGACGGTGCCGGGTTCGACTACGACGTCCTCGTGCTGGCCACCGGGTCTCGCCCGTTCGTCCCGCCGGTGCCCGGCAACGATCTCGACGGATGCTTCGTCTACCGCACCATCGACGACCTCGACCGCATTCGAGAGGCGGCCGCCGGAGGTGGTGACGGTGTCGTCATCGGCGGCGGCCTGCTCGGGTTGGAGGCCGCCAACGCGTTGCGGTTGCTCGGGATGCGACCGCACGTCATCGAGCGAGCGCCGTGGTTGATGCCGACGCAGCTGGACCGGGGCGGTGGACAGCTGCTGGCCAGACTCGTCGGTGACCTCGGACTGCGCGTGCGCACCGATGTCCTGCTCAGCTCGATCGACTCCACGCCGGACGGCCGGGTCCGTGCCGTCACGCTGGCTGACGGCACGGAGATCGAGACCGGACTGGTCGTGTTCGCCGCCGGGATCCGGCCACGGGACGAGCTCGCGCGTCGCAGCGGACTCGCCGTCGGCGACCGCGGTGGTGTCCTGGTCGACGAGCACTGCCGCACCAGTGACGAGAACGTCTGGGCGATCGGTGAATGCGCGGCGATGTTGGGAACCTGCTACGGCTTGGTGGCGCCCGGATACGCGATGGCGGACACCGTTGTGCAACAGCTGCTCGGCACGGGGGCGACCACCTTCCCGGGCGCGGACACCTCGACCAAGCTGAAATTGCTCGGCGTCGACGTGGCCAGCTTCGGCGACACCAGCACCGGCGACGGGATCGAGATCGTGTACGCCAACGAGGCGTCCGGTACCTACGCGAAGTTCGTGTTCAACCGGGACGCGCGGGTGTTGCGTGGAGGCATCCTCGTCGGCGATGCCGAACCGTACTCGCTGTTGCGGACCTTCGTCGGCGCGGAGCTGCCCGTCGCGCCGGAGCACCTCCTGCTCCCGGCCTCCTGACCGGGCGCCGACGCCCCGGTGCGGAGCGGGTTACTACGGCGCATTTCATCGGTGCGGCTCTGCTGCTCGTCAGCGACAATGCGAGCTGGCCCATGGCCACCTACATCGCAGCACTGGCGGCCGTGTCTTCGCCGCGTCCCCTTCCTCGCCGTTGAGACACGCCATCGCCGGCTTGACCGCTGGTTGGGCGACCCTGCACTGCGCAGGCGGTCCTGGCTATGGGCAGCCACCGGCACGTGTTGGCTGCCGCAGCAACACGGCAGCCAACACGTGGGTCAGTGGCGGACACCTACGTTCGGGCGGCCGCGGTCACCTGCCCGCGCTCATTGGTCGCGGTGGGTCACGAAGCGGGCGAGGGTGCTTAGTTCATCCGCACGCTTGACGGGTTGGGCGAGCCGCAGGTGCTCCATGGAGCGCGCGAGCAGGTCGTCCGCCTGGTCCTGGCTCCACGCACGCCCGCCTGCGGCCTCGACGAGCGCGGCAACCTGCAGGAGTTCCTCTTCTTCCAGGGCCTCATCCCGGTAGTAGAGGTCGGCCAGTTCCCGCCCTGCCGGGTTGTCGGCGGTGAGGGCTGCTACGACGGGTAGCGACTTCTTGCGGGTACGGAGGTCGGAGAAGGCGGATTTGCCCGTCCTGGCCGGGTCGCCCCAGATTCCGAGCAGGTCGTCGACGTGTTGGAAGGCGAGTCCGACTCCCTCCCCGAACGCGCGCTGGTGGTCGACCTGTTGCGCAGTGCCATCGCCGAAGATCGTCCCCAGCGCGCAGGCCGCGCCCAGCAACGCACCGGTTTTGTTCTCGGCCATGGATACGCATTCGTCGAGCTGGACCGCACGGCGGTCCTGGAACGCGATGTCGACGAACTGGCCGGCCACGAGACGCTGGACCGCGTCGGTGAGCAGTCGGATCGCTTTGGTGGCCGATGGGTGCTCGCTCGCGGCGAGCACGTCGCAGGCCAGGCTGAGCAACACGTCGCCGACGAGGACGGCGTTGCCGATCCCGAACACCGTCCACGCGGTAGGACGGTGGCGACGGGTCCGGTCGCCGTCCATGACGTCGTCGTGGAGCAGGGAGAAGTTGTGCACCAGTTCCACGGCGACCGCCGCCGGTACCGCAGCCGTCGCCGAGCCGCCTACGGCTTCGGAGGCGAGCAGGGCGAGCGCCGGCCGGATCGCCTTGCCGGCGCCGCCCTCGGCGGGCCTCCCGTCTTCGTCCCACCAGCCGAGGTGATACCCGGCGACTCGGCGCGCGGTCGCAGGCAGCGTGTCGATGGCAGCGCGCAGCGCGGGGTCGGTGTGTCGGCGAGTCCATTCGAGCACGTCGTGCGCCGAGTGCTCTGCCGGCCTGATCCCGGTGGTGGTCATGCTCTCTCCTCCTCAGCGTCCGATCTCGACGTGTTCGAGCACGCCGAGTGCATCGGGTGTGAGCACGGCGGCGGAGTAGTAGGCGCTCACCAGGTAGGAGGTGACCGCCCTGTCGTTGATCCCCATGAACCGCACGTTCAGGCCGGGCTCGTACTCGTCCGGAATGCCGGTCTGGTGCAGTCCGACCACGCCTTGTTCGTCCTCCCCGGTGCGCATGACCAGGATCGAACTGGTGCCGGTCTCGCTGATGGGGATCTTGTTGCAGGGCAGGAGTGGAACACCGCGCCACGCGTAGACCCGGCTGCCGTGGAGTTCGACGGTGTCGGGATAGACACCGAAGCGCGAGCATTCCCGGCCGAACGCCGCGATGGCCCGCGGGTGGGCCAGGAAGAACTCCGACTTGCGGCGCCGCGCCAGGAGCTCGTCGAGGTCGGCCGGCGTGGGCGGGCCGCTGTGGGTCTCGATGCGCTGACGCAGGTCAGCGCTGTGCAGCAGACCGAACTCGCGGTTGTTGACCAGCTGGTTCTCCTGCTCCTCCCGCAGCTCCTCGATCGTCAGCCGCAACTGCTGCTCCAGCTGGTCCATCGGCTGGTTGTAGAGGTCGGCCACCCGCGTGTGCACGCGCAGGATCGTCTGGGCGACGCTGAGTTCGTACTCGCGCGGGTTGAGCTCGTAGTCGACGAACGTACCGGGCAGCTCGACCTCTCCGTCATGTCCGGACGCGAGGTCGATCACGGCTTCACCGTACTTGTTGTGCGCCGGTTTCGCGCTGCTTCGGAGGTGTTCGAGGTGTGAGCGCAGCACAGGTGACTGCGCCGCGAGCTCCTGGAACGACTGCCGCGGCAGTGCGAGAACGATGCATGGCGTGGCGGCCTGCGCGGTGAAATCCCACCTGTGGTCCTCGCTGACGAGGGCCTGCTCGCCGAAGTAGCGGCCGTCGGCGAGGATGTCCAGAACCGGCTGATCGCCGTACTCACCGGTGCCCATGGTCTTGACCTTGCCGTGCGCGATGAGCAGCAGCTCGTCCGCCGGGCGGTCGGCGGAGACCAGCACGTCGCCCGGCTCGTAGTCGCGCCGGACGAAGCGCTCGGCGACCGCGCCCAGCACAGCGTCGTCGTCGACGTCGCGCAACAGCGCCAGTTCACGCAGTTCCGGTGGCACCACGTACACCGAGTCGCCGGTGTTGGAACAGGTCACCAGTCCGTCACCGAGGGCGTAGGTGAGCCTGCGGTTCACCCGGTATGAACCGGCCTGGGTCTGCACCCACGGCAGCTTGCGCAGCAGCCATCGCGGGCTGATGCTCTGCATCTGGGGCGGCGTCTTGGTGGTGGTCGCGAGGTTGCGCGCCTGGGCGGTTCCCAGGCTCAGCTGCCCGGACGCGGCGGTGTCCCCGGCATGCTGCGGTTCGGTCATGAAGCTCACCAATCAGGTTGTGCTGCGAAGCGATTCGCTGGTTCAGCGGTTGAGGCCGGTTGCGGAAGATCCGCGTCGAGCCAGCCGGGCGGCAGAGGTCCCGATGCCGGTGGGCCCGGAAAGACGCCGACGCAATGGCAGGTGTGGCTCCGGCCCGGTGCCGTGGTGGTGTTCCGATCGAGTGCGCCGCAGCTCCGCATCGGTGTAGCGGACACATCTGCGATGCCATTCGAGGATTCCCGACGTCCAGTCCTTCAACTCGTCGCACTGGCGCGTGAGGGCTGTGCGGGCGGCCTCGTCGAGTTCGAACTCGTCGATCAGGGTCGGCAGCTCCTCGGCGAGGATGCGCTCGAACTGCCGCATCCGAGCCTTCATCAGGTCGGCCACGACGTCCCGTGCGGTCAACCTGTCCACACCCAGGAAGTTCTCAACGACCAGGACCATGTTGTGGACCTCGCCTTCGAACTCGATCTCCTTCTGGTACGAGAACAGGTCGTTGGTGAAGCAGGCGTAGTCCTGCGCGGACCACTCCAGCTCCCGCATGACTCGAGTGCGGTAGATCTCCGCTGGTACGACCGCGGCGTTGGCGAGCCTGGACAGGCTCATCGTCATGTCCGAGCCGAACGTCCGCCGCCGCATCTCGATGTAGTCGACAGGATCGGGAATGCGGTTCTGGGTCTGGTTGGCCAGTTCCCACAACCAACTGGAGGTCATGTCCTCGACCGCCTTGCGGAACTGCCGACGCGAGTCCGCGGGCATGGGCCCCGCGGTGCGCCGCCACAGATCCGCCAGGCCGCGTTCGAGCACGTTCGCCGGCTCCGGAACCCCACCCCCGTCAATCGGCATGAACGCCGACAGCCGGTCGTTGCACACCTTCGCCGCGGCCAGATTGCGCGTAGCGCCGAAGACCACCGGGAAGAAGTCGTCGCCATAGGTGCCCCAGGCGAGCCAGTCCGAGGACAGATCGAGCTGCTCCGGGCCGGCGTCGGCGTGGATCATCGCGGCGCAGTGCGGGAAGTCGAAGCCGACGAAGCGGCGCTCGTTCCAGACACCCCCGACTTCGGATCCGGGCACGGAATCGAACATGCCCATCTCCCGCGCCCAATCGACCGCGTGCTGCCGAGCAGCGTCCAGGTGCGGGCTCATCCGCACCGGGAACGGCATGTAGATCTCAGGCAGCGGAAGATGACCGACGGGTGCGAACGGGGCGTGGGAATGCTGCTCGCGGTGTCGTCGGATCCCCGGCCGGACCCGCGCGAGTGCGTTGTGCGCGGCGGAGGTCCCCAGTCCGGTGGGACCCCCGAACGGGCTGCGCGCACCAGCGAGGGCACCGTCGTTCATGTAGCGGCTGGATCGCAGGTGCCACTCGTGGCCGCCGGACTGCCAGTCCTGCAGACCCTTGACGTAGGTGAGCACCGCTGCGCGTTCAGCCGGATCGAGGCCGTACTCCTCGCACAACGGTGGTACCTCGGTGAGCGCGGTGTTCTCGAACTGCTGCAGGCGCGACGTCAGCAGTTCGTTGGTGGTGTCAGCGGCCTCCTGCGGACCGCAGTCCAGGAACCGCTCGAATACGAGCACACCGTTGTTGAGCTCGCCCTCCTCCTCGGTCTCACGCTGGTAGGAGAAGATGTCGTTGCGCAGGTGCACGGCGTCGGCGAAGGTGTCCTTGAGCACGCTCATCGGCCGCGTACGTGCGATCTGCGCCGGAACCTCGACGCGGGCGGCGAGCTCGACCAGGTCGGCGGACCACGGGGCACCTCCGACGCGACGGCGCATCTCGACGTAGTCGATCGGATTGGGCACCTGACCGTGGGTGATGTTGGTCAGCTCCCACACGCAGTCCTCCAGCAGGTTCCGCGTGCTCTCCGAGAACCGGCGCAACCAGTCCGCGGACATGATCGGGACACTGCGGGCCCACAGATCCACCAGACCCCACTCCACCGGGTTCTTGGCGGTGGGCTGTTCGGCTGTGAGCTCTGCCGGCATGAAAGCGGCGAGACCGGCCAGGTACTCCCGAGCCCCGGTCAGATCCCGGGTGCGCTTGTAGTACTCCAGGAAGTGATCGTCGAAGTAGAAGACCCACACGTACCAGTCGGTCACGAGCCCGAGCTCATGCGCGGTCGCGTCGGGGTGGGTGTAGGCGCACAACAGCGCGTAGTCGTGCGCGTCGAAGGTCGCCTCGTCCCACACGGCCTGGTCGTCGCCCAGGGGGCCGCCCGGCAGCATACCCATCTCACGCGCCCACGCCTTGCTGTGCTCGCGTGCTGTCTCCAGGTGCGGGTTCAGGCGCGCCGGCCACGGCACGTAGAACTCGGGCAGTCGAAATGGCTGCATGGTAGGCACTTTCAGCTTTCCCGGCCGAGTTCCACGTGCTCCAGCACGCCCAGCGCATCCGGGACGAGCACCGCTGCGGAGAAGTACGTGCTCACCAGGTACGAGATGATCGCCTTCTCGTTGATCCCCATGAACCGCACCGACAGGCCCGGCTGGTACTCGTCCGGAATGCCGGTCTGGTGCAACCCGACCACGCCCTGGTTCTGCTCTCCGGCCCGCATCAGCATGATCGAGGTGGTGCGGGTCTTGCTGACCGGGATCTTGTTGCACGGGAAGATCGGCACACCCCGCCAGGCCGGCACGTGATGACCGCCGAAGTCCGCGCTCTGCGGGTACAGGCCCCGGCGGCTGCACTCCCGGCCGAACGCGGCGATGGCGCGGGGGTGCGCGAGGAAGAAGCTCGGCTCCTTCCACACCGTGGACAGCAGCTCGTCCATGTCGTCGGGAGTCGGCGCCCCGCCGCGGGTGTGGATTCGCTGACGCAGATCAGCGTTGTGCAACAAGCCGAAATCGCGGTTGTTGACGAGCTGGTTCTCCTGTTCCTCCCGAAGTTCCTCGATCGTCAGCCGCAGCTGCTGCTCGACCTGGTCCATCGGCTCGTTGTAAAGATCGGCTACGCGGCTGTGGACCCGCAGGATGGTCTGGGCGACGCTGAGCTCGTACTCGCGCGGCTTGAGCTCGTAGTCCACGAACGTGCCGGGGAGGTCGACCTCGCCGTCATGTCCCGAGGCGAGCTCGACGGTGGCCTCGCCGTAGGGATTCTGCGCCCGCTGCAGCTGGCCCCTGGTGCGCTCGACCTGATCCCGCAGTGCCTCGGAGCGGTCGGACACCTCTTGGAAAGCCTGCCGCGACAGCGTCAACACCGTGCAGGGTGTGACCGCCTTCGCCGTGAAATCCCACGTCTCCTGTTCCCCCAGCAGAACCCGGTCGCCGAAGAACTCACCGTCGGCCAGCACGCCGAGGACGGTCTGGCCGCCGTACTCACCGGCGCCCAGCTGGTTCACCTTGCCGTGCGCGATGACCACGAGCTGGTCGGCCGCCTGACCCGACTCGACGATCGCGTCTCCTGGCTCGTACTCGCGCTGGGAGAACCGACCCGCGAGTGCCTCGAGGACGCCGGTGTCGTCGAATCCGCGCAACAGCGGCAACTCGCACAGCTCTGCCGGAACGACCTGAACCTCGGCACCGGTGTTCGTGGACGTGACCCGCCCGTCCCCGAGGGCGTAGGTCAGTCGGCGGTTCACCCGGTACGCGCCGCCCTTGGCCTCCACCCACGGCAACAGCTTCAACAACCACCGCGACGTGATGCTCTGCATCTGCGGCGGGGTTTTCGTCGTCGTCGACAGGTTCCGCGCGGCGGCGGTACCCAAGCTCAGCTGGGCCTCCGCGTTGTCATTACCGTTGGAACCAAACGATTCGGTCATATTGCACCACCACTTCACGTCGCCACCAGCTGTCGGCATCACAGACCCGGAACGACGGCTTCGGCGTCCTCCGAAGGGGACTGTGAGCCACGGGGGTGATCTTGCAGATCCCCCCGGAAGACTGTCGACAAGGCAAGAGAATTGTCACAGAGTGCTCATTCGGCTTCTCTGTGTGACGACTCTGTGGTATCCACATGCGACGGCCTCTGTGAGTGCACTGCTCGCGTCGAAGTGGTTCCGCTGCACGCAGCCTTCCGCGACACCTCCCTGCTCCTGCGGCGCGCAACTGTTCCTTTTCGGACCGTTCCCATCGCTTTGCGGATATGCCGTGCTGCCACCAGGTGTCCGCCGTTGAGCATCAGACCGGGTCTTGGCGTGCAGCTTGCCGGTGAGGTCGTGGTACCTGACAACCGCTCGACCACACGGCGCGCTTCGTGTCCACTGAGGCTGGCGGGACGGGTTCGCCGCAACGGGAATGTTTCTCATGTCGGAAGCCGGACCGTGCGTCCATTGCCGCAGTAGAGGGACGAAGTGATCAAGTGAACTGATACGTGATCCTCACTGTTCAGGACTTCCAGCCATGTCCCCCCGTGCGGAATCTGACTTACAACTCGTTTCAGAATAATGGGCGTGTCTGATAGCGATGGTTGATCGACTCGGTGCATGGTCATGGTGTGATCGAGGAGTTGGTGCCAGATCAGTTGTGGTCTCGGGTGCAGCCGTTGCTCCCGGCGCGTCCGCCTCGCCGGAGCCGGTACCCGGGCCGGTTGCCGGTCGACGATCGGGCCGCTCTGGCCGGGATCGTGTTCGTGCTCAAGACCGGGATCACCTGGCGGGAACTACCGCACGAGGTGGCGGGATGTTCCGGAGTGACGTGCTGGCGGCGGTTGCGGGACTGGAGCGAGGCCGGGGTGTTCAACGCGGTGCACGAGCTGCTGCTGGACCAGCTTCGGGCTTTGGATCGGCTCGACCTGAACACTGTGGTGGTCGACGGATCGCATGTGCGGGCGCTCAAAGGGGGGCGGCGACGGGCCCCTCGCCCGTCGATCGGGCTCGCACCGGCACCAAACACCATGTGATCACCGACGCCGGCGGTATCCCACTGGCAGTGACGGTCACCGGCGGCAACCGCCACGACAGCACCCAACTCATCCCGCTGGTCGAGGCTCTGCCCACGATCCGTGGTAAGCGCGGTCGGCCTTGGCAACGGCCTCGCTGGCTCTATGGCGACCGCGCCTACGACTACGAACATCACCGGAAAGCCCTGCGCGAACGAGGAATCATTCCGCGTATCGCACGCCGCAACACCGGACACGGCTCCGGTCTCGGTAAGGTCCGCTGGGTCGTGGAACGCACGTTTGCCTGGCTGCACCAGTACAAACGCCTCCGCACCCGCTACGAACGCCGCGCCGACATCCACCTCGGGCTCCTCCGGCTCGGATGCGTCCTGATCTGCTACCGCCAACTACCAACCTCATTCTGAAACGAGTTGTAAAGCACTCCAGCAACGAGCGCCACATGTGTACCGGGACTCTCGTGTCGGCACGTGGATCTGTAGCCTCGCCAAGTTCCGATTGCAGGCCCGCGCGCAAAATGGCTCAACGCCCGACAGGCGGCTCGATCCGGGCCGGCGGTTTCCGCGGTCGGTTTTATGAAACCGGTAACCCTTCGTGTCCGAAATGACTACGTTGTGTGTTCGAGCGCTGCTATCGCTAGTGGGATTGAACTCGCGAGCTTTACTGTGACTGAGACTTCCTACCAGGTAGGAGTCGGCCATGACCAGCGAGTTCTCATCCAGAATGCACCGTCGCCGTGACGTGCTCAGTGCCGCCGCGGTGCTTGCTCTGGCCGGCGCGTGTGTCCGTGAGGAGGCACTCGGTCCGACCGACACGCGCGCTGCGTCGCAGGAGACGTTCGCCGAGCCCTCCCGCCGGCTGTCCGGGGAGCTGCGGATCCTGCTGTGGAGCCACTTCATCCCCAGCCACGACCAGTGGTTCGGCGCCTTCGCACGGAACTGGGGTAGCAGGGTCGGCGTCAACGTGACCGTCGACCACATCGACCAGGCGCAGATCCCGACGCGCATAGCCGCCGAGGTGCAGGCCGGCAGGGCCACGACGTCATCCAGTACATCGCACCGCTGTCCCAGTTCGAGCCGGCCATGCTCGACCTCCGCGACCTCACCGACGAGGCGGTGCGGCGCTGGGGCCCGCAACTGGAGCTGTGCCGCAAGTCGACGTTCAACCCGACCACCGGGAGGTTCTTCGCCTACTCGCCGGGCTGGGCACCCGATCCCGGGAACTACCGCCGGTCGCTGTGGGAGCAGGTCGGCATGCCGCAGGGGCCCTCCAACTGGGAGGAGTTGCTCATGGGCGCCGATGAGATCAAACGGCGCACCGGGACCCAGTTCGGTCTCGGCCTGTCCCAGGAAATCGACTCCAACATGGTCCTGCGCGCGCTGATGTGGTCCTACGGCGCATCGGAGCAGGACGCGCAGCAGCAGGTCGTCCTCAACACTCCCGAAACGGTCGCGGCCGTGGAATACATGGGCCGCCTCTACCAGCAGGCGATGACGCCCGAGGTGTTCTCGTGGAACGCGGCGAGCAACAACCAGGGACTGGTCGCGGGGAAGCTGTCCTACATCGTCAACTCGATCTCGGCGTGGCGCACCGCCCAGGGAGCGAACCCACCGGTGTTCGACGACACCTTCTTCGTGCCCGCGCTGCGGGGTCCGAGAAACGCGCTCGCCGCGCAGCACGTCATGTACAACTGGGTGATCCCGCAGTACGCGCCCGGCGCCGACGCGGCGAAGGAGTTCCTCCTGCACTACACCGCGAACTTCGCGTCCGCGACGTACCACTCGCAGATGTACGACCTGTGCGCGTGGCCCGGGCTGACACCGCAACTGGACGGCTGGCTGACGGCCGACCCCTTCGGCGCGCGGCCGCCGGACAAGCTCAACCTTGGACCGGAGCGTGGCGCCACACCCCGCCCCGGTCGTTTCGCGACAACCCGCAGGCCCGGCTGACCTTCGTGCGATCCGACCTGTCGTCGATGCGCGAGGCTGCCCGCCTGGGGCGCGACCTTCCCGCTGAGGACTACGACGTCGTGCTGTTCACCCTCGGCATCTTGGCGGCCAAGAACCGGGAA